>CAYPYN010000001.1:0-604603 GCA_964415295.1 uncultured Bacteroidota bacterium
TAAGCGATTCAAACGGGAATCCTCGCGGACACGGATGAGTATGGTTCGCCCGGCTCTAAAGCCGTCGGAAAAAATGCCGGCCGGAAGTTATCTCAATGTGGAACGAATACTGTGGCTCGGCGCCCTGGCCGTATCTGTGGTCATTGGTCTGCTGCTATTCAGGTCAAAGAGTGAAAGCACGCCGAGGCTTGTATCAAATCTGAATATCAATGCCGTAACGGCTCCGGGACAGAGGATCTTCCGGTCGGAATTTACCAACGTGGCGATCTCTCCGGACGGACAATGGCTGGCATTTACATTAACGGAGTCGGGAGCGAGCCAGATCTACCTGCGCCCGCTCAACAGTTTCCAATCGATCCCGATCAAAGGAACA
The DNA here is from genome assembly GCA_964415295.1 of uncultured Bacteroidota bacterium. Classification (GTDB taxonomy): domain Bacteria; phylum CLD3; class CLD3; order SB21; family SB21; genus SB21. The sequence continues at coordinate 374 of CAYPYN010000001.1, forward strand.
TTGAACGGCGGTTCGCCGTTCTTTTCACCGGACGGCTTATGGATCGGATTTGTGGCAGACGGCAAGATCAAAAAGGTACCTACCGCCGGAGGTGCTGTTGAAACGGTTTGTGATGCGCCAGGGTTTCGAGGCGCTTCGTGGGGAACGGATAATCGGATCTATTATTCTCCGGCTTTTTCTTCGGGAATCATGTCGGTTTCGGCGTCAGGCGGCGACGAGCGCGTCTTCTCAACGGTCGACTCTTTACGAAAGGAACGTACGCATCGGTGGCCGCAGGTTTTGCCCGACGGGAAATGGGTCTTGTATACGGTTGGCGATATGACCAGCCCTAATTCTTATCTGGATGCCTCCATTATTATGCAATCGGTAGAAACAGGGGAACGCCACGTTCTGGACATTCGGGGTGAGATGGCTCGATATGTCGAACCGGGATACGTGATCGTTGCCCGCAACGGAGCGCTTTGGGCCGCGCCGTTTAATTGGAAAGAATTCCGTTCAACACAGCCATTGACCATGTTCATCAAAGACGTCAGCGGCGATCCGGCGAGCGGTGTTTCTGATTTTTCAATTTCCAAAAACGGCCACCTGGTGTACTTGCCGGGGATTTTGAATAAAGATCTCGAACTCGTCTGGATCACACGCGACGGAAAGTATACCCCGCTTTCCCTTCAGCCGCAACCCTACAATACACCGCGCATTTCACCCGATGGGACAAAACTGGCCGTATCGATCGGCCTCGTCGCGGGAAGCGATAACGACATCTGGATCTACGATCTTCGCAAAGGCAGTTTCAATCGGCTTACCTTTGATAAGAAATCCTTTGACCCGGTCTGGAACAATGACGGTTCAAAAATATACTATGCCAATAATTCGCAAAGCGGTGAACGGATCATGGAACAATCGGCTGACGGGAGTTCACCCGGGATCGCCCTATCGTCCGCAAAGACGCCCCAGTTCCCTATTGCCTTTTCGCCCGACGGGAAACAACTTATCATCAATACCATTGGCGGCCCTACCGACGGCGATATATTCAATATGACTCTCGACGGCAACAAGCAACTCGGACCGTTGCTGAATTCAAGCGCTTACGAATACGGCGGACATATTTCCCCGAATGGACGATTCATCGTCTATGGTTCCAATGAATCCGGCGGCATGGAAATTTATGTCCGCACTTACCCGGATCTGAACGGGAAATGGCAGATCTCGACGAACGGCGGCGCGAGACCATTCTGGTCGCCGGACGGTAAAGAAGTTCTGTACCTCAATACGACCGGCCGCATGATGTCCGTTCCGGTGAAGACCGACCCGGTGTTTTCCATGGAAAAACCGAAGGAATTATTCGACGTATCGCAAATGTATTTTCCAAATAACCCGCTCAATAATTACGATATTTCACCGGACGGAAAACGTTTCATCATGGTGCAAAATTATGCCGTCAGCGCCAATGTGACCTATTTTAATGTTGTCATGAATTGGGTGGAAGAATTACAACACGAAATGCCCGAAAAAAAATAGGAACCTTATGTCTGACCGAAGAACTTTTATAAAGACTTCTGCGCTGGGCCTTGTCGGTGTATCGCTGACTCCATTAAGCAACCGCACGTTATCCACAGCAAATTTTGATTTGCATCCGATGACGGACGGCATTGTGCCGATCAGTGATGAGGAACGCTGGTCAAGAATTCGAAAAGCGCAGAATCTCATGATCGACAATAAGATCGACGCGGTCTTTATGGAACCCGGATCCAGCGTGTTCTATTACACCGGCTTAAATACCTGGGTGAGCGAACGCATGATCGCCATGATCATCCCTGCGCGGGGCGAACCGGCCTGGATCTGTCCCAAATTCGAGGAAGACCGCATGCGTGAGATCATTCGGTTCGGCAAGGAATTTCGCACCTGGGAAGAAGATGAAAGTCCTTATGCGCTGGCCGCTGGAATATTCAAGGATCTGGGAATACGGACCGGGCGCGTGGGCATTGAAGAGCGTGTAAGATTCTTTTTATTCGACGGCTTGAGGAGCGAAACGTCCGGGATCGAATATGTCAGCGTCGTACCCGTAACGGCCGGGTGCCGCATGTTCAAGTCCCCCGCCGAGATTGCGCTGTTGCAGAGAGCCAATGATATTACGATTGCGGCGTACAAAGCCGTGGTCGCCAAACTGAGGGAAGGCATGACCCCCGAAGATTTTTCAGCCGATTGTGAAGCGGCGTTCCGCATGCTGGGCGTCAAAGGCGGCGCCGGAGCGAATTTCGGCGCGGCTTCGGCGCTGCCGCACGGCAGTCTCGAACCGCAAAAACTGAAAGAAGGCGACATCGTTCTGATGGACGGCGGCTGCAAAGTCGAAGGGTACCAGTCCGACATCAGCCGAACCGTCGTTTTCGGTAAACCGAACAAGAGGCAACGGGAAATATGGGATCTCGCCAAAAGAGCCCAATCCACCGCGCTCACAGCCGCCAAAGTCGGAGTAACTTGCGAAAGCGTCGATGCGGCGGCCCGAAAAGTGATCACGGACGCCGGTTTCGGGCCCGGCTATAAATTGCCCGGTCTGCCGCACCGCACAGGGCACGGCATCGGAGTGGATTATCACGAATGGACCAATCTGGTTCGCGGCAATAAAACAAAACTAGCGCCCGGTATGGTCTTCAGTAACGAGCCGATGGTGGCGATACCCGGTGAATTCGGCGTGCGACTCGAAGATTGCATGTATATCACAGAAGACGGCGCAAAGCTGTTCACGCAGCAAAGCCCGTCCATCGATCAGCCTTTCCTGTAGAACACTTCGTTGCAGGAAATACCGATCGAAGATCTTTTTCATTCTTTGTATTCACCCAGAGTGTTATCCGTGTTGAACGGAGAAAGAACCAATGGAAAATCTTTCCGTTAAGCAAATTCAGAATCTTGAGGAAGAAAACCTGCGCCTGCGCCGCGCCGTTGAGGAACTGTCCATTCTTAACGATCTGGCCCGTCTGATCGGCGGCTCGACCAATTCCCAGGATATCATGCAGACGATCATTCACCGCACACTCAAGGCCGTTCACGCGGAACAAGGCGTCATAACTCTGGTGGACGCCGAAGCCAATAAGCCCATGCGCACGCTGGTGCGCAGCATGACCAATTCCGGCGATCAGCCTCAATTCCACCTCACCGAAAGTATTCTCGGATGGATGCATCTTAATAAAAAACCTTTGATGATCAACGATCCTGTGAACGACGAACGCTTCCGGGGCATCCGCTGGGATCCGGCCGTCAAAAGCGTGCTTTGCGTGCCGCTCACGGTCAAATCGTCCATGGTCGGAATACTCACCGCCTACAATAAAAAGGACGGAAAACTTTTCTCCGAAGACGATCAACGCCTGATGGCCATCATTGCGGCGCAATCGGCACAGGTCGTTGAAAATGCGCGCCTGTACGAACAGGAAAAATCGCTGTTACTCAAACAGGAAGAACAGTTTCTGGAATTGCAGAAGATGAACCGGCAGCTCGAGCAGATCACCGATGAATTGAAGCGAAAGGTCGACGTCTTCTATAAGTTCGTCCCGAACAATTTCCTCAAAGTTCTGAGCATGGAGGATAACTACGACCGGATTCGGCTTGGCCATTGCGCGGAACGGATCATGACGATCATGTTCTCCGATATTCGGTCCTTCACCGCTTTATCTGAACACATGACACCGGAACAGAATTTCCGTTTCATCAATTCCTATTTCAGTTTCATGGGGCCGATCATCCGTCAGAACGAGGGCTTCATCGACAAATACATCGGCGATGCGATCATGGCGCTGTTCGAAGATGCGGACACGGCGCTTAATACGTCCATTTTGATGATAAAGAATCTATTTGACTACAACCGCGGCCGCAAGCAGGCAGGTTATGCGCCCGTGTCCATCGGCGTGGGACTCAATTCCGGGCCAATGATGATGGGCACCATCGGTGAGGATGACCGCATGGACACCACCGTGATCGGCGACGCCGTGAATCTGGCATCCCGCATTGAAAGCCTCACGAAAACATACGGCGTCCTTCTGCTCATCACGGAACAAACTTTCAAGAATCTTAAACATCCGCAGAAATATTCCATACGTGAGATCGATACTGTGAAAGTTCGCGGCAAAGATGAACCCGTTACGATCTATGAGGTGTTGGATGTTCTTGCTCCGGAACTCAAGGAACAAAAGCTGAAGATCGCAGATTCTTTTGCCAAGGCTCTTGATTTCATAAGAAAAAGCAACGGTACTGAGGCTATACCTATTTTAGAAAGATGTTCTGAATTATGTCCCGACGATAAGGTGGTCAAAGTTCATCTCGATCATTGCCGGGAAATGTTGTCTAAATAATATTTCATAAATTAAGGAAAGGTTTTCGAATCAATGATTGGACAGACCATCTCGCATTACAAGATCGTTGAAAAACTCGGCGAAGGGGGCATGGGCGTAGTATACAAAGCGCAGGACACCAAGCTCGACCGGCCCGTGGCGCTGAAATTCCTCTCCGATCATCTGCACGCCAATGCCGCCGAACAGGAGAGGTTTTTGCGTGAGGCCAAAGCCGCGGCGACCCTCAATCATCCGAATGTTTGCGTGATCCACGCGGTAGAGGATGTCGGCGATCAGCGGTTCATCGTGATGGAATTCGTCGAAGGCACGGATCTCAAGGCCAAAATCAAGACCGGACGCCTCAGTTACGAACAAAGCACCGAACTTGGTATTTCCATCGCCGAAGGCCTCCGCGCCGCGCACGAACGCGGGATCATTCACCGCGATATCAAAGCGGATAATATCATGATCACTTCGAGCGGCCAGATCAAGATCATGGATTTCGGTCTGGCCAAGCTGAAAGGAAGTTCACTGACCAAGACGGGTACCACGGTCGGCACGATCGCTTACATGTCGCCGGAACAGTTCCAGCGCGAAGAGATCAACGTGCAGACGGACCTCTGGTCGTTGGGCGTTCTTCTGTACGAAATGTTCACCGGCCAGCAGCCGTTTCGCGGCGAACACGAAGCCGCTATTATGTATGAAGTACTCAACGTCGATCCCCAGCCGGCCCAGCGCATCCGTGAAGATATTCCGGAACATATCCAGGCCCTGCTCGCGCATATGCTGCAGAAGGACCGCAAACTGCGGATCGCTTCCGCCAAGGAAGTGATCGATCGGCTGAAGAAAGGCCCGGTTGAAACAAGCAGCGCACAGAGAGAAAAATCGATCGCGGTGCTCTATTTTGAAAATATGAGCTCCGACAAGGAAAGCGACTACTTCTGCGCCGGAATCACGGAAGACATAATCACGGATCTCTCCAAGACCAAACAGTTGAAGGTCGTTTCCCGAACGGACGTATTGCCGTTCCGCAATAAAGAGATCAATACGCGTCAGGTCGGTGAGGCGCTCGGCGTCAATTACGTTCTTGAGGGAAGCATCCGTAAGGCGGGGAATAAGATCCGCATTACGGCCCAGCTGATCGACGTTCGTGACGGTTTCCACGTATGGGCCGACCGGTTCGACCGGCTCGTCGAGGATATTTTCGACCTGCAGAATGAAGTGTCGCAGAAGATCGCCGAAGCGTTGAAGGTATCCTTCACCGATTCCGAAAAACAGCCGCATACACCCAAGCCCACAGACGATCTTCGCGCATACGATTTCTACATGCGCGGACGGGAATATCTCAACACGCGCGGGAAAAAGATCAATGAGCAGGCCATACAAATGTTCGAGCACGCGTTGACGATCGATCCTAATTTTGCGCTGGCCTACGCCGCACTGGCGGAAACGTGCGCCAATATGTATCTCTTCTATGACGGCGATCCGCAGTGGCTGGGACGGACGATCCAGATGAACCAGAAGGCGCTGACCCTTCAGCCGGACCTGCAGGAAGCGCAGTTCGGCATTGCTATGGTCTATCTTTATCAGAAACGATTTGCCGAAGCCAAGAAGACGCTGGAACGCATCATCCAGAAAATACCGGATTCTTATGACGCCGTTCGCTGGATGGGGATCATTTCCGACATCATCGGTAATTACGATCAGGCGGTTCAGTATTATAACCAGGCTGCCAAAATCAAGCCATACAGCGAAGAACCCTGGATGCACCTGGACATGACCTATCGGCGGATGGGAAACCAGGAGGCTTCCAATGAAGCCGCCCGTAAGATCATCGAGATCGGCGCCCGTAAATATGCGGTCAATCCGGACGACGTGCTTACGCTAAGCCGTATGGCCATCCCGTATGCGCGCTTTGGAGACCGTGAAAAAGCCCTCGCAGCCATTCAGCGCGTGATAGAGATCGCGCCGGGTGACGGACTGGCGTTGTACAATTGCGCGTGCACTTACACCGGTCTGGGTGAGAAGACGCAGGCCTTACCGGTCCTTCGGAAATCGCTTGAGATCGGCGGAAACGTGGTTCGCGAGTGGGCCAAGACGGATCCCTATTTCGACTCCCTGCGCGGCGATACGGATTTTGAAACATTACTGGCGGAATTTGCATAATCCAAAACAAGAAGATAATAACATATCAATGGTTTTAAACCAGACGTTCATGAAAGGAAATTGGTTTCTATGATCGGGCAAACCATATCACACTATAAGATACTCGAAAAACTCGGCGAAGGCGGCATGGGTATCGTATATAAAGCGCAAGATGCCAAACTCGACCGATTCGTCGCCTTGAAATTCCTCCCCCAAAGATTAGCCGGCTCGGAACAGGACCGCGCACGATTTATCCAGGAAGCCAAAGCCACGGCCGCTTTGAATCATCCCAACATCCTCTCCATCTACGAAATTGACGACCGGGAAGACAGTGCGTTCATTGTGCTCGAGTATATTGACGGTCAGACTCTGAAAAATTACCTCGAAGCTCTGAACACAGGCTCTGGTGTACCCGTTAAACAGGCCATCGAATGGATCAAAGAGATCTCTCATGGGCTGAAAGTAGCCCACGACAGCCATATCATTCACAGGGACATCAAAGCTGAGAATATCATGCTGACCAAGTCCGGACAGTTGAAGATCATGGATTTTGGTCTGGCCAAATTCAGAAATCAGGGAGCGATTACCAAAGACGGTTCTTCACTCGGCACTCTGTCCTATATGTCGCCGGAACAAGCGCAAGGTCTGAAGGCCGATAATCGCTCGGATCTATGGTCGCTTGGTATTCTGTTCTTTGAGCTTCTTACAGGAGATCTTCCGTTCAAATCGGAACATGAAGCGGGATTGATGTACCTTGTGGTAAATCAGGATCCGCCGATGCCGAGCGAACTCGACCGCAGGCTCCCGTCGTCGCTGGATGCCATCATCGCCAAAATGCTGCAGAAGGACAGAGACAAAAGATTTCAGACGGTGGATGAGTTTCTCGAGGCGCTCTCCGCTTTGAACAGCAACATCGATCCAAGACAAGATTCCGCCAAAAAACTCGCGATCGCCGTTCTCCCGTTTACAACGATCGGAGGCGATAAAGATAACGAATATTTCGGCGATGGTCTGACCGACGAACTGATCGTCAGCCTTTCACAGCTAAAGGATTTTGATGTCATATCGCGCACCAACTCGATGCAATACAAGAACACGACCAAGGATATCAAAACCATCGGAAGAGAACTTGGGATCCGCTATTTGCTGGAAGGAAGTGTTCGGAAGTTCCAGGATAATCTCCGAATCACCGTACAGTTCATTGATGTCGAGAATGGCCGCCAGCTTTGGGCGGAATCCTTTAAAGGAAAAATGGAAGACGTGTTCGATATTCAGGAAAAAGTCTCCAAACAGGTCGTGGATGCCCTGATGATCAAACTCTCTCCTAACGAAAGAGTCATTTTGACAAAACGCTCAACCGTGAACGCCGAGGCCTTTGATTGTTATCTGCGCGCGCGCGAATTTCTCTACCGAAGAACCAAGAGCAGTCTGCAATTTGCCATACATCTGTTCCAAAAAGCGATCGAACTGGATACGCGTTACGCCGCGGCGTATGCGGGACTTGGAGAATCATACGCGACTCTGCATTACGATTACGATACCAAAGAGATCTGGGTTGATAAGGCGATCGAATCAAGCCTGAAAGCCTTGATGTATGATTCCACCGTTGCCGAGGCGTATGCCGCGCTGGCCATGGCTTACTTCAGCAAGAAGTCGATCCAGGAAGCGGAAACGGCTGCGCGCAAAGCGATCGAACTGGGTCCCAATATTTTTACGGGGTATTGGGTTCTCGCCAGGATCTGTCATGTGATGAACCGCGATCTTGAGACGGTTGAATTATTGAAAAAAACGATCGAACTGAACCCGGATTTTCATACGGCATACGGAGAACTCCGGATGGCCTACGAGCGTCTTGGAGATAAAGAGAAGATGCAAGCCATTATTAACGAAATGCTCGAATTGTTCCCTGTGTATCTCTCTAAACATCCGGATGATGCGCGGTCGCACATCCATTACGCAACACAGCTCGCGGTCGTTGGAAGGCGCGATGAAGCTCTGGAACAAACCAAGAAGGCGATTGAACTGAGCCCGGACGACCCGCTCATGTTCTACAACGCCGCTTGCGCGTATTCACGGCTGGGGCAAAAAGATTCTGCGATCGAAGCGCTGCAAAAATCGATCGTGGCCGGACTCGAAGATTACGAATGGATCAAGACCGATCCTGATTTTGACGCGATCCGTCATGAACCCGGGTACATCGAATTGATGAAGGGAAAATGATCCCAGGCGTTCCCGGCAGATATCCGTGAAACAAAGCGCCGATCCATTGAAATAACGGTATATTAATGAAATGAAACTCATACTATTCTTTTTTTTTGTATTTGAAAGGAGTAGCCCCATGTTCATGCGATTAGTTCAAGCCAAAGTCAAGCCTGAAGCCGAGTCACGGGTTCATGAGGTCTATCGTGACAAAGTCCTTTCCGTGCTGCAAAACACGCTTGGCTGTCTGTACGCCAGCCTGATCAAAAGCGGATCGCACCCCCACGAATACATTTCCATGACCCTGTGGGAATCCAAGGAACATGTGGACGCTTACGTAGAAAGCGGCATTTACAAAAAGGTTTTAAGCGACCTGCAGCCGGTTTTGGCCGATTCCTCGGAATGGAAGATACAACTATCCAAGGATCTCACTTTGGAATATACCCCCGTGACCGAAGAACCCGTCGTTGAATCTTACTCCATCGAAACGGCTTCTTCGGACCAGATATCCATTCAGGACAAGACACAATCCTTGCACGTCCGGCTTCTTTCTCTGAAGATACAACCTAATAAGGCTGACGTTTTTAGAGATACTTACAAGAACACCATCATACCGGCGTTGCTCAAAGTGGACGGCTGCCGATACGCTTTTCTGACCGAAAGCCTGAGAGAACCAAATGAGTTCATTTCGATCACCATATGGAATTCTCCCCAGGACGCAGAACGTTACGAGTCCGGCGGACTTTTTCAGGACCTTCTCAACAAAACGAAACCGATGATGATGGAACTCTTCCAATGGAAAATGGAATTAGGAAAAGGTTCAACCTCAGCAACCAGCGAGGACATCCGCGTGCAACACTATGATGTTGTGACCGGTAGGAGTTTTTGAAACAGTCATAAACTCTCTTCCTTTGCTTTTTTTATAGCCTTGCATTATCTTTTAGCGTTTCCCATCAGATTTTAGGAGTCAGAAATGAAAAAGATCATACATGTCGTTTTATTTGGCATCATGATGGCGGTCTTTCAAAATCCGCTGGTCGCGCAAGGACAATTGTACTTGATTGAACAGGAGGATCTTTGGGGATATATCGACGCCAATGGAAAAGTCGTAGTGAACCCGCAGTTCGATGAGGCGTGGAAGTTTTCGGAAGGCGTGGCCCTGGTCCGATTATGCAACCGCTTCGGTTATATCGACCGCGGCGGCCGGTACGACATAAATCCGCAATTCGACGCGGCAGGAGGCTTTTCGGAAGATCTGGCTTGTGCAAAGGCCGGCGGCAAATGGGGTTTCATCGACAAGAATGGAAACTTCGATATTGCCGTGCAATTCGACAAAGCCGCTCCTTTTTCGGAAGGACTGGCACGAGTGAAGATCGGCGGAAAATACGGGTTCATTGACCGCTCTGGAAAATACGTCATCAATCCTCAGTTCAGTCAGGCCGATGACTTCAACGAAGGCCTGGCGCGCGTAGAGATCAATGGTAAATCCGGCTACTTTGATAAGAACGGCAGACTCGCGATCAACGCACAGTTCGATAAGGCGCTGGGCTTTTCAGAAGGCTTGGCCTGTGCCCGGATCGAAGGCAAGTGGGGATTCATTGACAAAACAGGGCGATACGAGATAAACCCTCAGTTTGATGAAGCTTTCCCGTTCCGCGATGGTCTGGCGCGCGTCAAATCCGGCGGCAAATGGGGATACATCGACAAAGGCGGGGTCTTTGTGATCAACCCACAGTTCCAGGAAGCCGGCCTTTTCTCAGACGGCCTGGCGTGCGTCGTCTCTAACGGCAAACGCGGATTCATCAATCGAAAGGGGTTATTGGTGATAGCGGCCAAGTACGACGACGGGCATGATTTTTCTGAAGGATTGGCCAGGGTCAAAGTTTCTGGCAAATGGGGATATGTTGACAAGAACGGCAAAATGACGATCAATCCGCAATTTGAAAAGGCTTACAATTTCTCAGGTGCGTTGGCTCGTATTCGCACTGACGGGAAGATGGCCTATATAGACAGGAACGGAAAGATCGTTTGGAAGTCGGCGAAGTAGCGCATGGCATCCCATTGGTTCGAATAAACGGATCCTTTCACTTCTCTCACAACGAGTTCACATATTCATTCACGACATTCATGATCTCGTCATAGGAGACCGGCTTTGGCAGAATCTTTTTCACATTGCTTTCCTTGGCCTTCTGCTGATCCAACTGCGTGCCCCATCCGGTGATCATGATAACGTGAGTCTGCGGCGAACGCTGACGTACTTCTTGCGACAATTCCCACCCTGACATACCGGGCATCCCCAGATCCGTAAATAGGATATCGTAATGATGCTGCATGACCATCTTGACGGCATCCTGTCCGGAAGAGGCCATGGAAACTTCATGTTCCTGGATCTCAAGCATTTCGGCCAAGGTGAAACGAACGGCATCGTCGTCGTCTACAACAAGAATTGAGAATTTCTTCTTCTTTTGTTTCTGAGGAATTTTATCCTGCTGATTGTCCGACGGCACCTGATGTACAAATAGTGCCGCCATGAGCCTGATATAAAAAGTGGTGCCCTGGTTTTCCTTGCTTTTGAACGTGATCTCACCCTTGTGGCGCTGGATAATGCCGTAAGCCGTACTCATGCCCAGACCCGTGCCGTGTTCGGATTTTGTGGTGAAAAACGGATCGAAGATTTTGGATTGTATTTCCTCCGCCATTCCGCAGCCCGTGTCGCTGATCTCCGTGGTGACCCACGGTTCGTCATGAATATGTTCGAGATACGTTTTGATCTCAACTCTACCTCCGCCGGGCATGGAATCAAAAGCATTGAAGAGCACGTTGATGATAACATCTTTCAGTTCGGAAGCGTTGCCGGTAACAAAAGGAATGTCGTCACATTTTTTCTCGACTTCGATCACGATCCCCTTATTGTCGGCCTCGTCTTTCCAACGCGTCTTGGTGATCTCGATGACCTCGTCGATGATCTCATTCATCTGCACCGGTACGAAAGTCTCATCCTTGCGGATACGCGTATAATCCTGCATGCGGCGTATCGTGGAAGACCCCTTGAGCGCCGACTTTTCGATGATCTGAAGGTCTTCAATAATGTCGGAATTCTTTAATTTGCGGATCAGTAATTGCGTTCGTCCTAAAATGACACCAAGAATATTGTTAAAATCATGGGCTACGCCGGTTGTAATGACCCCGAGGGAACGCAGCCTTTCGGACTGAACGAGTTTGTCCTGAGTTTCTTTGAGTTCCTTAGTACGCTCCTCCACCATGTGTTCCAGACTGTTTTGATAGGCCAGGATCTTTTTCTGGAGCTTGGATTTCTCCAACGTACGCCGGATGCGAATGAAAAATTCATCCCGCTCGCGTTCGCCGCTGGCTTTGAATATGTAATCTTCCGCTCCGTCTTTGAGCGCTTCGATCGCCGATTCCCTGTCCCCGAAGGCGGTCATGATGATGACCGGCATCGTGGCATACAGCGATTTGGAGAATTTCAACATGGCAATGCCGTCCATGTCCGGCATGATCAGATCGCATAAAAGCAGGTCAAACTCGGAATTCTCAAGCATGCGCTTGGCTGTCAGAGGTTCGCTGGCGCTGAAAACAGCATAGCCTTCCTTTTCCAGCATTTTGCACATGGCAAAAAGCTGGACCTTGCTGTCGTCGACGACAAGAATCCGCTCGTTTGGTTTTTCAGGATGGGACATACTTTCTTAAGGTAAGGCAGGGACACCGGTATTTTCAAAACATTTCAAATTACGAAAACTTTGACGTTAAATCAAAAATAAAATTGTTGTCTCTATCACAGTTATTGTCTACCTTATTTTATCCGATTTCATACATCAAAGTATCGTAGGGCATGAGCGTTGACAGAAAGAACGTTTCTTCTGGAATGCCTTGGGAGCCTATCGTGGGTTATTCACGTGCGGTTCGCGTGGGCCGTAATGTCTGGGTGTCCGGCACCACGGCAACGGATGACAACGGTGCCGTCATTGGGAAAGGCGATGCGTACGCCCAGACCATTCAAACCATCCGGAATATTGAAAAGGCTTTGGCAAAGGCCGGAGCCCGGCTGGATCAAGTGGTCCGAACCCGAATTTATGTGACGGATATCGCCCGATGGGAAGAGGTCGGAAAGGCACACGGTGAATTCTTCGGCGCCATATGCCCGGCTACCAGCATGATCGAAATCAGCCGGCTCATCCATGCCGATATGCTGGTTGAGATCGAAGCGGAGGCCGTCGTCGACGAACCGTAGGTCCGCCGGAACAAACCAAGATTTTTTCATCTAAAAAGAAGGAGAAGAACTATGAAAATTCTCAAACTGCTTGGCTGGCTGGCCGGACTTGTCGTCCTGTTGATCGCCGGAGGTCTTACGTACCTGACGACCCAATTGCCCGACGCCGGACCCGTCGAGGAGGTCAAGATCGAAACAACACCGGAACGTATTAAGCGCGGCGCTTATCTGGCCAACCATGTGGCCATCTGTGTCGACTGCCATTCGGTGCGGAACTGGGATTATTATACCGGCCCGATAACGCCAGGAACTTTAGGCATCGGCGGTGAAAAGTTCTCGGAAGACATGGGATTTCCAGGAAATATTTACGCCAAGAATATTACACCGGCCACAACCGGACTGAAGGACTGGAGCGATGCCGAAATCTTTCATGCGATCACGACCGGGATCGATAAATCCGGCGCGGCCTTGTTCCCTCTCATGCCGTATACCAATTACCGGCACGCCGATCGTGAAGATATATACGCCATTATTGCGTATATCAAGTCCCTTCAACCGGTTGAAAACCAGGTCAAAGAACGAACTCTGAACTTTCCGCTGAATTTGATAGTGCGCACGATCCCAAAAGCCGCCGATTTCAAGAAGCGTCCGGAAAAAAGCGATACCGTGGCTTATGGAAAATATCTGACCACGCTGGCTTCCTGCGGCGATTGCCATACGCCTCAACAAAAAGGCGAACCCGTGCCGGGCATGAGCTTCGCCGGTGGGATGAAATTCGTACTGCCTTGGGGAACGGTGCGCACGGCCAATATCACTCCTGATACAGAAACCGGGATCGGATCATGGACCAAAGAACAATTCATCAACCGTTTCAAGACTTTTGATAATGAGGCGGCAAGACAGATCGTTTTCAAACCGCCTTTCGATGAAGGACATTTTAATACGCTGATGCCGTGGACGCAATACGCCGGAATGACCGAAGAGGATCTCGGAGCAATTTATGCCTATCTCCGAACGGTTCCGGCCGTCTCCCATAAAGTTCAAAAATATTCCGCCGAGGGAGCAACCTATTTGAAATGATCCGGCCAAAAACAAAAGGGGTCAAATGACTTGACCCCTTTTTTCCTACCTTAATTCCTTGCACCTATGTGAAATTCTGATACACCATTCGGTTTTTACTTACCTGTTTCATTTACCCCGACTGTCGCCAGTTTATATAAATATAGGTTAACCAAACACTTGATTTTGCCGACTTGTATGCTTTGCATTCGGCATTGTTTCTGCTCTTCTTAGTCAATAGAAAGAGGGTGGACGGTATATGAAGAAGAACAAGGAAGTGAAACCAATACAAATTGCGATTACCGATTATAGAACAACCTGTTTTCAGTTATCTTTGAACAGGTCAACACGGAAGCACATATTTATAACAAACGATCATGTAACAAAATGCGAGACGGTCTCGTTTTATTCAACAGGTGAAGCCGGATGTATTGAGGACGGCCGACCCACTGATATTTTGAGGAGGGAAACGATATGACGAACCAAACTTGTGGCCCAAACGTACCGGTTGATCCGGCAGTAAATACATCAGAACCTGCAGCAAAGAAAGAACCGAGAAGACCTGTTTCCGGTTATGGTCCGTCACTAGGTTCCAGAACCCAGACGGCCAATCGTTCTTAAGACTTCTACAACTCCTCATACTCCTCTGCTTCCGCTTCGAAGAGATGTGACTTCGGAGCGGAAGTCCTTTTTTCAAATAAAAAAACCGGACCCGAAGGCCCGGTTCAAAATGAAAATCCTAAAAAACTCTCTGACTACATTTCAAGAGGATTGATAAAATCCACGGTTTCATCGGCATGGATCTGTGCGACCTTTTTCATGCCGTCGGGAAATTTCATATACCAGGCCTGCGCCGATTCCACGTAAACCATGGTGGTGGTCTTGCCAATGTCAGCGCCCGATTTCTGAACGATATCGATCCTGTTTTTACTCATTGTAATCTCATATTCCGTACCTTCAATGGTCACTTGTTTCATTTCTTTTACGCCGTCTTTCATGGCCATAGGATTATTGCCCGTCCAGAATTCAATGGTATTCAGCAGGACAGCATCAACAAAGGCTCCAATACCATAGACCGGAATGATATTCAAACCCCAGAAGACCAGTGATTGAACGAATTTGTTTTGAGACACGGACCCATTCCAGGTATAAATATTCCTCGTAAGGGTAAACTTACCGTAACAACTCGAAACCGATACCGTTACCATCGTGAGCGACAGAAATAACGCTGCGAATTTAACATATTTTCTCATAGCGCTTCCTCCTTTTAGTTAAACCGTTTGTTATTTAGTTAAGCATTACGGAGAGAATCCACGATACTTAGCCGGGCGGCTCTGAGCGAAGGGCCAAACCCGCCAACAAAACCCATAACAAGTGCAAATACTATAGAATTTAATATGATTTCAGGAGAAAGTGCAAATGAAAAAGTCAGCTCGGAGAAAGAATTGAAGTTGATCGTCGA
The DNA here is from genome assembly GCA_964415295.1 of uncultured Bacteroidota bacterium. GTDB lineage: Bacteria > CLD3 > CLD3 > SB21 > SB21 > SB21. The sequence continues at coordinate 15,786 of CAYPYN010000001.1, forward strand.
GATCGTAAAGAGCTGAAGAAATGATGCCAGGACGACCCCCAAGACGCCGCCTGCAAAGGAGATCAGGAGCGTCTCCAACAGGAAACTCGCCAAAACGCTTCGCCGTCGGAATCCCAGCGCACGCAGCGTGCCTATCTCCGTGGTCCTATTGGCTACGGCCGTGTACATCGTGATCACGGCGCCAATGATCGCGCCTATGCTGAAAATGATGGTAATAGCCGTTCCCAGTGCCGCGATGAAAGTCGCCAACGCCTCGGATTGTTCTTTGTAGAATTTGATCTCCGTCTTCGGTTCATACATATTAATGCGGCGGTCGGCCTCAAATGCTTTTTTAAAATCATCGATCGTAACGCCTTCGGCCATTTGGACCGTCATGGTGGAAACCGTATTGTCGCGGTTAAATGCCGCCTGGAGCTGCGTCGCATCGCCCCATATCTCGGATTCAAAGGAACTGCCCTTGGCGTCCATAATTCCTACAATGGTCCATTCATCGTTGGCAAATTTAATCTTATCACCGAGCTTGGCGCCGATAAAACGCTGCGTAACCGACGTGCCTACGATCACCTCGCGTGAGCCGGTATTGAATGTTCTTCCTTCGACGATCTTAATATAGGGACGGAGTTCGAAGGCGGACTGTTCCACGCCGCGAACGGACACATTGCTCATGCCGGAACCGTTGATGATATTCAGATTGATCACCACGGCCACTTCTCCGGAGGCGATCAACCGGCCGGACGCATTTTTAGCGATCTGCGGCATCGTCTTGATCACGTTGATGCCGTCGCCATCAATGATGCTCGAGATCTCTCCCTGCGACGACTTACGCGCTATAACGGCGTTGCGCTCGGAACCATTGCTTGACAACGTTTTCTCCACGCCGTACGACATCATCAGCACGGCCGTATAAACCCAGACAACCAGCGCAATTCCGCCGATGGTAATAGCGGTGGTGAGCCGCCGGCTGTGGAAGCCGCTGGTCATGTATTTGAACGGGACCTGAGGTTTGAAAAATCTTATGATCTGCTCCATGATGGCTCCTTAATTATCCTGCGTAACGCAGGCCGTCAACGATTTTGGTTCGTATAGCCTGCATCACCGGCACAACACCGGCAATAAGACCTACAATTATGGCGAATCCGAATTCCTGAATAATGGTAACGGGTTCCAGTATGAACACGGGGAAAAAATTCTTCGGAACCGCCACGGCAAAAGCGCCAACGAACAGCAGCGTGAGTCCGTAACCGGCCGCTCCGCCCAGCAGGGATATCACCATAGATTCACCCGATACCAGTCCCAATACATGCTTGCCGGTGAATCCGAGGGTCTTCATCACGGCATATTCACGGCTGCGTTCCCGCGCCGACATGACCATCGTATTCATCAGAACCATCAGGATCACTCCGATGATCATAAAAGCCATCACATTGATCGCCGTAATGATCGCGCTGTAGGCGCCGATGAATCCCTGGTTGAATGCGCGCTCGGTCTCCGATTTGGTCTCCGCGCTGGAGTTCTTAAACAGACCATCAATATATTCCGAGATAGCCGCCGCCTGGTTGGGGTCTTTGATCTTTACGGCGTACCAGCCCACCCATCCTGCGCGCCTGGGCGTTTCCTGCTTCAGCCTTTCGTCGATGTAGGACCAGTGAAAGAACATCTGGGTGCCGTCGATGGCATCGCTTCGAGGAGTATAGATCGCGCGAACCACAAAATCCCATTTCCCCGGGTAAATGTCCCCTTCGATGGACATGATATCGCCTACTTTGAGGTTGTGTTTCTTTGCGATATCCCTTCCCAGTACGCAGGCGTTGCGCTCTTTCTGGAACGCCTCTTTTTCCTCCGGCGTCACGATGAATTCAGGATAGACGTCAAAGATCGTCTCCGGATCGCAGGCCATGCGCGGGAAAAACTCCGACTTGTCCTTATAGACGCCGCTGAACCAGTTGAAATACGTTACGCCTTCGACACCGGGCGCTTTGGCGATCTTGTCCCGGTAGCTGTAGGGAAGCGGGAATATGAACGATACGGAATGGCGCGTGATAAGCCGGTCGTTAGCGGTGGCATCGACCGCGGCATACCACGAAGTGATCACCGTCCGCAGCAATCCGAATGCGCCGACCGCGACACCGATACCAATGATGGTCAGGATCGTGCGCAACTTGTGGCGCAGCGCATTTTTGACAATAAGTTTTGGAAGCATTGAGGCACATCCTTTTTTTTATAAGTAAGGCTAATATCCCAATTGAGTCGCAATCTGGGTCGCAAAAATGTCCTCCAGCGCGGCGGCCGTATTCCTCAGTTTCACAACGGCATCCAGTCGGTCGCTGCCCTGAGATCCGATCACAGCATATACAAAGTCCTTGGTCTGTCCTGAATTTAGAATTATAGGTCCAACGGTCGTAAATATCCGTTTATCAAATGAGACCGTATCAACGATCCCCGTATTCAACACAGGATCTCCGGGAAAATCATAAGTCGGGTGATTCGGTACGACATCCGTACGAACCGTGCCGTTGCCGTTGAGGCCCTTCATCAAATTAAATTGCTCATTATCCGGCCTCGCTTCGTCGCCGCTCTTCAGATACTGAATCATGGCCGACGGCATCACGTGAAGCCCTATACCGGAAACATACATCGGCATCAAGCCAATCGATAGATTATTCGTTCCTTCATTGGTTCTATTGTATTGAAATACCATTTGGTTCAGCGTATCCGAGCCAACAACATCGTTGGAAGCATCTCCTAAATCGGCGTCGCACCACAAACCCACATACAAATCGGTATAATTGATATCGCTCTTATTCGTTATTCTCCAACGAACCAAAAATACGTCTTCCAATGTAGTGCCCGTAAAAGAATAAGTACTCTGCCTGACTTCGATTCCCAGAATCGGGTTAACATCGCCCCCCGATGCATCCGCCGGATGCTTGGAAGAGTCGGCGTCATGAAAAACGACCCAACTGTCTTCCGCAGACAGCACTTCAGGTTCACCATCCGATTCGGGCGCGCCGGCCCACACCGGCCAGTGATCCCATGAATAACCCGAGCGATCTTGATCGATTATGTGAACTTTGTCAAGCCCGCTATCCGAGTAAACAAGACCGGCGATGCCAACCGGTACCGTATTCACGATCCGACCTTGGGAAAATTCGCTGAGGAATTGAGCCATCGTAACCGAAGGCACTCCTTCTTTTGTTGCGCCGACAAAAATCCCTGCGGCATATATCGAACCGGTCACATTATTATGTGGATAAATACCGCCGGAATTATCACTGTTTTGATCCAGATCCGCCGGATCGTACCCAAACGTGCCGTCCGTTGAAACCGCCATTTTCCAATTATTCCCCTCAACAAAGCACGTTGATGTATCACAACCATTCTTCAATAACCCATTTGGGTCATCGCTGTTTTTGCATCCGGTGCTCGCGAGCGCCAGAATAGACATTATAGTAACCCATTTTTTGCACATACGTCCTCCTTACGTTATTGGTTTGATGTCAACGTAAGAGTATATGTGGAAGTGAAAAAATTACAAAATATTTTGATTTTCTTATTCCAGAGCGCCTTTATCCAGATGCCGCTTCACATGCGCTTTTTCCGCAGCATGCGGATCATGGGTCACCATGATAATCGTTTTTCCCAGCTCTTTGTTGAGCCGATCCAACAGGGTCATGATCTCGTCGGCGGAATGGCGGTCCAGATCACCGGTCGGTTCATCCGCAACGATAATCCTGGGATCGGTCACGATCGCCCTGGCGATGGCCACGCGCTGCTGCTGCCCGCCGGATAATTGATTGGGATAATGGGTCATGCGATCGCCGAGACCTACGATATCCAAGACACGTTCGACATGTTCCTTACGTTTTTTCTTGGATAAATTGGTCAGATGGAGCGGCAGCTCCACGTTCTCATGGGCAGTAAGAACCGGCATCAGGTTGTAGAATTGAAAAATGAATCCCACATGATCGGAGCGCCATCGCGCCAATCCGGTTTCACTGAGGCTATTGAGGTCCGTGCCTGCGACTTGAACGACGCCGGAAGTTGGACGGTCGATCCCTGCGATCAGGTTGAGGAGCGTCGATTTACCTGAACCCGACGGCCCCATGAGCGCCAGAAATTCTCCTTCCGGAACGGTCAGATTGATATTATCCAATACCTGGATCTTCTGGCTGTCGCGTTGATAAACTTTTGTGACGTTTTGGATCTCTACAATGGATGGCATGGTTTACTCCTTGAATTAGGAAATCTTAAATTTTGAATCTAAATTCTTAATTGGTTTTTATCTTATCCCCACTTTTCAGATCCGCAGCAGGTGAATTTACGATCTTATCTCCCGCGTTCAGACCGCCAAGCACTTCGATCTTATCTGCCGACCGCTCACCGAGCAGCAGCACCTTTTCAATGATCTCGTCATTCATAACAACAAATACGGCTTTGGAACCGTTCCTTTCAAGTAATGCGCTCACCGGTATCATCAGCTTAGGTTTGGCATTCATCAGACTGTCCGTAACGGCTTCGCTCATAAATGTGACCTTGGCGCTCATTTCAGGCAGAACTTTATTGTCGATATCAATAAAACGCACTTTGGTGAGGATCGTCGCTTTGGCACGATCGGCCGTAGGAACGATCTTCCACACTTCGCCTCGATAGTGTTTGTCAGGAAACGCATCCAGCGTGATCTCGCATGGCTGGTTGATCTTTACACGTTCGATGTTTGATTCCGATACATCGGCTTCGAGCTGAAGCGAACCCATGTCCGCGATCGTCACGACATTTCCCCTCGAATTCGCTCCGGCGGCAAACGGCGCAACGATCTCGCCGACGTCAGCATTCTTGGTCAGGACCGTACCGTCGAACGGCGCGCGGATGACGGTGTTCTCGATCTGAACCTGAGCCGCCTTGATCGCGGCATCATAAGCCGCCACATTGGCTTTGGCCGAGGCCACGCGCGCTACCGATGATTTGTACTGGGATTTGATCAATTCAAAATCCGAATCCGTAATGATCTTAGATTTCCAAAACGACTCATTGCGTTCATACTCTTTCTGCGCCTTTTCCAGATCAGCTTCGGCCTGATCCAGCTGCGCTCTGGCAACCACCATATTGGCATTGGCCTGATCGAGCTGAGCCTGCACGTCGTTATCTTCGAGCCGCGCGATTACCTGACCCTGCTTGACTTTGTCGCCTTCTTCCACGCCGAGATAAACGAGCCGCCCAGTACCCTTGGACGCAACGGAAGCTTTTCGCTGAGGCACGATGTAACCGCTGGCGGTGAGAACCCCGCTCGACTGCCCGGGTGATAACACCATGACGGAAACGGCGTTCACCTGTTTTACCGTTTTGAACGACGGCATCAAAAACCATACGGTGATTCCAAGAGCGGCCAAAGTTCCCACCGCGATCAGCCACTTGATCCTGCCGTTGCCGCCGGGTTCATCCTCATAATTGGCCTGCCGGTTGATCTTCAGTGCCGACAAGTCGACTTTTTCATTTTGTATCGTCATAATTACTCTTCATTAATTAATTCACTTTGCCAATATAGACGGCCAATTCCTATTCCCTGTCCGTTTTTCGGTAAACGGTGGAATTTCGAAGGTAAAAGGCGCCGGCTACTCCTAGGCCGATAGTTTATCATTCAAATACTTCAGCACATGATTGACCGAGATGCGTTCCTGTGACATGCTGTCGCGTTCGCGAACCGTGACAGTCTGATTCTGCAATGTTTCGCTGTCGATCGTAAAACAGAAAGGCGTGCCTACCTCGTCCTGGCGCCGGTAACGCTTTCCTACCGTCGCGCTTTCGTCATAAAACACTTTGTAGTGGTTCTTGAGTTCGTTGTACAATTTCATCGCGATCTCCGGCATGCCGTCTTTTCTTACAAGAGGCAGTATCGCGGCTTTGACGGGCGCAAGTTTGGGGTGAAATTTCATTACGGTTCGAACCTCTGTTTTCCCGTCACCCGTCGGCGCTTCCTCTTCCTGGTAGGCATTGACCAAAAAGGCCATCAGACCGCGCGAGGCCCCTGCGGAAGTTTCGATCACGTAAGGAATGAATTTTTCTTTGCTTTGATCGTCGAAATATTCCAGATTTTTTCCGCAGTATTCCTGATGCCGGCGCAGATCGTAATCGGTCCTATTGTGAATACCTTCGATCTCACCCCAACCGAACGGAAAGAGGAATTCGATATCGAATGCGGCCGATGCATAATGAGCCAGTTTCTCATGCTCATGAAAATTCAGTTTGTCCGGGCTCATACCGAGATTGATGTACCAATTCTTACGCTCCTCTTTCCAATAATTGAACCATTCCATATCGGAACCGGGTTTCACGAAAAACTGCATCTCCATTTGCTCGAATTCCCGAGTACGAAAAAGGAAATTCTTCGTGTTGATCTCGTTGCGGAACGCTTTGCCGATCTGCGCGATGCCGAACGGCACTTTCTGGCGTGACGAATCTTTTACATTATGGAAATTCACATAGATGCCCTGTGCCGTTTCAGGACGGAGATACACGATCGCACTGCTTTCCTCGAGAGGACCGATGTAAGATTTGAACATCAGATTGAACTGCCTGGCTTCGGTAAATTTTCCTTCGGCGTGGCACTTGGAAGCTTTGCGGCCCGCGTAAGCCTTGTTACCGCAGAGCGACTCGCCGATTTGGTCCTCGCGGAAACGTGCTTTACATTCTTTACAATCCACCATCGGATCGGTGAAATTTTCCACGTGTCCGCTGGCCTCCCATACGCGCGGATGCATGAGGATCGACGCGTCGATGCCCTCCACATCATCACGGAAGGTCATCGCCCGCCACCACGCTTGTTTTACATTGTTCAACAATTCAACCCCCAACGGGCCGTAATCCCAGCATCCGTTGAGACCGCCGTATATCTCGGAAGATTGAAAAATAAATCCGCGCCGCTTGCAAAGCGAAACGATCTTGTCCATTAATTCCGTACCCGAATTCTTATTGTCAGCCATTACTTGCTCCAAAATTGCATGTGTTACAATTGCGATGTTATCCGATTGAATTATTAACGATTGTATATATATTTTGCCTGAAAATCAATTTCATTTTGGATGTAAAATTCAAAAACGATAGATTAAACCGTCCTGATGACATACCACTTAGAAATAAAACAACTATGAGAGACTTGAATATCATTTTCATGGGCACGGCAGAATTTGCGGTGCCGTGTCTGAAAAAGATCCACGAGAGCCGTCATAACATTGCCGCCGTTGTGACGGCTCCTGACCTTCCGAGGGGGCGCGGGCAGAAGGTCTCGTTCACGCCTGTTAAGGAATTTGCGGCCGAACGCCGCATCGATGTGCTGCAGCCCGGAGCCGAAAAAGGCAGCCTGCGCGACCCGATGTTCATCGAGCACCTGAAGTCATACAACGCCGATCTCTTTTTAGTCGTCGCATTTCGGATCCTGCCGCCGGAAGTATTCGAATTGCCGCCATTGGGAAGCATTAATTTGCACGGTTCTCTGTTACCCAAATTCCGCGGCGCCGCGCCGATCAACTGGGCGATCATTCGCGGAGAAAAAGAAACCGGCGTCACAACCTTTTTTATTCAAAAACAGGTTGACACCGGCAATATGATCCTTCAGAAATCACTCCCTATCGGTGAGGACGAGACCGCCGGAGAAGTTCATGACCGCCTGTCTTTGCTCGGCGCCGAAGCGCTTATGGAGACGGTGGAACTCGTTGCGGACGGCAAAGCGCCGAAAATGATTCAAGACGAATCGCTGGTATCGACCGCACCGAAAATATTCAAAGAACAATGCAAGATCGATTGGAACCGGCCGGCGATCGAGATCAAGAATTTCGTACGCGGCCTTTCGCCGTATCCTTGCGCATACACAACCATTCACAACGAACCGTTCAAGATATTCAAAGTATCCATTGATCCCAACCGATCGTCGAATGAGGCGGCCGGTCATATCGCGGCGATCGACAAACAGGAAGGCATTGCCGTAGTTTCGGCGGATCAGAAACTGGTATGGATCAAAGACATCCAGCCGCCGTCCAAAAAGAAAATGAGCGTGCAGGAGTTTCTGCGCGGACATGACGTAGGAGATTGGAAGATATTTCAATAAGCTTCTGACCATTAAAAAGTGGTACTGTCATTCTGTAAGAATCCTTTTATGTTTACCTGTACCATATTTCAATAAGATTCTTACAGAATGACATTGATGATTTCTATCCAGATAAACCTAACAAAGTTGTTATGACCACAAAAAGAATTGCCACGCAAGCCGTTCACGCGGGAGAGAAACTCGACCCGCAGACCAAATCGCTGACCACGCCGATCTATCAGTCATCCGTATTCGGATTTGAATCCGCGGACGAAATGATCGCGGCATTCGAAGGTAAATCGGGCGCCTACATCTATTCCCGGATCGCTAATCCAACCATTTCGGCCGTTGAATCGAAGCTGGCCAAACTGGAGAATGGTGAAGATGCCGTACTTTTCGCGAGCGGATTGGCCGCTTCGTACGCCATTTTTGCCGCCTTAGCTAGATCCGGCGATCATATTCTCGCCGCCGGCGATATTTACGGAGGAACGGCCACGCAACTGAAGGAATTCATTCCGCAACACGGCGTTGATGTTACGTTTATCAACTTAGTCAATGACCCCGAAAAAGAGATCCAAAAAAATATCCGGAAGAATACCAAATTCATTTTCTTTGAGACGCCTACCAATCCGACGATCAAGGTCGCAGATATCGAAGCAGTAGTCAAAGCGGCCAGGAGTCATGGCGTTCTGAGTGTCGCGGACAATACCTTCGCCTCTCCGGTCAACCAACAACCGCTCGATCTGGGGGTAGACCTGGTGTATCACAGCGCGACCAAATACCTCGGCGGGCATGACGACCTCACAGCGGGCGTGGTCATTGGCCGGTCCGAAATCCTCAAGACCATTCGCCGGTACCGTACGTATATCGGGGCATCACTGGATCCTCAAACCGCGTGGCTGCTTGGACGGGGTATCAAAACGCTGGATGTCCGCATGGAGCGGCACAACAGAAACGCCCTGGAGCTCGCGGCTTTTCTGAATTCACATCCCAAAGTGAAGCGTGTGTTCTACCCGGGCCTGCCGTCCTCACCGTTTCATGCCACAGCTAAGAAACAAATGTCGGGATTCGGCGGAATGCTCTCATTCGAGATCGATGGGAACAGGGATACGATGAACCGGTTCATCAAGGAACTCAAGATGATCAAACTCATTCCGTCGCTCGGCGGCGTGGAAACGACGATACTCATTCCGGCATTCTCATCGCATTTTTTTATGACACCGGAGGAGCGTAAGGCCTTGGACATTTCCGATGGCCTCATCCGCGTGAACACGGGGATTGAGGACGTCGGGGATATTAAAGCGGATTTTGAGCGGGCACTGAATTGTATATAAATAATCGTAACAACCAAACGGTCGCTGAGCGTGGTCGAAGCGACCACGAGCACAGTTTGACTAAGCGCTCCTTTCGACAAGCTCAAGGAGCGTGCGTGAACTACCTTTCTTACAATAAAAAAACACCGCAGTTTGATGCGGTGTTTTTAATGACATAACCTAAACTATCTTACTCGTGGGCCAATTCCCATTTGGCGGGTGAACGCCACAAGCTTGACAGGATCAATTCACGCATCCAGATGAATTCCTTCGGCATCTTGTCGTACAGCTTGGTGAAAAGTTCCTGATGGCCGCCGATCTCGTCTTTCCATTTTTCGCGGTCCACGGACATCACTTCGTTGAACTTCTCGGGGCTGAAATCCATGCCTTTCCAGTCGATATCCTCATAACGGGGCATCCATCCGAGCGGACTTTCGATCGCGAAAGCCTCGCCGTGAACGCGTTGGACTACCCACTTCAGTATGCGCATGTTCTCACTGTAACCCGGCCATAAGAATTTGCCTTCTTCGTTCTTACGGAACCAGTTGACCCCGAAAATTCTCGGCGGATTTGGGATATTACGGCCGAAATTGAGCCAATGAGTGAAATAATCCGCGGCATGATAACCCATGAAGGGCAGCATGGCGAATGGATCGCGGCGAACTTGTCCGGTGGCGCCGGCGGCGGCGGCGGTCGTTTCGGATCCCATCGTAGCGGCCAGATACACACCGAAGTTCCAGTTGACGGCCTGATACACCAGTGGAACAGTCGTGGCGCGGCGTCCGCCAAAGATAAAGGCTTTTACAGGTACGCCTTTAGGGTTTTCCCATTCCGAATCAATACACGGACATTGCGAAGCCGGAGCCGTAAAGCGCGCATTGGCGTGGGCGGCCGGTTTGCCGGCCGTTGGATCGTATGGCTTTCCTTGCCAGTCGGTCAAACCTGCCGGAGCTTTGTCCGTCATGCCTTCCCACCATACGTCGCCATCGGCCGTCAGGGCGACGTTCGTGAAGATCGTGTTCTTACTGCATGAAGCCATGGCGTTAGGATTCGTTTTTTCGTTGGTACCGGGAGCGACGCCGAAGAAACCGGCTTCGGGATTGATGGCATATAGTTGTCCGTCCGCGCCCGGCTTGATCCACGCAATGTCGTCACCGACGGTGGTAACTTTCCAGCCCTCAAAATCTTTGGGCGGAATGAGCATGGCAAAATTGGTCTTTCCGCAAGCGCTCGGGAAAGCGGCGGCAACGTAAGTCTTTTCACCCTTGGGCGGCTGAACGCCGAGGATCAGCATGTGTTCCGCCAGCCAGCCCTGATCACGCGCCATCACGGAGGCGATACGGAGCGCAAAGCATTTCTTGCCAAGCAAAGCGTTTCCGCCGTATCCGGAACCGTACGACATGATGGACTGTTCTTCGGGGAAATGAACGATGTATTTTTCTTTATTGCACGGCCAGGTCACGTCTTTCTGACCGGGAGCCAGCGGCGCGCCAACCGAATGCAGGGCTTTGACAAAATGACCGTCACCCAGAACTTCGATCACTTTCTTGCCCATGCGGGTCATGATGCGCATATTGACAACGACGTACGCCGAGTCGGTAATCTCAAAACCGATGTGCGCGATTTCGGAACCCAACGGACCCATGCTGAAGGGAATGATGTACATCGTGCGGCCCTTCATACAGCCGTCAAAAAGCCCGTTCAGTTTTTTCTTCATGTCGTTTGGGTCCATCCAGTTATTGGTCGGGCCGGCATCTTCCTTGCGTTTGCTGCAGATGAATGTACGGTCTTCAACGCGCGCTACGTCACCGGGATCGGAGAAAGCGAGAAAGCTGTTCGGCCTTTTGGCAGGATTCAATTTCCTGAACGTACCGCATTTGACGAGTTCTTCGCACAGGCGATCGTATTCTTCCTGGCTTCCATCGCACCAGTGCACATGGTCGGGTTTGCAGAGTTCTACGGTCTCCTGAACCCAATCAACTAATTTCTTGTTTCTTACATACGGGGGAACTTGCATAATATCCTCCTTCATCGGAATAGTAGATATGAGTGTGACAAGCAGATGTCAACATGAATTGAGGCCGAAAGGAAAGTGAACTTTCACGGCCATTTTTACTGCGTCAAATATACGCTTTGCGGGTACAAAATGAAAGAAAAAAGGTCTGCAAATTACTGCTGTGGAGTTCATAAAACATCGATTCTGCATTACTAATTCGACGATAATGACTGATCAACCAGATAAATGAACTAAAAAAACCTTTGTCGTCAGCGGGATCTCAGCATTCAAGACGTTTGACCACGACCAAGGTCATGTCATCGTTTTGAGGAGCATATCCCATGTGATCACGCACTCTGGAGAAGATTTGATCCACCAATTCTCCCGCTGAGGCTTGGGGCAATTCGGCAACCGTTTGCATCAATTCTTCTTCGCCGAACTCTTCCATGTCCGCATTCATCGCCTCGCTTATGCCGTCGGTGTAAATCAGCAGAAGGTCGCCAGGCTGGATCGTCACGGTTTCTATTTTGTAAGAGGCTTCTTCCTTAAGCCCGAGTGCAATACCGCGATTGGACAAAGGAGTAACCTTGCCGAGATTAGAGAACAACATTGGCAAATCCTGTCCCGCATTGGCATAGACCAGCGTATTTTCCTTTGGATCCAGGATCCCGTAGAAAAATGAAACAAAAGTCTTGGAATCGGTACTCCGGCACAAAAGCCTGTTAGCCCGTTCCAGACAGGCTTTCGGATCCGGATCAAAATTGGTCAGACTACGGATCGTCGCCTGAAGATTGGCCATAACCATGGATGCGGCGAGCCCTTTGCCGCTCACGTCGCCGATACCGACAGCCATACGGCCGTCTTCGAGATTGATAAAGTCATAATAGTCTCCGCCGACACCCAAAGCCGGGCGGTTGGTCCCGGTAATATCGTATCCCGGAAACGAAGGATCGGACTTTGGCAGCAGATTCATCTGGATCTGCCGGGCCATCCGCATTTCTTCACTTAGACGGTAACGCGCTTCTTCCGCTTTCTTCCTTTCGGTAATATCACGATAGATGGCATAAACGCCCATCTGTTTTCCCTTGTCCGTGATCGGCGCTCCTAGTATCCATACATCAATAAGAGTTCCATCCTTTCTTTGCCGCCTGGTATCTTTTTCAACCCTCTTGCCGTGTGTGACATTGAGGGATAAACCTTCGGCTTCATCGCGGAATTCATCCGGCGCCACCAGGTCGTTGATCCGCTGGCCAATGGCTTCTTTACGGGTGTAGCCAAACATACGCGTGAATTCCTCGTTGATATCGACCACGCGGTCGTCGTTGTCATGCAGAACAATGGCCTCCGGAGCGCTGTTGAACAGTTTTTCCAGATACGTTTTTTGAATATGGATCTCCTCTTCGGCCTTCTGATGTTCGGTGATATCCCGGTAGATGGCATAGTCACCGATCTGTTTTCCGTCGTGAAAGATCGGCGCGCCGATGATCGAGACGCTGATCAATGTACCGTCCTTTTTCTTTCGTTGGCTCTCAAGCGCGATCCTTTGCCCTTTCAAAACTTCTTTGGAGATCCTGGCGGCTTCTTCCCGAAATTCGTCAGAAGCCACGATATCATTAATCGGACGTCCTACAACTTCCTCGCGGGAATAACCGAACATCCTGGTAAATTCATCGTTGACGTCAACGATGCGGTCGTTATTGTCGTGAAGAACAATGGCTTCGGTTGCGCTGTTAAACAAATGTTCCAGGTATGATTTCTGGCGGTTCAGCTCTTCGCTGGTCTTTTTTCGGTCGGTAATATCCTCCACGATCCCGTCAAAACAGACAATGCCGCCGTCTTTGTCTTTGACGACGATGGCCGTTTCCGAAATAACGACTGGCGTTCCGTCCTTCCTGCGCAGGATCAACTCCTCATGCTTAACAAATCCTTCGCGGGAGATCTTCTCGCTGAATTTCAAGCGGTCGGCAGGATCCTGATAGATCTGCGCAACGTCAAGGGCCATAAGCTCGTTCTTGTCTTTGTAGCCGAGCATATCCATAAAGGCCGGATTGACCTCTATGAATTTCCCGGCCGGCCCCGGCGTGCTTCGAAAGATACCTACGGTGATATTCTCCGTGAGCGTGCGGTACTTGCTTTCGCTTTCGATAAGAGCTTTTTTTATCTTATTCAGCGCCCGGTTCTTCTTCTTGAGGCTCTCCAGCTGTTCTGAAAGATCGTGCGCTTTGGATTTCTTCATAGGACAATCAAAAAAACTATGAACCTATCGTATCTAACCTCATTTAGGCACATCCTGAATGCTTACATACATTTCTGATACGACGAGAACTATGAGAGAGTTTCTGAGCGTCTCGCTGATCATATTGTAGAAGACCGTCTATCGGTTTATGCGCCTTTCCCTTTCTTCTACTTCATCACATTATCGCAATTGATAAGCTCATTGTCGCCCATGCCCCATGAATTAAGCGCACCGTAACCGCTTCCGGTGTAATCCTGTTTGTACGATACATAGAAGATCTTACAGTCGCCGTCCGTGGTCTTGACCGCTACGGCGCACCAGATATACCGGTGTTCGATCGCACTGGTTATGGCATTACGTTGTATGGTCCAGTCGGTGCTGTAAATGACAGCCCGCAGCGCTTTGTAGCGTTCGTTATTCCAGTCGCTCATGATCTTTTGTTCGAACGATGCGTTCTTCATTCCCGCCGCCGGCATGCGAACCTTGTCCAGCATTTTTTGTGAAAGCAGTTTGGCATTCTTTTCCAGCGTTTCCATGCCTTGCGTTGCATCCAGATTGAATTCTCCCGATGCCAGCAGTTTGGTGAAATCGGTGTCCCAGAATTCTACCCGCACGGTATGGTTGCGCGGAGAGACGCCGGCCAGCGCCTTTGAATACTCCACACCGCCCAGTTGTACGGAGGTCGCCGCATCGGGAACGATCTCAAAATCCAGCCACGTCTGCTTCCGGCTCTGTTCGGACGCTTTGAAACGGCGGTACATTTTTTCCGCGTCGTCCACATAGATCCGGACGGCGCATTCCCAGTTGTAAGCCAGGGATTCGATGGGTCCTTTGAGATAGGCCATGGCGTATATGTAGTCGGAGGCTATGAAATCCTTCGTGACGGCCGCGGGGTTTTCCGCTTTGATGGTGATCGGAGACTTTGAGAAAATGATCTTACCGGCATTTTCCTTATGATAAGCGCTGGTGAAAATCGATCCGCCGAATTCCTTTTCAACGGCGGCCACCACGGACTGGGCATCTTTCAGAAGCAGAGTGCTCTTAGTATGAGCCGGTATGACGAGCAGAACAGCCTTGGCTGTTAGTTCAGCCGCTTCCGCCGCCTCCAAAGCATTATTCAGGTTATTCTTCCCCTTAGCTTTCTGAGCATAAGCTTCTTCAATAGCCTGGTTAATCTCCTTAATTAAAAACGTATTGGCCTGTTCATCGAATTTCTTATATCCCTCCATCATCGTTGTATAGTTGCCGTACGTATCGGTCGCTTTGGCTTTCAGTTCCGGATCGGTAGCCAGAACGTCTTCCACCTGCTTCTTGAAATTGACAAAATCCAGCTTGACACATTCGTCATACAATTTTTGAGCCGTTTCTTTTTTCGTGAACATGCCCACGTAGCTGTTGTACAGCATGTTATCTACGATTGGGCTGAACGCAAACGAAGCTTTTTGCAGAAGGTTCTCGGCATTCTCCTTGGCTTTCTCGGCGCTGAGTTTCACGTCCACCTGTTTTTGAAGATCCGCGAGCTTGGTCACGATGGAACTAACGTCCACGTCCGGACAGGAGGATTTCGCTTTCTTCAGAGATTCGTTCGTTTTGTCCACATATTCCTGCGCCTTATACGCATTGTTGTAGGTTGTCAGATTTTGTTCTATCCAGTACAGGTATCCTTTCGCGCTGCGCGCATCATCGCAGTCCTCGATGCTGCGACCGCTCGGCTTTTGTTCTGCGGCGGCTTTGGCTTTTTCTTCGGCTTTTTCTTCGGCTTTTTCTTCGGCTTTTTCTTCGGTTTTTTCTTCCGATTTTTCCGCACCGGACGTTTCTTTGGCGGATTTTTCGTCCGTTGCCGTCTTCGTATCCTTCTTGTCATCTTTCTTTTTGTCCGTCTTCTTGTCCGACTTCTTTTCTTTGTCTTTCTTTTCTTTTTCCGTGGCTTTCTTGAGTTTGTCCAGCTGAGCCCAGGCGCTTTCTTCAGCAGGCTGCATTACGCCGAGAAGAAACACGCAACAAAGACCACCTAACACCATTTTGAAATACGACCGTTCCATGGTATCCCTCCGTATTTAGGTTGAAAGAGACAATTAGAACAACTTCTTCTATCTTCTCCATCAAAAATATATCTCTGCATGTGACGGCAAAACAGCCGAACGCTGACAACTTTATCCCTCACAGAAACTTTATAAGAAAAGGGGACTTGTTTCGTCATAAGTCGCTCCTTTTCCAATCTGGGGTTTCCAGATTAATAAGAATTGGGATCGTGCACTATCGTAGTCACAGTGATTTTCACCAGACACCCGGAATAAAACGGTATTTCACACGCTGAGTATACTCCAGATATCCGGATAACTCTTCATTCAGCATCCGTTCTTCCAGCAAGGTCCGGATGATCATGGCCGTCACCACGCATCCCGCAGGGATCAGTCCCCACCATGAGCCCAGAGCTATGCTCATGCTGAGAAAAAGAAGAGAGGCGGCAACGTACATGGGGTGGCGAACAAATTGATAGGGCCCGGTCGTGACGACTTTTTGATCCTTCTGTATCTCGACCAGGCGCGAGAGATAGCTATTCTCCCGGATCACCCAGGTGAACAACCCGAGAGAAACCAATGAAACGGCAAACCCAACGGCCTTGAAATACCATGGCATGCGGCTCCATTGGAACCGAACGGCGTCAAGACCAGGAACTATGAGGGCAGCGAAATAGAAAGGGAGGGAAAGAACCGAGAACTTCTTGTCCCATGGCCGCGCGGATTTCTTCATCACGGTCATGCGTTTACGAAGCAAATCCGGGTTATTCCGTTTCAGCCAGAATAGAAGCGACAACGCAAATAGGAAATAACCGACGAGGTAAAACCAGGCTTCCGGCCAGTAGAATGTACCGGCCGAAACAAAAAAACAGGTCATCATCATCGCAATAACAATGATCAGACGGATGAGAATCCTAAATGCAGAAATGTCGTCTGTCATAGGCTTCCTCACATAATTCCGGAAAGCACGCGCAGACCAAAAACAAATCGGGCTAACCTTTAGGTCAGCCCGATTCGATTTCTCTTATTCACTTCCTCTGGTTCATCGGAACGAAATTCCGCGTGGACGGTCCGAGATAAACCTGACGCGGGCGCGAGATCTTCTGCTCCGGATCGGTGAGCAGTTCCTGCCATTGTGCCAGCCATCCGGACGTGCGGCCTATGGCAAACAATACTGTGAATATCTCCGCCGGGAATTTCATGGCTTCATAGATAATGCCTGAATAGAAATCCACATTCGGATATAATTTCCGTTTGACAAAATACTCGTCTTCCAGCGCAATACGCTCCAACTCGATCGCGATCTCGAGCAGAGGATTCTTTCCCGTCACTTCAAAGACCTCATTCGCGATCTTCTTGATGATCTTGGCTCTCGGATCGTAGTTCTTGTACACGCGATGTCCGAATCCCATGAGGAGCATCTCGCCGGCCTTGACCCGCTTGATGTATTCAGGAATCTTGTCTTTGGAACCGATCACACGAAGCATTTTCAGAACTTCTTCATTGGCGCCGCCGTGCAGAGGTCCATACAGCGCTGCCGCCGCCGCGGCCATGGACGAATACGGATCCGCATGGGCGCTGCCAACCGTGCGCATGGTGGTGGATGAGCAATTCTGCTCATGGTCGGCATGCAAAATAAAGAGCACGTCGAGCGCTTTTTCCAGGACCGGGTTGACCTTATACTTAAGTTCCGTCATTTTAAAAAGCATGTTGAGGAAATTACCAGTATAGCTGAGGTCGTTATCCGGGTACGAATACGGCATACCGAAGCTGTGGCGGTAAGAAAACGCGGCCAGTGTCGGAATCTTGGCGATCAGACGGTATATCTGGAGTTTGCGAACTTCCGGATCGTGTATCTGTTTCGCCTCGGGATAGAATGTGGACAGCGCCGCCAGCGTACTGATCAGCATTCCCATCGGATGCGCATCGTGATGGAAACCGTCAATAAAACCCTTGATCGTTTCGTGGATCATCGTATGATGCGTGATCTGGTACACCCAATCGTCCAACTGTTTTTGGTTGGGCAATTCCCCGAATAGCAGCAAATAAGCCACTTCGAGATACGTGCAGCTTTCGGCCAATTGCTCGATCGGATAACCCCGGTACATCAATATCCCGCGGTCGCCGTCAATGAATGTGATTTTGCTCTTGCAGGAAGCCGTGTTCCTGTACGAGGGATCGTAACTCATCATACCGAAATCATCCGCTTTCAGTTTGAGTTGGCGGATCGGCATCGGATCAAACGTATCGTTCTCGATCGGGATCTCGATCGATTTGCCGTTGCGGTTATCCGTAACGGTGATGGTATTAGCAGCCATAAGAACCTCCTGATGTAAGTGGACTGAGATGCATATTTTCAATACTGTTGCTTGAAATCACCATAATGGTGGATGTGAATTTATTATGATCGGATCAATAAGCCAAAACGTTCAAACCGATATTCAGGGAATTACCCGTCAAATTGTCCACACTGGCCGTGCCGTAGTCTATGAGCAATATCATGTGCTTGGTAACCTCATATCCGGCGCCGATATAGAACACGGTCCCCGACTTTGATACTCCGAATTCCGGCACGACTAACGTCGGCCCTAATCCGACGTTGATACAAAAAGGAAACCCCTTTCTGGGAAAGAACATTGCGTCGCCGGTCCATGCAAAAGTATGAAAGAGCATATCAAGATCGGCATAGGTGTACCGATAGCGAAAGCATATCAACAGGTTCTCACCGACGCCCGAACCGAAATTCGCTCCCGCCGAAAAACCCGATCCGCTCTGCGTACTTCCATTTGAATAGGACACGTTCGAATATCCGAGATAGATACCGGCAAGGAAACCTTTTCGGTTGCCGTTCATCCACGAAAAGTATCCGTCATCGGATTGCGCAACGGCCCAATCACCCATGAGAAACCATGCGACGAACAAAAAGGAAATAATAGCTTTCATGACGCACCTCCGGCTTTGAGACAACTTAAGAAAGAATTTGGACTGGAAAACCACGCGTGAATCTCCCGCGCAGCCTGTTCAGGCAGGAATATTTTCAGGGCTTGATTTTGATGCCGCACCGTCATGGGTGCTTCCGTTTAAGCAGACGCCAAAGCCGGTCTGGGACTACGGATCGGCGTGGTAGTCTATGACCGACTTCTTAAAAGTGATAATGCCGTTCGTCTCATCGGTCAGACCAACATAACCGACATCCGGAACGTAATAGAGAGTAACTGTCGTCAGAGCCTTCGGCTTCGACAACCGGCTGTGGCCCAGGATCGACGAATGGACGATTTTGTCCATGCCGAAGTCTTCCGAATAGGTGTATGCATAGCACGTCAGATTTCCCATCGGAGAAACCAATACCGCGTCTTGCGACGAACAGGTTGTGATGGACGTGTCCGATATCCAGAAAGTACTGTCCATGGAACTATAGGACACGTTGTACTCTTCCCATTGGTCGTTCACATCAGCCGGGTATTTGATGCTCAGACTTTTGGCCAGAACATAATCTCCTTTGGGAGAAGTGCCGCCAAAAATATAAAGCCCGCCATCCCCGTTCCATGCCAACCAGCTGTGGTCGGTCCCGTAACTGATCCAGGTCCATAAGTAGACTTCGTAAGACAGTCCGCCGAATTCTATGGTCTTCTTTGCTGTAATACCCAGGGTGCTCGTGTCCGCTTCAATAAAAACGCCGGCATCATCGAAGGAGGAATCCACATAGGTCCAGTAGTTTCCGACCTTCAGTGGCATGATGACCCCGCCGGGAACGGCGTCGTCGGTGGTCTCGTCGCAGGACGCGACGATGAGGAAAGAAAAGAAAAACATCAGCTTTTTCATGACCCCTCCTTATGTTCAACGTGGGATGTCGAGAAAAGCGTTTAGTACGATGTTATTTCAAAGAATTATTTTGTGAAAAAAGTTACAATCAAAACAATCCAAAGTCAACCATAATATATTGCCCGCCGGAATCTTCCGTCATTCCGGAATGGTATAAAGGAACCTCTTGACCTTTTTAGTAGGCGTCTTCTCAAATTCCTCCGGATGCACGTAGATCTTCGCAATATTGATGTAAGCCGGCATCAGAGCATTGAGCGTCTTGCGGTTCTCCTCCATTTTCTCCGCCAGTTCTTTTTCCGGGATCTTCATGCGGTCGACCACTTCCATATCCGGATACACCAGCGCCATGAGTTTGCCATTCTTCTCAAGAACCAGCGATTCACCCACCAGCGGAAGTGAATTAAGTTTCGATTCGATCGCCTCGGGATAAATGTTCTCTCCCGACGGTCCGAGCAACATGGTCTTGCTTCGCCCTTTGATGTAGATATATCCGTCCTTGTCGATCAGCCCCAGATCACCCGTTCGTAACCACCCGTCCTCGGTCAAAACGGCCTTCGTATCTTCTTCATTCTTATAATAGCCGTACATCAGGTTTTCGCCTTTGACCATGATCTCACCCGGTACTTTTTCAGGATCCACCGAGTCGACCTTGATCTCCAGCGTATCCATCACCTTGCCCACCGCAAAGCGGCGATGCTTTTCCCATGGAATATAACTGATGAGCGGTCCGCATTCCGTCATGCCGTAGCCGATGGTGAACGGGAACCCGATCTTCATCAGGAACGCTTCAACTTCCGTGCTTAGTGCAGAACCGCCTATGATGACCATATGAAAATTTCCGCCAAAAGCTTCCACGAGTCCTTGTTTGATCTTGCCGTCGATCCCGTTGCTGATGAGAGGCACTTTACGGAGGAAATCGATGGCCTTTTTGTCCAGTTTTGGTTTGATCCTGTTCTTATAGATCTTCTCCATGATGAGCGGTACCGACGACACCAGACGCGGGCGAACCTGCTTGAACGCCTCCAGGAGTATCTGCGGCGTAGGGATCTTGCTGATAAATACGATATGGCAGCCTTCTACGAACGGGTAAAGAAAGTCAAAAGCGCAGCCGAATGCGTGGGCCAGCGGCAGAAATGACACGATGCTTTCCCGCGGATGCAAAGGAAGATTATTCAGCGCAAAACGCACATTGGCGACCAGACTGTTATGCGGGATCATGACGCCTTTGGAAAACCCCGTTGTACCCGACGTGTAGACGATCGATGCGAGAGTTTCGTTTGGAATCCTGGTGAGCGAGAATTTATCCGCCGTCAATTCGAAACCCTTCACGCTGAGCATGTGGGACTGCGCCGACTCCAGAACCTGAGTGATATTACCTCTCTTATGGTGAAGCAGACGAAAATCATTCAATGAAAAGATGGCTCGGATTTCGTGCATCTTGTTCTCATCCAGACGGTCAAAAATATCGTCGGCCACGAATAGTAGAACCGAATCCGAATGGTTCACAATATGCTGAAGATCATCCGAATGGAAATCCGGAAGACCGGGAACGACCACGGCGCCGTAAGTGATCGTGGCAAGGTATGTGATCGCCCAGTTGATCGAATTCTTGCCGATCAATGCGATCTTGTCCCCCGGTTTTACACCGCTGTGCTGATATATATAATGGATCCAGAGGATCTTCTCCGCCACATCGCTGAAACGTGCCGTCTCTCCTTTGAAATTGGTGAACGCAGGCAGATCCCAGTTTTTTTTGATCGTCTGCTCGATGTACTCCGTCAGGTTCTCTTTTAACATGGAAGTGTTCCTTAATGGTGGAGGAAATTACTATTCTATATCAATACATGTTTTGATTGCCCATGGGATCATTTACATGAACCATTTCTTGGTATGATGCACTGTGTCGCCGAATTTTTTAATGAATGCCATTTCATCCTCGCTCAGAGGTCCTTCGGCAATGGACCGGATATTCTCAAGAAATTGATTCTCATTGCTTGGAGCATTGAGACATACGTGAATATTGGGATTGGAGAGCACGAAACGATAACACTGCCCGGCCGTTGGCAAAGGATCATTTTTCGGCCACTTCTTCGGCCTCCGCATGAGATAACTCCAACGCGTTGCCGTGTATCCTACAATACCGGTTTGATGCTGGGATATAAATGGGAAAATGTCCTGTTCAGCTCCCCGGTGGGCTGCGTTGTACCGGATCATGAGAACATCCAAAGCGCCTTCACGCGCCAGCTGTCCGGCAAATTTACGGTCGTGACAGGACATGCCGATCGCGCGCACTTTCCCTTCCTCCCTGAAACGGATCATTTCGTCTCGCGCCCGTTCAGGAAACTCCTTTCCTTTCATCACGCCGAGAAAAAGGAACACATCGATGTAATCGGTCTTTAGTTGACGAAGCCTTTTTTCAAGCGTCCGTCGGAGGTTGGGATAACCAATGATGAGGTTGTATGCGCCCGTGGAAACAACAAATTTTTCGCGATCAGTTTGGAGAACGTCTCTTAGAACGCCCGTCATCTGGCCGTCAAATCCATAGCCGAAAAAGTAGTTCACACCTTCATCGATCGCGCGGTAGATCGTTTTCTTACCGGGACGGTAAGAAGCCGAAAGACCGAGACGGTGAACCCGGATCCCCGTTTTTCCTAGCACCGTATGAGAAAAATCATTTTTTATGCCGTCGGATAACATGACGCCTGGTCTTCCCAGTGTTCGTAGCTTTCCATAATAGCCTGATCCACCTCGATCTGTGCTTTGATCTCGTCCAGATGGTCACGAAGCCTGTTCACATGATCCTCTTCATCCTGAGCTATCTTCAACAGATACTCTTTTACTTTGGTATCCCCGACCTCGTCCGCGCAGCGGCAAAAGTAGTCGTGAACGTCTTTTTCTTTTTTGATCGCGCATTCCAATACTTCGGTTACGCTGCGATAAACCTTGACTCGCGCCATAAAGACACTCCGCTTTTAATTCATGATTATTTCTGGGCAACCCAAAGACAGGACTACAAGATCACTTTTCAGGGGTTGCGTGCTTCTCGATCAATTTTTTCCGCGTATAAGGAATGAGGCCTCCGGCGTCCATGATGGCCTGACGCGCCTTAGGCAGAGGCTCTATCGGAAAATATTTGCGACTGGTTTTATTGACGACAAATCCGTTTTCGATCTCGAGTTCGTCACCCTCCGAGGCCTCCAGCGTCGGACAGACGATGACGTGAAGACCCAGGTTGATCGCATTCTGCAGGAAGATACGGCCGAAACTTCTGGCAATGACGGCCAGCTCGTATCCGCGCAAACACGAGGCGGCTTGTTCGCGGGAGGATCCGCAGCCGAAATTCTTGCCCGCCACGATAAAGCTGCCCGTGGGAATTTCATGGCGTTTCAATTTGGAATTGAAGTCTCCGTGATCGGCGAAGGCAAACTGAGGCGTTTCGCTCGGAAGCACGGTGGCCATATAGCGGCCCGGATAAATGGCGTCGGTCGAGACGTCGTCGCCGAGTTTGAATACGACTTTCATACTTTTTCTCCGTTTCTCGGATCGGTGATAAATCCGGTTAAAGCGCTGGCCGCCGCGACGGCCGGCGAGCAGAGGTAAACTTCACCCGTCGGATTGCCCATGCGCCCTTTGAAATTCCGGTTCGTCGTGGACAGCGCCACCTCGTTGTCGCCCAGCGCACCTTCATGTACGCCGAGACAACAACCGCAACCGGGATTCATGACCACGGCGCCGGCATCGATCAGCGTAGAAATATATCCGCGTTTTAAAGCGTCTTTGTAAATCCGCCACGATGCGGGAAAGACCAGCATGCGAACGCTTTTGGCGATATGTTTGCCTTTAAGCGTCTTGGCGGCCACTTCCAGATCGTCGAGGCGTCCGTTGGTGCAGGAACCGATCACGATCTGGTTGACTTTTTTTCCTTCGGTAGAATAGATCGGGATCACATTGTCCACGGTATGGGGACAAGCGATCTGTGGCGTAAGACGGGTAATATCCACTTCCACGATCTGATCATACTCCGCGTCCGGGTCCGGCTGAACCACATCCGGCTCTTCCGCCACACCCGCGTGACCCATGAGATAGCGCACGGTCTCTTTATCCGCCGGAACGATGCCCGACGTCGCGCCCGCTTCCACGGCCATGTTGCACAGTACCAATCTTCCCGATGTATTCATGTGACGAATCGTCTCGCCGTGGAATTCGATCACTTTAAAATTAGCCCCCTCGGCGGAAATGCGCCCAATGATATGCAGGATGAGATCTTTGGGCGTAACGTGTTCCTGGAATTTACCGGTGACCACGACCTTGATCGTCTCCGGAACTTCCACGTTCAGTACGTTTCCCAACGTCCAGACCGCCGCCATATCCGTGGCTCCGATACCAAACGCAAAAGCGCCTAATGCGCCGTGCGTCGTCGTATGGCTGTCCGTTCCGACCACGAGATAGCCCGGCCGGACGTAGCCATTTTCCGGCAATATCTGATGGCAGATGCCGCCTTCGTCGCCGCGGATGTCATGGAATTTGTCGATACCTTGTTTCGCCACGAATTCACGAACGCGTTTCTGATTGGTCGCGGTCTTCGCGCTTTCCGCGGGAACGCGGTGGTCCAGAATGATCGCGATCTTTGAAGGATCCCACACTTTGGGTTCGATACCCGTTCCTTTGTATACTTCATGGAACTGGTTGATCACCAGCGCGGCATTCTCATGCGACATGGCGAGATCCACTTTGGCCTCCACCACATCGCCGGCCTTCACGGACGACAATCCGCTTGCCCGCGCCAAGATCTTTTCAACAATAGTCATACCCATAAAAGCCTCCCTGTCCAGCTTAAACGATCCCTTGTTCCCTGAATGATTTGATGTCTTCTTTCGAATATCCGACGCCCGTCAGAATCTCCTCGGTATGCTGAGATAAGGTGGGCGGCGGTGTCTCAACAAGTCCGCTGTCTTTTTCAAATTTCGCCGTGAGATTGAACAGCTTGAGTTCCCCGATCCCGTCGGCGTTAATGGTCTCAATGGTCCGGCGGTGCTGAACCTGCGGGGCGGACAAAGCATCGGCCAGCGATAAGATCTCGCCCGATGGAACGCCGCGTTTGTTCAGAATTTTGACCCAGTGCGCCGTCGGCTGAAGTTTCAGTTTTTCTTCGAGCAAAGGCGTCAGTTCTTTCCGGTTCTTCTTTCGTGCATCCCGTTTCTGAAAACGCGAATCGGTCTTCAGTTCCGGTACGCCGAGTTCATCCGCGACCGCTTCCCACTGTTCTTGTTTATTTGCGGCTATGTTGATACTGCCGTCCTTGGTCGCAAATGTTCCGGACGGCGCCGCGGTCATGTTGTCGTTACCAAGCAATTGGGGGTTCTGATGGCCGATGAGCAGATTGGCCGCAACCCAGCCCATGAGCGGCATGATCGAGTCGAGAAGAGCGATATCAATGAATTGCCCTTCGCCGGTTCGTTCTCTCGAATACAGCGCCGCCATGATCGCAAAGGCCGCATTGAGACCGCCGACGGTGTCGCAGACCGGAAAACCGCAGCGCAGCGGATTGAGCCGCTCGTCGCCGTTGATCGCCATGGTGCCGCTCAATCCCTGAATGATCTGATCGTACGCGGGTTTCATGGCGTCCGGTCCGGTTTGACCAAAACCTGATATGGCACAGAAAACGATCTTCGGATTTAATACTTTCAGATCTTTGTATCCGACGCCTAACCGGTCCATCACGCCGGGACGGAAATTCTCGACGACCACATCCGCGGTTTTCACGAGTTTCAAAAATATTTCTTTGGCCTTGTCTTCCTTCAGGTTCAGTGTAACGGATTTCTTGTTCGCATTCTGCGCCAGGAAACTCGTTCCCATCAATTTCTCGTTGAGTTCCGGTACATTGCCGAGCTTTCGCGCCAGATCGCCGTCCTCTGGATTTTCGATCTTGATGACCTCCGCTCCGAGAAGAGACAAATGCAATGTCGCAAAAGGACCAGAGAGCACGTTGGTTAGGTCTAAAA
Source organism: uncultured Bacteroidota bacterium (assembly GCA_964415295.1). GTDB lineage: Bacteria > CLD3 > CLD3 > SB21 > SB21 > SB21. The sequence goes on from CAYPYN010000001.1 coordinate 41,253, forward strand.
CTCTTATGCCTTGCAGTAATTTCATTTCTGAATATTCTTCTTTATTGATAAATTCTTAATGAAAAACACTAAACATATAACAGGAAACGCTTAAGTTAATCCGTACCAACCTTTGCCATTATTCATTTCTTGTTATGTGTTATTCATTCATAGTTTTCCTATAATCTCTTCATTTCTTTATGTCCGATCGGGCCTGTTTTATAGACCGTGCCGCTCATATCGCGTTTGAAATAGGACGCCGCATCGTTGGCCACACCGATCAGCGTTTCGAGTTTAATATCGTGGCGCAAATTCATCCGCTGGAACATGTGCACCAGATCCTCCGTACAGACATTGCCGCCGGCGATCGCCGTAAAAGGACATCCGCCCAGCCCGGCGAACGAGGATTCAAAGAACAGGACACCGACTTTCATCGCGGCATAGCAATTAGCCAGCGCCAGTCCGTAGGTATTGTGAAAATGGCAAGCGAGATGAACTTTTTCGTCCGAAGCCCGGATCGCCGTAAAATATCTTTCGACCTGTTCCGGCGTGGCATGTCCGGCCGTATCGGCAAGGCTGATCGTTGTTAAACCGGCTTCGATGAATCTCTGAACGATGCCCATCACACGGTCCATAGGTACGGCGCCTTCATAGCCGCAGCCGAATGCGGACTGCACCGAGACCTGAACTTTCTTTTTTTCCTGTACGGCCAGTTTGGCCATGTTGATGATCCGCGTCGTCGCATCGGCGATCGTCATGCCTGTATTCTTCTGGCTGTGCGTCTCGCTCGCGGAAACGCCCATGCAGAACATATCGACGCCGGCCGCCAGTCCGCGTTCCAACCCCTTTTCATTCAGAACAAGACAAGACAGAACCGTCCGTTCCGGCTTATTGGAAGGAGCCATAAAATGTTTGAAGAGCGCGTCGGTATCCGCCATCTGGGGAACTTTCGTGGGGTGAACAAAGGATCCGACCTGTATCATATCCATTCCGGCCTCGATCAGCCCTTCAATCCATTTTATTTTTTGCTCTGTCGGAACTACCTGTTTTTCCATTTGCAGTCCGTCTCTCGCTCCGACATCATGTAACAGGATCTGACTCAAGTTTTTTCCTTCATTTACTCGCTGAACAGGACGCTGAGTTTATCAAAGCGTCCGCAATTAATCAGCAACTCGTTGGCTTCGACAAGCTCAGTCAGCGGATCGGTCTTACAGTTTCTCTGCAACCGCATTGGCGATATCCAGCGTCTTGCTAGAACCGCCCATGTCGTATGTGCGTACTTTGCCTTCGCGAATAACTTCGGCGGTCGCTTTTTCGAGTTTATCACCCATCGCGGTCTCACCAAGCCAATCGAGCATCATCTTCGCTGCCAGGATCGTGGCGATCGGATTGACTTTATACATGCCGGAATATTTTGGAGCGGAACCGTGGCTGGGTTCGAATACAGCCAGCTTCTCGCCGATATTGCCCGAACAACCGAAACCGAGTCCGCCGACCAATTGCGCCGCAAGGTCCGAGATCACATCGCCGTAAAGATTGGGAGCGACCAGCACGTCATAGCTGAGCGGGTTTTTCAAAAGCCACATCGTCATCGCGTCGATATTGGCGTCGTCCATCTGGATCTCTGGGAATTCCTTCGCCACCGATTTGGCGATATCGAAGAACATTCCGTCCGTGGCACGCACAACATTGGCTTTGTGAACGACCGTAACTTTTTTGCGCTTGAATTTGCGCGCGAATTCGAACGCGGCGCGGACAATGCGTTCCGATCCTTTTTTCGTGTTGATCTTGCAGGAAATAGCAAATTCATCCGACTTCAATGACTTGAACGGAGCAAAATTCTTGCTCAATTCGGCCAGCGTATCGGACATTTTCTGCGGAACGGGATTGAATTCCACTCCCGCATACAGGTCTTCCGTATTTTCCCGAAAGATCACCATATCGATATTCTCTTTGAAATTCAGCGGATTGCCGGGATACGCTTTGCAGGGCCGCAGACACGTATAAAGATCAAAGATCTGTCGCATGCGCACGATCGGCGAACGGTAGATCAGACCTTTGCCTTTGAGATCTTTGGCCAATTCAGCCTCCGCATCCTTCACGGGTTTCGACGTGATCGCGCCGAACATCGCCGCGTCCACTTCATACAACAGGTCCAACGTCCTCTGAGGCAGGGCGTCGCCTTCCTGGCACCAGAATTCCCAGCCGATGTCTCCGTGAATGTATTCGGCATCCAGTTTCAATTTATCCAAAACGATCTTCGCAGCTTCAAGAACTTCCACTCCAACTCCGTCCCCGGGAAGCCACGCAATTTTGTACTTAGCCATATTTCCTCCTGATAACGATGTTATTAACCGCCTTAATTTAATAAAAAAGGACGCCTAAAACGCTGACGTAGGTCATGTTTTGACATGATTTATAGTAATGTTTTGAACCGGGAGGAAAAGTTATGACTGGTAATGAAGTTAAGATGCTGTAGGAGACGGGAGTGTTGAAAAATTCAATAGTGGGCAGGGAACAACAAACCTAAGGAAGAACGATTAACGGCCGTCTTTTAGAACCGGCTGGATGGGACCCTCAATATTTCCTTCGATGAATTGCCGTACAACGGCGTCGTCGGTGGCCTTCAACTCATCCGTGGTTCCTTTGAACCGAACCACCCCGTAATGCAGCATCGCCACATGATCGGATATGGTATACACACTACGCATGTCGTGAGTCACGACAATGGAGGTAATGTTGAGTTCGTTATTCAAACGAATGATCAGGTCGTCAATGATGGCCGACATGACCGGGTCAAGACCTGTGGTGGGTTCGTCATACAATACATACTTCGGATCCATCGCCAGCGCGCGCGCGAGACTGACCCGCTTTTTCATACCGCCGGAAAGTTCGGAAGGCTTGTATTTTTCTATTCCCGGCAGACCAACCATTTCCAGCAGGCGAACGATCTTGTCGGAGATCTCTTTTTCGGATAATTTTGTATGTTCCCTCAAACCCAGTCCGATATTCTCTTCCACATTCATAGAGTCAAATAACGCGCCGTTTTGAAAGACCAGCCCCATTTTCTTGCGTGTTTCAAAGAGCTCCTCTGACGACATGTCGTTCAGATTTTCGCCTTCGATCGTGACTTTTCCCATGTCGGGCCTGAGTAGCCCGATGATGTGTTTGAGCAGAACGCTTTTGCCGCATCCCGAACGGCCGATGATCGTGGTGATCTTGCCGGTTTCGATCTGGAGATCAACACCGTTGAGGATCTTTTTGTCGCGAAACGATTTATGTAATTTAGTGATCTGAATCATTGGAAGAATTGAGTCATTGGACCATTAATTCATTACTCATTATTCATTACTATAAGAAGAATATGGATGCCACCACATAATCATTCACAAGTATCGCGGCCGAAGACAAAACGAACGCGCGGATCGTGGCATTCCCGACTCCTTCCGCGCCGCCTTCCGTGGCAAATCCGACGTAACAGCCGATTAACGATGTAGAAGCTCCGAAGAGCAGGGCCTTGACCATGCCGGCGAAAAAATCCCTCAATTCCATAAACCTCTGAATGCTCGCAAAGAACGCCTGCGGCGCCACGTCCATGGATACATAGCCCACAAACATGGAACCGAAGATCGCAATAAAATCGGCAAAGATAATGAGAACCGGTAACATGATGATGCCGGCCAGAAGGCGCGGCGTGGCCAGATAACGGATCGGATCAATGGCCATGGTTTCCAACGCGTCGATCTGCTCGGTCACACGCATCGTTCCGATCTCGGCGGCGATCGAAGCGCCGAAACGTCCGGATAGAACGAGTCCGGTCAGAACCGGCGCCAGTTCCGTCGTGATCGCGCGCGCCGTGGCCGATCCGAGGAACATATTGGGCGAACCGAATCCCTCCAGCTGGTATCCGGCCTGAACCGCGCTCACCATACCCGCAAACGTTGCCGAAACGATCACAAGAGGAATGGAGTTCACGCCGACGATCACCATTTGCTCCAATACCAGTTTCCGGTCGCGGTGCACGTATCGCAGATTTTTGATGGCGAAGTAAAGCAGCATGATCGACTCGCCCAAACCGGAGAAAAAGAACAGCACTTTTCGGCCGAACTTATCGATCAGCAGGAATTCAGCTATTATGATCAGTATTTTTTTGAAGGAAGACATCATTAATTAGCCACAAAAAAGCGCAAGAAGCACAAAAATACTTATTTTTGGTCAATATATATTTCTTTACTCCGGTCTCATCGTCGGGAAGAACAGAACATCACGAATCGATTCCTGCCCGGTGAGCATCATCACAAGACGGTCGATGCCGATGCCTTCCCCAGCCGTCGGCGGCATGCCGTATTCGATCGCGCGCAGAAAATCCTCATCCAGCATCTGGGCCTCTTCATCGCCCCGCGCACGCAGACCCATTTGCGCCTCGAACCGCTGACGCTGATCGATAGGATCATTCAATTCGCTGAACGCATTGGCCACTTCGCTCCCCAGGATGAACAGTTCGAATCGTTCCACCACGCCTTTTTTCGAACGATGCTTTTTTGCCAACGGAGAAATCTCGATCGGCTGCTCCATGATAAATACCGGCTGGATAAGGTGTTCCTGTACTTTGACACTGAAGATCTCGTCGATGATCTTTCCGCGGTCCCACGATTTCTCCAGAGGGATCTCCATCTTACGGCATTCCGCGCGAAGCGCTTCTTCCGGCATCCCGGATACGTCCAAATCCGCATATTTCCTGATCGCATCAAACATGCTCAGACGCTCATACGGAGGAGCGAAATTGACGACATGCCCCATCGTTTCGAATTTCGTGGAACCGATGACCTGCTGCGCCACAAAGGCCAGCATGTCTTCGGTTAGGGTCATCAGATCGTAAAAATCAGAATACGCTTCGTAGAATTCCAGCATGGTGAATTCGGGATTATGAAAGCGGTCCATGCCTTCGTTGCGGAAGATCTTGGATATCTCATACACCCTTTCGCATCCGCCGACGATGAGGCGCTTCAGGTAAAGTTCCAGCGCAATGCGCATGTAAAGTTTGACGTCCAGCGCATTGTGATGGGTCACAAAAGGCCTTGCCGAGGCGCCGCCGTACAACGGCTGCAGGATCGGTGTTTCGACTTCCAAGTAGTCGCGTTTATTGAGAAATTCCCGGATGGCCGAAATGATCTTGCTGCGTTTGACGAATACGTCGCGCACTTCGGGATGCGTGATCATGTCGGCATAACGCTGGCGGTAGCGGAATTCGATGTCCTCCACGTCGCTGAACCGCTGTACGGTTCCGTCCTCCAGTACTTTCTCTTTACCGGCCGGCAGATACCGCAGGCTTTTGCACAGCAGGGTGATCTCCTCCGCTTTGATGGTGATCTCGCCGGTGTGCGTCTTGAAGAGAATACCTTTGACGCCGATGATGTCGCCCAGGTCAAACAGCTTGCTGAAGGCCTCATACATCGTCTCACCCAGAGCATCCTTGCGCGCATAGATCTGAATACGTCCGTGCGGATCCATGATATGCGCAAAAGCCGTCTTGCCTTTACTGCGGAGGGACATGATGCGCCCGCAAACCTGAACACGCACGGCCTCCGGGCTGTCCAACTGCGTATCGTCCTTCACACCCAGTTTGTCGAATTGCTCCAGCAGTTCTTTGGAGAAATATTCACGTTGATATTTGTACGGGTATGGCTCGATCCCTATTTCGCGTAATTTATCCAGTTTCTCACGGCGAACTTTAAGTAATTCTTCTTCCACGCTTTCCTCTTTTACTAATTAAATGATATTTGAAATGATTTCTTGAATTCGTTCAGCAATACCACGCGGTAAGCCGGCTTGTAAGTATCGGTGTACTGATTGGAATGATGCGAACTCCTGTAATGATTGTTACGCATCTGATCTTCAAATAAACGCACTTTTTCAGGCTCAAAAGGCAGTACCCCGTCCTCGCACAATGCCAGGCAGAGCTTCCAGCTGTGCAAAAATTTTTCGTTGATCCTCGGATAGCTCTGCGAAGACACCACCATCACGCGCCAGAGCGTGGTCGCATCGAGACCGAGTCGTTTGAAAGGCCTGAGATTGATCCGTACGATGGAACTATCCGTTGAAATATTTTCGATCAGGGGTTCCTCGGGAAATTCTCCGGCATTGATCGAGGCCATTTCGTAATCCAGGTACTCCTTGGCGGCAATGGTATCGCCCATGATATGTTCGATGCCAAGATTACCCTGATACAGCAGCTTATAGGCATCCTGGATCTCGAAACCCGGTCTCAGTTTCCGGTGATAATCGATCAGTTCTGCCAGTTTCGTTTCTTCATCGCTCAGCGATGGCCCGCAGGACCACATCCCGATCGCGACCAGCAGGTAACTATATTTTCTGAAGAACAACAAAGCGCTCCTTTCCGAGCCGTTTGGGAACGGAGTTGGTCGGAATTTCATCCGTGATTGTTTTGAAGGCGTTTCCGAATTTTTCATCCACTTCCTCGTATCGAATGGCGAACGGCGGTCCGCCCGGTCTTCCGTCTGTCGGAAAGAAAAGACCGATAAGATGGCCGCCGGGCTTCAGCAGTTGTTGAACGGCCTTTACGTATTCGTCCCGCCGTTCCGGATCGATGGCGCAATAACAAGTATATTCCAGTACGAAATCAAAATAGCCCTTAAATTTTTCCGGCATACCGAATAAGTCGGCTTTCACCAGATCGATATTTTTCACGTGCGGCGGAATATTCGCCTTCAGGGTGGCCAGAGGTTCCGCCGCAAAATCGACAGCTGAAACCTCAAAACCGTTTTCTGCAAATAGCAGTGCGTCGTGTCCGTTACCGCATCCCAAAATCGCGATACGGCCTTTCCCAAGCGTATGACGAGACGCCAGCCAGGCTTCAAATACCGGGGTCGGCCCGCCCAGATCCCAACGCGGCCGCTCTTCACGGTAGATCCGGTCCCAGTACTCAGGATGATTGACGTTCATCTTTCAACTTCTTCAATTCCGTTCTCAGCAGCGCGATTTCCTGAGCCAGCGTCTTATTCTTCTCGGTCAATTCGGAAATGACCACGGAAAAATGAATCATCAGAACCATGCCGAAGAAAAGCGCCACAAGGAAAAGCAACGCAGGAGCATAGCCGACTCCCAGAGCGTGAGCCACTCTATCCAGCAGGTCCCTCCATACCGAGAAAAGGATCATGACGATGCCGGCGCCGAACCAAACCAGCGAGTATTTTTCACGCAGTTTCTTTCGGCGTATCAGTTCGAATACAAACAGCATCACGGCGAGGCTTACGGCAATCGCCACCACTTGTATGCGCCAAATCTCTACCATTCCCTGTTCCATCATCCCTTTTTCTTAAAAACGTTCACAAAAATGGCCAGCAGAACCTTGACCATGTAATAGGCGGAGATCCATGAACGGATCGAAGATTGACCTCCCTGCCTTTCTTTCATGACCACAGGTATCTCCGCGATCCTGAATTTACGCAGTCCCAGTACGATCACCGATTCGGGTTCCGGATAATCCGACGGATATTCACCGGCCAGCAGTTGGATGGTTTTCCGGTTAAACGCACGAAAGCCCGACGTATTGTCCGTGATCTTCTGCCGAATGATCAGCGAATTGATCCACTCAAATATCTTGATGCCGATCCGTCTTAAGAAGGTAGACCGGAAACCGGAACTTCCGGCTTCCAGAAAACGCGAACCGATCACCGCATCGTGCGAACCGGCAACGATCGGAGCGATCATGGCCGGTATGAAAGCCGGATCGTGCTGGCCGTCGCCGTCGATCTGAATGGCCACATCGTAGTCGTTTTCAAACGCGTATTTGAATCCGGTTTGCACGGCGCCGCCGATCCCGAGATTGTACGGCAGATCGATAACGATAGCGCCCGTCGTTTCCGCCACCATCAGCGTATTGTCCTTCGAGCCGTCATTGATGATGGCCGCATCGAGGACGGCATCAACAAGTTTCTTGCGAACCTCAAAAATATTTCTGACCACGGCCGCAATATTCATTTCTTCGTTGTAAGCGGGAACTATCACCAGCACTCTAATCACGCCCACCTGCTTCCTTCTTCGCGTACTTGCGAAAGGCCCAATATCCTGTTCCGGCGGCCAGCAATATATTTATCGTAAGCAATAACATGATCCAAAACGTTTTGATCCCGGCATAATAAAGGTACATGAACCAATAGTCGATCAGGTTGATAACAGCGTTCGGATCGGAAATCGGGATCCTTTGTTGTGAATCCGTGATCCGAAGGTTTCCGATTTCGCCGTCCAGATGCTTCTGCACGGACAAACCGAGCAGTTTCCAATGCCCGACGACCGGAGAATATGACGGTATATACCGGCTCTTATACAAAAATTCCGGATCCGAGAAATCCCTCGTGTACGGGTATTCACCGATATAACGCAGGTAACTTCCCAGGTATACGCTCAGGCCCCCGATCTGGATCACCAGACCAACCGCACTGAGGAAAATCGCCGCGAATTTAACTATTTTTTTCCTTTGTTCCAAAGAATTTTGAATCACTTCCCCTGCGGGGAGAATCAAAAATGGTATGAGCGGGATCAGATACCTTGGTCCCCAGCTCCCGTCCCCGGCCCATGCAAAATATTTTGCATGGAGGATCAGCATGACCAGTGTGAGCAAACCCGCCAGCACCGCTTCGCCTGGAAATTTACGGGACCACGGCACGGCCGCGGCAAAGATCATCAGGGTCATAGGTGCATAGAGGAAAAAACTCTTTCCAGGGCTGAGCAGCAATCCGTACAAACCGCGCCACAAAGGGTAATTAAAAGGCTGAGGCTTATGCGTATAACCGGAAGAGAAGATGTCGCCAAATTGCGCATAATTATAGACAACAATCACCACACCCGCCGCAACGATCCAAACAATCAGGATCATTCCGTCCCTCCAGAAGGAAGGATTGGCAAAGAGACGCCCGACGCCGCGCATCCCGTGCGTACGAAAGACCCCTCTGTCCCAGATCATGATGAAATAAACGGCAAAAACCGGAAGGATGATCAGAAAAGAGATTTTGGTGTTCAATAAATAAAACAGAGCCCACCCGGCCAAATGAAGATACCGTTTCTTCCTTTCCGTTTTGAAAACAAACAGACCATAAGCCGCGGCCAGCAGACACAGCGTGATCAAAGGCTCTCTCATGGAAGATTTGGCGTAAGGGAATAGATTGGTAGAAAAAAGCAGTGCCGCTGTCAGAAAAAAGGACAGACGGGACGAATATCCCAACCTGCGTGCGAAAGCAAAGAATAAGACGCCGATCAGCGCGCAGACAAATTGATTGGTCAGCGACAAACTTCCTTTCAGAATAAAAGTCCGGTAGGCCTCCGGGATCGGCAGAACGTGAACCGCCGCCTTACCGGCCGCATAGAATGGAACGGACAGTAACGTATACCCTAATCCGCCGCCGACGTAGAATCTTCCGTCCTTGCCGTAAGAACCGTTGCTCACGATGGAGTCGGGAATGGCCAGCGTTCCATGTTCTACCAGGCTTTGGGTTTCCAGGAAGAACGCCGTTTCATCGCTGGAGGCGATCCTTCCGCCCGCCGTCAGAAGAAAAGCGGAAAGAAAAAATACGTACAACGAAGCTTTCATTTCGCCATCCTTACCAAGGCGTTCCGGATCAGCCGTACCACCTCATCCGACCGGCTTTTCCAGCTGTTTTCAAATGCGATCCTCTGCAGGCGCGTCTCATCCGGAAGACCCTTGGCGGCTTTGATTACTAAACGAACAAACTCTTCCTGTGATTCCGCCACGTGGATGTTTTCCCGGAGTCGTTTGATCTCCTCCGTGTAATCCAGCGTTACTACCGGCCGACCGGCCGCAAGGTATTCGTACATCTTATTCGGGCTAAATCTTTCGATGAGCGGCGTTTTTTTGAATGGTATCATGCAAACCTGCGATGCGTGGACGTATGCCGGCAATTGATCGTGTTTCCGCATTCCCAAAAAATGAACGTTGCTCAGCGACGTCAGACGATCCACATATTCTTTCACATGGGGGGAGATGACAGGCCCGACAATGACCACGGAGATCTCGGGCGCCTCTTTTGCGAGTCGTTCCACAAGCTCAAAATCAAACCAGTCGGATACCACTCCTGCGTAGAACGCAATGGGCTTTGCGATTCGGGTTATATCGGAAGGTTCGCCAAGCAACGCATTGCAGGCAAAAAGATCGTAATCCACCCCGTTGCCGACCACGTGTCCGTTCTCGCTCTTGTATTTCTTGACATCCTCCAGAAGTTTGTCGGAAACCGTCAACACCACATCCGAAACTTCAACGGTCCTTTTGAAATACATTTCCGTGACCTTCAGAGCTCCGGAAAATCCCATCGGGTAGTCGTTGCAGTCGTATACCGTCAAGCCCTTCTTCAGACGGCGAATAATATCGGCAAAATATATATTGGACGTGAATACGATACGATTGGATCCGGAAAAACCGGTCATAAGCAGAATCAATCGGGTCCAGCAGAGAAAAAGGAATGTGAAAACGGCGCGGAACCAGGACTGGTTCTGCAGAGCATTGACCGCGGGATACTCCGTGCCCTTGAAATTTGGAATGGTCACATAGGTCACCTTCCCGTCCCGGCGCGGCAGAAAGTGGCTTTTTTTGCCAACGGCAAAATTCTCAACAAAAAGGATCTCCCAATCATCGGGGAAATGACGTATCAGATGATGATGGCGGTGGGTAAGGAAATTCCACTTTATTTCAGAGAACCAGATGACTTTCATGAAACGATCGCTGCGTTACGGCCGGTGCGGTTTGGTTTGCCCGTTACGGTATACGTCGTAATCCGGGAGAGATTTGTTTTGAACCTGTAGTTTTTCCCACAGTTGTTTAGAAATATTCCGGGCCGACGGCAGATGCCTGGCGTCCAGAAATTTGGTTTCTAAACTGATCTGTACTTTATTGAGTTCGGTCTGGTCCAGGTCGGCTTCGTTCAATATCGTTTCCCAGAGGTTGGCTCCGGTCATATCCGCTTCCCGGAGCACGCACCGCGTCAGATCCGATTGTTTGCAGTTGGCCGCGCGTAAATTGGCCCCGGAGAAATTGCTGGCCCGCAGGTTGCATTGTTTAAACGACGTATGAAACGCATTGGCGCGCGACAGATCGCACTCTACGAGGAACGATTTTTCAAAGATTGCGGAGGACAGGTCCGATTCCGTCATACGGGTCCGCTGGAACTGACAATCCACCAGATGCGCTTTTTTGAAACTGGCCCGGTCCATCGTAGCGGCGTTGAAATTGCAGTGTTCAAACAAACAAAGATCAAACCGCGCGTTGGAGAAATTGATCTTCCGCAGGTTCGCCTGCCGCAAGGTCCGTCCTGAAAAATCGATCAACGAAAAATCCAGCGCCACATGCTCCATCCTGGATCGTTCGGCATTAAACGCCGTAATGTTTTCCTGCATAAGCAGATCGGTCAGTTTCCCTACCAGTCCATGGATATCCATATGGCGGTGCCTGGCAAATTCCTCCTGTTTCTGCGTAAGCGCCGTCATGAGGAGTTTCTCTCCGCGTTCGGAGATCTGGGAGTATTTTCCGTCGAAACCGATCAGATCATCCTCGGAGAGGCCGGTCAGATATTGCTCCAGATCGGCATATTTGAAATGCAGTTGCTCCCCCAAATAGCGCAGGGATGTCCGTCCCAGCAATTGTATCATGTACAGTATGAACAGAGAAATAGGATGGTATCCGCCGGAATGGTCCTGCGCGTTGGGCTCATCCAGCACGTATTTGAAATCCATCTCAAAGATCTCAAAGACCATCGGCGACATAGTAAGATCGAACTGGTGATGAAAATTGCAGGACTCGTTACGACACAAAAGCCGTATGTGCCATCTCCGTTCGGCGTAATGAATCTGATTGAGCGGAAATAACGACTGATGACAAGACGGGCAAACGGATGTCACAATGATTTCTTCCATGATTTAAGATAGTAGTTTTTTTTGGCCTAAGAATCAAGCTATTGTTAGCTTTACGGGCTGTCCAAGCCGGATGAAACAGGCCTTTTTTCGCCACCCGGCCTGCCAATACATGCCTTTGAAAGACCCGAGCATTTTTATTGTATTTAGAGTTCGGTTTTGTTATAATTTCAGCCGGTTTTTCAAAGTTGGTAAATAACGATTTTGGATTATGCTTTCACTTTTTCTCATTCTGTTAATATCTTATTTGCTGGGCTCCATTTCCCCCAGCATCATTCTGTCCCGATTAATCAAAGGCGTGGACGTGCGTTCTACGGGAAGCGGTAATGCCGGGATGACCAACGCCATCCGTCTGCTTGGACCCCGATGGGGCGCGGTAGTCGCGATCGTTGATGCCGCCAAAGGATTTTGTGCGGCCATTCTGGTTGCGCCCATGCTGTTTCCGGGGATAGGCCTGCCGTTCATCGATGAAACGCTGGTACGGATTCTGGCCGGCGTGGCGGCGGTGGCGGGTCATATCTGGACGGTTTTCTTCGGTTTCAAAGGCGGTAAAGGCGTATTGACCGTGGCCGGCGCCGTGCTGGGGGTCGCTCCGGCCGAAGTAGGTATCTGTTTCCTCGTCTTCCTGATCATACTGGCTTTGTTCCGTTACGTCTCTCTCGGTTCTATCACCGGCGCCTGGACTTTCCCTCTCCTTGTCTTGATTCAGATCTTTTTCGCGGCCGGCACTGTATCCATTCATCTGATATGGTTCAGTTTCCTGGTGGCTCTCCTTATTACTTACACGCATCGCGAGAATATCGCCCGTCTGCGGCGAGGTGAAGAAAAGAAGGTCGGCCGGTCTTCGGCGCCGACCCATGGGCCGGTCTCTTGACGCTCCTCAATTCCCACAATATGGCCTTTTTCCGCAAAGGGCTGGGTTTCATCATTCTTATGGCGGTCATCGCCGCCGGATTCTACCTGATCGGTCAGACTATCTTATTGGCGGTGCGTGGTGAGAATAAAGCGCTATGGCTGCTGGTAAGTTTCACCGCCGTGGTCGCAATCCTTGCCTGGTTCATCAGACGCTTCTGGACCCTCACGCTGGACGACCGCGACGTTCTGGATATATTCAAGATCGCTTCGATCAACAACGGATCCAACCTCGCTCATTTTCAGAGAGAATATTTCCAACACTCAAGGATCGTGACCGAACGCGGATACAGCTATACCATCCGCGACGGCGGTACGGACATCCGTACATCGCTGGTGTATCTGGGAAAAGAATTTGCCGACCGGCGGACCATCATCGGTGAACAGGCTTTGCTCACGATCGCGATACGCGCCGAGCAGACGTTTCGAATGGCCATCGTCAACCCGCAGGCCGATATCCGGGAATCGCTCGATGTGGAATTCTATGCGCCGGCCGTTTTTCAGTCTAAGAAATACTCGTACCAGAAACACGGCATCGTTTTTTCCGATTACGAAAAGGAAGCGATCGATACCGTCTTCGAAAACCCGTTCCTGCATACGCAGCTGCTCGAACTCTTCCAACGATGTAAATTCAAGTTTGCGGTCTTCGACGAACGAAAAGCCGTTGCCGTGAAATCGGCTTCGGTAGACACCATCGCGGAAGACGTCGAAGCCTACCCGTTGCTCATGAGCATCAGCCAGCTCATTTCCAACCGATATAAAAAAGATACTGATCCATCATCATAAAGGAGATACCATCATGTCCCAAGAAATTCACAACGAAAAAACGACACAACTGATGTACGGCTTTTTTGCCGCGGCCGGCCTCGCGCTGATCGCCGCACTTTATCTGCTGTTCGTTCATTTCAACGGCGGAAATGTCAAGATCGGGTATGTCAAGTCCGACGTGTTGCTTGCGCAATACAAGCCCGCTATGGCCGTCCAGCAAAGAATGCAGTTGGAATCCGCCCAGGCCCAGCAGGAGCTCGAAGGCCGTTACAAGGAACTGCAGTCCATGGATGCGGAACTTCAGAAGAAACTGCAGGTGCTGACCCAGCAGGCGCTCGCCCCGCAGATCGAAAAATTCCAGAAGAAGCAAAACGAATTCTATCAGCTCCAGCAGGGGCATCAGCAGCAATTGCAGCAGAAACAGGCGCAGCTGCTGGAACCGATATTTCAGGATATCAGCAATTTCATCAATAAATACGGAAAGGATCACGGCTATACCGTCATCCTGGGAACCCCCATGGAAGGTTTGGTCGTCTACGGCGATGCCGGAGCGGATCTGACGGAAACGATCCTGACCGAACTCAACGCGAAAGTTCCGCCGACCATGCCGACACCGTTTGAAACGGCAACACCCGATTCCGCGAAAAAATAGCGACCGTTTGATCTGAACCGTCCTGCCTCTGCCGGAGGCAGGGCGGTTTTTTATTTGCAATTCGCAGTCCTCGTCATTAGATTTTTTCGTCCCGGTTGCGATACCATTTGAAAGACAATTAATTGAAAGGCCCAGTATGCCCAGACCTCAGACCATCGGTGAGTTGAGAAAATCCGGTTATCAGGTACGAAGCGTCAAGGACGAGATACGCTCCAATCTGATCCGCTTGCTGCGCGATGGCAAGAATATCTTCCCCGGTATTATCGGATATGATAAAACGGTCATTCCGGAGTTGATACACGCCGTCCTGTCCAAACATGATTTTATTCTCCTCGGTCTTCGCGGCCAGGCGAAAACGCGAATCCTGCGGAGCCTGGTCAATCTTCTCGACGAAGAGATCCCTGTGATCAAGGACGCACCGCTCAATGATAATCCTTTTGCGCCCATCTCGCGCGTGGCGATCGACATGGTGGAAAAGGACGGCGACAAGACCGAGATCCGGTGGCTGGGACGGGAAGAGCGTTACGGGGAAAAGCTGGCGACGCCCGACGTGACCGTGGCCGACCTGATCGGGGACATCGATCCGATCAAAGCCGCCACACAGAAACTCCACTACGCCGATGAGCGCGTCATGCACTTCGGTGTCATCCCCCGCAGTAACCGCGGAATTTTTGCGATCAATGAATTGCCCGACCTTCAGCCGCGCATTCAGGTCAGCTTGTTCAATATCCTCGAAGAAAAGGACTTCCAGATCCGCGGCTTCAATATCCGTATTCCGCTCGACATCCTGGTCGTGTTCTCCGCCAATCCGGAGGATTACACCAACCGCGGCAATATCATCACGCCTCTCAAAGACCGCATCGATTCCCAGATCCTGACGCATTACCCGCTCACGGTCGAAGACGGCATGCGGATTACGGAGCAGGAGGCCTGGCAAAAGCGCGAAGAAAACGATATACCGGTTCCGCATTATTTCAAAGAGATCATCGAGAGCATCGCGTTCCAGGCGCGGGCGAGCGAATTCATCGATCACAAGTCCGGGGTCAGCGCGCGTCTCACGATCTCATGCCTGGAGAATCTGATCAGCACGGCGGAACGGCGCGCGATCGCGCTGAAGGAAAAAACGGCCTTCCCGCGTATCTGCGATCTGTACTATCTTATTCCTTCGATCACGGGCAAGATCGAATTGGTGTACGAAGGTGAGCAACAGGGTATGGCCAATGTCGCCAAAGTTCTTATCGGACGTGCGATCAAATCCGTATTCAAGAATTATTTCCCCGACCCTCTTTCCAAAAAAGACCTGCCGGTCTACCAGCAAATCCTGGGCTGGTTCGCCAGCGGTAACAGGCTGGATATCTCCAACGACACGCCGTTCGATGAGTACTTCGCGCAACTCGATAAGATCCCCACATTGAAAGAAACGGCGCTGAAGTACATGAAACCGGATAGTGCGAATAAGAATGCCGTGGCCTCGGCCATGGAGTTCGTACTCGAGGGCCTGCATCAAAACAGTTCTCTCAGCAAAGACTGGCTGGAGTCGCGCGTAACTTATAAGGATATGATGGGCAGTATGCTGGGAAAGATCAACTGGGAAAAGGAAGAGTAATAATTCCGACCGGATTTGACATTTTTCATTTCTTGCTCAATGTTCTTCAGCCGTATTTCGACTCTTATTATACGTCCCCTATCGTAACCGACAATAATCCGGAGACTCCCTCAAACGTTTTACTGCCCGCGCCGTAGCCGGTGGCGCGGATCTGCATGGGTATCTCTTGTTTCACACCATGAGACAAGGCCCTGATGATGGCGGCGCCCGTCGGCGTGCAGAGTTCTCCAACAGCGGTCGAAGCGGATTCGGTTGGATAACCTTTGAGCAATTCCTTAACGGCCGGAACAGGAACAGGGACGACGCCGTGCGAACAAGTGACCGTACCGCCTCCCACATTGATCGGTGTCGTATAGATCTTTTCGATACCTAAGATTTGCAGCGCTATCGAACAGCCGGTCACATCTATGATGGAATCCAGTGCACCAACTTCATGCAAATGAACCCGGTCGACCGACGTTTGGTGAACGACCGCCTCTGCTTCGGCAAGGCCTGTGAAGATACGCACCGCCCGTTCTTTGACAGAAGCATCGAGAGAACTGGCCTGGATGATCCCGGTAATATCGCCCAGAAAACGATGATCCAGCGTTTCGTCGCAGGCCGATTCGATCCGCGTTCCATAGATTGCGCCGCGCCTGGTCTGACTCATCATGATCCTGAATTGGTCACGGATCGGCAGTTTGGCCAATTCGTTCTTCAGCACGGTCAGCGACAGGCCCGCATCCACCAGGGCCCCTAAAAGCATATCGCCGCTTATTCCCGACGAGCAGTCAATAAAAGCAATTCTCATGGATCACCTCGGATATTCCACGTCAATGAATTTTTTGAATTTTTCCAAGGCCCGGCCGCGGTGGCTGATCCGGTTCTTGATCCCGGGATCCAATTCCGCCATGGTCTTGCCGAACTCCGGAAGAAAGAAAATAGGATCGTAACCGAACCCGAATTCCCCGACGGGCGCGTGGTTGATGCGTCCTTCGCAGACGCCGTCAAAAAACCTCTCAAAATAGCGGCCCTCTCTGTCGCGACCTACAAACGCCAGCACACAATGAAATCGAGCCGTCCGGCGATCGTCGGGTATGCCGGCCAGTTCCATGAGGACTTTTTTATTATTCTCCGCGTACGGATGCCCGTCACCGGCATAACGGGCGGAAAAAACACCGGGCCGTCCGCCAAGGGCATCCACTTCGAGACCGGAATCGTCCGCCAGAGCATTCATTCCCGTAGCCTGAAAGATCTCAACGGCTTTTTTCAATGCGTTACCGTGAAACGTATCCTGATCCTCGTGCGGTTCTTTGAGGTCTGGAAATTCCTGCGTGGTGTGAAGTTCAAGCGGATGGCCATTCAGAATGGCGCGGATCTCCTCGATCTTCTTTTTATTGTGCGTAGCAAGAAGAATGGACGGCATAGAATAACATAATTGGTGAACAAGCGAATGTATTCAAATTATTGGAAATTTTCCAATGCAATTTCTATAGGAGGCAAAACTAAGTGTTGCGGCGGCGGCTCCGGTTATTTTTTTTCCAGGATTGAAGTTTTAAATCAAAACCTTTACATTGTCTTGTGGAATAAATCAGCGAGGCGCCAATGGAATTCTCAAAAGAAGAAATGATGGAGATCATGGCGGTTTTCAAAGCCGAAAGCGCGGAGAACCTTGTCATTCTCAACGATAAGATGAAGGAGATCGAAAAAAACCCGACCAACCCCTCAGCGATCGAACTTCTGCACCGCACCTCGCACAGTATCAAAGGCGCCGCGCGCATGCTGGGTCTGACACCGATCGAAAACATCGGACGCGCCCTTGAAGACGGATTTAAGGCCGCCAAAGAAGGCAAACCGGTTCTGACGCCCGAGACCATCGCCATCGTCAAAGAGGCTATCGGCGGCATCAGTCAACTGATCGACAAACTGGAAAAAGAAGGTTCAATGGACGGTATCGATATTTCCGGCATTCAGACTAAACTGGAACAATTCAAATAGGTTTATTGTTGTCCCATTCCGTATTAAAAGGCGCCGAGCCTTTTTATTTTACCAGGCCGGGAAACCCGGCGGCCGTTCTTCTCGTACACGGATTCACCTCGTCCTGTCATTCGATGAGGGAATTGGGAGAAAAGATCTTTGAAGCGGGTTTTGATTCTATCGGGATTCTGCTTCCGGGCCACGGCACGACCGCCGAAGATATGGAAAAAAGAAGCTGGATCGAATGGTACAAAGCTGTTGAGAATAAGATCACGGAACTCCGGTCCAAGTATTCACAGATCTTTCTGTGCGGCCAGTCGATGGGCGGATGCTTGAGTCTTTACGCCGCTTCGTATCAACCGGTATCCGGTGTGATCACGATTTCATCCGGACTTAGAATTTTTGACTGGAAACTTGTTTTTCTGCCGGCCGTCAAATACTTTGTCCGATTTATCAGGAAGTACGACGGACCGGACATCAAAGATCCGGACGCAAAGGCCAAAGAGGTTCATTACGATCTTATGCCGGTACGAAGCATCGCTGAACTTCAGAAATTTCTCAAAGAATTGCGCGTGCAGGTAGGACAAGTAACATGCCCGGTCCTCCTGATCCATGCCAAAGAAGATCACACATTCGATTTCAAAAACCTGGATCTGTTGTACCGCGGTTTACATTCGGCCAATAAGAAAACAGTAGTTCTGGAAAACAGTTACCATGTCGCTACGGTGGATTACGATAAAACGGTCATACACCGAGAGATCATTCAATTCATAAAGGGATTATGCAAGTAAAGGAACTTACGGCCGTTGACGTGACCATCGACCGCGGCGGAAAAATAATGACGATCGTTTGGGGAGACGAACATGTGAGCGCTTACGGTTTCGATTACCTGCGTTCGGTTTGCCCCTGCGCCCAGTGCGACGCCACAAAACACGGCGGACCGCCCGTTACGGACGGGTCTATGGATATCGGTAATTTTAAAGACATCGCCATGAGCGACGTACAGGAAGTGGGACGTTATGCGCTCCGCTTTACCTGGTCTGACGGACATGATACGGGTATTTTTTCTTACAATTATCTTCGGAGCAAGTGCCGCTGCGGCGAGTGTGAAACCAGATGGAAAGCGGAATAATTCCGGAATTTATTATCGGAGCAGATTTATGAAGAAATTTCTTCTGTTGAGCGTCTGTGGTATATACTTGGTATCCTGCACGACGACCCAGCCCGCCAAAAAAACCGACGCCGATTTTTCCAAGGCCCTGGAAGAATCTGAAAAGAATAAGAACAAAAAACTGGATTTTTTGGCCGACGAAAAATTACCCAACGACGAATTCACGCCTCCGGACTCCGTTTCAAGACCCGACACGCTGAGCCTCAAGCGCGTGGATTACAAAGAGATCACGCCCGCCAGCGCCGCCAGATACCGCGTACAGGTTTTTGCGGGAAGCGCGGAAAATGCTTATAAGAATTATACCCTCCTTTCTTCGAATCCTGAGAACAAAGAGGTGTACATGATCCTGGACAAGGACGGGAAATGGAAGGTTTGGACGGGTGGATACACCACGCACGAAGAAGCGGAAAGGGCCAAAGCCAAATTCAGGGAATCCGGCTATCCCGACGCCTGGATCAACGAAATGAAGGGCAAATACGCGCCCGCCGGACCGGCCTACTGGCTGCAGATCGGATCTTTTTCTACGGAATCGGCCGCGCAAAAAGCCAAAGCGGAAGCCGAAGCTCGCACCAAGGAAAAAGTGACTATCGAATGGGTGGATAAAGCCTGGAAAGTCCGGATCGGCGGCTATGCGGAACGCGCCCAGGCGGATGAATTGAAAACGAAATTGCAGAATTTCTATCCCAAATCTTTTGTTGTGCGGTATGGTGAATAAATGATTGAATTGAATAACGTATACGTCGACTACAACGGCAAGTCCAGCGTCGCGGGCGTTTCGCTGTCGATCCAGCCCGGGGAATTTGTCTATCTGCTCGGCCCCAGCGGCGCAGGCAAAAGCACATTGCTGAAACTTTTGTACATGGATCTTCTGCCCACGCGCGGCGAAATAACAATCGGCGAATTCGAGTCGAAAAATCTCAAGAAAAAAGAGATCCCCTTTTTGCGCAGGCAACTCGGTATCGTCTTCCAGGACTTCCGACTCCTCCGCGACCGCTCCGTGTATGATAATATCGCATTTGCGCTGATGGTCACCGATACACACAAACTTGACATTCCGAAAAAGGTCATGAAAGTTCTCGCCGAGGTCGGCCTTTCCAATAAGAAGAACCGGATGCCGTACGAACTTTCCGGCGGGGAGCAGCAGCGCGTCGTGATCGCGCGCGCGCTGGTCAATGATCCGATCGTTATTCTCGCGGACGAGCCGACGGGTAATCTTGACCCCGAAACGTCCATGGAGATCATGCAATTGCTCATGAAGATCAACGAAAAAGGTACCGCTATCATCATGGCGACGCACGATCACCAAATTGTTAAAAAGATCCCCAAGAGGATACTCCGTATGGTCGACGGTACGCTGGTGACGGAGGAATCCGCCAACTAAATTCCAGACCCCATGAAAAGAAACATCCGAAAGATTCTCATCGCCAATCGCGGCGAAATAGCCATCCGTATTATCCGCGCCTGCCGTGAAATGGGCATAGCAAGCGTGGCCGTTTTCTCCGAAGCCGACCGCACCGCTGCGCACGTGCGTCTGGCCGATGAAGCTTATTGTGTTGGCGAGGCGCCTTCCTCCAAGAGTTATCTCGTGATGGAGAATATCATAGAGGCGGCCAAAAAATCGAAAGCCGACGCGATTCATCCGGGCTATGGTTTTCTCAGTGAGAACGACGACTTTGCCAGACTCGTCAGAGACTATGGTCTGATATTTATCGGACCCTCGGCCGAATCGATGGCCATGATGGGCCAGAAGACGGAAGCGCGCAAATTAGCCAAGAAGTGCGGCGTGCCGACGGTTCCGGGTACCGAGTCGGGCATTCAGAGTAAAGAAGAAGCGATGTCCGTTGCGAAATCGATCGGTTTTCCAATTCTGATCAAGGCGGCGGCCGGCGGCGGTGGCAAGGGCATGCGCGTCGTTCACAAAGAAACCGAACTGAACGAAGCGATCGACCGCGCGCAGGGTGAAGCGCGATCGGCCTTCGGCGACGACACCGTTTATATCGAAAAATACGTGACCCAGCCGCGGCATATCGAGATACAGGTTCTGGGCGACGAGCACGGCAACATCGTATATCTCGGCGAGCGTGAATGTTCCATTCAGCGCCGCCACCAGAAGGTCATCGAAGAATCCCCTTCCGCAATCGTGACACCGGAGATGCGTAAACGTATGGGGGAATCGGCCCTGGCGCTGGCGCGGGAAGCTAACTATTTCAGCGCCGGTACGCTCGAATTTCTCGTGGACGCCGAACGCAATTATTATTTTCTGGAAATGAATACCCGTTTGCAGGTCGAGCATCCCGTTACGGAAATGGTGACCGGTATCGATCTCGTTCGCCAGCAGATACTGATCGCTTCGGGAGAGAAACTGCCCTTCAAACAGGAAGATATCGTCATCAACGGTCACGCGATCGAGTGCCGAATTTACGCGGAAGACTGCGAAAACAATTTCGCTCCGTCCATCGGCAAGATCGAACATCTTGAACCCTCCTACGGACCCGGCATTCGGGAGGACAGCGGTATTTTTGAGGGCGATACCATCCAGATCTATTATGATCCGATGATATCCAAACTCGCAGCCTGGGGAAAAAACCGTCAGGAAGCGATCGAACGGATGCGCCGCGCGCTTCGGGAATATGCCATCGTCGGCGTAGAGACCACGATCCCGTTCTGCCTTTTCGTGATGGAACATCAGAAATTCATCAACGGAAATTTCGATACCGGTTTTGTCGCGCAGGAATTCTCACCGGACAAATTGAAACATAAAGAAGAGACCATCGCCGCCGTCGCCGCGGCGGTCCATGATTTTGTCCGAAACCGCGAGATGAAATCGCACAGCCTCAGCGCCCGCCCTCAGTCCTCCGCCAAGAGCAAATGGAAATGGACCGGGAGGTGAACGGGATTCCGTAGACATCCATTTGCCTCATCGACTGACCTGCGATACTTGGTCGTATCGCATTTCCATCCCGCATCGCTCCCCTGCAAGATTTACATGGCAGTGTGAATTTATTGCCGCCCCCATGTAATCAATTCTCCATGTAATATTAAATTTATGATTGGCACAATGTTGGCACCTTTGCAGCTCGAAATTCACACAGAGGTTTGTGGCCGTCAAATTCTTACCAAAAAAACATGTTACGTGGTCATACCATTATTATTATCTGGATCATGATAAGCGGATGCACATCGAGACCGCTTCGATACAGCGATGATTTTCGTGATTTTGCTGAAACTGCAAAGAATTCAAATCACTCTAACATTTACTTCCGTGACTCAACTTACACGACCGCTTTATCTATAGAAACAGACGGTCACATGTTGTATTGGGTTGATAGCAAGACGAAAATAAAAAAGGAAGATCTGTTGAGAAACGTTATGAAAATCACTTTTTATGATCGAAAAATGGGACCTCAGGTCGGCCTTGGGGCGCTAATAGGGACCATAGCGGCGTCCAAGATGATTGCAATAGAGAACGATGAGAGCCCTTTTTATTCTTGGAAATTCCCTCATATTTTCAGTTATGACGGACTAAGTCAAATAGCAATGGCAATGGTAACGGGTGGGATCATTGGCGGATCGTTCGTTTACTTGGAACCTATTACTATTACCTATACCGTCAGCGATAGCTTAAGATAACTAAAACAGTTGATAGAGAATCTGAACTTAAATCAATTATTATATCAAGCAACAAGCAGGCATACATCTCTCATATGATAAGAGAAATTTCTTATTTTGTATTTTTATTCACCTTGATCGGATGCACATCGAGACCGCTTCGACACAGCGATGATTGCACTGATTTCGCGGAGACATCAAAAAGACTCAGGAATGCAACTATTTACTTTCGTGACTCTACATACGCAACCGCGTCGTCCATCGAGACGGATGGACATATGCTTTATTGGGTTGACAGTGCAACGAAGACTGTTCAAGAAGACTTGCTGCAGCAAGTAGAAAAGATTGTATTCTATGATCGTAGAATGGATGAACGAGTTGGGTTGGGTGGACTGATCGGAACAATTATTGTCTCAATATTGATTTCCAGCGATTCAAAACCCGTTTATGAGTGGGAACCTTCCAACATCTTTGGTTACGCCGGCTTGGCACTGATGGGTCTATCCATGACAACAGGAGGGGTCATTGGAGGAACCATCGCTTATATGGCACCTGTTCCGATAACCTATACGGTCTCCGACAGTTTAAGATAAAAAAAAAGCCCCGAATATCATCGGGGCTTTCAGGCTTTAAGGCTTCTTTAGCAATTACTTCACTTCAGCCGGTTTTTGTTCCGTCTGGCCGTTCATCTCTTTCATAGCTTCTTCGCGGCCGGCAGCCTTGGCGGCTTCGATCTGGCTCTTACGAATGATATTCTTGAAAGCATTCGGAGAGATCCTCACACTTCCCTGCGTGACAAAACTACCGAATACGCCGTCGTTATAGTACAGCCAGATATTGAATCCCTCGAGAAGATCATCCGCGAGAAACGTCTGCTGAAGCAGTTCGTTGGCCTTATCGGCGGGAACGTTCTTTTCCTTGGTCAGGTATTCAAAGCAGACTTTGTAATGCGAATCGCCGCCTTTGACAACGTAAGGCTTGGGCAGTCTGGATTTGATATCTTCGAGATCCGAGGTCAATTTCTGAATTTGTCCGTTCTTCTCGATCACCTGGTTGAGCAATCCTTTATAGGTCGCATCCTGCTCTTTGCTGACCATATCCTGGATCAGTTTGAGCTGATCTTTGTTCAGCCCCATCATGCTGTCGGGCAGAACGATCTGCTCGTCGGCCTTGCGGTTGGCGTTGAATTTTTGGATAGCATCCGAGATGTCTTTGGTTCTTTCACCGATCTCTTTGTTCTTGTTCTGAATCGTGCCCACGAGCCGCTGGAATTCATCCACCGAACTCACTTCACCGCCGCAGCCGATCAAAGCCGCCATAACGGTCAGCAATAACATCTTCTTTAACATGAAATTCTCCTCTTTTTTTGATAACTTCTAATAACGGGTTAGGGTGGCGGAGTATACTAAACTCACCCTCTGAAAAGCAAGAAAAATGTGAAATTAATCCTATTCTTTTTTACGCGTTCGATATCGCCGATTCATGCGCGGCGTATTGAGGAGAAGTTTTTAGTTAGACTTTACCCGATTTTTATCTATATTAGCCCGCTTTTGAAACGGAAACTGGAATCAAACTACGAGGAGTCCTACCGTGGAAACGCCTGTCAATGTCCAATCCTACTTACAATACGATAATACCGGACGATTCTCCAAAATGGCCGAAGGATTGTCCGGTTCTGAAATTCTAAAAATCGCCTCCGAGATACGTACGCTGTCCGTGCAGGGAAAGAAGATATGTAACCTGACCGTCGGTGATTTCAGTCCGACGGAATTTCGTATCCCGCTTTTCCTCGAAGAAGCGATCCATCTTCAGTATCAGAAGGGACAGACCAACTACCCGCCGTCGGAAGGCATGCCGGAGCTTCGGACGGCCGTTCGTAAATTCTATGCAGATCGCTTCCAACTGGATTATCCCGAGCGGTACATCATAGTTTGCGGCGGTGCGCGCCCTATCACGTACAGCCTTTTCCGCACGGTCGTTAGTCCCGGCGACAAAGTCATTGCACCGGTACCATCCTGGAATAACCACTACTACATTCACATGACCGGCGCTCAAGGTGTTCAGATCCCCTGTCACGCGGACAATGCCTTCCTGCCAACGCGCGACCTACTCAAAGACCATATCAAGGATGCACGGCTGATCACTCTTAATTCCCCGCTCAATCCTACGGGAACAGCCTTTTCCAAAGAGGCGCTCGAAGGTATTTGCGATCTCGTTTTGGAAGAAAACAAGCGCCGTGCCGGAAAAGAACGGCCCTTGTATGTGATGTACGACCAGATCTATTGGATGCTGACCTTTGGACAAACTCAGCATTATAACCCTGTTTCGCTCCGTCCGGAAATGGCCCCGTATACTGTTTTTGTTGACGGCATATCAAAAGCCTTCGCCGCCACCGGTGTTCGTGTGGGTTGGACGGCGGGACCGGCCGATATTATTATGCGTATGTCGGCTATCATAACGCATGTCGGCGCCTGGGCTCCCAGAGCGGAACAGGTGGCTACGGCCGAGCTATTGCAGCGGCCCGACGTGATCAATGACTACCATAAAACGATGATCAAAGGTCTTGAAAACCGGCTCAATCTTTTGCATAAGGGTATTACTGAAATGAAAAGGACCGGTTTGCCCGTGACGTCCATTGTACCAATGGGAGCGATCTACCTGACGGCGCAATTCAATCTGATCGGAAAGAAGAATCCCAACGGCGGCATCTTCAACACGAATGAAGAAATCAGACAGTATCTGCTTCACGAAGCGCATTTCGGGGTCGTACATTTCCCGGCTTTCGGCTATCCGGAGGAAACCGGATGGTTCCGTCTGTCGGTTGGCGCCGTTTCAATGCAGGATATCGAAGAGGCCCTCCCGAGATTAAAAGCCGCTCTGGAAAAAGTAAAGTGACTTTGTCCAGCCGGTGACGCCGAATGACACGTAACATGACCGTTTGTTCCTCAATATCAGTTGCGGAAGCTATTTAACTTTTGATCGAAACATGAGCATAAGAACCAACTCCATCGCTCCAAATCTTAAGATCTCCGAATGGGTGCAAGGCGATCCGACCAATCTGGACCAACTGCGCGGAAAGGTCGTCCTCGTCGAGGTGTTCCAGGTCAATTGCCCGGGTTGTTTCCTTTATGGACTTCCGGAAGCGATCGAAGTTCATGCCAAGTACCGAAAGGACCCTGTGACCGTGCTGGGGCTTTCAACCGCTTTCGAGGATTTTGACAAGAACAATCTGGAGAACCTGAAAAAATTGCTCACGTCCGGCGAGGTTGTCGGTGAAACCCTCCACACCCTTAAGAAGCATGATTGGCTGGACGGCAATAAACTCCGATATAAGATCCCATTCCCGGTGGCTATGGACAACCTCGTTTCGCATGACGCAGAACATGTCGATCAAAAAGTAACAAAGATCATCGAACACGAGATTCCGAAATTCGGCCGCCTAAGCTACGGCGAACAAATGCGCATCCGGAACCGCATACGCGACTACGTACTGCACCAGGAACTCACCGCCGAGACCTTTGAGGAATACGGCATGAATGGCACACCCACCAGTTTATTGATCGATAGGAAAGGCCGCCTCCGGCATCAATTGTTCGGCTCCACAGGAAAATTGGACAAATTAGTGAAGCAACTCTTGGCGGAGTAATTCGCCTATGAATAAGCTCGAGGAAAGAAAGCACACCATCGAGGTGAGTCTGTCCTCGGAATTCCCCGGGTAATTGTTGCCGATGAAAATTTTTTCTTCCTTTTGCGAACTAACTGGCAAAGTATTAGAACATAAATTCCGTTCGGATTTCAGAAAAATCTTATTTTATACTAGAGACCCGTTTGGTATGACAGCGAATAATGTTCTTCTCCTGAATCAAGCATAGCAGACTGTGTAAGTCCGTATACCTCTAATTCAAGGAGCATCTATGGCCGATAAACCCATGTCCGCCGACGAAGTCTTCGTCAATCTTATCGCCGTTGCACAGGAGGATCCGAAGATCCACGCCTTCGTGACGCAAGTCGTTTCCATGGAAGACTTCGACCGGCAGTCGCTCGTCAATACGTTCATCAAGGAAATGGCCCTCAAAGGGGCTCCGGCGGAATTCATCAAAGCCATTGCCGCCCTTCGAGACCCCATCCTCGCCTCCAAAATCCGCGATCTTCTTAAGCGCTGATCTGAAACATTTGCGTTTCGGTACAGTATAATGATGTAGTTCAACATCTTATCAACCGAAGGAGTATAATCATGAAAACTTCAGCTGTCATTATGAGGGGTCTTGCCGCGATGGCGTTTCTGGTCCTGTTATTGAACAGTTGTACCACTATCGCCGCTCAAAGCGGCCGGTATTCGGAATCCCGCGATGTTGCCGAATTCAAAGCCGTGATCACGGGCGGGAGCGAGGACCTTTTTGTGATGCAAGGTTCCACCCAGTCGGTCCGGATCGAAGGGGACGAAGCGGACGTCAAAGACATCGAGACCTATGTGCGGGGCGGCGTTCTTTACATTGAGCATAAGGATCGGTGGTTCCGTTCCCGCGATCAGGTGCGCGTGTACGTGACTATGCGTGAGATCCGTGGCCTGAAACTGGCAGGCTCGGGCAACATCATCGGTGAAACACCGATCACAACGGACGAATTGGAACTGGGCATCAGCGGTTCCGGCAATATCAAGCTCGACGTCACAGCCAATGAGATCAATTCAGGCATTTCCGGCTCCGGCAATATCCGGCTTTCAGGAAAGACCACGGATCATAATTTCAAGATCAGCGGTTCCGGCGATGTCAATACCCTCGACCTGAAAGCCGAAAACTGCGTGATTCAGATCAGCGGTGCCGGCGATGCAAAGGTTAATGTCGCCAAGAGGCTCGACGTTAAAGTCAGCGGCAGCGGCTCCATTCGCTATACCGGCGATCCGGATAAAGTAAACTCTAACGTGTCGGGATCGGGTTCCGTTCAGAAAATATGACGCAGAAGATCTGGAGATAATCATATTCAAAGTCAGGCCGCTTCAGCTCGGCCTGACTTTTTTATTGGCGTTCAAAATAAGCTTTCTTTGAACGCTTTTTTTTCCTTATTTTGGCGGGAATGAACGGCACCGTCACATACCGCCTTCTCGGCTCCACCGGACTCCAATGCCATCCGATCGGATTCGGTTCCTACCGTGTCAGTGAAGGTAATACGGAACACGAAACCGCCTTACGCGGCTATCTCGGCGCCGGAGGCAATCTCATCGACACCAGCGCAAACTACGGCGATGGGCTCTCTGAAACGCTGATCGGAAAAGTCATCAAAGACTACGACCGCTCCAAAATAATTATCGTGACCAAAGGCGGTTACATCCAGGGACAGAATATGATACTGGCCACGCATCGCTCGTTTCCCGAGGTCGTGGAATACGGACAAAATCTGTGGCATTGCATTCATCCCGAATTTATCGAGACGCAGATCGAACGTTCCCTTCGCCGTTTGCAGACCTCCCACATCGACATTTATCTTCTGCACAATCCGGAATACTATATCAATGTTGCAGCGCGAACGAATCCTATTTCGGATTCGATCTTAGACGAGTTTTACCGACGCACCCGCGATGCTTTCGCCTTCTTGGAATCACAGGTTCACGCCGGTAAGATCCGGTATTACGGTATCAGTTCCAATAACTTCGGCTATCACGCCAAGGACCGCGCGCGTACCAGCGTGCAACGCGCGTTGGAGGAAGCCGCGCGCGTCGCGCCAACGCATCATTTCAAGGTGATCCAGCTGCCCATGAATCTGTACGAGGCCGGCGGCGCCGTTTTTCCAACTCACGACGGAAAGACCGTTCTTGAATTCTGCAAAGAAAACCGTATCGGCGTCCTTGTCAATCGTCCATTGAACGCCTTCTTTGAAAGTAGACTTTACCGTATCGCCGATTACGTAAAACCCGGACAAAAGAAACCCGGAAAGCAGGAATTGGAGAACGCCTTGCAGCCGCTGAGAGATTCCGAGCGGACTTTCCAGGATCTCTTTCATGGGACGGCTTTCGGATCCGAACAGGAAGGTATCGCCGCCTATCTGCAGTACATCGCACTCGACCTCCCATCAAGCGATTATTGGGAAAGCGTCATGAATCAATATATCGTCCCGCCTGTAACCCATTGGATGCGACAGTCGCAGGAACAATTCGGTTCGGATCCCCGGTACGGCGAATGGCAGAGGCAATTTGTCCAGACCGTCAACCGCTCCCTCGACGGCGTGGAAAAAATACTATCATCGTCCCGTCAAAGCACTTCCGACACCATTCGGGAAAAATTGTATCGGTTGGGTTATCCGGCTACGGACGAATCGCTCAGCCGGATCGCCCTGTCCCTGCTCACGCAACTGGACGGCGTTTCCTGCGTATTAAACGGTATGAGGTCCTCCGAATACGTTAACGATGCCATGGGTGCGGTCGGACTTCCTCATGCGGATGCGCGGCTCATCATTAGTAAATTTTTTCAAAACCTAAATAACGAAGGTTAGCGGTATGAATCGCATTTCGCCGAAAACGTTCCGATGGCTTTTTGCCGCTGTCGGCATTTATGTCACCCTGGTATGTCTGTATTTCTTCATAGACGCCTTTTTCCTAAAAGTATTTTCCAACGACCAGTGCGTGTGGGTGCGGGAGGTCCGGGACGGTAAAAAAGTTCTGGCTATACGAACCATTCTGGAAGGCGGCGTAGTGGATCGGGCAGGCATTAAGGACGGCGATATTCTGTTGATGATCAATGACTCCGTTATCGTCGGCGATCAGCAGGCCCAGCGGATTCTTAACCAGTCAACACCCGAGGACACCGTCTATTATACCATTGACCGCAATGGCGAGATCTTGCGCCTGCCTCTGCAAATTGTAAAATCCTACAATCCGGTCTATTTTTCCCTGGCTATGCTCGGTTTTGGATTCCTTTTCATCGGCTGGATCGTGGGGCATGCCCGCCCGGGCGACTGGATCCCGCGCCTTTTTTTCAAAATGTCCACAACCGGCGCACTCTTGTTCGTCGTGTTGGGAACGACCTTCGGACCCGGTTATCAGGGCAATAACTTCTGGGCCTTGAATGCCATGCTTGGTTTCTTCCTCTTTCCCGCTTATTTCATTCACTTTTTCTTCTGGTTTCCCAGAGAAAAAACAACGGCGAACGTGCGTCGGTGGCTCATACCTTTGATCTATGTTTTCTCTTTCCTCAATACGGTATTTATCCTCACGACGCCCGAAGGCGGAAGAGCGGTCACCATTATGTTTTGTATGATGGGATTGGGCTTCGGGCTTTTCTGTCACAGCTATTTCTCGCTGAAGACAGAAAAAGAACGAAAACCATTCCGGAGTATTCTGATCGGAACGGCGATCGGCTTTTCAGGATTTGTATACATGTCCCTCGTCCCGTTCTTTTTCCAGGCAATTTTTATTAACTACCCCGAATTCCTCATCCCGGTACTGATCGTCGTTCTCATCCCGCTATCTTTCGGTTATTCCATCATCCGCTACCGCACAATGGATATCGACCTGATCGTAAAGAAAAGTCTGGTCTATGCGATGGCCACCGCGAGCCTGGCATTGACTTACCTGGTCATACTTTTGACCGCCGGTTATATTCTGCAGAACTGGATCGGATATGCCGCCAATAACCCGATTGTGCACTTCAGCATTCTCATGGTCATTGCCTTTGTCTTCGCGCCGGTCAAAGACCGGATCCAGCTCGTGGTAGACAAAAGGTTCTTTAGGGAACGCTACGACTACCAGAAAGCCTTACTGCATTTTTCACAGGAATTGCCGGCACTGACCCAACTGGATCAGATCCTGCAAAAGGTCATCTTTACGATTTCGGATACCATGCATATCGAGTCGATGGCGGTCTCATTGTATGTCAGCGGTAACGAGAAACCTGTCAATTACGTTCAACGAGGCATCGTGAAAGGACATGCTGAATTGTCTTACCGTAGCGGCGGACTCATTGAGTTTCTCGAAAAGGATCGTAAAGCCCAGCCGTTGTATTCGGCGAACCTCGAGGAATTGCATCTTCCGTCCGACGAAAAAGAGATCCTCAAGGAATCCAACATTGTACTTGCAGTCCCGATGTTTAAAAAAGAAAAATTGGTCGGTGTTCTTTTTATGGGACCCAAACTTTCCGAAAGACCGTTTTCGCAGGAAGACATGGACCTTCTGACCACCGTGGCCAACCAAGCCGGTATCGCCATTGAAAACGCAAGGCTTCTCAAGGAAGAGTTGGAAAAAGCGCGTCTTGAAAATGAGATGAATGTAGGCCGGCGCATCCAGCAATCGCTTCTCCCTTCCAAAGGCCCGGATATCCCCGGCCTCGATATTGCAGGCGTTTCGATCCCTGCTCTGTCGGTCGGCGGTGATTATTTTGATTACATACAACTTGATGACGGGCGTCTGTTGATCGCCGTTGGCGACGTGTCGGGTAAAGGCGTATCGGCCGCTTTGTACATGTCCAAGATCCAGGGCATGATCCAGATCGCCAGCCGCCTGTATTCCTCGCCCAGACAAATACTGATCGAGGTAAACAAGTGGATGTATCAGGGTATGGAACGGCAGTCCTTTGTTACCATCATCTTGGCTCTGGTTGATACTTACAAAAAAACGATTACGATCTGCCGTGCCGGACATAATCCGGTCATCGCGCTGCACCGGGATAAGCTGAAACTCATCCAATGCAAAGGCCTCGGCGTTGGTCTCGTAACGGGGGAAAAATTTGACGATAACCTCGGCGAGGAAACCGAGAAGCTGGATGAGGACAATTCTTTTATCTTTTATACGGACGGTATCACCGAAGCGATGAACGCGACGCAGGAGGAATTCAGCGAAGAACGGTTATACGAATTGATACAGAACCACAAACACCTTCCATCGCAGGACATGCTCGAAAAGGTCGTGTCGGAGGTTCAGGCTTTCTGCTCCGGGGTCGAACAGCACGACGACATCACACTTGTCGTTGTAAAGGTCCGGAAATAGATCATACCGATGAAAACCGTCGTCCTCCGCATCGATCCACGAGAACCTCAGGAACGGCTTATCCGGCAGGCGGCACGTTACCTCAAAGAACATGAAGCGGTTGCTTTCCCAACAGAAACGGTATACGGTCTTGGCGCCAATGCCTTGTCTGTGGCCGCCGTACGCAAGATATTCAAAGCCAAAGGACGTCCGGCGGACAATCCTCTGATCGTTCACATTGCTCATAAGCATCAACTGGAACCATTGGTTAAGAGCATTCCTCCGGCGGCTCTGAAACTGATCAAAAGATTCTGGCCCGGTCCGTTAACCATCATTCTGAAGCGATCGGCATTGGTTCCAAGTGAAATTTCCGCCGGCCTCGACACCGTGGCTGTCCGTCTTCCGAAACATAAGATCGCCCGAAAACTGATCGAAGCAGCGGGTTTTCCTCTCGCGGCACCATCGGCCAATCTTTCCGGCAGGCCCAGTCCCACGGACGCGTCCCACGTATTGCAGGATCTTCTGCATAAGATCCCATGCGTGATCGACGGCGGACCCGTGTCGGTCGGACTGGAATCCACCGTGATCGACCTTACAGACAAGATTCCAGAAATCCTTCGGCCCGGAAAGATCTCCGTTGAAGAAATCCGAAAAACGATCGGCCGGGTCCGGCTGCACAAAGTGGCGCATTCCGATCAGGAGATCTTTTCTGTCAAGTCTCCTGGCATGAAATACAGACATTATGCTCCAAGGGCGGAACTGAAAATACTCCAGGGTAAGGCGGAGGCCGTAAACCGCGCGATCGAATCCATGATTCGCAAGGCCGGATCCCAAAAGATCGCCGTCCTTATGACCCTCCGCAACCGGACATTTCCCGGGGCCATACACTTTTATCTGGGCGCTTCTCCGGAACAGGTGGCCAAAAGACTTTTTGCCGCATTGAGAAAAATGGACGACTTGAAAGTGGACCTGATACTGATAGCATCGCTTCCTGAAAAAGGATTAGGACTGGCGGTGATGAATCGTTTGAAGAAAGCGGCTGGGTATCATATTATCAAAGTGAGGTGAAACTCTTCTGCGATACGATGCATCTAAAACGGCTTACGCGGCCTTACAAATATCAGTGAACCCGCGACCGCCAGCGTGAAAACGATATAGATGACCGTAAATATATATTCCGGCGCCTGATAAAAGAGGATCTTATGGATCCAGTACTGCATAAAACTGGTTTCATAAACCCCGTCTTTGGTATACCGCAGCTGATTTTCCCATTTGGTAAGCGGGCATACCACGCCGAAAACGGATTCAAGGGCTACAAAAGCGATGGCACACAAATGCAGGATGCGGAACCAAAAATTCCTTATCCACGACCAGCGCAGCCAAGCTCCGATCCAGACGGCCAAAAGCCCTCCAATCACAAAACCGACATAAAGAAAATGTAAGACCAAAATGATATCCGCCAGCATGCACGTAATTTCTGATTAAAAAAAATGGCTTTCAACTACGATTTTGTGACAATCAAGGAGGCGTCTATGACCCGCGAAGAGGCTTGGAACCTGCTCTGTGAATACACCAAAGGTGAAAGCCTGCGGAAACATGCATTGGCCGTAGAAGCGGCTGTGCGGGCCTACGCTCGAAAATTCGGCGAGGATGAGGAGAAATGGAGCATCACGGCCCTGCTTCATGATTTTGATTACGAGATGTTCCCGGAGCCCGTTGCCCCGGACGGCCATCCTTATAAAGGTAATGCCGTATTGCAGGAAAGAGGTTATCCCGAAGACATTCGCCGGGCTATCATGTCGCATGCGGATTACACCGGTGTCAAGCGTGAATCCCTGCTTGAGAAGACCTTGTTCGCCTGCGACGAATTGTGCGGATTCATCACGGCCGTTTCCTATGTACGCCCGTCCCGAAGCGTCAGAGAAGTCGAGGTCAAATCGGTACGCAAAAAGATGAAGGATAAAGCGTTTGCCGCCAAAGTCAACCGGGAGGATATTGTGCAGGGCGCCGCGGAATTGCAGGTCGATCTTGATGAACATATCGGATTTGTCATCAAAGCCTTGCAGGAAAATGCGGATGCGCTCGGTCTTTGATTTTTGTGATACCTTTTCCGAACCCTTCTTATGTGAATTGTATTGCTTAATTTAAGGTCAATTCATATATTGCCAAGCCTTTGTACTTTTGTATATTACCGGTAATTTTTCTAACTATCAGGTATGACCAAACGCGATTATTACGAGATACTGGGCGTCGGTAAGAATGCTTCCGTGGACGACATAAAAAAGTCGTACCGCAAGTTGGCCATGCAGTACCATCCCGACAAGAATCCCGGTGATAAAGCCGCCGAGGAGAAATTCAAGGAGATTGCCGAGGCCTATTCCGTACTGAGCGACGATCAAAAACGCGCCAATTATGATCGATACGGGCATGAGGGATTGCGCGGTATGGGTCAGCAGGGATTTGACGATATCAACGATATCTTCTCCCACTTCAGCGATATTTTTCAGGGTTTTGGATTCGGCGATGCCTTTGGAGGAGGCCGAACGTCACGGCCGCAGCGAGGGGCCGATCTGGAGGTTAAGCTTAAACTGACGCTTCAGGAGATCGCCGAAGGCGTTACCAAGAAGATCAAATTGCGCAAACGCAAAGAATGCGATACCTGCGGAGGATCCGGCGCCGCGCCGGGCAGCAAAAGGAAAACCTGTTCGGTCTGCCACGGTTCCGGCCAGGTGAAACAGGTATCCCGCTCTATTTTCGGGCAGTTTGTCAACGTTTCGCCCTGCAGAAATTGCGAAGGTCAGGGGACCGTCGTTGAGAAGCCGTGTACGGCGTGTCACGGCGAAGGCGTTGTGAGCGGCGAAACGATGATCAATGTCAAAGTTCCTGCAGGAGTATCTACCGGCAATTATATCCCCCTGCGCGGACAAGGCCATGCGGCTCCCCACGGCGGACAGGCGGGCGACGTGATCGTGGTCATGGAGGAGATCGAAGACGAGATTTTCGAACGGCACGGCGACGACGTGCTGATCGATCTTCCGATCAGTTTCCCGCAGGCAGTGCTCGGCGACGAAGTGGAAATACCGACCCTCACGGGTAAGGCCAAATTATCCATTCCGTCCGGAATTCAGTCGGGCAAAATACTCCGCATGCGCGGAAAAGGAATACCCCATCTGAACGGACAGGGTTCCGGCGATCAGTTGGTACGCGTTATGGTGTACACTCCGACGCATCTGAACGACCGCGAAAAGAAACTCGTTCGTGAACTGGCGGAATGCGATAACCTGTCCCCGTCGTCCAATACGGAGAAAGGGTTTTTCAAAAAAGTGAAAGAAGCTTTTTCGAATTAACAGCCTCATCCAATGTTCTTTAAAAAGATTTCCGAGTCCCTGTATCGTTTCTTTCTGATTTTTGGTCTGACACGGCAGGAAATGTATGTTGTCCTGTTCCTGGCTTTTCTGGCCGTCACCGGGGCTTCGATACCCTATCTGCGTCTGTGGCTCACCGGTCCGGTCGAGACCACGCCTTCGAGGCCGGAAACCCGTGCTTTCCAGGAGTACAGCCGGCGCCTTTTTGAAGACTCCGATCTGAGTTCCGAAGAGAAAGATTCCCTGATCGCCGTTCTCAATGGCGACACGGCTTCCGCGGCACGATGGCGAAGTCAGTCCGATTCTCTGATCAAACTCTTGTCGGCCTCGGCCCCGAAATCGTCGGTCGACTCTTTTTTCATGCAGCTTCAGGACGCGCCGGTTCGAAAGATCAATATCAACGACGCCTCGGCGGCGGAACTCAGCGGACTTCCGGGTATCGGCGAGAAAATGGCCGAGCGCATCGTCGAATACAGAAATGCCAAGGGGCCCTTTCGTAGTGTGGAGGATCTTCAAAATATCAAGGGGATCGGTAAGAAAATGTTTGCAAAAATTAAACCATTTGTTGAAATTTAATTAACACCAGTAGATGGAGGATTTATGGCAGAGGAAAAACAACAAGGAAAATCAGCAAGCGATCTTAGGCCTAAAGCCAAAGGTAGTATTTTGCTTAAAATCGGAATTGTTCTGATGACGGTCCTTCTGGTATGGTCGATCATTGAACCGGCCAAGCAGAAAGAGATCCAGAGAAATTATCTGAAACTGACCAAGGCCAAGATCAAGATGCTCTTTCAGCTTGAGTACCTGACCTTGTACAACGACACGGCTTTTACGGATAAGGTCGATAAGCTCGTTGATTTTGCAAAAACCGCAAAACCGGAGATCTTACCCGACTCTCTATTCCAGCCTTTGTACAATGCGGTGATGCGTTTTGAGGATTACAAACCCATGTTTGAAGGGAAATCGCTCGCGGAGTTTAAGAAAATGTACATAGATTCCGTAGCTTACAACCCATATACAGGAGAGAAGTTTATCATCGAACTGACTACCAAAGCGGGTCGTCAGACTTTTAACATAAAACCTTCGAAGAACGAGGATGATCTGAAGAATATCGGCGGCGTGATTGAAGGCGAGATCAGCTGGGATGAGAAGGCGGAATTGGCCCTGTAACGTAACCAGTAAACGGTGAAGGCATGAGCACTCTAAGCGTACAGAGCGATCGTGACGCGTTGGACCACGACGCTATCGACCGTGAGTTTTCAGAGAAAAAGGCCGTATTTGACAATACCGCACTGGGCATCAGTCTGCGCGGACAGAATATCTGTTTTGCGGAGATCGAAAAGACCGGCGGCGGATTTTCTGTACGTAAGTTCGGCACGATCGCTACGACCATGAAGTTTGGTACGGGCATCGAAGGCGTAGAGAAAAATATATCCGATCTGTACTCCTATATCAACGGTTGTCTTGAGGATAACGCCATCGTCGCCAAGCGCTTTAATCTCAGCCTCAACACCCAGTTGGCCACCATTCATAAGACCTTCATTGAAGCCAACAGCACGGAACAGGAATACGAAAGTTTTGTTAAATGGGAATTCGGAAAACAGGTTCTGGACGAGGTCGATCAGTTCACCGTCAATACGGCACAACTCAAAAGTTTCAGCGACTCATCCAAGATCGATCCGATTCTCATCATAGGCATGCGCCGCCGGTTCGTTGAGACGCTGAGCCAGGTAATGGAAAAGGTAAAGATCGACATGACCTGCCTTGATGTGGACATTTTGTGTTCCCATGCAGCCTACGAGATGAACTATGATCCCATTCCCGGCGTCACCGCGATCGTCGAACTCAAGCCCGGCATCGTTACGATTCTGATCTGCAACGGCTACGAGGTCGAGTATGTGTATCAGTTTACCACAACCACAAAAAGTTCGCCCCAAAAGATCGCCGGTTTGCTTCATTCCCATCTTGATAATGCGACCGTATTGTACGGCCAATTTGCGTCCAAGAATGTTTCTATAGAACGCGTCATTCTATGCAACGAAATGGCGGTTCCGGCACTGCCCTTTATAGATAAACGTTTCAAGGCCTCGGTCATTAATCCTTTCGCAAAGATACAACTCCCTCAGCCTTTCGCCGCCGATACAAAGGATGAGGAGGAACCAAAAGAAGAAAAAGAAGTTCCGCCCCCGGCGGACTATTCGCCTTATGCCGAATGCGTCGGTGCGGCCATCAAACTTCTAACACCTTAAGTTATGATCAAGATCAATCTACTTCAAAACCAGTTGTCTACGCCGGTTGCCAAGGAGACTCTTCTGAAGAAGGACGACCCGACGGGTCAGACGTTTAGGTCCGAGGCGCGCAAAAGCGGCGCCCGCACGATCAAGCTGGTCGTTGTCTTGTTGGTCCTGATCGGAGGCAGTATCTGGTTATACATGGAAAGATATGCCGCCGTCGGATGGGTGGAGCAGTACACGGGTCCTTTGAATATTCTTCCTGCACAGGAAGAGGCGCCGACGCCCGAAATGATCGAGGAACAGCGCCGGGAGAGAATCCGTGAATTATACATGGTCAATACGATCAAACAACAGTCACGCGACCTGCAGTTTCTGACGCGGCTGGATTCCCTGCGCATGACCTCAGCAAATGTTTTTGTATCCAGTTTCATACTGGACGGCAATGATTACGCTATCGATTTCTACGGTAAAACGGAAAAAGACGTAACCGAATTTACCAACGCTTATCTCAACACACGCCTTATCGATGAGACCAAGCCCGAAAAGATCGAACGTGACGCTAAGATCGCGGGATTCCGTTTCAGACGTTCATTGACAGGAACCGTGAAGGCTCCGCCGGCCAGCGAGAACGATACGGTATCTACCACGTACATACCGATCGATAAAGCGAAGAAGAAGATCAAATTGCTCGCGTTGGCCGATTCGATCAAGGCCGAAGAGATCGGAACTCCGAAAGAATCCAAAGCCGTGATTATGACGAAACACTCTACGCAATTCAGGTTCTCCGGTGAAACCAAGAACTTCCTCAAATTCATCGCCACGCTTGGAAAACTGAATCTGAATGTCGAAATGACACGTTACGAATTCACGTACACGGTCCGCGACCCGAAACAGAAAGACCGAAAGAAGATCAAGCCGGATGTCATCTTGTTCGACTACAACATCCTGATCCCTACGAGCGTTTCGGACACGTCAAAAACCGCCGGCAAATAATTATCGCCGAAAGCAAGCCATTATGCGCATCATCGCCGGACAGCGGCGCGGCCTGGTTTTATCGGATTTTGACGCCGATTTCATTCGACCAACCAAAGATATTGTCAAAGAATTCATCTACAATTGCCTCGCCAACCTCAAGGACATATCCGATTGTTCCGTTTGTGATCTTTACGCCGGAACCGGAGGTTTGGGCTTAGAGGCCGTTAGCCGCGGATGCGTGTCCCTAACATCGGTAGACGCGGATTCCCGCGCCGTGGCGCTGATAAAAAAGAATATTGGTCTGACCGGGTTGAAGACGCCTGTACGTGTGATA
This sequence comes from uncultured Bacteroidota bacterium, assembly GCA_964415295.1. Taxonomy (GTDB): domain Bacteria; phylum CLD3; class CLD3; order SB21; family SB21; genus SB21. Next base: position 79,704 of record CAYPYN010000001.1, read on the forward strand.
CCGTCCGATGCGCTCCGGTTTTTGGAGACCACAGATGAGAAATTCGATATCATACTGTCCGATCCGCCGTATGACCTCCGGGTCGGTGATATCGTAATTGAATACGCACTGAAACACGGCCGCCTCAAACCCGGCGGCGTGCTGGTTCTCGAGTCCTCGCCCCATGAAAGATTCCGTGGTATTGAGGCCAACCCTGAGTTAACTTTATACAAACAAAGAAAATGGGGCGAAAGCCTTGTAACTATTTTACTGAAAAACGTATCATAATATTATGAAAACGGCGCTATATCCCGGCACATTCGATCCGATCACGTATGGACACCTTGATATCATCGAACGGGCTTCCCGCTTGTTTGACCGCGTGATTGTGACCGTTGCCATCAATTCCAGAAAGTCCCCCTTATTTACTGCCGAAGAGCGGGTTGACATGATCCGCGAAGCCGTGTCTGCGTGGAAAAATGTCAGCTGCGAGAGTTTTGACGGCCTGATCGTGGATTTTGCCCATCGGAAGGAAGCCTCGGCCCTCGTAAGGGGATTACGGAACGTCTCCGATCTTGAGAGCGAATCGCTGATGGCGCACGTGAACAGACGGCTCTCGCCGGAATTGGTCACGATATTCATGATGCCTTCGGAACAATTTGCCTATCTGAATTCCGGTATCGTGCGCGAAGTGGCTGCCTTCGGCGGAGATATCCGCGCCTTCGTTCTGCCGGCCGTCGCCGATAAGATCCGACAAAAGTTGAAGAAATAATTTTTTGCATCCATCGATGAATATCGCTATATACACCGCGTTCTAATAACCAATAACCGTCAGGAGTCATGGGAAAAAATCCTATAAACGAAAAGAACTCGAAAGTGGCCGCACTGAAGGCACAACAGAAGGAAGTAGCGAAGGAACAATCCTTTAAGGAAAAAACGACCGAGTCCATAAAATCCTTCGCTTGGGCACTCGGGGTCTTCTATTTTGTGCAGACATTTTTCTTGCAGGCTTTCACTATTCCGACCAGCTCCATGGTCGGCACATTGCTGGTCGGGGATTTCATTTTTGTCAATAAATTTGTCTACGGCGCCCAGACGCCCGAGAATATCCCGTTTACCGATGTCAAATTGCCGCGATACCGGTTCCCTTCGTTCAAAGAACCGCAGCAGAACGATGTCGTTGTGTTTCGTTTCCCGCATCCGGAGTTGATGCCCAGCCAGAACGGCCTTGACTATATCAAACGCTGCGTAGCCGCCGCCGGGCAAACACTGGAGGTCAAAAACAAAGAACTCATCGTGGACGGCAAAAGGTTCTCTGAACAGTTTGACGTTCCCGGTATCCATTATGATCCGCAAATCAATACCGGCAGCGATGTGTTTCCCAGATCGATGGGCTCCGGCGACAATTTCGGACCGTTTCGTGTACCCGCCAAAGGCGACCGGATTTCTATAACATTCGACAATCAGGACCTCGTTAAATACCTGGCCCTTAGAGACCAAAAGAAATTCGAGATACGAACAGATGGTTACTACGTCGAGGGTTCTAAAACGGATACATACGAGGTCGCGCAGGATTACTATTTCATGATGGGCGATAACCGCGACAACAGCCTGGACAGCCGTTTCTGGGGACCGGTTCCGCGCGACCATATCGCCGGCGAAGGGCTTTTTATTTACTGGTCCAATGTCGAAGCCGCCAAACAAACGAATTATGTTCTCAAGTTATTCAGCACTCTTAATTTGTCCAAGGTCAATTGGAAACGAATCGGAACAATCATTCGGTAGCAGCTATGTCAGTGAATGAAATTCCAAAAGAACAGATGCCGCAGGGAATTCCGGAAAACAGTTCCTCCCCGATACCATCCTTGGCGGCGCCGTCCGTCAAGCCCAGAAGCAAAACGGCTGAACTCTTTCAGATAGCCTGCTACGCTCTTTTATTTGCCTATATAATCAGGGTATTCTTTGTACAGGCTTTTAAGATCCCGACCGGCTCCATGGAAAACACCCTGCTGGTGGGTGATCTCCTTCTGGTCAACAAGTTCATTTACGGACCCAAAACGCCCGAGACGATCCCATTTACCGATATCAAGATTCCTCAGTACCGCTTGCCGGCATGGAGAGAGCCGCAATCAGGAGATGTGATCGTGTTCAAATTCCCGCAGGACCCTCTGGTGGATTACATCAAACGATGCGTGGCCGTAGCCGGACAAACGGTGGAGATCAGAGACAAAGTATTATTCGTCGACGGAAGACCCTTTAGCGAGACCATCAATCCTCCGGGTCTGAAGTTCGAAGATCCTGAAATCATCCCAAGGGACAAAGGTTACGAAAGCGTTTATCCGAAAGACGCCGGCAGCCGCGACAATTACGGACCTGTAAAGATTCCCGATGGATTCCTCTTCGCCATGGGCGACAATCGCGATCGCAGTTACGACAGCCGGCAGTGGGGATTCGTCCCGCGCGACTACGTCATTGGCAAAGCGATGATGGTTTACTGGTCCACCGCATCGGATGACAACATGGACATCCGATGGTCGCGTATCGGAATGATCGTAGAATGATCTATTGTCTTTCATATCACATCATGTCATGAAATCCCACACCGAATATCTGTGGTTCAATACCAAGAACCGCCGCGAATACGTAAACATCACCGACGATGTAGAAAAGGCCGTCGTAAAATCGGGAATTCAGGAAGGTATGGCGCTGGTCTCGGCGATGCACATCACGGCCGGCGTGTACGTCAACGATGCGGAATCGGGACTGATCCAGGACATCGATGCCTGGCTTGAAAAACTGGCGCCATTCAATCCCCATTACCTTCATCACCGTACGGGCGAGGACAACGGCGACGCGCATCTCAAAAGTCTGATGATCCATCATGAAGTGATCGTTCCCATCACCAAAGGCCGTCTCGACTTCGGGCCCTGGCAGCAGATCTACTATGCGGAATTCGACGGTCAAAGAAAAAAACGCGTGATCATCAAGATCCTGGGCGAATAGAGCTCCCGAAAAAATTATTGAAAAAGAGAATCGATTTTGATATGTTGATCATACCAAATTGAATTTGATTATTCATCTTACATAAAGGAGTACCCATGGCTTTCACATTACCTGCTTTGCCTTACGCGCACGATGCGCTCGAGCCGCATATCGACAAACAGACGATGGAGATCCATCACGGGAAACACCATCAAGCCTATATCAATAATGCCAATGCGGCGCTGGAAAAATACCCTAACTTACAATCCAAGACCGCGGAAGAACTCGTCGCCGATCTGAATGCCGTTCCGGAAGACATACGCGGGGCTATCCGCAACAATGCCGGCGGACATGCCAATCATAGTTTCTTCTGGACGGTCATGGGTCCCAATGCCGGTGGCTCCCCCAAAGGCGACCTGGCGGATGCCATTACCAAAAAATTCGGCAGTTTCGACAATTTTAAGACGGAATTCGCGAAGGCCGCGACGACACGGTTCGGTAGCGGATGGGCCTGGCTTTGCGTCGACGGTAAGGGCGAACTCGTGGTGACCAGCACCGCCAACCAGGACAGCCCCATTTCGGACAAACTGAAACCGGTACTTGGATTGGACGTGTGGGAACACGCTTATTATCTCAAGTACCAAAACCGTCGGCCTGATTACATCACGGCATTCTGGAATGTCGTCAACTGGGATAAAGTTTCGGAGTATTACAAGAAAGCCAAATAATCATCGGTCCTCCCGAGACCTCGGCGTGAGCACGGTCGAACGCTTGTCGAAGGTGGACATTTCAAACGTCATGGTTCGGCCAGCTCACCATGACACAAAAACAAAAAATATGGACCTTACGAAAGAAATCAAAGATAGCGTCCTCACCACCACGGTGGAAGCGATATGGAACTGGGGCCGGAAAAATTCTCTCTGGCCTATGCCCTTCGGAACCGCCTGCTGCGCCATCGAGATGATGGCGACGCTCGGTCCGCGCTATGATATGGCGCGGTTCGGCGCGGAAGCGATCCGCTTCTCGCCGCGTCAGGCCGACCTCATGATCGTCTCCGGCCGCGTTTCTATCAAAATGATGCCGGTTCTGAAAAGGATATGGGACCAGATGCCCGAACCCAAGTGGTGTATCTCTATGGGCGCCTGCGCATCGACCGGTGGATTTTTTAATACCTATACGCTGATCCAGGGCGTGGACCAGTTCATACCCGTAGACGTTTATATCCCGGGCTGTCCCCCAAGACCCGAAGGATTGATCGAAGCCGTCATGAAGATCCAGCGGCTGATCGACAAAAAAGAGAAAGTGTATGACCGGGATATCAAAGACGACGGCATTTACGGTGATGAGCACGTGGGTATAAGAGGTCGCAAAGGCGATCTTGTACCTGAAGTGGTCACCGGAGATTACGAATAATCGATCCTTATAATACTCTATAAAAGCCGTATCTTCGGATACGGCTTTTTTGTTTTACCAAACGATGACCAACTCATTCGAAACAACGCTCCGTTATCTCTACGATCTGCAGTTCTTCGGTATGAAACTGGGACTGGAGAACATAAGCGTCCTTCTCAAAAGTCTGAATAACCCTGAGCGTTCCTATCCAACGATCCATATCGCCGGAACGAACGGCAAAGGTTCGACATCGGCCATGCTGGAATCCATTTTTCGCGCCGCGGGATACCGGACAGGTCTGTATACCTCCCCTCACCTTTTTCATTTCGGCGAGCGTATCCGCGTTGAAGGCAGGGTTATTCCTGAAAAGGACATCGTCCGCCTGACGCAAAAGATGAAGCCGCAGATCGACGATCTGAAATGTACGTTCTTTGAAGCGACAACGGCCATGGCGTTCGAATACTTCCGCGAACAGAAAATCGATATCGGCATCATTGAGACCGGTTTGGGCGGGAGACTTGATGCGACGAATGTCCTGACGCCATTGGTTTCCATCATCACCAATATCGGATTGGAGCATACGGAATACCTCGGCAACACGATCCCGGCCATTGCTTATGAAAAAGCCGGCATCATCAAACCTCAGGTACCCTGTGTCATAGGGCCCGTTACAGCCGATGCTAAGGAAGTATTTGATAGAATGGCCCGTGAACGAAAAAGTCCCATTTACTTTCTCGATGCCATTTCGAGGGCAACTCCGGTCGAATTACTGATCGACGGATCGATCATGGATCTTGAGCTGAAATGGGATGACCGTAGCCTTCGGCTTAATAAGTTAAAGATCGCGCTGGCCGGAAGTCATCAATTGTCAAATGCGTCATTGGCAGCGGCGGCGGCGGTCATACAGAAACATTTTGGAATCAGCGAGTTTCAGGTCCGGCAAGGCATGGCGGAAGTCCGTTGGCCGGCACGGCTGGAGATCCTGAGGCGCGAACCATTTATCCTATGCGATGCGGCGCACAATCCGGATGGATTGAGAACGCTGATGACATTCGTATCGGAGGTTTGTAAACCACGGTTTGACAAAATCTATCTGGTCATCGGGATGTTATCGGATAAGAACTACCGGGAAGCGGCTCAAATCGTGTCGCCGCATTTTGACCGCATCTTCACGGTCACGCCAAACAGCGAACGGGCACTGAAGGCCGATGAATTGGCCGACGTGTTCATGGAATTCCATGCTCAAGCGGAAGCGGTTGTTTCGGTTGGACAAGCGGTTGAAAATACGGCAACGAAAATGTCTTCACGAGACCTGATGGTCGTGACGGGATCGCACTTTGTCTTATCGGAACTGCAAAACGTCAGGTCGATTTCTTAGGTTTGTGTTCACAGGATGCCGTATTGATGCAGGCGTCTTTTAATGCCAGGCGATCCACGATTTTATTTTCCGCCAGAGCCTGAACAATCTCATAGACATCACCATTGGCAACATTCCCGTACCATACCGCATCGGGATAGATCACGACCATTGGGCCGTGTTCGCACTGGTCCAGGCATCCGGACTTATTGGATCGTACCTTCCCCTGCAATCCCGACTTATTCAGCGCTTCCTTGAATAACCGAACCAATTCGCTTTTCTCGTCTTCGTTACACGAACCCCGCGGATGCCCGGGCGGACGGGTATTCTGACAAATAAAGATGTGGTGTTCGAATTTTGCCATGGGCTTCGCTCCTATATGGCGCTGATCTTTTCCACACTGCGAGAAACCATGCCGTAGGCCATGGCTTCTTCGGTGGTGAACCAATAATCGCGGTTGGTATCCTCCGCCACTTTGCTCACAGGCTGGCCGGTTTCCACGGACAGAATATGATTCAGCTGGTCCCTCAGACGGACTATCTGTTGCGCGCTGATCTGAATGTCTTTCGTACTGCCGCGGGCTCCGCCGAGGGGCTGATGGATCATGATACGCGAATGCGGAAGCGCCATCCGGTTTTCCTTTTTGGCTGCTACCAGAACGATCGCCGCCGCGCTGGCCGCCAATCCGCAAACAATGGTTTTGACCGGAGCATCAATGAGTTTGATCAGATCGTAGATCGCAAGACCGTCGTCGGCTACACCGCCGGGGGAATTGATAAATAGCTTGATCTCTTTCTTAGGATCCTGCTCGTTGAGAAACAGCAGTTGGGAGATCAGCCGCCGGGTCACTTTCGGTTCGATCTGTTCAAACAGCAAAACCGTCCGGGACTTCAGGAAAAACTCCATCATCTTCTTGCCGAGCGGATCGCTTTTATCGTTATTTTTCTTATTATTTTCTTCTTCCTCTTCTTCATCGTCCAGCCGGTGATCAAAGGTCTGATCCAGTAAGAATGACTTCGGATCGTAGATCGATTCTGACATTACAGCTCCTGTTGTTATATTTCTGATACGTTAAACTACAAAGTTCATTTATTTTACGATAGCCGCGAAATCCCGGACGGCCTGATCCAGCCCGACGAACAAAGCCCTTGCGATAACGGGATGCCCCACGTTGATCTCTTCGATTTCATCGATTTTCAAAATATCTCTCACATTGGCGTAATCCAGATTCCCCGATACGGTCACGCCCACGTTAAGTTTGGCAGCGGCCATAGCCATGGCCTTAAGATTTTCCAATTCCTGCTCCATCAGGGTCAGATTATCGGCGTTCACATATTTCTCCGCGTTCAATTCCACATAGTCGCATCCTATTTTCACCGTCGATTTGATCTGAACCGCATCGGGTTCAATCAAAGCATTGACCACGATACCGTTATGACGAAGGGACTGGACCAGCGGTATCAGCGCATGCTCATTCGCTTCGACGGCGATGCTTTTTATCGCGCCGTCTTCCTGGGACACCAGCGTCACCATCTCCGCCCGGGCCCCAACGGCCAGTTGAACCATTTCAACGGTTGGGGTGATGCGGAGGTTGAAATGCGAATGAATGCAATCCTTCAGTATCTTGATATCCCGCGGCTCCAGTGTAGCGGCGTTTCCTCTCAACGTGTACACGATACCGTCCGCACCGGCCATTTCGATCATGCCGATGGCGTGAACCGGATCGGGGAAATGCCCTCCGCCCAATTGGCGCATGCCGGTAACCGTGTCTATGATTATGCCAAGACGTTTCACAAGTGTTTCTCCGTAGATGTTACATGCTTTTTGACAAAACGATAATCGTCATATATTCTCTTAAATTCAACAGCAATCGTCATTCGTACAACGGCGGAAGATCCGGATCGTGCTCCTCATGAGACGTGTCGTTGACGTAGATCTCTTTGACGTCATCGGACGTCACGATAATCACCGGACTTCCGGAGGGCCGGCGAACTTCCGACGCAAAGTACTTCCAATATATCCCTTCGTCGTACTTCATCCATTTCACCCATCCGAAGTACGCCCATTGTTCGCGTACCAGAAATGCCGGACAACGAAATCCGACGGGCACGTCGACATTCTTGACCCGCTTATATTCAAAGCGGTGAACCAGAAGGCGCTGAATAAAAAGGTCCTTGACGGTCACGCCTTCCCAAACGAGTTCATGCTTGGATCGTTTTACGATCTGTCCCAGGATAATCTCGTCGATGGCTTGTTTGATTTCTTCTTGCTCAGCAATCATGTCCTGTTCCGCTTGCGTGGAGAACTTCTCCGGGATCACGGTGTTTTGTCATAGCTCCGAACCAGCACATACGTGGTCACGACCGATGCCGTTAATATCAGAAGTCCATTGAGCCAAACATCGCCGCCGGCCGCGTAGTTGGAGATCAATCGGACCATTTCGGCGCCGACGATCAGGAGGCCCGTGCTGAGCACGAGCAACGTGAATGATGAAAAGACAAAGCGCGATTTCATCACATTCCCAACAAACGCTCTACAAACTTGGTATCCACATCGCCGCTCACAAAATTGTCGTTGCGCATCATTTGTTTATGGAACGGGATCGTGGTCTTAACACCCTCGATGATAAATTCGTCCAAGGCGCCGTACATTTTATCAATCGCCTCGGCACGGTCCTCGCCGTGTACGATCAGTTTACCAATCATAGAATCGTAATTGGGCGGAATCTGATATTCGGCATACGCATGAGAATCCACGCGGATGCCGTAGCCGTTGGGAATATGGAACGCGTGGATCTTTCCGGCCGATGGACGGAAATTATGTTCCGGATCTTCCGCGTTGATACGGCACTCGATCGCATGGCCTTTCGGTCTCAATTCCGACTGAACAAAGGGCAGTTTTTCACCCGCCGCTACGCGTATCTGCCATTTGATCAGATCGATACCGTAAACCATTTCCGTCACGCAATGCTCGACCTGGATCCGCGTATTCATTTCCATGAAGTAAAAATTCTTATTCTTATCGAGAAGGAATTCGATCGTTCCGACGCTTTCGTAATTGACGCTCTTGGCACCGCGCACGGCCGCTTCGCCCATGCGTGCACGCAGTTCTTCATCCACCGCCGGCGAGGGCGATTCTTCGATCAGTTTCTGATGACGCCGCTGCATCGAGCAATCGCGTTCACCAAGGTGAATTACGTTGCCGTGCTGATCGCCGATCAACTGTATCTCCACATGACGGGGCTGTTCGATGAATTTTTCGATATACACATCCGGATTGCCGAAGGCCGTCTGAGCTTCGGCACGGGCCGTATTGAAGGCATTCTCAAATTCCGACTCTTCACGTACGATGCGCATACCCCGGCCGCCGCCGCCGGCGGTAGCCTTGATGATCACCGGCAGTCCGGCCTCCTTCATGATCGAACGTCCGTGCTCCATGTCCTTAACCACACCGTCGCTCCCGGGAACAACCGGCACGCCCGCTTTTTTCATCGTGTCTTTGGCAAAAGCCTTGTCTCCCATTTTCTGGATCATGTCGGATCTGGGTCCGATGAACTTGATACCGACGGATTCGCAGATCTCGGCAAATTTGATATTCTCCGAAAGGAATCCGTAACCGGGATGAATGCCGTCGGCTCCGGAAATTTCCGCCGCGCTCATGATCTGAGGAATGTTCAGATAACTTTGTGCGCTGGGCGGAGGACCGATGCATATCGCCTCATCGGCAAAACGTACGTGGAGCGAACTGGCATCCGCTTCGGAATAGATAGCCACCGTCTTGATGCCCAGTTCCCGGCAGGCCCGAATCACGCGTAACGCGATCTCACCCCGATTGGCGATCATGATCTTCTTGAACATAGCTTCCTTTCGTCTGATTTAGATAAGTAACAAATATGCAGAAAAACGGTAAGTCAGAATCATACGGAGTCCAAGAACCCCATTCTCTTCTTCCTCAATATCAGTTATACCTTTGCTGTCCGTGCTATATGATACTTCTCCGATCCACTTTGTAATGGCTCCCCACTCTCAATTTCAAAGCCTTCTTGACCTCACTCGCGATCTGCGCGATCTGACCCACGCCGGTCAGTTTATTATTCTCATTGCTAACGACCGCGATCGATATCGACATCAGGGGAAATTGATCGGTTTCATCCTTCCGATTCTTCGTAATAATGTAGCCCCGGCGTCGATCCTCTTCATGATACAAGGATGGAAACACCTTATCGAGTTTTTCGATCACAGTTGTGCAGATCGGATCGATGTCTCTGTATCGCGACAGGACAAAAATAAAATCATCACCGCCTACATGGCCGACGAAATCGTCCTTGGTTCCCAACTCGCTTACGGTCTGCGTCAGGACCGCCGCCGTCTTTTGTATCGCTTCATCGCCCGCTTTGAAACCGTATCGATCGTTATACGCTTTGAAATTATCCAAATCGGCATAACAGACGGCAAATTCCGATCCGGATTGAATCCTGAAGTTGATATCGTCCTCGATCGCGTAATTGCCCGGCAATTTCGTCAGCGGATTTGCGCCCAGACTGTCCTTATAGCGGCGCATGAGCGCTTCGAGCCGCGCGACCAATTCCTCATGATCCACATCTTTCGTGATATAGTCGTCGGCCCCGGACTTCAGAGAACGGATCTTATCGTTTACCTGGTCGCTGGAACTGAACATCACCACGGGAACATTGCGGGTGGAAGGCCGTTCTTTCAGCATTTCCCTCACGGCATGGCCGCTGATATCGGGCATATTGATATCGAGCAGAACCAATTCGGGATGTTCGGAACGGATCTTATCAATGCCTTCGGTGCCGCTGGTGGCCGTCACAACGTTAAATCCTTTGCTTTGCAAGATCGTTGTAAATATGAAAATCTTGTCGGGTTCATCGTCGATCATCAGGATTTTTTCGCCGGACATACACCTTTCCCGCCGCCGTTCACAAACGGCGCCTCGTTTTTTAAGCACAAAAAAATATCAAAACTTATGACAAATGTCAATCTCCTATTCGTTCTCAAAAAGCCTTTGAAAAAGTAGGGTATTATCGCTATAATCTTGTCCATTGTCATATAATATCCTGATATCAGTTTTTGTCTTTTCCCCTCCTGGAGGAGGGGTTGAGGGTGGTTAAAAATGCCGGAAAATACTATACATAACCTCAAATATTTAAAACCCTATCGTAAAGCGCTGAGGAATCATGGAACGTCCGCGGAAGCGACCCTTTGGAAGTCTCTTCAGAAACGGCAGCTGGACGGAAAAAAATTCAGGCGTCAACACAGCATCGGGAATTTTATCGTTGATTTCTTTTGTTATTAAGAAAATTTGGCTATTGAACTTGACGGGTCAACTCACAACGATCCGCTGGTCGCAAAGAATGATGAGAGTAAATCCGAATATTTGATATCGCATGGAATACGGTTGATCCGTTTTGAGAATAGAGCTGTGTTTGAGAGTTTAGATGGGGTGCTGGCAATGATCAGGGAAAGTTTTAATACACAACCACCCCTAACCCCTCCTTAAAAAGGAGGGGAAAATACAATGCCTAAAGAAAATTATGTCCTCTGCTAAGACCGAATTAAAAGACTCCACACCTCTGATGCGCCAGTATTTTGAGATCAAGTCAAAGTACAAAGATACGGTCCTGCTCTACCGCATGGGCGATTTTTACGAGACCTTCGACGAGGACGCGCGAACCGTTCACAAGATCCTCGGTATCACGCTGACCAGACGCGCTAACGGCAAAGCCGCGGAAGTGGCGCTGGCCGGTTTTCCCCATCATGCGCTCGACAGCTATCTCCCCAAACTCATACGTTCCGGATTCCGGGTGGCCGTCTGTGAGCAACTGGAAGATCCTAAACTGGCCAAAGGCATCGTCAAGCGCGATGTGATCGAGATCGTCACACCCGGAACGACCCTTTCGGACAAGATCCTCGACCAGAAGAGCAATAATTTCCTTGCCTGCGTCATCACCGACGCCGGTGCCAACGGGACGATCTTCGGGCTTTCCGTCATGGATGCCTCTACGGGTGAATTCCTGGTCGGAGAATTTACCGAAAAGGATTTCCTTGATCAGATGCATGTATTCATGCCCTCCGAAATTGTTGTCCCGAATTCCATGCAGACGTCGCTCCAAACGTTACTAAAATCGTCGCGATGGCCCCACGTGGTAACGCGCCAGGAGGACTGGCTTTTTTCCTATCAGTACGCGTACGACCTGCTCATGGCTCACTTCAAGACCCACTCGCTCAAGGGATTCGGTGTTGACGGCATGACAACCGGCATTTGCGCGGCCGGCGCCGGGCTGCATTATCTGAAAGAAACCCAACGCACCGATGTGAGCCATATCAGTCGTTTGGCAAGACTGGACCAATCCGATTTCATGACTCTCGATATGGTCACCTTGCGTAATCTGGAGATCATCAATCCGACACACGACGGGTACGCCCACGGAAGCCTCATATCCATCCTCGACCATACTCAAACCCCGATGGGCGGGCGATTATTGAAACAATGGGTCATACGCCCCTTAAGGAATCTCGGGAAGATACAATACCGGCTCGACGCCGTCGATGAGTTCGTCCAAAAACCCTTCCTGCGAACACAGATCACCACGATCCTGAAAAACGTGGCTGACCTGGAACGACTGATATCCAAGGCTTGCGCAAATCGGATCAATCCGCGTGAAGTACGCGCTCTTTGTTCGTCTCTGGAATTGACGCCATCCCTCCAGACCGAATTGGAACCGGCGCAAAGCCCGGCTCTGGCCGCGCTACGGCAAGATCTTAAAGATCTGGAGCCGCTTACAGCCGAGATCAACCGTGCAATTGTGGACGAACCGTCGCTGCAGATCAAAGAAGGCCACGTCATCCGGGAAGGGTTCAGCGAAGAATTGGATTCACTGCGCCGCATGGCCTTCGATGGTAAAACATACATAGCCCATATACAGAACCGTGAGCGTGAACGCACAGGCATCGGTTCTTTGAAAGTCCAATTCAATAACGTTTTCGGATATTATATCGAGATCACCAACGCACATAAGGACAAAGTTCCGGCCGATTACATCCGCAAGCAGACCATGGTCAATGCGGAACGGTATATCACTCCCGAACTCAAAGAATACGAGGAAAAAGTTCTGACCGCCGAAGAAAAGATCGGCCGGCTGGAACTGGAATTATTCGATCAGCTTCGAAGGACCATTACCGGTTATACCTCGGACATTCAGAAGAATGCATCGCTGATCGCAGAGCTGGATTGTTATGTTTCACTGGGCGAGACGGCCGCGGCTAACAAATACGTGAAACCGGCGGTCACCGAATCCGACATACTCGATATCCGCGAAGGCCGCCATCCGGTGGTGGAAAAAATACTGCCCGCGGGCGAACCTTTTATTCCAAACGATCTTCGAATAGGCGCGGACAGCCAGATTCATCTGATCACGGGCCCCAATATGGCCGGGAAAAGCTGTTACCTCAGGCAGGTCGGACTGATCGTTCTGATGGCGCAGGTCGGGAGCTTTGTTCCCGCCGCCTCGGCCGAAATCGGCCTTGTGGACAAGATATTCACCCGCGTAGGCGCCTCGGACAATTTGGCCGCCGGAGAAAGCACGTTTCTGATCGAAATGAACGAGACCGCCAATATATTGAATAATGCTACCTCGCGAAGCCTGATCCTGCTGGATGAGATCGGTCGCGGAACGAGTACATTCGACGGACTGTCGATCGCATGGGCCGTAACGGAATACCTGCACGAACAGGCCGGTAAAAAGACCAAAACGCTCTTTGCGACGCATTATCACGAACTTGTGGAACTCGAGGAGCTACTCCCCCGCGTAAAGAATTACAATATGCAGGTCAAGAAATACGGAGACAAGATCGTCTTTGTTCGCAAGATCGCGCCCGGCGGATGCGATCACAGCTTCGGTATTGAGGTCGCGCAACTGGCCGGCCTGCCGAAAACCGTTATCCAGCGCGCCAAGGACGTCATGAAGAATCTCGAGTCCCACAACATTTCCGCACACAAAGACAAACGAGAATTGGAGAAAGAATCTTCTCCTGTGCAGATTACCTTATTCGAGGATACACTGGGGCAACAGTTCAAAGACACGTTTGCAAAGATTGACATCAACGCGCTCACACCGATCGAAGCTCTGAATCTTCTGAATGAATTGAAAAACAAATCCGAGAAAGCGTAAGCCCTTGAACCGAATCAGGCTCAAAGAAAAGAAAGATAAGAAGATCCGTAATAATTACCTGTGGATCTTCCGTGACGATGTGGCCACGCAATTCAAAGACCGCGGCGCGATCGAGGACGGCTCGATTGTCGAAGTGTGCGATGCGGAGAATAGATTTCTCGCGATCGGAACGTATAATTCCAGATCCCACATCCTCGTGCGCATCCTCAGCAAGCAGAATGTGACCGTTGACAGAAATTTCTTCTTTCACCGCATCAAAAAAGCCATTCAATTCAGGGACCAACAGGCGTTCCGGTCCGACGCCCGGCGCCTTATTCATGCCGAAGCCGATCTGTTGCCGGGACTGATGGTAGATCAATTCGGCGATTATCTCGTTATGCAGATCCGTTCCCTCGGAATGGACATTTTCAGAAAAGAGATCGTAGAGATCCTGGCCGAACTGATCCAACCGAAAGGGATCTACGAACGCAGCGATATGGAGTCACGGGCGGAAGAAGGACTGGAAGCGGTTTCCGGGACGGTTTACGGCGACGTTCCGGAATATATTGACGTTTCGGAGAACGAACTCCGTTTCCGCGTCGATATGATCCGCGGGCATAAGACCGGATTTTATCTGGACCAAAGGGATAACCGCGCTTACGTCATGTCGCTGATCAAACCTAACCAGAAAGCGCTGGATCTGTTTTCCTATACCGGTGGTTTTACGGCCGCTTTGGCCAAGGCCGGCGCATCGGTCACCGCGGTGGATTCGGACCCGGAAGCGATTGTTATGGCCGAGACCAATGCAAAATTGAACGGCCAGGATAAGAAGTGTGAATTTGTAGTACGAGATGTATTTGAGTTTCTTGAGGAACAGGTCACGCGGCAGCAAGCCCAGCCGGATAAAACGGTCAAATACGATCTGATCGTCATCGATCCACCTGCCATAGCCAAACGTAAGGAAGGGATAGAAAAACTTAAATGGGCTTACTGGAAACTGCTCCTCAATTCACTTAAATTACTTAACCACGGCGGTCATGTGGTCTTATCCTCCTGCGCCTACCACATGTCCACGGATCTGATGCAGGAGGCAGCTCGTTTTGCGTCGGCAGACCTGGGGTTGAGATTGAGGGTCGTCCATACGACCTATCAGCCCGCCGACCATCCGCACATCTTGCAGATACCGGAGACTCTGTATCTCAAGACGATCTATTTTCAATTGATCTAAGCCGCCGACGGCGGCAACGTCATCATTAACCATTACGGCCTTTTTCATAAATCATTTAGTAAAGCCAAACAAGGAGACGTCATGAAAACAAGTTGGATCAAGCTGGTAACGGCAATTATGACCGCCGCGCTTTTGCTGGGGTGTTACGAAACAAAACTGGATTACGTGGTCAACCCCGACGGCTCGGGCAAAGTGACGGTCGAAGTTCGATCGTCCTCGGTAATGGATATGAATCAATCGGCCGCGGCGGGATCTTCCCTGGCAAAAGAGGTACTTAAAAATGCCAGCGGTATCGACACATGGAAAGATATCGAATTCAAGAAGACCGATGACGGAAAAAATTATTTCAAAGGCATCGCCTATTTCCCGGATATCAATAAAGCGCGTTTTAAGAATATCAGCATGATGGATTCCCTTGTTTTTTATAAGGACGCCCAGAATAATCTCATTCTCGAAATAAACAGCGAGAACAAATCGGAGGCTAAATCAGAAAAGAAATCCGACATTCCCAAGGAGGATCTCGAAAAGACCATCAACGAGCAAAAAGCACAGTTCCAGCAAATGAGGCCGATGTTGTCGGCTTTCCTTGGAACTATGAAGACGGAGATGACGTTCCAGTTGCCCGGCAAACTCGAAAAGTCGACCAATTTTAAGAAGGACAAGAACGGCAACGTTTCACTTAAGTTTGAAGGAGAGAAGTTCATCGGAGTTCTGGACAAGTTGATGGCCGACGAAGCGTGGTGGCGTCAGCAGGCTCTCGCCGGATCGGACATTAAGAAAAATCCGCCCTCCGGGCTCGAGATCAACGAGCAACTTTTCGGCGAAAAAGGCCCGGTCAAAGCCCAATTCAAAGGAAAATTCAAAGACCTGTTCGATTATAACCAGGAAATGACAGCCGCCAAAGCCGGATACGATGCCATGATCGCATCCCTGGGACTGAGCTTTGCGGAGGAGACAACATTCAAGACGCCGGAGAAAGTTGAAAACTATACCGGCGGTAATTTTACCGACGTGCGTATCGTTCGCACGACCCTTTCCAATATGACGGATCCCGATTACAATATGTTCGGCAACGATCAGAGTTATCGTCTGTCCGTCATGGCCACCCTGCCCGGGGCTGTGCTCGGCGCGGAGAAGGCCGTGTTTACTAGCGCCATAGCCGACAACGGGGATCAGCTTTTACAAGCGGACGAATGGAACCGCGAGACGACGTACATACAGCTCTCTATGAACAAAAACGCGATGCTTTGGGATATGTCCTTACTCCTTCCGGACCGATCGGTCAGAGGCATCAGAGAATTATCCGGTTTCGTTTACGCCAGCACTTCTTCCAATTCGACACGTAAAGAAACGGGACTCAAGGACTTCAAGGAAGGTTCGCGAGGAACGGAAGTCGATGTCGTTGTGGAATCCGTCCGTTCCAACGGCACATCGGAAGAGTTGAATCTTAAATTCAATATGCCCTGTAATCTCATCAAAGATGTCGAATTTTACGATGCTTCCGGCCGGAAACTGGAAGTCCAGCGCTATTCCAGCTCCGACTACGGCGAAGGATGTTCTTTGAGTTATTACCTGGAAGGTGCCTTCCCGGCCAAAGGATCGGTGAAGGTCGAGATCTACGAAAACGTCACCAAGCTCGAGATCCCTTTCCGCATAACGGATGTTGACCTTTTCGGCAACCCTTTGAAGTAGCGTATCATGAATTCTCTCGCTCTGAATAGGATCGACACGCTGTATCGTGAACTTGGCGAAGACACGATCCGCCGCCTGGTCGATCGGTTTTACGACATCATGGATTCCGATCCTTCGGCCGCCGATATCCGCGCCATGCATGCCGATCTGACGGTTTCGAGGGAAAAACTTTTCAGGTTCCTGGTCGGTCGTTTCGGAGGTCCGCCCTTATATGTAGAAAAATTCGGTCATCCGATGCTTCGCGCCAAACATGCCCCTTTCACTATCGGTAACGCCGAACGCGATCAGTGGATGGCTTGTATGACCCGTGCCATGAACGAATGCATCGAGCCAAAGGACCTGATCCCGGTCCTGTCGGACTTTTTCCGTATGGTGGCGGATTCCATGAGAAATAAAACTGAATGATTGAAATTGGAATTTTGAAACCTTAGATTAAAAAAAACGGATCGGCTTATGTATAAAATAGTCTGCACCCTGTTGTTCGCGACGCTCACCGGCTGTGCCAGCAATTACTATACAGGTGAAACCAGAGAATTGACGGAAATCGAAAAACAGCACAGGCGGACCGAACTGGAACAAGTGATCAAGAAACTCAAGGTGGGTACGCCGATCCGGCTGATCCTGTACAACGGAGAGGAAACGGAAGGATCGTATTATTCGTACCTGGACGGGTTTGTCACGTTGAGAATAGACGATAGTTTCCGCGATACGGACATAGCTGACGTACGTGCGGTTTCCGCCAAACCCAGAGAACGCATAAAGACCATCATGGAGATCCTGATGATCGCCACGATGGCCGGAATCATTGCCGAATTCATATTGACCCATTAACACTAAATCCATTTCCAATTAACATTTATGGCACGCGAGATCATTGCAAAAGAACTTCCGAAACAACTGCTGATCAAGAACGCCCGCCTGATCGATGTGATCCAGCGGCGCGACGAAGTAACGGACATTCTTGTCGGCGGAGGCAGGATAGAGAAGGTCGGAAGACAGAACGTGACGGGCATCGAGACCGTCGACTTGAACGGACGTATCGTCACGCACGGACTGATGGATATGCATGTACACCTGAGGGAACCCGGACGCGAAGATAAGGAAACCGTCTGGACGGGCTGTAATGCCGCTATGGCCGGTGGATTTACGGCGATTGCCTGTATGCCCAACACGACGCCTCCGATCGATCTTCCGGACACGGTTCTCTTTGTTAAATCCCGCGCAGAAAAGCATCTAGTCGAAGTTTACCCCGTAGGCTGTGTCAGCAAAAACCGCGAAGGCAAAGAACTGGCCGAGATCGGTAACCTTGTCGAGGCCGGAGCGGTGAGCATCACCGACGACGGCGACCCGGTGTACAATGCCGAGATCATGCGGCGCGCTCTGGAATACGTCAAGATGTTCAACATTCCCGTGATCGAACATGCGGAAGACAAACAATTGTCCAACCGCGGCTCCATGCACGAAGGATTTACGTCCACGCGCCTCGGCCTGCGCGGCATTCCCCGCATTTCCGAAGAAGTGATCGTGGCCCGTGATATCCTGCTTGCCGAGTACACCGATTCCCGCGTCCACATCGCCCACATTTCGGCGGGCGGAACGGTGCGCCTTGTCCGCGAAGGCAAGAAGCGCGGCGTCAAGGTCACCTGCGAAGTGTGTCCGCACCACTTTACTTTGACCGACCTGGCCGTGGAGAACTACGACACGTTTGCCAAAATGAATCCGCCTTTGCGCGAACAGACGGATATCGACGCCATCAAGCTCGGACTTCAGGACGGCACGATCGATATCATTGCAACGGACCATGCGCCGCACACGATCGAAGATAAGGAATGCGAATTCGATCACGCCGCCTTCGGTATCACCGGATTGGAAACCTGCGTCGGAATCACCCTTTCCGACCTGGTGCACAAGAAGATCATTACCCTCGAGTCGGCCATCGATAAACTGGCGATCGCACCCAGAAAATTGCTGAATATCCCTCTTCCCGAGTTTACGCCCGGTGCCCCGGCCAATATGACATTCCTTGACCTGGACAAGGTCTGGAAGTATGACGTCGGTCAGACTTGTTCCAAATCCATTAATACGCCGTATCATAATTACGAAATGCGCGGCAAAGCGATCGGCGTCATTCATAAGAACAAAATCTTCATGGAATGAACCGGAACTTTGACCTTGCCGCAACCGGCTAAACCGCGATGACGGATGAATTCTACACCATCGGCAGCGTGCACGAATCGCAGATCAAGGTCAAAGGTTCTACGTTCATAGGTCTTGCTTCACCGGCCAGATCCAGAGAAGAAGCCGACATTTTCCTCCGTTCCGTTCAAAAAAAATATTTTGACGCGACGCACCACTGTTATGCGTACCGTATCGGTTTTGGTTCTGCACAGGTTTTCCGCAGCAGCGACGACGGCGAACCGGGCGGAACGGCCGGTAAACCGATTCTTCAGGCTATCGACGGTAAACAACTGACCGATCTGATAGTCGTCGTAACACGCTATTTCGGAGGAACCAAACTCGGCACGGGAGGTCTCGCCAGAGCCTATGCCGAAAGCGCGGCGGATGTGCTGTCCCAATCGCAGATTGTTTCCAAGATCATTTACGAATCTCTTCGTTTTCAATTCCCTTATGAGGACACCAACACGGTCATGCGGCTCATCGGATCCTGTGAAGGGAAAGTGCTGGATACGCATTACGATACTTTGACCGAGATGACCGTCCACATCCGCGCCGGTCACTGCGACCGCTTTCGGTCACAACTCACCGACCAGACACGCGGCCGCGCGGTCTGGCTCGATAGCCTTTGACATGAGCGCATTCAAATGCATAACCGCGGCGGTCCTGCTTGTGCTCCACACCGCCGCAGCCTGGACACAGGAGTCATCAGCAGGGACTCGCGAGACCATTAAGAAGATCTCTTTTCATGGTGCCAAACGTTTGACCGAGAAAACGATTCTGGGAAAAATGCGTTCGCGCCCGGGACTAATATTTGATAATGACGTTCTCCGCAAAGACCTGGGCGAGATCGTTCGCCTTTATGCCGCGCACAACCTGTTTCTCGTCCGAATCGATTCGGTGAAGTTCGACCATACAGCGGATTCCTCACAAATCACCCTACGGATCTTTCTCACCGAGGGCCGACCCATCGAGATCGGGGAGATCGTATTCGAAGGTAACCGTTCTGTCGCCCGAGCCGATCTGCTGAACGTGATGAATGCTTCCGTCCAGGCACCGTTCGATCCGGAGATGCTGGAGCGGGACTTGGACGACATGGTCTCGTTATACGAGGATCGCGGATTTCCCTTTGCACGGATCGTGATCTCGGAATTCCGGCTGCACGCAGAAAACGCAAGGCCGCAATTATCCATGACGTTCTCCATCGAAGAAAATCAGCCAACGATCCTTTCACGTCTTGATATGGCCGGGCTGAAGGAGACCAGACCGCCGGTGCTCATTCGCGAAATGCGTTTGCCGCTCCCACGCCCTTACCGCCGTTCGGAAGTCCGGAACGGCCTGGCGCAGGTCCGGAAATTCTCCTTCATAACCGACATCCGCGAGGGAGAGCTGACGCCGGCCGGCGACAGCGCATTCGTCCTGACATTTGATGTCGAAGAAGGCCCTTCCAATACGGTCGACGGGATCGCCGGCTACGTTCCAAAGACGGCCGTTTCAAAAGGCTATTTTACCGGTTTCGCCAATCTGTCCTTTCAGAACCTGTTCGGCACCGCACGGCGGCTTGATGCGCGATGGCAGAAAAGGAACCGTTACACTCAGGAGTTTCAACTAGCCTACATGGAGCCTTGGGTGATGAATTATCCGGTCAATCTTGGAGGATCTGTGCGTCAATTGGTGCAGGATACTATTTATACGGAGCGCGAATGGACTCTTGACGGCCAGGTCTGGGTCGGCGCAAACACGTCGGGGCTTTTTGGGTTCAAGATAAAATCTATCATACCGGCCAATGCGCCGACAGGGTACGCGTTCAATATCCCGACCGCAGATCATACAGGTTTGTATGTGGGTATGGAATACGATACGCGGGATAGTCCTTATAACCCCAGAAGAGGCGTCTTGTACAACGCACTCGCCGAATACGGCAAGAAGAACGAACATTATTTTGTTGCCGAGCCGGGGGCCGCCGATACGCTGGTGATCAACGATTCCCCCGTGACAGTGAAAAGACAGAAGCGTTCCGTTTCCACACAAAAACTGACCATGAGAGTGGAAACTATTTTTTCCATGACACGGCGTTTGGTTCTCTATAATGCCGTTCACGGCGCCGCATACAAATCGCCCCAGTCGGTGGTGCCATACAGCGAGCAGATCCGTTTCGGAGGATTAAAAAGCGTCCGCGGGTATACGGAAGATTTTTTCAACGGCACGCGCGTGGGATGGGACAATTTCGAGATCCGCTGGCTTACGTCGCCGCGCTCACGCCTATTCGCCTTTGCCGACCTCGGTTATTATTTCAGGCGTGAATGGAATTCTCTGAATCGTGTGATAAAACGGGACGGATGGCCTTTCGGGTACGGTTTTGGAATACGATTTGAAACGGGATTGGGTCTTTTTGCGCTGGATTTCGGACTTGGCAAAAAAGATTCTTTCTCCGAAGGCAAGATCCATTTTGGCATTGCAAGCCGCTTTTGATTCACACTAAAGGATGATATATGCGGAAGTTCATGTATACCGTTCTTTTACTCATAGCGCTTGACCGCCGCAGTGCGGCTCAGGATGCGGGCACCTCCGCAGAACGGATCCGCCGCGGTATGGGGTATGTGTACAATCTCGATTTTGTCCGGGCGGATTCTATCTTTGACCAACTTATTCAGGAGAATCCGGACCATCCGCAGGGATACTATTTCAAGGCGTCCTCCTGTTTTTACCAGATCATTTCCGGTTATCTGAAAGAACCGTATGAAGAGCGGTTTCACGAACTGAATGACCGCGCCGTCACGGTGGCCGGGAACTATGAAGATACCGACCCGACGGCGGGACAATTCTACCGTGGAACGGCCTATGGTAATCTTGCCCGTTTTCATGCCATGCACGGCGACCTGATCAAAGCTTTCTATTATGCGAAGCGGTCTAAAAATCTTCATGAGGAGATTATTTCCTACCGACCGGATCTCTACGATGCGTATCTGACAGTGGGCATCTACCATTATTACGCGGCCGCCATACCGCGCTGGATGGATGCCGTAGCCGGGCTTTTCGGGCTCGGAGGCAATAAAGAGCTTGGCATTAAACAGATCGAGACCGTGTTCGAGAAAGGGGACCTGGGCCGGATCGAAGCTAAATTCTTCCTTGCCAACGTGTATTACGAAGAAGGCGACTATGAAAGATCATCCCGGTTTTACAAAGAACTTTCTTCGGATTTCAAACACAATCCATTTCTCTTCAATCAGCTCGGTTTTCTCTATTTCTCCATGGATGAATTCCAAAAGGCCGAGGACGCGTTCTCAGAAGTACTACAAATAACGTCGCAGAGGACGTTGGCGTCCCGCATGTTCGCCGATTATTTCCTCGGACGTATCAGCAAACTCAAGAACGATTATTCCAGCGCTTTGCAGTATTTGAACGAAGCGGTTGATATCGGCAAGAAGGTCACTTTATTCAAAAGCATCGATGCCTGGATCGTAGGCGCCGCTTATTATCAGGCGGCAGAGACCATGGAATTGGCCAGAGACCGGGCGGCTTCAGCGGAACTATACGAACTTGCCCGTAACCATCCCCATGCCGGAAGAGGAACCGTGCAAGCCAGCAAGAACCGGCTTCAATTCGGATTGTCTCCATTTGAGATTTCGGTCATCCGGTCGCGTCATCTGATACTGTACGGACGAACGGAAGAAGGTCGTATTGCCATGGAAGCCCTCCTGCCGCTTGCGAAGAACGGCCAACAGAAATTCTTGTCGCAGATCTACTTTTATCTCGGACGCGCGGCATGGGCCGGATCCGACTTCGATAAAGCGAGAATGTACTTTCAGGAAGCGCTCCGTACGCAGACCGATGACGGCGATCAGAAATGGCGTGAACCGCAGGCGCGGTATTTTCTCGGAGTGTGTTACCTACGACTCGGGCAAAAGGGTTCGGCCAAGGAAGAATTATCCAAAGTCCTGGAATTCGATCAATATCTCGAGGCGGCCCGGTTCAAATTTCTTGCCCGAAGCCACCTGAAAAACTTATAGCGTATGCCTCTCATCGAACTCAAATCTTTTTTCAGCCCACGCATCATGCTCAGGTTCGTAGGTCCGCTCGATGAAAAGAAACCGCGCTTCGTTGTCTATCGTTATGAAGGTAGAACAACGGGTACCGTAATTAGGGCTTTTGATAAAGACCGGCGATAACATCCGCTCCAGTTCGATCCCCACGCCCGTGTCCGGCAATTCCTTGTCCGGCGCTCTTTCACTGTCCGCCAGAATTTCAAAGACTGCTTCTTTGTCAATCTCAGAAAGCTGCAGCAGATTTTGCAGTTTTCTTTTACTTTCTGATACCTTCGGCCATGGCGTGTCCAGCAGGTGATTACTTAGCCCGTACAAACCCGGTTCCAGTTTCTTGGGCGATTCGGTCCGATTAGAAAGATAATACATACCGGTCCGATCCCCGATGATCAGATTGAATCCGTTGTACGAATCTGCGGTTTTCTGAATACGATCCAAATACTCAGGGGCCGCCCATGTTCCCGTCAGGAAATCGCTGACCAGTTTCCCGCGCGTCGTAGCCTTAGGATCGAATTTTCCCGCTTCGCGGTAATTGGTCAGCATGGCGAGCCGGCCGTGCCTCGTCACCCCCAACCACGTACCGCCGCCTTGCCGATCTTTCCCAGCCAATACCGAGGAATCCTCCTGCCAGAAATGAGCCGGTTCTGCTGGACGATCATAGAACTCGTCCCGATTGGCCGCAATGACCAGAGGAAGTCTTGGATGTTGTCGGTACGACAGAAGAATAATACACATGGAATTCTACCTTGGAAAACCCGGCGCGTTCAGGATCCGCTGAACCTGCTTCATATGATGTTCAAAATGACGGTCGAGAAAAATAAGGAAGTCCTCCGAATTCTGGGCGCCCATGAACGGATGGAAGAATATCTTTTGAGCGGCGCCGTCTTGATTCAGCGTTTCAAAGAATTGCCGGAAAGCGTTCCGCTTCTCATTCCATAAGTTAATCGACTGATCCAACGGCATTGCGCCGTCGGGAACGGCTTTTTTGACAGGAACTTTGACCTTCAGTTCTTTCTTGAAATAGAACCAGACCAGGAATTTGCCTATCAGCGGATGGAATCTCGGTTTTCGGGAGCGGTAGCGGTCCGTGGTCGTATGTTCCAGAAAAGTCTGCTCGACCAGCATCAGGTGCTGAACAACCTGCTGAAGATCCCAGTGCTCCGGCGTCGGTTTGAAACTCACTTGTTCATTCGTCATTCCTTCCAAACGACGCAAGAATTGGACCTTCTTCTCTTCCAGAGCATCAAATCGGCTTTTTAGATTAACGATCATGGAAATCTTTTCATTCACGGTATGACGTAAAATAAAATACCAAAAAAGTGCAGGACACTTCCGCCTAATACGAAGAGATGCCAGACGGCGTGATGATACGGCATTTTGTGCCAGACATAGAAGATGACCCCCAGCGTGTAAGAAAGGCCGCCCGCAAAGAGATAGAAGAGACCGCCGGCAGGCAGTACTTCCATCAGCGGCTTGATCGCGATAACCGCAAGCCAGCCCATGACAATGTAAATGATCGTGGAAATTTTTGGAAAACGGCCGGTGAAAAACAGTTTAAAGCCGATACCGGCCAGCGCCAATCCCCATATCACGCCGAAAAGCGACCAGCCCCATCCTCCGCGCAAGGTAACCAGCGTAAACGGTGTGTAGGTTCCGGCGATCAGAAGATAGATCATCGAGTGGTCAACCACGCGAAGCACACGTTTGACATTGGGATTCTGGAATGAGTGATACAGTGTGGACGCGGTGTAGAGCAGGATCATGGTGGAACCGTAGATCGCACTGCTGACCACGTGCCACGCGTCGCCGTTGGTTGCGGAAAACACGACCATGACGACAAGGCCGGCTATGCTGAGCGCAATGCCCAGACCGTGCGTGATGCTGTTGGCAAGCTCTTCTCCGAAAGTGTATTTAGGATGATCGACGGTCATAAGACTCCTTCTATGGTATGAATAGGTCGAAATATATGCAATTTGCTTCTATCACGAGACTCCGATTCGTTGTTCGCAGGCTACCAGTACTTCCACGCGGTGGTGAATATCAAACCGAATTCTATACTGAACGAATACGCCCATTTCTTCTGACCGAATCCTTTGAACGCGAAGAAATTGATTCCGGGATTAAAATAAAAATCGTCCCATCGTTCTATCGAAATCACCGAGGACCAGTTGAATTTGACCGAGCGGCTGTTGGAACTGACGCTGTCGGCGCCTCCGCCGTCGTGACGCTTCTTGGCTTTGCTGAAAAAGTAGATGAATTCGAATTCCGAATAATTGCCGTAGCTGGATCGCGTATCGCTGTACAGCGAATGAAGGCTCGCGCCGAAATTACCCACGTATTCCTCGTTTTGCGAGAAGCGGGTCAGATGAACCAGTCCGATACGGTTTTCCGTGAATCTCCAAAAATCCGAAAACGCCGCGCCGCTGCCGACATACACGTCTTTTCGAAGAGGCCGGCCGCCGGACGGATTGAATTCGGATTGGAATTTACCAGAGATATACGGAAAGATCGAAACGTTCTTTTTGATCTCCCGGTCGATGAAGCGGAATTCCACCAGACTCTCAACCGACCAATTGTCGTCATACTCCTCGTAATCCGCTTTGCCGAGTTTGATGACGCCGTAATTGGATTTGATGTAATTCTCCCAATTGAAATTCCTGGACAACCTTGACAATTTGAGGTCGAGGCTGGAACTCAGCGCTACTTCCTCCTGGCCCTGCAATTCGTTGATCGAATAGTCCGAATACATGTCCTGATTCTTCTTGGTCTTGTTTTCCGCCTTGAACCCGATCTTGCGTAATGTGGCAAACCATACCGGTTTCCGGTATTGTAGCATGATCGCATGGTCGCGGTTTTCCAAAAGATAATCCAGGAACAGCTTTCTGATCGATTGTTCCTCGCCTTTTTTGTCCTCTTTCAGAATCTCTTTTCCTGTAAAACGATCCGCATAATACTTAGGCTCATCAAACTCAACGTAACCGTCCCCGCCGTGCGCCAAAAAATTGGACGTGACCACTCTGTAGGTTTGGCGTTTATTGATCGGTTTCCCGTGAATGTTGACAAAAGAGAGAATCTGATCGGGGTTCGCCGTTTTGTAATGAAGGAAATTCTCTCCCTTGGTCTTCTTGTATTCTTCGCTGCGGCGTATCGCTTTGAGGATATCCTCTCCGCTCAATGTCTCTACCACCACGTTATTCTCTATCCAGAAAATCCGCTCGAACTCGCGCAGCGTAAAAATGTCGTCAAAATCGGATGCATCCGCATGGACGAACCTGAAAAACGCCTCATTGACGAACGCAATTTCGGATTCCGTCTTCTGCAGAAGCATGGCCAGAAGATAGTTTTTGAGATCTTTTTCGGAAACCGATCCTTTTTTGATGATCTTCGTGTCCGGTTCCAGACCGTACTGATCCTTACAGTGTCGCGCATAGCTCTCCTCGACCTGCGATCGCAGTTGTTGAATTTCCGAAGAATCGACGCCGAGGGTCTTCTCGTCGATCTCGATCGTTTCCACGGAAAGGATTTCCGGCTTCCCGGTCATGGCGGGCTTGAATTGTATGTGCGGCAAGGAGCGAGCATACCGCGTCGTAGAAAAAATGTGCGTCTTGTAATAATTGCCAATCCCGGTCGATACGAAAAGATCGGAGCGAACCGATGCGGATTTGCCTATGATAATATCCACGTCGGGATATTGCATCGCGATCCTCTGGTTGTCCTCAGGCGACAGGTGGGTCAGCAACACGACCACGTCGGATTTGAGCCGGACTTCCCTCAGATATTTCTTCATCGCCCATGCGACATCGAGGAAGAGCAGTCCTTTGCGGTTCTTTTCGTAAATACTCTCACGGATTGCAGGATCGGTGATGCCGAGTACTCCGATGCGGATACCGGCCCTTTCGATAATCTTATAGGGCGTGAGGAAAGGCAGAGAATCGGTCGTAACGATATTCGCGCCAAGCAGAGTCGGGTAATGCGGGATATTCTTGTAGCTTCTTAAGACGGCCGATCCAAAGTCGAATTCGTGATTACCGACGATCATCGCGTCGTAGCCTATTTCCGCCATGCGGTCCATCATGACTTTTCCGGCGCTTGCCGCGGAAAGATAATCCGGACTGATAGCATCGCCGGTGTCGAAGAGGAGAACGTTGTCCTTACCGTATTGCTCCTGAATACCCCTAATGACCTTCTTTCGCTCGAGGATCCCGCCTGTCTTTTTGTCATCCACATTCTCTTCAAAAAAATAGCCGCGCGTGTCACCCGTTGCCAGAATATGCATGGTCTGAGCATAGGCCGGACGAACTAATAAAAGCGGCAGTAGAACAACGAAGACCCTCATTCGCATAAAAATATCCAAATATTAATTCCGCTTGATCGGATCGAGTATAACCACATTGCGCCGCTCGCTTATGAGATATTTCTGAGCCACTCGCCGTATATCCTCTTTGGTCGTTTTTTCGATCATGGCATGATATTCGTTGATGTATTCGCAACCGTATCTTTCAGAGATCACTTCGTAACGGCCTATCATTTCCGCCCGGTACTCGTTGGTCTCGAGCGCATGAACAAAACCAGACTCGACCATATTTCTGACGCGTTCCAGTTCGTTGTCGGAAACAGAAACACTCTTCATCTTTTCTATCTCTTCATGGATCGCATTTTCAATTTCGTCTATTGTATGGCCGATCTGAGCCTGCGCCATGATCCGGAAAAGGCCGGGATCCTGGCTTGCTTCCATCGAAGCGGACGCGAACGTGGCGATTTGCTTTTCATAGACGAGGGAACGGTTTAATCGGGAACTTTGACCGGCCGCGAGAATGTGGCTTAGGAACGATAAGGGAACGAATTCGTCGTGATCCAAAGCAACCGCCTGAAAAGCCATTTGCAGGGAAGGCAGTTCCGCTTCTTTCTGAAAGACCTTCCGGCGTTCCGTTTTTTGGAGTGGTTCCGCCATGATATCTATGGCGGGTTTTGACCGACCTTGGATGGTCCCGAAGTATGATTCACATAGACGCAAGGCATTTTCTTTCGTCACATCACCCGCAATAACAATCACAAGGTTTTCCGGAACATACCATCTTTGGTAATAGTCCCGCATGTCGTCACGCGTCATGCGTTCCAGGTCCTCCCAACTGCCGATCACCATGTTCTTGTAAGGATGTCTTTCATAAGCGAGACCGCTCATGATCTCGTACATTTTACCGAACGGGGAATCCTCGTACCGGAGGCGTTTTTCTTCTTTGATGACTTCCTTTTCGGACATGACATTTTCTTCGGGAAGCGCGAGGTTTATCAAACGATCCGCCTCCATGTCCAGAATTGTCTCCAAATGTTCGGACGGGATATTGGAATAATACGCCGTGTAATCCTGCGAAGTGAAAGCATTCTTCGTTCCGCCGATGCGCTGGATCAGCCAGGAATTCTCCCTCGGCTTGAAACGCTTCGTTCCCATGGAATAACAATGTTCCAGATAGTGAGATATCCCCGTGATGCCCGGCGCTTCGTTTCGCGCGCCCACGCGCAGCCACATCATAACAGTACAGATGGGGAGTTTGTGGTTCTCATTCAAAAGGAGGGTCGAACCGTTGCTCAGGGCCTTTCGGTAAATCTCAATGCTTGGAAGCTTCATTCGACGAATAATTCCGCAACAAATTCCTTTTTGATCTCGTGCAAGTTACTTATTTCAGCAGGGAGATTCAATATGAATTATTGATTCTCAAGACAGGATTAGATATGTTAAACAGCTCACCCAATACCAAAGGAGAATCATCATGAATTCTGTATTCAGGAATGCGATCGCGATCTTGATCTTGACGGTCGTCACGGTCAACGCTCAAAATAAACGACCCATCACAGCGGAAGATCTGTGGAATATGAAACGTGTTTCTTCGCTCACCGTTTCCCCGGACGGCCGGTTCGGCTGTTTTGTTGTGGCAGAATACAATATCAAAGACAATAAAGGCAACTCGGACCTTTGGCTGATCGATCTGACCACCGGCAAACAAAAACGGCTGACCACTAATGTCGGTTCCGACAATTCTCCCGTTTGGCATCCCAACAGCCGCACCGTGGCGTTCATTTCTAAACGCGAAGGTGATTACCCGCAGTTATATCAGATCGATATCGACGGAGGCGAGGCCGCGCTTGTTACCGAAATGCCGATGGGCATTTCCAATCTGAAATACTTTGAGGACGGCAAACGTATTGCGTTCACTTCAACCATCCTGCCAGAGTTTGAGAACGATATGGATGGCTTGAAAAAAGTTCTGAAAGAACGTAAGGACAGCAAGATGACTGCCAAGGTCACGGAGAATAGGTTCTATCGCTATTGGGACAACTGGCTGACGGACGGTTATGTGATCCACATTTATAGTTATAATCTCGAGACGAAAGAGCGGATCGATCTGACCAAAGGCTCTAACAAGATCCTGTCCGTCAGCGATGCCGGCCTCAGCGCGGATTACGATATCTCGCCGGATGGCAAGTGGCTGGCGCTTACGGCCAATTCCACCCTGCCTCCGTACGACTCTATGAATCAGGATGTGTACCTGGTTTCTCTGACGACGCCAGCCGATTGGATCAATATCACCAAAGACAATTACCAGGGCGACAGCGGGCCTTTCTTCTCAAAGGACGGCAAAAAACTTTATTACGGTCGTCAGACCGACCCGGATTATGGGGCGGAGAACGAGCGGCTTGTTGCTTACGACATGGCAACCAAAGAACAGCAGGTTCTCACGGACACGTTGTACTCTTTCGGCTATTTCAACGAGGCCAAAGACGGCAAACTGATGTACATGCTTGCCGCCGACCGGGCCCGCACATCGGCTTTTGTAATGGATATGGCATCGAAAAAAGTACAGAAACTTTTTACCGAAAGCACGGTCAACTCGCTGAACCTCGCCGGAGACCGGCTTGTCTTTGTCAAAAACGATCTGAGCAAACCTTCAGAGATCTACGATTATAATCTGAAGACGAAAAAGCTTTCCCAGTTAACATTCTTCAACAAAGCGGCCTGCGACTCCATTGATTTCGGAAAAGTGGAAAATCTCACTTTCAAAGGCGCCAATGGAGACGACGTGCAAATGTATCTTTTGTACCCGCCTCAATTCGATCCCAACAAGAAATACCCGCTCATCCATCTGATCCACGGAGGCCCGGCGGGAACGTTTGGTGATGAATTCCACTACCGCTGGAATGCTCAGCTCTTTGCGGCGCCAGGATACGTGATCGCCATGGTCAATTTCCATGGCTCGACGAGTTTCGGAAACGCCTTCGGGAAATGTATCGTCGGCGCCCACGGCGATAAACCTTTTACCGATATCATGAAAGCCACGGATCATCTGCTGGCCAAGTATTCTTTTATCGACAGCACGCGTATGGGCGCGGCCGGCGGCAGTTACGGCGGATACCTGGTCAACTGGATCGCCGGGCATACCAACCGCTTCAAAGCGCTGGTCAGTCATGCCGGCGTGTACAATCTGATGGGACAATTCGCCTCCGATGTCACATACGAACGCGTGAAGAATTACAACGGCGCGCCGTGGCAAGGACGTTATGCCGAGATCAATCGTTACAGCCCCGCGTTCTTTTCCGATCAATTTCAAACACCTATGCTGATCATTCACGGTGAAAGAGACTACCGCGTCGTGATCACGCAGGGTCTGGAAATTTACGGTGTGTTGAAAGGCAAAGGCGTTGATTCACGGCTCGTGTACTTCCCCAATGAGAATCACTGGATCCTCCAGCCGCAGAATTCGATCTATTGGTACAAAGAAGTGCACGGGTGGTTCGGGAAGTATTTAAAATGACAAATGGCAGTGAATAACACATAACAAGAAGTGCATAAGGGTCTAAACTTTTGACTTATTCATTCCTTGTTATGTGTTATTCATTTCTATCGCAAGGCAAATGAATCTACCTTCAAACGACATAATCAAAAACCTCCCGCCCGACGGCGGGCCGGAATTCAACCGGCTCGTTTTTGAGAAAAGCCCGTACCTGCTCCAGCATGCGCGCAATCCCGTGGACTGGTATCCGTGGGGTGAAGAAGCTTTCGAAAGAGCGCGGCTCGAGGATAAACCCGTCTTTTTGTCCATCGGTTACGCCACTTGCCATTGGTGTCATGTGATGGAGCACGAGTCGTTTGAGGATACGAATGTTGCAGCGTTGATGAATGCAACGTTCGTCTGCATCAAGGTGGATCGCGAGGAGCGGCCCGATATCGACGCTATATACATGGCCGTCACGCAGGTTATGACCGGTCACGGCGGATGGCCGATGACCGTGATCATGACCTGGGATAAAAAGCCGTTTTTCACAGGAACGTACTTCCCCAAACATAATATGGGCGGCCGTCCGGGTATGCTGGATCTCGTGCCCGCCATTGACGACGCGTGGAAGAACAGAAAAGAAGAAGTCCTGCGATCGGCCAACGATATCACTTCGGCGTTTCAGAAAAAGCCGATGACCACCGACGCAGCGCCGATGGATGAATCCGTACTCGATGCCGCGTACTCTATGTTCCGCAGTCAGTTTGACAACCGTTACGCCGGCTTCGGCAATGCACCAAAATTTCCCACCGCGCATAATCTGTCCTTTCTCCTCCGCTATTGGAAACGCCGCAACAATTCCGACGCGCTGAGCATGGTAGAACGAACCCTGAAAGCCATGCGCCAGGGCGGCGTGTATGACCACGCCGGATTCGGATTTCACCGCTATTCCACCGACGCGCGCTGGTTCCTGCCGCATTTCGAAAAAATGCTTTACGATCAGGCCATGATCGCGATCGCTTATACCGAGGCATTTCAGGCAACGCAGAACCCTTCATACAAAAAGACTGCTGAAGAAATATTCACATACGTTCTGCGGGACATAACCGATCCGGCCGGCGGATTCTATTCCGCCGAAGACGCCGACAGCGAAGGCGTGGAAGGTAAATTCTATCTCTGGACGCTCCGGGAGATCGAAGACGTTTTGGGCGATGATGCGGCGTTCTTCTGCAAGGTGTTCAATGCAACCGCCGACGGCAATTATTACGAGGAGGCCACGCGGGAGTTTACAGGAACGAATATTCTGCATCTCAATAAAGACTGGGACGTTCTGGCGCATGAGAATGGTTTGAGCGAAACAGACTTTACCCGTAAAATAGAAACTTTGAGACAAAAACTCTTTGCCGTTCGCAAGGAACGCATTCATCCTCTGAAAGACGACAAGATTCTGACCGATTGGAACGGGCTCATGATCGCGGCGCTCGCCAAAGGCGCGCAGGCTTTTGACGATCCCGATTACGCCAAAGCCGCAGCTAAAGCCGCCGATTTTATTTTGTCGAAACTCCGAACGCCTGACGGACGCTTGCTGAAACGATACCGGCTCGGCGAGGCCGGCCTGCCCGCACATCTCGACGATTACGCCTTTATGATCTGGGGACTGCTGGAACTCTACGAGGCCGCTTTCGAAATCAAATACCTGAAGTCTGCGATGGAACTGCAGAATACGATGAATGACTTATTCCTGGACAAGGAAGAAGGCGGGTATTTTTTGACGGCTTCGGATGCGGAACTTATGATCACACGTCCCAAAGAGATCTATGACGGCGCCGTGCCGTCCGGCAATTCCGTCGCGGCGCTCAATCTGATCCGGCTTAACCGTATTACCGGCCGTGAAGAATTTGCTCGTATCGCCGAAGAGATCGGAAAATGTTTTTCGGAGCAGATCGCAAAAGTTCCCATGCTCTATGCGCAATTCCTGATGGCTTTCGATTTTGAACTCGGACCGTCACATGAGGTCGTTTTGGTGGGAGATTTGGGCGACAGGAACTTGCAGAACATGCTCGAAGCGATACGATCACGGTTTGTTCCGAATAAAGTTGTTCTGTATAAAACTTCTTCCTCATCAGAACTGGCCGCGATCGCTCCTTACACCGAAAGCCTTGCTATGAGGAACGGAAAAGCAACGGCTTACATCTGTAGCAATTTTGCGTGTAGTGCCCCAACGAATGAAGTGGAGGAAATTATCAAACAACTCTCACAATAACGGCTCTAATCTCCAACCCTCTGAATCTTCGCGCCCAGCGCTCTCAGGCGTTCATCGATGTGTTCGTAACCCCGATCCAGCTGTTTGATATTCTGCATGGTGGAAGTTCCCTGCGCGCACAGCGCCGCGATGAGGAGCGCCATACCCGCGCGGATGTCGGGACTGGTGATAAGTTCTCCGTGCAGCGGCGTCGGTCCCTGGATGACCGCGCGATGCGGATCGCACAGGACGATACGCGCCCCCATGGTGATCAGTTTATCCGTAAAAAATAACCGGCTCTCGAACATCTTCTCGAAGATCAGCACCATGCCTTTGCACTGCGTCGCGGTGATCACCATGATGCTCGACAGATCGGCCGGAAATCCCGGCCAGGGCGCGTCGTCGATTTTCGGTATCGCGCCGTCCATATCGGAATGGATCTCCATCGGCTGTTCCCGCGGAACGAAAATATCCTTTCCGCGGATCTCCACTTCGATCCCCAGCCGCTGGAATACGAGCAGGATCATGCGAAGGTCCCGCGGGTTCGTATCTTTGATCAGGATCTCACTGCGCGTGGACGCCGCAAGTCCGATGATACTGCCGATCTCAATGTGATCGTTGGTAATGGTATGCTCACAGCCGTGCAGTTTTTTCACGCCTTCGATCGTGAGCAGGTTACTGCTGATGCCCGAGATCTTTGCGCCCATGCTGACCAGCATGCGGCAAAGCCCCTGCACGTGCGGTTCCGACGCGGCGTTATTCAGGATGGTCGTTCCTTCGGCCAGCACCGCCGCCATGACGGCGTTCTCGGTGGCCATGACGCTGGCTTCATCGAGAAAGATATCCTGCCCGGTGAGTTTCGCCGCTTCCATTTGATAGAATTTGTGTCCCAGTTCCATTTTCGCTCCAAGCCGGTCAAATGCCAGGATATGCGTGTCCAGGCGCCGCCGTCCGATCTTGTCCCCGCCCGGCGAAGGAAGACTCACTTTGCCGTGGCGCCCGAGCATGGACCCGGCAAACAAAAAGGATCCGCGTATGTCGGAGGCCAGCTGGTGATCGGGCTCGTGTGTTTTGATATTCTTCGCGTGAACTTTCCAGGTCTTATTATCTATGCGTGTGACGTCCGCTCCGAACGCGGCGGCGATATCGAGCATCTTGCGCGCGTCGATCACGTCCGGCATATTCTTCAGGATCACGGGTTCATCCGTGAGCATGCACGCCGCGACCACCGGCAGCGCTTCGTTCTTGTTACCGGCCGGCTGAAATGTGCCTTTTAAGGAATGTCCGCCTTCGACTATGAATTTTTCCATGTGAAACCTCGCAGGTGAGAACTTTCAGTTCTCGAATGTTAGTGGGATGGTACGTTAATGCCGTCAATGACGCCGACGATGACCGCCTGAATAGGGATCTTTTTGTTCTTCAGAATGATCCGCGCGCCGCCGCCTTCTTTCATCACGAGCACCAGATCGCCGACCCCGGCGCTGACCTCGTCTATGGCCAGCAGATCCGGACCGGACGGCTTTTGGTCAAGATCCACCGGCTGCACGATCATGATCTTATGACCGTGGAGATGCTCGTTCTTGTGGGTGGAGACGATGGAACCCGTTACTTTGCATATCATCATAAAAGCGTCATTTTCTCAAGTCAAATCCTTGCTTGCTACGGATATCAGATGTTTCCGCACAATATCCAGCGCTAATTGGGACGTTCGTTCCTTAAAGGTCAACCGGTCAATTTCATACGGAAGCATGGGCAGTTTCACCGAGATCGTTTCTTCTTCCGTAGAAAAACCGATGTATGCCAATCCTACCGGTTTTGTCGGCGTAGCCCCCGTTGGCCCCGCAATACCGGTCACCGAAAGTCCCAGATGCGTTGCGGCGATCTTCCTCACATTTTCCGCCATCGCCTTGGCCACTTCTTCGCTCACCGCGCCGTGCTTCGCAAGTAATTGTTCTGACACACCGAGCAAATTCACTTTCGATTCGTTGCTGTAGGTGGTGACACCCTGAATGAAATACGCCGAACTTCCCGAGACATTGGTCAGCCGGTGCGCGATCAATCCGCCCGTGCAGGATTCCGCCGTGGCGATCGTGTAATGTGTGGTAAAGAATAAGTTGGCGAGACTCTGCTCCAGCGTTTCGTCGTCATAACCATACACGGCGTCCTTGAAGGAACGCTGGATAGCCGCTACTAACTGTTTCTCCGCTTCGGCAATGAGCGCAGCCGTTTTCTGTGCGTCATGATTGGATGAGGTCAATCGGATATCCACGCCGCGGGTCATCTGCGGAAGGAAGGCGATGTCCAGTTTATCCTTGTAGGCATCTACAACTTCTTTGACCCTGTCATACAATGCTGATTCAGGAACATTGACCGTTCGAATGGTGCGGTATTTCAAAACCTTCTCATGACCAAGATTTTGCACGAATGGAACCACGTAGGTCTCCGTCATCCATTGCATTTCCTTGGGCACGCCTTGCAGACAGAAATACGTCGTGTCGCCTTTTCTGAAAGTCAGTCCCGGAGCCGTTCCGTGGCTATTGGAGAGAAAGTTGGCTCCGACCGGTATCATCGCCTGAACGCGATTGGCCTCGTTCATCGTCCGGCCGGCTTTTTGAAACATGGATTGTATCTCCTGCAGAGCTTGTTGATCGAGTTTCAGCTCTGTTTTGAGAAAACCGGCCACGGCGTCGCGCGTTTTGTCGTCGTGCGTCGGGCCGAGGCCTCCGCAGCAAACCACTACACTGGCCTCACGGGCTGCATCTTCAAAGGCACGGACGATATCAACGATACGGTCCCCAACTTTGGTCACGCGTGTGACCGCTATGCCATGCTCCGCCAGCCGCCGGCTTATGTATGCTGAATTCGTGTCCGTGACAAGCCCCAGAAGGATCTCATCCCCGATCACGATGATCTCGGCCGTCATGTATACTCCCCGCGATACGTGACTGACCCGTTCGGGTCATTTTTTGAAAGTGCGCCTTATATATTTCCGGTTTAGCTAAACGCTTTCTATATTGAGCCGTCTAATCAGACGGGAATGCTGTAACTATCCGGTACCGCTTCCGTAATTAACTTATTGATTAGCGATCAAAGCGCTGTTCGTAAAGAAAAAGGCGATCTCCACTTTGGCGTTTTCATCGGAATCAGAACCATGCACAATATTTTCACCTTTGCTGTCAGCAAATTCTTTTCGAACGGTTCCGGGTTCCGCTTCCTTCGGATCGGTCGCGCCAATGGTCTTTCTGAACGAAGCTACCGCATCGTCTTTCTGGAGCACGATGGGAACGCAAGGTCCGGAACTCATGAACTTGGTCAGTTCTTCAAAAAAAGGACGGCCTTTGTGAACGGCATAAAAACCCTCGGCCTGCTGTTTGGTCATGCGGATCTGTTTCATTGCCAGAACCTTAAAACCGGCATCCTGAATTTTGGCTATGACTTTTCCCTGCAGGTTTTTTCTGACGCAGTCCGGCTTCAAAATGCATAAAGTGACGTTGCCCATGTGGAATTTTCTCCTTGTGATAATGAATGTATGTTGAATTATGCTTGAATATACGTTGGTTTTTTTCTACGTTAAAAAAAGCACGGTAATATAGCTGAATCGGATGTCCCTATCAATCATTTTTTGACCTTGGGACCGTGGAATGAAAGCCGCTCGGGCGGTGTTGTACTGTTACCATAAGGAAAATTATCAGTTTAGGATATGTCGTTTAACAGGAGGTTCTTTATGCGTTTAAAGCGCATGGTATCGTGTCTCACAATATTGCTGCTGGTAAGCATCCCCCTGCGCGCGCAGGAGGAACAGAAAATGTTCGGGCAGAACAAGGTGCAGTACAAAGATTATCACTGGCGTTTTGTTCAATCCGAACATTTCGATTTCTATTTCTACGACGGCGGGGATGACCTGGCCAAGTTCGCCGCGGACGTAGCCGAGAGCGCGTACGTGTCGATCATCCAGAATTTCAAGAATTACGAGATTCAGAGCCGTATCGCGTTCGTGATCTACAATTCGCACAATCAATTCCAGCAGACCAACGTACTGGATGAATACATGACCGAAGGAGTCGGCGGCGTAACGGAGCTTTTTAAGAACCGCATTGTGGTTCCATACGAAGGATCGTATGAACAATTCCGTCATGTGATCCATCACGAATTGGTGCATGGTGTGATGAATGATTACATGTACGGCGGCTCGATACAAGGACTCATCAGCGGACGGATTCGCGTACAGATCCCGTTGTGGGTTTCTGAAGGTCTGGCGGAATACGATTCCCGTTACAAAGAATTCGATACCCAATCCGATATGTTCGTTCGGGATGCCGTAATGGAGGCCTATCTTCCGACGCTGATGCAAATGGGCGGATACGCGGTCTACACGGCCGGACCGACCATCTTCCGCTATATGGAAGACAAATACGGAAAAGAGAAAGTATCGGAATTCATGACGAAACTCCGCGTGGCCGGTACGACCAATTCGACTTTCGAATCTACATTCGGCATGAAAGAAGAAGAATTCTCCGAGAAATGGGCTACGTATCAGCGCAAAACCTATTTCCCCGATATTACCAATATGCAGTCGGTAAAAGAGGTTGGCCAGCAGCTCACCTTTCACGACCGTGACGGTAATTTTTATAATATCACGCCGACGGTTTCTCCCAACGGGGATAAGATCGCTTATTTATCCGATAAATCCGGCTACGCCGACATCGTACTTATCTCCGCGATCGACGGCATGGTCCTCAAGAAACTGGTGTCCGGGGAAAAGACGCCCAACCTGGAAGAACTTCACTGGCTGAGCCCCGGCATGAGTTGGAGCCCCGATTCGAAAAAACTCGTTTTTTCTGCCAAAGCCAGCGATAACGATGCTATGTTGATCGTGGATGTACTCACGGGAGCTATTGAGCAATACACCTGGAACGACCTCGAAGGCGTATTCGGCGGATCCTGGAGCCCCGACGGACGCAAGATCGTTTTCTCGGGCATATATCACGGACAAAGCGATATCTATGTCTTCGATCTTGACAAGAAGCAGAAATTCAAACTGACCGACGATATTTTCAGCGACACGAGACCTGTGTACAGCAGGGACGGCAAGAAGATCGCCTTTTCTTCCGACCGCCGCGACTACCTTGGCGCTCCGGAAAAGGGTTTCAAAATGGTCAACTACGATTACAAGCAAATGGACATATACGTGATGAATGCGGACGGGTCGGACATGGAACGGGTCACCACCGACGAGATGAACGATACCTGGCCGGAATGGGGTCCTGATAACACAAAGATGCTCTACACGTCCAACCGTAACGGCGTAACCAATATTCATGTGGCCGATCTGGCGGCCAAGAGAACCTACGCGATCACCAATAATCTCAGCGGCATCTTCCAGCCCTCTCTCAGTAAGGACGGAAAGATCCTCGCGTTCGCGGGATTCAATAAGGGCGGCTTTGATGTCTTCACGTTGAAGAATCCATTTGAAATGAAACCAGTGGAACTGCCCATGACGATATCTATGAAAAAGTTCCGCAAAGAAAAAGATCTTCCGCAGACCTTGTCCTTCGAATTGGGTTTGAAAGGAGGAGAAAAGATTGCCGAAGCGCCTAAGGATACGGTGATCGAAGTGGCGACTTTTACGGCCGACACGGCACGCACGGATTCAGCCAAGAGCAAGAATAAGGAGATCTCCTACCGCAACTTCATTTTTTCAGGTATGGACGAGGAGAAGAAAGACAAGAAGAAGGAAGAAGAGGAAGAAGAGATACCGGAGATCGTCACCTTACCTGAAAAGGTCTACAAAGATTCCAAGGGCGATTACCGCATTCGAAATTACCGCGTACGCTTTACACCCGATCTTTTCTACGGAACGGCCGGGTTCAATACCTTTACCGGTTTCGTCGGCGCCACGCAAATGGCCTTCAGCGACATCCTGGGCAATCATCGGCTGCTTTTCGGCACCAGTCTTCTGTTTGACCTGAAGAACAGCAGTTTTTACGGTGCGTATTACTACTTGTCCCGAAGAACCGACTACGGTCTGACGGCCTTTCACACGGCGTATTCCTTTGCTACAGACTACGCGTTTGAGGACGGTTCCCACACGTATCCCGGATACAGCGACGGTTTGGCGGATAGTTTTATACGTTACCGTAATTATGGAGCTACGTTATCGGCTTCGCGGCCATTCAACAAGTTTAACCGGTTCGATGTGGACGTCACGCAGTTCGTCCTTGCCCGTGAGACTTCGATTGCCAATAACATGAATACTTTGCCGAACGGCGATCCGGTAAACAAGAACAATATCGGCGTCGGACCGACACGACGCTCTTACAATACACTGATCGGCGCCTCTCTGACGACGGATAATGCTCTTAATACTTATTTCGGACCGTTTGACGGTCGCCGCGGCCAGATCTCGGTGGTTACCAGCCCGGGTTACGGAAAGAACGGATTACGATTCACCACCGTAGCAGCGGACGGACGCAAATATTGGTGGTTCAAGAAATACTACGCGGTTGCATTGCGTGCCAGTACGGGCGCCACGTATGGACGCGATCCTCAGCGCTTCTTTGTCGGTGGCCTTGATAACTGGATCGTTCCCCGCTTCCGAAGCGGCGAGATCATTGTGGATGCCATGGAGGACTTTCTGGCCACATTTGTTTCACCGCTCCGCGGCAGTGATTATTATGAATTGCAGGGCACGCGGTATTTCGTAAGCAATCTTGAATTGCGTTTTCCGCTGGTCCATTTTATGCAACTGGGCTTCCCGATCCCCTTGTTCCTCCAGCAGATCCGCGGCGTGACATTCATTGATTTCGGTGCGGCCTGGGGCGGAGAGAACAACCTGACCTATTTGGATGAGGATGGCAACATCCGAAAGGCCAATTACCGCTACAGAGACCGCAACGGA
Organism: uncultured Bacteroidota bacterium; assembly: GCA_964415295.1. GTDB lineage: Bacteria > CLD3 > CLD3 > SB21 > SB21 > SB21. The sequence continues at coordinate 119,631 of CAYPYN010000001.1, forward strand.
AACGTGGTGTACAACAAAGCCAAATTCAATTGGGGTCAAACGCTGCAAGGAGAACCCGGTCCGGTTTTCCAGGACGCACGCCTCGGATACGGTTTCGGTATTCGCGCTTTCCTCGGATTCTTTATTCTCAGATACGATTTGGCCTGGAATATACGCAGTCCGAGATTCCACGGCGACAATGCCAAGCACTATTTTACGATCGGATCCGATTTCTGATAACGGCAAGACCATATCAAATCAAAAGCCCGTTCCGCATCTGCAGAACGGGCTTTTCTATAATAGTCCGTGCGATGATCTAGTTAGACTGGAGTTTAAAGCTGTCCATAATGATGTCGTGCGTGGACGTGCGAACCGTATAGGGTACACCGCTTATCAGGCTCTGAGTGAAAGTGAACTTTCCCCTTTTCCAGGCTGAAATAATAAAGAGCGCTTTTTCATCTAGCTCTTCTCCGAGTTCCGCGCGAATGATCTCTCCTTTTTCTACCCAGACCCTGGCCGGCGGGTAAGGCGGGCGTTCGATCTCCAGTGAACCGGTTTTCTTATGGATGTGCAGGAGTTGCAGAATCTCGATCAGGCTCAATTCGGACAAACTGCCTCCGAAAGAGGTCTTCGGCGACGCATCGATCTCCGATATCTTGTTTACACGATCCAGCATTTCACGAACTTTAGCGACAAGTTCCTCACGGCTGATCGACGACTTGACAATATACTGATCGGCCCCCGCACGAAACCCCCTCTTCTGTGTCACGTCCGCGTCAATCGCGGTTAGGAACATAAACGGGACCATCGGGATCGAAGACTTCGTCCTGATCTGTTCGCACATAGCAATCCCGTCCATCCTGGGCATCAGCACATCGCAAATGATCAGGTGCGGCTTTTCGCGATCGGCGATCTCCAGTCCCGTCTCCCCGTTATCGGCATGCAGAACGGTATAACCTTCTTTTTCGAGGTTCATCGTCAGCGACTTCGTAATGTGGGGATTGTCATCGACGATCAGTATGACAGATTTTTTCATCGGACCGAACACATGTGAGATGGATGCTTTTGATAAATTAAAAATGAGTGGCGGGCAAAATCAAGAAAAAAGAGGGTCAAAATTCATACGCCGCCAGACGCACGTGGTCACATACGGCGGATAAGGTTCTTCACATCAATACTTCTCACATCGAGAATCATGTAGTCAATATCAAGACGGGAAAACAACTTGGCAGCCGTTTCCCAGTTGGATGCGGTAATAATCTCGCAGCCTTCTTTGGCGAACATTTGACGAATTTGGGATAATTCATCGATATTCTTGTTCAGGATAAGGATCTTCTTGTTCACACTCTTGCCCAAAGGTTAAAATGCTGATGATTCTGTCACTCAATATTCATACCAAATTAACATCTGTGCGCTAATTGCATATTTTTCAACAAAAACAGGAGGCGTGAATGAAAACCCTTGGGAATGGAAGTGAAAGAGGTTACAAAAAAGCGACGGTTTGTTTTGGCTAATTGTCGCTCGAGGGATACTTACGATCAGTCTGAAATGCCGAGCTGATTGAGCATCCGGAAGAAATGGGTCCGGTTGATGCCGAGCACCTCGGCGGCTTTGGTCTTATTGTTATTGACCTTTCGCAGGGTTCTTATGATGAACCATTTTCTGAAATCTTTTTCGGCTTCATCCAGTGTCGCATCGTTCTTGATCTTGTACCCGCTTTCCACTTTGGCAATGATCTCCATCGGCAGGTCGTTGAGTTGGATGACAGGTTTGGTGGACAGAATGATCGCGCGCTGTATGACGTTCTCCAGCTCTCTTATGTTTCCGTCCCATTGATAATGTTCCAGAATATCGGAGGCTTCGTCGCTGATACCGTGGATCTTGTCCTGGCCGTATTTTTGTATGAAATAATTCACCAAAAGACCGATGTCCTCTTTACGTTCGCGCAGAGGGGGCACCAGGATCTCAACCACTTTGAGGCGGTAATAAAGATCCTCGCGGAATTTTCCTTCTTTGATGAGCGCACTCAGTATTTTATTTGTGGCCGAAATGATGCGCACATCGATCTTCCGGGTTTCAGTTCCACCCAGACGTTCGATCTCTTTGGTCTGTACGGCCCGCAGTATCTTTGCCTGCAGATTGACCGAAAGTTCCGCCACTTCATCCAGAAATAGGGTTCCGTTTTGGGCCAGTTCGAATTTACCCATCTTGGATTTGACCGCTCCGGTAAAGGCGCCGGCTTCGTAACCGAACAGTTCCGACTCCAACAATTCCGACGGGATGGCGCCGCAGTTGATCGCCACGAATTTCTTGTCGTACCGTTCGCTGTTGAAATGGATGGCACGGGCGATCAGTTCCTTACCTGTTCCGCTCTCTCCGAGAATAAGAACCGGTACATCGGTGGGGGCCACTTTGGCGGATAATTCGAGAATATGAACCAGCTTTTCGCTTTTGCCGACGATCTCTTTAAAATCGTATTTGTCCCGCAGTTCCTGCAAACGGTTCCTGTCCCGGCGCTCGAATTCGCTGTGAACGTTCTTCATCTCTTTTAGTTCATTTACGCGAAAAGCGATCTGCTTGGCAAAGGCCATGAGAAACAAAAGATCGTTCTCAGAAAAAGGTTTAGCATCGTCGCGGCGGTCGAGATAGACCACGCCCAGGAGACTCTTGCGGTAAATGATCGGTACGCTGAGAACGGAACGCAGGCCCAAACGGACAAAACTGCCCTGTTTGGCGAAACTGTCGGTCAACGTGTCATCGTCAACTTTGACCGGCTTCAGAATGTCCAGGGTTTTCTGAATGACGGAGTTGCACACTTCGTTGGCCGGGTCGTCGATATTTTCGCCTTCAAAATTCTTGCTGACGAAGTATTCCCTTTTACCGGCTTCGTCCACCAGGATCAGGAATCCCCGCTCCGCCCGAAGATGATAGGTCATCTGGTCCATCGCAAAGGCGATCAATCCCTGCAATTCGCTTTCCGAAGAGATCACCATGCCTGAATTGTACAAGGCCTTGAACTGTTCTTTTTCGACCGAAAGATCTTCCACACGACGGTCAATTTTCTTCAAAGTCTCCTGCAGTTTATTCGCCTGAGTGTTCAAACCCCTGTGGTATTCCAGGTAGGCTTTGAAAAAATCGTTCAGTTTCTTTTCAAACTGGGAGTAATCCTTCTGAGACAACAGGGTGTTGAGTTCGGCAAAACGGGAGGAAAAATCCTTGAAACCTTCGTCGGATTTTTTCTGGAGCTCTTGTATAAGATCGTTCACGGCGGGTTGAGTCTGGTAACCGTTGGTTTAACTGCTCGCAAAATACAAAGAAATGTGCGGGTATTGCAAGAAAATTCACGATTTTGTTTCGGCGTTGGGCCATTCCATAGTGCCGAGGGCCGTCAGCGCGTCGCCGCAAGACTGAAACCTTTTTCCCGGATCTTTTTCCAGGCACGACGCAATGACGATGTTGATGGAACGCAATGCCTCATCGGCCGGTTCATGGGACAATTCCGCCGGTACCTGATTATGGATGGCCATGATGAGTTCCATCTCGTTATTGCCGTTAAACGGAAGGCTTCCGTAAACCATCTCATACAGTATCACGCCGACGGAATAAATATCGCTTCTGAAATCGACCGATTTTCCTATCGTCTGTTCCGGACTCATATAGGCAAGCGTCCCCACCAGCTGTTCGCGGTTTACGATCGTTGTGAGACCTTTGGTTCTGGCCAATCCAAAATCCATGATCTTCAGACCACCGTCCTTACGGATCATCACGTTCTCCGATTTGATGTCACGGTGGATGATATCATTTGTATGAATGACACGAAGCCCTTCCAGGATCTCACCGGCTATCCTGACCGCTTCGTCCAACGGCAGCCGCGACCGTTCTTTGATATATTGTTTCAGAGTGATCCCTTCCACAAATTCCATAGTAAGGTACCGGTTCTTATCCACGGTACCGGCCTCGAAGATCTTGACGATGGAAGGATGATCGAGCTTGCGGCCGATTTCAGCCTCTTTGATGAATCGCCGTATGCCGTCCACGGATTGCTCAATATCCTGGTTCAACACCTTGACAGCAACTATCTGTTTGTTCATCGTGTCATACGCTTTGTAAACCTTACCCATACCACCCTCGCCGAGCAGTTCCTGCAGTTTGTAATGCGCAATGTATTTGGTCTTCGGCATAAGGATCTCTCGCCAGTGCAGTCCCACCCAGCGGACGCCGACGAACAGAACGGAGAATCCGCACAAGTAAATGATAAAGGCCCACCACCGCAGCCACCACGCCGGTGTTACGCGGAACGTGTAACGTAAAGGCTCTGGACTCCATACGCCGTCGTTATTACATGCGGTCACTTCAAACGTGTAGTCCTTTGAGAAAAAGATCGCCGGTAAATTGGTATACCGGATCTTGTTTTCACGTGTTTCCGAGGACCATTCCGTATCATATCCGGTCAGACGGGTTTTATATCGAACCAGTTTCTCATTGGCAAAACTGAGCGCCGCATATTCCAGGACAAGCTCGTTATCTCCGCTGAGGCTTTCGTTGAACCGCGTTTCGCTGAATCTTATCAAAGGCGGTACGGGATTCCGTATATCAAGAGCCGGGAAATAAACGGACAGACCTTTTGGCGTGCCGAAATAGATCGTGCCCTCTTCATCGATGGCCAGGGCTTCGAGCCAATTGGTTTCACTGCTCAGGAGCCCGCTCTGCCTGGTCACTATGCGCAGGATCTTCCTGGAGCGGGGATCGATCTCGTACAATCCGTCGTTGGTACCGGCCCAGATGGTGTGAGAGCGCGGCGACAGACCCATGCTGATGACATTCATGTTCTTCAGACCGCTGTCGGCCGTAAGATAAGCCGTCATACTCAGTGGTTCGCCTATCAGAACGGCCAGTCCGTTGGAGGCCGAGCCGACCCACAACGCGCTGTCCAGCCAAAGCAGTTCCTGCGGATCGTTGAACGGTGCGCCGTTACTTGCATTCCACACAGGTTCAAATAAACCTCGCGTCACTTCCCGTCCGTACGGGCCGCCCCCTTTTGAACCCAGCCATTGCTTCATGTCGTTTAAAGTGACCGGGAATTTGCTCCGATATAGCCCCCGATCGCCGGTGCCCACATACAAATAATCCCTATCGTCGAAGGCCACGGCATAAATGATACTAGGAGGCAATCCAGAAGCTTCGCCCAGCACATACCATTCTTCATCGGCGTAGCAAACCAACTGGCGGTAGGAATTGAACCAAAGGCTTTCCGTTTTCTTGTCACCATCATTTATCATTTGAATATTACATACGCCTATAATGCCGGCATCATAAAAGGACATTCTTCCTTTTTTGCCGAAGATCGAAATGTCGCGGGCCGGGAAATGACCGAGCGGGCGCGGTGAAGCCGCATCAAATGATATGCAATTCAGTCCATCAAATGTTCCTATCCACATCCTTCCTTTTGAATCTTTCGTAACATCGTAGACCGTATTGCTGGACAATCCCCGCCGGGCATCGATCACTTCGATATTCAGTTTCGGATCGACGGCCAGAACGCCTTTGCTTGTTCCGGTCCACATTACGGAACGCCCGAACGAGGCCGGCGGATATATCCCGGAGATATTGGGATCGGTTTCGGCGCTGTTTTCGCCGCTATAAGAATCGGGCGTGAGGTTAATGAATGCTTTGTAGTTGGCGCGCAGTTTGGACACACCGCCGACCTGGGCAAACCAGAGGTTGCCTTCCCGATCGGCACTGACATAGCGAACGCTCCGGCTCAGAAGTCCGTTCCTGTTTGTCAAAACCATTCCTTCCGCAGACGCAGAATTCTCAAAACATAAGACCCCGTCGCCGTCGCTGGCCATCCACATCCTTTCAGCGTGCTGAAAAATGGAATAAACGGCATTGGTCAACTGGTGATTAATCGACTCGGCTATCGGCGCGCCCTTTGGAAGCCGCCATATCCTTCCATCGGCGCATCCTCCCCACAATGTTTCGTCGGATGATTCGAAAAATGCATGCGTATTGCCAAAGACCGTTGGAACAGGCGCCTTGACAAATTGGCTGGAATCTTCTCTGTGTAGCAAAACTTCGTTGTCCACGGAAACCCACAAGGAACCGTCTTTCCGCGGAAGAAGCGCATACACCGTTCTGTTCTTTCCGTTCTGCACCGCAGCCGTTTGAAAGACATCGACTTTGACGGAATCCGAACCGAACATCGTATAACGCAGAACTCCTAAACCGGTCGTACCGAGCCACACGCGGCCCGCTTTGTCAACGGCCAGCGTATTGATGCCGATCTGGCTTACCGAGACTTCTTCAAGTTCCGAGTGACCGACGGTCCGCGTAAACCGAACACGGCTCCCTTCCGGATACTGTGACAAGGGACGGTCCGAAACTATCAAGCCGATATCGGACAAGACCCACAGTCTTCCGGAAGGATCTTCGCTCATATTCATGACCGTAAGTGCCGAAAGGCCGTCAGCCAAAGTATACTGTTCCATCCGATGACCGTCGTAACGTACGAGTCCGGCCGAATAGATGCACATCCACACGTATCCCAACCGGTCCTGATACGTTCGGTACACGGCAGCGCCGGGCAACGGCGCGATCTCATTGTCGGGAGTGTAGGATGTAAACGGCAGCTTTTGAGCCGCGGCAGGCGCCAGGCAAAGGAAATAAAGTAAAACGAAAGTAATGGATCTTTTTTTCATGCGGCCGCTGAATCCGAAAGTGGATCAATAGATCTTAATTTCTTCGGGCCTAAGATCGTTGAGAATGGCTTCACAGCTTTGATAACGGTTTTCGGGGTTCTTTTCAAGACATTTCAATACGATCTTTTCATGAACCGGCTGGACACCGGGCTGTATCTCAGTCGGCTTTGGCGGCTTATCATTGAAAATCGAGTGGATCATGGCGATCTCATTCTCTCCGCGGAACGGGAGTTGGCCGGTCAACAGTTCATACATGATGACCCCAAATGAAAAAATATCCGACCGACGGTCCGTTTTACCTCCAGTAATCTGTTCCGGCGCAACGTATCCGAGCGTGCCCATGATGGTACCTATTTGGGTCATCGTGGTCACCAGCACCGATTTTGATAATCCGAAATCCATGATCTTAGGATTGAGATGATCGTCCAGCATGATATTGGAGCATTTCAGATCGCGGTGAACGATCCCTTCGTTGTGAATATACGCCAGACCTTCCAGAAGCCCGACCAGAATTCTCTCAAGATCCGTTTCCTTCAGAGGATGGTTCTTAATGAGATACGCTTTGAGGTCGCCGTTCTTGAGCAGCTCCATCGCGATGTAGCCGCGATCCATGAATTCCCCGGTGGCATAGACCTTAACTACAAACGGGTGCCGCAGTTTCGAGAGTATACGGCCCTCCCTTTGAAAGCGTGATTTGTTTTCCGGATCGTTCATCAGTTTTTCACTGATCACTTTGAGGGCAACATGCATTCGCGTGGTCTTGTCAAATGCAAGATATACCGTACCCATGGCTCCCTCGCCGAGCATCTCCTTGATCTTATATTGAGCTATGTATTTGAGAGAACGGCGTTTTTTGAATGCCCGCCATCCTTTTATGACGTATGTGACCAGCAACGGGAGAAGAATCAGCGCGAGCACGGCCGAGCCGATCCTGAACCATAACGTTTGCCAATACGCCGGAACGATCGTGATAGGCAATGCGGTCTCCTCGCTCCATATTCCCGAGACCCCTTTGGCTCTGACTTTAAAAACGTATCGGCCGGGATCCAGGTTGGTAAACGAAATGTAGTCGCGCGACGTCGCTTCTTCCCAATCCTTGTCATATCCTTCCAGCATGAATTGATACAACATATCTTTTTCGGACCGCCACTGAATGCCGGTGACCTCAAAATCCAACGAATTCTGCTGATAGGTCAATTGCGGCAAAGCTTCGGTTGAAATATCCTTCCCGAAAGACCGCACTTTGTCCACATAGACCAAGGGAGCGACCGGATCGGCTTTTTTCTTTTCGATGCGGAACCGGCAAACGCCTTTCGAAGTACCGAACCACATGTCGCCGTTATGGTCGCGGATCATGGCGTTTTCGTAGATCTCATCGCTCAGAAGTCCGTGCCGGGTTGTATAGGACTCCATGGTTTTCCCGTCCCAGATGTTCAAACCTTTGACTGTGCCGATCCACAATCGGCCCATAGTGTCTTCCTGCAGAGAGACAATATCGTTGGATGTAAGGCCGTCCCGCCGGGTGAAACTCTGCACGATCCCTTCACTGAAAAGCGTCAGCCCGGCCTGCCTGGTTCCGATCCATATATTTCCCTGGCTGTCCTCGAAGATCGTAGTGACCTGATTGCTCGGAAATCCGTTAGCCTTCGAATACGTCGTGAACGGATTCAGATTCTTGAAATATCTTTCCGGATCCCAGACGGATAATCCTCCGGCTTCTTTGAAACGGCTCGGCTGACCGCAACCGAATAGGATACGGCCCTTGCGATCCTGGATCATGCTGAAAACCCGAAGACCGGCAAGTCCCTGGGAAGGGGTGAATTGTACAAACTGGTTATTCGGAGAATAGCGAATGGCACCGTAAGCGTCCGTGCCGAACCACATGTTTTTTTCACGGTCTTCAAGGAAACATAAGACGTCGGATAAATAAATATTCTTCTTATTGTAAGCGGTGAATTTTTTTCCGTTGTAAACAAAAACGCCGTTGCCCGATGTGGACACCCAAATGTTGCCTTTCGAATCTTCCATCAGCGCATAAACATTCTTATGAGGCAGTCCGTCCTTGGCCGTGAATATTTTGAATTCCTTCCCGTCGTACCGTGTCAGGCCGTTTTCATAGGATGTAAACCAATAGGCTCCCGTGCGGTCCTGAATGACATCGAGCACAAAATCGCCGGCCAGCCCCGACTCTTTATCGTAATTCACAAACGGGTATGAGACGAGTTTGGCGAGACCGCTGTTGGCCGTCGCGATCCAAAGTATGCCCTCCCTGTCCTCAAATGCATACGTGATGTTATTTTCCGGAAGACCATTTTTTGCGGTGATAAAAGCCGTGCCCATGCCTCTAAGAATTACGATGCCGCTTCCAAACGTAGAGACCATCAGATCGCCGCCGCGGGCCTTGAAAAGACCATAGATCTTCCGATCGTCCGGACCGATGGATTGAACCACTTCGGCCGAATTACCGGAGAGCCGCATTTTTTTCATCCCACGATCAAATGAACTTATCCAGTACGATCCACCCGCGTCTTCTTCGATACCGCTGACACCGGAAGTTTCTTCGAATACTTTGACAGAACCGGTCCTGCCATCCCGCGTCCAGTGAACCTGTCCGTCTACTGCTCCGAACAAAGTTGTTCCATCGGAACCGACGCAGATATGATTGATATTCTGGCCTGACAGCATTTTTTCTGTGTGAATTTCCGTCAACGAACTGTCGGTACGTATCTTCGTGACCCCATTCTTAGTGCCTACCCAGATTACACCTTCCCTGTCGTGAGCTAAGGAAAGAACGGCATTGTGGCTCAATCCCTCGTTGATGCGGAAAACCTGAAGGTCGTAACGCCCGAATCCGTTTCGCCTGAATTTAACAAGACCGCCGCTGAGCGTACCGATCCAAATGTTTCCGAAACTATCTTCACAGATCGCGCGGGTGGCGTTATCCGGCAATCCGTCGTCGGTTGTGAAATGACTCATCGTTTTGCCATTGTACAAAACGACACCGCCGGAAGTCGTGAACCACATGTTACCAAGACGATCCTGGTATATACGTTCCGCGGCGAACGGAGGAAAACCCTCGGCGGCACCGTAGAACTTAAACGAATATTTCTGAGAAAATACGCGGCCGGTCAGCAGTAACCCCGCCACAAAAACGGCCAGGCAAATGGAGTAAAATGATTTCACGATGGATTACCTTTTTTTTCGTCAAGCAACTTCTGACGTCCTTCGGCCAGTACTTTATCATAGAGGTCTTCGAGTTTTGGATTTGCGCCGCGGACGCCGGCGATCACGCTCTCCGTCCAGTCTAAGTATTCCCAGCGCCGCTCAAAATTCCAGCCTCTTGGCGGAGCACTGGTGACGTCGCGTACATTGCATATTTTGTCGCACATTTTCAATTGTTTCGCGCGAAGGCTTTTGTTTGGCGCATCCACGATCTGGAGACGTTTCCGTTCGGCCTTGGGCAACCGTTTGTCATCGGTAACTTCGAGCACCAGATCGAGCACTTCCTGTCCGAATAGTTCCCGTATCTCCTCCGGCTTCGTCTGCGTATCTTCGATCGTATCGTGCAGCAGAGCGCCTAAGATCACGACGATGTCGCGAACGCCCCCCTCATTCCAAAGCAATTCCGCCACCTGGATCGGATGATTGATGTACGGTGACGCTTCGGCATCTTTACGGCGCTGATTGCGGTGCTTTTCGGCGGAGAATTTCAACGCCGAAAGGATCAGTTCAATATCTTTTTCTTTGAATATTGGGGTCATTATTTTTTCGTGATCTGTCTTTTTTTGACCATTTCAGAAAAAGAACCGGAAAGAATTTCGTCATAAGAAAGGCCGGCCAGAGCCAGATCTTCTTTTGAAAAGGCTCCGCAGTAGATACCTCTCAAAATGAAATTAAGTAACCCTTGTCCGCTGGCGGCATCATCGAACATCTGACCGCTCAGGGATGCTTGAGCGCCTTTATCCAAATACGATCCCAGCCTGGACGCCGCCGCATCCAGCCCTTCGAGATAAAATGAAAACACCGCCGCGTAACGCATCGGCAAATGCCCGGGATGCAAATCCCAGCTTTGATAAAAACCGTGATGGAGCGAACGGCGCACGAGATCATAATAGGATTTCCAGGCTTCGTGTACGGTTTCACGGTTTTCTTTTTTCTGCTTTGCGGTCAGAGGTTTTGTGCCCGCGCGATTCGGACCGACGGGGATCCGATGAACGGCGCCGTCCGATAAGGCAACCCCGGTACCCGCCAACGCCGTCTGCATCACATGTCGGGCATGATCGCACGCGGGATGATCCAACGTTTGCAGAGCGGGCGCAATACCGAGAGCGGTTGTGTAATCGTAAGGCCCAAAATGAGCCGCAACGCAACGCCCTTCACCGGCTTTCACGATTGCAGGAAGCAGCGATACGCCTTCCGAACCCAGAATAACCTGAGGAGTCTCTACCATAAATTCAAACTTCAAGCACTTGTCAGGCAATTTTAGCTTCGACTCTAGTTCCTTAAGTATGCTGATGAGCACTGTAATCTGTTCCGGAGAAACGACCTTCGGTAGATTAATGACAAAATTGTCAGGCAGCCGGCCGCCGCTCTTTTCACAAAAGCTTGTCAGATAAATGTCCAGGGTTCGCAGAGACCGCCGTTTGAGTTCTTCGCTCAACGACTTTATCCGAATTCCAAAAAACGGCGGCAGCGTCTTTTCTTCCATGGCTTTCACCGTTTCCTCCGCAGTCCTTCTGGCCTCATGATCCTCTTCGGCATCGCCGCGGTAACCGAATCCGTCTTCAAAATCGATACGATAATCTTCAATGGCCTGGGACGACAATTTTTCCAGCACGCGGCGGTAAACCGTATAAGCGAGCCACACTTTGTGATTTTTTTTCTTCAGACCGGCTGCATCTTTGACCAGTGATTTTCCAAAACGCAGCATGGCCGATTGGGAAGTGAATCCGGCTATGTTTGGTCCAACAACTCTTGACAGTGTGGTAAAATCCGGCGCGTTGGTTTCGAGAATAGACAAAGCCAGTTGTCCGAGCTTAGCGGCTGTCTCGGATCTGAAAAGGTGCGCACCGCCGTAAAAGGCATGTACCGGCCGGCGACCCATCGGGTCCCCGGAATAATAGGTCTTGAAAACTTCCGCATCTCGGGTGAGATGACGTAAGACTTCCTCCTCCGTTTCCTTAGAAATAGAACGGTGAAGGTTCGTATCATCGATGGCCATTTGTGCAGCGATACGGCTCATAATTTTTTTTATAGAACGGCGGATAAGGCATAATAGATCGCCATCAGCCCGCTGAAGATCGAACTGGCGGCAAACCGATATTTCAAACCGATCAGATTCTGGATCACAAAATTCCCAATCACAGACAAAAGGATCGCGCCGGCAAAGGATTTCGTTCCTTTGATAAGACAGTCCCAGAGGACGTGCCCCCAGTGATCCGGAGTTATCAGAAGCGCCGGACTTAATGCGATCGCGATAAAGAACAGATGCCGCGCGATCCATAAGGGATTAAAATAAAGGATCGCAGCGAAAGTTTTGAGCCAATGTCGGGAGAACCTATGTTCTATATACGAAAACCATTTCGGAATTTCAACCGCATAGATCAGGCCGCCAACCAAGGACATGACGATAACACGCAGAAAGTTCAGATCGCCGAGAATCCCTTGCGCGATCGCGTCGCCGAGCGGATAGATGATAAAGCCGGCCTTACGGTCACGTGTCATAAAAGCGCCCATGCGTCAGCGGCCAGTAGGCATTTCCAGGAGCGCCTTGATCTTGGTCATCAGGATATCCACGCCCACGTTGTTCTCCACGCCGATCGGGATGATGACGTCGGCATACCGTTTCGAGGGCTCCACGAACTGCAGATGCATCGGCATGACGAATTTTTCGAACTGTTCCAATACGGATTCCAGCGTGCGTGCGCGCTCTTTAATATCACGTTTCAAACGGCGTATCAGGCGCGCATCGGCTTCGGTGTCGATATACACCTTTATATCCATCAGATCGCGTAATCGTTTGTTCTCCAAAATGAGAATGCCTTCCAATAGGATCACTTTATGCGGTTCGATGTGCTGCGTTTGTTTGGAACGCGTATGCGTCTTGTGATCGTAGGTGGGAATGTCCACCGCTTGCCCTTGGAGGGCACGTTCAAGATGTTCTACCAACAGATCATTATCAAACGCATCCGGATGATCGAAATTGAAATCGATGCGTTTGTCGAACGATACGTGCGCAAGGTCTTTGTAATACGCATCCTGAGCGATAATGACTACCTGGTTTTGGCCGCCGCATTTATTGAAGATTTCCCGGGATACCGATGTTTTGCCGGAACCGGTTCCGCCGGCGATTCCGATGAGAATGGATTTCTGTGCCATAATTTCCGTTGTTAATGTATGTTGGTATGTTCTGACTTTTGTTTTCGAAGTCTTTCACAGGCGAGCAATATCACCTCATTCGTTGCCGGCAGTGAAAACTCAGGTTCGATCTTATGATCCGCCACAGCCGACACCGCATCCTTGATGGCCAACCAGCACGATAGTCCCAACATGAACGGCGGCTCGGCGACTGCTTTGCTGGAATGAATGGTGTTCTGATTAGGAACATGTTCCAGCAGTTTCACACGGAAATCCTTTGGAATATCCTGCACGCTGGGGATCTTGTACGTGTCCGGAGAATGCGTAAGCAGATTCCCTTTGGAATCCCATTTGATCTCTTCCGTCGTGCACCACCCGACGCCTTGTATGTATCCGCCTTCAATTTGTCCAATATCGATGCCCTCATTGATGGAATCGCCGACATCGTGCAGAATATCCGTCCGCAAGATCTTATGCCCGCCGGTTAGTGTGTCCACCATGACCTCGGTGACGCACATGCCGAAAGCATAATAATGGAACGGCCGCCCCTGGCCTTTCTCGCGGTCGAACCAGATATTCGGCGTGCGGTAGTAACCCGTTGCGCTGAGACTCACCTGTTTGAGAACGGCGGTAGGCATGAGTTCACCGAAACCGATCTTCCGTTTCACATGACGCATATCGTATACGAAATCATCTTCAAACACGATGTCGTCCGGCGATGTTCTGACTTCCAAAGCCTGTTCGTTGAAATGGTCGGCAGCCACTTTGGCCAACCGGAATTTCAACTGATCGATCGCATTTTTGACGGCCATGCCGTTGAGATCGGTTCCGGCTGAAGCTGCGGTCGCAGATGTGTTCGGAACTTTCGACGTATTGGTAGCATTGACTTTGACGCGGGACGGAGAGACTCCCAGTTCCCTGGCGGCGATCTGCTGGATCTTCGTATGGAGCCCTTGACCCATTTCCGTTCCGCCGTGATTGACAAGAACCGTTCCGTCCTTGTAAATATTCACCAGCGCTCCGGCTTGATTAAGGAATGAAGTGGTAAAGGAAATGCCAAACTTCACCGGCGTGATCGCGAGTCCCTTTTTATAAAACTCGTTCTTAGCATTGAATTCATTGACATCCATCCGCCGCTGTTTGTATTCCGACGAAAGCATCAGTTGATCGTAGATCAGGAACAGATGATTCTTCTCAACTTCTTCCCCATAATGCGTAACGTTGTTTTTTTGTGTTCCGTAGAAATTAAGATAACGAACCTCCGCCGCATCCTTTCCGAGGTACCGCGCCAAGCGATCGATCACATGTTCGATGGCCGCCATGCCTTGCGGGCCGCCGAAGCCGCGGAAAGCGGTATTAGAGGGCAAATTCGTCTTCCATGCGCGCCCGATCACCTGCATATTGGGAATAAAGTACGCGTTATCGGCATGTAACATGGCGCGTTCCAGGATTGCAAACGACAGATCCGTTGCGGCGCCGCCGTCGGAATTCAGTTCAAATTTTACCGCCATCAGTTTCCCGTCGTGGTCAAATCCCGCTTCGTAGCGTATCAGGAACCGGTGCCTCTTTCCCGTCATGATCTGATCATCGTCGCGGAATAGACGTATTTTCACCGGCCGCTTTGTGGCATGGCACAACAGCGCCGCCCAGGCCGCCGTGTGATTGCCTTGCGTTTCTTTCCCGCCGAAAGCGCCGCCCATTCGGCGAACTTCCACCACCACTTCATTCTTCGGAATACCGAGTACTTCCGCTACTATCGCTTGGGTTTCGGACGGATGTTGGGTTGAACTGTAGACATTGATCTCTTTATCCTCACCCGGAACGCAAAGGCAGGCCTGCGTTTCTAAATACCAGTGTTCCTGCGCACCGGTTCGCAGTTCGCCGCTGATCCCATGCGGCGCCGTTTTCAAAACAGCTTCAGCGTCGCCCCGTTCGATCTTTCTCGGCGGACCAAGCAGGTTGTTTTTCTGAATTGCCGTTTCAATGTCGAGTATGGATTCCAGAAGTTCGAATTCGATTTTGATCTTCTTCTCCGCCTCGATACAAATTTCTTCCGACTCTCCCGCGATCAGGAACATGGCCTGTCCGACAAAACTCACTTCGTCTTTTGCAAGAACAGGTTCGTCATGCACCACCGGACCCATCTGATTTTCGCCGGGGATATCTTTGTGGCAGAGAACAGCGTGAATTCCGCGAACTTTCTTCGCCTCACTCAGATCGTACGAAACGATCTTCGCGTGCGCATGCGGGCTGTATACGACCCTACCAACGAGGAGGCGCTCGTCCGCAAGCATATCATCCACATATACCGATTGACCGGTTACGTGTTTAGCTGCACTGTCGTGGTAAATTTGTCTTTCCATCAACTTTTAAGAAATGGAATAATGGAATGTTGGAGTAATGTTCTAACCTTAAGATTTTTCCATATGATCAATCCATGTTCCGTTATTCTTCTTTTTTTCTAGACTTTCAATTAAACGGATTAACTTGTTTTCAATTTCATAATGCAACACATCAATAGTCTCAAATTGTTTCTCAGCCATTAAACCCATCTCTGTCAGCCCAACCGCTCGTGTGAGTGTTTCAGACATGGAGGCCAGCGCAATATATAGAAATTGAATATATTCTTTTATAGAGCGGCGGCTATAACCTTCGGCAATATTCGAAGAAACCGATAAAGCGGAATCAACAATTTGAGAACGCAATTTAATATCTATTCGAGGCTCTGAATATATAATCTTGGCAACAAGTTTACTCAATTCGATGGCTTTCAACCAAACTTCCAATTTCATATACCCGCGGTTGACGTTTCGAAGCTTAGTATACTCTTTCATCCCTACATTACTCCATCATTCCAATAATCCATTATTCCATCAATCAAAATCTTTCGTCTCTACCCAGAACTTCAACAAAAGGTTCCTCGCCGCCACTCTGCGGAATTCTTCCCCCGCCCGCGCATCGGAGATGGGTCGGAATTCCAGATCGATCAACGGCATTGCCGATTCTACGTTTTCTCGGCTCCAAACTTTACCGGTTAGAAATTGTTCGGTTTTCTGCGCTCGTTGGGTCATCTCTGCCATCCCGCCGTAAACCAACTTGATATTCTTCACAACACCATTGGGATCCAATTCCAACCGGAATCCGCCGCTGACCGTAGAAATATCCATGTCTTTTCGTTTGGATACCTTGTAAGACCTGACGATCACGTCCTTTGGGGCTTTTGGAATTTTTACCGCGGTAATGATCTCTTCCGGCAACCGTACCGTTTGACGGTATCCCGTCACAAATACATCCAGGTCCACTTTCCGCTTACCATGAACGCTCTCCAATATCACTTTCGAATTGTAAGCCATCAATACCGGTAATGTGTCACCGATCGGAGAAGCGGAACCCAGATTTCCTCCTAAGGTTGCCATGTTGCGTATCTGGGACGAACCAAAGACAGCTAACATGTCACGCAAAGCCGGGAACTGATTTCCTGTTCGAACTAAAACTTCATTCAAAGTAACGCCGGCGCCTATAATGACCTTCTCGTTATCCTCCAAAATTCCTTTAAGATCGATGACCGCCGAAAGATCGATGACCTCTTCCAACGGTTCATGTTTTTTGGTTACACGGAGGGCGATATCTGTGGCGCCGGTGATCATGGCCGCTTTGGGATGTTCCGCCTTCAGCAGCATCGCCTCGGAAAGCGTTCGCGGCTGAAAATATTTCTGTTGGGACGTGCGAAGGGCCAACGAAGAGGCTGGGATCCTTTTGAGTTCGGCCACAACGGCCGCCTCTTCATCCGTAAAGCGGTCCAGCCCTTTATGAACGCACGCCTCAGCGGCGGCTTCGACGATCGGACGGTAACCGGTACACCGGCAAAGATTTCCGGTCAAGGCATCATCGATCACCTCTCTGGACGGATGATCATTATTCTTATATAGGGCAAACATCGACATGATGATCCCGGGTGTGCAATAGCCGCACTGCGCGCCGAATTTCTCCACCATCGCTTCCTGCACAGGATGAAGGCCGCACTGGGTTTCGCTCAGGCTTTCAACGGTGATCAGCCATTTGCCGTGGATCATAGGAAGGAAAACAAGGCAGGAATCGATCGGGATATATCTCATGCGGCCGTCGGCTTCAGCTTCAGCGATCACAACCGTACATGCACCGCAATCGCCCTCCGCACAACCTTCCTTGGTCCCCTTGTGATCGGGTAAACCTCTGAGATATTGAAGAACGGTTGTGGTTGGCCGAAGATAAAGGTCACGGGTAAAATCTATCTCAACGATCTTGCCGTCGAGCATGAATGAGATTTTGGAAGCCATAATTTCTTTTACGAAAGAATACAGAAAACAGAATTCAGAATATTAACTTCTGGTTTCTGTTTTCTGTTACCATTTTTTAAACACAAAAAACACCGCCGCGATCATGAAACAGAATCCGACGATGTAATTCCATTTTAATTCTTCTTTGAGGAACGTAACCGAGAAGACACAAAACGTCACCAGAGTGATGACCTCCTGAATGGTCTTTAATTGGGCGGCCGTGAATTGACCGTGCCCGTAACGGTTGGCCGGAACCTGGAAGCAGTACTCCACGAACGCGATCCCCCAACTGACGAATATCGCCAGCC
Organism: uncultured Bacteroidota bacterium; assembly: GCA_964415295.1. Taxonomy (GTDB): domain Bacteria; phylum CLD3; class CLD3; order SB21; family SB21; genus SB21. The sequence continues at coordinate 137,289 of CAYPYN010000001.1, forward strand.
AGATCGGGGATTCTTTGAACTTAAGATGTCCATACCAAGCGAAGGTCATGAAAATGTTTGAAATCGTTAAAAGAATGATAGTCTGCATAATCGAGACACAACTTTCTTTTTATTCATTATTCATTGTTCATTAAATAAATTACATGCTTCTTCTATATTGACCGCCTACCTGGTACAGGGCTCCGCTGATCTGTCCGAGGGAACAACTCTTAACGGTCTCCATGAGTTCCGCAAAGATATTTCCATTCAGCAAAGCCACCTGCCGCAAAGACTGGAGTTTTTTCTGTGAATCGCCTTCGTTGTTCTTCCAGAAGCTCTTCAGATTGGTGATCTGCGCTTCTTTTTCTTCTTTGGTGGAACGTATGAGTTCCGTCGGCTGAGCGGTCTGTTCGGCATGCGGATTCAGGAACGTATTAACTCCGACGATCGGAAGCGTGCCGGTATGTTTGAGACTTTCGTACAGGAGCGATTCCTCCTGGATCTTATTGCGCTGATACATCGTCTCCATCGCGCCGAGAACGCCGCCGCGTTCTGAGATCCGGTCGAATTCCGACAGTATGGCCTCCTCAACCAGATCGGTCAATTCCTCGATGATAAAAGAACCCTGCAACGTGTTCTCGTTCTTGGCGAGGCCGAGTTCCTTATTGATGATCAACTGGATCGCCATCGCGCGGCGAACGGACTCTTCCGTCGGCGTTGTGATCGCTTCATCATAAGCGTTGGTGTGCAGCGAATTACAATTGTCATAGATCGCCATCAAGGCCTGCAGGGTCGTGCGGATGTCGTTGAAGCTTATCTCCATCGCGTGCAGGCTGCGTCCAGAGGTTTGGATGTGGTATTTCAGTTTTTGGGAACGGTCGTTACCTTTGTATTTATACTTCAGTGCCACCGACCAGATCCGGCGCGCGACGCGGCCGATCACGGAATATTCCGGATCAAGGCCGTTGGAGAAGAAGAAGGACAGATTGGGTGCGAAATCGTCCACATGCATGCCGCGCGACAAATAATATTCGAGATACGTAAATCCGTTACCCAGCGTCAATGCCGCCTGCGTAATAGGATTGGCGCCGGCCTCGGCGATGTGATAACCGGAAATACTGACCGAGTAGTGATTGCGTATCTTTTTCTTCACATAATATTCCTGCATGTCGCCCATCATCTTGAGCGCAAATTCCGTCGAGAAAATACATGTGTTCTGCGCCTGATCCTCTTTGAGAATGTCGGCCTGAACGGTACCTCGCACAACGCTGAGCGTATGCGCCTTGATCTTTTTGTAAGTATCGTGGTCAACCAACTTGTCGCCCGTGGTTCCGAGTGTCCCGTAACCGAACATCACGCCGTCGTACTTGATCGCTTTGACGTAATGCGGATGAGAATGATCGACGTTGGGATGTTTGAGTTTGCTTGCCTGGCCGTTTTCACGCAGGTATTTCTCTACCTGCTGGTCAATTGCCGTATTGAAGAACATGGCAAGGATCATCGGCGCGGGGCCGTTGATGGTCATGGACACCGAGGTGTTGGGATCGCACAGGTCAAATCCGGCGTACAGTTTTTTCATGTCGTCCAGAGTACAGATCGAAACGCCGGAATTCCCGATCTTGCCGTAAATATCCGGCCTGTAATCCGGATCTTCGCCGTACAGCGTCACGGAATCAAAAGCCGTCGAAAGCCGCACGAATTGCTGATCTTTGGAAAGGTAGTGGAAGCGTTTGTTCGTTCTTTCAGGTGTCCCTTCGCCTGCGAACATGCGCGTCGGATCTTCGCTTGTGCGTTTGAAAGGGAACACACCCGCGGTGTACGGGAATTCTCCCGGAACGTTCTCTTTCATGATCCACTTGAGCAGATCGCCCCAGTCCTGGTACATCGGAAGCGCGACTTTCGGAATACGCGTTCCGGACAGCGAATGTGTCGAGAGTTCGTTGACGATCTCTTTATCGCGAACTTTGGTGACCATTTTGTCCTGCGCATACATTTTTTTGAAATGGTCCCATTCTTTCAATCGTTTCTTGAATTCCGGACGCAGCCTGAGATTGAGGTTCTCGATCATCTGATCGATCGCATGAATGATCTCGTTGGCATTGGACACTTTATCAAAAGTGATCTTCGAGGTTCCCTCTTCTGCGCCGCCGAGTTCGAATGATTTCAATTGCCCGCCGGCCAACGCATCCTGGTTTTTGAAAACTCCTTTGGTACCTCTCAACTGATAGATCTTCCGCGCAATATCCGACTGTTCTTCGACGAATTGACGATAGCTTCGCGCCGTATCTGTGATCTCGCTGAGATAACGTGTGCGCGCCGGCGGGATGATGTATTTCTTCTCGCTCATTTCCGGCGTCAGAACCATCGACGATTTCCAATCGAGCTTAGACTTGGTCTTGATCGTTTCGATAAGATGAACATACAGAGTATTAACGCCGGGATCATTGAACTGGCTCGCGATCGTTCCGAATATCGGAAGCGACTCGTCGGCAGCCTCGAACATTTTACGGCTGCGTTTGTACTGTTTACGGACGTCCCGCAGAGCGTCGAGGGATCCGCGTTTGTCAAATTTGTTGAGTACGACAATATCGGCAAAATCGATCATGTCGATCTTTTCCAGCTGCGTCGCGGCGCCGAAATCCGAGGTCATCACGTACATGGAAACATCAACAAGATCCACGATCTCCGAATCCGACTGGCCGATACCCGCCGTTTCCACAATCACAAGATCGAACGCCGCCGCTTTCACGATCTCGATGGCTTCCTGGATCGCTTTGCTCAGCGCTAAATGCGATTGCCGCGTTGCAAGACTGCGCATGTAAACGCGCGGATGAACGATGGAATTCATCCGGATACGGTCACCGAGCAAAGCGCCGCCGGTCTTACGCTTTGACGGATCGACGGATATGATCGCAATGTTCTTGTCCTGAAAATCGTTGACAAAACGGCGCACCAGTTCGTCCGTGAGAGAACTCTTGCCCGCGCCGCCCGTTCCGGTGATGCCCAGAACGGGGATGGTTTTGTCGACCTTGATCTTGTCCAGTTTTTTCCTCAGCTCCGTCAGCGATCCATTCTTTCCGCCTTCGACAACATCCTCCGCATACGTGATCAGCTGCGCGATGGCTTTGGGATCTTTCTTGGCAAGACCTTCCACCTGACCATTCAGATGATCGATAGTGGAAAAATCGGTCTTCCTCAGCATATCGTTGATCATGCCTTGCAGGCCCATATTGCGGCCGTCTTCGGGTGAATAGATCTTTTCGATACCGTACGATTCCAGTTCTTTGATCTCCTCCGGAACGATCACGCCGCCGCCGCCGCCGAATATCTTGATATGACCGGCGCCCTTTTGATTGAGCAGGTCGCGCATATACTTGAAGTATTCGACATGGCCGCCCTGATAGGAACTCATCGCGATCGCCTGCGCGTCTTCCTGGATCGCGGTGTTGACCACGTCTTCGGCGGAACGGTTGTGTCCGAGATGAATGACCTCCGCTCCGGACGACTGAAGAATGCGGCGCATCACGTTGATGCTGGCATCGTGTCCGTCAAATAAACTCGCCGCGGTAACGAAGCGGATCTTGTGTGTGGGTTTATAGACTTCTGTTTCCACGCTCTATCCTTTTTAATTTAAAATTCAAAATAGCCAACTTAGAATTTCTACGACGATCGGTCTTCATTCGCAACGACGTATTGACCTTTCGGTTTCCTGAACAAAAACACCAGCAATGCTCCTATCACAAATCCGCCGAAGTGAGCCCACCAGGCTACGCCGCCCGTGTGAGTATCTGCGCCGAGTGAAAGTGTTCCCTGAAAAAATTGTAACAGTATCCAGAAGCCCAAAAAGAAAATGGCCGGAATTTCAATGATCTGAATGAAAATGAAAATGGGAAGCAGCGTCACCACGCGAGACTGCGGATACAGGACGATATAGGCGCCCATGACTCCGGCAATCGCGCCGCTCGCGCCTACGGTGGGTATCGGCGAATCGGAATTCAAATAAATATGCGTCAGCCCCGCGCCCAGACCGCACAACACATAGAACATTAGGAATTTCTTATGCCCCATCCGGTCTTCGACATTGTCGCCGAATATCCAAAGATACCACATATTGCTGATGACGTGCATCCAGCCTCCGTGCAGGAACATGGATGATACCAGCGGACCAAATCGTCCGAGATAATCCGTAGGCTGGAACTCCGCCATCCAGAAATATTTGGCCGGAATGATCCCGAAAATCTGGAACAGTGAACCTAGCTGCGATCCCATGAACCATTCAAAAATGAAGATCAGCGAATTGATCACGATCAGGAAAACAGTGACGATCGGGAACGTGGACGACGGTATGGTATCGCGTAAAGGGATCATGCGTTATTTCTTCTTTTCATCCGGATTGCAGATATCGCAGGCTTTATAACCTTCGCCCTTGGCTTTCTTGTATGTCTTGAACATTACCTTGTTCTCTTCTTTCATGTTCGCCGCATGGGAACAAGTGATCCGGTGCACCACTTTGGTTTCCGAGTTTCCGACAAATGTCGGCTCTTTCTCGCCGCCGCCGCAGGACAGAAGGAATGTCAACATTACAAAGGAACACAATATGGTTTTCATGAATCCCCTCAAAATTGATTTTCAACTCGTCAAATGTATCTAATTTGGGCCTCTTTTTCCAATGACTTTTTACTAACTACCCGACCTGGCCCAATCCCAGTTTCTCATGATATTCTTTCATAAATTTTTTCTTCACAGTCGCATTTTCGGTGCTTCGGAGCTGCGGATCTCTCTTTACCAGCTCAAAGGCGTCCTGCCGCGCCGTCTTCAGGATCTCCTTATCGTAGACAATATGCGCCATTTTGAGTTCCGGCAGACCCGACTGTTTGGTTCCGAAAAACTCCCCCGGCCCACGCAGTTTCAGATCCTCTTCCGCGATCCGGAATCCGTCCGTGGTCTCTTCCATGATCTTCACGCGCGCCATATTTTCATCGGCTAATTCATCTTTAGCTATCATCAGAATGCAATAGGACTGTTCCCCGCCTCGCCCGACGCGTCCGCGTAACTGATGCAGCTGCGTCAGACCGAACCTTTCGGCATGCTCGATCAGCATGATCGTCGCGTTGGGCACGTTGACGCCGACCTCGATGACCGTTGTGCTGACCAGAATCTGCATTTCCTGTTTTTTGAATCGGGCCATCACGTCCTGTTTCTCGGCGCTTTTCATTCGCCCGTGCAGAAGCCCCAGCCTCAGATCCGGAAATATTTTTTTGGAAAGGTATTCAAAGGCCTCCGTGGCCGCTTTCAGATCGGATTTTTCAGATTCTTCGATCAGCGGATACACGATGTAACTCTGCCGCCCTTTTTGTATTTCCGCACGAATAAATTCGTAGATCTTCTTTCTCGCGTCTTCCTTCCTCGAGACGGTTTTGATCGGCTTTCGTCCGGACGGCAATTCTCCGATAACGGAAATGTCGAGATCTCCGTAAACTGCCATGGCCAGGGTACGGGGAATCGGCGTTGCCGTCATAACAAGCACATCCGGATAAATACCTTTGGCCACCGCTTTCTGCCTAATTTCCGCTCTCTGCATGACGCCGAAGCGATGCTGTTCGTCGATAACGATAAACCCCAACTTGGCGAACGTTACGTGCTCCTGAAAAATAGCATGCGTACCCACCACGATATCGGCCTCATGATGTTCGATCTCATGCAATACTTTTTCCCGCTCCGATTTCTTCTGACCGCCTTTGAGTAAGGCGACGCGGATATTCATACCCCACAGGTATTCCTGCAGAACATAATAATGCTGCTCGGCCAGAATCTCCGTCGGCGCCATGAATGCGGTTTGATATCCGTTCTCAACGGCAATCAGAATGGCCAGCAAAGCTACGACGGTCTTGCCGCTGCCGACATCGCCCTGGATGAGGCGGTTCATGCAATGGGGCGATTTCATATCCGCGTGTATCTCGCGCAGGACTTTTTTCTGTTCCTCCGTCAATTGGAACGGCAGCCTGGCGATCAGCTCTTTGGTCTTTTCGCCAACCTGCGAGAAGGTAATACCTTTTTGTTCGGCAACGATCCTGTTTTTTCGGAAGGCCATCATCAGCTGCAGATAAAAAAGTTCTTCAAATTTGATGCGCTCCTGAGCCTTGGCGAGATTATCCTCCGATAACGGGAAATGGATCTGACGATAAGTAGCCTGAATGGAAAGTAATTTATTCTTTTCGATGACCGTCCGCGGCAAGGTTTCATCGATCTCGTCAGTGAGTTCCAGGAGCGGCTTGATCAATTTTCGAAACCCGCGGCTGTCGAGCCATTTTTTGCGTAGGGCCTCGCCGGACGGATAAACGGGAATGATCGCTCCGGTATGCAGAAAATTGTCCTCCTCCTCGCTCTCCAGTCTGTCGAATTCCGGATGCGTGATCTGAAGTTCACGATTGTAAAATTCGATCTTGCCGTACGCCGCCAGGATATCTCCGGACTCAAAGGCTTTTTCGTAAAATTGCGCGCCCTGGAACCAAACCAGGTTGATCGACCCCGTATCGTCGGATAAGATCAGTCGGAAGCGCGATCCCCAGCCTTTACGGTTCTTGATCAGGGCGAAATTTTCCACGCGTCCGACCACCGTCGCCGCTTCGTGCAGTCGGAGGTCTTTGATCGCCGAAACGTGCGAGCGGTCGAGATAACGGCGGGGAAAATAGTTCAGTAGATCCCACAGCGTAAATACGCCGATGTCATTCAAAACCTCCGCCCTTTTGGGGCCGATTCGGGGAAGAAATTGCACTTCGGCATTAAGATCACGGATCATTTGATATATCTACTTGATTTGTATGTACTTCAATGATACTCTCAAGTGTAATTTTTCGTTTACACATTCATGATTTTAATAAAATACTTATGACTAATCAATTGATTTTACTGAACCGTTACCTTACATTGGGAATGCCAATTTTTTTGATTTTTTTGTTTACCAGCCGCGGTTCAGGAAATTAATCTCAACATATAGAATTCTAGTATGTACGTATGACTAAAACCGATCCAAAGAACCACACCATCATGGTGGTAGATGACGAAGACGAAGTTCGTGAAATGATACGGCGCATCCTTCGTTTTTCTCAGTTCAATGTCATCGAGGCCCGCGACGGCTTTGAAGGTATGGAAATGGCCTTGACGCACAAGCCGGATCTTATCACGCTCGATATCATGATGCCGGGTAAGGACGGTATCAAGTTATGCGAGGAACTCAAATCCAACCCTTTGACAAAAGACATTCCGATCATTGTTCTAACCGTGGCCGGCAGTCGGAAAAAGGTAATGAATGCGGGCGCCGATCATTATATGAATAAGCTCTTCTCCATCGACGAATTCGTCAAGGTCATCCATAATCTGCTTAAGAAAAGATCTTCAGCGGTCAACTAGAACGGTTGACACGAACCACGCGCGTTTCTTTTTCTATCAATCTCAATTCTTTCTTTTCAACCCATCCGGATATCTCGGCTATTCCGTAACGCGTCAGATCATCAAACGCCTCATTCCCCGGATTGTCGTCCCTGTTATTCTTCTGGCACTCGCATCTCCCGTGGTCGTTGCATACAAATAATCGGCGACGGCCCTTTTCTTTGAGAATTTCACTGACGACACGAAATTGTCCGCGGAAATCTCTTTGCGGAAAAAGAAAATCCGCCAGATGGGTATCTTTCCGAGACAGGATAAGGTAAGAGAATTTGAGCGATTTGCGAATATGACCGATCATTTCGTCGAGGACGCCAATGAATGCCGGGCGTTCCCAATCCATGTCATGATGGCACCAATCGTCCTCCTGCTTCAGCGCCGGGCAGGGATTCTGCGTAAAACAAGGCGCATAAACGAACCAGCCATTTTGAACCACACGGTCCCGAAACTGCAGCAATCTTCTGGATGATTCTTTCAGAGCCGGCTCTATCAGAATGACAAAGCCGTCGGGATGCAAGAACTTTTCAGCCAGATTCAATAGATTTTGTTCGCCGCCGCCGGCCAACTCATTCATGACATTGCCGCCGGTGATGAGATGGAACGTATCCGAAACGGTTACGGGATCTTCCAGATCTTTGATGGACGTCTGCAGTGTATCCAAACCTCCGACACGGCTGTGAAATTTTTCCAGGATGCGCAGCGCCAGGGACGAACGGTCCCACGCGGTAAAACGTATCCGGTTATCGGGATATAACGCCTGCAGCCACAATGACATTCCGTAGATCATAGTACCCGTACCGCTTCCAATATCCAAAACGTTCATGTTTCGGTTGGTCTTGAAAAAACCGGAACGGTCAATTTCATCCAGGGGGTGGTAAATCTTCAAGAGGTTGCATGTGGTGTAATACAATAGATAGGCATCGCAGATGGCCGGATCGTTCAGATACGGACCGGAAATGAACTCCTCCCTTTCCTTCTTTTTCTTCAAACCTTTTGACATTTCGGCAATGGTCGCGGCAAAGGGTTTGAGCTTTTTTGGAATGGGATCTTCGAGAGGAATATCAAAATAAGATTCTAATGCCGAGAGGTAAGACGGTGGAAGGAGGAGCTTTTTGTTCATCGGCGTACGTCAGGTCATCCTTTATTGTTTTTCTAACTCAGGCCCGTCGATTCATCGCATGAAAGCTAATGCGACTTGATGATATCCATGCCCATGTACTTGCGCAACACTTTGGGTACGACGATCGTTCCTTCATCGGTCTGATAATTCTCAAGTATCGCTGATACGATACGCGGCAGAGCCAGACCCGAACCGTTCAGCGTATGCACAAATTCCGGCTTGCCCCCGGCGTCTTTGAACTTGATATTCATCCGCCGCGCCTGGAATGATTCAAAATTACTGCACGAAGAAACCTCCAGCCACCGCTGCTGACCTGCCGACCAAACTTCCAGATCGTATTTCTTCGTCTGGGTAAAACCCATGTCACCCTTACACATCAGGAGCACACGGTAGGGCAGTTCCAGTTCCTGCAAAAGCTTTTCCGCATCGGTGCGCAGGCTTTCGAGTTCGTCATATGACGTATCGGGATGAACAAATTTCACCAATTCCACTTTATCAAATTGATGCAGACGATTGAGCCCCCGAACGTCTTTGCCGTACGAACCCGCTTCACGGCGGAAACACGGCGTGTAAGCGGCATATTTGATCGGCAACTGCTCGGCCTTCAGAATTTGTTGACGGTGGATATTGGTCACCGGCACTTCCGCCGTTGGAACGAGATAGAATTCGTCCCTCGTCACGACGTACATCTGGTCTTCTTTGTCCGGCAATTGTCCCGTACCGGTCGCGCTGTCGGCATTGACCACCACGGGCGGCTGAACTTCCTTATAGCCGTGTTCGCCGGCCTTATCGAGGAAAAAATTGATCAGCGCGCGCTGCAGCTTCGCGCCGGGACCTTTATAAACCGGAAATCCCGCGCCGGCGATCTTCACGCCCGTCGCAAAATCGATCAGGTCCAGTTTTTCAACCAGTTCCCAGTGCGGCTTCAATTGAAAATCGGCTTTCGGCAATTCGCCCCAGGTAAAAACGGTCTTATTATCTTCCGGCGTGCCTCCATCCGGAACGGACGGATGCGGAATATTGGGCACCGTAAGCAAAAGCTGGTTCAAATTCGTTTCGGCAATCTTCTGCTGTTCATCAAGTGTCTTGATCTCATCTCCTACCGTCTTCATCTCCGCGACCATCGCATCGGCATTCTGACCGGCTTTTTTCATTTTCGCGATCTCTTCGGAAGCTTTGTTACGACGCGCTTTTTTCTCTTCAACTTTCAGAATGATCGCTTTGCGTTCGTCGTCAAACTTCACCAGCGAGTCAAAATCTACTTCAAATTTTTTCTCTTTGGCCGCTTTTTTTACGAGTTCCAGATTCTCACGGATAAATTTCAGATCCAGCATGGTTTCCTCATCGTTAAAAATTAATTCCCGAACTGTGCCATGATAATGAAAACGGCTATGAAAATCAATGATGGTTGCCGTAATTCGGTGAAAATACGTATTGCTATTTGAATACAAAAATCCAAAATTATGTGGTTGTTCTCTCTCAGCTCAGTTCGGTTCATCATGAAATTCAATCATTACATGCTCCTTCTGCTTGGTAAGTGGCTCCTTTTGGGGATTCCGGCCTTCTCTCAAACCTCGACCGACAGCCTTTTCCAATCATTGGATCAGCAGCTATCCAAACACAAAACAGGAGAAGCCGCCGAGACGCTGATCCGAATTGGGAATGAACTTCATCGTCTTGATCCCGTGGCCGCCGTTAAAACGCTTCGCCGTGCCGCGTCAATGGCCGAGAAAAACGGTAATGCCTACGTCCTCGGCAAAGCCTACTCCATGCTGGGAAATATCTACTATGACCAGCGTCTGTACTCTTTGGCCATGGAATTTCAGATCAAGTGTTACCAATTATATGAAGACGCCGGCTTTAGCGATTCGCTGGGTTACGTTTTTATAGACATTGGGAATATTTACTACGCACGCGAACTCCTGGACTTGCCGTATCAGTATTACCGAAAATCGGAACAGATTTTTTCGAAGACCGATAACCTTTGGGGCCTTGCCGTAGCCAATAACAACCTGGCTCTCATCAAACAACGTTCGGCCGATCTTGATTCGGCTGTTTACTTCTTTACGATCGCCCTGAATTACCGCCAGGAGATGAATAATCCTTTTGTGTTGGCTCATTCGTACCGGTACCTCGGTGTGATCCAGCAGAAGAAAAAGAATTACCAGGGAGCGGCTCAGTACTTCCGGGATGCTGAAGAACACGCATTGGCCTCCTTGAAAATGAAAACCGATTCTTACTCGCAGGCGCAAATCCGTTCCGTCTTAGCTGATATCCATCGGTCTTCCGGAAGCCTTCATACGGACTTGAGAAATTATGAAAGTGCCAAAGCCAGCTACCTCGAAGCCCTAAATATTCATCAGGACTTTCTTCGTGACGATAATATCATAAGCGATATCTACCTGAACCTCGCCGACGTGTACCGTCTTGACAAACAATGGGTTCCTGCTGAATCGTACGCCATGAAAGGACTCGCGCTCGCGGAAAAACTCAACCGAAACGAACGAAAAATGCAGGCCTTTGTAGTGCTGATTTCATTATATGAGGATCAGGCGCGTGCAGATAAGGCCATCCGGTATATCCGGGCCTATCGCGAAGCCTCTCAGCAGGAATCCGATCCCAATAAACTCGAAAAACTCGCTAATCTCCAATCCCTGCTCCGGGATTATGAGATTCAGAAACAACTGGAACACTCCGAACAAGCCGTTCGCCAAAGGAATACGGAGAACACCGTTCTTCTGGCCGTCATAGGATTTCTGGTGCTGGTCGCGTTAGGCATTTATCGCCACTTCCGCATACGTGTGAGGAACAGCGTCCTGCTGGAGCAGAAAAATGCGTTGATCACCAACCAGGCCGCCGAACTGGAAAATCAGAAAAAAATCCTCGAGTTGCAGATCGAAGAGCGGAAGAAGATTGAATTTGAGGCCCGGAAACTTTTTACCGCGATCGAGCAAAGCGCCAACACCGTCATTATTACCGGTCTGGATGGCCGCATCGAATATGTCAATCCCAAGTTCTCTTTTGTTACGGGCTATACACCGGCCGAGGTGATCGGAAAAAATCCGCGCATTCTGAAAAGCAAATCGAAAAGACCCGAAGACTATAAAGAACTTTGGGAAACCGTTCTGGCGGGACGGGTTTGGAAAGGGGTTTTTCTTAATGTCAAAAAGGACGGGACGGAGTACTGGGAAGAAACGACCATAACACCCGTAAAAAACCCGGAAGGGACCGTCGAACATTTCATAGCGATAAAGGAAGATATCACCGACCGCAAACGCACCGAAGAAGCGCTGAGGTTGAACGAGACGCGGCTCAACTCGTTATTGGAACTCTCACAGGGATCCCAGCTACTAAGCGAAGAGGAAATCGTCCGCGAAGCCATTGACGACGCGATCCAGGTTACCGAAAGCATAACCGGATACTGCTGCATTGTCAATCCCGATCGTACTTTCGGTGAACCCGTTATCCGGTCCGCAGGTGATTTTCCTTACGGCAATTTTGACCCGACGTCCTTGAACGAAACACTACAGACTTGCTCCCGCACCTCTCAAACGGTCTTGAATAACCAAGGGGCGGACCCCTCTCTTCAAAGACACCTGGCCGTGCCGGTCATGGATAGCGGCGAAACTCGCATCATCATGGGCGTACTTGACAAACCGGCCAATTACGACGAATCCGATGTCCGCCAGATGCAGTTGATCGCCGGAGATATCTGGAAGATCATACTTCGGAAGAGACTCGAATTGGAAAAAGAAAAGATCATCCGTGATCTGCAGGAAGCCCTGGCCAAGGTCAAAACGCTGAGCGGGCTTTTGCCCATATGCGCCTCGTGCAAAAAGGTTCGCGACGATCAGGGATATTGGCATCAGATCGAAAACTATATAGCCACACACAGCGAAGTCGACTTCAGCCATTCTATCTGTAAGGACTGCCAGCATAAACTGTATCCTGAATTATTCAATGATGATTAAGCCTCCAGAATCTTCTATCGTCTTTATAAAATCTTTATACTTGTAGCCCACTTCTTAATGCCCCTTTGATTGCCACGGCTGTCTACAGATGCTATATTAGATCCGGGAGGGCGGTATGGCAAGCTTAGTCCAAACCATTATCGTTTCAATCACGTTTCTCTATTTCTATGCGTTTTACAGATCCCTGCGAAAACGCTGATACTTATTGGCGCAAATGTTCATGCATCAATCCCACAAAATGACACCCTTACTTGTTTTGACAACGCTGGGTGTTGTGTACGGAGATATCGGCACTTCGCCGTTGTACGCGATCCGAGAAGTCTTTTTCGGCCACCATGCCATCCCGCACGATCTTCCAAATGTGCTCGGTACGCTTTCCCTCTTCTTCTGGAGCCTTGCAATCGTGGTGGCTCTGAAATATCACATACTCGTTCTTCGTCTTGATAACCACGGGGAAGGCGGCGTCTTTGCTTTATTCGCTCTTATCCGGAACAGTTCTTACAAAGGCAGATTGGCATCCATGGTCTCCGCGGCTCTCATATTCGGTGCCTGTTTACTCTATGCGGATGGCATGCTCACGCCCGCTATTTCTGTCCTGTCAGCGATCGAAGGCATCGCGGTGGTTACGCCGGCTTTTTCCCATTTGGTCATCCCCATTACCATAGCAATTCTGGTGGGTCTGTTTCTTTTTCAGAAAAAAGGAACCGACAAAGTCGGTCGGCTCTTTGGTCCCGTCATGATCGTGTGGTTTTCAACACTGATTCTTATTGCACTTCCGCATCTTTACGAACACCCAGAAGTTCTTGAGGCCATAGATCCCAGACATGCGTTGCGATTTCTTATGGGACAACCGCTCGTCACCTCCATGCAGGTGTTGGGGTATGTATTCTTATGTGTGACAGGTGGTGAGGCGCTGTACGCCGACCTGGGGCATTTCGGAAAACACGCGATCGATACGGCCTGGTTCTCTCTGGTATTTCCCTCGCTCGTGATCAATTATTTCGGACAGGGCGCGTTCTTATTAAGTCACTCCGTGGAAGACGGATCCAATCTGTTTTATCTACTTTCGCCTTCCTGGGCGCTGATACCGATGGTTCTCTTGGCCACCATGGCTACCATCATCGCCAGTCAAGCCGTTATCTCCGGGGCTTTCTCGCTTACGCAGCAGGCCATCGGGCTGGGATTTTTCCCGAGACTTAAGATCGTTCACACCAGTTCGAAGATCCGGGGACAGATCTATATGCCGTTTGTCAACTGGATGCTGTGCATAGGCTGTATAGGCTTGGTCTTGGGATTCAAGAATTCCAGCGGGCTTGCGTCGGCCTACGGCATTACCGTTTCAGTAACCATGATGGTCACCACGATGGGCTTGTACGTCGTGGCCACCCGGATCTGGCACTGGGATTCAAGATGGGTCACGCCGCTTTGCGCTCTGTTACTAGTCATCGATCTGAGCTTCTTTGTGTCCAATGGAATCAAATTTATGGATGGAGGATACGTACCGGTTACGCTGGCACTTCTGCTGTACGCCATTATGAAGGTATGGGAATGGGGCAAAAGCCGGCTATCCATTGTCTACTCGCCGGACGGTCTCACCGTACAGGATCTTTTGAACTTAAAAGATATTGAGTGGACCCGAGGCATCCCGCGTCATATCAGTTTTTTCTCGCCCAACCCCGTGACTTCGCTCAACAGCGTGATCCCGTTGACGCTGCAGACTTTCGTTTCGCGTATTCACGTTTTGCCCAACGAACTCACATTCGTCACCGTGAGGATACTGAACATCCCATTCTCAGAAAACGGGCGATTGGAAAAGCAACAGCTTGGGAAGGGCATTTACTCATTGATCCTTAATTACGGCTACATGGAAGACCCACAGATTCTGGACACGCTGCATAAGGAAGGATTACGCGGCAATATCGTTGTCGGAGATCACGAAATCTTTTCAGATAAAAGCTCGAAGTGGCTGGATTTTAGAGTGAAGGTCTTCCGCCTCTTTATACGTCTGTCCAATCCTTCCTACCGTTATTTCGGACTTCACAATCAATCCAAGATCATGAAAGAAGTGATACCTGTGGAATTTGAAGCCAAAAAAGCCACGCTGCTGGATGTGGATTATTAAGCCGACCCCTGAAAAAGTTAGCATAATTCCGGCGCGTTTACGATATTATCCACGATGAAGGGTGAAGATGACAACGTTAGGTCGAAGAAGAAGGATGAGACGGGTTTGTCTTATGCCGCTTTTCTTGATTATGTTTGGATCTCCGCAGTTGTTTCTATGGCCGTTTTCATTTGTTACCTGTTACAGCCAATCATCGGCTATCAAACCGTAGGTTTTATCCTTCTGTTCTTGATATCTCTGTTGCCTCTTAAATTCGGTACGGGGCCCATGATTGTGGCGGCAGGCCTAAGCTCTATGGCATGGAACTACTTTTTCATCCCTCCGGCCTTTACCTTCGCCATCGGCCACTCCCAGGACCTTCTGATGTTTGTCGCCTATTTTGTCATTGCCGTTGTCACAGGCACCCTGACGGCGAAGATCCGAGGAAAGGAACAAGCCCTTCGATCCCGTGAGGAAAGAGCCATAGCTCTGTATTCTCTGACACAGGATCTGTCTGCGGCCACATCAATGGACGAAGTGGTTCGCGCAGGTATTCTGAATCTCAGGAAATTCATGAATGCCGATGCCCTCTTATGCCTTAGTGAGAACGACGGCGATATGCTGGCCCGTCCACATGAGCTGAGCAGTCTCAAAACGGACGACAATGAATTCAATGTCATCGCCTGGGTGTACTGGAATGAGCAAAGGGCCGGTCGTTTCACCGGAATTCATCCTGATTCCTTCGCTACGTATTATCCGATATCCGGACCGCGTTACCCGTTGGGCGTGCTGGGCGTGAGATCCATCGGTGATCGCCGTTTGAATGCGGATCAGGAAACGCTTCTGGAAAATTTCATTAAACAGATCGCCTCAGCGCTTGAGCGGGAACAATTGAACGAATTATCAAGGAGAACCCTCATTTATGAGGAATCGGAAAGGCTATACAAGAATCTCTTCGATTCGCTTTCTCACGAATTTAAAACTCCCATTTCAACCATACTGGGTTCCGTCGAGCAAGTGTCAGGTTCTCTCTCCCCCCAGGCGGCGGACACGGTCGATGAAATTAGAATGGCCGCCGAAAGATTAGAACGACTTGTTGGTAATTTGCTGAATATAACGCGGCTCGAATCAGGGTTCTTAAAACCCAAAATGGACTGGTGTGACATTTCCGATCTCATAGGCACGACGGTTCGCAAACTGGAATCAGAGTTAAAAACGCGGTCCGTGTCTATTCGTGTGCATGAGAATATGCCGTTGATCATGCTGGATACCGGACTGACGGAACAGGCGCTGACCAATCTTTTGCACAACGCAAGTCAGTATACTCCTGCCGATTCGAAGATCGCTGTCGGCGCATGTGTGGTCAGCGGCCGTTGTGTAATAACCGTCACGGATAACGGACCGGGTATTCCGGAAGAAGCGAAAGACAAGATCTTTCAGAAATTTTACCGCGCCTCGGGCGAAAGGACGGGAGGGACAGGCCTCGGTTTGTCCATCGCCCGCGGTTTCATCGAGTCTCAGGGCGGCACGATCGTATTCCGTAACGGCGAACATGGCGGCGCCGAATTTGTCATTTCTCTGCCTCTAGAAGAAAAAGCAAACGTCGGGAGTCCTTCATGAACGCTGAGTCCCATCATCCGCATATCCTGATCGTCGATGACGAAATCCAGATGCGCCGCTTGCTTGAGCATACGCTGGAAGAAAATCATTACAGAGTCACGGTCGCCGAGAACGGTAGTCGGGCGCTCACGCACGCGTCCATGGATCGTCCGGATATGACCATTCTGGATCTGGGTTTACCGGATATGGAAGGCGTGGAAGTATTAAGGAAATTGCGCGAATGGAGTTCCATGCCGGTGCTGATCCTGACGGTACGAGATACCGAAGAGACGATCGTACAATCGCTGGACGCCGGTGCCGATGATTATCTGACCAAACCGTTTCGCATGGGCGAACTGCTGGCCCGTATCCGCATCCTCCTGCGCCGCCGCACAACCGCGCAGGACAGCACGGTTTATTCCGCCGGAAGTATTACCGTAGACCTCGCGGCGCGCATAGTGAAAAAGCACGACACGATCGTCAAACTCACACCGATAGAATACGCGCTCTTGGTTCTTTTCATCCGCAATGCGGGCCGTGTGCTGACGCACAATTATATTCTCAAAGAAGTGTGGGGACCGACTTACGAGGATGAGACGCAGTACCTGCGTGTGTTCGTAGCGCAACTTCGAAAGAAACTTGAAGACGATCCTGCCCACCCGAAATTGTTTCTCACCGAATCCGGCATCGGATACCGGCTCGGCCAATAGCCCATACCTAGCTTTTGCTTGAATACAAAACGGAATCTCCGTACATTTATCGTTGAAATTATCTTCAATTCACAACGCTGCGCATGAAACGCTTCCAGATGAGGTTGATGACGCGTTTCCGGAAACTGATCGTATGGTGGATCCGATTTTCCGGATGGATCTTCAAATCGGACATATTCTATTACATTACCACCGTCCAAAGCCGCATTTTTGACCGGCACAAACTGACCACCAACGCCGCGGCGATCTCTTTTTTCTTCCTATTGAGTATCGTTCCTCTGTTATTCATCGTCATATCGATACTCGGATCGTTTGTACAATCCCCCGAAGAGGCGGAAACATTCATCGTCGATTTCATTTCCAACCGCGTACCCCTCAGCGCGCGCCAATTCATACTGGATCTTGTGGTTCAAAGTAACCTGATCAATAATGTCAAAAGCCTGCTGGAGAACAAAGGCTGGGTCGGCATCATCAGTATCGCTTCTCTCCTATGGACGTCCAGCGGCGCATTTGCCGCCGTCGAGGACGCCATGTCCACGATCTTCGGCGTGAAGGGCAGGAATTATTTTGTCAGCCGCCTTGTCGAAATGGGAATGGTCCTTATCATCGGATCCATCTTCTTGCTCTCTAATATGTTCAACGCTATTCTGCAAATGCTCAAGGACAGCAAAGCGGAATTATTCGGCATCGATTTTTCCAATCTACCCTACTTATGGGAATGGGTCACGCTGGTCATGCCGGTGACCCTCACGGTTACCATGTTTTTTGTCATTTACAAGATCCTGCCCCGGACTTACATTTATAAGCGGGCCGCATTGCTGGGCTCGGCCGTGGCCGGTATTCTGCTGGAACTGAGCATTCACGGCTTTGCTTATTACGTTCAGAATTTTGCCAAGTACAGCGTATTCTACGGGTCCGTGGCCGGAGTCGTGATTACCATTTTTTCGATTTATCTGTCTTCGATTATTCTGCTTATCGGCGCCGAGATCACCGAAATCGCCAATACGAGGCTTGAGAATAAATACGAATTGAGACTGACCCTCAAAGAATTTGAATGACCATGGACGCTGCTTCATCGCTAACTTCCATACATCCGCGATACGAACTACGGGAACACCTCGGAGCAGGCGGTATGAGCGATGTTTTCAAAGCTTGGGACCTGGTCGAAAAACGCTGGGTCGCAATCAAACGTACTTCCCGCGGACAAGCCGACGTATCGTCTTTTCTGCGGGAATTTGAGATCTTGTATAATCTGAGGCATCCCCATCTGCCAACCGCTTACGATCTGTATTATACAAAGGATTCTGTTTTCTTCAGTATGGATTGGGTAGACGGCCGGGACCTGGCATCCCGACTCCGATCAGAGAACGAAATGACGGCCGATCTCTTTTTTACGGTCTTTTTCCAGGTCCTTTCCGCCCTTCAATATTGCCACAATCACGGTATTGTGCATTACGATCTGAAACCTGAGAATATCATCCTTCGGAACGATCCCACCTCGGCCGTGTCCGTGAGACTGATCGATTTCGGCCTGGCGCAATGGGAGCATGAAAACAGGAACGACTCTCCCAAAGGAACCATCCAGTACGCTTCACCGGAAATGATCAAAAAAGAAAAGACGGACCGGCGCAGCGACCTTTATGCACTTGGTGTGATCCTGTACGAGATGGCGGCGGGCCTCAACCCGTTCGACGATGGCCATATTGTCAACGTGGTGGTCCACCATCTCGAAAAGAAAATCGATTCGCTGAATTCCGGCTTCACCTTTGTAACAGATGATCTCAAAAAAATCATATTAAAACTTTTGGTAAAGGATCCTCAGTTCCGATATCAGAATGTTGAGGAAATTTACCGTGATCTGCGTCCTCTGAAAGATCTTTTTGCACCGATGGAACCGGACGACCGTCTGATCCTTCATTCCTGTTTTGTACAGAGAGAGAATGAAATAGGATCCCTGACATCCATGGTGTCTTCCTTTATTTCAAATCCTCAAAGCGTCCCCGACCGTGCGGTTTGGATTGCGGGCGAGAACGGTGCCGGGAAAACTGCGTTATTGCGCCGCTTCAAACTGGAACTGCACAAAACAGGCATTCCGGCTCTGTTGTCGCTGTTCAGGCCGTCAGGCGCTCATGAGAATCTTAAGAATTTCCTGCAAATGCTTTTCTTTGATCCTCATAATAGATCCGCGGTGATTCCGGATCGTCTCCGCCGCTGGATCGAGGGTTCGCCAAATGATTTCCTGGATGACCCGGACGATCTGATTTCAGAATTGGCCGCGATCTTGGAAAACGTCTGGCCTCCCGAACCGCGTGTCTTTTTGATGGACGATTGGGAAAACCTGAATGATTTTGAAAAGACTTTCTTTGAACGCCTCATCGGCGCCATCCGTCACAATCCATCGCGGCGATCCTTGCTCTTCATTACATGCGAGCTGAAAGAAAATTCATATGTAACGCTGGAAAACTTCGACCGGGAAGGAACGGGCTTACTTATTCGTTCTCTGCTGAATGACGCCTCCGTAAACAACGAGATCATCGACGCGCTGTATTCGTCGACCAACGGTAATCCTTTTCTCATTGAGACCACATTGAACCACTTGATCGGGGAAGAAGGCCTCATCAACCGCAACGCAGAGTGGAAATTGAATACGGACCGTATCACTGAGATACCGTCTTCGATCAACGATTTTATTGAAGCCAAACTTCGCGGGCTTGATACCGAGACGGCCTCGGTCCTGGCATCGGCTTCGGTATTCCCCTTTACATTTTCGGTCGAAGCATACAATGTCGTCTCCCCCGGCACCAATAATTTCCAACGGCTGTCCAGATTGAAGCGCGTCGGACTTATAGAAGAGACAGCCTCCGGATATGTCATTAGTAACAATTATCTGAGGGAAAAGATATATCAAGCGCTTCCGCAGAGCGTGGCTGAAGAAAACCACCGGAAACTGGCTGCTTTCTACGAATCGCAGGATAAAACGAATTACAGGGAATTGGCTTTCCACTACTTCCATTCCGATGACAAAAGCCTCGCCGTGCCTTATCTGTTGGAACTCAGCCGTCATCAAATCAAGAACTTCCTTCCGAAAGAAGCGCTGGACAATTTATCCAGGGCCGCGTCGGTCCTTCGGGGAAGGAACACAGGGCTTCTGCTCGACACATTATTTCAAATGGAAGGCCTGCTTGATCGGCTCGGGCGGCGAAAGGAGCAGGAATCCGTTATTGCCGAGATCCTGGATACCGCAGGGTCCGGTTCGGACTTCTCAAACCTGTTGCACGGAATTCTCAGGAAAGCCAACTATCTTGAAAAAACGTCACAATTTGAAGAATCGCAACGCGTCTGTGAAGAAGGGCTTCGCATATCCCGGGAAAAAGCCGGAGGGCTCTTTGCCGGCCCCCTTTATCGTCAATTGGGAAGAAATTATTACAACCGGGCGCTGTGGAAGGAAGCCCTCGGCCATTATGAGACCGCTTACGCACATGCGATCCGGAGTTCCGACCGCAAACTGGAAGTAGAATGTCTGAATAGTCTGGGAACCGCATACGGCTCACTCGGCGACTACGAACGCGCCAAAGAGTATTTTGCGAAGACGGTGGAACTTTCAGAAAAGCTGGGGGATACGGAGCGAAAAACAAACGCGGTCTTCAATTTGGCGCGCCTGGCGTACAAAACCAACGATCTGGATGAAGCCATGACGCAAGGCCGGCGTGCGGAAGAAATTCTGAAAGAACTCAAGAACCGTAAACTCGAACAAATGGTCGGACAACTGACCGCCCTCATCGCCTACGGCATGCATCATTACGAACAGGCTTTTGCCCTCAATGAAAAAGTAATGTCTTTGAGCGAGGAACTGAATGACCCGGCCGCTCTGGGCCGTGCTCTGGCCAATCAAGCCCTCGTCTGCATGCGTCTGGGACTTAATAAGATGGCCCGTAATAATCTGGATCGATCCCTGGATCTTGCCGTTCGTCTTGACAACAAAAAGGATCTTTATAACCGGCAATTGTATCTGGCCGAATGGTATCTTGGCGAAAACCAATGGGAAAAAGCCTGGGCCTGTATCGATGAAAGCATGACCTATTTCCTCAAGAATCGAAACGACGAATTGCTCCATTACGCCAAACTCACCGCTCTTCGGGTGGGTCTTGCATCTAACTTCAAACAGCGATCGCTGACCGACATTGAAAGGATGACCGGACCGCTGGCCGATCTGGTCACATCCGCCGATGCGTCGCTCACCTCCTCGCTGCAGATCTATGGATCGTATCTTTCTTCCGTCGCATTCCGACTCACCGGCCGGCTTGACAAAGCCATCGAATCATCCACACATGCGGTTCAGGGACTGCAACAACAGAAATATTATGAGTTCGGAAGCGCAGAGATATACTATCATCATTATCAGACCATGCTTGGCGCTCATGCCTCCAGGGCTGAACTGGGTCAGTTCCTGGAAAAAGCATACAACCACGTGAAAAATACCGAAAGTCGTTTGAAGCGATCGGATTTCAGGACAGGCTATGTGAATCTCCCGGTGAACCGGGAGATTGTCAATGAATACAAACTCTTTTTCAGCGAAGAGCGCGAATTTGATATACAATCGTTCCAGATACTCTACGAAATCACCAAGGACATCAATTCTATTCTCGAATCGGAAAAGCTCTTTGACCGCATCATGGACAGCGCTATCGAAAACACCAAATCGGACCGCGGGTTGATACTGATCAAATCAGATTCCTCAGACACGTTTGAAGTCAAAGTGGCGCGGAACGTGGATCAGGAGACGCTTTCCGATCTGACCCATATCAGCCAGAGCATCGTACATGAGGTTTACCAGACCGGCCAGTCCATTGTAACGGCGGATGCCAATCTCGACGATCGATTTAGAGAGAGGAAGAGCATTGTGGCTTACCATATCCGCTCGATCATGTGCGTACCTTTGAGGATCAAAGAGGCGATCATCGGGGCCGTGTACATCGATAAACAATTCGACACGCATTATTTCAGTCCCAGGAATCTTAAATTCCTTGAATCCTTTGCCAATATCGCCGGGATCGCGATCGAGAATGCGCGCCTGTATGAGAAGCTGAATCTTGAAAAAGAGGATCTCAGCAAAGAGAACATCGAACTGAAATTCGAGATACAGGAAAAGTATCAAAAATACCATTTGGTCGGCCGCAGTAAGCCGATGACGCAGGTTTTCCGTATCATAGAAGCGGCGGCGGGCAATACATCCAATGTGCTGATTCAAGGCGAAAGCGGCACAGGTAAGGAGCTGGTCGCCAAAGCGATCCACTACAACGGAAACCGGAAGAACAAGAAATTTGTTGCTGTGGATTGCGGCGCTTTGCCGGAGAATCTGCTGGAAAGCGAACTTTTCGGCTACAAAAAAGGCGCATTTACGGGAGCTTCGACAGACAAAAAGGGACTATTTGAAGAAGCCGACGGCGGCACGATCTTTCTCGACGAGATCACCAATACGTCGCTCAATTTCCAGTCGCGCCTCCTCAGGGTCCTGCAGGAAAGCGAGATCCGCCGGGTCGGTGACAACGAAACACGGAAGATCAATGTAAGGGTCATCGCCGCTACGAACCGAAATCTTCTGGAACAGGTGCAAAACGGCGCCTTTCGGGAGGACCTGTATTACCGGATCAACGTGATCGTGGCCCATCTGCCTCCGCTTCGGGATCGCAAAGAGGATATACCGCTGCTGGTTCAGCACATCATTGAAAAGCTGAATCGGTCGCAGGGAAAACACGTTCGTTCGTTGAGCTCGGACTTGATGGAATGGCTCGTGCAATACGATTGGCCGGGAAATGTGCGCCAACTGGAGAATATCCTGAGCCGGATGATGCTTTTTGCCGAACAAGACACCCTGAGCGCGAAAGACCTGCCGGAAGAGATAAAGGGGCCGCGCAAAGACGGATCCGCAACTGTGCGTGTTTCTTCGGACAAACGTACATTGGATGCATTCGAAACAGAACTCATGGAGCAGGAACGAAGCTATTTCAGATCGGTCCTCGAATCTGTGGAGGGGAATAAATCAAAAGCCGCAGAGAAACTGGGGATCAAAAGAACCACACTCAACGATCGGCTCAAGAAACTTGGGTTATGAACATCAAACGGTAAAAAGAAAACCCCGTCGCAGAGACGGGGTTTTTTTATTTTATTGCACCAGGTAGGGAACGGCGATCATATAGGAATCATAAGGTCTTGCCCGGCGGTTGATCGAACTCACGGTTAAAAAGTCAATAACCAATTGATTAAAGCCTCTTTTCTGTGAGGCTTCAATGTACAGAACTTTTCTGAAGTAATCCGTAAACGGTATTCTTGTCATCTCCAGACGCCGGCGGAATTGATTATCTCTGTTCTTTCCATTAGTTACAAATCCGACGGGACGATCAAAACCGTCGATCTTGTTTCGCACCTTGACAAATACAACGATCGAATCGTTGTTGTGTAACGTGACGGGATTCTTGTAATAGTTCACGATCTCAGCCGGATCGTCCACGGCAATCACGCCTTGCGGAACCGCTATCCAAATCGAATCGATAGCCAGTCGGGTATTGACCGCAAGAGTTGCCGGATCGAGCGAACTGCCGTACGCGGATGAAACGGTGACCGGTGTCCATTTGTCGCCCGTGGCCGGGTTGAACCCTTTTACAAAGCTAATGGACCGCGAGAATCTGTGACGCAGCGGCTTTGAGTACTGCATTCCCGCGCTGTCTATCTTGAAAATTCCTTTAAGCAAGTAATTTGCAGTAAAATAGGCCAAAGTATCCTCTTCAAAAATGATATCCGGTTCTTCCTTCTGAAGTTCGGTGATCAGTCGACCAAAGCGTATCCCGTTTCCGGCCATTTTCCAAAAATCCGAAAAATTGGATTTCGCAGACTCTTTTGTTAATGAAGCAAAGAACAACGAGTCGCCGTCGTCGTTCAAACCCGGCCCATAAAGCCCTTCGGCATCATCTTCAACTATCTTCTGTAAGATAGCTGAGTCTGTATCCGCAAAATCATCGTCACCAAGGCCGCAGCCAGCCAATAGGACGATCGCAGTAAAGGACCATGGGATTAAAAATCTGTTTAACATGGCAAACACCTCCAGTGTCTTTCCGCTGATATTGTTCAACATATGTGCCATATTTTCTAAGTATTTGTTTTATATAATTTAAAATTATCGTCTACGCCTTTTGCATTTTCAAATTGACGGGTTTTCCGTCGGACTACGAATCGTTATTTGACAATCTATTAAGTTTAATCTTGATTGTAAATACAGAATTCAGGAGATCAAGAATTCGGTAAATAAGCTCTTAATGCAGCCCTCGCATGTCATACTCATGATGCTCTTGGTCCTTGCCTGAATTCACAAAAAAAACTTGACTTTTTGAGACTTGCCGATTACATTGGCCACGCTTAATATATTGCTCAGTAGCTCAATGGCAGAGCATTCGGCTGTTAACCGAAGGGTTGTAGGTTCGAGCCCTACCTGAGCAGCTTCAACCCGTCTCTGCCCGACGGGTTTTTTTGTTTGCAACACGGACATTTATGAAACACATCTTTTTCAAAACCGTTTTGCTGTCGCTTTCTCTTTCCGTCCCGCTTCTGCATGCCCAACAAACACGATTCTACATTTACGAAAAAAATGATCAATTTAAGGCCGCACCCTGGTTCCGCTATAATAAGGCGGAAGGATTGTTCACGGGATTGTCCGCTCAATTCCTTTTCACCGAACAGTTTTTTATGGAAGGACGCGCCGGTTATGCCCTGGCCGGCAAGTTTCCCCGATACAAGATCGGACTTCAAAAGACCTTTGTTTCAGATAATAACGAGTTCTTCATTCGCGCGGATTACTATGATCTGACAGAAACCAACGACGAGCATGTCTTGCCCGATTGGGAGAACTCGCTGACGTCGCTGCTATTCAAACTTGACTATTACAACTTTTATCGTGAACGCGGGCCGGTGATCACCTTCGGACAGAACTGGAACGGCACCTACAAGATCGATCTCTATGCCGGTATGCGTGACTTTTACGCTCTGTCCAACAAAGCGAAGTTCAGTCTTTTCGACACCGGCGGAGACCGGAAAGACGGAAAGAGAGTTTTCGCCTACAATCCTCGGGCCGCAGAAGGAAGGGACTATTATCTGGGGTTGTCTTACGATATCGACTACCGGCCCTCGCCGACCGCTTTTGTCAATGCATGGCAATTCAAAGGCCGTTATGAAAACTCGGCTTTGCTTCATTCCGCTACCCATTCCGATTTCTCTTATCAAAGAATGGAACTTCAGTTTCAGCGTTTCCAGCGTGTTTTCACAAAACAGAAGACTGTGCTGAGCCTGAAAATAGCTTCTTATTCGGGCAGGACTCAATTCACATCGGACACGCTCCTTGCCCCGCGGGACCAGTTCCTGTATGACATCGGCGGATACGGCAGCCTTCGCGGCTATTCATACCGGGAATTCCTAGATGGCAACCGCATGATACTATTTAACTGGGACTATTATTTCAACGGTTCATTCCTTCCTAAATCGTTTTTGACAAAAATATGGGGCATTGGGAACATATTCCGTGCCGGAGACCTATTTTTATTTGCCGATGCCGGGTATGTGTGGCAGACGGATCCCTCCAACGCCTTCTATGAGTTCAGCCGGTTCGACTTACAGGATATCAAAGCGGATGCCGGACTTGGTCTGGCTTTTGCCGACTGGGTACGTTTCGAAGCCGCCTTCCCTCTGTCAAAGGGCATCGACACCCGTCGCAGCGACCATGTCTTCTATTTGAGAATAACACCCAAATTCTGATTCCATGAAAACGCCTCCCGCTGACGACCAGTATTTCTATGCAGAACCGGCCGATATACATCCTCCGTCTCTGACGCTGCGCAACGATGAAGCTTACCATTGTGTCAAGGTGCTGAGAAAATCCGCAGGAGACCGTTTCTATGCCGTGGACGGTCTGGGCATGGAATACCTGGTCGAAGTCGTCCAACTTGGGAAGGATTTTGTGGAATGCCGCATCGTGGAAAGCCTGTCACGGCCCAGAGAACTTCCAAGCCGCATCACACTGGCGCAGGCTCTGATCAAAAAGGATCATTTTGATCTCGTCGTTGAGAAGTGCACCGAATTGGGCGCTTTTGCTTTGATCCCTGTGGAAACCGAACGCAGTTTGGCCGAACCCGGACAGAACAAACTCGCCCGTTGGCAGAAAATAATGTTATCCTCTATGAAGCAATCACGCCGTTCTTTTCTGCCGGTCCTTGGAGAGATCGCTTCCTTCAAAGAGCTTGTGCAGGAAAGCGGCGGCTACGATCTTAAGGTCATCTTCCATGAAAAATCCCAACTTTCTTTTGCCGAATGGGCCGGCCAGACGGCGGTACGGCCTGCAGAAACACTGATACTTATTGGTCCGGAGGGCGGTTTTACCGATGACGAAGTAGCCTTGGCCGCAGAACAAGGATTCATCAGCCTTTCCATGGGGCAGCGCCGTCTGAGGGCAGAAACGGCCGCGATTTGCGCCATGGCCCTTTTTTCAATCCTTCATACCCCACAAAACAGCTAAAATTCAGCATTTTTTTGGCCTACTGGCCTGAAAATAGCATAAAATCAACGTTTTACACAAAATATAACTTGACAAAAGCGACTTCTTGGATTATATTTACAGTGTTGATCCCGCAACGACACATTGTACAGATGCCCTTAGATACAGCTTTCGCGGGAACATAGGAAATCAGACCCGTTTTTTCTCGATTTCGAAGTTTTTGTTCATTTACAATACTGTCCTTACCCTGTCTTTTCATACTTCGCGAGAGAATTCCGCCACGGCGGGATGAAGTATGACAAGTAATGCGCGTATGAATAATTGTATACGACGCATGTTAACCAAATCAAGGAGTCACTAACATGACCAAAGCAGAGATCGTTGCCAAAATGGCGAAAGACGGCGGCGTGCCCAAGACAAAAGCTGAAAAAGCTTTGAATTCTTTTGTGGATGCCGTTACGACGTCATTGAAGAAAGGCAAATCCGTAACGTTGGTAGGCTTTGGAACGTTCACCGTTTCCAAGAGAAAAGCCCGTGTCGGTAGAAATCCTCAGACCGGTGCCGCTCTGAAAATTGCCGCTGCCAAGGTTCCCAAATTCCGTGCCGGCAAAGCTCTGAAGCATGCCGTGAAGAAAGGTTAATTTTTAGCTCGCTTCGTAATAGGTATAAGCGCTAAAAATCCCGTCCCTCCGCCTCAAAGCGGAGGGATTTTTTTTGACTTGCACTCCATATGGGATTAATATAAATTTTGAACACCCATTTACAAGCATCCCATCAAGGGTATTTAAAATGTCCGCGTTACGTATAGCCCTTTTCGCTTCCGGCCATGGTTCCAACTGCCGGGCGATCTATGATGCCATCCAAAATGGGAAACTGAATGCATCCATCGGGCTTGTTCTCAGCAATAACGCAGACGCGGGCGTATTGTCCTGGGCAAAAGAAAAGAACCTGCCGTGGGTTCACTTGTCCTCAGAGCAATTTGAAGATAAGAAGAATTTCCACGACACCATGATCGGAATGCTCAGGGAACATCATATCGAATTGATTGTTCTGGCCGGGTATATGAAAAAAATAGGTTTACCGTTGATCGAAGCGTTCCCCAACAGGATTCTGAATATCCATCCGGCTCTGTTGCCGGCTTTTGGAGGCAAAGGTATGTACGGGGAACATGTACATAACGCGGTGATCGAATACGGCGCCAAAATCACCGGTGTCACCGTTCACCTCGTAGACCCCGAATATGACCATGGCGCCATCGTAATGCAAAAGGCCCTGGAAATAGGCGACAATGATGACCCTCATTCCCTGGCCGAAAAGGTTTTGAAATTGGAACATCAGACGTATTTCCTAGCCATTCAGCTTTTTGCAGAAAACCGCATTCGCGTAGTAAACAGGAAAGTTTTGATCTCATAAATTGATTTTTTTGTTAACGAAAAGGAGGAGTATCTATGAATTTACTTAGACAAGTCTTTATCCTGACTACAGCCTTACTGATCGGCTACAGCCAAATTGTGGCTCAAGGAAAAACCAGCACGGACTCGGAAAAACAGGGCATCGCGATCGTGCCTTTCGATTATGTGGCCCTGAGTAAGAGTTACGGCGCCACAGAAACAGTAACCGCTACGGGGCGCTCGATACAATGGAAAGCCGGAAGTTCGGATGTATTCTCGGATGCTGATCAGGTCAAAGCTTTTGCCGACGCGGCCACCGAAAAGGTGACCAATGCATTCGTTAAACTGAAACGTTTTAAAGTCCTTTCGCGCAAGGATGTTGAAAAACTCGTCAATGAACAGAATTTCCAGATGTCGGACAACGTCAATATGGAAAGCGCCGTGCAGATGGGCAATATGTTGGGCGCGGCCTATATGGTCATGGGTCAGATGCAGAATGTCTCGGCCACGGAAATTAAGGATGAAAAAGGAAAGTCCACCAATTCCTATACGGCTAATGTCGAGATGCAACTTCGTATTGTAGATATTGCTACCGGCGAAATCATGGCATCGAAGGACTTCAAAGGCGATAAAGGCGGCGATGCGGCCAAAGGTGCGGCGTTAATCGGAGGCTTGATGAAAGCGGCCGGAGCCAAAGGCGGTGTGGCCGGAGCCATTGGAGCCGCCAGCGGATCCAATACGCCCGCCAACGCGGCTTTTGCGGCGCTCAATGAAGCCGAAAAGAAAATCTACGAATGGGCTACAACCGCATTCCCGGTTGAAGGCGAGATCTTTGAAATCGTAAAAGAAGACAAAAAAGGTAATGCCGCCATGGTCAATATCACTTGCGGCAAAGATATCGGTGTAAGAAAGGGCGATGCCTTCAAGGTCTATATCGAAACCGAAGTGGAAGTGGCCGGAAAAGTCCGCAAGAAAACCACCGACCTTGGCCGGCTGGTCGTGAAAAACGTTGCGGAAGACGGATGGTCGTCGGAATGTGAAGTGGAAAAAGGCGGAAAAACCATTGCCGATAATTTCAAGAACAAAGTAAAGATGATGGTTGTCGGTGTGAAGAAGTAAGACATTCCCACAGTTAAGAAATTAAGACTCCCGGACACATTCAGTTCGGGAGTTTTTTATTGCTTACGGTCCGCATGAACTCTTCAAAACTCTTCAATGATCCCTTGATGACAAATTCGTTGCTCAACACGGTATCAAGCATCGCCGGCATACTTTTGAAACTCCCGTAATCCTTAATAAGCGCATAATTGTTCTTCAACCGGTCATAAGATCTGATCAACGAGATATAATGATCCTTATATCCCGCGGCCGGTTTGGCGATCATTTGATTCAGACTATCAAGATAGGCCAGATTAAAGGCTTCGGCCATTCGGTAGTTTTCCGACTGCAGCACTTCTTTGATCGTGCCGCGCCAGTTACCTCCCGAGCCCGCCCGGAGCATCATCGCAAAACGACGGTTGAAGTCATTACTGCGATGACCGAGTTCGATCGAAAACGCAAGAATCCTTTCCATGTAATCCTGTTTGCTCAGCGAATCCAGACTGCGTCCGGGCATGATGGGGAATTCGTGAGTGATGGGCGCTGCGGTTTCCTGGGCAGCCTCTTCGGTCTCGGCTTTTTTCTTAGAACACGAAGTAAGAACGGCCAGAAAACAGACTAACCAAACTATTAATTTGAACATGAATTTTTCCACTTTCTTAATTAATAGGATGCGGGAAGATACTAATAAGACGAATTTGTACCCACGCTCTATTAACCTTTCACTACAATATTCACCAACTTATCCGGCACGACCACCACTTTGACGATCTCTTTGCCTTGCGTCCAGTTGGATGCTTTTTCTTTGGCCATATTTTCAATGGTCTCTTTGGCCGTACCTTTTTGAACCATGATCTTGTCGCGGAGTTTTCCGTTGACCTGCACAACGATCGTGATCTCATCGTCCACGGTCAATGCTTCGTCGTATTCCGGGAAAGACGCGCGGGCAAGGGATGACGTGTAACCTAATTTTTCCCACAATTCTTCCGCTAAATGCGGCGCAAACGGCGCAAGGACCAGTACAAATGGTTCCAGGATCTTCCGCGGACGTATATCCATCGGCGTCATTTCGTTGACAAAGATCATCATCTGCGCAATGGCCGTATTGAAACTAAGAGAATCGATATCGCCGGCCACCTTCTTTATCGTTTTATGCAGGATGCGCTTTTGGTCGATCGTCGGTTCGATATCCTGCATTTGAGGACTGACCTTATTATCCGCATCCACGTAAAGACGCCAAACGCGCTGGAGGAAACGATACACGCCCTCCACTCCGCGTGTACTCCACGGTTTGACCTGCGTGAGCGGACCCATGAACATTTCGTACAGTCTTACCGCATCCGCACCGTATTCGGAAATAATGTCGTCCGGGTTAACGACATTACCGCGGGATTTGGA
Source organism: uncultured Bacteroidota bacterium (assembly GCA_964415295.1). Taxonomy (GTDB): domain Bacteria; phylum CLD3; class CLD3; order SB21; family SB21; genus SB21. The sequence goes on from CAYPYN010000001.1 coordinate 167,634, forward strand.
CATTTTCTGAGAATCCTCTCCTAGAATCAGACCCTGATTGACCAGTTTCATAAAAGGCTCTTTGGTTGAAACCAATCCCATATCGTAAAGAACTTTATGCCAGAATCGGGCGTAGAGCAGATGCAGCACTGCATGTTCAGCGCCGCCGATGTAAATATCGATCGGCAGCCAGTATTTTTCTTTTTCAGGATCGCAGAACATCTTATCGTTGTGCGGATCGCAATAACGCAGATAGTACCAGCATGATCCGGCCCATTGCGGCATGGTGTTCGTCTCGCGTCGCGCTTTCTTGCCGGTGGCTTTGTCCTCCGTGCTGACCCATGATTCCATGGCGGCCAGCGGCGACTCGCCGGTTCCTGCGGGCTTATACGATGTGACCTCCGGCAGCATAAGCGGTAATTCGTTTTCGTCGATCGGCTTGATCGTACCGTCCTCCACGTGGATCAGCGGAAAGGGTTCACCCCAGTACCTTTGCCGTGAAAAAAGCCAGTCGCGGAGCTTGTAATTGATTTTTGATTTTCCGATCCCTTTATTTTCCAGCCAATCGATCATTTTTTTCTTTGCATCAACGATACGGAGACCGTTCAGGAAATCGCTGTTGATCGCGGGACCTTCTTCGAGGTACGCTTTACCTGAAAAATCCTCGGGCGGCTGAACGGTTCGGATGATCGGCAGATCGAATTTCTCCGCAAATTCCCAGTCCCTTTCATCCTGCCCGGGCACGGCCATGATGGCGCCTGTGCCGTAGCTGATCAACACGTAATCGGCGATCCAGATCGGGATTTCCTTTTGATTGGCCGGATTGACTGCATAGGCGCCTGTCCATACGCCGCTCTTTTCTTTGGCAAGTTCCGTCCGTTCCATATCGCTTTTAAGAGCCGATTTTTGTTTGTATTCGGCCACAGCCTTCTTCTGTTCTGCGGTCGTGATCTTCTCGACCAAAGGATGTTCCGGCGCCAGAACCATATACGTTGCTCCGAAGATCGTATCGGGCCGCGTAGTGAAAACGGTCAATGAATCCGAAAAACCTTTGATCTGAAAGCGGATCTCCGCGCCTTCGCTTTTGCCGATCCAGTTCTTCTGCATTTCACGGATGCTTTCCGGCCAGTCCACGAGTTCAAGATCTTCGAGCAAACGATCGGCATAAGCGGTGATCTTGAGCATCCACTGGTGCATCGGCTTGCGAACAACCGTAAAGCCCTTCTCGATCTGTTCCGGAACCTCTTCATTCGCCAGAACGGTGCCGAGTTCGGGGCACCAGTTGACCGGAACCTCCGCCAGATAGGCGAGGCCGCGCTTATACAACTGGAGGAATATCCACTGCGTCCATTTGAAATATTTAGGATCGGTAGTATTGACCTCACGGTCCCAGTCGTAGGAGAAGCCGAACATTTTCAATTGACGCCGGAAGGTATCGATATTCTGCTGGGTCGTGATCGCCGGATGAACACCGGTCTTCACGGCATACTGTTCCGCCGGAAGCCCGAACGCGTCCCATCCCATCGGATGCAGCACATTGAATCCTTTCATGCGCTTGTAGCGGGCAATGATATCCGTAGCCGTATATCCTTCGGGATGTCCGACGTGCAGACCCGCGCCGGAGGGATAAGGGAACATATCGAGTACGTAATAGCGTTTTTCCTTAGGGTAGGACGGGTCTTCGGTGGTCTTGAAAGTCTTGTTCTTTTCCCAATAGTCCTGCCATTTTTTCTCGATGACTTTGAAATCGTATCTGGCGGCGTCTGAACGCGGTTCCGGTTTATCTGACATCTTCTATCCTTGAGGTGTGATTTTTATTCGGCAAACTACAGCGCACGAATAATAAAAAAAGCCTGTGCCAAATGCAAGATATTGGTCGCATGCATTCATGTGAGAAAGCGCAGACTCATCCCGGAACAAAAAGATATTGAATTGCCAATGTAGATTTGTTAGGTTAATTTCGTCTTTATCACCCTACAATTTTTGTGTCATTAAGTCGGAGTAGAAATCATGAAAGCATTCTTATCGGCCTTTTTTGTCTTTTTGTTTACTACATCATTACTGGCTCAAATCAGACCAGATCTGATCGTCTCGATCGGTCATTCGGAATTGGTTTCACAGGTTACCGTTAGCCCCGACAACCGCTTCTTTGCGACTTCGGCCTGGGATAACTCGGTCAAATTATGGGATATCTCTACCGGGCGGGAAATACGAACATTCAGAACCGGCAACGAGAACAATATGTATTGTGTGGCGTTCAGTCCAGACGGCAAAACTATTGCCGGCGGCTCATTTGACAAAAAACTTCACCTATGGGACGTGGAATCCGGAACGGAACTGGCTGTGATAACGGGGCACAACGATTGGGTCACATCGGTAGTTTTTGCGCCGGACGGAAAAACCGTTTTCACCGCTAGTCCCGATAAAACTATACGGCAATGGGATATGGCCACCGGAAAAGAGATACGGAAGATGACCGGGCATGACAAGAACCTAGCATTTCTTGCCGTGACCCCTGATCAAAAGACGCTCGTCTCGGGAAGTTTTGACAACACCATAAAATTCTGGAGTCTTGAGAACGGAAAGAATCTGGGCACTGTAAAAACGCCTGACTCTCCCCGTTCATTCGCTTTTTCTGCAGACGGCAGCACTCTTCTGATCGGATGCCGAACAGGCAGCTACCCCAATTACGCCAGCGTATTTATTTCCATCGATACCCGCGATCGAAAGGAAAAGATGACTGCTCCGAGAAAGGGCCCCACGGCGATATCCTTTTCGGCGAACGGAAACTTTTTTACTTTGAACGCCCAGAACAAAGTTCTTCAATGCAAAGAGTTCCTAGGCACAGCCGAATTGTTCACAGGTACTGTAGCAAACGAGGATATTCGTGCAGCGGTAACCCACGACGGCCGCTCGCTGATCATAGTAGAAGATGGAAAAAATATTCAATGCTGGGATCTGACCGTTAAACAAAAACGATGGGAATTCCGATCAAAATTAGTGGGATTTGAACAACTCATCATGGCCCCGGGATCAGCGAAATTCACGACCGAAACCACCAAAGGAAGCCTGATCGGTTATGATCTGATAACCGGTCGGCGTATCGAACCAGTAAGACCGGCGGATTTCGTATCGAAAGCGGCCACGCGCACCAGACTGCTGGATCGAATCTGGAAAGTGCCCAATTCAGATTTAGAAGTCGGTTTGGAGAGCGCCAAGAATTACGAATATAAGATCGTGGGATATTCAAAAAAAGAACCCGGAAAACGCTTCGAATTCAATAAGTCAGTGCCTCTCGTTGGTCAGATCGCTTTCTCTCACGACGGAAAGTCGATGGCCAGCGGCGATACCAAAGAAAAAGGTCTCGTCCGGCTGTGGGATGTAAACTCGCTAAAACAAACCCGAGAGATGCCCGGGCATCGCTGGCACATCACAGCGCTGGATTTTTCAAGCAACGATCGTCAATTATTATCCGGCGGATTCGGCGGAAATCTGCATCTATGGGACTTGAACAGCTTTTCAGAAATCAAGAAAATGGGAACGCATGCCGGAGAAATCCGTGATATTAAGTTTCTAGAGGCTGATACCCGAGCCTTATCCGCGTCTGAGGACGGCACGGTTCGGCTGTGGAACCTGGATTCCGGAAGCGAGATCCTGCGTTTTCACGGGGAAACGGAAGGTAATGACTGGGCTACAGTAACCCCGGATCTTTTTTACTACGGTTCAAAAAATCTCAACAAGATCGTTCATTTCTCGTTGGGTTTAAAAATTTACACATTCGACCAATTCGATCTCCAGTACAACCGTCCCGACATCATCCTGGAGCGTCTGGGCAAAGCTTCGAAGGAGCAAATACTGGCTTACCGACGTGCCTATGAAAAGCGTCTTCGCAAAATGGGTTTCGATCCGGCCAATTTCGAAAAAGATCGCAGTTTCAATGTTCCAGAGCTTCATCTGGCGCCAGGTACTGAACTTTTCGCAGAAACCAAGAACCCCGAATATACGATCACCTTCTCTGCCATAGATAAGCTCTTCCGGCTTGATCGTTTATTTGTAGACGTCAACGGGGTTCCACTGTTTGGTGTAAAAGGCAAGTCTCTGCTCGACGCCGGTTCCAAAGAAACGCAGCAAACGATCACTTTCCAGCTCGCCCCGGGCAAAAATGCGATCAAGGTGTCGGTGCTCAACGAAAAAGGCGTAGAATCGCTGGCCGAGCGAATCACGGTACATTACAAACCGTCCGCTCCCATTAAACCTAATCTGCATGTTATTGTCATAGGTGTGTCAAAATTTGTCCAGTCGGATTTTAATCTTACCTACGCCGACAAAGACGCCAACGACCTCGCCGCATTGCTCCGATCCGCTCCGGGCTACGGATCTGTTACAGTCCATGCTCTGACCAACGAAAATGCTACAAAAGTCAATGTTCTCGCTCTCCGGCAGGAACTCGAAAAATCCTCAGTTCATGATGATGTGATCGTTTTCGCCGCTTCGCACGGTGTGCTCGACGACGAACTCGACTATTACATAGCCATGCACGACATGGATTTTTCCGATCCCAGGAAAGGCGGGCTGAGATACGATGAACTGGAAAATCTCATCGACCGCATTCCTGCAAGAAATAAACTGGTTCTGATCGACGCATGTCATTCCGGGGAAGTGGACAAAGAAGAAATGGAGCTTGCGGCATCGGGTTCCGCACAGGCGGGATCCGTCAAATCGCGTGGCTTTCTGAAAACCGTAAGATCCAAAGACGGTATCGGCCTCCAGAATAGTTTTGAACTGATGAAAGAACTCTTTGCTGATTTGCGCCGGAACAACGGCGCCGTCGTGATCTCATCGGCCTCCGGGAAGGAGTACGCCTTCGAAAGCGCGGAGTGGAAGAATGGCGTATTCACTTACTCTCTTATCGAAGCGCTGAAAAACAAAAAGGCCGATTTTAATAAAGATCAAAATACGACCGTGTCGGAACTGCGGGATTATGTAGGAAAACGCGTGCAGGAGCTAACGGCCGGCAAACAGAATCCGACATCAAGAACAGAGAACCTGGAAAACGATTTTAGAGTATGGTAGGACCATACCGAGTGCATAAAAGTGTCGCGTGCTTGATTCCGTGATATGCATTTTTTTTGCAAATTCCGCCTGTCTCCGCTGGCATGCAGATGTCGCTCAAAACCGCAAAAAAATCTGCAAAATCATGACAAAAGTCATGGTTTATGGGGTTTTTTTTTACGAATATCCCCATAGGATACGTCTGTAGATCAGACCGGTTTTCGGCAATTCTTTGATTTTGAAATAACGTAACTTAACACGTTCCAATATTACTCTCAGGAGACCTCTTATGTATCAGCATGTCAAAGTTCCGAAAGATGGAGCTAAAATTTCGATCGAAAACGGCAAACTGAAAGTTCCGGATAATCCGGTCATTCCCTATGTCGAAGGCGACGGTACGGGCCGTGACATCTGGCGCGCCTCGGTGCGTGTATTCGATGCGGCGGTTGAAAAGGCTTACGGCGGAAAACGCAAGATCCACTGGATGGAAGTGTACGCCGGAGAAAAATCATTCAAATTGTTCCAAAGCTGGCTGCCCGATGAGACCACGGAAGCTTTTAAGGAATTTGTCGTCGGCATCAAAGGCCCTCTGACGACTCCCATCGGCGGCGGCATCCGTTCCCTCAATGTCGCTCTGCGTAAACTGCTCGACCTGTACGTTTGCCAGCGCCCGGTTCGCTGGTACAAAGGCGTACCTTCGCCGGTACGTACTCCTGAATTCGTCGATATGGTGATCTTCCGCGAAAATACCGAAGACATCTATACCGGTATCGAATTCCAGTACGGCACTGAAGAGAACAAGAAATTCAAACAGCTTTTCAAAGAAGCTTTCCCGAAAGAATATGCAAAAATGCGTTTCCCGGATACGGCGGGCATCGGTTTCAAACCCATTTCCGTCGAAGGCACCGAGCGCCTCATTCGCGCCGCGATCACATGGTCGCTGGCCAATAAGCGCAAGAGCGTGAACTTCGTTCATAAAGGCAACATCATGAAGTTCACCGAAGGCGCGTTCAAAGATTGGGGCTACACGCTGGCCAAGCGCGAATTCCGCAGTGATATCGTGACGGAGCGCGAGTCTTGGATCCTTGGCAATAAGGAGAAGAATCCGAACCTGAGTGTGGAAGACAACGCCAAAATGATCGATCCCGGTTTTGACATGATGTCCCCCGCCCAGCAGAGTGAAATCAAAGATGAGGTACAGGAAGCGCTCAAACTGTGGAATACGCACGGCGAAGGCAAGTGGAAGAGCAAACTGCTTATCAAAGACTCCATTGCCGATGTGACCCTGCAATTCGTGCTCATCCGTCCGAAAGATTATGACGTTATCGCTACGATGAACCTGAACGGCGATTATCTCTCCGACGCGCTCGCGGCACAGGTTGGCGGTATCGGTATCGCGCCCGGTGCGAATATCAACTATGTCACCGGCCACGCGATATTCGAAGCCACACACGGCACGGCTCCCAAGTATGCCGATCTTGACAAAGTGAATCCCGGTTCCGTGATTTTGTCCGGCGAAATGATGTTCCGCTACATGGGCTGGACGGAAGTGGCCGACCTGATCGTCAAGGGGATGGAAGGCGCCGTCGCCGCCAAGACCGTGACGTATGACTTTGCCCGCCTGATGGATGGTGCCAAAGAGGTCAAGTGCAGCGAATTTGCCGATGCGATCATCAAGCATATGTAATAGATTTCGTTTATGAGCAAAAGGCCATGGTTCGGCAAGCGAACCATGGCCTTTTTTATTTGCATACGGCGATGGGAAAGAGTTCACAAAAATTTGCGGTTTATTTAGAAAAGGTATTGTACATTCATGGGTCAAGCTATCTTACCTGTCATTCATTAATAGGAGGAGGAATTATGAGTGGAGAAAGTAATGCTGGCACGCTCACTATCGGTGGGATCGTAACAAACGGCATTCAGATCGGGCTCAAGAATGCGGCGTCCCTTGTGGGCGCGGTTGTTCTGTGGTTGCTCACCATCTGGATCCCTTATCTAAACGTCGGAACTACGATTGCGATCTACGGCATCGTTGTCGCAATGAGCAAAGGCCATGTCGTATCCCCGATGGAGATCTTTGACGGGAAGTACCGGAAGAACATGGGGGAATTTTTTCTGCTAGCGGCTTTTCTTATGTTCGGAGTTCTCGCCGGTTATCTCTTTATCGTTATTCCGGGCATTGTTATCGGCATAGCCTGGGGGCAGGCCATTTATCTGCTGATCGATAAAGGCCTGAATCCTGCTGAAGCGCTTGCTGTGAGCAACCGGATCACGTACGGCAAGAAGTGGACGATCTTCTTAGGAACTCTGGCTCTGGTAGTGGCCCTGATGATTGTGGTGGGAGTGCTTTTCTGGATCTTTACTAAAATGTCCGCAACGCTCGGACTTATTATTTATCTCATAGGCATCGTCATTATGATCGCCGTATCCCTCGGTGCCGCCGCGTATATCTATGGTGAGTTATCTAAGGAAGTTTGATTACCTGTAGTATCCGCCCATTCCCTCCCCTTGACACGGGGAGGGACATGGCGGGTTCGAAACTGCGAGACAATTTCAAGCCAGTAGAAAATCCAGTTTGTCCCCCGGCTTGTGTTCCGTCGGCACTTGACCTTTTCTGAAAATCCTCGCCCCATTGATCCCTTTTAGAGCGACGGATGAACCTTCCACGCGCAGAATCCCACCCTCGCGCAAACCGACGACGATTTTGTCATTCATCTCGTGAAACTCGTTGATCCTCTGTTCTCTCGTTTCGCCCTGGTGGGTAGAATTCGGGTCGGCGTCGATGTAGTGCGGATTGATATTGAACGGCACCAGATTCAGCGCATCAAAACTCGGCGGATAAACGATCGGCATGTCGTTGGTCGTCTTGATCGAGACGGTGGCCACATTCGTTCCCGCGCTGGCCCCGATATAGGGCATCCCCGCCTTGACCTTTTCCCGTATCGGGTCGATCAGCTTTTCGTCGTAAAGCCGTTTAAGCAGACGGAACGTATTACCGCCGCCGATATGAATAGCTGAAGCGGAACAGACGCCCTCAACGGGATCACCAAATTCGTGGATCGATTTGACGGCCATACCCATTTTGGCATAGCGTTCTTTTGTCTTGCCGGCGTAGCCGTCGAGATCCTTGAGTGCATAAGGTATGAAGATAAGGCTATTGATAGAAGCCAGGAAATCCTTTATTTCGTCGGCGCAGTGATCGAGATAGCCGCCGCCGTAGTTTGTGGAATTGCTGATGAGTAGGAGACGCATGGGAATATTTCCTTTGAGTTTATTGGATCCGTTCTCTTTCGCTTATTGCTCACATGAATGACATTAGGATATTAGCTAATTACAGTTTCATCGTCAATTGAATTCGCCCTTTGGCAATGTCAACGCCAAGCACCTTCACATCCACGACGTCGCCGACCGCTACTACCTCCATCGGATTCTTGACATATTTGTGAGACAACTGACTGATGTGCACCAGACCGTCCTGCTTGACGCCGATGTCCACGAATGCGCCGAAGTCCACCACATTACGCACGGTGCCTTTGAGCAGCATGCCTTCGCGCAGATCTTCCATCCGAAGCACATCCGACTTGAAGATCGGTTTGGGCATTTCTTCGCGCGGGTCACGGCCGGGCTTTTTGAGGTTGTCCAGAATGTCTTTCAAGGTCGGCACGCCGACCCCGATCTCTCCGGCTATATTTTCCAATGGAAGTTTAGAGGTCTTTATCTGAAGATCGAGCAACTGGCCGGCCATCTTAGGGTCGACGATGTTGAATTTACCGAGCAGTTTCTGCGTCGCCTCGTAGGACTCCGGATGAATGGAAGTGTTATCCAGAGGATTATCGCCCTCCGGAATTCGCAGGAACCCGGCCGATTGCTGATACGCCGCAGGTCCGATGCCGGCCACTTCAAGCAGTTGTTCACGCCTCGAGAACTTCCCTTTCGCATCGCGGTATTTCACAATAGACGTCGCGGTCTTGGATGAAAGACCTGAAACGAATGTTAACAATGACGCCGACGCCGTATTGAGATTGACGCCTACATAATTGACCGCCGATTCCACAACGTTGGTCAATGTATCGGCCAGACGTTTCTGATTGAGGTCGTGCTGGTATTGCCCAACACCGATGGACTTCGGATCGATCTTGACAAGTTCCGCCAAAGGATCCAGCAGACGCCGGGCAATGGAAATATTACCACGCTGGGAAGCTTCGAGATCGGGGAATTCCTCCTGCGCCACTTTCGATGCGGAATAGACCGACGCGCCGGCTTCGCTCACGATCGTGTAGACCAGTTCCAGTTCTTCATCCTCCTTTTTCATTTCGGCTATGAGCTCTGCCGTCATCGCTTCCGTCTCCCGAGAGGCCGTGCCGTTACCAATCGCAATGACCGTGACGTGATATTTTTTGATAAAGTTCTTCAATTTCTTTTTGGCGGCGACGATCTCTTTTTGAGGCTCGTGCGGATAGATCGTATCGCCGTCGAGGTATTTGCCCGTTTCATCGATCACGGCTACCTTGCATCCGGTCCTGAATCCCGGGTCGATACCCATAATGATCTTATCTTTTGTCGGAGCCTGGAGCAAAAGATTTTTCAGATTCGCTCCAAAAACGCCGATCGCATGTTCCTCGGCTTTTTCTGTAAATTCGGCACGCACTTCCCGCTCTATGGATGGCGCAACGAGGCGGAAATAACTCTCTTTGACGGCCTCGACAACCTGTTCCCTGAAGATCGATTTCTGTTTTTTCACGTAGCGGTATGCGATCTTATTGCAGCATGCTTCTTCATCAACCGACATGGTAATGCGCAGCCGCTCTTCGCGTTCGCCGCGATTGACCGCGAGTATACGGTGCGGCGGCATTTTGGCGATCGGTTCTTTGTAATCATGATACATCTCGTAATCTTTGTCGTCCTCCGTTTTTTTCACAGAGACCAAAACCCCCTCGGCTTTGGTGAATTCACGGATATCCTTGCGTACTTCCGCATCTTCGCTGACCATTTCGGCAATGATATCGCGGGCGCCCTGCAAAGCCTCTTCAACGGTATTCACTTTCTTTTCCGCGCTGACGTATTCTTTGGCGTAATCTTCCGGCGTGCCTTGCGTGAGTTCCTGAGCCAATATCAAGAGGGCCAGAGGTTCCAATCCTTTTTCTTTGGCCATGATTCCCCGCGTCCGGCGTTTGGGTTTGTACGGCAGATAGAGATCCTCGACATCCTGTAATTTTACGGCGGACTCGATCTTTTTCCGGAGTTCGTCGGTAAGTTTTCCCTGCTCATCGATGGATTTGAGCACCGTCTCCTTTCTCAGTTCCAGCGCACGGTAATAGGTGATCTTTTCCTGAATATCGCGAACCTGGTTCTCGTCAAGACTGCCGGTCACTTCCTTGCGGTAACGCGTAATAAATGGCACCGTGTTTTCCTGGTCAAGAAGCCCGATCGTGGCCTGGATGTTCCGTTCGGCAATGGATGTTTCTTTGGCGATCAGCCGGATGATCTCATGTTCGGTCATTCAGTAAATTTCCTTTGTTTAGACATTTGTTTCTTTTCTGTATCATCTCGCTTTTTTCGCGTCCATAATAATGGATTTGCGGTGAAAAAACAAGATTTCTGATTTACGTACAAAAACGTATTGAAGACCCCACGAAAACGTCTCATTTTTCATTTGAAAGATTAAATTCTTTTGATTACCCATTTGAAAACCTATATTTTAAAGCGGACACAACTTATTCACCGGCCTTTGCGGGAGGTTTTTCCTTTTTTCGAATCGCCGGAGAATCTGGAGAGGATCACACCGCCGTGGCTCCATTTTGAGATCAGAACTCCTGCGCCGATCGGGATGAGGCAAGGCGCTCTGATCGATTATACCATACGATGGCTCGGCTTTCCGATCCGGTGGAAAACGGAGATCTGCGAGTATGAACCGCCCTACCGTTTTGTGGACCAGCAGATCCGCGGCCCATACACGTTATGGCATCATACGCACGCCTTCAGCGAGATCAACGGAATGACGGAAATGACCGATTACGTGAGATATCAAATGCCGTTGGGCCCGATCGGACGGATCGCTCATAGTGCCTTCATCCGAAAACAGCTCCAGGAAATCTTTGAATACCGTTACGGCATGATCGAGAAAATATTCAATCAGGCGCCACTGATTTCTAAATAAAGGAATCGTATATGAGAATCGTACTCGCCGGCGCAACCGGTTTCATAGGCAAAAAACTGATCGAAAGACTCCTTCGGGAAAACCATGAGATTATTCTTCTGACCCGCCGCCCGGACAAAGCCGTTACAGCCTTCGTAAACAAGGTAAGCGGGTTGCTGTGGGACGCGCGGTCAAAGGGCGACTGGTTCCGCGCGATCGACGGCGCCGATGCGGTCATTAATCTGACGGGCGAATCCATTGCGGGCAAACGATGGACGCACGAACAGAAAGAAGTGTTACGCTCCAGCCGGATCGATTCAACCCGGGTGATCGTACAAGCTATCGGTGCAGCCGCGAACAAACCCGCGGTTCTCATCAATGCAAGCGCTGTGGGGTACTATGGCGACGTATCTCACGATACGGTCACAGAGAATTACCCGGCTTCCACGGATTTTCTCGGGACTTTGAGCGAAGCGTGGGAAAAAGAGGCGATGCGGGCGACGGCATTCGGCGTACGCGTGGTCTGCCCGCGCATAGGGATCGTACTGGGGGAGCAGGGCGGTGCTTTGGAAAAGATGGTGCTGCCCTTCAGACTATTTGTCGGCGGACCTTTGGGATCCGGTCAACAATGGTTCCCATGGATCCATATCGATGACGTGATCGAAGCGATGGTATTCGCAATTCGGAAGAGTGATCTTGAAGGAGGGGTCAATTTCACCTCACCTCATCCTGTTACCATGAAAGAGTTTTGCAGAGCGCTGGGCCACGTTCTGAGAAGACCCTCATGGATGCCGGTGCCGGAGATTATTTTAAGGATCGCGGTCGGCGAATTTGCACAGTTCCTGCTTTCCGGACAAAAAGCTGTTCCGGAAAAACTAATAAATGGCGGGTACATTTATAAATACGACGATGTGAAGCCGGCGCTGGAAGATATTTTGAAGGATAGCTGAGGGTATACGTTCATTTTTTCCCGGAATTATTCTGACCACGGATCCAAGCCATACACTCATTTAAATACGGAACATAGAGATCGGCCTCGGAATGTCCCAGGTTTTCCGCGATGACCAGCTGGGCATTCTTACCGTTATTTTGCATGACCTCCACAGCACGGCGCACGCCTGAGGTGCCAAACAATTCATCTCGGCTCCCTTGAATGACATAATGCGGCACTTTTCCGGTCACAAACCCAACCGGTTCCGAAGCCATCGGAATGGCGTGCGAAAACAGTTCCGGGTACTTATCGGCATAATACCAGGTCCCGATGCCGCCCATGCTGTAGCCTGTAATGATGATGCTGTCCGGGTTGACCGGCCACTCTTCGATCGCCGCTTCGATCAGAGATACGATGGCATCCTCGCTCTTCTTATCAACCCATGATTCGCCGGGCGAATCCGGCGCCAATAGAATAGCTCCGAGATCGTGAAGGGCCGGCTGGACAAGTACTTGCAAATATCCATAACCGCGATACGGTGTGGCGGGTCCGGCGTAGTGAAGAGCCAAAACCAGCGGCACTTTTCTGTTGCCAGGTATGGATGGGATCCAGGTCGCGTAGAGAAGTTCTTCCCCATTGGTCAAGCCCGCTTTTTCCGTATGATATCCCGGTGACATCGCAGCCTCCGACAGGTCCTGACGGTACACGTATACTCCGGAAGGATCGTCGCACGAAAGTGTGATGAGACTAAGCAAGAGAATGGTATTAATTTTCATGCCGCTTCTATAATAATTTCACTGGATATTACGTGTGAAACAGTCATAAGTTACTCATACATTTATTTTGAAACAACCGGCGCGAGGGCAAGTATAATGAACCGGCAATCAGGAAAAAGATAATGAGAAATATCGCAGCCTCGTGGCTCATCGGAATGCTCATTTGTACCAGTGTATTTGCGCAATCCGAACCACATGAATTCTTCTACTTTGGGATCAATTATCAGGTGCCGACTTACCCTGAACCGCTGGCCAGCCGGGCGACATTTGCACGCCGGGCGCCTGGAATGAAACATATCCCTATCCACGCGGATGCCGGTTATTACAGGCAGAAGGGAAACCTCACTATGATCGGCGGCGTATTGCAGACGTCTATTGACCGATACAGCGCTTACGGTGAATCCCTCCAGATAGAGAGTTACCAGCCTTCATTCAGCTTGGTTCACTATATTGACGGCCGTGTTGGAACGGGGCTGTTCGCCCGGATCGACGCCGGTCCTGCTTTTCACAGAGTCACATCAAACGCTCGCGGAACCGAGAATAAGGCTTTGGGCTGGGGTTACCTGCTAGGCAGCGGTGTGTCTATGGCTTTCCGGTCATCCTATGTGATGGCCTCGGCTCATTACGCACGCAAATCCGTCAAGGGCGATACTTATTCTTTCTTCAGCTTTGGTCTCGGTATCATGATCCGCAAAATCTGATCCGGCTACGAACTTTTCTTCCATTTAATTGTACAGCCAATCGCTTTGGTAAAACTCACCGCCGGCTTCTGACCTTTGTTCAGCGCATCGATGGCCGCTTCTATGTATTTGTTCTTAGCTGCTTCCGGGTTTTCAGTATTATCGTCAATGGCCCCGATGTACACCACTTCTAATCCTCTTGTCGTTTTCTGCAGCACGAACATGTGGGGTGTTCGGGTGGCGCCGTAGGTTTTCGCAATCTCCTGCGTTTCGTCGACCAGGTACGGGAACGTATAATTTTTTTCTTTGGCACGCAGTACCATGTTATCGAAGGAATCCTCAGGATAGTCGGTCGGATCGTTAGGATTGATCGCGATCACCGGATAACCGAGCGGCGCGAATTTATTATTCAGGGCTATGATGCGGTTCTCGTAGGCTTTGGAGTACGGACAGTGATTGCATGTGAATGTAACGATGAAGCCGTTCACATCGTTGCCGTAATCCTTCAGCGACACCTGTTTGCCGTCCACGTTTTTGAGACTGAAGTCCCTGGCGATATCACCCACTTTGTAGCCCTGTGCATGAATAAATCCCGAGAACAGCAACAGCCCCGCCATCAAGAATAGAACTCGTAGTTTCATACGTTATCTCCTTTCAATGAACGATTGTATTATTTGATCCAATTCTTCATACGACTCAAATTTTCTTTCATAAAACGCTCGTTTCCCGGACGATGGATGAAGCACAAGCGTAGCCGGAATAGCCCCACTCCATTCGGGATGAATACGATCGATATACGCATTGGCATCGGATTCATCCAGAAGGATAACCGGTGCCGTGTATCCGTGTTTATGGAGAAACGGTTTTACTTTTGAATCCATCTGCGACCTGAAATCCAGACTAACCAGAACGACACGAACCGGCCGGTTAGCCGAATTCTTGTGGAGCTTTTCGAAGTACGGTAGTTCTTCAATACACGGACTGCACCACGTGGCCCAAAAATTGAACACCATCGTGGTGTCACCGCCGGCTTTCATACGTCTTGTCAATTCTTCCAAATTGACAGGCGAGATCTGGGAATAGATGTTTTCCGGAATCGGATGCAAAAATGCGAGGACAACGAATATTGTTCTAACGAGTACCATATTCGAATAAGTTGGCAACCTGATTAAAATGGGATCCGGTTCAAGGATACGCCGGTGCGATTGAAAAGTTCCGCGATTATTCGGGTCAATTTTGCTTCGAATCAAGGGGGTTTTCACCGGCCAGACGGCTATTGCGGTACCCGTACAGGAAGTACACGGACAGTCCTACGCCCATCCATAGAAAGAAGACCATCCAGCTTTTTACCGGGATTTCTATCATAAGATAGAGACAGCACATCATCCCCAAAATCGGAACCAGCGAATAATTCCGCAAAAATGCCAATACCGCGATCACCGCAGCTATGACCAAGAACAGCAGGAACAGAATTTCCTGATACGCCTCGTTGCCAATGTGTGTTACGGCGTTGCCTATGCGTTCCGAAAAAAAATAAACGAACACAGCCAATAAAATGGGAACGATCCATTTCCCGTTGATATAAGGCAGATGGAATTTGTTGCTTTCCGTCTTCTCCTTGGGAGGCAGAAGAAGCACACCCCCGCACACCAGAACGAACGCGAAGAGGGTTCCGATGCTTGTAAGGTCCGTGACAATACCCCCCTCAATGAACAGCGCCGGTATGGCGACGATAACCCCGGTGATGACTGTGGCGA
The DNA here is from genome assembly GCA_964415295.1 of uncultured Bacteroidota bacterium. Lineage (GTDB taxonomy): Bacteria > CLD3 > CLD3 > SB21 > SB21 > SB21. The sequence goes on from CAYPYN010000001.1 coordinate 182,945, forward strand.
AACCGGGGGTATGATATTTGGGATGAATGCTGGCAAACTTTTTGGGAAGCAGCCCGTCGCGGCTCATGCTCATCCAGATTCTCGGCTGGCCGATCTGAAACACCAGTAAAACGCTCGTGGCCGCAACCACGGCGCTGAATGATATAATATACCCCAGTTTTTCCATATGAATCTTCTCGAAAACATAAGCCAACGGATCGGATATGCCTTGAAATTCTTTGTAGTTGACCATACCCGTGATCACGAGTGTCGTTACGACATAAATAACCGTACAGATAACCAGCGAATAAATCATTGCGCGCGGAAGATCTCGCTTGGGATTTTCGCATTCCTCCGCTGTTGTTGAAATAGCGTCAAACCCGATATAAGCAAAAAATACCGCCGAAACGCCTTTAAGTACTCCCGTAAAATCATTGGGCATGAACGGCGTCCAGTTGTCCGTATTGACATAGAATACGCCGACAGCCACGACAACCATTAGAACAATCAATTTCAGCGCGACCATCATATTGGCGCTGTTCTTACTCTCTTTGATACCAAGATAAGCCAATATCGTTATGAGAACAACGATCACACTAGCCGGCAAATTCATAACCACTTTGAATCCTCCGATCGCGGGCGCCAAGGTCCAAACCAGGTTTTCGATGGACTGTCCGTTTTGAACGGCTTCCAAATATTGGTTGCGCGCGGTCTGATAATCGATAGTAAGCCAGACGGGCAGGTGAAAGCCGATACCTTCGAGAAGATTATTAAAATAGCTGCTCCACGAAATGGCCACGACAATATTGCCGATCGCGTATTCCAGAATAAGTGCCCAGCCTATGATCCAGGCCACGATCTCGCCAAACGTAACATAGGAATACGTATAGGCGCTCCCGGCAACGGGAACGCGGCTTGCAAATTCCGCATAACATAAAGCCGTAAATCCGCACGTTATGGCTGTAATGACAAAAAGAAAAATAACGCCAGGACCGCCGTCGTAGGCCGCGGCGCCGATGGTCGAAAAGATTCCCGCACCGATCACGGCGGCAATACCAAACGCCGTCAGATCGCGAACGGTCAAAGTGCGGTTAAGTTTTGCGCCGTGTCCTCCTTCAAGAAGCCCCTTTTCGGACTCGTCAAGGATCGTTTGTACGGATTTCGTACGGAATAAGTTTTTGATCATGAGCCTGTTCCGTTGTGATTGATAAATAAGTGGTGAAATGACCGGATATGCAAGAAATGTGATCGGTCAAAAGTTTAAGCAATTCGAATTTGGATAGCAAGCAATATGTCGGCTAGGCAGACCTTGTTACAAGTGAGTATCAATTTGATCCGGCTCATCTAAGACAGGCGGCTTCAAGCTTTCCTTTACCGCGTACAAAAAAAAGAGGCTGTAGTCATTACAGCCTCTTTTCTGTTACCACTCGATCAGAATTTCATGCTTAGATGGACTCCCGGACGGCCATTATCCATCATAGTCATTCCGATATCAAAGCCCTGGGCCTTATTGTGTTTCCTGACACAATTCCTGGCATCAAACAATTGCCAGACATAAATTCCAAGACCTGTGACTGCGGCCGTTGCGACCGCTGCCACTTCTCCGTCACTCAGTTTCTTTGTTTTAGTACCCATGACTTCATACTCATCGCCGTCTACCCCCATGACCTTAATCTTGCGCGATTCCGCAGCGATTCCCGCTACAACGCCGGCACAAATACCTGTAGCCGCCGCAATCCCAATGCCCCGCCACGTGTTCCCGGCATAAATCTGACCAAATCCCGGAGCTCCGAACGAAAGGATCATCCCAAGACGTTCATCTTTTTGAATTTTCTGCTGGGCCGTTACATGCCCTTGCGTAAATACGTTTAATAAAATGGCCATCGAACACACCATCGCGATATGAATTAACTTAACGGTGGATTTTTTCTCTTCATGAACCTTTTGCATAAACCGATACTCCATTATTAGATTATGTGTACTGATGCACCTACTACGTATGATTCTTGAACTAGTTTCATCGGCATCAATTAATACTATCGACCAACTCCATCACATCTCTGCGCGGACTGTGTTCCACTTTCTTTTCACTCTGACCGATCCGGAATAACATCTGGACGGTCTGACCTTGTTTGACGAATTGTTCCGTGACCTGTCTGTAAAGCTCTGCCATTTCCGGGTACTCTTGTGTGATCTGCATCGTCGGCTGCATGCTCAGCCCCATGGCCGTACCGGCAAGCTGAATGCGCGCATAGAGCCTCCCGACGTGAACCTGAGAGGCACGGTCGTTCTTATCTGAAAAGATCATCATATAGGCCGGCGTCCTTTGAATCCGTTCATTTTCCGCTTCCCGCCATATACGCCCTTCTTCTTCTAACGAGAGCGGAAAAAGACTGGCGAAGGTCTCTATGAAAAACTGCTTTACCGCACCGTGCCCCTGCGAAGACATCGTCAAACCATTTCGGTATTTATTCTTCTGGTATTCGTTGAACCTCAGTACCACGTGCGACTCATTCATGGTGGATTTGAGTCTGGATTCTACGTCCACTCCTTTGACGGCCAGTTCTTTTAATCGCGACAAGTCCGCTGATTCCTGAAAAACGACCACATAGACGCTGTCGTAGTCGACTGAACCGGAGAGTTTTTCTATTTGAGAACCCGTCAACGGCCTATCCAGGTATGGTGTGCGGGTCGTCACCCTTTGAAAAATGGATCGGTAAAGGTCCTGATCCCGAACCGTTGAATCGATCAGGGTAATCTCTGCTGTCGGCTTGGAGCGTATGTCTTCCATGGCCGGCTGAAGGCCAAGGTCCCCTTCCGGAAACACACGGATAACCGCCTCATAACCCAGTTGCCGCGCGGCTATATAACACAACTCCAAAAACGTGCCCTGACTGATCATGGATTGACGATGATACGGGTCCGTGGCCGGCAGAAGGCGTTTTTCGTCCAAGTACAGTCTGAATTTCCTGTGGTCGTTTTTGTCCAGAACGATTCTCCAGGACTGCATGTTATGCGCGTTGGGAGCAAGAAGCCCGTGAGCCGTGATCCGAAGCCTCGGGTCTTCAAATTTTCTGTGATACTGCACATCCCATGGTTCAAGGTACTTTTTTGAAAGAAAAGTTCCATGCCAGGCCAGCATACCAATGACCAGAACAGCGATCAGCACAACGGCGACTTTCCAAAGCGTTCTCAATGGTCTTCTTTCAGATTTCGAAATGGGTTCGCTCATGATGATTCTCCTTTACGAATGCTTTATTTGACAAATCTCACTATTATTTCGGCCTTTTGTGGTAGCCCTTATCATCATACGGCTCCAGCTTTTCCATCCACATCTGCTCCAATACTATCAGATCGTCCGAATAGTCGTATAGAGGATCTTCCCTTGGTTCAAGCCGGTCGAGTATTTCAAAATCAAATCCTGCCTCGCCTTTAATTGTAAAATCCTCCTGCAACGAACGGTTGATGAAAGTTCCTGTTTTCAACTGAAGCCGGACGCTGTTGAATACGGCATTCAGGTTTTTGGAACTTCCGATGAAAATCCGGCCGCTGGTCTTGTTCTTTATCTGATAAATCCCCATCGGCTGGACGGTTTGTTTGTATTGTCTTTTTATCTCTTTTCTGTCGGGCATACGTCCTCATGGATCTATGGTTCCATCTTAGATTGATGTTAAAACTATTATTCCGTTCGTTCAAGTCGCAATTAAAGTTTGCTGATGGCGCCAATTCTTTTTATATTTGACCGGTTCCACGAAAACAAACATCTTAGTTATGAAAAGAATATTTTCGTCCATTTCTATATGGATTTTTTTAACGCCTTTGGCTCTACTGAATGCACAGGAATCGGCGGCGCTTGCCCAAAAAGCGGACTCTTTATTCAAATCCGGTATCGATTTTTTTCAGAAGAAACAGGTGGAATCCGCTGCGGAAGAATGGAAAAAAGCTCTGGAAATCTTCACAGGCCTGAGTGAAAAGAAGGCCGTTCTCCGGGTATACGGTAATCTCGCCCTAACCGCCAAGATCCTTAATCAAAACGAATCGTACCGGAATTATCTTCAGAAGCAGATCGAACTGAGCACCGAACTCAAGGATCAAAAGACGCAGGCCGGCGCATTGTCCGCGCTGGGCGCGCTGGATCTGCAGTTCAATCAATTCACAGCCGCCGAGTCTTCCCTTGTCAAAGCGCTGGAGATCCAAAGGTCTGCCGGCGAGAAAAAAGACGAAGCACAAACACTCAGCCGGCTTGGACTTCTTTACCAGACCAAAGCTGATTATGTGAACAGCCTTGACCGTTTCATTCAGGCCGCAGCGATTCGGGATCCTTCCAAGGACCGGATAGAAATTTCCAACGACTGGATCGGCATCGGAACGGCATACAGGAGTATGAGCCAATACGATTCCGCCATGACATACTACAGGCGCGCACTGGCCCTTAAGGACTCCGTCAGGGACATGCCCGGAAAAGCCAATGCGCTGACGCAAATAGGAATCGTTTTCGATTATCTCGGAAAGACCAATCTGGCGGAACAATTCTACCGCGAAAGCTACGAACTCAACCGCGCGCTGAAGAACGAAAGGGGCATGGCGGATAACGCGACCAATCTGGGCGTATTGAATCACAACAACGGCCGTTACCAGGAAGCGATCGACGCCTACAAGGAAGCGCTGGCGGTTTACAACAAGTACGGTCTGAAACGCAGCGCGGCCAAGATCCTCGCCAATACGGCCGTGGTTTACCGCGATCTCAACGACGACGATGAAGCTCTCAGATATCTTCTTCAGGCCGTTGCGATCGAGAAAGAGATCGCCGACAAACAGGGCCTTGCCTCGCATTACGGGATCATCGGATCGATCTATTACAAGCGCGCTGATTATTTCCGGGCAACGGATTTCACCAATCAGTCGATCGCTATCAAGCGCGACATCGGCGACAAACGCGGTGAATCGAACGACCTGATCAGTCTTGGAGCTATCCTGCTTCAAAACGTGAATGAAGAATCCGCCGTCATGGACCAAAGCCAGGCTTTGAGCATCCTCGATTACTTTCAGCAGGCCTTGCTGATCAAACGCCAGATCGGCGACATCTACGGACAGATCACGGCACTCACCTATCTCGGGCAGACCTACCGCATCATGAAAGATTTCGCCAAGGCCAAAGATCATTACCTGCAGGCCTACGACATGGCCGTTGCTAAAAAAGCCTCCACATTGAAATGGCAGATCAAATACGGGCTTGCTAAGACTTTCCAACGCGACGGCCAGCTAAATGAGGCCAAACGACATTTCGAAGAAGCCTTGCTGATCATTGAAGACCAGCGCACGCAGTTAGGCTCGGAAGAATTCCGCACCGGTTTCTTCCAGGACAAGATCTACGTGTACGCCGATCTGATCGAAACTCTCGTCAATCAGAACGACCTTGCGGAAGCTTTTCACGTTGTGGAAAGATCCAAGTCGCGCTCGTTCCTCGATCTGCTGGGAACCAAAGCGCTGGAGACCGCCCGCCGGGAGAATTCCGATGTCGCGCGCCTTGATTCCGTCGACAAACGTATGGCCTTTCTTGAAGAGAGTTTCAAGGACCGGTCCCTGAATGAAACTCAAATTACGGATTACCTCACGGAAAGCGAAAAGCTCACGGATCTAAGAAAACAATTGCTCGCAACGATCAAAAAGAACAACGAAGAATTGTCCTCACTTCTATCCGTTTCCCCTCTCAAGCTGAGTGAAACGCAGGCCATGCTGGACGAGGATGCGACCCTGATGGAATATTATGTCACGCCGAAATTCTATCTGATTCTGGTTATTTCAAAGACCGGGATCCAATGCGTGAAGAAAGAAATTCCCGGTCTAAAACTGTACCGTATGCTGCTCGATTTCCGCAACGATCTTCTGACCGTCGACAAACCGAATTACAAAAAGTCCTCGCAAGACCTGTACGAACTACTTATTGCTCCGGCGCTTCCTTACATCAAAACGGAACGGCTGATCGTCGTGCCTTACGGCAAACTGCACTATATCCCGTTCTCCGCTCTCATGAACAGGGACGGGGAATTTCTGATCGATCGATACGCCCTATCGTATTTGCCCAGCGCCAGCCTGATGAAATTTATTTTGCAGAAACGCAAAGCCGTGCCGTCAACGGTGTCGTCATTCCACTTGCTGGCTTTTGGAAATCCCGTTGTACCGAATATGAGTTCGCTGGCGTCTGCGGAATCCGAAGTCCGGTTCATCGGGGGACTTTTCGAACAAAAGAATGTTTTCCTCAAGGGGGACGCCACCGAAAGCGCCATGAAAAAAGAGATCTCCCGTTCTGAGATACTCCATTTTGCCTGTCACGGCGTATTTGATCTGGATCGTCCGTCCAAATCGGGGATCTTCTTATCTCAAGATACCCAAAACGACGGCAAAGTTCTGGTAGATGAAATCTTTTCGCTCAAGCTCGACCGTGCACAGCTGGTCGTTTTGTCCGCCTGCGAAACGGGATTATCCAAGGTCACGCAGGGTGACGAACTCATCGGACTCACTCGCGCATTTATATACGCCGGGACGCCCGCCCTCATCTCGAGCCTGTGGCAGGTCAGCGACGCATCGACGGAGTTCCTTATCAAAGGCTTCTACGAACAGTTCCGCTCGCTGCGCAAATCTGACGCGCTGCGCCAGGCGCAACTCAAACTGAAAGCCCAGCCGGGTTATGCGCATCCGTACTTTTGGAGCAGTTTCGGACTCGTTGGCGACTGGAAATAGAGGTATAGAGGAATATTATGCGAATCAGGAACGTCTTTTTATTGTTGGTAAGTTTCATCTCAGGACATCTGTCGGCTCAAACGAATATCTCTGTCCCTTCAAAGATCTTATGCGCCAAAATCCAACGGAACAGCCTGTTTATCGGAACGGAATCGCAGGGCGTTCTTGTTATCGATAATGTCTTTGGCGCATCGCTGACTCCGGTACCGAAGAACATCAGCGGACTGCCGGCGAAGATCAACGATATAGCGTTCAAAGACGACAGTTCCTGGGCCGCAGCCACCGATCAAGGACTCTTCCTCATTAAGGGCGACCGTATTACGGAGTCCTATGATCTGAAGAGCGGATTGCCTTCCGACGTCATCCAATGCCTCGAGGTTTCTCCCAACGGTTCTCTGTGGATCGGTACCGATAAAGGGCTGGGGAGTTTCTTCAGAAACAACTACAAATCATACAATCAAAACCTCGGGCTTCCGGACGACAACGTTCGTTTTCTCCGTTCGGATCAGAATAACCGTATGTGGGTAGCTACTTCCAAAGGCCTTACACGTATTGACGACGGAAAGATAAAAGTCTTTCCGATGAGAGGGATCGTCAGCCTCACGCTGGACAACAACGGCACGCCATACTTCGGTTTGAACGAGGGCGGTATCGCTTATCTTAAGAACGATTCGATCGCGGTATTGCGTCAATTCCAAAAGCCCGTCTTTCATTACCTTTGCACCGATGATATTCATCGTATCCGGTGCCTCAATTCGGACACCATGCTGCTGGAATTGACCAGGCAAAAGGAGGTCCCTGTCCTGTCGAATCTGACGGATGGTTACCATGAAATCAAAAAAATAAGACCAAATTTTCTCGCCGTTGATATAGCCGGGAACAGTTATTTCTTTGGCGATTTCAGGATCCTGATCAAACATAACGCCGGTGAGGAGAAACCGTATGCCGAAAGGCTCCATGCTCTCGCAGAAGAAAACACCTATCTCGGACGTTATGAAGAATCGAAGTTCTATTATGAATTACTGACCGCCAGGCTTAATATTCAGGATCCGGCCGTTCTCCGGGACTTCGCCGCAACACTGGAAAAGCTCGGAGATCAGGACAACGCCATTAGGATGTATGAGAAGGCCGTTGTACATTCGGAAGGCTCTTCCGATCCGGTTTATTTGGATGCCTTGCAGTCTTCCCGGTTTGCACTCGTCGGGCTCTACGCATCGCAAAACCCATCAAAGGCCGAGGAGCTCCTGCGGCAATTGAATACATCCGGCGGATCATCGGCCGAAAAAGCATCGTTAATGCTGGCAGATTACTATTTGACAAAGAGAGATACGGTCACAGCCATACAACAGTACGAAAACCATGTTCGCGACTATCCCAACGGATCGTATCTTGCACAAGCACAAAACAAATTGATGGTTCTTTACGAAGCGCGGCAAAACCCGCTCTTTGCAGCGCTTCAGGATACGCTTTTCCATCATCCTTCCGACTTGGAACAGATCCACGCTTTTGATTCCATTTACCAGATCCATCATTTTCAGACGCTTCTGGAATCCTATGCGGCCCGGTTCCCCGATTTGACGAAAGGACGTTACACGTTTGACCACACCATCACATGTGCTTTTCTTGAGAATCAGACTTTGTGGTTAGGGACCAACGGCGGCGGCGTTATCAGGATAAGTCCGGTGCTGACGGAAAAGACAGTCACCTATGCCGTCACTGTGTTCACGGCGGACAGCGGACTGGTGAGCAATTACGTCAACGACATCACGGTTGACGCCAAAGGTATTAAGTGGTTCAGCTGCGGTACGGTCAACGAACAAGGCAAAGAGACCGGCGGCCTTTCGAAATTTGACAATATCAAATGGACCAAATTTACCTCTCAACAGGGATTGGTAAGCAACCGAATTCTCAGCGCCGCAGCGACAAAATCGAAGATCTACGCGGCTAATCCCAAAGGTCTTTTTGCGGCCGCCAATTCGAATTATCCCAATTGGTACAAGGTGGCCTTACCGGCAAACGCCGAGCCCGAAAACCTTCTTGCCGATCCGCGCGAGACATTATGGTTTACGTCCGGAAATAAGATATATTCGGGATCCGAGCAGAAGAAATTCATCGAAGTTCCTTTTGACTCGACGGTCTCTTTGCGGGATCTCCGGATCAACCGAATCCAGATGGATGAAACCGGCGGCGTGATCGCCCTGACCAATGCCGGCGTTTATAAATTCGATGCGGGGATCTTCAAATTGTATCTCGAGCCGAAAGACTCGGCCGACAAAGATATTCTAACCTATCTAGTGGATCAAGGCGGCCATATTTACTGGGGCCGATCAGGAAACATGATCCGCCAGACGGAACAGGCCGCCGTTTCCTACACCACCGCCGACGGTCTGCCTTCGGATACCGTGCTTCGCATTTTTCCTTTTTATAAAGAGCAGATCGTCGTAACAAACCGGGGCGTTTGGTATCATGCCGAATCCGCAAGGGATACGGCGCAGTGGCTGAAAGCCGTTCATAGAGAATTACAGGCGTCGATATCGGCGCAGAACTGGAACCGCGTCCGTACGATCAGCCGCTCTATGTTCAAACAAAATACCGAACCGGACTACTTCGTTTATCAGATCGCAAGAAGTTATGAAGGGGAGAATAAGCCGGTCGAAAGCCTCAATTATCTCAACGATTTCCTGCGTTCCAGAGGACGAACCAAATTCGTCAACGAATACGCTTTTTTCCGATTGGCGAAATCCTTTGAAAATCTTCACGATTATGAACGCGCGGCGGCGATCTATGACGGTATGATACGCGCTTTTTCCAGCGCATCATCCGAGCGCGATCTTAGGCTGCAGGACCCGGCGCCGGCCGTCTGCGATGTCTCCACCGAAGGTAACGCTCTGATAAAGAACCTTGAGAACAGTTACGTCGCGCTTGCTGTGAACCTTCTTCAGAATAAAAAAACCGACCAGGCCCTTCAGATCTTCAAAAGAATACCGGTGACCTTCGTTAATTCGCCGCATCCGTCGGCACGGGCCGCATTATACGCTTACGCGGATTCCATGCGTCTTTACGGCGATAACAACGGGCTCCTGAAAGTACAGCGCACCTTCACGCGATCTTATCCCGATCCGAACGATCCGCGGTACTCGCAGACCTTATACGCAAGCGGCGTAGGCTACCAAAAACTGGATCAGCACCGCGAGGCAAGCCAGGTCTTCCGCGAACTTACCAATCTGCCGAAGATCGTTCTCCTCCGCCCTGAACTGGCCGCACTGTTCGAACGAACGACGCAGATGGCCGAATTGGGACTGCGCACTTCCGGAGGCTTCTCCGAGACCAACAGTATCAATACCATGGAATTCGAAGGTAATTTCCTGTGGCTCGGTACGTCCAAAGGCATCGTGCGATGGGACATGAGTGGCGGTGGATACAAGAAGATCACGGCTCAGAACGGACTGCTCAGCGATTACGTGTACGCCATGCTTATCGATTCCAGCGGCGGAAAGTGGTTCGCAACAGCCAATCTGGGCAGCGCCGTTTCGTCAGGCGGAGTCTCCTATTTCGACGGCGAGTCGTTTACCAACTATACGACGGCCAACGGACTGGCCAGCAATAAAGTCCGCGCCATCGCCCAGGATAGGAACGGCGCGATCTGGATCGGAACCGACGCCGGCGTCAGTAAATTTGAGAACCTGAAATGGACGAATTACGATCTCAAGAAAACACATGATTTCGCTACGGTGACCGATCTCTATTTTGACAAAGACGGTCAATTGTGGATCGGCCTGATGCCGAAAACCGATTACGAGAACCAAACCGGCGGCGTCGTAAGATTTGATCCGGTCAAACCCACGGTTTATCTGAAGAAGAACGGACTCAATTCAAACTCTGTCAAGTCGATCAAAGCCGATCCGAGCGGTCAATTGTGGTTCTCGACCGGAAAAGGTCTATCCATTTTGGATCCCGTAACCAACGTCTGGAGAACGATCACGAAAAAAGACGGTCTCATATCGGATAATGTGCGGTCGGTGGAAGGCCTGGGGTCGGATCGTCTCTGGATCGCCACGGACCAGGGACTCATGAGCTGGACCAACCCAACGGTCCTTGCTACCCGCTCTGCGGATGCCGATAACACCCAGGTAAAAAAGGTCTTTTCGGAAAAAGAAGGGCTTGCTACGAACGATATCCGCGTTATCCGTTCGCATCCGGAATTCGGCACCTGGATCGGAAGCAAACGCGGCACTTTCAGTGTAGGCAATTTCTCAGCGGCGTCCGACGAAAAAGATACGCAAGGGCGCAATAATAAACTCTTTGAGGTCAGTACGGAATCGGAAGCCCTGTTTGACCGTGCACAGAAATACATCGAGCAAGGCGATTACGACAAAGCCCGCGAAGTGTACCTGGATGTGCTCGACCGCGTGGCCAACAGCGAATGGACGGACGACGCCACGTATCTGCTTGCGAAATCCTATGAACTGGAAGGCCAATACGAAGAAGCGGAAAAGACGTACCAGAAACTGGTCAAGGAACATCCGGAAAGCGACCTGGTGGCTAATGCCTATATCGGATTAGGCACGATCTACGAAAAGCAGAAGGATTTCGAAAAAGCGGAAAAGGCATTTACATCGGCCGAAACGGCCGCCAAGGATAAGGCAACCGTAGAACAGGCACGCATTCTCACAGAAAAAGCCAAAGTCAAGCTGGTAACCACGGCACGCGCCGCCACGGAAGATCTCGCACAGCAGATATCGCAAAAATACGTGGAGTTGGAACAAGCCAAAACGGATGAGGAAAGGAACCGCATCAAATCCGAGATCGCCGCTCTGGAGGCCAAAGCCAATGTCAGTGCAAAAGCAGGCGGGTATCAGATGAATCTCTACAAAGTTCGGGAGGGCGAAAGCCTGTGGTATCTGAGCGAGAAATTTCTGGGCGACGCGAAAAAATGGAAGGACTTCTTTATCGCCAACGAGGGAAAGATTTCCGATCCGAATCTTATCGTAACGGGGCAGACCATCGTGGTCCTTACCATCGAAAAAGGATACCGCGAAAAAATGGATAAATTCCTCTTCTACGATGTAACGCCCGGTGAGGATCTGGAAACGATTGCCGCCAAGCTGTACGGCGATAAAGAAAAATGGAAAGCGATTTACGAATTGAATAAAGAAAAAGTCCCGTTTTCGCCGCGCAAGAGCCTGTCCAGAATGAAGATCATCATACCGGTGTATGATAATTAGTTCAGGAATTCAAACGCACGAAGATATCCTCAGTCACATCATTCAGTGAACGCAATTTCACATCCGCTATGTCGAATTTCGTTTGATCCCACATATGTTTGGCCGGAATACAAACCGTCTTCATTCGCGCCGCTTTGGCGGCAATAAGTCCGTTGAATGAATCCTCGACGGCAAGGCAGGACGTAGGATCAACACCGAGCCGGTCGGCTGTCGATAAATAAATCGCCGGATGCGGCTTCCCGTAGGCTTCGTGTTCCGCAGAATGAATCACGTCAAATGAATTCCGCAGTTCGAACTTATCGATCACCGCATTGATGAGACGCACGGCGGACGAGGACGCGAGAGCTATTCGTAAATCCTTGTTTCTGAAAAAGCCGACCGCACGGCCTACGCCGGGGAGGAGCTCACCGTGCGCATGTATCCGGTCGATCACACCCTGAATAACCTGTTCTTCGACCTCTTTGCACGAAAGGCCATGCCATCCAAATCGTTTGAACCAATGCGCCACCACTTCGTCGATGCGCAGGCCCATCGTCTCATGGCACATGGCATCCGTCACATCCACGCCAACTTTAATAAAAGCCTCTCTCTGAGCCTCCTGCCAATACGGTTCGGAATCGAGTAGCACGCCGTCCATATCGAAGATCACAGCCCGGATCATGACAGCGTCGCTCTCAGTTTTTTATCGGCGAGAATTTCCATCGCATGTGACGCTTTGAGTTTTTTTTCACCGTGTTCGATATAGACCGGACCCACCTGCGAGGCCACGATCATGGCTTCCATATTCAGCACCTTGTTCCTTTTTCCAATAGCGATCAAGGCCTCGTACATCGCCTGACGGGCGCGGTTTTCCATAAGCTGGATCTCTTTCCCGATCACATGCAAGTGTTCAATAAAAGCGTCGTTGGTCAGACTTTCTTTCAGTTCGGCCAACTTCGTCATGATCCTGTAACCGCAACGCCGCACGTATTCATCCTCCATCCGGATCCACGCGTTCATTTTTTTCTGCGACCACTTGGACGGCGCAACTATCAGATCAACAAAGGAATCGGCAACGGAGTAATACTTGATATCTTTGACCCATCGATCGATGCGATCTTCATCGAGAGCATCCGAATCCGAAATCATCGTAGCCAGGATCTGCGCATCGGTATTCCTGGTATTCCATAATTCCCCGGCCAACGTATGGTCAACGCCGATCTTCTTTTTCAGGCGATTGAATTGGGCCGGGCTGACCCCAAAGTAATTCTCTTTTGCGCCATGGAGAGCGTACGTCTGGCGTAATTTTTCTGTTCCCGCTTTCTCCAGTTCAAGCATAATCTCCTGCAATGTCATATCATCTTCTCCTGAGCATGGTCCGAGCCAATTCCGTAATGCTCGACAAATGATGGTCGTCGTGTTCCGCCGTAAAAAAAACCATATCCACCACGCGCATGGGTTTCTGAATGCGCGGATGAAGTGCGATCACCTGATGAGTCTCAAAGTCGAGCCTTTCCAGACGATTCACCAGGCGGGTCCGGGCCGCGCGGAAATCCATAAGGATGTTCTGGATGGAGTTGGTATTATGATCGGCATCGTGGGTCTTGCGGTTTGTCCCGTCCCATGCGCGCAGCACTTTGGCCCGAAAGATAAAATCGTCCACGCGACCGCTGTGGAGTTCGTCCAGATCGGCCAGATGACCGGCGTGTTCCTGGATCGACCATCCGCGCTCCGGTTTGACGGTCAGGATCTCTTTGGGAAGAGAATGAATGAGCTCCTCCAGCCTGGCCGGCGTACCGCGGATGCGTTCCAGAAAATTGGGGAACATCCCCAACGGATTGTTCAACTCAAAATTCCGCTCGATCCATTTGGTTTTAGTGATCATGATCTAATGTCCGCTTATCCTCAAAACTTTCGCGCCGCGCATTTTCCCCATCTTCATTTCTACCAGAGCGCGGTTGGCCTCTTCCAGCTGAAATTCCCTCACCTCAGGCCGGATCGGAATTTTGGCCGCTAATTCCAAAAAATCGGCCACGTCTTGCCTTGCTACATTGGCGGCGCTTTTAATCTCCTTTTCCATCCACAGATGCTGTGCATAATCCAGAGCCAGCAGGCTTTCTTTGTCGAGGTCCTCTTTGCGGATCGCATTGATAACCAGACGCCCGCCGGGAACAAGGCAACCGAGGCTCTCAACAATCGGTTTCCATACCGGTGTGAAGTCGATCACGGCATCCAGCAGTTCCGGCGGCCTCGATTCGATCTTGCCGGTCCAAAAGGCTCCCAGTTCCCCGGCAAAATCCCGATCCTTCTGATCGCGGGCAAAAACAAAGATCTTGGAATGAGGAAATTGGTAGGCGGCCAATTGTATCACAATGTGCGCCGAAGCGCCGAATCCGGTAAGTCCGAGGTTTTGCCCGTCCTTGATCCCTGTCAGCCGGAGCGAACGGAAACCGATAGCTCCGGCGCAAAGAAGCGGCGCCGCTTCTGCGTCCGCGAAATTATCGGGGATCACATACGCAAAATTCTCGTGAACGGTCATGAATTCCGCGTACCCGCCGTCCGCATCCCGGCCCGTAGCTTTGAAATGGCTGCAAAGATTCTCCATGCCTTGCCGGCAGTAAGAACATTGACCGCACGAAGAATATATCCATGCCACGCCCACGCGGTCGCCGGCGCGGAACTTTTTTGCTTTGTCTCCTGCTTTATGAACACGGCCGACCACTTGGTGGCCGGGTATCACCGGTCGTCTCGACGGAGGCGTCCGACCTTCGATTTCATCAAGTTCAGTGTGACACACCCCGCACACGGAGATCTTTATCAGTATTTCCTCAGCCGCCGGTTCCGGGTCGGGCACGATCTGCAGTTCCAATGGCTCCTGATTCTTCATCAATGAACCCAGCGTCTGGAGAACCATCGCTTTCATATTCAGATTTTTTTGATTCGCGCTTAGTCTCGTTGGTTCATCGGCCGTCAGAGCGTCCGGATAATAAGCCGGCTTGAGCCAGCATCTTGTCATGCCATCGGCTCAGCGACAACAGCGCAATGACCGACGCAACTAAAGCCAACGCCATATCGCTCTGCGTATCCCAGATGTCGCCTTGGCTTCCGAGGAATTCGTCCGCCGATTCCCCGCCTTTGATCACCGCGTACTGCCATTCGATCAATTCATACATCGCGCTGATCGACAGACAAATACAAACCACGACGAAAAACAACCACTTTCCTTCCTTGAGAGGCGATGTACGGATGAGAACCTCGCGTGCGATCATGGCCGGCACGAAGCCCTGCGCAAAATGCCCGACACGGTCGTAGTGATTGCGGCTCAGGCCGAAGGTATCCCGGATCCAGTCAAATAGGGGCACGTGCGCGTACGTATAATGCCCGCCGATCATCAGAATGATCGCGTGAATCGTGATCAGGACATACAAAAGCGATGTCAGCGGAAAACGACGGTACGTGGCTGCGAGAACGACAAAACCCACCAGCGCGGGTACGACCTCCAGGAACCATGTCAGCATCGTTTTAGGGTTGATCACCGACCAGATCAGGACGGCAAAGAAAATGGCGATCAGTGCGGTCAGAAGGTTTTTTTGAGACGGCATCGCATTCATAGTTTTCCTCGGAATAGTGGAAGGATGAAGGGTACTTTGTTTTTATAATCCGTATACTCTTTCCCAAAACGCATTTCGAGCTCCTTCTCCTCGATCAGCTTGATATACAAAGAGGCGCCCGCCATGAATATCAGCGTCATCACGATTCCTGAAGGTGAAGCCGCCCATATCGCAATCCCTGAATAAGCAACAAAAACACCGAATACCATGGGATTGCGGCAGAAACGGTAAGGGCCCGAGGTGATCAGCTTTCTTGTCGGCATCAGTGGAGACGGCGTTCCGAGGCCAATCATGAACTGGATGCGGACGGTCCACAAACCAAAGAATGCTCCAAAGGCCAGACCGGCCGGACCGATTACCGTGTTCCAATATCCCCATTGTAACAGCGGCCATTTAAAGGAACGATCCGTCGTAACCGCGGCCGAAAGGAATAATACCGGTAAAAAAAGACAGAAAAAGATCAGCGCAGGAATGATCAGCGATAATCTCTGACGCGCGCTGTATTCTTTTTGCGCCCAATCCTGAAAACGTTTCAGGTTCATAGTCCGTAAATACTCAGCCTTTATTATTAAATAGTGTGTCTGTCAAATCCGAAGAATCGTTTTCGAGCAAGCGTATGCCGTTGTTCAGACAGATGTTTAAGGATGGCAAGGGTGTTCTATCAAAGAAGGATCATCGAACGAAAGTTCCCTTGGCCCGCTTGGAAACCATGAAATAGACGGTCCAGAGCAGAAACCAGACGGCTCCGAACGCAAACTCGCCGATACGGAATTTTGGCGCCGCCCCGGCCACTTCCGAAGGCATCCACTGTGTGATCGTCCCGTTGACGGCAACAAAGAACATATTGAATAAGAACAAAACGATGACCAGAATCGGTGCGATCTTTCGCCGCTGGAAGAAATAAACAGGCACGACCAGAGCGTACAGCAGGAATGTCACGTTGAGGAAGATCTCAAAAGGCCCTATGGAAGCCGGTACGCTTTCGTAGGCTGGAAAAGATACGGTGATGATCACATACAGAATACGGATCGGATTCACGATGAGCATGATTGCAACAAGGATCAGTACGCCGCCGATCCGATCATAGGTAGGTTGATTGGATTCCATAGTCAAGCCTCCTTAAGAATGGATTGAAAACATTTCTATGGAAGGAACATGTCAGAGAACAGATGCTACGAAAGAAATTTACGAAGGCCGTTTTCGGGAAGCAATAGAATTTATGTTCGATCTCGATCCGCATCCGGATCTACGCATAATAACGTATTGCAAGACGGCCAAAACAGGATTAAGTTATTCATATTGTTTAAAAGGAAACCAAGATGAATATCCTTCTTACCGGAGCTAACGGTTACATCGGACGGCGTCTGCTTCCCGCTTTGATCGAACAAGGCCACAAAGTCTTTTGTGCGGTACGGGACCCGTCGCGCCTCCACCTTCCCCAGTCTTTGAAAAAACAGGTTGAGATCATTACGTGCGACATGACCAACCGTGAATCGCTTGCGCCGTTGCGGGAATCGATCGACGCGGCTTATTATCTTGTTCATTCCATGGCTCAATCCGCCGACCACTTCAGCCGCCTCGAGGAAATATCCGCCAAGAATTTCTCCGAATGGATGCAGACCGGTAATGTAAAACAGATCATCTATCTCGGCGGTATTGCCAATGATCCGCATTTGTCCAGTCACCTGACATCGCGCATGGGTGTGGAATCCATCCTGCGTACTTCCGGAGTACCGGTTACCGTATTCCGTGCGGCGATCATCATAGGTTCCGGCAGCGCATCTTTTGAGATCATCAGAGATCTTGTGGAGAAATTGCCGGTGATGATCACGCCCAAATGGCTCCGTTCACGATGTCAGCCCATCGCAATTCGCGACGTGATACGCTACCTTATTTCCGTATTGGATCATCCGTCGGCCGTTGGCAAGACCTTCGATATCGGCGGTCCGGATATTTTGACTTATAAAGATATGCTGCTCCGTTTTGCCGCGATCAGAGGTTACCGCCGCCATATCATTACCATTCCTGTTCTGACTCCGCGGTTGTCTTCGTACTGGCTCTATTTCGTTACGGCAACTTCCTTTTCTCTCGCCAAAGCGCTGGTGGACAGTATGAAAAACGAGGTCGTCTGTGCGATTGGCGATATTACCTCTGTCGATGCAACGCCTTGCCTGTCCTACGATGACGCGATACGTCTTGCCTTTACCCGCATCGAGCAGAATGAAGTTGTTTCAAGCTGGACGGATGCCTTATCCAATTCCCGCTTCTCACCGGCTTTCAAAGAATACATACGGGTTCCACAATACGGATGTCTCACCGATGAAAGAAGGATTCCGGTGAAAGATTCGGCAAAAGCGATCGATAATATCTGGCGCATCGGCGGTCAGCGCGGATGGTACTATATGAATGGATTATGGGTGATCCGAGGGATCATAGACAAACTATTCGGCGGCGTAGGACTTCGGCGGGGCCGGCGTCATCCGGAGGAACTTCAGCCCGGCGATGCGTTGGACTTCTGGAGAGTGATCCTTGCCGACAAAGACGGTCAACGGTTGCTTCTATATGCGGAAATGAAGTTACCCGGCGAAGCCTGGCTTGAATTCCGCTTTGAAGGAAACCTCCTGATTCAGACGGCTACATTTCGTCCGCGCGGTTTATCCGGACGTTTGTATTGGTATGGGATTTACCCTCTGCACGTGTTGATCTTCAAAGGCATGTTAAAACGGATTGCCGATTACCGGGATTAATGTCGTTTCAAGAAGAAACGATCGAAGTAATAACTACAATTTTCTTCCCATTTTCCTTTTCAGTGTTTCCAGGTGCTTTTTGTAAAGCGGCAGGTTAGGATCGGAATTCTTCTCGCCCAGTGAACAAGCCTTTTCACAATTTCTCAAAGCCGGCTCCATTTCATCAAACGCTTCGTACGCATCCGCCATACTGTCGTAAACATTGGCCGATTCCGGATGCTGCGCAATATTGTATTCAAAGACTTTGATGGCTTCGGCTACCCGGAAACGGCGTAAAAGGAAATAACCTACTGCGTTGACTATGGTCTCCGGCGGTTTGATGACGTAACCGAATTTCTCTGACAAACCCGCATAATGCGACTCCAGTCCGGCAAGACCTTTGAACGCTTCATCTTCCGGATACGCCCATCCGGTAAACATCCATTCCAGTCCGTCATATATCGAACGGTGCGGATTCGTGAGGTGATTTTCTTTATCCATCGATCGGTATTCCCAGGACAGGCCCTGAGGCGCATTCTTTTCCAGCACCGCAACAAAACTGTCCATAGGACTTTGCATCTGAACGCCTTCATTTCCCATAGTGACATATAACATTTTTTTGAATTCACAACGCGATCTCAAAAAAGATTCGCCGTGCCTCACTTCCTCCCAATTATTCCACCACAATGAAGGACTAACGGCGATGTATGCATCGAACGCATCCGGTTTGTTTAACAAGGTGTGAATGGTAAACAAGCCTCCGAAGGAATGTCCGATGAGGATCTCCAATGAATCGGCTCTGTATTTCTTTTGAACGAACGGCTTTAGTTCGTCGGTAAGAAATCGCAAAAACTGTTCCGCACCTCCCGCGGTAGGCAGTTGTACGTCTAACGAATCCGTTTTGGGCGTGAGATCGCGTGTGCGGTCGGTATTGCCGATGGCGATCACGATCATATCCGGCTGAACACCTTCTTGCGCAAGAAACCGCACGATCCCGGTGACGTGATGGAAATGATCGGGTCCATCCAGAAGGTAAATCACCGGATATTTATCTTTCGTCTGAACATAACCCGGCGGCAAATAAATCATGAGATTTCTGTCTTCATTCAATATTTTTGAATGAATTTTATAATGCTCGCCGATGACGATCTTGTTGTTTTGCGCAGAAAGAAAAGAGACGTTGACCGTAAGAAATAATATGCAAAAGAGGCAGGAGAAAAGGATTTTTCTTTTATTATTTCGGCGATCCATTGACCACGATCATTTTGGTTTTGGCCGTGCGCTGACGAAGGGCTTTGGGGCCGGCGTATTCAGGAGAATTCCACCACTCCTTGGCGCGTTCGACCGTGGGAAATTCAAGCACAACGATCCGTCCGTGCGGCCATGATCCCTCGAGCGTTTCCACTTCACCGCCCCGAACGACAAAGCGTCCGCCGTACGCCTCCAAAGTAGCAGGGGTTAGTTTCTTGTAGTCTTCATAACCGACAGGATCGGTAATATCAATATCAACGATTACATAACCCGGCATAAAATTACCCTCTCATACTTATTGTTAACATCTGAAAGCCATTCTATAATTCCAATAACCCGAATGGGTGATTCTTTCTCTACCCGCCCGCCATCGCGCCGACAATGAGAAACGGTTCTTTCCCCTGGATCACGGCTTCCGGAAGCGCGGCGTCGGAAGGTTCGTGTGAGAGATCCTCGCCGCAAGCAAAAAAACGAATGAACGGACGCCGCTTCTTGGTCGCATGATCGCGGATGGTTCCCCGCAGAACGGGATAGGCCGATTCGATCGCTTCCAGTACAGATTCCTGAGTATATGGGCCTCTGACCTCGATCTCGAGTTCCCTCGGAATATTGGCGAGATTGCCGAGATGGTATGGGATCATCACACGGATCATTTCAGCGTCTGAACCTCCACGCTAAGTACGGAAGGAAGATTTTCGGCAATGGCCGACCATGAATCGCCGGAATTGGCCGACGCATAGACCTGCCCACCGGTCGTACCAAAATAGATCCCGCATTTATCCAACGAATCCACCGACATAGCGTCACGCAGGACGTTGACATAACAATTTCTCTGCGGCAGACCTTGGGTAAGTGCTTTCCATTTGTTGCCGCCTGTCGTGCTTCGGTAGACACGTAACTTCCCATCCGGCGGAAAATGTTCCGAATCGCTTTTGATCGGCACAACATAAATAGTGTCCGGCTGATGCGCATGCACGGCGATGGGAAAACCGAAATCGGTCGGGAGATTTCCACTGACCTCACGCCAATTCTCACCGGCGTCGTCCGTCCGCATGACATCCCAATGCTTTTGCATAAAGACCACATCGGGCCTTGAGTGGTGCATGGCTAAATTATGAACGCAGTGACCAACTTCGGCCGTGGGGTCCGGAAGTTCGTACTGTGATTTAAGACCGTTATTGATCGGCTTCCATGATTGTCCGCCGTCGTCCGTACGGAATGCTCCGGCTGCGGAAATCGCGATATACATCCGCTGCGGATTGGTCGGATCGAGCAGGATCGTGTGCAGACCCATGCCTCCCGCGCCCGGCTGCCAGAGATGACCTTTCGCATTGCGCAGAGCGGGAAGTTCGATCCACGTCTTCCCACCGTCGGTAGACTTGAACATGGCCGCGTCTTCTACACCGGCGTACACCGTGTCCGCTTCGCTATGGGAAGGTTCGAGATGCCATACGCGCTTGAATTCCCAAGGATGCTGCGTTCCGTCGTACCATTGATGCGTGCCCGGCGTGCCGTCGTATTTGAATTCATTACCGACCGCCTCCCAGGTTCTTCCTCCGTTATCGGAACGCTGTATGACCTGGCCGAACCAGCCGCTGGTTTGCGACGCGTAGATACGGTTTGGATTAACGGGTGAGCCTTTCATATGATAGATCTCCCATCCCGCAAAAAAAGGACCTTTGATATTCCATTTTTTGCGTTTGCCGTCCGAGGTCAGTATGAAAGCGCCTTTTTTAGTTCCGACTAGAACTCTGACTTTGCTCATACCCGAATCCTTTCATGGTAAGAATATATAATCGCGGGCGCAGGATAGTGCCAAAGCCCACGGATGATTCGCTTTCCACAATGTATATGCAGGAGGGACTTTTAAAAATAGAGCAAAGAAGTTACTTTGTCAAGCCGATGAATCAGGATCTTTTTATCACCAGCAGCGACAGATCGTCGCTGGTTCTTGCATCGCCAACGAAACGGTCCACCTGGTTGATCACGGTTTCTCCGATACGCTGCGCATCGAAATGAGCGATCTGTGTCAACAGTTTGTTAAGGCGTTCGGCGCCGAAAAATTCACCCGCTTCGTTCGCGGCTTCGGAAAGCCCGTCGGAATAAGCCACGAGACATTCTCCCGTGCGCAGTTCGATCTGTTGTTCGGCATAAGCGGTTTTATGAGACAAACCGAGCGCCAGTTCACCGCGCGTCAATTCTTTGGCCTCCGGCCCGGATACGAACACCGGGGGCATGTGCCCGGCGTTGACAAAACGCACCCGGCCGGCATTCGGCGCGATCTCGAAATACAAAAGAGAAGCAAAAATACTGGGCAGACTGTCGCGATGAAATATCGTATTGACCTTGGAACAAAGGGCGGCCAGCGAATCGTGTTCGGAAGCCAGCGCGCGAACGGTAGCCTGTAATTTCGCAGTTAACAAAGCAGCGCGAAGGCCTTTGCCGGCCACATCGGCCATGATAAGACCGGCGCGGTCGTCACTGATCCTCAGAAAATCAACGAGATCGCCGCCGACCTCATTGGCGGGGCGGGAATAGAGCCAGACCGACCATCCGGATATCTGCGGACTCCGCTCCGGAGCCAAAGCCTGCTGAACCTTGCGGCCGGATTCGAGTTCGCTGTGCGCAAGCAGTTTGTCTTTTAATTCCAGAAGAAGCACGAACAAGATCAATATGCCGCCCAGAAAAGTATTGTCGTTGATCCTGGCGCTCCCAAGCTGAATGGTAAATCCCGCATTCGTAAAGAAAATACCAAGCAAGAGCAGGAGCCGCCGGGTGGGCGTGAGCTTGAAGAACATGCTTTTGAGCAGCCACCATACGAAAAAGATCCAGCGTTTGATAACGTTCATTTCGTCCAGCCTGGACTTTTTTTCCGTATCAATATAAAAATCGCGCAATTCGCGGTATTCGCGGCGGATATTGTCGAAGTGACCGCCGGATTGAACGTCGTGCCGGATCGTATTGAATATGCCGGGTTCCTGTTTCTTATTTGAATTTTCGCCTGACATGGGATCCATTTCCATTTTTCTAAATTTCAATAAATACTACGTAGCTTTCAAGCGATTGTTTGAAAATTTTTGTTATAGAGATACCTGTTGCTGTTAGAAAGAGATTCTTATCAGAATGAGATTCTATTTATCGTCTTTTTATTCATTGACAAATCATCGTTATTTTAATGCGTCTGGGGAGAACCGATGGCCCTGCCGGTAGTTTTGACCAGGTTGCACGCGCTGCGAAAGGAAGAAAGGCATGAGAGCTGGTTCTTATCATCACCGCCGACCCTCTCAACCTTCACGGTGTCGTAGTGCCTGGTAAACACAGGTATGGCGTAATTTTCCGGTAACCTTTCGCGATGACCATCGTAGCTTATCGATAAGCTCGTTCTAACAAACCGCACACTGAAAGGAGATAGATGAAACATCTCATGTGGATTCTTCTGGTGCTATCGGCCTGCAACGATCAAAAGGCCGATATGTCTTATGATACTACCGTCAAGCATCCGGCCTATGTCGATTCACATCCTAAAGTTCTCTTCGACGAAGCTCACAAGAATTTCCACACGTCCACCGGACGTTATGCTCCTTTTGTGAATCTGATTCGTAATGACGGCTACGAAGTAACGGCCAATAAGGAACCGTTTTCAGAAAAGACCTTGTCGAACTATAAGATTCTTGTCATATCCAATGCAAAAGGCATAAATGAAAAGTATGAAGCCGCTTTTACCGAGGAGGAGTGCGACGCGGTCAAGGCTTGGGTGGAATCCGGCGGTTCGTTGCTTCTGATCGCCGACCATTATCCCATGGGTTCTGCAGCTCAGCCGCTAGCCTCGCGTTTTGGTGTGACCATGGGCAACGGTTCCGTAGAAGACTCCATGCACTTCGAGGGCCATAGGCAGTACAAAGACCAACTGGCGTTTGCGAGGGACAATACTCTTTTGAAAAACCACCCGATCACCAACGGGCGTAACGCCGATGAAATGATCAACAAAGTTGTCGTCTTCACCGGCCAGTCGCTTAAAACAACCGCCGAGGCGCAGATCATACTGGAACTGAGCCCTACGGCCATGGAAACGGTTCCCGATTCGATCTGGCATGCCGACGGCAATACATACACACGCTTTCAGGGACCCCTGCCTATCCATAATTGCAGTATGGGCCTGGCCATGCATGTGGGAAAAGGCCGCGTAGTGATCCTTGGAGAGGCCGCTTGTCTCACGGCTCAGATTGACGGAACAGGGAAATTCGGGATGAATGTTCCGGAAAACGATAACCGGCAATTCGCGCTGAACATCTTGCACTGGTTGTCAGGACTTATCTGACATTACAAAAAGAATCCCGCAGATACTGTACCCCGACGCAGAGATTTTCTACGCCGATCCATGGCATCTGCGGGATGAAAGTACGAGCAACAGCTATAACTGGAACTGTTCGATGATCTCGTGCGACAGTTTGACGCAGAAGGAATCAATGCGTTTGAGAATCGCAAGCAGATCAAGATGCGTGTTGCTGGAGTTCAGTGTATCCTCTCCGCCTTTGGCCATACGTCCCATGTGTAATGCCCGCAGTTTTACTTCCTGTTCTGAGATCGAATGTTTCGTGTCGATGATCGTCTTAGCAACCTCTTTGTCTTCCTTACGTAAGGCATCCAGTGTCTTGTCCAGACGTTCTTTGACCAGCGCGTAGAACTGGCTCAGTTCTTTTTCACCTTCGCTTGAGAATTTCCATTTATTGTCTACAAAGCGTTCCGACTGTTCCGCAACGGCCAGCCCGATACGTTCACTGATATGCCGCAGATCGTCGATGGTTAATAACAAACGCATCAACCGGCGCGATTGCGTCAAACTGATGCTCTTTTGGGACAGACGCGTCAAGTATCTTCTGATGGCATTTTCCAGCATGTTGACGTTCTTCATGTACTCGCGCACTTTGGCCAAACGTTCTTCGTTATCCGGTTTGTACAGGTTAAGGACCTCGCCGTACATCTGTTTGATAATATCCACCAAACGCCCTTCTTCGAGCTGGGCCTGCTGCAAGGCGATATCCGGCGTCTCAAGATACGCATTGTTGAGATATTTCGGACGGAATTCTTCGCCTTCGGCTTTTTCAGGAACTAGTTTCATAACCATCTTAGCAGTTAATGGAACAAAGGCGATTAACAAAGCGGCCGTCAAAATGTTGAACATCATGTGGCCGTTTGCAATTTGGCGAGGTATGGAATCGCTACCCATCCAGTGTGTGACATTCGTGATTAATGTTTCGAACGGAACCAGGAATGGCGTAAAAATGATGACGCCGATCACGCTGAACATCGTGTGTGCTACAGCAGTTCTCTTACCGTTAGTGGACGCACCGAGAGCTGACAGCAGTGCTGTTGCACAGGTTCCGATGTTCGCACCAAATACAAGCGGCATGGCAGATTGCAGACTGAGTAGTCCCTCGCTGGCCAACACCACGCACAAACCGATCGTCGCACCGCTGCTTTGAATGATACCTGTAAATACCGTAGAAGCAAGAATACCAATGAGGGGATTGTTGCCCGATACTCTCAACCACTCCACAAACGCCGGCATAGATTTAAGCGGGGCGATCGATTGAGACATCACGGCCATTCCAAAGAAGATGAATCCAAATCCAAGAATGATCTCTCCAATGTAGATATAGACCTTGCGCTTAGTCAGGATCGTCATGAGAAACCCGCCTCCAACCAGCAGGAGAGAATAGTCGGAAACATTGAACGCGATCAACTGAACTGTAATCGTCGTACCAATATGTGCTCCCATGAGAACTCCGATCGCTTGCTGTAAGGTCATCAATGCCGAACTGACCAAACCGACAACCATAACGGAAGTAGCCGAACTGCTTTGAACGATTCCTGTGATCACGATACCGACAAGCAGTCCGAGAAACCGGTTACTTGTGAGCGCGCTGAGAATACCGCGCAGACGGTCGCCTGCCACTTTCTGCAAGCCGCCGGAACCGAGCCCCATTCCGTAGAGAAATATTCCAAGACCCCCAAATAGTCCGATGGCGAGAAATAACCACCACATCGTTCTCTGCGCACGAACGACCACGTGCGGCGTATCTCCCGTCATTTTTTCAGCGCGGGCAATGATGATGTAATCGCCGGCCGCATCGCCCAGAACAAACGAGTTTTCGGCAATACCTTCCGCATTGGTCTCCACTACTTTTTTTCCCAAGGCCTCGCCTTTGGCCTTACCGGGCTTTTCAATGATCTCAAAGGTAACCGGTACGCCCGCAACCGGTTTCCCGGCCGAATCGGTGACTTCAAATCTGATCGGTGCTCCAAGATCTGTAGACGTCAAACCCACAAAGAGTTTTTGTCCCGGCTGATAGGAAACGTTTTTCAGGATGTATGGGTCCTGTGCAAAAACCATCACCGGAAGACATAACATCCAGCTCCACATCATGATTTTTTTCATATTCCGCTCCTCAAGAAATTAAAAAGGCGTATGACCGCCATACGCCTTTACAGAATTAAATAAACTGAAAAATGGAATTATTAAATGGTCGAATATCGGACATGACAGCAACTTGTGTAGTGAGAACAGAGATCCGACGCCCGCCTAAATTTCCTCAAAAATTGTGGGATTTACAATGATTTTTTACAAGTATCGGTACAGGAGAATGAAGAGCATTGGAATCGCCACACCTATCATTGTTAGTACGGCACCGCGGCCTTTGATGCCCTGTTTCCCTTTCAGAATGAATAGACCGGAAAGAGATAAGAAAATAAGAAAAACGGCAAACAAATCGGAAACCCATGTCCAAATCTTCTTAGCGTGATTGAGGTGCAGGTAATTCATGTCAAAGAGCAACAAACGCTCGGATATCTTCTCTTCCGCCACGACTCCGGTCCTTCGATTATACAGAAGCGTGCGGCCGTCAAGAAAGACTTTGAGCTCATCCGGACTTGAACGGAAACTGCTCTTTATGGGACCGGATAACGATACGTGACGCACGACATGCTCCAACAGCTCCTCCTGAGTTCCGGCATCGCTCGGTGGAATAATTCTTTCGGTTCTGGAAATAGCATAATTCGGATTCCAGTCCTGGATATGATTGACCGCTATGCCGGATATGGAAAATATAAGCGTAAACCCAACGGTCAGATAACCGATGTCGCGGTGCAGAGAACGGTTCAGTTTGTATAACGCCAACGTCCATTTTCTGTTTTGCATTTTGTACTCTTTTCTTAAATATGCAGATCGATTTTTTTCTTTGACTTCACAGTGATTTTAGATTAGTTTCTTACCATAAAATAATTTATCCGTACACCTTAATGAGAGGTCTCATGATTAGATTTTTGCTTTCCTGCGCACTGATGCTTGGCTTTTGTTTCACCCTGACATCGTGCCCCGAGGATAAGAACAGTTCACTGCCGGGAAGTCAATGGCTCCTGCAATCAATAGACAATGTCGCAGTTGTGTCCGAGGAACGGATCGAATTCACTTCCAGTGAAGTGCATTTCTACGAAGACCTCGGTGAATGCTGGGACTTCTACATCGAAAGCTTTGAAATTCACGGCGACAGTTTGATCATGAACGGCGGCGAATATATGGTCGGATTTGAACTGGACGGCGACCATCTTCATATTTTGACCGGCGAATCGGAGTGGATCTATTCCAAAGACGACTTCGACCCTTCCACCTACACCATTTGCGAAGCAGTCAAACATAAAGCGGAGTGGAAAATTAACCGGTAAAATCTATCTGTTATCCGATAAAACAAAGGCTTTCCAAGTTTAGGAAAGCCTTTTGTTTTTTTGTACAACCTGACAATATTACTTAATAATCGCCCCTATGCCTTTGATCTGATAGACCGTCACCGGACCCGTGACCGAAGTTGAATCAAAGGCGGTTCCTTTTTCCTCGGCCTGGTGCTGGTAATATTTCAGCGCCTGTTCTTTGGACAATTCAATGGCTTCGACCACGCCTTCGACTGTAGCCGTTTTGCCTTTGGCCGTTACGGGAAAAATGATCTCTCCGTCTTCAACCTTTATCTTGATTTTCTGGAACTCTTTGTCGCTGGCCAGCTCCATCCAGCAGCCGCGTTTGGCGCAGACGTCCACGATCTTGCCCTCAACAAGTACGGCCTTTCCAACGAACTGAGGCATATTGTCCATCAAAGCGGATATTTTGACGGTCTCTTTGAGCGTAAGATCTTTGCCGTATTTTTCGGTTTCCGGCGTTTTGGCGCACCCGGTATAGAGCCACAAGCCCAGACCCAGAGCGATCAGAATATTCATCTTCATAATATATCTCCCATGATAAGTTGCGGCGTCAATGTAGTTAAAACCGGTCACAAAAATCAATAATAACAAACTTAAGAATCCATTTCTTTCAATTCGCGCTCGACGCGTTCTAATTCGGAATCCGGAATGTTTTGCTGTTTTTCCTCTCCCCGATCCTTTTTGGAATTGGAAACGAAACGCAGGAACATGGCGAGTGCCAGACTGCCGATCAACAGCACGGACGCAGGTATGATCCATAACATCAAATTGAACCCGGAGGGCTTGGGTACGGCCAGGATACGTTCGCCATATTTGGCGACAAATCGATCTATGATCTGTTCTTCCGTTTGTCCCTGATCCAAGGCTTCGCGGATCTCCGCGTTGATCTTGTCCGAGGCCGATGACGGATGCACGTCCACTGTCTGTTTCCAACAGCATGGGGAGATCAATTTTCCGGCTATCCGTTTCGCCTCGCCTTCACGATTACCAATCACTGAGTCCGTACGAACGGTGTCCCGAACCGCAGGATGTGCGACGCGGACAAAACCGGACGCAAACCATAGAAAAACGGCGAAAACAACGGCAATTTTATTCATTCAAGTGTCTCTAAGATCAGCAGCCTTCCTTTTTCTTTTTTCCGGTTTTCACAGGCTGCTTTTGCGATTTCGTATCTAATTTTGGCATCACTTTGGTCTGTGCCACTTTGGTTTCTTCAACACCGGTTTGCGGCGATCCGCCAAAGAACTTGCTTATCTCTTTTATTTTGTCAAAGGACGCTGTTTGCTCTTTCGTGGCATTGGCCGGCATTTTGGGAAAGAGGATCTTGTCATTCCACTCCTCGAGTCCGCCGAAGAGAATGTAAACGCCTTTATATCCTTTCGCTCTCAGAAGGAACCACGCCTGGGCGGAGTGGATCCCGCCGTCGGAATACAACACGATCTTTTCATTGCGAAGCAGCGGATAGGTCTCTAATTGCGAGGTCATCACGTTTTCGGAATTCGGTATGTGATATTCGTTGAACTCCTTTTCACTGCGCAGATCGAGCAGACGGAAATCGGCCTTGCCCTGAATGATCCAATCGGCCAATTCTTCTACTTTCACATGATCCACGGTTTGATCAACGATCAGTCCGAGTTCTTTCGCATCGATGGTCGTGCGGCTGCCCCGGTACGGACTCCCTGCAGACAATCCGATGAATCCAAGCAGGATCGCGATTCCGGCAAGGCGCTGATTCAATGTTAAATTCAACCAAATCTTTTTCATCTTTATACCCCGCTTGCTTTTTTGGACATTTTCTTTTCGCCCCACTCGGCCGCTGCAAAAGCGCCTACGGCCATAACGACCACGGCAAATACCAGAACGCCATAAGGTATATCGAATAATTGCGGCAAAGTGACCTGTCCCATGGGCGTTGAATTATAGAAGTCTTTAAAGAACGGGAATACAAAACCAAAGGCAAAGATCCCGCCGAAAATGCCGAGCAAATAGACCATCGCATCAATGCGGCCGGTCGAGCAAGCCACGGCCGACGTGCCCGGACAATAACCGCCTATGACGAATCCGAACCCGAGCAGCAGTCCGCCGATCATTTGCGGCGCGAGAAATGTCGGGTTGAGATAAACAAGACTCAAATCCATAAAACCGATCCAGGACAAATAAAATACTCCGAGCATGGCCGTCACGATCGCGCTAAACATGACCTTCAGCACGCTCATATCGTAAAAATAGAATTGCGCGGCGAGTTTTCGTCCGCTGCCGAAACCGGCGCGTTCAAGAAAGAATCCGAAACCGATACCGATGATAAAGGCGACGATCAAACTGAATTCCTCGCCAAACATGCCGAATTTATAAAAAGGTGCGTTCATGTCCATTGCCTCCTCATAAAATAGGCCAGCGCATAAGCGCCGGCAAAAACCATGATCATAAAAGCCCAACTGCCGACATTAAGTACGGCCCCGCCGGTCAAAGCCTGCCCGCTCGTGCAGCCTCGCGCCAGTTTAGCCCCGATGCCCATCAGCGCGCCGCCCGCAAAAGCGAAGATCAATCGGTAGCGAACCGATATACGCGGCCCTTTCTCAATGCTCATCTTGATGCGGCCGGCCAGGGCTCCCGAAAGGAATCCTCCCACGAGAACACCGATCACCTCAAAGACCAGCCAGTCCTTAAAAGGGCTTTTGGTGCCGTCACCGAGATATTCGGAATAAAATTCGTTCGACTGCGCATATTCCGGCGCTACCGCATGGACGGCCACAGCCGCAGTAGTTGTCATAGCGCCCGATGCGCCCAGTCCTCGTCCCATGATCACATACGCCAGGAGCAGCACCAGTCCCAGACCGATCCCCGACAAATACGGATTCCAGTAAGGTTCCGGAGCCTTGTGTGTGTGTTCCGCCTCGTGGCTCATTTCATCCAATGTTACAGACATATTAAGTCTCCTTTATATTTTCAAACCGGAGAGAACGGTATATTAAATTCTCACCCAATGACTGACTTGCCCCGCGTAAACGATCACAAACCGGAGAAGCAATCCGCCGGAAATGACCAGGATCGGAGCGATAGGAGTATGGTTGATCTTATGATTCACGGCTAATAATTGTATGATCAGCGGAACGACAATGCCCGTTCCTACCACAAAAACCCAGAATACCGCCGCATACGGCCCGGTCAGTATCAGGTGGATCGCATCCTGATGCGCTTCGGACGATGATAACATGCCGACGATGAACAAGGTGAAGATCAGCAGTTCGAATATCAAAAAACCATTATCCGCTTTGGCCGACAGGACGCGCTCCACAGGATCGGTACTGATGAGATGAACCAAGGCCGCCGCCGCGGACAGGCCGGATGTCAGGAATAGGATCCACAACATCCCGCTATTCCACAATGGCCTCGCGGCCAATGCGCTGAGTAAGATCCCGGTATACATTCCCAGGATCGCACCTATAATCATATTCAGAACCCCGATGTTCTTGATCAAATACGGGTGCTGATTGATCTTTTCGGAAAATTTATCGAATAGATGAATGCGGTTGCTGAATGCCGGAGGTATACTGACCAACGTATTCAATAGAAGAGCCGGATAAACCAGGAGTAATATCCAGGCGCCCCACGACATGGGCGATGTGATCTGAAAGGTGGTGTACAGCCTCCACACGTACAACTTATGTTCCAGGTCGAGGAACAGAGCGAACATGCCCATACTCAGAAGCACCAGGCTGACATGCGGTAAATAGAAAGAAGAAAAATAACTGTGCTTGTGATGACCTTTCAGGGTGAAGTAGCCGGAAATGATCATAAAACCCGCCACCAAACCTCCTAAGAAAAGATAGACGGGGATCTCCCAGCTCCAGATGTGCAGCACCGGGTCGATCATTTCGTTCATGCGTGTGGTCGTAAGTTCTTCCATGATTTTCTCTTTTTTCCGCCAAAATCAACGAGCCATTCTGAAATGCTGGTCTTGGCGTCCTTTGCGGTTAAGGTTTTACGTCAAATAAAAAATATGCGGCTTGGTACCCGCCTCCGGTATCAGCGCATGATGTTTTCTCTCATTTAACAATCGGCTGACTTTACTGTTCGGGTCATCGAGGTCGCCAAAGTACATGCAATGCGTCGGGCAGACCGATACACACGCCGGGTCCATACCCTTTTCCACGCGGTGAATACAGAACGTGCATTTGTCCACGTACCCTTCGGGATGAACGAACCGCGCATCATACGGACAGGAGGCGATGCAGGCTTTACAGCCGATGCATTTGTCGTGGTCGACGAGGATCACACCACCGAAGTCGTGAATATGGCTCGCGCCGGTCGGGCAGCAGTAGACGCACGGCGGGTTATCGCAATGGTTACAGCGTTCGGATCGGATCTCAAGGTGTACACTCGGAAATTTTCCCTTCGTATCCTGTACGATCCAGTCGCGGTTAAATCCTTCCGGAACCTCATTCTCCGTTTTGCATGCCACGACACAATCCATACAGCCTACGCATTTTTTGGTGTCGATCACCATGGCCAGTCGTGCCATACTTATGCCTCCGTTTCAAAAGTAACAAAATTGACATTCATCGCCGTGCCGCCCATCAGAGGATCGGTCTTGTATTTGGTAATAAGCCCGGCGTCGCTCGCGCCTTTGCCGAACGCACGTTTCAGCATCTTGGCGTTGTGGCCGAAACCGTGAACCATGTAAACACAGTCGGTTCTGATGCGTTCCGTCGCTTTGACTTTGATCTTGTTGCTCAGCACACCATCCTGATTTTTCAATTTGACATAGTCACCGCTTTTCAAGCCGTACCGCTGGGCTATATCGTGATTAACCCAGATTTCGTTCTCATTCATCATATCCATCAAAACCGGGTTGGATTGCGTTCGGCTGAAAGAGTGAACGGGCGCCCGGCCAAAAAGCAGCCTGAAGTAACCGGCCGGCGGAGCGGGCGGGGGCGTGTATTTCGGTACAGGATCAAATCCGGCTTCTTGTAATTGCATCGAATAGAATTCGATCTTGCCGGACGGTGTTGGAAATTCCGCCGGAACACCCTCGTCAAAATAGATCGGCTTCTTCTCCCCGTGTATAATGCCTTTCTCTTTCAGTTCTGCATAACTGTATCCGGCCTTCGACAAGCGTGTTTCAAAATATTCTTCGATGTTCTTCCACGGATAATAATGCCCGAGCCCCAGTTTTTCCGCCAGTTTTCTGGCCATCCACCAGTTAGGCTTTTGCTCGTTCGGCGAATCCACCACGGGCTGGCGCAGGGCTACAAATGGTTCGCGGAACCATTCCACGTTGATATCGTCGTGCCGTTCCAGATACACCGACTCCGGCAGTACGACATCGGCCCAACCGGCGATCTCGCTCGGAATGACATCGATCACAACCATCAGATCCAGATTCTGTATCGCTTTGATGGTCTCTTCTTCATTGGGCAGCGCATGGAGCAGATTGGTCGCGTAAACAAACCATCCTTTGATCGGATACGGATTCCCGGTGATGGTCGCTTCACGAATACCCGTCGTGATCGTTTCATGCGCAAAAGGATATTTATGATTCGGATTATCCACTTTGCCCTTTTCCGATTTTGGATAAGCGGGATAGGAGTAACCCGGAATGTCCATACTGACTGGGGTATAGAACCCTCCTTTGCGTCCCCAGCTTCCGAGAAGCGCGTTGAGCAAAGCAATCGCGCGACTTCTCTGCGCATCGTCGCCATACCACGTTACGTGCCGGCCGGGATGAACCAGCGTCGCCGGTTTGTATCGCGCCATCTCACGAGCGGTTTCACGGATCAGTTCCGGTTCGATCCCCGTTTCCGGATAAGCCCATTCGGGCGTATAACTCTGGATCTCGGCGGCGAATGGCTCAAACCCAAAACCGTATTTTTCGACATATTCTTTGTCATATAAATTTTCTTTGACCAGCACATTCAGCCACGCCAGGATCAACGCGATGTCGGTCCCGGGTTTTATCGGCAGATAGAATTTCGCTTTGCTTGCCGCAACCGAATGACGCGGATCGACCACGATGATCGACGCACCGTTCTCCACCGCGTCGGCAAATTCCTGAACCTGTGTGTTGTGCATATTTTCGCCGAGGTGGGAACCGATCAGTACTAAACATTGAGCGTTCTTTATATCGGTTCTCTCCGGTGAACTCACATCTTCGCCGAACGTCAGGCGGAATCCGACGTCGCGCGGTCCGCGGCATTGCGCGAACGATGGCGCGGCGATATTGGGCGAACCGTAGGCTTTGATCGTATGCTTAAAGAAATTCCCTCCGATTCCATGACTAAAAAGCGCTACGGCCTCCGGCCCGTAATTCGCTTTGATCTTTTTCATCTTTTCGGCTATGTAATCCAATGCCTCATCCCACGTGACTTCAACCCATTGTTCCTCGCCGCGCAGATTTTTGCGGATCAATGGCGACTTAAGCCGGTCAGGATCGTAATGGGCGCCCACGCCGCCGGTTCCCCGCGGACAAAGTCTCCCGCGGCTCAGCGGATCCTCCGGGTTGCCTTCAACTTTCCAGAGCTTCCCGTCTTTGAGATAAGCGATCGCGCCGCATTTCCAGAAACAGATGTCGCAATAGGTCGGAATTTTCTGAATGCCTTTCTTGGCCGGGCTTTGATCCAGGGCCTGGACGATTGAATTGACCACCATTCCCGAAGCCGCGGCCCCCAGAGCCGTTCCGCCGCCGATCTTTAAGAATTTTCTGCGTGATATGGAGTTCATAGTTTTCCTGAGTATCATCGCAGGCCGGTCATGTAACCGGCCTGCGATGTTTTTTTGATTACTAGAATGAATAACCTACTTCAAATTCCATCTGGCTCATTTTCAGCTTGATCGTTTGTTGATTCGGCATTTCCATCGGGTTGGGTCCGCTGATCTCTTTCGCAAACCCGAACATGGCGGCAAAATTCACTTCATGTTTGTTGGCCAAGGCTTTGGAGAAACCGAAGGTCAAATGCTGTTCGATCACGCCGGGTGCGAGGATATTGAACATCATTTCTTCTTTCGGGATCGGCTGTTTACCGTATGAATATCCCGCTCTCCATGTCCAGCCTTCGCCTTTTTGCCATTGCGTCCCGAACTTGAAAACGGTCATATCTTCCCAACCGAAACCGGCCCCGTTATCATCTCCCAGCAGGATGTTGTTTTGAAAATCGGCGGGATCAAAAGGATTGCTTACCGATTTGATACCGCTGTAGAATATTTGTTTAACGTCAAATGTTAAGGACAAAGCGTCATTGACGTTGTAGGACACGCCGGCCGTCCAGTTGGCCGGTATGTCAAAATCGCCTTGTTCGGCAAAAAGCCCTTTATACTGCTTGAATTCGCCCATAAAAATCTTGGTCTGGAATGCGGCTCCGAGGGACAACTGAGGAAGTATCTTTCCGACGTATCCGATTCGGGCTCCCATACCGACTGAATTGCTGTATCCCATGTCGGATAAGTTTTTGTGATCGCGCGAGAAGCCCCCGAAACTCATAACGCCTTTGGCCTGAAATCGCTGATACGCGATTATGGCCGATAATCCCACGCCATGTTTTTCATTGATGCGTCGCGCATAGGTTAGACCGATAAAGAGTTGGCTCAAGTCGACTCCTGTCGACGACACGGACATATCGTAATAAGTGTGGGTCTTATAATTCGTATTCATACCGCCATTGCCGTACACCGTAATATTATAAGTATTACTTCCGTAGCTGCGGTTAATACCAAAGGAGGGAATCAAAAAATAGTTCGATTTGCTTTTGACCGTGCCGGGCGTCAGACCGAATGTTCCTGGCTGCATCGAAGGATTGCCGGAAATGGTGTATTGACGCCAGGGGCTGAAGAGTGATAATCCAAAATCATAACTATGGCCAAGGAATGCCACGCCGGCCGGATTTGTAATGGAGGACATACTATTAAGAGGAAAAGCGACGCCCGTTCCACCCATCGCTTTGTGTTTCGTTCCGTAACCGTGGGAGAAATAGCCGTCGGTGGCGAAAGCCGCACTTGTCAACATCAATAAAAACAAAAGTCCGCTGATTAATCCAGAAATGCTTTTCATAATACTACGTCCTACCTCCAGAATGATTAAATGACCAGATGCGAGTCTAATTACATCCGCAAATGTCTAAGTGATTATTTAGTAATATATTAAGAACACTTTGATATTTATTTCACTACAAAAATAATAAAATCATAAGCGCAAAACAATGACTTGGGTCAGGTTTTTACCTAAATCTTGTCAGATTATTTGATTGTGAAAAAACTCTTATGGTAATGAGAGTTGTCCGGTGTTGATTTTCACCACACAGTTTTGAGTTTCTTGTTTAAAGCCGAGAGTTCCCAAAATCAAAATTGGTACCCGACATTAATTCCGGCAGTCCGGCTTCTCGGATTTATGAATGGAGAAAACGTAACGCTCCTGCGATTGAATTCTTTTGCAGAAGTAGGCGCCGTAACAATATTCCAAATTGCTGATCCACTAATGAGAACTAACCCGCTATATAAGAATAGCACATCAGCACCACCGGTGTTGTTGTCGGAGCAATCTTCCTCGCAATTCCAATCTATCGATTCCATAACCATGGTCGCTCCGATCAAAGACAACAGTGCACCACCGCCCCGAAGCAGAATTCCGTTAACTCCCCGCCGGGAATCGCCTGCATAAAAATTACCCACTGAAGGTCCGACCAATACTCCGGCTACGGCCATGCCGATTCCTATTCCTTGCACTGAGGCTGTCCCATTATTATCGCCTTTGTAAGCCAAGTAAGAACCTAGACCGGTTGGAATTAGCGTGCTGCCCAAAGCAAGCCAGAAGGCTTTCCCTGGATCCTTGGACGATATCGCCGGACGCAACGGTTCAAACTTATTTTTCTGCATAGAAACAATAACCAACGAACGGGATGAATCTTGAGAATAGACTGAAATCTGAAACATACTAACAATAGAAATCAGTATGATGATTTTCATAAAATTGCCTTAATTTTTATTATTCAATTTTCAAGGCATGCTATTACAAACAGCTTGCCAAACTTAGGTGAAAGCTTGTGGTTGGAAATTTAGAAGTTAGAGAGGGAAGGATTTCTTTTTTGTGAAAAGAGAATACACCTGCAAGCTAAGGCTTGCATAAAAGGTCGGCGATTAATCGATTTCCATCCATTGATGCACAGGAGTGGTCTTTTTGGGATCGTAATTCTTGTGCACGTATTCGTTGACATGAGAAATGTAGGCATACTCTTTTCCCCAAGCCTCGTGGTTTTGCACCGTTTCCCTTAATGCGTGCACAATAAATGCGATCTCTTCATCGGTCATAACGGGATGAATGGACATCCGGATCCAGCCCGGCTTTTCCGACAGATCGCCGTGGTCGATCTTATCGGTGATCTTCTTCGATACCTCTTTGGGAATGTTAAGCAAATAATGCCCATACGTCCCGGCGCAGGAACAGCCGCCGCGCATTTGTATGCCAAAATAATCGTTGAGAAGTTTTACGCCGAGGTTATAATGCAGTCCGTCAATATAAAACGACACAACCGCCAGACGGTCGTGATGTTCGGCTGCCAGGATATTGAGACGTTCTATCTGAGGTAATTCTTTGAAAAGCATCTTCACCACTTCTTGTTCCCGCTGCTTCATTTCGTCAATGCCCATTTTCTCTTTGAGCTTTACGCTCAAAGCGGCGCGGATCGTCTGCAGAAAAGGAGGCGTACCCCCGTCCTCGCGCGCTTCGATATTATCGAGGAACTTATGACCGCCCCAGGGATTGGTCCAGTCCACGGTTCCGCCGCCGGGCTGATCGGGAATTTTGTTGGTATAGAGCTTCGAATCGAAGATCAGAACGCCCGGCGTGCCGGGTCCTCCGAGAAATTTATGAGGTGAAAAATAGACCGCATCCAGTTTCTCCATAGGATCGGACGGATGCATGTCTATCTCCACATAAGGAGCGGAACAGGCAAAGTCCACAAAGCATAGCCCCCCCTCTTCGTGCATCAGTCGGGCGATCGTGTGATACGACGTTTGAATACCCGTGACGTTCGAACACGCCGTGACCGAAGCGATCCTGGTCTTTCGGCCATGGTACTTACGTACGACGTCTCTGAAATAGTTGAGATCGACCGCACCGCGTTCGTCGGGCGGAATGCATACCACTTCGGCAATGGTCTCCAGCCACGATGTATGGTTGGAATGATGCTCCATATGCGTTACAAAAACGACCGGCCTCTCTTCATCCGGGATGCGCACGTATCGGGCGATCTGTTCAGGCACACGCAGTCCGAGCATACGCTGAAACTTGGCGATCACACCCGTCATTCCGGAAGCCTGGGTGATAATCACGTCGTCTTTGCCGGCATGAACATGGCGTTTGATGATCTCGTGAGCTTCGTGATAAGCCTCCGTCATATACGTTCCCGTAACCGTGGTCTCGGTGTGGGTATTGCCAACAAAAGGACCGAAATCCTTCAGCATCCTCTCCTCGATCGGACGGTACAATCGACCGCTGGCCGTCCAGTCGGCGTATATCATTTTCTTTTGACCCTGCGGCGTTGTAAACGTCTGGTCGTAACCGATCACGTTGCGCCGAAAAGGCTCGAAATACTTCTCCATTTTTTCCATGAACTAAGATATGAAAACGGTTTCAATGGAGACAAGAGTAAATTTAGAAATCTTACTTAATGGCCATTCGGAGCTTTTATTTAATAATCTCATTATACGACGGTTATGATGACATAATATCGCAAGGCTATCTTGCATGATAACACAAGAAAGGATACGAATGATCAGAAGATTATGGTATGACAATTTATGGCCCTGGGATATGCGGCTCTTTCGTGCCATTTTTGAACGCAACGGTATAGAGACGGTTGACCGCATTTTCTTCATGATCACCCGTAGCGCCGATGGTCATGTTTACGCAGGCGCGGCCGTCTGGCTCTGGCTGATCTATGACAAAACCGGAAAAGAATTCTTCACAACCGCACTGATCGCCTATGGCATCAAAGTTCCGGT
The DNA here is from genome assembly GCA_964415295.1 of uncultured Bacteroidota bacterium. Classification (GTDB taxonomy): domain Bacteria; phylum CLD3; class CLD3; order SB21; family SB21; genus SB21. The sequence continues at coordinate 221,198 of CAYPYN010000001.1, forward strand.
CTACATGATTGTGAAACGTTTGATTAAGCGCAAAAGACCATTCGACAGCATGCATGGGATCCGGTTCCTCATACCGCCGCCGGATCAATTCAGTTTTCCGTCCGGTCATACAGCCGGGGCTTTTGTCTTTGCGGTCCTGATGGGCCATTTCTTTCCCGCTTTAAGTATCCCATGGTTGGTCTGGTCCGCTTTGGTAGGGATCTCCCGTATTTATGTAGGCGTGCACTACCCGAGCGATGTTATCGCCGGCGCGGCGCTGGGCGTCTTATCCGCTGAGTTCGCCCTCTCCTTCCTCTGACCGCTTATGATACCGCCTAGAAATATTTTGCATTTACTCCCACGGTACGATAAATTGATTCAAAACTTTTCCCTCATGGTGCTCGGTAGAAAGCGTATCGATGAAGTTGATGCTATTGCTTTTCTTCTTTCAAAACCCATACGCGGCCGAACTGTGCAGTCAATGGAATACGCTTTACGAAAAGATGCAATACGGTACCGTGGATCGGCGTGAAAACGGAAAGATCCTCCGCGCGATCGTGAAAGTGCTTCGCGAAACCGTTTCCATACAGCAGGATTCCAATTATTATTTCCCGATCGAAGGCTACGATGTCTCTTCGGTGGGCGGCAACGGCAGCGGATTCATCGAACGCAGGTACAATTTCCTTCACGGTAATGCCCACTACGGTCATCCCGCGCACGATATCTTCATTCACGATGCCGATCAGGACGGACTGGACGACAACACCGGTAAACCGGCCTACGTTCTGGCCATGACCGACGGCATAGTGCTCGGCGCAAAGACCGACTGGTCGGAAAAGGATACTTTGCGCGGAGGCAATTATCTCATGCTATACAATCCCAATCTGGATCGGTATTATTATTACGCGCACAATAGCCAGATACTCGTCAAAGTAGGCGATATCGTCGCCGCGGGAACACGGATCGCGACCGTCGGGCGTACGGGCCGCAACGCATCCCCGAAGCGTTCACCCACACATTTGCATCTGATGGTCTTAAAAGTTACCGATGAAAAGGGCAAACCTTATAATTATTACCAGGAACTGGTTTCCGCCAGACGCATTTCTCCTGTCAACTGAGAACCGCTATGTCGTTATTTCATGAAGAAGAAGAAAAATATACAACCTCGGGGAAAAGGTCTCTTCCGCCGTTAGCGGAAAGAGTTCGCCCGAAGCGGTTGTCGGAATTCGTCGGTCAGGAGCATATTCTCGGCGAAGGCAAGGCCCTGCGCGCCCAGATCGGATCCGGGCAAATGGTGTCCCTGATCTTTTGGGGACCGCCGGGTTCGGGTAAGACCACTTTGGCGCGGATCATTGCGAAGGAGACCCGTTCCAAATTTGTTGCGATCAGCGCGGTCGAGGCCGGGGTCGGCGAAGTACGAAAGATCATTCAGGAAGCCGAAGCACTCAAAAAACAGACCGGCGAGCGGCTGATGCTTTTCATTGACGAGATCCATCGATTCAACAAAGCCCAGCAGGATGCGCTTTTACATTCCGTCGAAGAAGGAACGATCACGCTCATCGGCGCCACGACAGAGAATCCGTCCTTTGAAGTGATCAACGCGCTTCAGTCCCGTTGCAAGGTCTACAAACTCGAGGCTCTTACTTATGAGCATTTGGAAGCGATACTTCATCACGCGTTGACCCACGACGAATTTCTCTCGTCAAAGAAAATAACCGTGAAGGATAAAGAAACGTTATTCTTCTATGCGGGAGGCGATGCGAGGAACCTGCTGAATACGCTGGAACTGAGTATCCAGTTGACCCGGCCTGACGCCGATGGGACGTCCGTCATTACCAAAGCTGTGATCGAAGAAGCGTATCAAAACCGGAATATCCATTACGACCGCGCCGGGGAATACCATTACGATACGATCAGCGCGTTCATCAAAAGCCTTCGGGGCAGCGATCCCGATGCGGCCTTGTACTGGATGGCGCGTATGCTCGAAGGCGGTGAGGACCCTAAATTCATTGCCCGCCGCATGATCATTCTCGCTTCCGAGGACATCGGCAACGCCGATCCGTATGCCCTGACGCTTGCCGTCTCAACATTTGCCGCCGTAGACTATATCGGTCTACCGGAGTGCCGGCTCAATCTGGCTCAATGCGCCACCTATCTCGCGAGCTGCCCTAAAAGCAATGCTTCATATTTGGCGATCAGTGAAGCTGCGCAGGATGTCAGTTCCAATAAGCTCTTTGACGTACCGCTTCATCTGCGCAATGCAGTCACGAAATTGATGAACGCCATGGATTACGGCAAAGGCTATAAATACGCGCACGATTTTAAAGACCACGGCGAGGCCAATTTTGCCGAACAGGATTTCCTGCCGCCGGAACTCAGGGATCGGGTCTATTACCGCCCGACGGAAAACGGTATGGAGAAGAAGTTCAAGGAACGGTTGGAGAGAATATGGAAGAAAAGAAAGATTAATAAATAATAAGAATAAGGAAAACCACAGAGACACGGAAGCCACTGAGATTTAGATGAAATTATTTTTCCGTGTTCTCCGTGTCTCCGTGGTAATAAATCATGAACAAACTAAAAATCCAACGCGTTCATCCCGACGCCAAACTCCCGGAATACGCGCACCCCGGCGATGCCGGACTGGACCTTTTTTCCGTTGACGAGACCGTCATTGAGCCGGGGGAATCGAAACTCATCGGAACGGGGATCGTCATCGAATTGCCCGATCAGACCGAAGCACAAATCAGACCTCGCAGCGGTTTGGCGCTGAAACACCAAGTTACGGTTCTGAATACGCCCGGCACGATCGATCACGGCTACCGGGGACAGGTCGGGGTTATCCTGATCAATCATGGAACCAATCCATTCAAAATCGAAAAAGGCATGAAGATCGCACAAATGGTGATCGCTTCCGTAATGACCGTTCGTGTCGAAGAATCGGAGATGTTGACGGAAACCCGGCGAGGCGAAGGAGGATTTGGATCTACGGGCACCTGATTCAGAATTCAAAATTTTTGTGAATCAAACACCAATGGTATGAAGTTAAATATTCTAAAACTTGGTCTGTCCGACTACGCTTCCACCTGGGATCTGCAGAAGAGACTATTCGACCTGCGGCTGAAAAACCGGATCGAAGATACACTGATCCTCTGCGAACATCCGCATACATACACGGTGGGAAAGAACGGCGTCGATAACGTCGGTAAACATTTGCTGATGAACAAAGAAGAACTGCAGAAGAACAACATTTCCGTCTTTGAGATCGACCGCGGCGGGGATATAACTTATCACGGGCCTGGACAGATCGTTGGCTACCCCATCCTGGATCTCAACCGCCACTATAAAGACATGCATCGGTATCTGCGCGATATCGAAGAGATCGTTATCCTGGCACTGGCCGAATTCGGAATAGAAGGAAAAAGGATCGATAAGATCACCGGCGTATGGGTAGATACAACGGGCGGGCCCGAAAAGATCTGCGCGATCGGAGTTAAGGTCTCACGGTGGATCACAATGCACGGATTTGCGTTAAACGTCAACTCCAACCTGGACTTTTTCAGCAATATCATTCCTTGCGGCATCACGGATAAAGGCGTGACGTCCATGGAAAAACGGCTCGGAAAATCCGTAAACATCGACACGGTCGGGGATGCCATAATTAAAGGGTTTCAAAGTGTTTTCCAACTTCAACCCCAACGAAGTCAAATTGAAGACTTAATCCAATCGGAGGTTTTGCATGAAAACGATTAATTGTTGTTCCAGAATGGCTGTCACCTGTCTTATCGTTACGGCACTGGCTTTTTCGATATCGCAGGCCCAGAACCCCAACCAGGCGCAGAAGCATTACGACAACGGACGTAAAGCCTATCTGAAATTCACCAATGAGGATTACAACGAAGCCGTCGCACATTTTGAAAAAGCCATTGCCGCCGACTCCAACTATGCCGCAGCTTATGCCGGTTTATCCGAATCATGCGCTTTGCTTGGATTTGAAATGGAAAAATCCGGCCAATCCCCCGACACGTATTATAAGAGAGCGCTTCAAAATGCGCAAAAAGGGATCGAGAAAGACTCCGGTCTCGCGATGACCCATCGTGCATTGGCCCAGGCGTGTATCAATGCCAATCCTAAGAAATTCGGCCAGCTTATCTACGACGAATTAACGCGTGCCCTGGAACTGGATTCCAACGATGCCGAATCGCTGTATCTTATGTGGCACCATACCGATAATAGCAATGCATCCAGCCCCTGGATCCGGCGTTCTCTCGCAGCCAACGACAGATTTTTCCAGGCTCACTACGGGCTGGGTCTGCTGCTGACCCAGCAGAAGAAGTTCGAAGAAGCGGCCGAACACTACAAGAAGTCTATTGAGATCAATCCAAAGAATTACCGTCCCTACTTCTCGCTCGGCAATGTTTATTCACAGCAGAAGAAATTCGACCTGGCCATTCCTCAATACGAAAGTACATTGAAACTAAACGAGAAGAATACGGATGCGTATTTTTATCTCGGCCTCGCCTACTATTACCAGGATCAGAATAAGAACGCCAGGAAATACCTCCAGAAATATCTGGAATTGGCTCCGTCCAGTTCTTTTCGTCCCCAAGTTGAAGGTATACTCAACGACATCAAATAAAAAGGGCCGGCTTCGATAAGCCGGCCCCTCGCTATAGTCCGATCAATGGCGTCGTTTTACCATCAGACCCGCTTCCGGAGAACGAACATGATGTTCTCGTCCTTCCATCGAACAGGGTCCAGTTCGCCAAATTCGCTCTTAAGGTTTTCGGTAAACCGCTGAAGCGCTTCATTGAATTCTTCTTTGGAATAAAGAGCAAATGTGGAATAGTGATGATTCTTTGCTTTTTCGATCACGGCTTTCATAGGCTCGTTTCTGTCATACATGAAGAACCTGATCTCTTCCAAAAAAAGTTGAGGAAACGCTTTGAGGATATTCGAAAACTCATCCAGTTCATACAAGCGCCTTTCTTTTTCCGCAAATTCCGGAAAATAGCGCCCCCAGAGATTACGCCGGTTCTGACTCCGCAGCCGCGTATAAATGAAAACATATCCGTCGTCGGCCAGAAGCCGGCTGCACTCGAACAAAAACCCGTTAATATCGAAGTGATGAACGGCGTTAAATGTGAAGATACAATTCAGCGAGCGGCTGTCCAGCGGTACCTTTTGCGCATAAGCATGAATCGTTTTGAAGGCCTGAATCGCATTGGCAAAGAGAAATTCCTGAATGGTGGAAAGCATAGCCAAATTGGCATCGATACAATAAAGAAATAACCGGCTCTCAAGTCGCCGGAAGAGTTGATGCACATATCGGCCTGCACCGCAACCTACGTCGGCCGCCCGAATGGAATTGATCTCCTTTAATTTGTCTTCTATGTATTTGATCGGTTCATTATCCGTCGTACGAAGCCCTTTGTAGTTCGATGCGATTCTCGAAAAATGTTCGTTCATTTTATCCATGCCATCATCCTTTCGTCAAGAATTAGCCATGACAACTCTTGTTGTTGGAGTCATGTCTTGATTAATGCTATGACTGTGACTTTTTGAAGAACCTTCCCTGTGCGGTTCGTGCGGCTCCCAGCCCATAATCCAAAGCATTGCGAAGAATCCAATCACATAAGCTATCGCTATGTGCCAGCCATGCCTGAGCCACAAGCCAACCGATTTAGCCTCCGGAAATATATTGGATATCGCTACGCCGGCGGATGAGCCAAACCAGACCATCGATCCTCCGAAACCGACCGCATAGGCCAGTACACCCCAGTCGTAACCGCCTTGCTGCAGGGCGAGTTTGGTCAAGGGTATGTTATCGAATACCGATGAGACAAATCCCAGCACAAACGCCGTCTGCCAGGATGCGGGAGGGAGTTCCTCCACCGGCATCATGGAAGCACAAAGTACGAGCGACAACAGAAAAATACTTCCCTTCAAAGCATGCGGCAGCTCATTCCACGACGTCTTACTGAAAGTTGCCCCGATCAGGATCGCGATCCAAACGCCGGCCGCCGGAAAATCGAGAAGAATATTCGTTGCTATAGCACCGGCAAGTATCAGAACCACGACCAATATTTTGATCCAATCAATCCGTATTGCACTAATATCGGATTGTACGATCGGTTGATGAGCAAATTGCTGGCGGGCGGCTATAAATCCAAAACAAAGAAGAGCAACCGCCGCAGCGAAAAAAGCGTGCGTCACATCCAGCGCAGACACACCGTCGATCCACATCATCGTCGTGGTCGTATCACCGACGACGCTGCCCGCACCGCCGGCATTACTCGCCGCCACGATCGCCGCCAAATAACCGATGTGAACCTTTTTCTTGAATACGACTAGTGCTATCGTTCCGCCGATCATCGCCGCCGCAATATTGTCAAGAAACGACGACATGATCCAAACCAAAAACAAAAGGACAAACCCTCCCAGCCAGCCTGGAGGCAGCCAACTGGGAAGGATGTCCGGGACCCGCGATTCTTCAAAATGCTTTGACAGAATCGCAAAGCCCAACAGGAGGCCAAGCAAATTAGTCAATATGGAAGCTTCGTGCTGCAAATGCGTAACCAGATCGAACCCGATCACGAATAGTTTATAAAGGGTGATCGCGGCGAGGCCGGATAACGCCACCTGCAGAGTCTTGTGGTGATAGAGGGCAACTCCGATCAAAGTTAATCCAAAAAGGATAAATTCATAGCGGATACCAAAGACCACCGGAGCCGCACCGGGCACCCGATGAATCAGTTCAGGTATCAGCAAGATAATTGCCGCTCCGCATAACAAGACATATAATCTATCAATCAAGTTCAATTTCATTGGACCTCCTGTTATTCATTATATACTAAATAAGACCTGCCATTCTTAAGATGACAGCAATGACCCCAACTCCAATGATTCCCATAAGAACGTAAAAAAGGGACTTTGGAACAGGTTTTGCCGCAGGGGTTTCGCTTTTCATTTTATGTCCTTTCCAAATATTATTGAAATATCTAAAATAGAATCTTCGACGCCGTTGTTTGTCATTTCAACATGACTGCCGCAACAAGCGTTCCATACCCGAGTACAAATAAAACAACATAGATATAGAATACCGCACTGTCACGGCCATTGGGAATTTTGAAATTTTCCATGGTACACTCCTTTTTACTACAAAGTTTTAAATGCATGTGTATCATGTGTACCCACCGTGAAAACAGTTTTCGCACGGTCGAATAGGCTCACACGATAAACAGACCTGGAATGCAATAACATGACCTCAAATGAATCAAGGTCCTTACTGCAAAGCCATTAGAATAAAGATGGGAGATAAATATAGAAATCAGGCAACCGGCGGTGCGCGGCCTCGGGAAGGTATGGCAAGGGGATCTTCAAGTATTATAAGTTCATGAGATTCCAGCCGAACCCATGAGCTTTGTGAAACGAGAAATTCAAAATAGCGGATCGGTATGATATCGACAAAATGAGTTGATTCTTTAGTCGGACGCAGATGCTCAGCGGAAGTGATCTGTATGACGATGGCCGTCGGGTATGCAACATCATTAACGCTGAATGAAGGGATCGGATTGACCGTACATAGCGGCGTTTCTTTGTCCGTGATTGCAGAATAACAGACGAAGATATACGTCAGTATAACGGCTTTGGAGAAAAGTATTTTGATGGTTTCACACATACACATTAAAGTAACTTTTTATACTCACTAATACAACAACTTTTCTTTAAAATCATCATATCATGGAAGTTTATTTAGCCTTTTGAAAAATGTTTACTCTTTTTTCCCTTTATCAGTATATTGTTTTGAACAATGCGGGAGCCTGAAAAATGGAATTAAAAGATTTTGAAAAGAAAATTACGGTTCGCGTCTTACATATGGAAGACTACGATGCCGTTATCACCATGCAGTTGAAATGCTTTCCGGGTATGAAGCCATGGGGTTTGGAACAATTTAGAAGTCAAATCTCGATATTCCCGGAAGGACAGATTGCTGTTGAATATGATAACAAGATTGTTGCTTCATCAAGCAGCCTGATACTCAATTTCGATCTCTATTCTGAATGGCACAGCTGGAGGGAAATCACAAATGATGGTTACATAACGAATCATACGCCTAACGGCGACACCTTGTACGGAATTGAGATCATGGTCGATCCTGATTTTCGTGGTCTCAAGCTGGCACGGCGTTTGTACGAATCAAGAAAGAGAATTGCTAGAGAAAACAACCTGATGCGAATTATCATAGGTGGAAGGATTCCTGGATACGGCAAATATGCGGAACAAATGAATGCGCGTGAATACGTTGACAAAGTCATAGACAAAAAACTCATCGATCCGGTATTAACAACACAACTGTCAAACGGATTCGTACTCAAACGATTGATACCCAACTATCTCATGGCGGATACGGATTCAAGAGGCTATGCCACATTCCTGGAATGGACCAATTTGGATTATGTACCCGACAAGTCCATAAAATGGGCTCGTATTGCGCCGGTTAGAATTTGCGCCGTTCAGTACCAAATGCGCCCGCTCAAGAGCTTTGATGATTTCGCAAAGCAGGCTGAATACTTCGTGGATGTGGCTTCGGATTACAAATCTGATTTTATAGTTTTTCCTGAAATTTTCACGACGCAGCTCCTTTCGTTTCTTCCATCAGATAGGCCTGCTTTGGCCATAAGGGAGTTATCAAAATTTACCAAACCTTACCTGGAGCTTTTTACCAGGCTCTCCGTTCAGTACAATGTAAACATAATCGGCGGATCACATTTCACGGTCGAGCAAGATGATTTATACAATGTTGCTTATTTATTTCGTCGCGACGGCACACTAGACAAACAATACAAATTACATATCACTCCAAATGAAAAAAGATGGTGGGGCGTCAAACCGGGAAATGAATTGAAGGTTTTTGACACGGATAAAGGTAAAATCTCCATTCAAATTTGTTACGATGTCGAATTCCCTGAGTTGAGCCGAATGGCCGTCGAACAAGGCGCCCAGATCATTTTTGTTCCGTTTTGCACGGACGAACGTTACGCCTATCTTCGCGTTCGCTACTGCGCACAGGCCCGGTGCATTGAAAATCATGTCTATGTTGTTATATCCGGAAGCGTGGGAAACTTGCCCGACGTAGAAAATCTTGATATTCATTATTCGCAATCCGCCATTTTCACACCATCGGACATACCATTCACACGAGACGCCATTCAGGCAGAAGCTACCCCTAATGTTGAAATGGTCATCGTGGATGAAGTGGATCTAGAATTGCTGAAAAAACACAGACAAACCGGAAGCGTGCTAAATTGGCAAGATCGAAGACAGGATCTATATCAGATTATAAATAGAACAAAGTGATTAAAATAAGTCACTTGTTGGTGTCGGCAGCGGATTTATTCTTATACGAAGCAAGCCCAACCATCATCATGAGGCTAGTAATCGCAATGACAAAGAAAAGTATTCCTTCATCAAAATCTGCTATTCTATATTCTGCGGGTATGGTGTAAAACAAGAGTATGGTGACCAAGCCCCTCGGCATGATGAAAAGCTCGGGCCAAAGTCTCGATTTGAGAAAAAAATGAAGATAAAGAAACCTTACCAACAATAAGACTCCTACAATCGCGCTTCCCATTTCAATGACGGCCAGATTTTTCAAGGCGGCAAGATCAATAGAGTAACCAAAAATAACAAAAAAATACGTTCGGATAAGAAACGAAGACTCTGCGGTAATATGTTTGAATTGTTCGACAACCGTAGGAAGAACGTCGGCCGAAAACAGTGACGGGAACCGATCGGTAAAGATTGAAAAATTGTCAAGGAGCAGGCCGAATGCCACGATCAGCATAAGCGATGGTAAATGATTGATTTTTCCAACGACATACAACATGATGATTACTGCAAAAAGCAAGAAGATCTTCACATGGCTCTTGATTCTTGAAAGAACAAAGAGCAGAAATACTGAGGCTGCAAACGAAAGTCCAATCATGAGGAGAAGTTGTCCAAAAAAAGTTAGTGCTGAATTTCCGGTTAGAATTTCTTTGGATAAGAAATAATTAAAGAACATGACCCCCAGAATATCAAAGAATGCAACTTCAAAAATGATAAATTCCCTCCGGCTTGCGTCCATATGCACAACACTAGGGATTACGATGGCGCTACTTATGATAGATAGCGGTATGGCGTAAATAATGCTCTGGCGGAAAGGTTGCTCAAGCCACAGATAGAAGACCCAAGATACCAAGCCGCTAGACACTACTAAGATCACGAGGGATGAAAAAAAGGCGCTCCTAACGATCCCGATTTTGTCCTTAGTGAATTCCAAATCAAGGCTGGCTTCCAGAACGATCATGATTAGACCTATGACCCCCAAAAACTCAACATAACGGGTTACCCCTTCCAGCTTGAAATCGATAAGATCAGAAAGGGATTTTAATAGAATTCCCAGCGCCATCAGCAACAATACTGAAGGTATCTTGGACCAAGTACTGAGAATTCCAAACAGATACGATAAAATGACTAAACCGCAAAGGATCAATATGATTGAATAGGCATTAAAATCCATAATTGATTACCTTACGAATTGTTCTCTACTGGTGATACGATTGTTTACCTCACGATCAGTTCAAGATACTAGCCTATTGTATCTAAAGCAATAGTTGAACGGCTGTTCATTGGCTCCTTCGGTTCATGTCAATTTAAAATGTGCTTGTGATTATTCAATTTTTTCAATACAATGGGCGGAAATTGAAAACATCTTAGCCCGGCATTCATATATCAAGGAGTTCCATGCCCATACAAACTCAGACCGCTAATGTTAAAGCAGGCGCCCCGCAGAAGAAGTATCAATTATCCGATTTCCCGGAGCTCACGAAAGTGCGTCTTCTTCAGGCTTATAAATTGATGATCCTTTCGCGTCAGCTTGACGACAAAATGCTGCGCATGCTGAAGCAGGGCAAGAGTTTTTTCCATATCGGTTGTTCCGGCCATGAAGCGGCGCAGGTCGCGGCGGGATTTGCGCTGAAACCCGGCAAGGACTGGTTTTATCCCTATTACCGCGATCAGGCATTGACCCTCAGCGTCGGCATGACGCCGCAGGAGATCATGATGTGTTTTCTGGCCAAGGCCGACGACCCCAATTCCGGCGGCCGGCAAATGCCTCAGCACTACGGACATAAAGAACACCGGATCGTTTCACAATCCAGCCCTACAGGAACACAGTTCCTGCAGGCCGTGGGCTGCGCGATGGGCGCCGTCAAAGAAAAAACGGACGAGATCGTCTATGTTTCTTCCGGCGAAGGTACCACTTCCCAGGGCGATTTTCATGAAGCGCTCAATTGGGCCAGCCGCGAGAAATTTCCCGTGATCTTCTTCATTCAGGACAATAAATACGCCATTTCCGTTCCCATCTGGCAGCAGACCGCCGGTCATTCCATTTTTAAAATAGGCGCCGGCTATGAGAATCTGAATTGTTTTGAGATGGACGGAACTAATTTTCTCGAAACCTATGCCGTAGTAAAAGAAGCCGCCGAAGTGGCCCGCACCGGCAAAGGACCCTGTCTGGTGGTCGCGGACGTTATTCGCCTTCTCCCCCACTCCTCTTCGGACGACCAGCGTAAGTACCGCAAAGAAGAAGATCTGGCCAAGGACCGCGAACGGGATCCGATCGAACAGATGTCGCGTTTTCTGATCGAGAATGGAGTCCATTCCGCCAAAGACGATAAAGAATTCCGCGAATCCTGCTTTAAAGAAGTCGATCAGGCCGCCGATTGGGCGGAATCCCAGGCCTTTCCGGAAAAGAGCACGGCCATGCGATTTGTTTTTTCGGAAGAACCGGATGAACTGGTTTATGAAAAATCCGTTCCGTCAGGCAACCCGATCGTTCTCGTAGACGCGATCAATCACGCGATGGCCGAGGAAATGGAGCGCGATCCGAAGATCATCATGTTCGGCGAAGATATACAGGATGACAAAGGCGGCGTATTCACAGCCACCAAAGGTCTGTCCAAAAAATTCGGTGCCGACCGGGTATTCAATTCTCCATTGGCGGAATCGAGTATCGTCGGAACGGCCATCGGCCTGGCGTCCCGCGGATGGAAACCGGTCGTGGAGATCCAGTTCGGCGATTACGTCTGGACGGCCATGATGCAGATCCGCAACGAACTCTCCACCATGCGCTACCGTTCCAATAACCACTGGAAATGCCCCGTCGTGGTCCGTATCCCCATCGGAGGATACATTCACGGCGCGCTGTGCCATTCGCAGAATATTGAATCCTTCTTTGCTCATATTCCGGGCCTTCGGATCGCACTGCCGTCCAATGCCGCCGACGCCAAAGGGCTTCTGAAAACCGCCATCCGCTGCGACGATCCTGTCCTGTTTCTCGAACACAAGGGCATGTACCGTCAGGGTTTCGCCCAATCACCGGAACCGGATAGTGATTATTTACTGCCTTTTGGCAAAGGCGCGATCCGCCGTGAAGGAAGCGATATCACGATCGTCACCTACGGCATGATGGTGCAGAAATCGCTGATGGCCGCCAAACATATGGAACAAATGCACAACGTGCAGGTCGAGGTCATCGACATCCGCACGATCTATCCGCTCGACACGGAACTCATCGCGCAATCCGTTAAGAAGACCGGCAAATGCCTGGTAGTTCACGAGGATGTGGAATTCTGCGGTTTCGGTTCGGAGATCGTCGCGCAGATCATGAATTCGTCCTTCGAACATCTCGATGCGCCGGTGCGCCGGGTCGCGGGCAAATTTTCGCCCGTTCCGTACAACTGGTTCCTCGAAGAAATGATCCTGCCGCAGGATCAGGACATTATCGGCGCGTTGACGGATCTGGTGAAGTATTGATTTTCAAAATTTGATTTTGAGACAAAGCAGATGATCCTCTATTCATCTGCTTTTTTTTTGTTTCGAAACAAATTGGACCGGCCGGCGTAAGTTCTTCGTTGTTCCGTGAATGCATTTCGCCGAAGGTATTCGGTCATTCGCCGAATTTCTGATACATTAGCTATCGGAACAAAATAGATTGAACGTGATTTTTAAATCATACCCATGGACCGCAGAAATTATGAGCGAACAACACATTCTCACCATTGAAAACGTCGTCAAACGGTTCAACGGCATTACGGCCGTTGACCGAATCAGCCTGAGCATTCCGCCTAAAACGATCTTCGGACTGCTTGGCCCTAACGGCGCCGGCAAAACCTCTCTGATCCGCATGATCACACAGATCACCATGCCGGACGAAGGGCATATCGCTTTCAAAGGCGAAAAACTGCACTCCCTGCACTCGGAAGAGATCGGATACATGCCCGAAGAACGCGGACTCTACAAACAAATGAAAGTCGGCGATCATATTGTTTATCTGGCGCAATTGCGCGGCCTTTCTTCGACCGAAGCTCATAAAAGAGTAAAAATGTGGTTCGAAAAGTTCGACATCGCCGACTGGTGGAATAAAAAGATCGAGGAACTCTCCAAAGGCATGCAGCAGAAAGTACAGTTCATCGCCACGGTGGTGCACGAACCGGAACTTTTGATCTTCGACGAACCCTTCACCGGCCTGGACCCGATCAATGCCGACCTGATCAAAGAGGAGATCTATCGCCTCAAGGAAAAAGGCGCGACGATCATATTCTCCACGCACCGGATGGAACAAGTGGAAGAGATCTGCGATGCGATCGTATTGGTCAATAAAGGAAAAAAGATCCTCGACGGCGGCGTGCGGCAGATCAAACAGCAATTTAAGAAGAACGTATACAAAATTACTTTTGAAGGCGGATTACCCGAACTCAAACACCCGGATTTTACCGTGGTCCATAAGGCGCCCGGAGAACTGTTCATGCAGATCAAGCCGCAAAACAAACCTAATGAACTGCTGAAATTCCTCATGGACAAGATCGAGATCCACTCGTTCCAGGAACTCCTGCCCTCACTCAACGAGATCTTCAAAGAACAAGTAACGAAGGACGGCCATGAATAAATTATTCCTCATCATCAAACGCGAATACCTCAGCCGCGTCACCAAAAGATCCTTCATCCTCACCACGCTTCTCGTACCCTTGGGCCTTGCGGTGCTGCCGGCGATAATCTTTCTGATCGGACGCAATAACGATACCGACAAGATCGCCGTAGTGGACGATTCCGGTTTTTTCGCCGATAAATTCAACAGCTCCCGGCTGATCGTTTTTTCCTACGAAAACCAATCGTTGGATGATCTTAAAAAGACCTACAAAGAAAAGAAATACGACGGCATACTTCATATTCCAAAATTTGAATCGGACCGCCCGGAAGGGATCCGATACTTTTCCACACGCGGACTGGGATTTTCGGCGGGCCTTTATTTGCAGGGCGAACTCTCCCGCGAGATCGAAAAACTTAGGCTAAACAAGGCAGGCCTGGATGAAAAATTCATCAGCGACCTCAAGTCCAAAGTGTCTGTCGAAACGATCATCATGAGCGAGGAGGGCGAGAAGTCTGACAACAAGGTTGTCGCGCTGGTCACGGCGTTCATCATGGGAATTATCATCTACATTACGCTGATCATTTACGGCGTGATGGTGATGAACGGCGTTGTAGAAGAAAAAGCCAACCGCATCATGGAAGTGATCGTTTCATCGGTCAAACCGTTCCAAATGCTTCTGGGTAAGATCCTCGGTATTGCCGCAGTCGGTCTGACGCAACTCGCCGGCTGGATCATCATCAGCGTATTTCTCGGCCAGATCGCGCTGGCTGTGTTTGGCGGACAACTGACCAATGTTCAGCCAGAGACTCTCGCACAAGGAGGTGTCAACGCCCGCGACGCCGAAGCGATGTCGGTCTTTATGAAGAATCTGGACAGCATTAATTTTACCGAACTGTTCGTTTTGTTTATTTTCTATTTCTTCGGCGGCTATCTGTTCTACGCATCGCTCTACGCCGCCGCCGCTTCCGGCGCCAACGATCCCGGCGACACCCAGTCCTTATCTTTCCCGGTGACCATCCCGATCATTCTGGCTTTCTTCATGATGCAGGTGGCTGTCAACGACCCGCACGGCGCTACCGCCTTCTGGGGTTCCATGATACCTTTTACCTCCCCGATCGTCATGCTGGCGCGCATTCCGTATGGCGTTCCCCTCTGGCAAACGCTGCTTTCCATGAGTTGCCTGATCGGAGGTTTCTTGCTAACCACATGGATGGCGGCCAAGATCTACCGCGTGGGTATCCTGATGTACGGTAAAAAAGTGACGTTCAAAGAATTAGGAAAATGGGTTTTTTACAAGGGCTAGTGCCATAACACACATATGACGCGGATCCAACCGATCATGACGGATCTTCTTTGCCTTCTCAATTATCTGTGTAAATCCGTCTTATCCGTTAAATCTGTGTTCTATTCTTTTTCTTGGGTTTTCATCCGTTTACTTTGTTATATTGCTTCAGATTAACCCACAAACCAATGTCCAACCTTTTAGGAGAATCATAATGAAAAAAATGTATATCTCTTTACTGGCGTTGTCAGCCGTTTTGTGGATCACGGCATGCGGCGGCAGCACCAAAGGCGTGATCAACGCCGAGAATAACAAAGTGGAAAAGAACGAAACGCTGAAAGCCGGTGAATTCTATCAGTACGAGATCGTCCTCGAGGATAAGATGAATGCCATTTCCATCGAAGGCGAGTGGCGCGTGCTGGATGGCGGCGACCGGAAAGCCAAAGTATTTGTGATGGACGAAGAGAATTTCCTCAAATTTGAAAAGGACCAGGCTTATAAAACCTATTACTCTTCCGGCGAGAAGATCACCGATAATTTCAAGATCCGGCTGACCAATAAATACAAAACAGCCAAAACCCTGTACTATCTGATCTTTGACAATCCTTCCGAAGACGACGACAAAAAAGTGGAATTCAAACTACTGATGGATTATGAATGGGGCGAGGGAACCCGGGAATAAAACGTTGATCAAAAAACCCCGTGAGCCTGAGGCGAACGGGGTTTTTTTGTGTACATACTATTAAAGCAACGCTGACAATAAGCGTATGGTTTTAGTCACGGTAAATTACTGTTTCATGTACATTATAGTTTTTCTCACCAGATTGATTTTGCCGTCAGACCTTCTCTATCATGTTTAAGTCAAATGCAAATATTCTTGTAATAGGCCTTTTACTCATATTATGCCTGACTCTATTTTCCTTCTGGGGCTGCGAGGATAAAAAAGATACCGATCCCTGCGAAGGCTTGCCACCGGATTCCTGTCAGGTGGATACGTGTGTAGGAGATACGTGCAGTTCTGATTCCTGCGCAGGTCTGGTGGGGGAATGGGAATTCCTCGGCCTTGCCGGTGAAAACGTTTCTGCAATTGCCATCCATCCAACCGATGCCAGAGTTATTTTTGTCGGCACCGCGTTCAATTTCAGCGATGGGATATTGTCAAAACTTTTTCGAACCAGGAACTGTGGCATCACGTGGGACACATTACTTATCAGCAGTTCAACTTATTCGGATCTCGATATCGACCCTTCTAACCCCAACGTGATCTATGCCGTGCCTCATGAGATCGTAAAAAGTACCGACGGAGGCAATACATGGGCAAATGCCAGTCAGGGCATATATCTTGATTGGGAAACACGCGTATATGAAATGGTCATTGACCCGAATAATACCAACACTCTCTATGCCGGCACCGGGGGTTTTTTTGGCGGCGACATTTACAAAAGTACGAACGGAGGAGAGAGTTGGACGAGCATTGGAACGAGAATTGAATTGAAAGGGACTAATACTGCTCTTGCGGTTGACGCCCAAAATAACATTGTCTATGTGGGGCACAACAACGGTAGTGTCTTAAAAACAACAAACGGCGGTTTGTCCTGGGATACGACGGCAATCACAAGATGGGGACATATTGTGGAACACCTTTATGTGGACCCTGAAACCGGATTATACGCCTGCATAGGGCCTCTTGGAATTTGGAATAGCACAGATGTCGGCGCCAATTGGTCTGATTTAAATGAGGGCTTATTCTCATATAGCTCTGTTAAGGTTGAAAACATATCTACCGCAAACGAACTGTTTGCGTTATCATACCGGCCTGGTATTGAAGTGGTATTATTTAATAAGCAATTGACTGATAGTTCTTGGACTAAGTTTAAAGTACTACGGGAGGGTAACCCTTTGGGTCAAAATGATTTTGTAATTACTCCTGACCACCGGCAGATTTTAACTGGCCCATACGGACTCTATCGTTACACATTTCCGTAAACGATTGGAAATGTAATTAACCTCATTTTAGCAATGCCTGGCTCATTTGTCGGGCTTTGTTGTTAACGGCTTTTACCTGCGAACTTTGTGCCCTTGGCGGTTAATCAATAATAATTTCTATCGTTGCTTTTTTCTGCCGCATTCTCTACATTTCCACGTTTTAATTAACGAATTATTTTACATTTATCATATTGAACATCATGATCAAACGTGCGCTGATAAGCGTTTCAGACAAAACGGGGATCGTCGATTTTGCCAAGGCTTTGCACGGCTTGGGTGTCGAAATTATCTCTACGGGAGGAACGGCCACCGCCCTGCAGAATTCCGGTATCCCTGTAATCAAAATATCCGATGTGACCGAATTTCCCGAAATGATGGACGGCCGGGTCAAAACCCTGCATCCCAGGATCCACGGCGGCCTTCTGGCTCTTCGCAATAATGCCACGCACATGGCCGAAGCGAAGAAACACGGCATTGCCATGATCGACATGGTGGTCGTCAATCTTTATCCCTTCGAAGCGACCATCGCCAAACCGGATGTTCATCTCGAAGAAGCCATTGAGAATATCGACATCGGCGGCCCTTCGATGATCCGTTCCGCCTCAAAGAATTACAAAGACGTCATCGTGCTCGTTGACCCGGCGGATTACGGCAAGATCCTTGACGAACTCAAATCCGGCACCGTTTCACAAGAAACCCGCTTCGGACTTATGGTCAAAGCCTTCGAACACACGGCGCGTTACGACGGCATCATTTCCAGCTACTTTGGAGGTAAACGAACGAATGCTCCGGCCGAATTGCCGGATGCCTTATCCATCAATCTCAAGAAGATCCAGCACCTCCGTTATGGCGAAAATCCTCATCAGCAGGCTTCGTTCTACGCTTCATCCGCGCAAACAAAGAAATTTTACGAGCAGCTGCACGGTAAGGAACTTTCGTACAATAATATCATTGACCTCGACGCCTGCGTGCGCATCGTGTCCGATTTTGACAAACCGTGCTGCGTGATCATCAAGCATACCAACCCGTGCGGCATCGCCATACACAACGATCTGCATGTCGCGTATCAGAATGCCCGCGCGACCGATCCGGTCTCCGCTTTCGGCGGCGTCATCGGATTCAACGACAAGGTCAATGCGGCCATTGCACAGGAGATCGGCGATGTTTTCGTCGAGGCCGTGATCGCGCCGGATTTTGATGAGGATGCGCTGGCCATCATGGGCAAAAAGAAAAACATCCGCTTGATCAAATACAATTTTACCGAATCGCGAAAATCCGCCGCCCAGCTTTTGGAAGTCAAAAAGTCGTTTGACGGCTATCTCGTGCAGGAGAGCGACAATCACCTGGTGGATTTTTCCGATCCGACGAAATGGAAAGTGGTGACCAAACGTCAACCTACGGCCGATGAGATGGCCGCGCTGGAATTCGGCTGGCGCGTCGTGAAACACGTCAAATCCAACGCGATCGTGTACGCCGCCAAGGACCGAACGCTCGGGATCGGCGCCGGACAAATGTCCCGCGTGGATTCCGCCGAGATTGCGGTATTAAAGTCAAAGAACTCAAAACTTGATCTTAAAGGTTCCGCCATCGCTTCCGATGCTTTCTTCCCGTTCCGCGACGGCGTCGATGCCGCCGCCAAAGCCGGCGCGACAGCTGTGATTCAGCCGGGCGGTTCCGTCAAGGACCAGGAAGTCATCGATGCGGCCAATGAACACCATATGACCATGATCTTCACGTCGATACGGCATTTCAAACACTAATTGGAGACATTTCACTCTATGGAATTATTCAATATCTTTAACAACGAAATCGCCATCGACCTGGGCACAGCTAATACGCTGGTGTATGTGAGAAACAAAGGCATCGTGATTAACGAGCCGTCCATCGTTGCGATCAACAAGCGCAGCAATAAGCTCATCGCCATCGGCAAAGAAGCCAAAGAAATGATGGGCCGCACCCACGAGGAGATCATCGTGGTTCGCCCGCTGAAAGACGGCGTCATCGCGGATTTTGAGATGACCGAACTCATGCTGCAGGAATTTATCCGCAAGGTAAGTCCGGCGCGGTTCATGGGCAAACGCGTGGTCATCGGCGTCCCCAGCGGTATCACGATGGTGGAACAGCGCGCCGTTCGTGACTCGGCGGAACATGCCGGAGCCAAGGAAGTTTACCTCGTGGCCGAACCTATGGCCGCCGCGATCGGAGTCGGTATCAATATCGAAGAATCCAAAGGCAGTATGGTCATGGATATCGGCGGCGGCACGGCCGAGATCGCCGTAATCGCGCTCAGCGGTATCGTCTGCGACCGCTCCATCCGCAATGCCGGCGACGAACTCACGAAAGCTATCATTCAATATTTCCGCATTCAGCATAATCTTCTGCTCGGCGACCAGACGGCCGAAGAGATCAAATGCAATATTGGTTCTGCCGTTCCGCTGCCCAAAGAGCTGACGATGGAGATCAAAGGGCGCGACATCGTCTCGGGCATTCCCCGCACGCTGGCCACCGATTCTGCCGAAGTCCGCAAAGCCCTGAACGAACCGATTTCCAAGATCATCGAAGGTACCAAGAATACGCTGGAACGCACGCCGCCCGAACTCGCTTCGGACATTCTTGACCGCGGCATTGTCCTTACCGGCGGCGGCGCATTGATCAAAGGCCTCGACGAACGTATCAAAAAGGAAACCGGTTTGCCGGTCATCGTTGCCGAAGACCCTCTCACCGCAGTCGTTCGCGGCGTGGGTATCGTGCTGGAAAACCTGTCCAAATACCAGCAGGTCATTCTGAAAGCGAAGAAATATTAATTCGTCCCTTTTCATGAATATCGCCGGAAAAGAATCCATGCGCCATGCGGTCCGATTCCATACATCATAGGAAAGAACCGCTATGCTTTGGAAGATAAAAAATATCCGTGACGATTTTTTTCAGATCATTGATGTCTACAGAAGTTACTTCGTCTTTCTGCTTCTCCTGATCGTTTCTGCCATTCTGCTGGAATCCAATACCAACCCTCAAATAACGTATTTCAGAAAACGCGCCATTTATATTTCAGCACTGATCGGCGAACAAATCAGCCGTTTCCCCAGGGTCTGGCAATGGGAAGAGACGAACCGGGAAATGATGCAGCGCAATATCGAGCTTTCCAAGCGCAATATCGTATTGGAAGACGCTTTCCTTGAGAATATCAAGCTCCGTCAGATGCTGAAGTTCCAGCAGCGCTTTCCTTTGAATACCATCCCCGCACGGATCATTATGAAGGCGCCGGATCCCGGCATGAGTACGATCACATTAGACAAGGGGTTTCGCGACGGCGTCCGGGAACACCAGAATGTCATCACCGACCGCGGGTTGGTCGGCATGATCACGCATACCGATGATCATTACTCCGTTTGTCAGATCATGCTGGACAAAACGTTCCGCGCCGCTTCGGTCATCCAGCGTACGCGTCTCAACGGGATCGTCTTCTGGCAGGGCACTCCCAACCGGGTAGGCTTCTACGGTGTTCTGAAGAATCTTGACGTGAGAATCGGAGATGTTATTTTGACTTCCGAATACAGCGAATTTTTTCTGCCCAATTTTCAGATCGGCGTCGTAGAAGCGATCGACAATGAGATTGAGGGTATTTTCAAGAATATTCATGTGAAGACATCCGTTGACTTTAATACGATCGAAGAGGTATTTGTTGTCACCGATACGTCAAAGACGCTCACCGAACGTGTCGGATTTGAAAGCTATTTTACGATCAAGCCTTAACCGTTTACTTAAACGATTTTTTCAATATGCGCCGCAAAAGAAATCAGCTTATTCTGACGCTCGTCATCACGGGATTGATCTTTTATTTTCTTCAATCCGCTCTGATCAACCCGTTTCTTTCCATCGGACCCAATTTTCCGGATCTGCTGCTGATCCTTACCGTTTTCGTAGGCATCCGGCTGGGTCAGATGGGCGGCTCGGTTTTCGGATTTTCAGCCGGTCTCCTTCAAGATGTGCTGATTGATTTCTACGGATTGAATGCGCTCTGCAAGACCGTGATCGGATTTATTGCCCGTTATTTCCGTGCGGATAAAGTATTATTGGTAGAGAAATATTATTTTCCGATTAGCGTTTTCTTTAGCGCACTCATCCAGGGATTCTTGTTCTACGGTTTCATGGCCCTGGATTCGTCCCTGAATTTCTATTCGCTGTACACGCAGCATGCTGTGCCTAATGCGGTTTACAGCGCCGTTGCGGCCTTTACGCTCCGGCTGGCCATACCAGACCGGTTTTTGAATTTCGTGCACTATGATATCCAATACGAATATTAGCCCACGCGAGACCCTATGAATACGCGTTCCGTCATCTTTTCCCTGACTATCGGTTTCTTATGGCTGATATTGCTGGCCCGCCTGTTTTATCTCCAGATCGTTCAGACGAATTATTTTGCCGCGCGTGCGGAGAACAATGCCACCCGAATGATCGATCAGATACCCGCCCGCGGTCTGATTTTTGACCGATACGGAAAACTGATCGTAGAAAATCAACCGACCTTTTCAGTGCAGATCACGCCGGCAGAATTTGACACCAACAGCGCGTCTGAATTCGAGTACCTGGCCCAACACCTTCAGATGTCCCCCGATGCCATACGGCAAAAATTGCGCGGCGTTTGGCCGTATACCGCGGTAACGATCAAAGAAGACGTGGACTTTACGATAATCGCGCAGTTGGAGGAAGAAAAGAATAAGCATCCAGGACTGGATTTCAAAGTGGATATTCACCGCATCTATGCATCCGAAATCACGATGCCGCATATCATCGGCTACCTCAACCAGATCACCGAACAGACGATCGGCTACTACAAGACCGGTGATTTCGCCGATACCGACTATAAGATCGGCGAACGCGTCGGAGCGGCCGGAATTGAAAAATTCTACGAGATCGAACTGCGCGGACAGAAAGGTTATCATCAGCTTCAAAGCGATGCCAAGGGAAAAGTTGTAAAAGACCTCGGGATCGTCAAACATCCGACCGATGGTTATAACCTGTATCTGACCATAGATCTGGATTATCAAAGATTCGTTGAGAGCGTCCTGGGGCCGAACAAGGGATCCATCATCGTCATGGATGTTCGCACCGGCGATATTCTCGCGGCGACCAGCAAGCCGGATTATAACATCCGGTGGTTCGTCGAAGGCATCACTCTGGATCAATGGAAGGAACTCAATGAGAATCCCGATAAGCCCATGTTCAACCGGATCGTACAAAGCGGATATGCGCCGGGTTCCACATTCAAGATGATCACCTCCATTGCCGCACTGGAAGAAGGTCTTGTGACACCGGAAACCTATATTGAATGCAAGGGATTTTACTTGCTTGGCGGCAATCGTTTCCGCTGCTGGAACTGGACCGGCCACGGTCATGTCAATATGCACGGAGCCATCACGCATTCCTGCGACGTGTATTATTACACGATCGCCTGGCAGTTGGGAATCAACAAACTCGCCAAATATGCCAAAATGTTCGGACTTGGAGAGCTTACGGGTGTTGATCTTCCCAACGAAAGAAAAGGCGTGATCCCGACCACGGATTATTTCGACAGCCGTTACGGCAGGAATAATTGGAAATCCGGAACGGTCGTCAATCTGGGAATCGGTCAGGGAGAGATCCTGGTGACCCCGGTCCAACTGGCGCAATATGCAGCCATGCTCGCCAATTCGGGTAAATACCAGCAGCCGCATTTCGTACGTTACGCGGAGGATCAGGAAGGAATCAGAAAGATCCTGTATCCTATCAAGACGGTCCCTGTGAAACCGGATCACATTGAACTCATGCGCCAGGCCATGTGGGCTGTCGTGAATACCTACGAAGGTACCGGCAAACGCGCGTGGACCAAGTGGCAGGCCGCCGGCAAGACCGGCACGGCCGAAAACGTTCACGGCAACTACCACGGCTGGTTCATCGGCTTTGCGCCCTATGCCGATCCCGAGATAGCCGTTGTGATCCTTATGGAAAACGGGGGCGAAGGTTCCGATGTGGCCGCTCCGGTTTCGGCGACGGTCATGAATTACTATTTTAACTACGTCCGAGGGAAAAAGCCTTTCGATCCGTCGGAATTAAAAGAAAAACGGTTCCAGTCCATCAGAAACGCTCAATTAACGCCCTAAATTATGATCGCAGAAAAGATCAGGAGTTTTCTAAAAGATCTGGATTATTTCATCCTTGTACCGACACTTCTATTGTGCGGCATCGGGCTTGCCAGTATTTACAGCTCCACGTATTACGGAGGAGAAGAACTTCATTTCAATTTCACCAAACAACTGATTCATTTCGGTATCGGATTATTGCTGATGATGATTATCATTCTGATCCCGATACGGCTGATCGACGGTGCGGCGATTTCATTGTACGCCGTGACCCTTATCCTGCTTGTCCTGGTTTTTGTCATGGGCTCGGTGCGGTACGGCGCCCAGCGCTGGTTTGCGATCGGCCCATTCAGTCTTCAGCCGTCGGAAATTGCGAAGATCGCTGCCATTCTTTGCGTGGCGCGGATGCTCGCCCTCAGCCGGGTTAATCCGGCCCATATCGCTAATATTGCCATCACATTCGCTCTGATCCTCATCCCCCTGTTCCTTGTTATGAAACAGCCTGATCTCGGAACGGCATTGTGCATAGGCAGTGTCGCCTTGCCGATCCTGTATTGGCATGGGATTTCTTTATTCTCGATCTTTGTCATGTTCTCCCCGATCGCCACCGTTCTCGTACATATCGGATCCGGGTATAGTTTCGAAGCTTTTATCCTGACCCTTTTTGTCATTCTTGCTATCCTCTACTTTTCAAAACGTAAGACGGGGATCATCCTGGCCGTATTTGCACTGAACATCATAGTCGGACTTTCGTCGGAGCCTTTGTGGGATTCTCTCAAAGACTATCAGAAGGAGCGCATCCTGAACTTCATTGAGCCGGAGAGGGACACGCAAGGCAGCGGATATCAGGTGCGCCAATCCAAAATTGCCATCGGTGCCGGCGGTTTTACGGGAAAAGGTTTTATGCAGGGAACCCAAACACAATTGAAATTCCTGCCTGAGCAGCATACCGATTTTATCTTTACGGTCGTCGGAGAGGAGTTCGGTTTTCTGGGAGCGGCGTTTCTGCTTCTTTTGTTCGGTATCCTGATATTCCGGCTCATTCTCATCGCCGATGTGGTGGATGATAAATTTGCGAATCTGGTCTTGATCGGCATTGCCTCCCTTTTCTCGTTTCAGGTCATGGTCAATATCGGGATGACCACAGGCATCATGCCTGTTACCGGTATCCCGTTGCCGCTGCTCAGTTATGGAGGAACGGCTTTATGGACCAATCTCAGTCTGGTCGGGATTGCGCTGAATATTTCCATGAGAAAAAAAGTTTACGATATCCATTAAACACCTATGATCAAAGCCGTCATTTTTGATTTGGACAATACGCTCGTGGATTTCATCGCGATGAAAAAGCGAGCGATCACGGCCGCGGTGGAAGCCATGGTTGATGCGGGACTTGGGCTTCCTAAGGATGAGATCATACAGCGTATCTGGCATATCTACGATGAAAGAGGATTTGAGCACCAGAAAGTCTTTGACGATTTACTGGAAAACATGTTCGGTAAGATCGATCACAAGATACTTGCCAGCGGTATTGTCGCGTATCGCCAGGCCCGGGAGGCATCGCTGGTGACCTATCCGCACGTGTCTTCCACACTGATCGAATTGACCAAAGGAGGATTCAAACTGGCGGTGGTAAGCGACGCACCGGCGCGTGAAGCCTGGCTGAGGCTGTGTTATCTCAAGCTTCATCATGTTTTCGATGCGGTCGTCACCTACGACGACACGTTCAAACGTAAACCCGATCCGGCACCGTTTTTGAAAGCGCTGTCGCTGTTGCATGTCAAGGCCGAAGAAACGCTCATGATCGGCGACTGGGCGGAACGCGACGTGCTCGGAGCCAACCAGCTTGGCATGAAAACCGTTTTCGCCCGCTACGGAGATATCTTCGACACGAAGGAACACGGCGCGGATTACGAGATCAACGACATCAGTGAACTGCCCGACATTCTGAAAAAAGAGAATTCAAAATCGTGACTCGTCCATTCCTCATGGCTTTGAGACCGCTTCACCCTTTCGTGTGTCTAGTTTTCCTTTCCTGCGCACCCGTTTCTTATCTTGAGAACCATGAACCCACCGATCTCATTTTTCAAAAGAAAACGTATGGCGGCGTTGCAACACTGGTGGGAACGGAACTGCAGGCTCCGGGGTTCAGTCTGTACGCGGACGGAAGGGTGTTTTACTATCAATACATCGATGGAAAAAGACAGCTTGTTTATACACGTCTCGCTAAAAAGGATTTTCTGAGGATCTATGTCTGGATCAAAAAAAACATGAATCGGACTATAAAGGATCCTCCAAAGAATAGCGAAGCGCCGATAACCGAATTCTCCTTTGGCCGTGAGACTACGGGAATAGAAGGTCTTGGATTTGTCAAAGGTGATCCCGGCTTGGATTCTCTGCAGGAATTCAGCAAGGCGATCGACCGGATCAACTTCGACAGAAGCAAGAGATACATGTCCAACAAGATCATTCTTTACGTCAAGAAACTCCCGTCCGGCGATCCCGAGTCATGGCCGAAATGGGATATCAAAGATATTGATCCGGCTTCCGTATACAGGAAAGAGCTCAGTTTCTACGAACCAAATTCGGACGAAAACAGCCTCGTACTGGAGGGCGATCTGGCCAAACAAGTTCAAAACAAGATCGAACAGGCAAGTATTTATCAGAAATTCGGTTTCAATAATCAGATCTTTGCGGTCGGTTACAGGCCGGTGTTACCTTAAAGCCGATGCAACTATCGATCAAATAAAAAACCCTGAGTTATAGAACTCAGGGTTTTTCTATTGTAAATATGTCCCGATCTATTGTTGATCAGGAACTTAGGGAACGGGGTTCCCCGGGCATTAGTACATGTCGCCCATTCCGCCGCCCGGCATAGGAGGCATAGCGGGTTTCTTTTCTTCTTTCTTCTCAAATACCGTCGCTTCGGTCGTCAGGAGCATACCGGCCACCGATGCCGCATTTTCCAGAGCTGTGCGGGTCACTTTGGTCGGATCGATCACGCCGGCCTTGAGCAGGTCTTCATATTGCTCGGTCAGGGCGTTGAATCCGAAGTGCTCGGTACCATCTTTGACTTTCTGCACAACGATGGAGGCTTCGATACCGCAGTTCTCAACGATCTGACGGATCGGCTCTTCGAGAGCGCGGCGCACGATCGCAACACCAAGGCCCATATCGCCGACCAGGAATTTATCGTTGATGCCGCCCTTGCCTTTTTCGAGCGACTTCTGAGCGCGGATCAAAGCGACGCCGCCGCCGGCCACGATACCTTCTTCGACCGCGGCACGGGTAGCATGCAGAGCGTCTTCGACACGGGCTTTTTTCTCCTTCATTTCCACTTCGCTCGCCGCGCCGATGCGGATCACCGCAACGCCGCCGGCCAATTTCGCCAGACGTTCCTGCAGTTTTTCCTTATCGTAATCGCTGGTCGTATTCTCGATCTGCGTCTTGATCTGGGCGATACGGCCTTTGATGTTCTCTTTCTTGCCGATGCCTTCGACGATCGTAGTATTGTCTTTGTCAATGATCACTTTTTTGGCGGAACCGAGGTATTCGATCTTGGCGTTTTCGAGCTTGTAACCGGCCTCTTCGCTGATGACCGTTCCTCCGGTCAGGATCGCGATATCTTCCAGCATGGCTTTACGGCGATCTCCGAATCCGGGAGCTTTCACAGCCGCTACGCGCAACGTACCGCGCAACTTGTTAACGACCAGCGTAGCCAGCGCTTCGTTCTCAACATCTTCCGCAATGATGAGCAGAGATTTGCCCATCTGAACGGTCTTTTCGAGGACCGGGAGCAGATCTTTCATGACAGAGATCTTCTTATCATAGATCAGGATCTTGGGATCTTCGAGAACGGCTTCCTGTGTATCGGCGTCGGTGATGAAGTACGGGGACAAAAATCCGCGGTCGAACTGCATACCTTCGACGGTTTCGAGGGTGGTTTCGTAGCCTTTGGCTTCTTCTACGGTGATGACGCCGTCTTTGCCAACTTTCTCCATCGCATCGGCCAGCAATTTACCGATCTCCATATCGTTGTTAGCGGAGATGGCGGCCACCTGAGCGATCTGCTCTTTGCCTTCGACCTTCTTGGTCATTTTCTTCAGTTCTTCGACGACCACTCTGACGGACGCATCGATGCCTTTTTTCAATTCCATCGGATTGGCGCCTGCGGTCACGTTCTTGGAACCCTCGCGGAAGATCGCCTGAGCCAGAACGGTGGCGGTAGTGGTACCGTCGCCGGCGATATCGCTGGTCTTGGAGGCCACTTCGCGAACCATCTGCGCGCCCATGTTCTCAACCGGCTCGTCCAGTTCGATCTCTTTGGCGACAGTCACGCCGTCTTTCGTAACGGTCGGAGCGCCGAATTTTTTGTCGATCAAAACGTTGCGGCCCTTCGGACCCAACGTCACTTTCACTGCATTTGCTAAAACGTCAACGCCTTTTTTCAGTTTCGTGCGGGCATCGACATCAAATAAGATTTCTTTTGCTGCCATGTTATCATATCTCCTGTTAATTTATTTTCAAATTTCTCTTAAGCCGGGGCTGTATTATCCCTGGATCGCCAAAATATCCGCCTGGTGCATGATCAGATATTTCTTATTATCGATACTGACTTCGGTGCCGGAATATTTACCGTACAATACCATGTCGCCAACTTTCACTTCCATCGGTTCGTCCTTTTTACCGGAACCCACGGCCAGAACTTTTCCTACCTGGGGTTTTTCTTTTGCGGTGTCGGGAATGATCAAGCCGCTCGCCGTTTTTTCTTCGGCTTCCATGCTTTCCACGATTACGCGGTCGCCTAAGGGTTTGAGTTTCATCGTCGTCCTCCGTTGAATTTAATTGAATGATTGATTTGGTTAGTTATTCAAGGTTTTGATTGTAAAAATGCAGATCTAAAATCAACAAGTGCTCCACTGTAGCCAAGTTTTGTGCCAAAAATTGTATTTAAGTTTGCGGCTGATTTTATATAATTTACACAAAAAAATCAAGCTATTTTTAGCAGTCTTTCAAATAGAGTGCTACAATGTCACACGCCGTCATGACTATGTGTCATGTTGTTATGACAAAAATTCATAAAAATTGATTTCCGGAAATGCAAAAAATTCCATATATTCTTTTAATAAATCATGGTTTAAAGGGTATTCTATGTCTCATTATATTCGGGGGGTCCTTTTTATTTGCACGGCCGCCTTGTGCTGGAGCAGCGCCGGACTGCTGATAAAGATCATTAACCTTCCGCCGGTTCAGATAGCCATGTATCGGTCTTTCATCGCAGGAACTTTTCTGATCAGCTACATCCTATATCAGAAAAGGAAATTGGGCATCCCGTTCGCATTCAGGATCACCAAATGGGCGCTGGTTACAGGCACGTGCTACGTTTTTACCGTTTCATTGTTTGTCATCGCAAACAAGCTGACCACGTCCGCCAATGCCGTCTTTTTGCAGTTCACCGCACCCGTGTACGTCATACTTATCTCTTATTTCATATTAAAAGAAAAGATCTATGCAGTAGAGATCGCCACTGTTTTCATCTGTCTCGGCGGCATGATGCTTTTTTTTATGGAAGAAGAGAAGTCCACGGCCCTGGCCGGAAACATTTTTGGAATCCTGTCCGGCGTGGCCTTCGCTTTTCTGCAGTTCTCAGTGAAAAAGACCGAATTGGTGTCGGCAACCGAAACCGCGGAACAAAACGACCTTCGCGCTGTATTCAACCTGGCCTTCGGCAACGCCATGACCGTTATTTTGCTGGGGGCAACGCTGAGCCTTGTTTATGCCTCATCGGCGAGTTCCGCCGCTTCCCCTCTTTTCAGCATCTTCGGCAGTGGATTTTCCATCACGCGCAGCGATATACTGGGGCTGCTTTTCCTGGGAATTTTTCAACTTGGTCTCGGTTATTTGTTCTTCGCCAAAGGAGCCAAATATATTTCAAGCGTGGAGATCGCGATCTATACATTGCTGGAACCGATACTGAATCCCTTCTGGACCTATCTTGGTACGGGTGAAACGCCGGGATTCTGGGCCATCGTTGGCGGCGGATTGGTACTGACCGCAATAGTCGTAAATACGTTATTCAGGAAGAACGAAAAGTGAGCCCGTCCCCGTCAACATATCCTCAAGACTCCTTTTTCAATGGCGAATGGGAACTCCCAAAGCACATTTTCATATGCGGTTTCATGGGCAGCGGAAAGACGACCATCGGTGAGCTGTTGGCGCAGAAGATCAATTACGGCTTTTTAGATACCGACCGAATGATAGAAGAAAAGGAGAACTCGAGCATTCGCGACATTTTTGAAAATGCCGGTGAGGTCAGATTTCGGGAATTAGAAAATTCCGCTATCAGGCAAACCGTTGTTTCAGAAAAAAAATTGGTCGTTTCCCTTGGCGGCGGAAGCCTTATACGTAAAGAAAATCTGAAATTGGTCAAGAATCATGGATTTCTGATCTATCTGGAGACCGGTCTGGACACCGTCCGTAAACGAATTCCAGCGGATCCGGCGCGGCCGCTGCTGAAAGACGCGCCCCTCGAAAAGTTGTTCTCCATCCGTAGATCGTCCTATGAGAAAGCGGACCTGACCGTTCCCACGGATCATAAGACGCCTGCGGAAATCGTTGAGATCATTTGTTCGTCTTTCCAAAGCCTACCCTAGTTTCTTTGGCCCGTCAATCAGAATTTACCTGTATGGCGCTAATGCTTGCGGCATTTCCTGCAGCGAATTTCTTCTTGACAAATCATCCCTAATTTGTTATCATTGCTCGAATTTTAGAATGCGTGGCTGCAACAAAGTCAGAAAGCATGCGGTTCTATAACCAACAAGTATCTGAAAATAATCTGTTTCTATAGATCTTAAGAAGGAGTGACCATGCCAAGATTAACCGCTGCGGAATGGGTAGCCAGGGAAAATAACTGCCAGGAACCCGAAGCCGAGAACATGCTGGAAGAAGATCCGGATCTGGAATATGAGTATTATTTGCGGTATTGCCTGCAGGAATTGAATCTCTCCCCCGACGAGATCATCCGCGGATTCGGTTCCGACACCACCGAGGCGCAGGAACGCTTCATCGAGGACTTCAAAGGTGAAGATGAAATGGAGATGGAACAGTAGATTTTACTTCATATTTTCTTACACAAAAAAGAGTTAAAGATCATGTCTTTAACTCTTTTTTATTTGTAACAACTCAGCATTAAAGAAGATAAACCACGGAGGCACGGTGAGTAGCCACTCCCGTTTTCTTTTATTATGATCTAAAGCGCTCTGTAAAGTAATACAAGAGGCTCAATACGGTAATCGCAATGATCATCCCTATCATCTTTTCGGTTGCCAGGTTGGATAAGAACCAAAGGATGGTGATCACCGAAAGGACAGGAACTGCATATCCCCCCGGTATTCGGAAAGCTTGCGGGTCATTTTGACCTTTTAGCCTGAACTTGATAACCGCTAACGCCACGCCTAAATAAATAAGCAGAACGGATGAAGAGGACAACATAGCCAGATGTTCAAATTCACCCGTGATGGCAAAAAAACAGGCCAAGGCTGTGAAAGTAATGACTGAGACGTAGGGCGTTGCGAATCTGGGATGAACGAGCGACAACGGCTCGATCGGAATGACGCGGTCCTTGGCGGAACGGAACAGTACGCGCGGCATATTGATAATGTCGCCGCTTAAATAACCGAACATGGAAACGGCCGCGCCGATAATGATCAGGGTTACCCCGGACGGACCCATGATCCTCCTGGCGACCTCCGCTAATGGAGCGGCTTTGTACTCCGCAAAAGAATTTCCAAGAACCCCCTGAGAAACAACCTGCACTCCGATGTATATCAGGAGTATGATGCTAAAGCTGGCCAGTATGCCCCTGGGAATTGTCTTTTTGGGGTTTTGAACCTCGCCGCTCACGCTAAATGCATTTTCCGCGCCCTGAAAAGCGAAGAAAAGTATGATGGCCACCGCGCCGATATCGTTGACCGATGGAACTTTTTCCCATACTAAGTTCTCCGTAGAAATACCGGTGGATCCCCAGGCGATCAGTATGATCAGCGGCGTCAGTTTGGCCAGAGCGGTCAGTTTTACAACAGCGATCCCCTGCTTCACGCCCCAGACATTGACCATAGCAAGTCCGGAAAAAATGAATATAAAGAAACCGGCGCGGAAAAATGGTTCTTTGAATATGGGCATCAGATAGGATAATGTATTAGCCAGCGCATTGGCCACCGCCGCCGCGCCCATCAATGAGGCGCCGAATATGAACAGGTTCGTCGTCAGAAAACCAAAGTATTTTCCAAACGCTGTTTCGATATATGCATAGGCTCCGCCGGTCATGGTTATCCGGCTTCCCACTTCCGCGAAACAAAGCATAATGATGATCATCAAAAAGCCGCAAAACAAATAAGCCAGGATTCCCGCAGCGCCAAGTCCTTCGCTCACAATGGCGGGCAGAACGAATATCCCTGAGCCGATGACCACATTAATGATATTGGCCGTCA
Organism: uncultured Bacteroidota bacterium; assembly: GCA_964415295.1. Taxonomy (GTDB): domain Bacteria; phylum CLD3; class CLD3; order SB21; family SB21; genus SB21. Next base: position 253,025 of record CAYPYN010000001.1, read on the forward strand.
GCCCCCAAAGTCCAATTTCTCTTTTTAATCCTTCGTCGGTGTTGTTTGGGGAAGTCATTTTCTGATTCTCATTATTTGTGACCAATCCAGATTGAATATTGGAATGTGTCAGTTCTTAATGCACCGAATACTCATAGCTTGTTCATGGAAGTTAGAGAATCGAGAAACAAAGCTGTCATTGTAAGCCATGCTTCTACTGAACGATCTTGTTGGCAAATTTTGAGTCGTGGGTGTTGATGTCCACCAATAGCCAACCGATCCAAGTCCCTCAAATACGCTTTTCCGATAGCCGCCGGGCAACGCCCTGAATCCCGTTTCATTTGTCGCACCTGAATTTGGACTTTGCCAATGCGAGGTACCGTTTTCCTTTAGTTTGCCGCCAGCTATTTCCAACCCTCCGAGGTAATCCGTAAGTACGGTCCAATCAGCATCCGTGGGCACTCGCCATCCTTCTGGAGCAACACCCCGACGATCGTGGACTGCAAACCAATTATAAAGATTACCGTACGTATTCGCCAAAGTTGTATCATTATCATAGTAACAAAATCCTCCAGTTAACCCAAGGTTCTCCCACGACGCGCTGTCGGATGCATGAATAATCGTATCACCATTTTGATAACGCGTTACCTTCAAATTCTCAATCATCCAAACCTGAGTGCCGATCGTCACTGTATGATAAATATTACCATCAATATCGGTTACGGTATTACTACCTTGTCCCGTGTCTGTTGTGTCGGTTAGAAAGCTAACTTGATTCCCGTAATAAGTTCCATTGATATTAATAGCATATGCTCTAACGTAATAGTTGGTTGACGGCTCTAAGCCTGTTATCACGCTTACAAAGTCTCCAATTCCTGCGCCATCAGAAGTCTTATCATCTTCGACCGTCGGATAAGGCGCGGTGTCCCAACAAATTCCTCTTGCAATGACCTCTGATACACTTTCAGTAGAGATATTCCCTCCGCCAGAAGCACTTGAGTCGGTTATTTGGCTTATTTCTGTGGTACTGATAACAACTAAAGATTCGTGTTTTTCTGATTTTTCCCCGCAACTCAGCAGGGTCCAGCACGATACGGCACTTAGGGCTTGAAAAAATGAAGACGATCCTTTCATAAATCTCCCTAGAATTATGAGTGAGATATACGATTGTGACTCCGTCAAGGATACGAGAGGGGAATGACGGACCAGAGAATACAAGAATGTCATGGAGTGGCATCTTAATATAAAGCACCGCTCTTCATTTCGCAAGTCAAAGATTTATTTCAAATCCTCCTGTACAGGATTCTTGACAGAGTTGTAATTGGAATTATGGCTTGTCAAACCACATTTCACCTTGATTTGAAAAACACAAACCCTTAGATTGTAACGAATATCTCGCACATTTGACCAAATCCAATCATCCGGAAGAACCTGAATGACGCTGAAAGACATATTTGAACCGATCGAAGAAGAACTCGAGGTATTCAAAAAGAAATTCAAAGAACAGCTGACGTCCAGGGTTACGATCGTAGATACGATCGCACAGTATGTCGTCAAATCGCGAGGCAAAAACCTTCGGCCAATGCTGGTTCTTTTATGCAGTAAATTATGTGAAGGCGCCGTCACGGAACGCGGTTACCGCGCGGCGATCACCATAGAATTGGTACACGGCGCGACGCTGGTTCATGACGATGTCGTAGACGGCGCCGATATGCGGCGCGGCATGCCGACCATCAACGCGGTATGGAAGAATAAAATGGCCGTCCTTATGGGCGATTATCTCCTGGCCAATGCCCTGATCAGTATTGTTGATATTAGAAGTTTCGACGCGATGATGCTCCTTTCTATCGCGACAAAGCGGGCCTGCGAGGGTGAATTACTGCAGATCGATAAAAGCCGCAAACTCGATATTGATGAAGAGACTTACATTCAGATGGTTTCGGATAAGACCGGCGCTTTGATCTCCGCGGCTTGCGAACTCGGCGCGATCACAACCACCGAAAGTATGGAAGACCGGAAAGCTCTCAGGGAATTCGGCGAAAACATCGGTATCGCATTCCAGATCAAAGACGATTTGTTTGATTTTGAAGGTGTACAGACCATCATCGGCAAAACCAAAGGACGTGACTTGAAAGAACAGAAGATCACATTGCCGCTGATCCATGCGTTCTCCAAAGCTCCGCGGAGCGAATCAAAGCGTATTCTTAAAATGATCAAGGGCGATGCGAACCGTTCCGATGTCAAACAGATCATCGCGTTTACGGAATCGTACGGAGGTCTTGAATATGCCAAGAAAAGATTGAGGGATTATTCGGATAAGGCCATAGGGATCTTGTCCCATTTTAAAGATTCGCCGGCCAAAGAAGGATTGAAGAATTTTGTGCAGTTCAATATTGAGAGAAACAAATAAAATCCCAAATCACAAATAACAAATTACAAATCAATGCAAAACCTTTGGGTTGAACGAGGCGATGTTGTTTGATATCTGAGCACTATTTGTAATTTGGTTTTTGGGATTTGGAGCTTACCAGGAGAGGTTATGAGTCACATACATCAGATCATCGGACGCGAAGTCTTGGATTCCCGCGGAAACCCCACGGTGGAAGTTGAAGTGTACCTTGAAAGCGGCGCGATCGGACGCGCTATCGTTCCCAGCGGCGCCTCCACGGGCGAACACGAGGCGGTGGAATTACGCGATGGCGATAAAACCCGTTATCTCGGCAAAGGCGTGACCAAAGCGGTCAAGAATGTCAATACAGTTCTAGCCAAGGCGTTGATGCACGTGGACGCCGACGATCAGTACGAACTGGATCATACTATGATCGATCTGGACGGTACGCCGAACAAAAGCAAGCTCGGCGCGAATGCGATGCTCGGCGTCAGTCTTGCCGCGGCGCGCGCGATGGCTATCGAGAACGGCCTTCCCCTCTTCCAGTACATCGGCGGCATTCAGGCCAATACTCTGCCCGTGCCTATGATGAATATCATCAACGGCGGCGCGCATGCCGACAATAACGTCGATTTTCAGGAATTCATGGTCATGCCGGTCGGCGCCAAGAGTTTCAAAGAGGGACTCCGTATGGGCGCGGAAGTTTTTCATCATTTGAAATCGGTGCTAAAATCCAAGAAATATAACACGGGCGTTGGCGACGAGGGCGGTTTTGCGCCCAATCTCAAGACTAACGACGAAGCGCTCGACGTGATCATGGAAGCGATCCATGCCGCAGGATACAAAGCGGGCAAGGATATCATGATCGCTCTGGATCCGGCTTCGAGCGAGTTCTTTGATAACGGGAAATATGTTTTCAAAAAGTCCGACGGTTCGAAGAGATCGTCCGAACAGATGGTGAAGTGGTACGAGAATTGGGTTCGCCAATACCCTATCATTTCCATTGAGGACGGCATGGCGGAAAACGATTGGAAAGGCTGGAAAATGCTGACCGATGCCATCGGAGACAAAGTTCAGCTTGTCGGCGACGACCTCTTTGTGACCAATCCGAAATTCCTATCCAAAGGCATCGAACAGGGCGTGGCCAATTCCATTCTGATCAAAGTTAACCAGATCGGCACGCTGTCCGAAACGATCGACGCCGTTCAAATGGCGCATAAGGCCGGCTATACGGCCGTCATGAGCCACCGGTCCGGCGAAACGGAAGATACAACGATCGCCGATATTGCCGTGGCGCTTAATTGCGGCCAGATCAAGACGGGTTCGGCTTCGCGAACGGACCGCATTGCCAAATATAATCAGCTCATTCGTATAGAGGAATCCCTGGGAGGCCGGGCCGTCTACCCCGGACGAAAAACGTTTCACGTATAAGGAAAGAACGCATGCAAACCGAACCGCTTGAACACAGCAAGAAAACTGCGGCCGATAATACGGCTTCTCTTGAAAAGAAGAAAAAGAGAAAAAAGATCATCTTCTGGTCGGTGATCGGCGTGATCGTTCTGACCGTTGTCACCGGTAATTACGGCGCGTATCAAATGTATGTGATCAAGCGGCAGAAGGCGCAGTTGGCCACGGAGATCGAAAACCTCAAAAAGGAACAGGCGCAATTACTCAAGGAACGTGAAAGGGCCAAGACCGATCTGACCTATATTGAAAAAGTTGCGCGTGAGAAGTACAGCATGGTCAAGCCGGGCGAACATGTGTATCAGGTCATCACTAAGGACAAAGAAGCTAAAAAATAAAATCAGTTCACGCACTGATGAATTTAAACGGAGTATGAATGTTTAAAGAAGGCTCTATTGAAGGGGTAATAGTAAAGGATCTTAAAAAATTTTCCGATCGCAGAGGATGGCTGATGGAGTTATATCGCCATGATGAATTAGCCGAAAATGATCATCCCGTTATGTCGTATGTTTCCATGACCGAACCCGGCGTTGCCCGCGGGCCGCACGAACATGAGGAACAATCCGATCTATTCAGTTTTCTTGGCCCTTCGGATTTCAAACTATATCTTTGGGATAACCGCAAACACTCCCCGACTTTTATGAAAAAAATGACGCTGGTTCTCGGCGAAAGTAAAGCGGCTTCCGTCATTATTCCTCCGGGTGTCGTGCATGCTTATAAAAATGTCGGTGGAAAGCAAGGTATCGTCTTCAATTCGGCAAACCGCTTGTATGCCGGAAAGAACAAAAAAGAGCGCGTGGATGAGATCCGCCATGAGGACGATGTCAACTCGCCTTTCCGTTTAGACTAGTGGCCGCGATGAAATACTTTTTTTTCTTCCTGCTCTCCTTCCGCCTTTCCGTTTTTTCACAGAACGAATATTCAAAACAAAAACTGGATTCGATCAAAACCTCTTTGGACGTGGTCTTTGAAAATCCGCTGTTCAAGGATTCCAAATTCGGTTTTATCGCCAAATCTCTGCGGACGGGACAGATATTGTACGAAGCCAATGCATCGGACCTTTTGAGTTCTGCCTCCTGCATGAAACTGGTCACTACCGCGGCCGCGCTGGATCGCTGGGGAACCAATTATCAGTTCCGAACCGGTTTCTATACGGACGGTCATTTCAAGAACGGCGTCATAGACAGCAATTTATACGTCAAAGGATACGGCGATCCGTATTTCACTTCCGAAATTCTCTTGCGAACAATCTATCATTTGAAGGCGATGGGTTTGACACAGATCAAGGGAAATATCATTGCCGACGATTCGTATTTGAAAGATTCTCCCAATGCCGAGACCAACGACCGGGCGTACTCCGCTATCGGAAGCGCCTTGGGATTCAGTTTCAATTGTGTCGCCATTTATGTACAACCCGGAGAGAAGATCGGCGATTCGGCCGTTGTATTCACCGAGCCTGTTTCGTCATTAATTCGCGTGATCAATTACGCCAAGACCGCGGACTCAACAAGCGGCGTCGGAGTCAGCAATTATTCCGTCACGGCCAACTACCATAAGGAGAAAATGACGATCTATGTCTCCGGCACAATGGGACTGGGAGAACCGGAGACCGTGATCTATAAACGGATCAACGAGCCGGCGTTATTCACAGGCACCATCATCAAAGAAACTTTTGAATTGTTCGGTATTTCGATAAAAGGTAAGGTTTTTACCGGCATCACACCGAAGAATGTCAAGATCGTAGCTGAGCCGCCTTCTTATGATCTTTCGTACATGGTTGCCGGCATCAATAAATGGAGTAACAATTACGCGGCGACGCAGCTTCTTATGATCATGGGCGCGCAGGAATTTGGGCCGCCCGGAACGGATGAAAAAGGCATTCGCGCCATGAAACCTTTCCTGACAAAAGTTGGCCTGTCCGATCGCGAAATCACCATTGTCGACGGCTCCGGTCTTGATGCCGGCAATAAGATCACACCCTCGGCGATGGCACGCTTATTGGAATTTATGCACCGTGATTTTAATGCGCCGGAATTCATATCTTCGTTCAGTATCGCGGGACTCGACGGTACGGAAAAGAAGCGTTTCAAAAAGAACGGCGGTCCTGCCAAACACAGCCGCCTCAAGATCGGTTATCTCCACGGCATCAGCGGGCTTGCCGGATACATTGAGACCAAACAGCGCGACCTCGTGGCCTTCTGCCTTCTCACCAATGGTTTTCCCAAAGAATATTATGAGTCGGTGAAACAGCTTGAGGATAAAGTCTGTACGATCTTATCGAACCAGTGATGAATTCCTACGCTAAAATCATCGGCGACCGCGGCGAGCAATTGGCTGCCGATTTTCTCACGGGAAAGAATTACGAGATCCTGTCGCGCCAATTCCGTTACCGAAACGGCGAGATAGACATCGTCGCGAAAACCAACGGCGTACTGGTATTTGTTGAAGTTAAAACAGCGGATCTGACCCGAACCGGAACGTCGGCGTACGGCGACCCCGAAACGTGGTTCGATGCGAAGAAACAGAAGTTCTTACGGAAATCGGCGGAATACTATTTGTGGAAGAACAAAATGGGTGAGGTGGACTGCCGTTTCGATCTGATCGCCGTACGGATCTATCCCGACCGCGAAGAGATCAATCATATTGAGAACGCCTTTTGGATGTGAGGGACCTGAGGTTGGCAGAAGTTTTGCCGCTCTTCGGCACGCTCAGGGTGACAAAGCTTTATGAAAACAAATTTTGAAAATAATCCACAAGTTGCGGTAACGGAACGACCGACTGTTCGCCATTACTCATATTCTTGATCACGCCTTCGTTTTTCGCGATCTCGTTGTCTCCCAGAATCAGAGCGAACTTTGCTTTGTGACGGTTGGCGTCGCGCATCTGCGCTTTCATACTGCGTCCGAGATAGTCCAATTCACAAACGATATTCTGCTTCCGCAGGACCTGCACATACGGCATCGCGGCCATCAGCGCGGCATCGCCAAGAGCGACCACATACACGTCGATACCTGAAATATCCCCGAAACTCAAATTTTCCGCTTCCATGACAATGATAAGGCGTTCGATCCCCGCCGCAAAACCCACAGCCGGCGTGGGCTTTCCGCCCAGACTTTCCGTCAGCAGGTCGTACCGGCCGCCGCCGCCGAGCGCATTCTGTGAACCGAGTTTACCGCTCTGAATTTCATACGCTGTTTTAGTGTAATAGTCCAAGCCGCGGACAAGCCTTCCGTCGATTTCGTAAGAGATCCTCACACCATTCAGCAAAGACTTCACCTTGTCAAAGTGAGACGCGCATTCCCCACATAGGTGATCCTTCATCAGAGGAGCTTCTTTGGTTAACGCAATGTCTTTTTCGCTTTTGGAGTCAAGAATACGCATCGGATTGGTTTCCAACCGTTTCTGACTTTCCTGCGAAAGTTGGTCTTTGACCTTGGAAAGGAAAGCCACCAATTCTGTCCTGTAATTCGGACGGCAGGCCGGGCACCCGACGCTGTTGATCTTAAAATTGAGGTCCTTCAAACCCAGTTCCTCATAGATGGTCAGCGCCACCAGCATGGTCTCTACATCCGCTTCCGGAGCGGAACTTCCGATCGATTCCACGCCGAACTGATGGAATTGCCGCAGACGCCCTTTCTGCGGGCGCTCCTGACGGAACATCGGTCCCAGATAATATAATTTATTCAGCGGCTGTTCCTGCCCGAGGTTATTCTCAATGTAAGAGCGGATAACCGATGCCGTCATTTCAGGGCGCAGCGTCAGGCTCTCCTCGCCTTTATCAAGAAAAGTGTACATCTCTTTTCCGACCACATCCGTAGCCTCGCCGATGCTGCGTTTGAAAAGATCGGTGTATTCAAAAACAGGCGTGCGTATCTCGGCGTAATTGAACCGCCGCATTACGTCGGAAATCTTTCTTTCGACAAAATGCCATTTTTGAATTTCATCCGGCAATAGATCTTTGGTGCCGGTAGGTACTCTGTAATTGGAAGATTGAGTCATTGGGTCATTAAGCCATTAATTCATTAATCATTATTCACTATTTATTTCGTGTTTAGCGTTTCCTCATTCTCTGTCTTCGCAGGAAAAAACGGATCAAATCAAGAAGCCAGCTTTTTCTTTGTGACATCGGTCACCAATTTTTCAATTTCTTTGATACTGCTCATATTCAGTATCTTATCAGCCAGTTCTTTGGCTTCACCGCAGTCGGTTTCTCGGATCAGCTTTTTGATCTTAGGAAGAACAGGCGGAAGAACGCTGAATTCATGAAGGCCCAAACCCAGCAGGAATATGGTGGCGTATGGATTGCCCGCCATTTCCCCGCACATCGCGGCATGAATGCTGTGATCTTCAGCCGCCTTTATCGTTCGATGCAGGAGCTGGAGAACGGCGGGGTGGAAGCAATTGTAAAGAGGCGCGACTTTGGGGTTACCTCGGTCCGTAGCGAGCGTGTACTGCACCAAATCATTGGTTCCGATGCTGAAAAAATCCACTTCCTGGGCCAGACCGTCGGCGACCATCGCCGCAGCGGGCGTTTCGATCATGATACCCACTTTGACCTGTTCATCAAACTTGATCTTTTCCTTTTTCAGCTGGGATTTGCATTGTCCAATAATCGCCTTTGCCTGGCGAACTTCGTCGATGGAAATGACCATCGGGATCATGATCTCGATATGATAATCGGCCGATAGGCGCAGCATCGCCCTGATCTGAGGTGTGAAGAATTCGGGACACTCTAAGGCTATCCGTATCGCACGCCACCCCAGCATCGGATTGTCTTCATGCACATAACCTTTGGAGGTCAGAATCTCCAAAGGAATCTTGTCTCCGCCGACATCAAATGTGCGCATGGTCAGTTTATGCGGATGTATCTTTTGGGCGACCTTTAAATACTCCTGGTACTGCGTTTCTTCATCAGGCAGTTCGCGCTCGGAAAACAACATATATTCCGTCCGATACAGACCGATCCCGGTTGCTCCCAGTTTAACAGCGTTTTCAACTTCTTCCGGTAATTCCACGTTGGCGGACAACTGAATGCGACGGCCGTCTTTGGTCTTGCATGGAAGTTTGGCAACCGATTCGAGCAAAGCGGCTTCCCGCTCCGCGTGTTTAGCCTTCTTGATAAATCGGTCAATTGTTTCGCTCTGCGGATTGATCACAACTTCCCCGCTGTACCCATCGACCAACAAATTGTCGTGTTCCGTCACAAAGCCGGTCACGTTGGCAATACCCACCACCGCGGGTATATTAAGGGATCGGGCCACGATCGCAAAATGGGAAAGGGTACTGCCGGTTTCGCAGACAAAGGCCATGATCTTGGAACGGTCGATGCCGGCGATATCGGAAGGTTTGATCGTATCCGCAATGATAATGCAGGGTTCCTCGACCGCAAACGTTTTCTGCTGACCAAGAAGATTCCCCAGAATACGGCGGTTAACGTCATCGATATCGGTAGCGCGTTCCCTGAGATATTCGTTGTTCGATTTCAGAAAACTGTTCTTGAATTTATCCATGACCGCCGTCAGGGCGCTTTCGGCATTGATATGATTATTCCGTATGATCTTGAGCGTACCTCGGATCATTTCCTCATCTTCAAGGATGAGAAAATGAGATTCCAATATGGCGCCGTACTCTTTGCCGTATTTGGCTTTGGATTCCTGGATCAGATGATGCAGTTGTTCACGGGTGATCTGAAGGGCCTGATTAAAACGCTCCGCTTCGGCCTCGGCTTCATGGTCGTCGGCAAGCCGGCGCTCGGTCACTTGCAGGCTGGCGGAATGAAGAATGAAGGGTTTTCCGACGACCACCCCGGAAGAGACTCCCAAACCTTTGACGATGAGCTCATCTCCCTGCCGCTCGGGTTTGTCGGATCGTGCTGGCATGTTTATTCTTCGCTGAATTTATTTTCGAAGAGATCGACAATGGCTTGCATGGCCTTGTCTTCGTCGGAACCTTCCGTACGAATCCGGACCACGCTGCCCATGGCCGCAGCGAGCATCATCACGCTCATGATGCTCTTGGCATTGACTTCAGTGCCTTCGCAGGTCAGGAATACTTCGGAATCGAATCGGCTGGCGGTCTTTACGATGAGGGCCGAAGGACGCGCGTGCACGCCCGCTTTATTTGAAACTACGATGTCTTTTTCGAGCATAGACGGTACGCGTCAGTTCTGCCGCTTCCACATTTGATGGGTCAGCTGGATCAGGGCCGATTTGGCCTTCCCGTTTCGCAATCCACCTAACCGGCCCAGCGCCGTTTGAAAATATTTGTCGATCAATTTCTGTGTCCGCGTCTGAACGCCGCTGGTCTGGATATAACGCTTAAATTCATCCAGTGTTTTACGCCGGATCTCCTCGTCCGTGAGGGACTGGAATACATTGACCATGCCGCGGCCCTGATCGGTTTCGGAAGACAAGATCGAAATGTAAGTCTTTTTCCCTTCGGCCAGATCGCTTCCAACGTCTTTGCCAAGAACCTTTTCATCGGAAACGATATCCAGAAGATCATCCTGGATCTGAAAAGCCATCCCGAGATGGTAGCCGAATTCTTTCAGCGCTTTTTCCTGTGAAGTCTTCGCGCCGCCGATGATCGCTCCGGCCTGCGTGGCTACGCTGAAAAGCAGAGCGGTCTTCTGCGATATCATCTTTAGATAATCCGCCTCTTTGACGTCCGACCGCGATTCAAATTCTTTATCCAGCGCCTGCCCTTCGCACAATCCGATAAAGGCGTCCGAGTAGACCTCCACAAGCTTTTGTACGTTTTTCTCCGGACTGGCGCTGAGCGCTTTGAAACTCATGGCGGCAAGAACATCCCCTGAGAGAATGGCGATGTTGGTGTTCCATTTTTTGTGTATGGTCGAACGCCCGCGCCGAAGGTCGTCGTGGTCCATAATATCGTCGTGAACCAGAGAAAAGTTGTGGAGAATCTCCAAAGCCGATGCGGCGGGCAAAGCCTTCCTGTAATTCTTTGCAAAAAGAGAATAAGTCAAGAGAACCAGTATGGCGCGCAGTCTCTTACCGCCGCCGTCAAACAGATATTGGACCGGTCCGTACAGCGTCACCGGTTTCCTTTTGGCGATATAGCTTTGGATGGTCTTATCGATGTCCCTGATCAGGGACTTGAATTCTTGTTCTTTCTTGTTCAAGGCTAATGTCCGATTGATTTATTAAAAGGACAGGTCCAGAATGTCAAAAATTAACGAATAATGAATTTAGAATCAAGCGAATTGTTGGCTAATTCCATAAACTGTTCATCTTAAAGACCGACCTTGAACCAAAGCAAACCTGTGGAATTTTGTGGGTTATTTCTAAGTAAGCGAAAAGCGTATTAAGCCATTAAATACAATAAATTATTGAACTTTTTGCTTGACTTTTCGCCCAAAATAATTGACCTTTACAATAAAGTGGGTTAAAGTGGGTTATTTGTAACAAAAATGGCTTTTTATGGCTTCCTTTAAGGGCACATACGAATTTACTCTGGATCCGAAAAATCGGTTCAATATTCCGGCTAAAATGCGCAATGCTTTCGTTCCGGAAGATCACGACGGCGTCGTACTCACCCGAGGATTCGATCAGTGCATCTACGTTTACTCTATGACGGAATGGAAGAAACTCGAGGAGAAATTCCGCACGCTTTCCATCATGGACGGCAATACCCGAAAACTCATTCGTCTTATTTCGGGAAATGCCCATGAGTACGAACTGGACAAACAAGGACGCGTCGTGATTCCGCAAACGCTTTTGGCCTTTGCGGGTATCGAGAAGGAAGTTCTTATCATCGGGATGCTGAACTGGATCGAAGTGTGGAACCCCAAGATCTACGAAGAGGTTCACCGAAATTTCGATCTTGAAAAAACCGCAGAAAAAATGGTCAGCTTCTAGTTGGCATTCCTATGACGTCAACGTATCATCAACCTGTTCTTTTACATGAATGCATAGACCATCTGAAAATCCGGCCGGATGGTATTTACGTGGACGGAACTTTGGGCGGCGGCGGTCACAGCGAGGAGATCTTAAGACAAAACGATACATGCCGCGTGATCGCTCTGGACGCCGACAGGGATGCGATCAACGAAGCGGAAAACAGGCTGAAAGCCTATGGTGAGCGTTTCAGGGCGGTCCAGACCAATTTCCGCAGTCTCAAAGATGTGATGGACAAACTCGGCGTTAAGTTCATCAGCGGCCTCTTGTTGGATCTCGGCGTGTCCTCGCATCAGCTCGATCGTTCGGCCAAAGGATTCAGTTACCGTTTCGATGCGCCGCTGAGCATGCGGATGGATGAACGGGAAACGTTTACGGCGGCGGATCTCGTTAATACCTTCCCCGAAAAAGAGCTGATGAATATCTTTTTCAGACTTGGGGAGGAAAAGAACTCGCGGCGGATCGCCCGCGCATTGGTCGAAGCCAGGAAGCAGCAACCGATCCGAACAACCGGACAACTGGCACAGATTATTTCCGGGGTCATTCCCGAAAGGTTCTCTAAAAAAACATTATCGCGTATTTTCCAGGCGCTCCGCATCAAGGTGAACGACGAACTGAACAACCTGTCACTGATCCTGCGCGATGCGGTCGGCTTGCTCGAACCGGGCGGACGTGTGGTCGTCATATCTTATCATTCGCTCGAGGACCGTATCGTAAAAGATTTTTTCAGAATGGAGTCGTCGGATAAGATACCAGATCTAAATTACCCGGAACTTTCACAAAGCAAACAGCCTCGGCTTCGGTTGGTCGCCAAGAAACCGATAGTACCGACGGAAGAGGAGATAGCGGGCAATCCCAGAGCGCGCAGCGCCAAATTGAGAATAGCGGAAAGAATATGAATCAACCTTACGGCACGCTGACCGGTATGGATTTTGCCGGTCAAAAGAACAAGTCCTTCACACCGGATCCCGATGTGATTGACAGCAGAGCGACCGTTCGCACCAAATACGAAAAATACGCCGAAAAACCCGTTGCGCCGGCGGCAGTGATGGAGGCAACGGAAAAAAAAGAAATGCCTGTTGAACCGCCGCCGGAACATTCGGCCATCACACCTCTGAAAATGTTCGCGGCATTTTTCGTGCTCGCCTGCCTGATGATCGTATGGATCTATGAAACCAATGATGTGCGCGAAGGTTTATTGGAAATCGAAAGACTCAAAGATGAGAAACTGGAACTGGAAAAGACCAACGAATCCATTCAGGTAGATATCACCAGGTTGACCGATTACCAGAGAATAGAAAAGATCGCGACAGAAAAATTGAAAATGGTGCCTTCCAAGGAAAAACCGGGCGTGATATTCATCGACCCGGAAAAGGCCAAATTATTCAACCGGAAACAAGAAACGCCAAAAGAACCCTGAGTCATGTCGGAACAAGTCAAAAAACCCGCGGAAGATCTTTTCATTAAGAGACGTGTCACGCGTTTGCGTACGGTGGCTATCGGTTTTGTGGTTCTGGTGGCCGGGCTCATCGTTCGCCTGTTCATGGTCCAACTCGTCAACACAGAGACCTACGAGACCCTGGCCCGAAGACAATACGAGCGGCGCGTTGTGCTCGACGCGGAGCGCGGCGTGATCTACGACCGCAATATGAATAAGGTTGCGGTCAACCTGATCAACTATTCCTTTGCCGCGGACCCGAGTTTTATGAAGGAGGCCGACAAAGACAAAGTGGCTGAGAATTTTGCCGCCGTTTTCAAAAAACCCAAATCCGAATACCGAAAACTTCTGTCCAAACCCACGGCCTTTGTGTGGCTGGAGCGGCGCGTCTCGGAAATGACCGCCGGGCAGATCGATGACTCCATACGCGGACTTATCAAATTGCAGTCCCTGCGACGCCATTATCCTTACGGTAAAGCCGCCGCTGCGCTGCTCGGTTTCACCAACATTGATAACAAAGGCTCTTCCGGGATCGAGCTCGATCAGCAGAACATACTGGGCGGACAAAACGGCTGGGCTATTCTCCAATCCGACGCGTTGGGACGGCTCCGCCCCAATCCGGACTATCCGCACCAGGATCCGGTAAACGGAAAGAACGTCCAGTTGACGATCGATATGAATTACCAGACGATCGCTTATCAGGAACTGGAAAAGACCGTGACCGATTATGACGCGGACGACGGTATGGTACTCATCATGTCTCCGCAAACCGGTGAGATACTGGCCATGGTCAACTATCCCGGTTTTGATCCCAATATGCCGGAAAAATATAAGTCTGCGGAATTATTCCGTAATCGGGCCATCACGGATCTGTACGAGCCGGGCTCCACTTTCAAAGCTTTTTCCGCCGTCGCGGCTCTCGAGGAAAAAGTCCGGAAGCCGGAAGACAGGGTCAACTGCGAAAACGGACAGATCAAACTTTATAACCAGATCATCCATGACTCCAAAAAACACGGCACGTTATCGTTCACCGAAGTCGTTCAAAAGTCCAGCAATATAGGTATCATCAAAACCACCCAATTACTCGGCGATGAGAAACTCTACCAGTACGTTCGTGCTTTTGGTTTTGGCAATGAGACCGGTATCGATATCGACGGCGAGATCCGCGGCGATCTCAAACATCCTTCAGCCTGGTCAGGACTGTCGCTTCCGATGATCTCGATCGGTCAGGAAGTCGGGGTCACGGCCCTGCAGATGGCCAATGCCTATGCCGCAATCGCCAACGGCGGCAATCTCTTGAAGCCGTATGTGATCAAGTCGGTGATCGACCCGAAGGATAGCGAAAAAAATACCAATAACGAACCGCGGCTCATTCGCTCCATCGCTTCCAAAGAAACCATGTCCCTGGTCGGCATGATGCTTCGCGAGGCCGTACTCGGCGGAACGGGACATCGTGCGCAGATCAAAGGTGTTGAGGTCGCCGGAAAGACCGGAACCGCTCAGAAGATCGAACAAGGATCAAAAACGTATTCCAAAGACAAATTCACCGCCTCCTTCGCAGGTTTTTTCCCGGTCAAGAATCCACAACTCGTATTCCTTGTCATCGTAAATAACCCGCGAAAGAGTATATGGGGTGAAGCCTCGGCGGCCACCACGGCCAGATCCATTGTAGAAAAGATCATCAATTCGTCCGATGCGTTCGCCAAATCGATCAACCGCGTCATGGCAGAACTGGAACAGGATTCGACCCTGGAAAAGAACGAACTTACGCCGGACGTAAAATACCTTAGTGTTGAGACGGCTCAGAGTATTCTGGAAAAGATGGAAATCCCCTACCGTGTGATCGGCGAAGCGGAAATGGTTGCCGATCAGGTCTGGGACTTTGACGGCGCCAAAAAGATCCTTCTGCTCAAAACGGGTTCCCAGGTAACGGTCAGCGAAACGCAGGCGGACGACCAGACCGCCGGACCGGCCAGAAAAGTTCCGGATGTCCGCGGATTAAGTGTTCGCATGGCCCTCAATAAATTGTACGAAGCCGGTATTGACGTCAAGATCAAGGGCAGCGGATTTGTCGTGGCGCAGTACCCCCGCGGTGGCAAAGCTTTGAAAAGCGGCGAGAGATGCGTGATCCAGTGCCGGCCGAATCTTTAAGAATTCACAAACCCGAAAGGGAGCAGATATGAATAAAAACCAAAAGTTACCCGTGGGATTCACCCATTTTGATCCCGAACAAAGCCTCAGCATGTCCGTCAAGAACGACCATATGAGCGTCACGGGCGTTTCGGATCTCACGCAGGAACTGGTGCTTCTCAAGAAGAAGCAAATGAAAATGAACCGCAGCAGCGACCTGTCCGTCACCATGTGGAGCCAGGATGTCGCGTTTTTCTTATAAAGACATCGCCGGCATCGGGCGTGTGGAAAATGTATCGCCGGACTGGACGGCTCAAGGGGTATCTACCGACAGCCGCACGGTGTCATCGGGAAATATATTTTTTGCTTTGACCGGCGCACAATTTGACGGGCATCAATACGTTTTTGATGCTTTCAATAAGGGCGCCGCAGCCGGAGTTGTCTCCGAAGATTGGTACCGCCGGCATAAAGCCGATACCGCGGCCAAAACAGTAGTTGTAGTCGCTGACACGCTCAAAGCACTGCAGGCATTGGCCGCCTCGCACAGGCGAAAATCAGAAGCGTCTGTCATCGCCGTCACCGGAACCAACGGAAAGACGACTTGTAAAGAAATGACGTGCGCCGTGTTATCCAAAGCTTTCAAAACGATTGCAACCCAAGGAAATCTTAATAATGAGATCGGTGTTCCGATGACATTGCTGCAGATGGAAGACGATACGCAGATGGCCGTTGTGGAAATGGGCGCCGATAAGAAAGGCGATATCGCATTTTTGTGTGACATGGCCAAACCGGACAGCGGTGTGATCACCAATATAGGAACCGCGCACATCCAGTCTTTCGGATCATTGGAAACCATCGCAATAACGAAAGGCGAGCTCTTTGAAGCCCTGTCGGCGCATGGCGTGCGGTTCGTCAACGTCGACGATGAACGACTCAGACCGTATACGGCTCAGACCAAGGGCCTTGTCACGTTTGGTTTCAGGAACGACGCGCATTACCGCGGCGAGATCGTGTCGGTTAATGACGAAGCCTGTGTCAAAATGCGGGTTATGCCGGCCGGTAAAAAGCCGTTTGAACTGCAATTGCAGGTGCCGGGAATGCATCTGGCCAACAATGCATTGATCGCAGCCGCCATAGGGCACTCGTTGGGAATGGAGGAGTCGGATATTGTTTCGGCCCTGGAACATTACAAACAGCCGTCCAACCGCCTTGGAATTGCGCAGCACAACGGCGTGCGAATTATCAACGATACATACAACGCCAACCCGGAGTCCATGCGTGCCGCCATCGACACGCTGATGCGGATGAAAAGATCCGGACGGGCGATCGCGGTGCTTTCGGACATGCTTGAACTTGGAACGCTCAGCGCGGCGGAACATGCCGGTGTCGGAGCCTATATCGATCAAAAGAGACCGGATGCTGTATTTACTACGGGTACAGAATCCCGAGCGATCCATGGAAATATTACGTTCGGCCATAAAGCATATTTTGAAAAAAAAAAAGATCTGATCGCCGGATTGAAACAGTTTGTTAGACCCGGCGACCTGGTGCTGGTCAAAGGTTCCCGCAGCATGAAGATGGAAGAAGTAGTGAACGCATTGTTATCCTAATTCAAAGAGGTTATCGTGTTTTACTATCTGTATCAAATGTTTGCCGATTATCACTTCAGCGGATCCAACTTGTTCCGATACATTACGTTCCGCTCGGCTATGGCGGCGGTTACCGCGCTGGCCATCAGCATGTTCGTCGGACCCTATATCATTCGGAAGCTTAAGGAAGCCCAGATCGGCGAAGAGATCCGTAACGACGGTCCGCAGTCACACCTCAGTAAATCCGGTACACCGACGATGGGCGGGCTGATCATTCTTGCCTCGATACTAATCCCGACACTATTGTGGGCCGATCTCTCCAATACGTACGTCCTTCTTATTATGCTGGCCACATTGTGGATGGGCGTAGTCGGATTCATCGACGATTATCTCAAAGTTATCAAAAAGCTGAAGAAAGGTTTGATCGCCCGATACAAGACTATGGGGCAGATCGCTCTGGGCATCATCATCGGATCGGTGATGGTGTTCTCCAACGAATTTGAAAATATCGCGACCGTGACGACGATACCTTTTGTCAAGAACCTGAATCTCGATTTCGGCTATTTATATATCCCATTCGTGGTCTTCGTTATCACCGCCATGTCCAATGCCGTCAATCTGACCGACGGATTAGATGGGTTAGCTATCGGCGTCGTTTCTATAGCGGTCACGGGATTTGCGGTGATGTGCTATGTGACCGGCAACGTACTATATAGTGATTATCTGAATATCATTTACATACCCCAGAGCAGCGAGTTGACGATATTCTGTACGGCCATGGTTGGCGCCGGACTGGGTTTTTTGTGGTACAATGCTTACCCCGCCCAGGTCTTCATGGGTGACACGGGTGCGCTGGCGCTGGGCGCATCGTTGGGCACGCTGGCCATTTTGATCAAAAAAGAATTATTGCTACCGATCATCGGCGGTGTTTTTGTAGCGGAAAATTTATCGGTGATTCTGCAGGTGGCTTATTTCAAATACACGAAGAAAAAGACCGGTGAAGGAAAAAGGATTTTTCTGATGGCGCCCCTGCATCATCACTATGAACTCAAAGGCTGGCACGAGACCAAAGTGGTCACACGGTTCTGGATCATGGCGATACTGTGCGCCCTGCTTACGTTGACCACTTTCAAAGTCCGGTAACAAGGTCCTGATGGACGAGGTTCGTAATAAAAAGATATCCGTGATCGGCGCCGCCTCAAGCGGTCTGGCGGTGGCCCAATTGCTAAATCGTAAAGGCGCGAAAGTTTTCGTCAGCGAGTTTACCCCGGTGGACAAGAAGGACCGGGAATATGTTCTTTTACAAAACGAGAAGATCGAATGCGAATTCGGCGGCCATACGGATCGGGTTCTGGATGCGGAATGGGTGGTCGTTAGCCCGGGAGTTCCAGGCACAATCCCGATATTAAAAAAGATTTCCGGCCTCAGGATCCCCGTTTACAGCGAGATCGAAGTGGCCTCGAGGTTTCTGAAATCTCCGATCATTGCGGTCACGGGAAGCAACGGTAAAACGACCACAACGACTCTGATAGGAGAGATCTGCAAGCGATCGGGAAAACCGACGCTGATCGCCGGTAATATCGGCACGCCTCTGTCCGACGTTGTGGACAGTGATCCCGGAAACGGATTTGCGGTGCTCGAGATCAGCAGTTTTCAGGCCGAAGGTATGAAGACGTTTAAACCAAAAGTCGGACTGCTGTTGAACCTCTCGCCGGATCATATGGATCGGTATGAGTCTGTCGAATCTTATTACGGCGCAAAAAGGAAGATGCTGGAAAACCAGAACACACATGATTGGCTGATTTACAATTCCGACGATCCGGAGGTCAAAAAATTGATCCGGGGCCTGAATGCAAAACCGGTACCATTTGGACTGCACTCTGAGACAACACCCGGAGCATTTGTACGCAATGGTAAGATCGTTTGCCGATTAGATAAGGAAGAAGAAGTGATCGCCACCGACCAAATAGGTATTATCGGAAAGCACAATGTCTATAACGCGTTGGCGGCCGTGGCCGCAACAAGGCTGATGGAAATTCCTGTTGACGTCATCCGGGAAACGCTCCGAGAATTCAAAGGTGTGGAACATCGTCTGGAATTTGTCCGGGAGATACGCGGCGTGCGGTTTTACAACGATTCGAAAGCGACGAATGTGGATTCCACGTTTGTTGCGCTTGACAGCTTCAAGTACGAAAAGGTTGTTTTGTTGGCCGGAGGAAAGCACAAAGGATCGCCTTATCT
This sequence comes from uncultured Bacteroidota bacterium, assembly GCA_964415295.1. Classification (GTDB taxonomy): domain Bacteria; phylum CLD3; class CLD3; order SB21; family SB21; genus SB21. The sequence goes on from CAYPYN010000001.1 coordinate 272,171, forward strand.
CCCTCTGCGCGATCTGGTTCGAACAAAAGTGAAAAGCCTGGTTTTGATAGGACAGGCGGCACCTCTCATCGAAAAGGACCTTGGCGATCTGACAACGGTCGTTCGTGCCGGGTCTATGCGGGAAGCCGTAGCCAAGTCAATGGAATATGCGAAGAGCGGAGACGTGGTTCTGCTTTCGCCGGCCTGCTCCAGTTACGACATGTTCGAGAATTATGAGGACCGGGGACGACAATTCAAAAATGAAGTACTTCAACTTAAATAAAAAATGACGAACGAAACAACTTTTCAAAAACACGCGATCGATAAACCGCTTCTTCTGGTGGTCTTGACCCTGCTCACGCTCGGTATCGTGATGGTTTACAGCGCCAGCAATGTGATCGCGATCGACAAATTCGGCAGCAGCGCCCATTTCCTAAAGCAGCAATTCATACGCGTCCTTCTTGGATTTATTATATTGGTTGCTGCGACCAAGTACGACTATCATAAGTACCGCGGCAAGACCATGTTGCTGGTGCTCATATCCTTTATCCTCCTTGTGATTGTGCTGGGTCTCGGCCAGATCAAAGGCGCCGCGCGCTGGCTTCAGTTGGGCGGATTCGGGATCCAGCCTTCGGAGATCGCCAAACTGGCCATTATTTTTTATCTCGCGGCTTATATGGACCGTAAGGGTGAACGCATCAAGGATTTCCAGAACGGACTCCTTCCGCCGATCATTCTAGCCGGCGCATTTTGTTTTATGATCGTTCTGCAGCCGAATTTCAGCACGGCTGCCGTTTTGATGATGATTGTTTTGGCCATGCTTTTTGTCGGCGGCATGCGCCTTCAGCATTTGGGAATGATGGCGCTGGCGGTCATTCCGACGGCCATTGCGGTGGTTCTGCTGAGTCCCTACCGCCGGGCACGATTGATGACATTCCTTGATCCCCTGGCCGACTCCCAGGGCGGCGGCTACCAGATCAAACAATCTCTGATCAGTTTCGCCAACGGCGGCCTGACCGGATCCGGTATCGGACAAGGGAAGCAGAAGTTCCTTTTTCTGCCGGAACCGTTCACTGATTTTATCTATTCGATCATCGGTGAGGAACTCGGGTTTATCGGTGCGGTATTTGTTCTGGTTCTATTCGTAATCTTTCTGTTCCGTGCTATGAAGATCGCACGAACGGCTCCGGATATGTACGGATTCTACATTGGGGCGGGTATCACGATCAGTATCGTGGCCTATGCGCTGATCAATGCCGGTGTGGCCACGGGCCTTTTTCCAACGACCGGTCTGCCAATGCCTTTCATCAGCTACGGCGGTTCGTCGTTGTTATTCACTTGTTTCACCGTCGGAGTATTGCTGAATATTTCATCGCAAACCGTTTCCAAGGAAGAAGCCATGAAGCGAACCACCAAGGAAAGGGTTTCCGAACAGTTCACGAAGAATTTCGATCTGGATGACACGACGCAGGAGTCCATCATTCCCAAAGAAGCCGCGGCGGAAAGAAAAAATGAAAATAAGCCGGCTCCAAGACCGAGTATAGTTGGTATGGATTTATCGGACTAAATGGAACCTTTGCGAATCATTATTGCGGCCGGCGGTACGGGCGGCCACGTATTCCCGGCCCTCGCTTTAGGCGAAGAAATAAAAGTACAATTTCCTGATGCCGAAATACTGTTCATTGGCACTAATCGCGGGCTCGAAGACCGTGTGATTCCGCAGGCAGGATTCGCTCTGAAAACGATCACTGTGAGCGGATTGGTTCGAAGCCTTTCGCCGGTTGACATTCTGAAAAATTTATGGATGCCCTTTAAATTGTTCTTTGGCATGATTCAGTCATGGATGATCCTCCGCAGATTCAGACCTCATGCGGCCATTGGTTGCGGCGGCTACGTCACCGGTCCGGTCATTTGGCTGGCCGCTAAGATGAAGATACCGACTCTGATCCAGGAACAAAACAGCCGGCCGGGGCGAACAACGCTGATGTTAGCAAAGTATGCTGATGAGATTCACCTGACCTATGAAGACGCGAAGAGATTTTTCAAAGACCAGGACAGATTGAAGATCAGCGGAAATCCTTTGCGAAAAGGCCTGGAAAAGGCGGACCGGCAGGAATCGGCCAGGTTTTTCGGGCTGCATCCGAATAATAAAACACTGCTGGTGGTCGGCGGAAGTTTGGGCGCGCATTCGGTCAATATGGCGCTCCTCCGTATGATCGACGAGCTCGTAAAAAACGGCGATATCAATGTTCTTTGGCAGACTGGCAAAACAGATTTTGACGAAATCGCATCAAAGGTCAAACACGAAAGAGTAAGAATTCTGAAATTCATCGACAACATGTCCGCCGCTTACTCATGTGCGGATCTTGTATTGTGCCGAGCCGGTGCCATGACGCTTTCGGAAATCACGATGATCGGCCTGCCGGCCATCCTGATTCCATATCCTTTTGCAGCGGACAATCATCAGGAATTCAATGCCCGGTCGCTTTCTGAAAGAAAGGCTGCCGTAATGATAAAAAATTCTGAGCTGGATGACAAATTGAAAACGACCTTGATCGCATTGATGAACGATCCGGAAAGACTAAAAAAAATGAGGCAGAACAGTTATGCAATGCGACAGCCGGACGCCGCGAAAAAGATCATAGAGAGCATGAAAGATCTATTAAAAAGATAATGGACCCTATCAACAAAATTCATTTCGTCGGCATCGGCGGGATCGGAATGAGCGGACTGGCGGAGATCATGCATAAACAGGGCTACAAAATCACCGGCTCCGACCGTTCTCTCAGCGAGATCACGGAACACCTGAGTTCAATGGGAATCGTCTGCCACGAGGGCCATGACGCCAAAAATGTGGATTGCGATCTGCTGGTTTATACCGCCGCCGCTTCGGATGACAATCCGGAGATTATGGAAGCCCGCAGGCGAGGAATTCCTACCATCAAACGGGCGGCGTTGCTGGGTGAATTTGTCCGAACCAAAAAAGGAATCGCCGTCAGCGGAACGCACGGCAAGACGACGACCACGGCTATGATAGGCATGATGCTGGAACACGCAGGATTGAATCCTACCATATTTGTAGGCGGAATTCTCAGGGGATTGAAAACCAATGCCAAATGGGGATCAGGTGAATACGTGGTGGTTGAGGCCGATGAATACGACCGTTCGTTCCTTGAATTGCAGCCGTTTATCAGCGTGATCAACAATATCGAATCCGATCATCTCGATTGTTACCGTGACTTGGATGATATAATGGAAACTTTCAAACGTTTTGCCGATCAGACGTCCATATTCGGTGCCGTTCTTGTCAATACGGACGATCCCAATGCCCGCGGTGTGATGAATCAACTGTCAAAAAGAACCCGATCCTTCGGCCTGAACGAACGGGCCTTCATTCGTGCCGCCAATACCCAGCAGGTTCAGGACCGGACGATGTTCGATGTCATTTGCGGTGAAAAGGCGTTGGGACGGGTGGAGCTCCATTTGAGCGGCGAGCATAATGTTAAAAATGCTCTTGCATGCATCGGTGTCGGGATCGAGTTGAATATTCCATTCGCCAAGATCGCACAGAGCCTGGCCATGTTCGAGGGCACATCACGCCGGTTTGAGATACTGGGAACGGCGAAAGGCATCACCTGGATCGACGACTATGCGCATCATCCGACCGAGATCCGCGCGACGCTCCGGGGCGCCCGCCGCGGCTGGCCGAAACAGCGCATTTTGGCCGTATTCCAACCGCATCTGTATTCGCGCACGCGGGATTACCTCAAAGATTTCGCCGCTTCTTTCTCCGATGCGGATGCCGTGCTTCTAACGGACATCTACGCGGCCCGTGAAAAGCCGATCGAAGGTATCACTGGTCAGACGTTGTTTCTGGAAACAAAGAAGAACCACCCGCACGTTTCGTATGTGGCGGACAAGAATGATCTTTTAAATGAAATTTTGAGAACAGCCGCAGACGGCGATCTCGTCATCACCATGGGCGCCGGCGATATCACTCACGTCGGACGTTCCGCTTTGACCAAATTGACGGCCTGAATGTAACGTGTCGGACCTCGAAAAAATAAAAGCCTTTTTTGAAGGCGCGATCTTTGAAAATGAACCGATGCTTCAACGCACTTGGTACCAAATCGGCGGACCTTGCGATTTCTACTGCCTTCCGAAGGACGTAGACGAATTGAAAAGACTGCTCGATTACACTTACGAAAACAAGAAGGAATTCTTCATTCACGGTAAAGGCAGTAATCTTCTGATCAGCGACAGCGGTATTCGGGGTTTTGTGATCGACTTAACAGAAGCGTGTTCTTTTATAAGATGGAATGAAAATGAAGTCACGGTAGGCGCCGGTTATTATATGCCTAAGTTTGTATTGGAATGCGAGAAGGCCGGACTTGGAGGTATTGAAATGTTTGCCGGTATTCCGGGTACGCTCGGCGGAGCGATCAAAATGAACGCCGGGTGCCACGGCAGAGAAATTTTCGATGTGCTGACCGAAGTAACGATACTGAAACACGGTCGTATCGAAACGCTGCCGAAAGACCGGATCGAATTCGCCTACCGGCATGTTCAGACTTTTGATGATCCCGGAACGGTGATTTTATCCGGAACCGTGAAGTTGGAAAAGACCGATACGGTCCAACTGGCCGAGCGAAGAAAAGAATTTATGAAAAAACGTCAGCAGACACAGCCGATTAATTTGCCCAGCTCGGGAAGCGTTTTTAAAAACCCGAAAAACGACCACGCGGCGCGTCTTATCGATCAGAGCGGTTTAAAGGGTTACCGTATCGGCGGCGCGGCGGTTTCTTTCAAACATGCTAATTTTATTGTCAACGAGGGCCATGCCAAAGCCTCCGACGTATTGCAGGTCATAAAACATATCAAAAAAACCGTGTTTGAAAAGTTCGGTGTATCCTTGGAACTGGAAGTCAAATTGGTCGGATTTGCGCCGAGCGAAATAAATAGCCTGATATAAATCATGATCCGAAAAAAACGTAAAACAACTCAGGTTGATCTGTTCGTGCAGGAAGAAGTTCTGACACCGGATCCCCATGTACCGCCGGTCTTAGAAACGCCCCTTGCCTTCGAAAAAATCACAGTGACCCGCGGGTTCGAAAATCCGATCCTCATGGGCAGCCTGGACGGAATCCGGCAGGAAGATACGACCAGCGGCGAGGTACAGGAACTGCCTCTGCCGGTAAGCCTTCACGAGACCACAGAACGTGAAGAAATTTCCATACCCGGTACGGAACCTCCTCAAGAAGAAGGCAACGAGATCCCCCAGGTTAAAACGGAAAGAGAACATCTCATTATCAATCGTGACTTCTCGGACGGTTTTTATCTGAATGAATCCCAAAAAAGGACCCTGGAAGACAAGCTGCTTAGGGAAGAACTCTTCCTTCGGCGTCAAATCAGGCATAAGAGGATCTTAAAACTTACGACTGTGGGTCTGTTGTCATTTGCCGTGCTGCTTCTCTGGAACTGGCAGGATTGGGTGATCAATTCATCTCTCTTCACATTGAAAACCGTTTTTGTGCAGGGAAGTCTCATGAGCAACAAAGATGAGATCATAAGGTCCGCCGATCTGGATATGGGTGTGAGGCTGGCCGAGGTCAACGTCGCCAAAACGGCCGAACGGATCAAAACCAATCCTTTATTCAAAACCGTAACGGTGAGCCGGAATTATCCGTCGAGCATTGTCATCCATGTGACCGAACGACAGCCTTTCGCATTCGTATTGATGGATGAACTTCATGCGGTAGACCATAGCGGGATCGTGTTGCCCAAACTTAAGGCCAAAATGATTTACAATTTGCCGATTATCTCCGGGATCAACACGGTCGCCACGCCCGGAAAAAAACTCAATTCCAACGCCTTGCATGCGGCCCTTAAGTTCCTGGAAAAGGCCAAAGAGATCGACGAATCGGTCTATTATGAGATTTCGGAAATTCAGATTAAGAAAGACGACATGGTCGTTTACCTCAATTCGATGCGGGCTACAGTAAGGATCGACGATGAAAACCCGGAACGCTCGGTGGTCTATCTTGGAACTGCGGTGCCTTATTTCAAGCAAAACGAGAATACCGACAGAATCAGGGAGATCGATTTACGATACGAAGGTCAAATATTAGTTAAAGATTAAATCAACTCATAGTTAAAGGTGCTTCATGGAAAATAATATTGTAGTCGGTCTTGATATTGGCACCACCAAAATCGCCGCTTTGATCGCTGAGCTGAGCGGCAAAGAGATCAAGCTCATGGGCGTGGGCAATTATCCGTCCGTGGGTTTGAAACGCGGCATGGTGGTGAATATCGAGCATACCGTCGAATCTATCAGAAAAGCGATCAATCAGGCGGAACTCATGGCCGGCGTCAAGGTCGATTCCGTTTACGTTGGCATTGCCGGCGATCACGTACGAGGGATCAACAGCCATGCTGTGGTTGCTGTGGGACGCGACGACCACGAGATCACGGAAGATGACGTTCGCCGGGCGATCGATGCGGCTAAGGCGATCACGATGCCGATGGACCGTGAGATCATCCATGTCATTCCACAGGAATTTATCGTCGATACGCAGGAAGGCATTCGTAATCCCATCGGACTGACCGGCACACGCCTGGAAGTCGAAGCGCACGTGGTTACCGGTGCGGTCGCTTCGGCTCAGAACATTTTCCGATGCGTGACGCGCGCAGGATATAAAGTCAAAGATCTCGTGCTCGAACCGCTTGCTTCCAGTTACGCGGTACTGGATCGCGAAGAACAGGAACTGGGCGTGACGCTGATCGATATCGGCGGCGGTACCACCGATATTGCCATGTTCTTTGACGGCAGTATCCGCGCGACCGACATGCTTGGCCTGGCCGGCCAGCAGGTCAGCAACGATATTTCGATCGTACTGAAGACGCCGTACGACAAAGCCGAAGAACTCAAGAAAGCCCACGGCTGCGCCATGGGCTCCCTCGTGGACGAATCCGAAATGATCGAGATTCCGGTTGTCGGCGGTCGCGCCCCGCGTCAAATCCAAAAGAAGTTCCTCGCCAAGATCATCGAGGCTCGTATGGATGAAATATTCAATCTCGTATTGTACAGCATGCAGAATAATAAGATGCATAACCTCATGAATGCCGGCGTGGTGCTTACCGGCGGCGGATCGCTGCTTCAAGGTTCGGTGGAACTCGCCATGGAAATCTTCAAAATGCCAGTGCGTATAGGCTATCCCCGCGGCTTCGGCGGTCTGATGGACGCTGCAAGCAATCCGATCTATGCCACCGGTATTGGCCTGATCCATTACGGCATTCAGAAAAACAAGATGCAGGTGCATGAGGACTTTGAAAACGTCGACGAACCCTCCGACGACGATACGTCGGAACAACGCGCCTCTCACACCGATGCGCTGAACGAACAATCTCTGACAGGCGAGTATCAGGGAAAATTATACGGCAAGATCACCGATCGCATGAAAAAATGGCTGGATGAGTTCTTTTAGTCGATACTGACCACAAAAGGAAAACTTTCTTAAATAAAAACCCGGAGGATTTATGATCACTTACGACGAAGCAAGAGAATACGGTGCCAAGATGCGCATCGTAGGAATTGGCGGCGGCGGATGCAACGCGGTGAACACCATGATCGATTCGACCCTGAACGGCGTTGAATTCATAGCCATCAATACGGACCTGCAGGCGCTGGACGCCAATAAGGCCCAGCACAAGATCCAGATAGGGAGAACGCTGACACGCGGATTGGGCGCCGGAGCCAATCCCGAGATCGGCAAACGCGCGGCGGAAGAAGACGTTGATCAGGTCAAAAGTGTGCTGGAGGGATCGGATCTCGTTTTCATCACCTGCGGTATGGGCGGCGGCACAGGCACCGGGGCGGCGCCGATCATTGCCGATGTGGCGAAAAGCATGGGCGCACTCACCATCGGCATCGTGACCAAGCCTTTCAATTTTGAAAAAGGCAAACGTATGAAACAGGCGATGATGGGCATAGAAGAATTGCGCGGCATGGTTGATACGCTCATTGTGATCCCCAATGAAAAACTCCTGATGGTCATGCCCAAGAATACGCCGTTCATTCAAGCCTTTAAAGCGGCGGACGACGTGTTGTACAGAGCCACTAAAGGTATTGCCGATCTGATATCCAATACCGGTTATGTCAACGTAGACTTTGCGGACGTCAAGAAGATCATGAGCGGCGCCGGCGATGCCATCATGGGTATGGGTATCGGAACGGGCGAACGCCGCGGCGAAGAAGCCGTCAAGCAGGCGATCAACAGCCCTTTACTCGAGGAAACCAGTATCGAAGGTGCCACGGGCGTTCTGCTCAACCTTACCTGCCCGATGGACTTTACCACCGAGGAGGTCGACCAGATCTCCAATCTGATCACCGGAGTGGCCGGCGAAGATGCCGACGTGATCTGGGGCTACGGCGTGGACGAAACGTTGAAGAACGAAGTTCACGTAACGGTTATTGCCGCGGGTCTCAACAAACACCGGTACAGCCGCGGGAACAACGCCGGACATGCTGCCGAAGATTCCTCCTCTCCGTTATCCATTTCGAAACGAAAGATCAATTACCCGGAGCACCTCAAGGACATCCGGTCCAACCGATACAAAGGACTTGAAGTGCCGACCATCCAGCGGCAGGAGGAATTTGAAGAAGAATCGTCGGGACAGGACGAGGTCGAACAATTGAAAATGACCGGAACGGATTCTCTGGAGGACCGTAATATTCCGACGTTCATCCGAAATCATACGAAATTGAAGAAATAGAAATTATTGTCTTTCTCTCTCCAGCCTGTTAGGGCTGAAAAAGACAGGGTAAAGCAGTCGAGGAGCAATCCACGGCTGCTTTTTTATTTCAAATACGTCGGCCCGCCGCACTTCCGGTTAGCTCGTGACACAATTACCAAGCGGAAAAATTACTTTACTTTTTGACGTAAAATTTGTTAATTGTGCAGACTTGGGACTTTTTGTGATTATTATAACCGGAGATTCGTATGAGCTCATGGCTCGTTGAAAAATGCAAGCCGTTTTCTGCCTTTGTTGACGATATCAAAGCCAAAGGACTTTATAGTTATTTTACTGAATTGGAAGAGACAGGTACTTATATCAAAGTTGAAGGTAAGAGCCTTGTCAACTTCTCATCCAACGATTACCTCGGGCTCACCCATGACCCAAGAGTGATCGCCGAAGCCAAAAAGGCCCTCGATGTATACGGCTCCGGACTCTGCGGCTCGAGATACGTCGTTGGAACGACGGTCGAACACGTCAAACTGGAGGAAAAAATCGCGGCCTGGAAAGGCAAAGAATCCTGTATCGTTTTCACCACAGGCTATCAGACATTGCTCGGAACCGTCTCGGCGTTGCTGGTCAAAGGCGACGATTCGGTCGAAGACGACATTGTCCTGGCCATCGATAAACTCAGCCATGCGTGCATTCTCGACGGATGCGCATTATCGGTTGGTACGCCCATGACACGCGGTTCTTCCAAGATGTTGGACGGCCAGATCCGTTATTTCCGGCACAACGATCCCGTCAGCCTTGAATCCATCGTCGAGTCGAGCGCGAATAAAGGGAAAAAAGTGATCATCATCGTGGAAGGCGTCTACAGTATGGACGGTGACATCTGCAACCTTCCCGCTTTTGTGAAGATCGCTGAGAAATACGATGCGAGCATCGCCATCGACGATGCTCATGGAACGGGCGTTCTCGGAAAGACGGGCCGTGGTACGGCTGAACATTACGGACTGGAGGAGCATATCGATCTCCTTATGGGGACGTTCAGCAAGGCGCTGGGATGCGTCGGCGGATTTGTTACAGGCCAAAAGGACGTCATTTCTCATATCAAACACAAGGCCCGGAGTTTTATGTTTTCCGCCGCTCCGCCCGTATCGAACATTGTCTCGGTTTCCAAGATCATCGATATCATCCAGAGCGAACCGCAGCACCTGCAGAACCTACGCGAGAACGAATCCTATTTCAAAAGTCATCTGAAACGTCTTGGCTTCAATTACGGCGACAGCGCCACGCCGATCGTTCCGATCATTTTCGGCGACAGCGAGAAAACCATGTACCTTTCCAAGAAACTGTTTGCGGACGGCGTCCTGATGCTGCCCATGGTCTATCCCGCCGTTGCCAAAGGCGAAGAGAGACTGCGCTGCACCATCAGTGCCAAACATACGCGCGCCGACCTGGACAAGGCCCTTGAGGTTTTGGAAAAGGAAGGACGCAAAATAGGTGTGATCTGATCTAATTTTCGTCGTACGAATAAAAAAACCCGTTGTCTAGACCAACGGGTTTTTTGTTTGTATATCTTAGAAGGATGAATTATCCGTTCATCGACTCAAGGAAATGCTTGTTGGATCGGGTACCGCGCATCTTATCCAGGATGAACTCCATCGCTTCAACAGGCGTCTTATCGTTGATCAGTTTGCGCAGGATCCACACCCGGCCAAGTTCAAACTGCGAAAGCAGCAATTCCTCTTTACGGGTTCCGGACCGATTGATGTCGATGGCCGGATAGATACGGCGATCGGACAGGCGGCGATCCAGAATTATTTCCATGTTGCCGGTTCCTTTGAATTCTTCAAAGATCACTTCATCCATTCGGCTTCCGGTCTCGATCAGGGCTGTGGCAATGATGGTTAAACTGCCGCCTTCCTCTACTTTACGCGCAGCGCCGAAGAAGCGTTTTGGTCTATGCAGCGCGTTGGAATCGACACCACCGGAAAGGATCTTGCCGCTGTGAGGGACGACCGTATTGTGAGCGCGTGCCAGTCGCGTGATGGAATCCAGCAGGATCACCACGTCGTGACCGCATTCGACCATACGTTTGGCTTTCTCAAGAACGATGTCCGCGACCTGTACGTGCCTTTCAGGCGGTTCATCAAAGGTCGAGCTCAGCACTTCAGCCTTGACGGAACGTTCCATATCCGTCACTTCTTCGGGCCTTTCGTCGATCAGGAGAACGATCATCCTGACTTCGGGGTTATTCTCGGTAATACTGTTCGCAATATTCTTAAGCAATACCGTCTTACCCGTTCTCGGAGGTGCCACGATAAGACCGCGCTGACCCTTACCGATCGGCGTCATGAGGTTCATCACACGCATCGAGAAATTGTTCGGATCTTTCGTTTCAACGTCGAGCCGCTCTTTCGGATAGATCGGAGTAAGATTGTCGAAGAGAATTTTGTTCTTGGCTTCTTCCGGGTTCTCGAAATTGACCGCTTCAACGCGCAATAACGCGAAGAACCGCTCGCTTTCCTTTGGCGGACGGATCTGGCCGCTGACCACATCCCCGGTGCGGAGACCGAATTTTTTGATCTGAGAGGGAGATATATAGATGTCATCCGGGCTCGGCAAATAGTTATAGTGCGAGGATCTCAAGAAGCCGTAGCCGTCGGGTAGGATCTCCAGAACACCTTCGCTGAAAATGAAGCCGTCCTGCTTCGTCTGTTCTTCAAGGATGGTAAATATGAGTTCCTGCTTTTTCATCCCGCTAGTACCGGCAATATTCATATTCTTGGCGATCTCGTTCAGCTCGGAGATCTTAAGATCCTTCAAATTGGCGAGATTGAACGACTCGGGAGTGGTTGGGGTTGCGGTTTCTTCTTTTTTTTCTGCCATGGTTTATTTTATTAAGTTAAGTAAGGTGAGTAATTATCTAAATTTGATATCGCTTCAAATAGCAAATTAAGAAAGGGAGAATTCTCAGGGCTTTGGGTTATGGACAATTATAACTAAATTGGATTGGTTTTAAGACGTGAACCTGACTTGCAGCTGTAGACTTGCAGCAACTGGAATCAAGATAAAAGAAAGGCTCAAAATTGTCAAGAACATTTTTGAGCCTTTCTTATGAAATTTACTTACCCTTCATTTGGGCCACTTGTTTCGTAAGTTCCGGAATGATCTCGAAAAGGTCACCCACGATGCCGTAATCGGCTATTTTGAAAATCGGGGCTTCTGCATCGCTGTTGATCGCAACGATGTACTTGGAACTGGACATACCGGCGAGATGCTGTATGGCGCCGGAGATACCGACCGCTATGTATAGCTGAGGGCTTACCGTTTTACCCGTTTGTCCAACCTGTTCCTCATGCGAGCGCCATCCCGCATCGACCACGGCCCGGGAAGCTCCGTGCGCGGCGCCTAAGGCATCGGCCAGTTTGACGATCATCTCCCAGTTTTCGGGCGCTTTTAATCCGCGGCCGCCGGAAACCACCACGTCCGCTTCGGTCAATTCGATCGTCTTTCCGGTTTCCACGACCATATCTTTAACTTTTACTCGGGACGGTTTGAGAGCTACGGAAAATTTTTCCACAGCGGCTTGCGCTGCATTCTCCACCGGCCGAAAAACATTGGGACGCAGACTGATCACCTGATGAGAGGTCTTGATGGTCAGTTTCTGGAAAGCTTTACCGGCCATGATCGGCCGTGTGATCACCAGTTTGCCGCCTTCCGCTTCGATATGCGTGACATCGCTCGCAATGCCCGCTTTGAGCCGGCCGGCAACGCGCGGAGCAAGATCCCTACCCATCGACGAGGCGGGCAGAAGGATCACGTTGGCATTTTCTTTCTTGACAATTTCTTCAATGATCTGGGTATAGCTTTCCGTCGAATATTTCTCAAGAGCGGCATCGTCGGCGACATATACTTTCGTTACGCCGTACTTACCCAATTCCGACGCCATCTTCTCAACGCCGGAGCCTACGACGACCGCCGCGGCCGTAGTACCGAGTTTGTCGGCCAACCGTTTGGCTTCACTGGCCGCTTCGAAGGCGGACTTACGAAACACTCCGTTCCGTTGTTCGGCAAATGCTAATATTGACATACGTTCTCCAACTATTTTGATGTTTTCAAATTTTAGATGACTTTCGCTTCTTCGTGCAGAAGACGCAGCAATTCAGGTACGGCCTCAGCGCCTTTACCGACGATCTTACCGGCCGGTCTCGGCGGTGGAAGTTCCAGTGCCACCGCCTCGGTCATGGCTGCGGTAACCACGGGATCCTTTTTCTCGAGCGGTTTCTTCTTGGCCGCCATGATCCCTTTCAGATTCGGCAAGCGCGGCTCGTTAAGGCCTTTCTGAGTGCCTATCACAGCCGGAAGGGAGAATTCAACGATTTCTTTACCGCCTTCGATTTCTCGTTCGGCCGAAGCGGTCTTAGCCTCTCCATTCACATCCAGCTTAACTACAACCGTGACGCACGGCAGGTCCAGGTATTCCGCAACCAGCTGCGGCATCTGAGCGCTGTCTTCGTCAATGGCCTGTTTTCCAAAGAACACCAGATCGTGCGGCATGCTTTTGATCTGTTCCGCCAGAGCGTGTGCGACGTCACCGCTGAAGTTACCGTCTGTTTTGAGCAAAACGGCTTTATCAGCTCCCATGGCCAGCGCCTTGCGGATGTCGTTTTCCGCACGTTCCGGTCCGAGGGTCAATACGGTCACTTCGCCGCCCAATTTTTCTTTCAGACGTATCGCCTCTTCTATGGCAAATTCGTCGTGCGGATTAATGACAAAGTTAACGGCCGAAAGATCCAGCGATTTACCGTCCGCGGCCACTTTGACGCGGGTTTCGCTGTCAGGCACCTGCTTCATACAAACAATGATATTCATCGAAATCTCCTGTAGAATGACGATCAGAAATTCATGGATAACCGATCCATTTAACGGGCGTGAAAGTAAGAAAAATTACAATAGGTTTCAAACGATTTTTATGATTTCCAGGAAGGAAGGTATTATCCCAGGTAATGCCTCAGCACATTGCTCCGGGAAGCATGCCGCAGGCGGCGGATGGCCTTTTCTTTGATCTGACGTACGCGTTCACGGGTCAGATCGAAGCGTTCCCCGATCTCTTCCAAAGTCAGAGGATGGTCGGTATCGAGACCGAAATATAATTTAACCACTTCGGCTTCACGGGCCGATAATGTCTCCAGCGCGCGCTGAATTTCGATTCGGAGCGATTCCGTCAAAAGATCCTGATCGGGCGGTTCCTGCTGTTCGTTTTCAATCACATCCATCAGGGTATTGTTCTCGGAATCGTGAATAGGCTCATCCATCGAAATATGTCGTCCGGACATCTGCATAGTATTGGACACCTCAAAGGAAGACATGTCAAGCATGTCGGCGATCTCTTCCGAGCTCGGTTCGCGTTCAAACTCCTGTTCCAGATCGCTGAAAACTTTACCGATTTTATTCAGCGTACCGATCTTGTTGAGCGGCAGACGGACAACACGCGATTGTTCCGCCAGAGCCTGCAGTATGGATTGCCGGATCCACCATACGGCGTAGGAGATGAACTTGAATCCGCGTGTCACATCAAAACGTTTTGCCGCTTTGATCAAACCGATGTTGCCTTCGTTGATCAGATCATTGAGTGACAGACCCTGGTTTTGATATTGTTTGGCCACACTGACGACAAACCGCAGGTTGGCTTTGGTCAGTTTTTCCAAAGCGGCCTCATCCCCATCTTTGACCTTCTTAGCCAGTTCGATCTCTTCCTCGGGGCTAAGAAGCGGGACACTGCCGATCTCTTGCAGATACTTATCGATCAGATCATTACTTTTTTCTGCAAAATTCATATGCTCTCTTTGTATGAAATGAAGGAAACAAGTTATGGCTTGTTTGGCTTCGGGTCTTCCTGGGTTTTGATTTCCGAGTTACAGGATGCAGAAATGAGACTATTACATAAACCCGTGTTTCCTCGTGAATATTCCGTGTATTACTCAAGATATACACAGAGATACAAATTTATCGGTCGATTCTTTCCGCAATACCTATGATCGTCGCATCGGTAGGCATTTTACGTTCCAAAGGAATAGGCGCTTCTCCGGACGTCACATAATAGACGATCTCCTCCGGTTGCCCTGTCCCGACGGAATCCGTGGCAACGATCGGTCCGCCGATCTTTTGAAGATCGGAGGTCAGCGGCTGAATGATTTTGAGCGAGTAGCCTTCCAGGCTCGGATGCTTTTTCGTAGCCCAGACGGTACCAATTATACGCGCTAAGTTCATAAACAGTTAAGTTATAATCTTGCGGCCTTTATGTCTTCCGTTCAAATTCCAGTTTATCCACGATAGCCATGATGACGGCATCAACCGGGCGGTCTTGCGAGATCTCTGTTTGACGCGCGGAACTGCCCGTGCAATACAAGACGATCTCACCGACGCCGGCGCCAACCGAATCGGCGGCCACGACAAAAGTATCCTTTTCTTTGTAATCAAGGTCTACGCTGCGAACGATCAGCAGTTTCACACCAACGAGTTTTTCATCTTTGCGCGTAGCCCAGACATTGCCTATGACTTTTCCAAGTACCAAACAACCTCCTCATCAGCTGACAAATCCGATCTTCATTTCCTTCATTTTCCTGGCGATCTGTACGGCTTTTTCCGCCGATTGTATCAATTGCGACGGTTCCTCGCCGTCAATGCCAAAAGTAGCTATGCCGATCACGGCAGAAAGAGGTATGGCGGATCCGTTGAAGTCGATCTCCGAAACCTCAATGTTTCTTAAGACCCTCTGTGCGCATTCGCGGGCTTCTTCGCGCTTGCTTTCGAGGACAATCAGGGCAAACTGGTCGTTTCCGATGCGTGCGGCGCTGTCGATCTGGCGCTTACTGCTGCGAATGATCTCCGCAATCTTTTCAGTGGCAAAGTCCCCCGCCGCTACGCCAAAATTTTCATATATATTTTTGATATAATCAACATAAAAAATCAAAAGCGAAAAGGTAGTTCCAAACCGCTTGGCCCGATGGATCTCAGCCGCGACCTTTCGTCGGAAGGTCTGCTGATTATCAAGACCCGTCAACGCGTCGTGCGGCAATTCCGAAAAAAGGTGTTTATCCAATTGCGCCCGCGCCAAAGCCAGGCTCACGCTGTGGCAAATATTCTCTGTAAACTGAACTTCGTACATATCCCATGCGTCGGGTCCTTTTGATTCCAGATGCAGAACCCCGAAACAATGGCCGTGATCCACAAAAGGCACCGAAAGGTGTGTCTTGGTCTGGTCGCCATCCGGCAGGTCGGGACGGTAGACCCTTTTTTGTGTGAAAAGCGCCTTTCCTTCAATCCGGTCTTCCAGTGTCGAGACCGCTCCTAATTCCGGTGTGTTATCACCTTCCGTGTCAGCCAAAACCAATTCCGGTCCCGATCCGCTGCGCAACCATATCAGGAGTGTGTCCCACTTCAGATTATGGGAGAGCGCGTCTTTCAAATACTTAAAAATGGCCTCGTCGCTGTCTTCGGTTTTGACGATCTCATTGTATTCTTTCAGGGATTGGAACATGCGGCGGAGTTTGTTCTTGACGTATACGCCGTCGATATTCTGTATGGTCTGGATCAGAAGATGGCCGTACTGTTCCAAAAGAGTGGCGTGGTGGTCGGAATAACGATCCGATTTGACATGATCGACGCCTACGATACCCAAAAGCGTTCCGCGCCGAAGCAAAGGCACTAGCAGAAGACTATGAATACCCTGATCGCGTGTGTAGTAAAAAAGATCCCGATTCTCGGGACTCAGTAAAGAGACGAGTTTATTCTCACGCGACGCCACGACCTCGCGAAAAGCGTTCATTCCGCTTTCCGACAGTGAATTCCTCGTAGCCGCCGAATAAAAGGAACTCTCCGTCCGGAAGCTCTGCAGTACCAGTTCCTGTTCTTCTTCGCTGTACAGGTACAGGAAAGCCGAATGAGCATTGAACGTTTGATGTACGATCTGAATAATCGCATCGGATGTCTGATTAAAAAAAACGGAGGCCTGTGTGTCGTCCAACATATCCATCGAGTTTTCCGGCTTGTCCTCCGCTGGAACCTTCTCTTTTGAAAAATAATTGGTAATGCTTGGCGGATCGGATGAAGACTTCTTACGGTTCAGCCAGTCAGAAACGCTTTGAAATCCCTGCGCCCGATCCAATACGAAATAAAGTATACATACACCGATGGCCGGTAAGGAAAATATCAGCAACGTCCTATACAAAAAGAATCCGATCACGGAGAGAATGATAAGCATAACAAAAAGCACTATGAGCAGGATCTTTTTAGGATGGACTTTTGATGACACGGCTTGGTTCATCATACTGGAAATGCGGATAAAGTCTACAGGAATACTGCGACTAACTTATAAAGAATAGAACATAAAGTCAATGGGGCTTTAGCGCGTTTTCCACGGTACCGTCGCTGTGGTTTCTACTTCTATAATTTGCGCAAAAATGTACATAAAAAAAGCCTGCGGATTTAGTACCGCAGGCTCTGAAGTAATAATTCCGGACACTTCAAACTTCCATAATTTCTTTTTCTTTGAGGGCGACCATGTCGTCGATCTTCTTGATATACGCATCGGTCATTTTCTGGATCTTATCATGCGCATGCTTGGAGTCGTCCTCGGAAACCTCATGACTTTTTTCAGCTTTCTTTATATGTTCATTGGCGTCCCGGCGGATATTGCGTATAGCCACCCGTCCGTCTTCAGCATATTTTTTTGTGAGTTTGACAAGTTCCTTGCGCCGTTCTTCATTCAAAGCGGGAATCGGGATCCGTATCAAAGTGCCGTCGTTCGCCGGATTGAGACCAAGGTCAGCCATCTGAATGGCTTTCTCGATAGGCTGTATCAGGTTCTTATCCCAGGGCTGGATCGTCAGAAGACGCGCTTCCGGCGCAGATACGTTCCCGACCTGGTTGAGCGGCGTCGGCGTACCGTAATAATCCACTTTAATTCCGTCCAGAAGCGTGGTCGTTGCGCGGCCGCTGCGAACCTTGGCCAATTCACTACGAACCGCTTCCAGCGATTTCTTCATCTTCTCTTCGGTATCATGGTATTGCTTATTCAGATCGAACATACATCACCTGTTTCGTTAAGTTCTCTCATAGAATTTAGGACGTAGAGCCTTTTCATTCAAGTAATTTATTACTGCACCCTTGATCCGACGTTTTCGCCGAGGATGATCTTCTTGAGATTACCTGTGGTTTTCAGATTGAATACGATAATCGGCAGCTTGTTTTCCATACACAGCGTCACCGCCGTCGCATCCATGACGTTGAGTCCTTTTTTGACCACTTCGAGGTAGGAAATATTATCAAATTTAAACGCTTCCGCATTCTTCTCCGGATCGGAATCGTAAATACCGTCCACGCGGGTGCCTTTGAGGATAACGTCCGCTTCCACTTCGATCGCCCTCAGCGACGCCGCGGTATCGGTAGTAAAATAAGGATTACCCGTTCCACCCGCAAAGATCACAATACGTCCTTTTTCGAGATGGCGAATCGCACGCCGGCGGATAAAAGGCTCCGCGATCTGTTCCATTTTTATTGCGCTGAGCACACGGGTAAATAATCCGACTTTTTCGATCGCATCCTGCAAGGCCAGTGAATTGATCACCGTCGCGAGCATACCCATATGGTCGGCGGAAACACGATCCATACCTTTGGCGCTGGCGGCCAGCCCTCTGAAAATATTGCCTCCGCCGATTACAACGGCCACCTCCACGCCGAGCGACTTTACGGACTTGATCTCCTCCGCCACTTGCGTCAGCATTTTGGTATCGATCCCGTACGACTGGTCCCCCATCAGGGCCTCTCCGCTGAGTTTCAGCAGGATCCGTTTGAATACCGGCATTGGCATGTTTGAAATTCCTTATTAAATGTAGAAGACGTTAATAAACTTGAATCAAAGATGTCAGCCGGTGAGCCCGGCTTATGGGGTATATACAAAAAAAAACCACGAATATCAATTCGTGGTTTTTAGTTTTAATTATTCGCCTAAACGAAAGCGTTCGAACTTGTGTATCGTAACCGGCTTTCCGAGTTTCTTTGAGAATTCGGCGACCAGTTCCTTAATGGTCTTGGAAGAATCCTTTACAAAGATCTGCTCATTGAGGCAAACCTCCTGGTAGAATTTCTCCATACGGCCTTTGATGATATTTTCCATCACCTTTTCCGGCTTGCCCTCCGTCTTACCTTGTTCGCGCAGAATAGACATTTCCTTTTCAATCACGTCCTGCGGAACTTCCGAACGGTTAAGATAGGCCGGATTCATGGCTGCCGCCTGCATGGCTACGTCGTGCGCCAGTTTGTGAACCTCTTCCTGCATCGGCGCCGCATAACCATCTACTTCCATCTGAACCAATACTCCGAGTTTATTACCCGGATGAATGTAATCCGCTATCACGCCGTTCTTCGTCTCGAGGCAGGCGAATCGCTTGATCGCTATTTTCTCGCCGATCTTTCCGGTGAGTTCTCCCGCCGTATCTCCCACCGTGCGGCCCTGATCATAATTGGCCGGAGAATTGAGGAAAGCGTCCAGATGAGCCGGTTTGGTCGCATAAACCTGTTCCAGAACGTTCTTGGTAAACTTAACAAAATCGTCGTTCTTAGCCACGAAATCGGTCTCGCAGTTGATCTCGACCATGGATCCGAAACTTCGTTCCGCGTTGACCTTTGCAAGCACCGTTCCTTCTTTGGCCACGCGCGAGGCTTTTTCCGCGCTCTTTTTCAGCCCTTTTTGACGCAGGATCTCGATCGCCTTTTCGGCGTCCCCTCCCGCTTCAGTCAGTGCTTTCTTGCAATCCATCATACCGGCGCCCGTCTTTTCCCTGAGCTGCATGACGACCGAGGCGCTAATTTCCGTACTCATTCCG
The DNA here is from genome assembly GCA_964415295.1 of uncultured Bacteroidota bacterium. Classification (GTDB taxonomy): domain Bacteria; phylum CLD3; class CLD3; order SB21; family SB21; genus SB21. The sequence goes on from CAYPYN010000001.1 coordinate 291,778, forward strand.
ATCTCCTTTAAAATCTATGACATTCAAAAAAAATTCGTTAATTATTGCACGTCCTTGCCCAAAGCGTCTTTTTCCGCTTGCGCTTTGAGTTTTTCATAACGCGCGTCGGCTTCGTATTTCATACGCGTTTCGTCCTTGACCCTTTCTTCATCCACTTCCGCCGGCGCATCCTTGGCTACAGCTACAACATGCTGGCTGGCTTCAACGACCGCGTCTGCGATGGTCTTGGTAATAACCTGAATGGACTTAGCCGCATCGTCGTTACCGGGGATCACAAACTGAACCTGATCCGGATCGCAGTTGGTATCGACGATCGCAAATACAGGGATACCGAGGATATTGGCTTCTTTCACGGCAATATGTTCTTTCTTGGTATCCACGACAAAAACCGCACCGGGTAATTGGCGCATATCTTCGATACCTTCAAGAACGGCTTTCAGTTTGACCTTTTCACGCTCGAGCATCAGACGCTCTTTCTTTGTAATCTTCTCAAACGTGCCGTCGCTTTCCTTTTTCTCGATATTCTTCATGTGCTTGATGCTCTTGCGGATCGTGGAAAAATTGGTGAGCATACCGCCCAACCATCTTTCGGTCACATAAAAAACATTGGCACGTACGGCCTCGGCTTTCACGATTTCTTTGGCCTGTTTTTTCGTTCCGACAAAAAGCACCTTCTCGCCGTTAGCCACGATCTTACCGATGGCTTTGCAGGCCTCTTCAAGAGACGTCACGGTCTTCTTGAGATCCATGATATGGATACCGTTCTTTTCCATAAAAATGAACGGCTTCATTTTCGGATTCCAGCGCCGGGTCAGATGGCCAAAGTGTACGCCGGCGGCCAGCAGTTCTTCTAATTTCTGTTTCGGATCGAAAAGGTTTTTTTCCTGTGACATGATACAACTCCTTGTGATTGGGTTAACCTACCACTTTTATCTTTTTTGGCTGGAATACGCCGAAGCGTACACCCCCAGCCAAATCAAAAAGTGTGATTAGTTTAGTGTAAATTAAACGATTAACGTTTCGAGAACTGGTAACGTTTACGCGCCTTAGCCAAACCGTATTTGCGGCGTTCCTTCATACGCGGATCGCGACTCATGACGCCAAGCGGCTTCAGGGATTTTTTCAGCTCTTCGTCGATCTTTACCAGCGCACGGGCAATGCCGAGCCGGATGGCGCCGGCCTGGCCGGTCTGTCCGCCGCCGCGCACGTTGGCGATCACGTCGTATTTAGCACCGGCTTCGATGGCCTTTAAAGGCTCTTCGATATGCAACTGATGGGATTCACGCGGAAAGAACACCTTGATGTCCTTGCTATTGACCGTGATCTTGCCGTTGCCGGCAACGAGCATCACGCGCGCGTTGGATGTTTTTCTGCGACCTATAGCAACAATGGCCGTACTCATAAAGACTCCTCGTATTATGATAATTTAATTCTTAAAACTTCAAAGGTTCAGGATTCTGCGCGGCGTGCGGGTGTTTTTCGTCCGCATATACTTTGAGCTTCTTGATCATCACGCTGCCGAGCCGATTTTTCGGCAACATGCCGTGGATCGCGGCATAGAGGATCTTTTCCGGATTCGTACGGATCAAGTCCTCAAATTTCTCTACACGGTTTCCGCCGGGATACATCGTATTGTGTACATATTCCTTTAACTTGGCCTTTTTGCCGGTCAAGCGGATCTTGGCGGCATTCAGAATGATCACATGATCACCGCAATCCATATGAGGGGCAAAATAGGGCTTATTCTTCCCATTCAGGATCCGTGCCACCCGGGTTGCAAAACGTCCGAGCGTCTGATCCGCCGCATCTACGATATACCATTTTCTTTCGATCGTATCCGACTTCGGCATCGCTGTTTTGTATGACATTTTCACGCTGATTCTCCTTATGCGTTGTCTATAAAAATATTAAACTTATAAGCATTTTGGGCGACCAATATAATAAACGTGGTTTCAGAATGCAAGGAAATTATTGAAGAATCTTACGTCGGATGGACACCGTGCAGGCGGTATCTGATGACAGCCATTGAAGCCGTGTGAAAATTGGAAATTCCGGTATTAAAAATCTAATTGACTTTCACGGGAGATTTGCGTAACATTTTTTTGTAACTTGTATAATCAGACGTTTAACAGCAATATTTTGCTCCAATTCATATAAACATTTCTTTAGGAGGATTGACACATGGCACTTGATGCACTGGGAATGGTTGAAACGAAAGGGCTGGTCGGCTCGATCGAGGCGGCGGATGCGATGGTGAAGGCTGCCAAAGTAGAACTGATCGGAAAGGAAAAAATCGGAGGCGGATACGTAACCGTCATGGTGCGAGGCGATGTGGGTGCCGTCAAAGCGGCCACCGATGCCGGCGCGGCCGCGGCCGAAAAGGTCGGAGAACTCGTTTCCGTGCATGTCATCCCGAGACCGCATCCGGAGGTTGAAATGATCCTTCCGAAAAAGGGCGCTTAATCTAACGCGAGGAACCTGAGCATGGAAGAACGTGCGTTAGGCATGGTGGAAACGGTGGGACTCGTAGGCGCTATCGAAGCGGCCGATGCGATGATCAAAGCCTCCAATGTCCGGTTGATCGGTAAGGAACTTGCCGATGGTGCTATGGTGGTGATCAAAGTGGTCGGCGAAGTGGGCGCTGTTCAGGCTTCCGTTGCCGCCGGAGAAGCTGCGGCGCGAAGAGTTGGCCAGGTGGTTTCCGTTCACATTATTCCCAGACCCGACGAAATGACAGAAGCCATAGTCTATGACGAACACCCCGATACCATGCCCTATGAAAGTAGCGGCTTAAAAAAAAAAGTGAATTAGTCACCCTCGCTCAGCAGGAACTCTTTAGATCGGTTCAAAAAGACGAATCCATACTTAAAAAGAAGAAACTCACCAAACCCGCAGAGGATTACCACACTTTTAACGTCGTCACCTTACGCAAACTGGCCCGAACCGTACCGAATTTTCCGCTCAAAGGGCGCGAAATCTCAAAAGCCAACCGGGATGAGTTGATCACCGAACTTGAAAAAATATTCAAAGAATAAAAGATACCCCGACACGTTCGGGGTATTTTTTTACACCGATATCTGAAACATGCTCGATCCCATCAGAAAATTGAACATAAAGATGCGGCGCTACAGCATCTTTAATCGCATTTTTGTCATTATTTTCCCGGTAATGGTAGCGACCCTGGCCATTATCGAGCTGATTACCCGCTGGATGGAATCCCATGAACTGCCTTACCGATTGTTCTGGATCGTCAGCATACCCGTCGGCTTTGCTCTGATCATTTCCTATCTTACCGCCAAATTCACCGCGCAGGAGATCTCCAACCCCATCCGGCAATTTATCGAGAGCGCCAAAGAGATAGCCCGGGGCAACTTTGAACATAAGGTCAATATCCAGAGCAGCGAAGAGATCATACAATTGTCGCGTATTTTCAATTATATGACCATTGAGCTTAAACGCATATATCAAATCAATATCAATGAGATCATACGTGAAAAAATAAAGACCGAAGCCATTCTCAGAAATATTGCCGACGGTGTGATCGTGGTCAGCGCGCTCGACGAGATCTTACTTCTAAACGATGTGATTGAAGAATGGTTTAATGTAAAAGAAAAGGACGTGCACGGATGTTCCCTGGCCTTCTTTTTTCCTGAACTCAAGTTTCTCACAGCTAAGACAAAACAAAGCGGCGGTAATGAAATTTTCAAGGAAGAAATCGAGATCCACCCGGACCATAGCGCTGGACGGATCGTGCTCGCTGCACATGCTTCCAGAGTGATGGATAATTTCGAACTAATCGCTATTGTCATCGTGCTTCGCAATATTACCAAAGAAAAAGAGGTCGACAAACTCAAGACGGAGCTTGTACATGTGGTCGCTCACGAGCTCCGGTCTCCCCTCACCTCCATCGCGGGCTTCAGCGAGATCCTCAAAGATCCCACTTTGCCGTCGCCTACCAGAAAGGATTACATCGATATCATTCATTACGAATCGGGTAGGCTTGCCGATCTGATCAATAAGTTTCTGGACATAAGCCGGATCGAAAGCGGTCAGACCGCCTTGACGAAAATACCGGTGGATGTTGTTACGGTCATTTCAAATATGCTCACGGTAAATTCACATCTGGCGGCCAAAAAGCAAATCCGAGTGAATACCCGTTTTGATGCGGTTCCTATGGTGTTGGTTGACCCGGATCTTATCGGCCAGGTCGTGCTCAATCTTTTCTCCAATGCGGTTAAATACAGTCCTGATGGTTCGGAGATCAACATCGTTGTTGTACATCAAAAAAATTGGGTGACCGTCCAGGTTCGCGACAACGGCTACGGCATCTCAAAAGAGAACATGGGATATCTTTTCCAGAAATTCTTCCGGGCCAAGGAGGATAAGAACGTCAAAGATGTAGAAGGAACCGGATTAGGTTTGGCTTTCGTCAAAGAGATCATACATCAGCATGACGGACGGCTCAATGTGGAAAGCGAATTGGGCAAGGGTTCAACATTTGGTTTTTCTCTGCCGGTTTACGTACCCGCAAAAGAACCATCTTCCAAAGAAGCCATGTCCGAAGGCCTCAAAGGATAGCCGCTTGTTTGGACAGAGATATCTCCTGGTCTTTGTATTGCAGCTGATACAGCTTATTATAGATTCCATCCTGTGTCAACAGCTCCTCGTGCGTACCTCGCTCGCGGATACGTCCTTTGTGCATCACCAGGATCTGATCTACGTGCCGGATAGTCGAAAGCCGGTGAGCAATGATGACGGATGTGCGGCCTTTCATCAAAGTGCCGATGGCCTGCTGAATAAGCTGCTCGGTTTCGGTATCAATGCTTGATGTCGCCTCGTCCAACACCAGGATCTTCGGGTCGATCACAAGAGCCCGTGCCAGTGAGATCAATTGCCGCTGTCCGGCCGACAAAGTACTGCCCCTTTCCTGAACCGGTTCATCATACTGGCCGGGAAGTCTTCTTATGAAAGTATCCGCGCCAACCATTCGTGCCGCTTCGATCACCTGTTCTTTCGAAATGTCCGGACGCCCCAGGCGGATATTGTCTAAGATATTTCCGGAAAAAAGAAATACATCCTGCAACACTACCGCCATATTTCTTCGCAGCTCCAGTTCATCCATTTTTCTTATATCTATTCCGTCAATCAGAACCTCGCCCTGCTGAATATCGTAAAATCTGGAAATCAGATTTATAATAGTACTCTTACCGGCGCCAGTGGCGCCAACCAGTGCGATGCTACGGCCCGGTTCCGCTGTAAAACTCACTTCCTTCAAGACGTAATCGTTTTCTGATTTAAGATTCTTGACGTCGTAAGCAAAATAGACATTCCTGAATTCGATCCTGCCTTTGACGTCTTTCAAACCAACGGGATGCGTTTCACGGGAAATCTGGGAAGGCGTATCGATAAGTTTGAATACTCTTTCGGATGATGCCATGGCTGTCTGCAGGATATTGTATTTATCGCTGAGATCCTGAATCGGACGGAAGAATAGTTGCGCATAAAACACGAAGGCGATCAATTCGCCTCGTGTGATATTCTGGCTGACGATCTCTCCGCCGCCGTACCATAAGAGTAATCCAATGGCTATGGAACTCATAAAGTTGATGGCCGGATAGAACCACGCATAATGAAAGACCGAGTCCACATGTGCCCGTGTCAGCCCTGCGTTCAGATCGTCAAATTTCTTGAAATTCTTTTTTTCGCGTCCAAAGATCTGCACCGTACTGACGCCGGTGATGTTTTCCTGAATATACGAATTGAGTGCAGATATTTTTAGCCTGACTTCGCGATAGCTTACGCGCACCTTGGTCTTGAATACGATCGAGATGTAAAAGATCACCGGAAGAACCACGAGTGTGACCAGCGTCAATTTCGTATTGTATGAGAACATGAAGAGGATAATTCCCAGAAGCAGAAAGAGATCGCCAAAGAGGTAGACAAGACCGGACGTGAACATCTCATTGAGGGACTCGATATCCGACGTGACGCGCGTAATAAGACGGCCTACCGGATTACGGTCAAAGAATTGCAGATGAAGGTTCTCCAGGTGAGCAAACAGTTTCATTCTGAGATCGAAAATGATCCTCTGGCCGGCCAATTGCGTCAGGTAGATCACGCAGTATTGTAATACAAATTCGCCGATCAAAAGCCCTACAAAATATATTGCGTATTGGTTCAGCAGCGGCATATTCGCGGGTACGATGGCATTGTCAATGGCTTCTTGAATGATCATCGGACGGTATGCGCTGAATCCCTGCGCCGCAAGCAGCAGAAAAACGGAACCGATCAGCATATATTTGTAGGGCATGGCCAACTTCAGAAGCCTTTTCATTAGCCTTCCGTCATAGGCCTTGCCCATTACTTCATCTTCAAACATAACCCGTGCTATTGAAATTGATTCTTCAATTGTTTCTGGGGCCCGGTTACCGCCAGCACAAACGTCTCAGGCTCCACATATTTCTGCGCGGCCTGCCGGATATCCTCTTTGGATACCTGTTCGATCCGTTCCGTCTCCCGGTCAAGATAATCAAGTCCCAGACCGTGAAATTCCGACATCTCGATATACGCCGCCTCATTTTCCACGGTCTCGATGCGGAAAGGAAAATAACCCTTAAAAAAACTCTTGGCATCCCGGATTTCATCATCCGTTACAAGTTCTTTTTGGATACGGCGTAATTCATCGCATATCGTTTGCACAGCAGCGCCTGCCCGATCCGCTTTCGTCTGCATCGTCACCGAGAAGGTACCGCTCAGAAGACGCTTGTTCATGGAAGAATACACCGAATAGGCCAGTCCTTTTTCAGTACGGATGCGATGCGTCAACCGCGATGTCAGACCCGAACCTCCCAAAATATAATTCATCAGGAGCGAAGCATAGTGATCCTCGGCGCTGCGTCTGGCCGCAAGGTTCCCCATACAAATATGGGCTTGAGATATGTCCCGGTCTACCAAAAATGTTCCTCCGGTTGTTTTTTGGATGATCTCGCACAACTCTGGACGAGTATCGGATTCCCGCAAAGCATGGAACCGGTTCCCAACCCATGCCACTAATTGATCCTCTTCTATGTCGCCTACGACCGTGATAATAATTCGTGATGGATCTAAATGCTCCTTATACAAGGACGCTATTTCGTTTTGGGACAATTGGGTCAGGGTGCTTTCGTATCCGTCGATTGATCGATGATAAGGATGGTCACCATAGGCGGCCTCCTGAAACCGATCGGCGGCGACAAGACCGGGCTGATCGGCTTTGCGCTTCAATTCGGCCAGCGCGGTTCGCCTCAATCGTTCCATTTCATTATGAGGAAAATCGGAATGAAGCCAGAGGTCCTCCGCGATCTCAAGGCTCTTTTCCCAATGCTTGCTCAAACAAGACAACGTCATGTGAATGGCGTCGTGGCCTGCGCTAAAACGCAATGCGGTACCCATAAAATCCAATGCTTCGGCGATTGAAACGGCGGAGCGCTGCGGTGTCCCTGCCTTGAGCAGCAGACAAAGCATTTTTGCAAGTCCCGCATGTTTCTCCGATTCCAGATACGCCCCACCGCGCACGCAACCGCGAAATGAGACGATCGGCAGGTCGGAACACACTTTCGTAAGCAGAGTCAGGCCGTTGCCAAACCGAAAACGTCTGATCTTTCCGTATTGGTCCTCAGAGACAACATCCATCGGCTATTTTCCGGAGGCCATGAATTTCAGCGACTTGTAATCCTGCCCCAGGATCACGGTCACATCGAGATAGAGTTGGGGATTTTTTTGCTGCAAGACACCGGCCTCACCGATACCAAGAGCCGTAGCGATGGTCCGCGCCTTATCGATATCACCTATGCGGTCTTGAACTACCGATTTTTTAAAATTGCCGTGCGGAGCATTGTCCGTTTTTACCACGTCGTATCCTTTGGCTCTAAGATAGTCGGCCGCTTTGGAGGCCAGTTTGGGAACACCGGCGCCGTTGAGAATCTCTACGCGAATGGTCTTGCTTTTGACCTGCACATTCTCTTCCACTTGATTACCCGATTCATCCGTAGAAGTCACTTCGGTTGGTTGAGAACTCCGGCCATCCGATCCGCCCGTCGTATTCAGACGAATGATGAGCGATATCACTAAAGCGATCACGATCAATCCCAGACCTCCGATCAGCACGTTGAGCAGTTTGTCTGTGCCGGTGTTGGAGGACAGCGGCTGAAACGGCCGCTGACCCGTTTTGTCAGTATGGGCTGATGATGTCGGGTCCGACGATTTCTCCTCGTCCGGTCTCACTTTTCTGAGCATATGACTCCTTTAAAAAAATAACCCCGACAGGGCGGGGTTATGTCCTTATATCATGTAAAAATAAAAATCATCACGGCTTTCGCACAAAGGCCGATTCGTCATACATACCGTAATTCCCAAAGGGGTTTTGGTACATACCTATACCGTTATTGTAATAAGGCGTAGAGCTATATCCGATCTGCATCTGAAAGTTCTTGTTTGGCTTGTAGATCAATTCGGCACCGTGCATGAACTGGGGTTTTTGACCGTCCACACCCTTGGGTCCGCCAAACGGCTGATGCATCATACCCAGATCGACTCTGAGGAACAACGGATTGGACAATTTGAAATTGAGCGAATTGGTGTACATACCTACCGAACCGCTCTGCCCGCCGCCCGTGTAATAGGACAATCCGTAGCTCTGATTCATGTAGAATCTTTCCGGGCTCAAATATTCCGCAAGAGTACCCGGAACCGGCGTGGTAATACCGCTGCGTACGTCCACTCGATTGACGTTTTGTGTCCGGAATTGAGCCTGCACCGAATGAGATAATATCAATGCCAGGCCAAACGTCCATAAGACTATTTTCATATAACTCCTTTGGAAACTACAGCAATATTGTACAGAAAACGATAAACAAAGTCAAGTGTTCGGTCCCGGCCTCAGGCAGATTTTACGGCACAGAGCATTCAAAGTTACGTTATTTCAGGCGAACCCGCGGATCGGCCACGGCATATAGAATATCCGCCACCAGATTACCTCCGATGACCATAAGTCCGGCAACGAATGTGTTAGCAATGATGAGCGGGTAATCTCTGGAAAAGATCGCGTCGATGGTCACCCGTCCCATACCCGGCCACGCGAACACCACCTCCGTGATCACCGCTCCGCTCAGAAGGAAAGGAAAAGATAGTCCAATAACCGTGATAAGCGGCAGAAGCGCGTTCCGCCATGCGTGTTTCCATACAACGGCCGTTTCTCCGAGCCCTTTAGCACGCGCCGTACGAATGTAGTCCTGACGTATCACTTCGAGCATGCTGCTGCGTACATACCTGACGGTGGAAGCCGCGGAGGCCACACCCAGCACGCATACGGGCATGATCAGATGTTTCAGAAGATCCATAAGATAAGCGAATGCGGAGAGTTCATCGGCGTTCACCGAGTGCATCTGGGATGCCGGTAGCCAGCCGAGGGTCAGCGAAAACAGCAAAATCAACATCAGCGACAGCCAGAAATGTGGCGTGGAATAAAGAAACAAACCGGCCATCGTCATGGCGCGGTCCAGAATGCGGCCCCGTCTTAACGCGGAAAAAATTCCTAAAGGAACACCTATCAGAAGATCCAAAAACAGAGCAGAAATTGTCAGGATCAGGGTATTGGTAAGGGCTTCGGAGATTATCTCAAATACGGGCCGCTGCCTGCTGAAAGAAATTCCAAATTCCCCCTCGAGTACACCTTTGAAGGGAGGGAGTACCCCCAGCCATTTTCCATATTGGATCGGCAGAGGATCGTTAAGTCCGAAATTCTCTCGCAGCTGTTCAGCTGAACGCGGATCGATATTCGGATCGATGAACATGGACGTTGGGTCGCCCGGGGCAAGGCGAACCATAAAAAAAGTCAAAGTCAGCAAACCGAAAACCAATGGGACGGCGCCAAGGGTTCTTTTGACGATATACGCAATCATGTTCTATTTTGAAGGTTGAGAGATGTACCAATCGTAATAACGGTCATAGGGAGAAAGGATGTTCACATGCGTTCCCTGCAGCCTCTGATTGATGCCGATGATATTATCGTACCAATACAAATAAGTCACGGGCTGATCGTCATAAATACTCTTATGTATTCTCTTGAAGACAGGGCCGGCGTCGCGTGCATGCATCACTTCTGCAGCGGTCTGGATGAGGCTGTCCACTTCAGGACTCTGGAACGATGCGGCGTTGAACGTGCTTCGTCCAAGATCGGAGCCATATTGCGGCTGAAGATCAATGGACATGTTGATGTTATGCCCTGTAATAAAGGCTTCAAATTCTTTGTTTTTCAGCCCCGTGTTAAAAACATTGTTTTCGACCAATTGCGCATGGCATACGATACCGATCTTCTGCAGATCGGAGGCGATTTTCTGCAATACAAATTCCCGGCGCGGGTTACCGGCATTTGTGGTCATTGTAAATTCGAATTTCTTCCCGTCCTTATCAAGGATCCCGTCCCCGTTGTGATCTTTCCATCCCTCTTCGGCCAAAAGTCTGAGCGCCAATTCCGGATCGTGCTTTAACGGTATGACCGAATCGTTGTAGGCCCACCGGAAAGCCGGTGAAATGGGTCCTGTGCAAACCTGACCGAATTTCCCGAGCTGGCTTTCGATGATCTCGCCTCGATCGATCGCCAGAGTCAGGGCGGTTCGCACTTTGCGGCTTCCAAAAAGAGGATGAGGTTGAATGATTTTGCGATTGCTTTTTCTGTAGACGGTTCCGTCTATATGACTCCAACCGGCATATTCAAACCGGCGAAAAGACTGAACTTCAATTCGGATATCGGGATTATTCTTTAGTATAACCGACGCATCTTCGGCTGACAGTCCTTCAACGATGTCCACGGCACCCGTTTTTAATTCGACGATGCGTGTGCTCATCTCGGGAATGATCCGGAAAACAACGCGATCGATATACGCCGCGTGAGGAATGGACCAGAAGGGGCTTTTGTCGAGAACGATCTCCTGCTTGCGTGACCATTTGGACAATCTGAAATGTCTGGCCGTGACAGGATTCATGTTGAGCTGCGTGGTTCTTATTTCCTCAGGCTTCAACGAATCAAAAACATGCTTCGGCACAAAATTGAGTTGCGTGTGCAGCAACTGCAGCTCTCTCTGGTAGGCCTTTGAAAAATTGAAGCGTATAGTCGAGTCGTTTGGGGTTTCGATCGCACGGTCTGGATCAAGCCGCCCGGCAGAATCATGAATCAGAAAATTAGCATAATTTCTTCTCGGACTGGCTGTCTTCGGGTCCGCATAAAGCCGATACGAGTATTTGATGTCCCGGCTTGTGACCGGCACTCCGTCGCTCCAGTACATGCCCGATCTCAGGCGGTAGATCAGTGACCGGCCTTCGTCCTGCCATTCCCATGAAGACGCCAGAGAAGGTGTCCACTGTTCGGAACCATTTACTGTGTCAAACTCGCGCTCGGCAAGGTCAGGATATAGAAATTGAAGAACGATCCCGGTATTGGAACCTGTACTGATCAAAGGATTGAGACCATCGGGATCCGAAGATAAGGCAATGACAACGGTACCACCGGTCGGCTTGGTTTCAGACTTCTCCGACCGGCCGCAGGACGCAGTCAGAATGAGGACTAAAATACATGCAATCCACGCCGGAACGGCTTTTCGTATCATATGACTAGAAGTGTAACATAGGCATAGGTCAAAGGACCGACAAACATCATACTGTCAAACCGGTCCAAAACTCCGCCGTGACCGGGAATCAGAGAACTGGAATCTTTGACCTCGGCGTCGCGTTTGAGAAGAGACTCCGCCAGATCGCCGATCTGGCCAAAAGTTCCTGCAAAGAAACCAACGGTCAGGGTCTGCATTAAAGTTAGAGAAAAAGGAATGGCGAATGACTCGTACACCAATTTAACGATCCACGTACCGAGCAAGGCGCCAAAAAATCCGGCGACAGCGCCTTCCCAGGTCTTTTTCGGGCTGACCCGCTCAAAAAATTTTCGCTTGCCGAAGAATTTTCCCCCGTAATAAGCCAATGTATCGCAAGCCCATATGCCTGCGAACACCAGAAACACCAATTGCGCTCCGGCATAATTGCCGAGTTCACTGATATTCCTCAGAAGGATCATGCTTCCGATCATAAAGGTCACATACAAAACGGAAAATGCCGTTGTGGAAATATTGATCAGGGCGGAACCCCGATTCCTGAAAAGCTCGTGGGTCATAGAGACGATAATAAATAGCAGTACAGCCGGAATCAAAAAGTCGAAAAGTTCGTGATACAGCAGGAATCCCGTTCCGACACAAAAAACATAGGACACGAAAACCTGAGGCCACGCGTTCTTTCTCCGGCTCAAGTCCAGTGCCTCACGAAGCCCCAGCGCCATGATGGCCAGTACCAAGACAAAAAAATACCAACCGCCATAGATCGTTGCGGCAATGAAGAATGGAATGCCCACGACCGCCACGATAAAACGCATCAATTGTGAACTCAAAGGACACCTCTGTCAATAATGTTGTGGAACTGGAAATAAGACGATGGTCATTTTTAAAATATAGAATACGGGCTGACGAGTTACAAGAAAAATATGGGTGGTGAAAAGCGGCTGGTCTTACGAACGAACGGCTTCGGCATGGGCCGACGCACTCAGTACTTCGGCTTGAGCCGTAAGCATGACAGGGATATTGTCCTGGATGCCGTATTTTCGACGGCATTCAGGATTAGTACATATAAGAGATTGTTGTAATTCCTTCACAGGCGATTTACAGGCAGGACAGACCAGGATTTTCAGAAGGTCTTTATTCAGCATGATCAGCCGACTATGGCGCCGCAGTTACCGCAAAGTTTGACTTTTCTCTCCAGAAATTTCCAGGCGCCGCTCTTGTCCGATATTTTGGAATCGACAAATTTGGCGTAGGTGACAACGGTTTCCTGTTTGCAGGCGGAGCACTTCACTTTCTCGGAGTGCGCCTCCACTTTGCTCATTTTATCAACGAAGGTCTGCTTCTTTGCCATGGATGGCTTCCTCTCAGCTTAAAAATTAACGGGTTTCTTTGTGGAGCGTGTGTTTACGTTCGACCCGGCAGTATTTCTTTACTTCCAAACGGTCGGTCGTATTCTTTTTATTCTTCTCCGTCGTGTATCGCGAAACGCCGGGAAGACCGCTGTTCTTGCATTCGGTGCACTCAAGCGTCACCACGATGCGGTTGCCTTTTCCTTTTGCCATTTCTTAAATCTCCTCCCAAAACGGGATTATTTTAATAATTATTATGTTCTTAAAATGGGCACAAATATAGGTGAAATACATACGAATGTCAAGAATTTTTACCTGTTTTTTGGATCATAACCGGGCTTAACCTTAGCTTTTTTTGTTGATATTAGTTGAAACGATCATATATTTTTCAGAGCAGATACATAAATCAACCCTTCAATGATCAATCCTTTTATAAACAAAAGCTTAAGCGACGCTTTACCCGAGGTCAGGGTTCGTCTGAGAAACCCAGTGCCGGAGGATGCCGAAGTCATTTTCCATTGGCGCAGTGAGAGGATGGTTCAGGCTCATCAGCCTATCGTATATCTTACGGTCGAACAAATCCGGGCGGATATTGAAAAATCAACGGCCAACGACCTCCCCAATTACTCACGTGACCGCTTCCAATGGATCGTCGAACGCATGTCCGATGGATCTCCTTTGGGTTGGATTACCTTGAGTATCCGTTCCTGGGAACATCAGATCGGGGAAATCGGCTACAGTATTTCAGAACCCTTTCACGGACAGGGCTATGGGTTTGAAGCTCTGAAAATCATGCTGCACAAAGCCTTTCTGGAGGCGCACCTGTATCGGGTAGAAGCTAAATGCTCGATCGAAAATGCGGCATCCTACAAATTGCTTGAAAAAGCCGGCTTCAGGAGAGAAGGTATCCTCAGACAATACTTCAATATTCGGGGTAAACGGTTCGATCATTACATTTACAGCCTCCTTAGACCTGAATATGTCGATCGATAAATTTTATTTGCGTTTCAAATGTGAATCGTATACATTGGCGCGTTATTTGAGATACGTTCGGGGCTGTAGCTCAGTTTGGGAGAGCGCATCGTTCGCAATGATGAGGTCAGGGGTTCGATCCCCCTCAGCTCCACTCGACTCAATGATTTGTGACCAATGAACCAATGACGTTCATTGGTCATTTTTATTTCATCATCACTACCGGCCTTCATGAATCCTGAGATACCCAAAGCATTTATCAGCTACCTTGATTCCGTCCTTGGAACGGACAAAGATCTGTTCCTTTCCGGTTTGAATTTCGAAAAGCAAACTACTTTCCGTATTAATCCATTAAAGACCGAAAAGGGGCCTCTGGTAACACGCCTTCATCAGAACGGTTTCGACACGGAAGACATCGGATTTGCCGATGCCTTCATGCTGAAGAATGAGCCCACTCTGCTGAGCAAGACCATCGAGCACTTTCTGGGTCTGCTATATATTCAAAGTGTGGCTTCGATGATACCGCCGCTCGTCCTGGATCCTGCGGAAGACGAAACGGTTCTCGATATGTCCGCGGCTCCCGGTTCCAAGACAACCCAAATAGGACGCATGATGGACAACAAAGGCGTGCTCGTGGCAAACGACTGGGACGGGAAACGTATAAAGACCTTGTCCCATAATCTCGACAGGATGGGTTTGATCAATGCGGCCATGGTCAATATGGGCGGCGAACGCATCGGGAATCTGCTGCCGGAAACGTTTGATAAAATACTGGTCGATGCACCCTGTTCCGCACTCGGCGTGATACACAAAGCGCCGCAGGCCGTTGCCAATCTCAACTACCTGCAGAAATTCGCATTTATCCAGGAACAACTCCTCGTCAGCGCGGTCAAGGCGGCTAAAGTTGGCGGAACGATTGTATACTCAACCTGCACGGTAGCCCCAGAAGAAAACGAGAAACTGATTCACAATATCCTTTCGCGTTATCCTCTGGAAATCGCGGATATTCTTTTGCCGGGTGAAATTGCCTCCATGCCGGGCATCACTTCTTACAGAGGTGAGCCGTTTGATCTATCGCTTTCACGAACTGTTCGCCTGCTGCCATCACGGATCAATCCTGAAGGGTTCTTCATTGCCAAACTAAAGAAAACCGGAAGCGTTTCAACACCGGAAGGAAGGGAGCCATTCAATAATAAAAAGGTACGGTTTGAATTCGTATCCGCGGGACGCCCGGAGATTAAGAAAATGGCCGCCTATTTTGAAAAGACGTTTGGAATTCCGGAAGATTTCTGGAAGGATTTTCTATTTGTGATCAAAGAGGATGAGATACTTATCGCTTCAAAAGAATGGGAAGGTCGCGAGGACATACTTAATCGTATTTATACCCATCGCGTCGGAACGCGCCTTGCGAGAACAAGACGCGCCGACGAATGGAAATTGTCCACGAATGCCGCTCAGCTTTTTTCAGCTGTTATCACCAAAAACAAGATCGAGCTGACCGATCCGAAAGAGATCGAGACTTTTGTTGAAGCGGGCACCATCCGGCGGACCTTCCCGATCGAAAAAGGAGGCGTCATCGTCACAGCCGGCGGCTATACGCTCGGATGCGGCGTGATCCATCAGGGTAATCTCAAAAGCCAAATGCCAAAGAGCAGGACGGTAATTTCTGTGGATATATGACCCCTCCCAAATTTCGGCGATTGTTTAAATTAAATGCCAGACAAAAACCTGTGAAATCCGCGGAAATTTTTACCGATTCTCTCCGATCATTTTTGCTGATCTCAGTTTTATCGTGCGATAAACCAGATTGTCAAAATCCGCTAATTCTTCGTTACCCAATCGATATTTTGCATCAAGACCATCCAAGATCTCTTTGACTTCTTTTATGTCCCGGTTCTTCGCCCAGTAGCTTTCCCGCATGATCTCCGAATAGAGAGCAACGGCGGACACAAACTGAAAACCGGCTTTCTCCTGCGAAGTTGCGGGTTCCGCCAAAATGATCGGTTCGTCTATTTCTGTTACATTTTTACCGTCGGGCGATTTGTATCGCAATGAAATCTTGCCGATACCCCGAACATCCTGATCTTTCAACTTGACCTCGTACAATGCGGTGACGGTGTGACCTGAACCGATCTCGCCGCCGTCAACCTTGTCGTTACGAAAATCCTCATCCCTCACGTCACGTTTTTCATAGCCGATCAATCGGTAACGGCTGACGGCATCCTTGTCAAACTCAACCTGGATCTTAACGTCCTTGGCAATCACTTGAAGCGTTCCTGTCAACTGCTCCACAAAAACACGTTTGGCTTCATTGAGGTCATCGATATAATAATAAGTCCCGTCGCCTTTAGTGGCCAATTGCTCGATCAGCACGTCGTTGTAATTTCCCATACCGAAGCCGCAGGCCGTCAGTGTAATACCCTGATTTTTGTACTTTTCTATCTGTCGCAGAATGCCTTCCGATGAGGTTTCGCCGTTATTGGCTACACCGTCGGTGCAAAGTATAACGCGATTGACCGCGCCGGCATCATAATTCTTTTCCGCCAACTGATAACCGGTCCAAAGCCCGGCTTCGGCATTGGTGGAGCCTTCGCTGTAAAGACCATTGACCGCATTTTCAATAGCTTGTTTGTCCGATGTTGAATTCAATACGATCTGTGCATAAGAGCCGTACGTTACAATGCCCACACGGTCACCGGTTCTGAGTTCACGTGTGAGCAGGTGCAGGGTCTGTTTTACCAATCCCAGCCTGTTCTCAATATTCATAGAACCTGATACGTCGATAACAAAGGTAAGATTGGCCGGTTTACGTTCTTCAGTTCTGATCTCGCGTCCTTTGATACCGATACGCACCATGCGATAATTCTTACTAACGACCGACGGCATAGAAGCGGTGTAAATACCAAAGACTTTTGATTCGGGTGCTTTGTAAATCGGTGTAAAATAGTTTACAAATTCTTCCGTACGAACCGCGTCTTTCGGCGGAAGTTCGCCGTTCATCACATAGTTTCTGACCAACGAATACGAAGCTGTACTAACGTCCGCGCCGAATGTGGAAAGATTATCATCTTCGGTATCGATGAATGGATTGGTTCCGTAATCCTGATGATACATGTCCCAGTATTTTTGTCCGTTGGGCGGATTCAAAAAAGCACCGGATGATGCCGGTCCTCCGAGGGTTGCAGCCCCGCCGGCCGCTCCGGCCGTAGCCATGAGTCCCCGGCCGCCGGCAGATTTTGCCGCTCGGGCAGCGCTAGCGGCTTTCGCCGATGCTGTTCTGTCCTGCGCAGAAGAGGTTTTATCCAACATTATTTCCCCGGCTCCAAGAACGGTTTTGTCGTCTGGCTTCATCTTTTCTATATGCAGATCCGCTTCCTGCACCGGGATATATTTCACGGATGCCTTATTCGATAAATCCTCCTTCAGAAAGAGCTTGAGATGATGATCCATAAATGCCGTTATCTCAATGCCTTCTACTTTCACGGTCTGATAACGTTCGGTTGTAATCACAATGTCATAGTTCCCCTCTGAAATGTTTTCGAATTCAAATCTGCCTGTAGAATCCGTTGTCGTCATGGTATTTGGTCCCAACAATGTAACCGTAACGCCGTTCATCGGTTTCCCGGTATTACGATCTTTTATAATGCCGCTCAGTCTTCCCGTATCGCCGCCGGACAAAAATGAAGCCAGCACAATTGCAGTCATCAAAAGGCCCGCGAGCATGACGAGCTTTGACGTTTTTGGCGTAACCATAGAACCTCCTTGGATTTGATCAGTCAATACTGATTATATCTGTCAGCGGAAATATGATCCATTGTCGCAGGAGACCGGAAAAAGTTGTGTTGACCTTTCTCATAATCGCCATGACTGAAGAACCGGTTTTTAGCTTGTAGGAATTGGTGTTTTTAGCTATATTGTGCGGAATCCAAAACTCATACATCGATCCAGGTTCATTATATCATCCAACTATAGGAGCGTTCTTTATGGTCATGCGAGGAAAACAGGGCCTTATCTGCGGTGTTGCCAACAAACGCAGCATTGCGCACTCGATCGCCAAGAGCCTGCACCGTGAAGGGGCCAAACTGGCTTTCACGTATCAAGGTGATGCGGTCAAGAAAAACGTGGTGGAGATTGCCGACGAACTCGACAGCGATCTGGTGTATAAGTGCGATGTGACCAAAGACCACGACGTTCAGACCATGTTCCATGATCTGAAGCACGATATGCACCATATTGATTTTCTGGTGCACTCGCTGGCCTTTGCCAACAAAGAGGATCTCAAAAAGGATTTTCACAAGACCAGCCGCGAGGGATTTTCCCAGGCTCACGACATCAGCGCGTATTCTCTGATATTGCTCGCACACGGCGCCCTGCCGCTGATGCATGATCACGGCGGAAGTATCCTGACGTTATCATATTATGGTGCTGAAAAAGTGATCCCGGGTTACAACGTGATGGGCGTTGCCAAGGCGGCGCTCGAAGCCAGCGTGCGGTATCTGGCTGCCGATCTGGGACACCGCAAGATCCGTGTCAATGCCATTTCCGCCGGTCCGGTCAATACGCTGGCCGCCCGCGGCATATCGGGATTCACCAAGATCCTTGATATTGTCCCCGAAAAAGCGCCGTTGCGCAGGAATGTGGAAGTGGATGAGGTGGGCGATGCAGGACTTTTCTTATGTTCGTCCTGGTCGAGCGGGATCACCGGTGAGACCATTTATGTTGATTGCGGCTATCATGTAGTAGGGATGTGAGAATCCGGCTATATTATTCAGAAAACAAAAATCCCGCGATTATCTCGCGGGATTTTTTCTTTAAACCGCCTTATGCTTCACTAGTTTGTTTCTTCAAGTATCATCGTTTTCGTTTCCATCAGGATCTCCGTATTGCTCATGACCACTTGCGATTTCATCCTAACTTCCGGAACGGCATACCCCAGAAAGTATTTGAGAACATCTTTCTTACGTTGAGATTTTGATGCATCCCGCAGAAGAAGATAGCCGATGAGGACCTTAGCCGCCATTTCGACGATCCGGCGCGAATGATACGACTGATAATCCGCGTTCTTCTTTTCTTTCACGAAGTGAACGGCTTCGTTGAGCATACGATGCATGTCTTTTACCGTATTGTGCGGTTCGCTCAATGCGGAGAAATCAAATATCCCTTCATATTCCTGTATGAGTTCATCCAAAGTTCCTTTGACAATACCGCCGATCGCAGCCACAACCTGAAGCTGTGTGGTGCCTTCATAGATATTGGTAATGCGCGCGTCACGATAAAACCGCTCCGCATCGAATTCGCGCATATAGCCGACGCCGCCGTGAACCTGAAGCCCGTCGCTCGCTACTTCATTCGCCATTTCTGTGTTGTAGGCTTTGCATATCGGCGTTAACATCCCGGCGTACGCTCCGTATTTCTTAACTTCTTCTCTGAGGTCTTTAGAGGGTTCGGTCAATTTTTCAAATTGCCTTTCCAAACCGTCTTTGATATCTACCATCTTGGTCGTCTCGTACAACAAAGCGCGTCCGGCTTCGATCTTGACCTTCATATTCATCAGCATTTCCGTAACGGGAATCATGTTCTTGATCGCGGTCTTGAACTGCACGCGTATCTCGGAGTGCTTCTTGGCCGCCCGATAGGCCGCTTCGGCGATGCCTACCGCCTGAGCAGAAACACCAACGCGGGCTTCGTTCATGAGCGACATCACGTATTTGATTAGTCCCATTTTCCTTTGGCCGATCAGAATAGCGGGCGCATCATCAAATTGAATTTCACACGTAGGAGACCCATGGATGCCCATTTTATGTTCGATCCGGCGTATCACCATGTGTTTGTCACGTTCATAAAGAAACATCGAAAGGCCGCGTCCGTCCGAAGTATTCTCCTCGCTTCGCGCGAGCACAAGCGATATCTCGCCGTTACCGTTGGTGATAAAATGTTTAACGCCGCTCAGAAGCCATTGGCCTTTCTCATCCTGACGGGCGCGCACCATCACCGACTGCAGGTCGCTTCCCGCGTCCGGTTCCGTCAGCGCCATAGACGACGTTACTTCCCCGGAGCACAGGCGGGGCAGGTACTTCGCTTTGATCTCTTCGTCGGCAAACTTATTGATCGTTCCCGCAATGTCATCCTGGAGCCCATAAATATTCATAAAAGAGGCGTCGGCGCGTGAGATCATCTCGATGGCCATCGTATAAATGGTAACGGGGCAATTCGATCCGCCGTACTTGCGCGGCAGAGTAAAACCGAATAATTGCGCCTCTTTGCACACTCTGAGTTCTTCGTAGGTTGCCTTCGCGTAGGTCACTTCACCGTCTTTGAAATGAGCGCCTTCGGCGTCTACTTCCGCCGCCTTGGGTGCGATCGTATTACCGGCAATATCACCGACGATCTCCAGAACACCGTCGTAAAAATCCAGAGCTTCCTCGACGGAACCGATGGCCTCCTTGTCGGCAAAATGGTCTTCCTTCAGTTCGATCACACGCTTCAGATCCATATTCTTGATATGGAAAAGAATGTCTTGGTTGTCACGATAAAAATTGGCCATAAAGATTCTCCTAACTAATAGAGCAATATGATGATGGAGTTGCGGAATAATGGTTGACGTCTTACCGCGTCAGCATGTCCCGCCAAAAACAGGATCGGAGCTGAAATTATGTTTTTAAACCGTATTAGTCAATGTTTATATGTGAATCGATTCCCAAATCGGCGTCCGCCGTACGACCCAAATTCCTTGTTTTTTTCAATCGCTTTTTTATCTTGTTTAACGAGCCGATTTTCTCATTCGTGTCCGTGCGCATGTTTGAATTTTTCAGCCAAAATCCATGGATCAGCAAATCCTGCTAATCGCATCGCTCTTCTTCATTGCGGCCGCCTTATATTCATCTGTAGGGCACGCGGGCGCCTCCGGCTATTTGGCGGTCATGGCGCTCTTCAATTTTGCTCCGGCTGAGATGAAGCCGACGGCGCTGGCGCTGAATATTGTCGTGGCCTGTATCGGCACTGTTCGATTTTACCGCGCCGGTCTCTTTTCATGGAATCTCTTCTGGCCATTTGCCATCACATCCGTGCCTCTGGCCTATTGGGGCGGCTCCATGAATATCCCCGTGGACGTCTACAAAATGATCGTAGGCTTTGTTCTCCTTTTCGCGGCGTTTCGGCTGGTGATGTCCACCGTTCAGCGAAAGCCGCAAGAGATCCGTCCTCCGTCAAAAATCAATGCGGCGCTGTTCGGAGCCGCACTTGGATTTATTTCCGGACTAACGGGCGTCGGCGGAGGGATCTTTCTGACGCCCTTACTCCTTCTGATGAAATGGTCGGAAACGAGAATGGCGGCCGGCGTTTCTGCGGCCTTCATTTTGGTCAATTCCATCGCGGGAATCGTGGGGAACCGCTATAACCTTCCTTTGATATCGGAGTCGATCGTTCCGTTCATGGTCGCAGTGATCTTCGGCGGGTTTGTCGGAACTCATCTTGGAACCAGAAAATTCGACTCAGTGACCTTGCGGCGCGTTCTATCCGTTGTCCTTGTAATCGCCGGCATCAAGCTGATCTTCATCTAAAAGGGAGCTCTTATGTCCATACATGCTGAGACTATGATCAAGATTCTGGGCCTTCAACCGCACCCCGAAGGCGGGGCCTACAGAGAGACCTACCGCTCGGTGATACTCGCCAATACCGATCTGCCCCGTTCCGTTTGTACGGCCATTTATTTTTTGATACGCAAAGATCACCCGACGGCGTGGCATCGCGTCCGTCACGATGAAATTTACCACTTCTACTATGGTTCGCCGGTTGAACTTTCTATGATCAGCGACGATGGAAAATTATCGAAACTTATTCTAGGCACGGACGTTAATAACGGCGAGCGTCCTCAGATCATAATACCGGGCGGTTTTTGGCAGTCGGCACGAACGTTGGATGAATTTACGCTGATCGGGTGTACGGTCTCGCCGGGGTTTGACTTTGAGGATTTTGAGATGACAGACATCCATGAATTGCATGTGCGTTTCCCTGAGTTAACTTTAACCTAAGCCCGGAGCTTATATGACCACACGAGAAGTTTTCATCAACGATAGGCATCAATTGCGAGCCGGATGGCGGATCGGAGCCTATTTTCTCACAGTCTTCATTTTCCTTATTCCTGCGGGATTTCTGCTGAGTTATGTTTCAAACAATCTCAAAGAAGCGCCTTTGGCGAAGGATGCCATCAATACGGCCGTAGCGGCCATTATAGTCGGATCAGCCGCTTATGTTCTTATGCGCTTTCTCGACAAAAGGCGTTTCGTGTCCATCGGACTCTTACTCAACAAAAGAGCGTTCATAGACCTGATCTGGGGCTGGCTGCTTGGTTTCGCCATGTTGACCGTTGCCGTCGGATCGATGTGGGTACTCGGATACGAAGAAATAACCTTATCCCCGAATGGTGCGGAATATCTTCTTCTCGGGTTTCTGGGAAATATTTTGTTGTATATCGCCGTCGGCTTCAATGAGGAGATCCTGTTCCGCGGCTATATCTTTCAGGCCTTCATCGAAGGTACCAATAAGTGGATCCCACTCGTTACGCTTTCGCTCCTCTTCGGATTTGCTCATTTTGGTAATCCGAATTTTTCGTGGTTTGGCTTTGCCAACATCGTACTCGCCGGAGTACTGTTATCGTTGGCCTATATACAGACGAAATCGCTTTGGCTTCCGATCGGAATTCATATCGGGTGGAATTTTACACAGGGCTATATCTGGGGACTTCCGGTGAGCGGAACGACCGTTGTCATGCCTTTGACCATCTCGCAGGAAACGGGACCCGATCTGATCACGGGCGGCACGTTCGGTCCGGAAGGCGGAGCGGCATGCACGCTGGTTTGCATCGCGGCATGTCTTTTTGTGTGGAAATTTTTCAAGCCGAGCGAAGAGATGGAGAAACTTGTTGCCGAAGCGGTGATGACGGAACCTTTCAAGCCGGCGGAGCCCGTGGTTGAAACGCCGGCCGCGTCCTGACCTTTTTGTTTCAAACAAAAGCCCGAGGTTGATCTTCGGGCTTTTTTTATGGTGTCAATTGGATACGAAAACGCTGTAACAATCCGGAGGAAGTTCGATCGTTTTTATGATCGTATGGGTGGCAGCATCGATTACCGTCAGAAGCCCAACACCGCCGGAGCCGCCGTGGTGGGGCGGTACCGCACCGTTACGGTTACGATTGGCAATATACACCCTTTTCCCGTCCTTGCTGAAAGCCACGCCGTTGGGCTGAGACAACCGGTGCTCACCGCCGTCGTGCGGATCGATCTGCTTGGTGATGTCCGTCCATTTGGAAAAATCACCGCCGTTCTTATGTATCACAGTTACACTGCTGTCATTGGAATTGGCCACGTAAATATACTGCCCGCCCGGCGACACATCAAGCTGAATGGGTTTTGAATTCGTATTGGAACCGACCAACACGCTGTCTTTGAAAGTGAAAGTATGTTGCGCGGCAGACGAATGCCTTTGGAAGATCCGGACCTGACCATTACCTCGGCATGTCACGAATAGAAAATCCTCGTATCCATTGCTCCCCTTCGGACTTAATCCGACATGATACGGTTCATACACCGGCGACGGACCCACATCGGGCGCAACATCAAAGAAACCGATGAGAGAATCGGCCGCTGCATCGATCACGTAAACGCGGTCGGAATATACGGCGCTGGCATACAGTAACTTTCCGTCACGCGATACATTGATCCCGTGCGGACTGACACCTACCGTGATAGTTTTGATAAGGGTCATATCGGAAGTCCTGATCACCGAGATCTTTCCGTTCTGGCCCGTGTTATTCACCTGAAAATTCGTTGTGACATAAAGTTTTGTGCCGTCTTTGGAAAGTCTG
The DNA here is from genome assembly GCA_964415295.1 of uncultured Bacteroidota bacterium. Lineage (GTDB taxonomy): Bacteria > CLD3 > CLD3 > SB21 > SB21 > SB21. The sequence continues at coordinate 315,597 of CAYPYN010000001.1, forward strand.
ATCAGCGCGATCGGATCGCTCAGGCTCACTTTGTCCACCGGATCGCCGGACGCCGCATGATATTTGAATACATCGCCGGTGGCGATCATGGAAACATAGAAGTATTTGCGGTCCGGACTGACTTCCACGCTGTGCGGGCTTTCGTTTTCAACCCGGTCGCCAACTTCGAAGGCGCGCATTTCCAGCAACGTATTCTCATCGATGACGCTCACAACGTCCACACCCTGATTGGTCGTAAAGATCTTCCTGGAGGATCCTTCAAAAGCCACACCGCCATCGGCATTGGGTGCGCCGTCGTCGATCCATGCCGTAAGTTCCCCTATCTGCGGAAGTGTCAGGGTGTCGCGGAAGTACGGCGAGAAATTAGGCGGCATGCGCGGCTCTCTTTGTCCCGCAACGTGCGCGACTAAATGGCTTCGGAATGAGTTATACGGAACGACAACGGCTCCGTGCGCGGAACCCTTGAAGAGTCCTGTCCAGGAGGACAGATCAAGTTCTCCCGGCAGATGATGGGGGGATAAAACTTTTGCCGCATGTTCGTCCGGCCAATGGCAGCCCGCCGTTGCGCAGGATGTAATAAAAAGCGAATCAATGCCCGGTGGAAACGGGATATCGGCGCGGTCGTTCTTTTTGTCATCACCGCAGGAGGAGATCACGGCAACCAGAAAAAGAAGCAGAAATGATTTCACATAACGAGCCGATGACATCATCCGATTTTCTCCCGCAAATTTTCTGCAGATCCGGGAAAGCTCTGCCCTAATAACTACGATTATCTACAATGCTTCTACGATGACGGCCACGCCTTGTCCGCCGCCGATACAGGCCGAGGCCAATCCGAATTTTTTCTTCCGGCGACGTAATTCGTATAAGGTAGTGAGCGTCAACCGTGTTCCAGAAGCGGCCAGCGGGTGCCCGATCGCGATCGCACCGCCGTTAACGTTGGTCAGTTCGCGATTAAGCCCCAGCTCTTTTTCAACCGCCAAATATTGCGGCGCAAAGGCTTCATTGACTTCGACAATATCCATCTGCGTCACGGCCATACCGACGTGTTGCAGGGCCTTGCGTGCGGCCGGTACGGGTCCGATGCCCATGATGCGCGGTTCTACACCCGCAATACCCCAGGTCAGCAATCTTCCGATAGGTTTCCATCCTTTGGCCTTAGCCGTTTCCATCGTAGTTACGATGACCGCGGCGGCTCCGTCGCAAATGCCGCTGGCATTGCCTGCGGTGATGGTACCGTCTTTTTTGAAATACGGCGCGAGTGTGCTGAGTTGTTCCATCGTAGTCTCTGGGCGCGGGTGTTCGTCCGTGTCAAAAAGTTTTACGCCTTTCCGGCTTTTGATCTCCACCGGCGCGATCTCTTCTTTCAATCGTCCACCCAGAATGGCGTCCTTGGCGCGCATCTGACTCAAATACGCGTACAGATCGCATTCCGTTCTGGAAATCTTCATGTCATCTGCCAGATTCTCTGCCGTCTGTGCCATCGAGAAACCGCACTGCGGATCGGTCAGCGCTTCCCAAAGGGTATCCTCAAATTTCATCGGTTGTCCCAGGTTGACGCCAAACCGCGTTCCGCGCACCGCAAAGGGCGCCTGACTCATGCTCTCGGCACCGCCGGCCAGCACCACTTCAGACTCTCCGATCAGGATCTGCCGGGCGCCTTCGATAATCGCTTCAAAACCAGAACCACACAAACGATTGAGCGTCAAGGACGGCACGGTAATGGGGAGACCTGATTTAAGCGCAACATGCCGCGCCAGGTAAATCGCGTCGGCGCTCGTTTGCTCCGCATTGCCGAAAACAACATGATCGATCTCCTCAGGCTTGACGCCCGAGCGTTTGATCGCTTCCTGCGCGGCAAAAACTCCCAACTGCGTGGCTGAAAAATCTTTGAGTGTACCGCCGAATTTCCCGAACGCAGTTCTTGCGCCGTTGATAATAACAATATCTTTGGTAAGTTTCATGAAATCCTCCGTGAAATTTGAGAGGCCGGTTATCCGTTTGAATGATTTAATAAAAAACCCGCACGCAGGGGCGTCCGGGTTCGATCTTATGATACGGTAAAAAATTTAAGCCCGTTAGTTTCCGCCGCCTTCTTCTTCGTTCGTTATTTCCGGTTCGACGGGTTTCTTATCCTTGGCTTCAAGGATCACAACATAATCACCGATGATGTTCTTATAATTCTTTCTCATTTCTTTCACCGGAACGAAGTTCTGGCTGCGTTTTTGAATTTCCTGTTCCGAATAAAGAATACCTTCAACCTCCCGTTTACGTTTGACAGACTGTTCGAGCACAACCTCTTCTTTTACGCGCGAACGCGGCGTCTCCGCACGAGGCATCAGAGGGAAGGTCAATCCGCTGAAAATGCGCCAGGAAGGATAATCGGACTTCGAAATCGTGAGATCGTCGATACCTAACAGATTATTATTACCAACTGTCTTATCGGTGCCTTTGAGTACCTGGAATTCCCCGCCGAGATGAACACCCATCCACTCGAACATCTGATACTTCACGCCGAGCGCCACGTAAGCATAGTTCTGGCGGCTATAGGCTGCCACGGGCGGTTTTTGAAGGAATAATTGCCCATAAAGATCTGCCGTCACCGAAAGATAACGTCCTGAGATATCGATCGGATATGATCCGCCCAAAGCGAAACGGATACTGGAAGAGTTTGAGGTAGCCACGGCTGTATCAGCAAGTGAATTACCGTTGGGCTGGACTCTACGCAAACTGTCTTCATCTTTGAAACCCAAGTAAGCGCCGTTATCCAGATGATTCCAATACTGCACATTGAGATGCATAGCGAATCCCGACTCCACATAATCCGGCTTCGAAAAATACGAGGTCAGCAAGGAAACGCCGGCTTCCGAATGACCGCCGGAATACGGCCGCAGAGGTGTGTTGTAAAAGCCGCTGCCCTGCAATCTGGCCGTAGCCATGAATCCTAGATGGATCTTATTTTGCGCAAAAGTATAAGGGAGTAAGCGGAAATTGAGGAAAATTTCATCCGGCACATCCAGCGTCTTGAAGATCGAAACGATCTCGCTGTTCTTGATACCGGAAGCCAGATTGGAAGTTTGAACAAAATTCCCGCTGAAAATGAAGTCAAATGTGGGCGTGATGCCAACCTGAATTCCGACCTGCGTTCCAAAGTCTTTCACCGTGGATGAACCGCTCGGACGATCTCCCGTACCTGTGAAGAAATGCGTATTTTGAAACACATAGAAACTGGGGAATGGCAATGTTTTGGCGGAATAGGTATAGAAAGAACCGTAGCGATCCGTGATGGCTGAGGAACTGCCCAATTGGGCTTTTGCTTCGCGGACGCCCGCCGCCATCAACATGAATAAACACGTCAACAACCACGAAATAGATCGCATAATTTCAGCTCCAAAGATTGATGGCCAATGTTCCTGTTAGAATCACATGAAGATATTGTAATGCCGTTACAAATGCAAGATTTTTTTGACCGGTTTTATTCACAAATCCATATTAATCAATTCTAAAATCCTATGAAACGCGACCAACGAACGTCGGATCCGGTCTGTTTTCTTCATTTTTAGATATTGATTCTTGTCGGACCAATGGTTACCTTTGCCCGCTTTACAAAACCTTAACCGTCATAAAACCATGAGCCTGCAGATCCGACAGATCGCGCCTTCCGAAATGGGCGCCTTTATTAAGTTCGAATGGGACGTTTATCGCAACGATTCCCACTGGGTGCCTCATCTTCTGATGGAACGTAAAGAATTTCTTGATCCTAAAAAGAACCCGTTCTTCGAGCACAGCGACGTAGCCTATTTCATGGCCTTTGATAGCGGAAGACCAGTCGGCCGGATTGCCGCCGTGATCAATCACGGACACAATGCCTTTCATAACGATAAAACAGGCTTTTTCGGACTCTTTGAGTGTATGGATAACCGGGAAGCCGCTCATCGCTTATTTGACGAAGCCCGAAAATTTGTTACTGCCAAAGGTATGACAACCATACTCGGCCCTGTCAACCTGTCCACCAACGACGAATGCGGACTTTTAGTAGAAGGTCTTGATCAGCCTCCTCAGATCATGATGACGTATAATCCCGGATATTACATTTCTCTGATCGAGTCCTACGGATTCAAAAAAGCCAAAGACCTTCTGGCCTACTACGTTGACGTGCCCGCGGAGTCACCGGAACGACTTCGGCACGGTGTGGACCTGATCATGAAACGAAACGCATTTACCATACGAACGATCAATGTCAAAGACTTCAAAAATGAAGTTGCCCGGATCAAGAAAATATATAACGCAGCGTGGGAACGCAACTGGGGGTTCGTTCCTATGACGGACAAAGAATTCGATCATCTTGGCGTTCAGATGAAACAGATCCTCGATCCTAATTTCTTATTCATTGCAGAACATAAAGGCGAACCCATCGGATTTTCCCTCACCATTCCCAATATCAACGAGGCGCTGATCAAAATACGCGACGGTCGGCTGCTTCCATTCGGATTGCCCAAACTGCTCTGGTATACCCGCAAGGGACAAGTAAAATCCGTTCGCGTGATCACGTTGGGTGTGACCAAAGAACACCGCAATTCCGGCATTGATATCGTATTCTATTATAAATCGTTTGAGGAGGCGATACGGCAGAACATCCGCTGGGCCGAGATGTCATGGATCCTGGAGGATAATATCCCGATGAACCGCGCACTGGAACGTATGGGCGCAACGGTGTACAAAAAGTACCGTTTATACGAAATGCCGGCGTGATGAAAAATTTGATTATGCGCCCGCCTAAGGTAATTCCCGGCAACTTCCCTTTCATTCATCGCAAGGGCCTCGTATGAATCTTAGGACGATGCACCACACAACCAGCATCATAGACGTATTGGATTACGCTTTTCTCGCCGTACTGACCCTGCTCCTTATTATTTCTTTTACGCATACTCCTTACCGCTACACGCTTTTGACGTGTTATCTATTTCTTTTTGGTTTCTTGTTTCTCATGGGAAAGCTTCGCGAGAAAGGGATTTCGTCCCAACGGCTAAAACTAATCCAACTGATCTACCCCATCGTTTTTATGTTTGCGGTTTTCGAAACTTTCTTCATGATCATACCATATGTGAATCCCAACCGATTTGACGAACTCTTGATTCAAATCGATCTGGCCCTTTTTGGTGTACATCCGACGGTATGGATCGAGAGATTCGTGACGCCGTGGCTTACCGAAATATTCTATATTTGTTACTTGTTGTATTTCCCTATGCCGTTGGTAACGGCCGTTTATCTTTATCAGAAAAGGAACTGGAAAGAATTGGAGCGCATGATCTTCGTCTTCATGATGTGTTATTTCACCGGATATGCAGGTTACTTCATGTTCCCGGCGTCAGGACCACGTTTTAACCTGCAAGAACTGCAAACGGTTAACTTAGACGGTCTGATTTTCACGGATGCGATCCGGTCGCTCATTGCGGTATTGGAGCCCAATAGTCTCGATGCCTTTCCGAGTCTGCATACGTCCATTTTGGTGACAACCCTCATCTGCACGTATCGCGTCTGGAGACAGTACTTCTACTGGCTTATTCCTTTAGCGGTCGGTATTTTCATATCGCTTGTATACTGCCGTTATCATTATGTTATTGATATTGTGGCCGGCCTGGCATGGTCGGGCCTGAGTTATCTTGCGGCCACAGGATTATTACAAAAGTATCAGGACATGTTTACGCCTCACTTTTCACCAATGGAGGAACCATGACAGCCGACGGGTCAACCACCCAAAAGAAGAACGAGATCACGGCTTACTTCATTCTTGTCAGCGCGCCCATACTTCTCACTATCTATTATTATAACGGCAACGCTGAGAGTTTTCTAACTTTTTTCCCGGGATTCAGCGAACACCCTTTGCTTGGGCTCTATAAGGTTCTTTTTCAATTCACCGTCTTTTTTTTCCTGTTTTTTTGTCTGCCGTTGCTGTTCAACATGTTTTACATGAAAAAACCCTTGAAGGAACTAGGCTTGGGATTGGGAGACGTTCGTCTGGGATTGAAACTGACGTTGCCCATCATCCTGCTTCTAGTCCTTCCGGCTGCTTATCTCGCATCGCAAATGGCCGATGTTCGATCGGCGTATCCTATGGCCAGAATTCTGATGGCTCGCCATGATCTTCTGACGTCTTATGACCTTGCTTATGTCTTGCTGTATTACGTTGCGTGGGAGTTCTATTTCAGGGGTTTTATGCTTTTCGGTACCCGGGAAGCGCTTGGCGACACGATGGCCATAGTCGTTCAGACCATTCCGTCGTGCCTCATTCATCTGGGAAAACCGGAAGGCGAGACGATCGGCGCGGTCGCGGTCGGGATCATTTTCGGGTTTATAGCCGTACGCACCCGGTCGATCTGGTATGTTTTTCTTATTCACGCGTCTCTCGGTATTTTGACAGATCTATTCATCATTTTTTTCTAATGCGGATTTATGAAAATTCTCATCACCGGAGCCAATGGTTTTATCGGAAGCAATCTCGCGGAACGTCTCCTGCGCGACGGCCACGAGGTACGAGGACTGGTAAGGAAGAACAGCGATCTTTCTTTTTTGAACGGGTTGGCGATAGAACCGGTTTTCGGAGACATCACCGATCCTGCCGCCGTAGATACAGCCGTCAAAGGCATGAACATCGTCATCCATGTTGCAGGACTGGCGTCAGACTGGGGACCGTATGATGCGTTTTATAAGGTCAACGTTCTGGGAACACGCAACGTGATGGAAGCCTGTTCCAAGCACAGTATCGTACGACTGGTGCATATCAGTACAACCGCTCTGCACGGTTTTCCCGGTTTCCAAAATGCGACCGAGGAAACCCCTCTCGCAAAAACGATCTGGCCTTACTGCGAAACCAAGAAACTGGCCGAACTGGAGTTAAAAGAATATGCGCAGAAAACCGGACTGGATACGGTCATCATCCGGCCGGGAAATGTATTTGGTTCCAAGGACCACACTTTTTTTGAGAAGTACGCCGATGCTCTGAGACAGAGAATGTTGGGTTACGTGAGCGGGGGAACCTGCTTGACGTGTCCGACGTACATCGAAAACCTAACGGATGCCGTGACTCGTGCATGCTTCATGAAGAATATTTCGGGTCAGACCTTCATTATTACAGACGGGCTTGAAATAACATGGAAAGCATTCACAGAAAAGATTGCCGATGTGCTTGGTTATCCGCGGCCTATTTATAGTCTTCCATTCCGTCTAGGCTATGGGTTAGCGATTGTTGTAGAAGCCCTGTACCGTTCGCTCGGTATACGTTCGGCACCATTTATTACACGCTACCGTATATGCAACGGCGGCAGGAATTACCACTTTTCAATAGAGAAAGCCCGGCGGTTATTGGGATACGAGCCGGCCGTGACTCTGGACGAAGCCATAAGGCGCACCGCGGCATGGTATCAGAAAAAAACAAATCCCGGAAAAGTCCAATCATGAAGGCTCTGGTGACCGGTTCGACCGGATTCATAGGCAGTCACCTGGTCGAGGCGCTGGCCAGCAGAGGTTATGAAGTATCCTGTCTTGTTCGGTCCAACAGCGATCTTTCGTACTTCAAAAATCTTGATGTCAAACTTTTTACCGGCGACATTACCGACCGCGAATCGCTGGTAGAGCCTGTTCGTACGGCCGATTATATCTTTCATATTGGCGGAATCACCAAAGCTTCCGCGGAATCTGCGTATTACAAAGTCAACGCCGACGGTTCACGAATCCTTTATGAAACCTGCGCGGCCCACAATCCCGGTATCAAGAAGATCGTTCATCTGAGCAGTTTGGCGGCCGCGGGCCCGGCTCACGAAGAGCGCCCGCGTATCGAAAGCGACGCCCATCGCCCCGTAACGCACTACGGCAAAAGCAAACTGGAAGGCGAAGCATACGCGCTCCAGTACAGTAAATCCCTTCCGGTCACGATCATTCGTCCTCCGGCGGTTTACGGTCCCCGAGAGAAGGACATATTTTTCTATTTCCAGTTGATCCACGCGCATCTTCGCCCTATTCTCGGATGGAAAAAGAAATATCTCAGCCTGATCTACGTAAAAGATCTTATATCCGCGATCATCCTGGCCGCCGAGTCTCCACGCAGTACGGGGCAGATCTATTATGTGGACGACGGACGAATTTATTCGTGGCAGGAATTGAGCGGCGGCATACAAAAGGCCGTTGGAAAAAGAGCATTGCCCATTTTTGTGCCTGAGTGGATGATCACGATCGTAGCGTGGATCGCGGAAGCGGAAAGCCTGTTTACCAAACGGACGCCGCTACTGAGCCGGGAGAAGATCGTGGAATTAAAACAAAGGTCCTGGGCAACTTCATCCGAAAAGATACGTAGTGAACTTGGTTTCAGGCCCATGTATGACCTGGAAAAGGGCTGTTACGAGACCGCGGCATGGTACCGCGAGAACGGGTGGCTCAAGTAGATTCAGAGAAGCCAAAGGATATGTTCGAGATCAGTAAAATAAGAAACGGCACTTCCTTTCCAAACCATACGCCACCTGTCCCGAAAAACAATTTCATCCATCTCCTGAATCCCAACGACTGGGCGTTCCTCAGCTACCTTGCCGTGGTGGGTGCTATCATCGTCACTTTTCACGCAAATCTTTCGAACTGGCCGGCATTCCTCGCCGTTCAGATTACGGTAGTTGCAGGGATCTTATGGCTGGTATATGCCTATCACCGGGCTCCTTCACCGACGCTCGGAATCATCAGGCATTGGTATCCGATCTTATTTTTTACGTTCCTCTACATGCAGGCCGGCTTATTCAATCAGCTCGTATTCCAGGGCTACGCCGACAATTTTTTTTCCGATTTGGATCAATGGATATTCGGCGTCAATCCTAATATCTGGCTATACGAACGGTTGAATAACTTCTATTTCAACGAACTGATCCACTTGTGTTATTTTTCCTATTACGTTCTACCCGTTGTTTTAGGCGTGATCTTGTATATAGCCAAAGATCGGGAATTCTACCGGACGCTTTTTGGTATCTCCATCACCTTCTATTTTTGCTATCTACTCTATATCCTGCTTCCGGTTGCAGGACCGGTCGATCAGCGTCAGGGACGTTTCACCGACGGAGGACCCTTCGTACAAATCATGGATTGGATCTATATGGAAGCGGAAAAACCCGGGGCGGCTTTCCCGAGTTCTCACGTTGCGATCGCTTTGATCACGCTGATGTATGCCTTCCGACTTCACAGGACGGCGTTCTGGATCTTTCTTCCCTTTATCGCCGGTCTGGTCTTTTCGACTTTTTACGGTTTCTATCACTATGTCGTGGATGCGATCGCAGGCGCCGTCGTGGCCGTAGGCTCATATTATTTATGCAACTATCTCTTCGATAAATATGCGAAGGCGAAATTTCCTAATCATTTCCCGTAACTTTCGGAATTCGTTGTCTCATCACACGGCGCCATACGGGCGGCAACAGCGCAAGATAAAAACAAACATAATATCCCGCCGGCAACCTTGGGCCCTCGTCAAACCCCTGTAATCTCCAGTATTCTTTGGATGCTGTCATATGATGGTCCGAATGCCTTGTCAACTCTACCAGAGTCCATCGGCTCCATCGTTGTTCGCTCTGCCAGCTGTGCCTTGCAAGAACACGTTCTACGGGATCTCGCCTCAGTCCCCAATGACGAATGTAATTCACGAACTCGAGTAGAAAGATCGAAAACAGACTTTGAATGAGCCAGACCAAGAGGACCGACGATCCCATCAGCACCAGTACGGCCAACAAGGAAATGACCTGAACCAATAAGAACCACAATACAGGATTGAGCAGAATGGCGTTGCTTTTCTCTTTTATGATTCCGAAAGCGCTGATCCATTGGCGAGGAATGGTTCGGATAATGAATAACCACAATCCTTCGTCTTCACGGGCGGAGGCCGGATCGAGATTCGTTGCTACATTCTTATGGTGGCCACGGATGTGTTCCACATAGAAATGCATGTAGTGCACCGTCCACAAGAGGAAGATGCCCAGATAACGTTGGAATACGGTTTTGCGGTGAATGAGTTCATGCGCTATCACGATTGCGGAAATACCGGAATTCGTTCCGGTGGACAGCGCCGCCATAAAGGTATACTTGTTGAACCCGATCTTTGCCGCCAAATAGGCCAGGCTTGAAACGGCCGTGATCTGCAATACCGCGTGGGCGTATAGAATGAAATCAAAGAATCCAGGATCGTCGGACTCCAGATTTCGTCCCTTGGATTCACCCAATATCATGTCAAGAAGCGGATATATGCCGAAGGCGGTGAATAATGAAGCAAGAACGGCCCAGCCGCCGGCCAGGTTGCCTGCGATCGTGACCAACGGAAGGATAAGACTGCATAGATAAACGGCTCTGGACTGTATGAACGTTGTTGTCATAAGTATACCCTTTCCTGGAAATCTGCAAATGTACAGCCGACAATCGCCATAAGGTATTATATCCCATATAGATTCTCAAATATTTTGTATCTAAAGGTTGTATTCATTAACTTTTGCAGCGAATGATTTTTCACCATCATTAAATGACTATGAAAACTTACATCATCTCCGGAGGCGGTACCGGTATCGGACGCGCCATGGCGCAGGAACTGGCCAAAGATCATACCGTCATTCTTTGCGGACGCAACCTGAAAAATCTTGAAGACACCCGATCCGCGCTGGATCATTCAGCCCGTCAACGGATCCTATGCATGGATATTCGTTCACTCGGGAGTATTCAGGAAGCCGCAACTGAACTTGACCTCACTTACGTTGACGGTATCATTGCCAACGCGGGAATCGGCGGCGCCAACTTTTTTGGCCCCAACGACCGCTGGGAAGAAATCATACAAACCAATCTGACAGGTACCTATCATTTTGTTAATGCCTTTCTTCCAAGGCTGCGAAAGAGTTCGTCCGAATACAAACATATCATCATCACCTCCTCCATTCTGGCCAGACTCGGCGTATCCAAATACTCCGCCTATTGCGCCAGCAAAGCCGGCCTGCTCGGCCTGATGCGAAGCTGGGCCGTAGAGATGGCTCCCGAAAGGATCCTCGTCAACGCGATCTGCCCCGGTTGGGTCAATACGCAGATGTCTCAGGACGGCATGGAAGAGATCGCCGAGGGACTTAACATCACCAAAGAGCAATTCCACACCATCGCAATGCAGTCGGTCCCTTTGGGCAAAATGTCCGAACCCGAAGAGATCGCCGAACTTGCGGCCTACCTCTTAAGGCAGACCAGCATCACCGGGCAAACGCTCGATATCAACAACGGCGCCATCATGAATAGTTGAGTTGTTGCTGATACCGGTGCGCAGATCCCCTATGAGTTCGAGAAGGCATCAGGAGATTGATTTGACAGGGTAAATATATTTTCCAAATTCCATTAAATATATTTTGAATTTTTGCGTTGGATATGTTAGTTTTACCCCATTCCTGAAGTCACTTATTATTACTTATGAAATACAAAGTCTCCAACGAGACCAAAGAATTCGACATTGAAATTCTGGAGGACGGCGACCGGCTAAAAGTCCGCATCGGCAAAGAATCCGTGCAGGAAATGACCGTCGACTTCAAAACGGTCGGCCAGGGTTCCGTTCACTCCATGCTGGTCGGAGATGACAGCTACCGTCTTATCATCGGCCGGAACGGCCATACGCACAAAGTGTACACGCGCGGATACCGTTTTGAATACCAAGTTGAGGACGAACGCACGTATCTGATGCGCACGCTGATCGGGCAGAATAAAACCCGATCCGGCGGAGAGGTCAAAGCGCCGATTCCCGGACTGGTCACCAAGATCCTCCTGCAGGAAGGTGACAACGTGACCCACGGGCAAGGCGTGATGATCCTTGAAGCGATGAAAATGGAGAACGAGATCAAGTCGCCCGTAGACGGCAGGATCAAACGTCTCCATCTGAAGCCCGGCCAGAACGTTGAGAAAGGCCAAGTGCTTTTCGAAGTGGAAACCTGACAATTTTTCTTTTTTTACATATAAACACCTTATAGCCGTTCGGTCGATCACGTCTCCGCCGTTAACGGTGAGAAAGATACACCTATGAGTAAACGTTATGTGATCCCGCTTTGCCATCAGTGCGAATCACGGTTCGATTCCATTTTTTCCGAACTCAAACCTTCCGAACTCGAGCAGGTAGCCCAGAATAAATGCGGCAATATCTATAAGAAGGACCAGGTGATCTTCTACGAAGGTCATATCGCCACGGGACTTTACTGTATCAATAAAGGCCGCGTAAAGATCTACAAATCGAACCAGGAAGGAAAACAGCAGATCATCCGCCTCGCCAAAGACGGCGATATTATCGGATATGCTTCTATGATCACCGGCGAAGCCTATTCGTCCTCCGCCGAAGCGCTGGAAGATGCGCAGGTATGTTTTATTCCGAAGAATGTTTTCCTGGGAATTGTGGAATCCAATTCAGAGCTTTTTATGAAGCTGATACAACTGCTCTCGCGTGACATGAAAGAGACGGAGAACCGATTTATCACGATGGCTCAGAATACGGTGAGAGAACGTTTGGCCGAAGCTTTACTGATGCTCAAAGAATTCTGCGGGCACGACGATCACGGATTGAATATCGCTTTGTCAAGACAGGATATTGCCAATATCGTAGGCACATCGACTGAAACGACGATACGTTTGCTGGCTGATTTCAAGGATGAGAAACTGATCGATTTTATAGGCAAGAAAATAAAGATTCTCGATTCCAGAGCCCTTATCAAGGCCGCTAATTTGTCGGACTAACTGAGCCGCCTGCTGACGTTCATAATTCTTAATCTGCGTCCGCCACGCTAGCTTACAACTTCCTCAGCCAATTTTACCTCGGCTTTCTCTTCTTCCATTGCCCCCGGAGGAAGTTCTTTCTTAATCATCGCATAGATCGACGGGATCACAAAAAGTGTGAGCGCCAGGGAGAATAACAATCCCCCGATGACCACAATGCCCATGGATACGCGGCTCTTTGCTCCGGCGCCCAACGCCAACGCGATTGGTAAAGCGCCCAGTACCGTGGCCAGACTTGTCATCACGATAGGACGGAATCGGAGTTTGGCTCCTTCCAGAGCGGCCTCCGCGACCGAATAACCCTGTTCCCGCAGCTGGTTGGCGAATTCAATGATAAGGATACCGTTCTTCGTGACCAAGCCAATGAGCATGATGATTCCGATCTGGCTGAAAATATTCAGCGTCTGATCGAAATACCATAAGGACAGCAGCGCACCGGCCAGAGCCAGAGGAACGGTCAGCATGATAATGAATGGATCGATAAAACTTTCGAACTGCGCGGACAATACGAGATAAATAATGATCAATGCCAACACAAAAGCAAAAAGGATATTGGATGAACTCTCCGCAAAATCCCTCGACGGTCCGCTTAAAGAAGTGCTGAACGACTCATCGAGAACTTTCTCGGCGATCCCATCCATCGCGGCGATCCCGTCGCCCATGGTCTTGCCGGGATTCAGACCGGCCGAAACCGTAGCGGACACGTACCGGTTGAAATGATACAGCTGCGGCGGCGCTACGCGTTCCGCCACATAAACGATATTGTCCAACTGAATCAGTTCACCCGCATTATTCCGCACATAGAGCGATTTGAGATCCAGCGGCTCATCGCGGTTTTCACGCGTCATCTGGCCTACGACCTGGTACTGTTTGCCGTTCATAATAAAATAGCCGAATCGTTGTCCGGAATAGGCCAACCTCAATATCTGTCCGACGTCGGTAGCGGACACGCCGAGCGCGCGCGCGCGGTTGCGGTCGATCGTGATGTGCAGCTCGGGTTTATTGAATTTCAGATTGACGTCCACGGCCTGAAAAGTCGGATCTTTACGGGCTTCCTCCAGGAATTTTGGCAGCACTTCACGCAGCTTTTCAAAATTGGGCGCCTGAAGAACATATTGAACGGGAAGTCCTCCGCGGCCTCCGCCAACCGCAATGGTCTGATCCTGGATCACAAAAGCTCTCGCTTCGGGGAATCGGCGGAGATTGGCCGAAATATAATTAGCGATCTCCTGTTGGGAACGGTCACGTTCATCCGGAGGAACGAGCACGACACGTCCGAAACCGGTATTGACCGCACCGGAACCGGCAAATCCCGGCGCCGTAACGGTCATGAAGACCTTCTTTTCCGGGATCGAGTCTTCGACAAATTTGTCCAGTTCCCTCATGAATCGGCTTGTATAATCGTACGAAGCGCCCTCCGGACCGGTTACAGAGATACGCAGGATGCTCCGGTCTTCCAACGGGGCCAGTTCCGACTGCAATCGCGAACCGATCAGAAATATGAGTACGAACGAACCGGCCATGATCGCGACCGCCACCCAGCGCCTTTTCAGGAATCTGACCAGGCCGTTGCTGTACATCTCGTTCATGCGAACAAAGAACGGTTCCGTGAGCTCGTAAAAACGCGTATGCTTTTGTTTCCGCCGCAGCAATTTGGCGTTGAGCATCGGTGTAAGAGTCAGCGATACGAAAGCCGAAATCAGCACGGCGCCGGATATGACCACACCGAATTCACGGAATAATCTTCCGACAAATCCTTGCAGGAAGATGATCGGCATAAACACCGCCGCCAGCGTGATGGACGTGGAAATAACGACAAAAAATATTTCCTGCGAACCTTTGAAGGCCGCGGCCATCGGGGACATACCGGCCTCGACTTTTTTGTAGATATTCTCCGTCACAACGATGCCGTCATCCACCACAAGACCCGTCGCCAGAACGATCGCCAAAAGCGTCAGCACATTGACCGAAAAGTCCGATAGATACATGATGAAGAAAGCCCCGATCAAGGAAACGGGAATGTCGATCAGCGGGCGAACGGCAATGATCCAGTCGCGGAAGAATAGGAAAATGATCAGAATGACAAGAGCGATCGCAATAATCAGCGTCTCCTGCACTTCGGTAACGGATTGTTTGATAAAGCGGGTATTGTCCAGCGCAAAGTCGAGGCGGAAATCTTTGGGCAGGTCTTTTTTGATCTGTTCCGCTCGTTTATAAAATTCATCCGCGATCTCAATATAATTACTGCCCGGCTGGGGAACGATCCCAAGTCCGATCATCGGAACTCCGGATTCCCTTAATACGGTCTCTTCATTTTCAGGACCCAGCACGGCGTAACCAATGTCTCTCATTCGGATCGTTCGCTCGCCCTGAGACGCTATGATCAGATTATTAAAATCGTCCTCGGTCACCAACTTACCCAGAGTCCGCACCGTAAGTTCGGTCATATTTCCTGCGATCTTGCCGCTGGGCAATTCGACATTCTCCCGATCGAGAGCGCTTTTGATATCGAGCGGCGTCAGGCGGTACGAGGCCAGCTTGGCCGGGTCCATCCAGATACGCATGGCGTATTTCTTCTGTCCCCAGATCTGTACCGTACTGACCCCGGGTATGGTCTGGAGACGTTCCGCGATCACATTTTCGGCATAATCGCTTACCTGCAACTGGCTTTTGGTATCGCTTTGCAGCGTAAGCGTCAATATGGCGTCGGAATTGGCATCTGCTTTCGTCACAACCGGAGGTGCATCGATATCCTGCGGTAATTGGCGAAGGGCCTGGGACACTTTGTCGCGCACATCGTTGGCCGCGGTCTCTAGATCGGCGTTTAGATTGAATTCCACGGTGATATTGCTGGAGCCCATGTTGCTGGCCGAAGAGATCGTGCGGATGCCGGCGATCCCGTTGATGGCTTTTTCAAGAGGCTCGGTGATCTGTGATTCGATCACATCGGAATTCGCGCCGGTGTAACTGGTTCGCACCGTAATAATCGGAGGATCGATCGACGGGTACTCACGCACGCCGAGGTACGTGAATCCGATCACGCCAAAAAGGATAATGACCAGATTCAAAACGATCGCCAGCACCGGCCGGCGTATACAAACGGCTGATAAGCTCATATCGAACCTTTGTTGTTAGGAATGACGTTATTCAAGCTCGGACAGATCAACCTTGCTGCCGGGTCTGAGCAGAAGCACTCCGGTTGTGATCACAGTATCGCCGGGTTGCAGTCCCTTGGAAACCAGGATCTTCGTATCCGTCCTCAATCCCGTTTCGACGGTTTGAGGCCGGGCCTCTCCTCCTTTGTACAGAAAAACTTTCTGACTCTTGAGTTCCGGTATGATCGATTCCGTGGGCACCATCAGCGCATTACGGATCTCTTTCAGCACTACCTCGATATTCGCAAAAGCACCTGGAAAAATCTTATCGTCGGCATTGGTACATACGGCGCGCATAAAAACCGTACGCGTATTCTCGTCGATCTTGGGTTCGATCGCAAAAATGCGCCCCTTGTATTTCTTTTCCGTTCCCGGAATGCTGAACGTGATCTCGGTCTCGCGCACGATATCATTGATGTATTTCTCAGGAATGGAAAAATCAATTTTGACCGTGGACAGATTCTGCAGAGTCGCGATGCGCGTGGTCGGGGAAATGTAACCGCCTTCGCTGACATACCGGATACCGATCACACCGTCAAACGGCGCACGGATTTCTGTCTTGGCGATCTGCGCCTTGAGCAAAGAGATATCGGCCAGAACCGCATTGACCTCATTAACCGTCGCATCGTATACTTCTTTGGCCAGCAATTCTTTTTCAAACAGCATGCGCTGACGCAATTCGTTGCTCTCCGCCAGTTTTCTTCTCGATTCGGATTTCTCCAGCTGAGCCTGCAGTTCCGCGTCATTCAGCTTGACCAGCAATTCGCCTTTGGACACGCGCGCGCCTTCTTTGAAGAGTATCTGCGTCACACGCCCGGCGATTTCGCTTTTCAGCTCCACTTCTTCGTTGGCTATAACCGTTCCGGTGGTCAGGACTTTGTTGGTCAGCGTTTCATGTTTCATGACATGACCTTTGACGGGAACGCGGCTGTCGCCAAAGGAACCGGTCGCCCGGTTGGAAGCCGATTTTCTTTCTACGGATATCCATTTATTGATCGTAAGGCCGGCGATAGCCGCAACTACAATGCCCCACAATACTATCTTATTGATCTTACTATTCATACTTTACAGTTCCGGTAGATTTTCTAACGTGGAAATTCAGTTCTTATTTCATGTTTTCAACTTCATCCAGAAATGCGACCGCCCGCCGCAGGTGAGGAATGACGATCGACCCTCCGACCACCAGACCCACGCTGAAGACCTCGAACATTTCCTCGCGCGTCACGCCGGCCTCCTTGCATTTATTGATATGATAGGATACGCAGTCGTCGCATCGAAGCACCATGGAGGCCACCAATCCGAGCATCTCTTTCGTTTTCACGTCCAGGGCGCCGTCCTGATAAGTGAGCGTGTCGATCGAAAAAAAACGCTTGATCACTTTGTTGTCCTGTTCCAGTATCCGCTCGTTCATTTTCTGGCGGAACTCCGTGAATTCTTTATAACGATCCGTCATAAATGATGTCCTTTCCTATTATGAACCCTGAGAATATATATGCGGCCGGAATGAAAGTCCATTATTTTGATCGCGATTCACCTTAGAACACCTGCGAGAAAAGAATATACAACCCGGTACCACCTTCCGAGTACCCGTAATCCACGCGGATGATCGTGCTGTGCCAATAGAACCGAAGCCCCGCACCGCCACCCGTGTGCCACTGGTCTGCTGCCCATGAGGGTCCGTCCTTGCGTTTGAAGATCTGTCCCGCATCGCCGAAGACCAGCATGCCGAGATACATGTTCCGTTTATCGGAGAGCCGGACACCTCTCCATCGAAATTCGGAATTTAATAAGAATCGTCCCTGCCCCCGCACCCGGGCGCCCGGCATACCCCGTACGCTGTTGTCGCCACCGAGTTTGAGTTCGTCGTAGAATGGAATATCGCCGAAGGTCTGGTCCGCCTGAATACGATAACCGAATACGAAAGGTTCGCCTACCGGTAAAAAATGCCGGTGTTCGTAACTGAGCAGCCAACCGTTAAAATCACCGCCGCCGCCAAACTTATACTCGAGCAGCAGTTCCTCGAAAAGACCGTTGGTCGAATTGTTATAATTATCCCTTGTATCATACCGGAGCGAGGTATTGAGCGACATCAATAAACCCCCGTCGAATCCCACGGGACGAATGGTATCCAGAATATTGCCCGACCGGGCATTAGGTTTGATGGAGGTGTATTTGATCCCTCCTCCGACCCGGTGTCTCCAGTAACCGTTCAGATTCCTTATCCATGTGATGTCGATATTGGGCGACAGATTCCGAAACGTGCGCTGGTCCTTGCTCAGACCAAGAGAATCCACCTCGCGGTTCGTCAGCTCTCCGTAATAATTGGCATACTCTTGTTTATCCAGCGCCGCTTCTATCTCAAGTCTTTGACCGGGACGGAAGTTGGGCACATCCATCGACACAAGATGAGCCCATTTCCCTTCCGTGGTGACAAAATACTGTGCTTTGTAGGATCGTTTGTAGGGAACTGTTTTTCCATCGTATTCGTACACACCCACGCGCAGACCATAGCCCATACCGTCATCCGACGTGTAATTGAGCAGCGGAATCGGAGTGAATCGCCAGCCCGATGTACGCTTCGCAATATCTTCGCGTGGCGTATCTCCCTCCGCTTCGTACAAATCCTGCGCGGATAAAGGCCATACTGTGAACAACAGAAAGAACACCGTTCGTTTCATACATCCCCCTTCTGAATTTTTGATCGGGACTACAGTCTCTGCTGTAGTACGTGATAGGTCAGTTGCCAGAGATCATACAAACCCGGCAGCGTTTCGTCGAATACCGCCGGAAGGGATTCCCAATCGACGCGGAGATTGACATGCGTAAACAGACCCATAATCGCCACAAAAGGTTGGGGCGCACCGGGAACCTGATTAGCAAGAGTTAGACTTTCGGTGAAGTGGACCACATGATCGCCTTCGCTGTGTCCGATGATCAACTGCGCCTGGATCTTATCGGAATAATGGTAAAGGGAAAGCGTGTCGATCCATGTTTTGAAATTCTGAGGCGTGCGGTCGTACAATTCGTCGAAAAGGAAAGGATCTTCGTTGCCTATAAAAGCCAGCATGTCGTTTTGTTCCTGCGTCAGCCACATGGCATCCGACGAAAGATCGTAAAACGGATCCTCGATCTTCTTCTGTATGACGTTCTCAAACGTCCCGTCCGATTCGATCAGCGACGCATTGCCCAGCAGAAATTCCCACCGGTCGCTTTTGGACTCCATTTCGACCTGTCCGTCATAGCCCTCCGCATCATAAGCGCCGGTAAGCGTATATTTTAGCGCGCGTTTCAGATCGTAATAACCGCCGAAAAACACGCCGAATTTGATGCGCTCCTGCAGTTCAGGCCGGGTCATGGCGATGATGACCGGTCCCGTTCCAAAACTGAATCCGACCAATCCGATCTTTTCGGGATCCACTTCCGGTCTTTGCCTGAAATGGTTGAAGCATAACGTGATCTCCTCCACATCCTGGAAACTGAGTCGGAAATTTCTCATCTGCACCAGATCCGGAACCATGATCACGAAGCCGGCACGGGCGAGCCGTTTGGCCATGCTTTGGAGGCGTTTGTCGTTCTTTCCTTTTTCTGTAAACCCGTGGGTCACAATCATACCGGCGGCCGGTCTCTTCGCGCCTGTGGCATACAGGTCAAACCGAACATACCGTCCGTCTTTCGTTGGAATAGAATCGCTGAGAACGGCCGGTTCGGGTGTCAGCGATTTGTACCACGTCGGCTTGTCCTTCGCCGTCATGTCGAGGATCATTAGAAAGGACAGAACTCCGTCGCGCGGCGCTTGAAACAGAAGAAGAAGCAACAGCGTCATTACGAATGACAGGCCTATCCTCAGAAGGAAGAGTATCAATTTATCCATAACATAGAAAGGTCTGAAAACGTGATAGGTGAGCCTTTTAAAATGTAGCCAAGCCTTCCAAAAAAATCACGACTTTTTTTGAAATAAAAAGGGCAGACGATCGCTACGTCTGCCCCGCTTTCTGCTTTGAATGCTTTATCAGAAATTATACATGATCCCCACGGCGATCACTTCCTTCATCTGCCATTTGGCCTTGCCGTCGGTATCTTTGATGTCATAATCATAGAGAATACTGGTTGAAACACTTGAGGTAATGTATTTATTCACTTTCATCATCAGCAGATTCTCCCAGTTCACATCGACATGCTTCAGATCTTTATAACTGGCGAACAAATTCAATTTGGATTGAAAATCCGCGTTCTCCATCAGTTTCCGCTTGTATGCGCTGTTGACATTCCATCCTAATTCGCTCCGGACGCTCTTACCGGGATCCACGCCATAGGCGCCGTAATGCGACAGCGTGTCGTCCAGCACGAAGGTGATCTTGCCGGTCAAGGGAGAAATGAGTGCGAAGAAATTCTCGCTGGGCTTGTACTCCGCACCGAGCGACAACGTCATATAACCGGGAGACATGAATTCGGAGATCTTGGTCTTAGGATTCGTCTTGTAATCGTAACCGTTGGCAAATTGCGTGCGAAGATCCAGCAGGCCGGCATAGCTCCAGTGTTCCACTGCTTCACGGCCGAATTTGGATGTCAGTACGATCTTATCGTCGCTCTTTCGAACGCCCAATTCGCCTTGTTTCACAAGACCGTAGCCCAATTCCAGCGTATTGTCCCAAGAGATCTTGTCCTTTTTCATGTTGGCAAAAAGATTCAGTAAACCGTTTACGGCCAGTGAATTTTCACCGCCCGCCGACCAATTTTTGAGTCCGACCTGATTGAAATTCAGTCCGGCGGCGCCTCCGGTTTTCCAAGGACCCGTTTGTTCCTGAGCGCTGGCCGCCGCGATTCCAACAAACATCACAAAAATCAACACTATCAGCTTTTTCATATGTCCCTCATCTAGTTAATATTTTGGTTTTTTCGGCATTCGTTTTTTCTCGATACCGTAAAGGTAGGCCAGTTTTGGACCAGAATCAAGACCTAGTCAGGCCTCAAACCCGGCGGCAAGATGGCGCCGCTGAATAAGATCGGAAAGTCGGTCTTTCATTTCGTATTTGGAGATGAATTCATCGGCCAGGCAGTCCTTGGCCAATTGCCGATAGAAAGGTGCGTCGTGAAGCGTGATCACCACGATAAAGACATCCGGATATCTGGTCTTGATCGCTTTGGAGGCTTCCAGACCCGTTTTATGAGGCATGTTGATGTCCATCAATACCATATCCGGATGCAGTTTTTCAGCCAGATCGATCGCCTGATCCCCGTCAAACGCTTCGGCCACAATTTTGGTATGACCAAGCGATTCCACATACTCGCATACGGCCTTGCGAAACACATGATTGTCGTCGGCAATAAGTATTCTCAGATTCCGCACAGTGATGCCTGCCTTGGTTGATTCAACGGCGTAAGGTGCTACGAAAGGAAGGATTCTACAATAAGGGAAAACACGTATTTGAAGGAAAACTCTCTAGGGGTTTACAATGCCGTTTTCGATAGCGAACCGGACAAGCCCGGCCGTGTTTTTGATGTCGAGTTTCTGCATAAGATTGGAACGGTGCGTATCCACGGTGCGCGGACTGATGAAGAGTTTATCGGCAATTTCCTGATTGGTCATACCGTCCACGATCAATCGAAGGATCTCTTTTTCGCGCCGCGTGAGCGGAATGGAAGATTTTTTTTCGGCGTCATAATCTTTTTCGGTTACGGCCGATACGGAACGGCTGAAGTACCGGTCGCCTTTCTGTACCGTACGGATGGCGGTAATGAGATCCTTTTTGTCGGAATTCTTGAGCAGATACCCGCCCGCACCGGATTTGAAAACCTGATACGCATATTCCTCGTTTTCATGCATGGTCAGAACAAGGATCTTGGTCTTGGGAAACCGGCGGTGCAGCACTTCGATCGTATCGAGGCCGTTCATGCCCGGCATGGAAATATCCAACGTCACGATGTCCGGCGTCAACTCTTCGGTCTTTTTGATCACTTCCATCCCGTCGGACGCCTCGCCGACGACGTAGAAATCGGAAACATCCTTGAGAAGCGTTTTCATACCGTCGCGCACCAGCGCATGATCGTCGGCCAATAGTATTCTGATCTTTTTCATAGGCTTTCTTCCCATTGAACCATGATTTCGGTACCGTGGTCCTTTTTTGAATGAATAAAGAACGACGCACGGATCGCGTCGGCCCGTTCCCGCATATTCATCAGGCCCATCCCCCCGGACATCGGATCGGAACGGTCTGTTTCCGCCTCGAAACCTCTTCCGTCGTCTTCTATACTCAATGTAATGGTTCTTTCGTTTTTTATCAACTGAACGGTGGCCTCTCGTGCCTGAGCATGCTTGACCACATTATTCAGCGATTCCTGAGCGATCCTGTACAGACCGACTTCAACCTGGCGGGGCAGGCGCTCGTTCATTCCGGCGGTTATGAATTGCACCTTGAGCCCGCCCGTCTGGGATAGCTGGTCGCACAAATAGCCTAACGCAGGAGACAATCCGAAATCCTCCAGAATGCCGGGCATTAGATCGTAGGATATCTTACGAACTTCGATCATGATCTGATTAAGCATGTCTTTAATACCGGCAACGCGTTTTTTTACGTCGTCATCGGTAGATGTCAATTTATCCTGAAGCACGTCCATATTGAATTTGGCCGCAACCAGCATTTGGCCTAGCGCATCGTGCAGCTCTTTGGCGATCCGCCGGCGTTCTTCTTCCTGCGTTTCGACGATCGCGGCCGTTCGGGCTTTCTGTTGATGAAACTGCACCTGGAGTTCTTCCGCCTTTTTGCGCGCCGTGATATCCCTTTGTACGGATACAAAATGGGTGATGCGGCCGGCCGTGTCGCGTACCGGCGAAATATGCCACTCCAAAAAATATTCGGATCCGTCCTTGCGGTAATTGATCGTTTCTCCGAAAAACGGCTCGCCTTTTTCAAGGCAGCGGCGTAGTTCATCCAGCACTTTCCGCTCCGTTTTAGGGCCCTGCAGGATCCTTGGCGACCGGCCCAACACTTCATCGCGGGAATATCCGGTCATTTTGGAGAAACCCGGATTCACAAAAACGATCCTGGGTCCGGGGGATTCCAGATCGGCATCGGTGATCAGTACGCTGTCTTCGGTATCTTCAACGGCTCTGAGAAGAAGCTGAATCTGTTCCTCGGAATCTTTCCAGTTGTCCACGGTTGTTCTTTCCGACATAACGGCTCGTTCAGTTATATAATTTCCAAATCAAACCTACCCGTACCTGCTGACGCGTGACATCATATCCGTCGAGCATGGTAAAGCGGATACGGGGAAAATTCTCCGCTTCATAGAAAATCTGCAGATCCCCGACATACGCCGAAATGCGCGTGTTCAAAATCCATCCTCCGCCGGAGTACCGCGGCGTGACAAAATAGATCTGCGGGGCGTCCTGAAAACTGTATCCGGCGTGTTTTCCAACATACATAGCCGATAGAAATCCGGTCAGCTTAAGATTCTTCTTCAAAAAATAATATTCACCGTATCCGCTCAGATACGTGCGGTAAGCCGGAACGCCGTTGCGCACCTCATCGTCGCCTTTTGAGAACATCTGACGATAGGTGAATTCCAGCATAGCGATCTTTTTGACGAATTCAAGTTCCACCCCGTAGGTCATCGCGCGCGCGTGATTGGCCGTTCGTAAATCGATAGAATCCGAATTGCTGAAATCCGCCGGATAATGGTATACGGCATTTCTCAGACGGTTGGCGTAACCGCTGATTGCGATGCGGTCAAAAGCGAACATCTCACCCATATGAAGCGCCGATGAGGCGGTAAGGATCTTTTCCTTTGACAGATTCTTGGCATAATCCGTCGGAAAATTGAAATCGACCGGCGGGTAGCTTTGATTCTCCAGAACATAATTCCCGACGTTATTCTGGAATTCATCCATCAGTGTGGGGAATTTTTCCGTATAGCCTCCGTTGGCCGTCCATGTTATTCTTTGATGCAGCGGCAGTGCCAGTTGAATCGCTCCGGATTTTGCGCTGTTATAAACAGAATGTCGCTCATACCGGACGGAAGGCTGTACGGTCAGCAGGCTCCATTCAAACGTATCGCCCGCAAAAACGGAAGCTTGTTCGGTCTGCGTCTCCTGTGTTTGAATTCTGTCGAGTGCGCGTTTCTGATACGAACCTCCGATCCAAAAACGGTGCCGTCCGACTGTGATCCCGTAAGTACCATCCCAACCGATCTGACGGGTGACATACAGAGAAGGAATACTGATATTAGTGAAATTCCGTGACGTACGATCGATGTCTGAAAAATAAAGTTGAGACTGCAGCAGCCATTTCTCAGAGCGGCCCGTAACACTGAGATGGTAATCCGTACGTTCATCCTTCCGAAGTCCGCCGACCGTGGAAAAATCAAATACGTTCCGATCGCCGTAAATATTTCGGCCATACGCGTCAAACCGGTCTTTGTTACTTTGCGTATAGAAACGCATCGACCATTCCGGCGTGATGAGAAGATTCACTCCGACAAATAGACTCTTTCCCGAATAACGCGTACGCTGGACATTATACAAGAATCCGCCCTGCAGACCCTGTACGTTCTGCTCGCCCGGCGTCTCTTTGGCCGATCCTCCTACGAAAGCTTCAAGATGCGAACCGAAATTACGCCCAAAAAAAATGCCGATGTCACCGAACGGGCTGAAGGCCGAACGGAATTTGATCGAAGTAAGCGGTTGGCCGGACGTGAATTTCCGTGGAACAATATTGATATATCCGGCCGAAGCACGGTCGCCGTATCGCGGCGAAGCGTTACCGCGGAAAATCTCGATGCGCTCGATATTCTCAAGGGAAACATTATTCAGATTAAGCCATCCGGCATCGGGCTCGTTCATGGGTACACCGTCTAACAGGATCAATACATGGCGGTTGGATAATCCGTTGGCAGAAACGGTAATGGGCTTTCCAAAACTCCCGAGATCGTGGACATAAAATCCACCGGTGTGCCACAACCAATCCGCAAAATCGCCGTGATAGGACCGCATCATTTCGTCATGCCCGACGATCCTGAAGAAAAAAGCGGAATCGGAAAACATCCGCACGGCGGCGGAGTCGTTTTGAAGGATTACTTTTTGAACGGTCAGCCGTGCATACGCTTCCGCCCGGAGAGAATCTTCACGCGTAAAGGCAATGGAATCGGCTCGTTCTACCGCCTGCGCCGCGAGATAACCGTCGTGAATCTGGAATGAAAACAATAAACACAAGAAGGCTTCGGTTAATCGCACATTCATTTTTTCACGTTGACCGTTGATGGAACCGCGTTACGACGAAACATCCCTTACGATCGTTTTGAACTCCGGTTTTAAGCCTGTTTGGCTTCGTGTCTCGCCACTACCATATTGTAAACGGCCATCAGAAGCGTAGCCACGACGCCAATGCCAAAGAGAACAAAAAAGATAATGCCGGGATTGGAAGTATGTTTAGCATTCTCGTACATCCAGCCGCCGAAAGGATCGCCGACAAAAAGCGCGATCGCGATCGGCAGAAAAGCATAACCCTGGAAAAGACCCTGCTGTCCCGGGGGCGCGATCTCGGATATGTATTCGTAAAACCGTGGCGCCTGCATGATCTCACCCAATCCGAAAACCACAATACCTGCCACGATCGTCGGAATGCTCGGATACAAACCGATGATCAGCCAGCATAAACTGGATACGGCAAATCCCGCCAGGATAGCGGTACGGGTGTGAATGTGTTTGGTCATAAAGTTGACCGGGATCTGGAGCAATATGATCGCTCCGGCCGCCGACCATGATTGAATAAACTCGAATGGCGCATTCGGATCAATAAAATCGATAATGTAGTATGGCAGAATGATGAATTCCTGCCAGAACATGATCCAGTACAAAGCATAAAGCAGGAGCAGGATCATGAATTTCAGATTGCCCAGAACAAGGAAGAGATTGGCAATCTTCTTACCCAAACTTTCCGAAACCTCTGTGATCTCGTTCTTGACCTCTTTGTAAAGCAGGATATTGACGACCAGCATGGCAAGACAGCTCACGGAGGAAACGACATATACAAACTCCATTCCGACGCTGTCTCGAACAAAATACGCTATCGTAGGACCGATGGCGGCGCCGATATTGACCAGCCAGTAATAAATGGCGTAACCCAGCGACTTCGTCTCCGGCTTTGAGGTAACAGCCACGGTACCAAGGACCGACGGTTTGATAAAAGAACCTCCGACGGCCGTAAAAAAGAGGAACAGCATGAGCAGCCAGTATTGCGATGCATCGCCGTACAGATCCTGAAAGGCCGTCATCCCGACGGAACCCACGAGAAAATAGCCCAGAGCAAGTATGGTAAAAGCTACGGAGAAAGCATGTTTGAATCCCCACTTATCAGCAAGCGTTCCTCCGATGATCGGCAAAAGGTAGATCATGCCGCCGAACATACCGGATAACTGACCGGCCTCGGTCTCGGTAAAGCCCAGTTTATCGCGCAGATAAAGACTCATGACGATCTTCTGTCCGTAGAAAGCAAGACGCTCGAAGAGCTCCATTCCGTTGGCTACCCAGAATGTTGGGTGAAATCCGTCCCATACTTTTCTTAACCGTTCTTGTAGTTGTGCCATACGTCCTCTTGTTAGTTTCCGATTTTATCTAACCGTCTTTTCTGATAATTCTTGTCGTGATCCGGCGGCTACTCACCAAAGATCTGCTTGTGACGCGCGTCGGCCAATACCTTTTTGTTGGCTTCGTCCAGACCGACGATCTCATCAAGACTCATATACGCCGCGATCTGCACATTACGGTTGACGTCCTTGGAGAGCTTCACCAGCAGATCGTACACCGGCCGCGGGATCTTTTCCTTGCCCTGATATAATACACTGAAACTGTCGGCGCAGCTCTCACGCATATTCCAGGCGGCATGATCCGCGTTGTCCATAAGAAACCGCAGCGCTTCCGCATACCCGCGTTTGGCGATCTGCGCAATGCCCTCCACCGCCGCCATGCCTAACGCGTCTTCGTCGTCAAGATTCTGTCCGTACCGCTGAAGCGAATAATTCCTCAGGAATTCGAAGGCCTCGTGACCCCCGATATTACCGATCGAGATCACGATCTCTTCTTCGATCTCCGGTGTGATAATGCTTCTGTTGCCGGCATCCGTAAAAAAATTGATCAATACGGAAAAACCGTCCGAATGCCTCCATAGACCGAGTCCGATGATCCCGGTCAATAAGCGGTTCGGATCTTCGTCCCGCATCAGCGTGTAGAGATAATCGGCCAGGCGCGGATCGCATTCGAAATACGGTATCAAATGAAGGGCGTCGTTGCGCTCCACATCGTCGGAACTGAGAATATTCCGGACCAACGCCGTGAACATTTCAAGCTTTAACTCTTCCGCATCGTCCGGATCGGTATCCGGTCGATCGTCTTCTTCAAATTCAGGTTCGTCTATTTCAAAATTCTTGTTCATGACCTGTTCTTGTATTTACGGGCACACAAAACACCCGCAGGACCGTCAGACATGCCCCTGAATGATCTCCGTGATTCCCATGCGAACCATCATCACGCCGATGGCGGCGAGGAGCAGCGTCACGACCTTTGCAATTCCCTTGGCTCCGCTGCGCCCCGTAAGACGGAGAATATACGTCGAATAACGCAAAGCAGTATAAACAATCAGCAAATTAATTACAACAGCCGTGATCGTCGGCACCATGCCATACGAGTCCAGCGAGATCATCAGCGTGGTCAAGAGAGCCGGCCCGACCAGCAGCGGAATTCCTATCGGAACGATGCCGATGGAGGGTGTATGCTGGATCCTGATCTCCGTGGTTTCATCGGTCACTTCATGGCTCTTTCGTTCTTCCGTGGAAAAAAGCAGGTCGTTGATCGCGATGGCAAATAAGATAATGCCGCCGGCGATCTTAAAGTCGCTCATGGTGATACCGAGGAAAACGAAGATCACTTTTCCCAGCGCCAGAAAGATCACGCTGACTAAAAAAGCCGTCAGTACCGATTGCCGCAGAACGCGCCGCTTCGGTCCGTCAGGAACGCCTTCCGTTAAAGTCAGGTAAACCGGGATGATCCCGATCACGTCAATGGCGACGAAGATAGGGATAAACGCTAAAAGGTAATCCTGCATCATAAGGCCTCACTCTTATTCAATTCTGTTCCAGATATCTACAGTCAGGCGGTATACTCCTTCACTGTCGCGAACCCACACATTGCTGTATTTCGCCCGGTAAACCACGGCTGAGTCCTGAGTGCGGATCAGGTTTTCCACGATGCCAACTTCATAAACGACGTCCGTCGTACCGCCGATATCCAGCGTCGTAGAGTGCATGTCCAAAATATCGTTCAGACCGCTTTTCCACAATGCTATGATACTGTCACGGCCTTGAACAAGGCCGGCGCCCGGAGCCATGAAGTTGGCGTCTTCCGCATACACTTCTTTCAGAAGATCGATATTCTTTGTCTTAACAACCTGATGCAGTTTTTCGTTTTGAGCCTTGATCTTTGTTTTGACCTGATCAAAAGTAATGCTGTCGGAACAACTCATCATTAACAGAATTGAAATTATTAATGATATTTTCATGCATTCACCTTAGACTTTTGAATCATATATGATGTCAATTCCATAAGGATCGACAGAATCTGAAAAACCAAATTCTGCCGCATGGTGTTCACTATTTCGGTTCAATCAGATCCCAGAGATTTCCATACAGATCGGCAAAAACGGCAACGGTTCCGTACTCCTCTTCCGACGGGCCGCGGACGATGCGTATTTTCTGAGCGATCAGGTTGTCATAATCCCTCTTGAAATCATCTGTATGCAAAAACAGGAACACCCGTCCGCCGGTCTGGTTGCCTACCCGGCTCGTTTGTTCTCCGTTCGCCGCTTTAGCCAGGAGAAGACCACAGCCTGAGGAACCCGGCGGTGCGATACGAACCCACCGCTTCGTCTCACTCAAGACCGTGTCCTCGATCAGACGGAAGCCGAGCTTTTTCGTGTAGAAGTCGATCGCTTCGTCGTAGTCGTTCACCACCAAGGCGATCTGAACCAGCTCCTGTTTCATGCGGATCGTTGTACTTGCGTATTCATTGATGCTCAGAATCCCAATATCTCGACGTTGACCGTCTCCACTTCTTCCATTTTTGAACCGAGGAACATTTCGCCGACCTTCATGAAATTCTTCGGCAGATCGGTCACGCAGAATTTATGCGAAGGTTTGTGGGGTTTGGTGTTGAGCATTTGTTTTTCGACCAGAATGGATTTTGCGATTTTAGCGGTTTCCACACCGGAATCGATCAGATCGACCGGCCGGTTCATGATCTTATCGATCGATTGCTGAATGGTTGTGTTCAGCAAAGGGTAATGCGTACAGCCCATCACCAACGTATCGATATCGCTGCCTTCAAAGGACTTCAGGTATTCGTCGCTGATCCGGCGCGTTACGTCATGGTCCAGCCATCCTTCTTCCGCCAGTGGAACAAACAAACTGCACGCCTTGGAATGGACGCTGGCCTCAGGCAGGATCTTGTTGATGGTCTTATGATACGCCTGGCTGTTGACGGTGGTCTGCGTTCCGATCACGCCGATCCTCTTATTGCGGCTTCGCTCCACCGCAGCGGATGAACCCGGGACGATCACGCCGATCACCGGGATCTTGAACATATTAGCCATAAAATCCAAGGCCACGGCGCTGGCGGTATTGCAGGCAATAATGATCAGCTTGACGTCGTGTTCCAAAAGATACAGGCAGCTTTGGAGCGTGAATGACTTGATCGTTCGGTCCGATTTCGTTCCGTAAGGCACACGCGCCGTATCTCCCAGATAGATGATACGCTCATTGGGAAGAAGCCGCACGACTTCTTTAACGACGGTTAGCCCGCCGATGCCGGAGTCAAATATACCGATCGGCCGGTCGGAGTTCTTGAATTCGGTTTCAGCCAGCGGACTGGCGCCCGGTTCCGGACTGGATTGTTTCATGGATTTTCTTTCGCTTCCTGTATATTGAGTTCCAGTTCCTTGATCTTTTGCTGAAGGTATTGCCTTTTCATACCAAGTTTCGCCGCGGTCTGCGAAATATTCCATCCGTTAAGCCGCATCGACTCCATGATGAATTCCCTTTCGAAGGCGCGGACCACCCGCTGTTTCGCATCCTGAAAGCTCACGTCTCCCCTTTCCAGGATCTCCTTGACGCCCATCGGGCTGACATCGTCTTTCCGTTTGAGATCGGCATGCAGCATGTCTTTGGTGATCTCCTCTCCCGTGCTGAGCACGACGCTGCGCTCCACAACATTGATCAGTTCCCGCACATTGCCGGGCCATTCGTAGTCCATCAGAACTTTCATTGCGTCGTTGGAGAAACGAAGGGCGTTGATCTTATGTTTTTGAGCGAAAACGCCCAGATAGTGTTTGGCCAACAGCGGAATGTCCCCGCTGCGTTTACGCAGGGGCGGCACTTCGATCTCGACCACGTTGATGCGGTAATACAGGTCCTCCCGGAATTGCCCTTCGCGGATGAGCTTCGACAGATCGCGGTGCGTCGCGCTGAGGATGCGCACGTCCACCTGGATGGATTCCGTACCGCCGACGCGCTCAAATTTTCTTTCCTGAAGTACGCGCAATACCTTCGCCTGCGTCTCAAGAGACATATCGCCGATTTCATCAAGAAAAAGCGTGCCGCCGTCGGCCAGTTCGAACCGTCCTTGTTTGGCGGCCGTGGCTCCCGTAAACGCACCTTTTTCGTAACCGAATAATTCGCTCTCGATCAATTCTTTAGGGATGGCGGCACAGTTGATGGAAATAAACGGACCCTTTGCGCGTAAACTCTGATCATGGATCGTTTTGGCAACGAGTTCTTTACCCGTACCGCTTTCGCCGCGGATAAGCACCGTGACGTTGCTCTTACTGACCTTATCCACCAGATCATAGACTTGCTGCATCGGCCTGCAATCGCCGATGAAGCCGGTGAATCCTTTGCTGAGCTGGAGTTCTTTGCGCAGCTGAGCATTTTCCCTCTGAAGCAGTACCTGCTGAACGGCATGTCCGACCTGTGCACGCAGTTCCTCGATATCGTACGGCTTGGACATATAATTGAATGCGCCGGATTTGATCGCCTCGACGGCCAGCTTTTCGGAACCGTGCGCCGTGATCACAATCACAAGACATTCCAGCTTGCGTTCGCGGACCTTGCGGACAAATTCGATCCCGTTCATGCCCGGCATAGAGACGTCGGTAATGACCACATCATAAGCGTTGTTCGCCATCAGGTTCAGCGCCGACAAAGCATCTTCGGCCTCGGCCAGACGGTATCCTTCGGAACGCAACGCTTTGATCATACCGTAACGCGCAGCCTTTTCATCATCCACGACCAGCACGCCGATCGTTGCATTCTGAAGATTAAGTGTATTTTCGTTCTCGCTCATAGGTCAGATGTTGGTGTCCAGAGGAATATAGATTTCAAACGACGTGCCTACGTTTTCTTCGCTCCGAAGCACGAGGCGGCCTCCCAAAGCGTCGATCTTGTTTTTGACTATGGCCAATCCGAGACCCGTTCCGGAAGACTTGGTCGTATAGAACGGCTTAAAGATTTCCTGCAGACGTTCCGCCTTGATACCGGGTCCGTTATCGGTGATCGCGATCTTGAGACAGCGCCGCTGGTCGGGCAGAAGTTCGGGATTGAAAGGCGTCGTCGGCTTTCGATCCCCGGTCTGTATGGACTGAACGGTTAAAAGATCCATGGACCATTCGGTATAACCCTCCGACGGATCCGGCATAAAAAGCTGCTGCGCCGTAGCAACACCCGATTTCTTTTCGGAAGAAGCGTCAAACAGATCGGCTTCATACACGCCGTAACCGCCGTAAAACATCAGCCGGCCTCCGCGCTCCATCGACTGTACCGCATTAATAATAACGTTAAATATGATTTCTTTCAAGTCTCCCTGACGCGACTTGATCAGAAGCGGCGTATGTTCGTATTTGGTCCAGATTTGTATGCCCTTGCTCCGCGTCTCCTGCCGCAATATCGTCAGAATGTTGTCGATCACCTTGATGACGTCGATCTCATCCACATCGGAGTTATCCGGGCGGGAGAATTTCAGCAGTTGTCCCACTACCGTATTCAGCCGGTCGATCTCCTCAGTGATGATCTCCAGATCCTGCAATTCGTGGGCATCTGAGCCGCTTTTCTTCTTTTCGTCGCGAAGGGATTGCACGATACTCTTGATCGAACTGAGCGGGTTCTTCACCTCGTGCGCGATGCTGGTGGCGAGCAGACCGAGGGAGGATAATTTATCCGCCTGGAACATTTTGGATTCCAGTTCGATCCGGCGCTGCACCAGTTCGATATTCTCGATCGCGATGGCGATCTGGCTCGCCAGCGTCAGCAGGATTTCTTTTTCTTCAAATGTGAATTCTTCGTTGGTTTTTTTCTTGCCGATGGCCAGGAGACCGACCAGATCGTTCTCAAGGCTGATCCCGAGATAAAGATGGTAAGGTATTTCCGAAGCCTTTAGGTGAAAAAGGCTCATACGCCGCGCTTCGTAAAGACCGTTGCCTTTCTGAATATTCTTGATCACGGATTCCAGTTTGATATCTTTGATATCGCCGAGGCTTTGCGTGATGGAATAATACATCCTGTCGGGATCGACGTGTTTACCTAAAATAAAAAGCGCCGCTTCATCCACATTGAACGTTTCCGTTACGGCCGAGTGAACGACTTTCTGCAGATCCTCCATGCTTCCCGATCCGACGATTTTTTCACTGATCCGGCGAACCATGGATTGGTAGAGGTACTTCTGGTTGAGCGCATAATAGCCCGCAATACGACGGATCAGATACTTGATCGGTTCATACAATATGAACAACAGCGAGACCGTCAGGATCTCCAGCATTTCCACACTGACATCGGGATTATCCTCGCCCATCTTCCGAAGCGCCCGCGCCGTTACCACATACATCGTCAGGAAAGCGCCCGCAATAGTGATCAGCAGGAACCGTCTTCGCGCGACCGTAGAATAAAAGGGATATTTGTATAATAAATAGATCATGGCGCCGGTCGGTATCACCGAGGAGATCATGAGTAAATTCTTCAGGGACTTGTCCAGACGGACATTTCCGGTTCCGCCGAAGAAATAAAAATAGAGCATCAGGGCGGCTACAATGAAAATGATGATCGTCTCCACGATGAAGAATTGGCGCCATTTTTCGTTACGCCCGAGCATGATAATGCGAACGCACAAGACCGCTGAGACCATCAGGCCGATCACAAGAAAGAAGACATAAGCTGGAATAAAGCTCATGTTTTCATCGAGGATCTTATTGCGGGAATCTACAATGGTATATTGGCCGAAATAGATGATCAGTATGATCGGAAGATAGAAGAAATACGGGAAGATCTTATAGAATACGCCTTTACGCCCCACCAATTCGTGTACGTAGGACAGAAAGGCTGCGTGCACATGCACGATCAGCGCAGGAAGAAAAACAATACTGTACAGGGATAAGTAACGTAATTCCGTATAGATCTCGATGGCCTGCCGGCCGAACACCTGCTTGATAAGGAGCGCAAAGAACTGGAAGCCATGCCATAAGGTAAGCACGATCATCATGCAGAGGAAAACGTACTCATGCGCGAGTTTGTTTTGCCGCTTAATGACCTCGGCGGTGAGAACCGCATAAAGGATCATGCCGACAAAAAAACCGAGCATGATGATGACATCGTATCCAAACATAGTTCACCGTTTTCGGTAAAGACTGTTCCCGTCTGATTCAAAGAGAACGGCGCCGCTCTCGTCCGTCCGGCATACGGAGGAGCCGCTCACAGTGAGATCCCGGACAACAGCCGGAGAAGGATGATTGAATTTGTTAAACTCACCGCAAGAGATCACAGCATAAGAGGGTTGCACTTTTGAAATAAGATCCGGTGTAGTGCCGTTCCAAGATCCGTGATGTCCGACCTTCAAAAGATCGCTTCGTAACGCGGCTTTATACGAACTTATATTATCCAAGCTGGGCCACTCAGCGTCACCCATGAAAAGCGCCCGCACATGCCTGTGCCGCAGTTGAAATACAACCGAGGTATTGTTCGTATTCATCGGGGCACGTGCGCCGGCCGATACGAACGGGGATCGCGGGTGCATAAAATATAGCTCAACTTCGTTGTCAATAGCAAGGACGTCGCCGGCACGTACTTTGAGGCGTGAAATATTCTTGTCCCGTATCTGGCGCAAAATACTGAGATACACATCCGACCGGTAAAACTGACCCGGATCGATCACTTGTCCGATTTCGAAATGTTTTAACAGATAGTCCGCACCTCCGATATGATCATCGTGAGGATGAGTCAATATCATATAATCGATTCTGTCAACACCCATTTTCCACAAGAATGGCGCGACGACGCGCTCGCCCTGGTCGGTATTCCCACTGCAGTCTCCGGCATCGATCACAACGGTTTTACCATGAGGCGTCCGTATCACGGCGGCATCGCCCTGACCAACATCGAGGAAATACAATTCCAGTGCCTGGTTCCGATTAATGACTGGGTTCCAGATGAGTACAACGGCAAGGATCGCAGCCGCCATAAGACCGTATTTACGGACGGCGGCATTGCGCCATAAGAGAACGTAAGCCAGACCCGCGTAGAACACCAACATGCTCCAAAGATCCATCCGATAGAATTCCGTATAGGCCAACGGCATCTTGGTGGACCATTCCGCCAGCTTCACCATCAGCAAAATCAGGAGGTCGTTTACGTTGGCGAACCATTGAGCCAAGGCCATGGAAAAAGTTCCTGCCATCGCTGTGACAAACCCGATCCCCATGACCAGACTGGACAGGGGAACGATCAGCACATTGGCCGCAAGGGCGACCAGAGGAATTTTGTAGAAATAATAAGCGGTAAAAGGGATCGTTCCGATCTGAGCGGCGATGGAAACCAACAGCAAGGCCAGAATTTTTTCAAAGAAACTCGTTTCACCGGATGTGAAAAAGCCCATACGGCGGCACACATTTTCGAGTTTTGGATAGACCAGCACGATCGACAGCACGGCGGCAAAAGACAATTGAAGACCGATATCAAAAAGGGCAACAGGTTGGATAAACAATATGATGATGAGAGATACAAAAAGACTGTTGATGATATTTTGCCGCCTCTGCCACAGCATGCCGAGAAGGACCACGCCTGTCATAATGCCGGCCCGAACCACGGATGGTATGAAATCGGCCACACCCATATAAACGCCCAGACATATGAGCGTCATATATACGCGCCATGAAAAACGAAGGCGGAGAAAACTGAATAGACCGAACAGCAGGGCGGTAATGAATACGATATGAAGCCCGCTGATCGACAGGATGTGAATGGTTCCGCTGTATGAGAAGTATTGCAGAACTTCACTCGGGATATCGCTGCGTTCCCCTACCAGCAGACCCGTCAGGATAGATGCGCTCAAAGGCGACAGCGTGGAACGATCCAGTTCGATGACATAATGTTTGATCGGATGAATGAAGTATTTGAGCAGCGGATTGGCCTCGGAATATCCGGTCGAAATCACCTGATCGGCCTTGCGCAAATGCATCAGTCCGTAAATATTCTGCATGGCCAGGTAACGGGCATAATCAAATTCACCCGGGTTTCGCTCATTTCTGGGAGCATAGATCGTTCCGTGCAACATCACTTCATCGCCGTAAGCCGCCGGCACACGCGCTTCCTCCTTAAGTGTTACTAGAATCTGTCCCTGGGTTTCAATAAGAATGTGCTCGGTGAGTTGAATCGACCGAACATCCACGACCATCCGCGTTTTATCCTGCATCACCTGAGGATCACGGCTGATCAGACCTCTCACAACGACTTCCCTTCCAAGATGCGTAAATCGCGCAACGTGTGCGGGATCGTAATTCTCCGAGGGATACCGAGCACCGATCAAGAGAACCAGTCCTGTCAGGACCATGAAGGAAGCGGTGTTTTTAGACCTGCGATACAGCACCAACGCACAGATCAAAAGAAGCATTGAAGCCATGGAAAAGAACAGTGCGTGATGAGGTATGAAATAAGTCGCGACACCCGAAGCCCGGATGGCCAGGATAATGGCCATACAAATAAAGGCAAGTTTAACGGCGGGATAAGTACGTAATAATTGGGCGGGCTCCATTACAACGCACCTGCGTCGTCTTTCCGCAGCCACCCAACCTTACCGTCCGTGAGCCGGATTTCTATCCAATCGCCGCGCTCCGAACGGATTTGAACCTTGGTGCCTTCGTGCAGAACAAAAAGAATACTGGAGGAATGGTCCGGCTCGCTCCATACATCCGAGGCTTGCGCCAACACCACCGCCTCTTTAACTTTAATATGAGTGTGTATATTGGCGGCAAAATTGAGGACACAGATTATCAGCAAAAAACCAACAGTGAAATTAGCCATCTTAGGAATCTTGCCGCGGAGGTTCATAATACGCCGTAACAATTGCATAGCAGCAAATAAGAACCAGACCGTCAGGCTGATGACCGCCCAGGTTTCCATGGCAAAGAGATGCATGATCTTCTTTGAAATATCGTACAGGATAAAATCCGGAGGAGTTACAAGCTTATCTTTCAGGTACAGCCGGGTCAGCTCCAGATTAAAAAGGACGTCTTCGTCATGGGGATCCAGCCGCAAGGCTCTTTCATAATTGTAAACAGCGTGTCCGTATTTCTTTAATTTGTAGTAGGTATTGCCCAGGTTATAAAAGAGAGGTTTAGACGAGTGCCCTCCGTCGACAAGTTGCTGATAAAGAACCTGAGCGGCGGCGTAATCTTTCTTTTCGTACAGCGCATTGGCCTGGCTGAAAATATCGGAAGGATCCGTCGATAAGTTTTGGGCGTAGCCAGCAGGATGACCTGCCAGTAACATTAATATAATGAACAATCGCATGGTTCTATATGGCCCTATCCATACTGAAAATAGCGGAACGGATCCGCCGGTATACTTCGTCGGTCTTTTCTTTGGACTTTCCTGTCGGAGAAAACCGCGCCTCGTCGCACATTCGGAGGCAGTCGATGTATTCTTTTATGAGCGACTCATCTACTTTCTTGGCTCTTAACTTCTCTTCCAGATGTTCGGTCATCAGGCCGGCTTCGGGAATCTTCAATTTGTCGGCCACAAGGCCGCTTAATGTTTTGGCTATTTCAGCGTAAAAGGTATCCAGCTGGTTGTGTTCCATCAGTTTTTCGGCCGCCTTCAAACGCTTCTTGGCTAAAGGACTGGCCTTCCGGTATTTCATTCCTTCGGCATCCTGAAGCAATATTTCGCGGCGGTTCAAATACCGGTACCCTCCAAACCATATGCCGGCCGGAATGATCCAGAGAATCACGAACCAGACGCTGAAAATAAAACCATGCTCACTTTGGGACCAGTCGTCTGTTTCTGTTTTTATGAAACGGATATCTTTGGAAAGAAGGGCCACTTCCTCTTTGGATAATCCTACGCCGGAGGCGATACCGCCGCTTCCCTGAGAGATACTGAGCGCGTGTCCGGCCGACGTCTTGGTAACGTA
The DNA here is from genome assembly GCA_964415295.1 of uncultured Bacteroidota bacterium. GTDB lineage: Bacteria > CLD3 > CLD3 > SB21 > SB21 > SB21. The sequence goes on from CAYPYN010000001.1 coordinate 353,046, forward strand.
TTTATTTGTAGCCGGATCAAAATAGATCAGTGCCAGCGGCGGAATTTCAAATTGCCGGCTGACCCGCGGTACCGCAACAAATTCGAAGATCTTTGAACCGCTGACCAGTTGGCCTTTCTTGTCAATGGCGTCCGTGGATTTGGGATCGTATCTTTCAAAATCATCGGAAAAAGGATTTGCAGGCGCTTCAGCCGATACAATGTTACCCGTACCTTTGATCTCAACTTTGTAGATGACCGCTTCACCGGTTTTCAGAGCATTTTTATCCACGGAGCTGACCACATCGAAATGACCGACGAGTCCGCTGAAACCGGCCGGTTTTTCACCTGGCAGCTCTTTTACGTCTATTTCCACCGCGTTGGAGACAAGTTTTGTTTGAACCACCTGCCCGAACGGATCACCGAACGGAGAAAAGAAATCTTCAAATAAGTTGGATCTTCCTTTTTGAGGAACCCGCAATTCACAGTCGATCTCGGCGGCGTCGATCGTCAGTTTACCCGCATGCGTAGGAAAAAGCGCCGTCCGTTTAATGGTAAACGTGTTGTATGTAATGCCGTTTACCACTTCGCGTTCCGGTTCGAGCGGTTGTTTGAGCGGGAAATCCTCCGCCCAGAATCCGACGAAATTCGGAACTTTCGTCGGTGAATATTGTGTGATATTGACACGTGTGTAGATCTTCAGATACACCATGATCTGCTCGCCGACATAAGCCTCTTTTTTGGACGGAACGATTCCCAGAAATACCTCTTTGGACAACGACGGATTCTTTTGACCGGAGATTGCGCCCGACGGGACAATCTCGATTGTCAGAGGCTGTGTGGTAACCGCTTTACCGTCATTTTCAACGGTTATCGGCGGAATCGTCCACTTGCCGACTTCCTTGGCGCGCAGCAGGAACTGATAGCTTTTCGAAACGCTTTTTTTCCCATTGATGATCTGAATGGAAGTGGATTCGCCGGCATTGGCATAAACGGCTTCAAGGCCTTTTAAGGCCGGAAGCTGAGGATAGGCGGTGATATTCACATCATCTCCGCTGACTTCTACACTCAGCGTAAAGGTCTGACCTGCCTCGATGACCGTGCGTTCGACTGAGGCTGTGCAACGGATGGATTGAGAATAGGCTGCCTGAGTGAAAGCAAAGAATAATATTGCAAATGAATATCTTATCATAATTTTAAATACTAATTCAGTGAGGAAGAAAATAGTCAGGCAGGAAGTTTTTATCAATATCTATTCTCAGATATTCTATGGTGTTACATTCTATGGTCGAACTGCAAAATTAAAAAAATAACCTGGCAGCACTGATAACACTACTGCTGCCAGGGTGACAGATCGTCCAAAAAAAATTACCAATACACCGATACGCCGAGCTTCATTCCATTGGATCCCAGCCTATATCCCCTGCTTTTATACCTATCTTTGTAACCCCAGGTTTCATCATCCCAAACAGCCGTTCCTTCCCCGCTGTAAGTGATACGTTCGAACTGTACGCGTCCAAAAATTTCATACTCCGCCAATACGCTTACTTTTTCAAAAGGAAACCACTCAATTCCCGCCAATACGTTTAATGCAAAATGTCGAGACATCAGTTTAGTCCGGTTTTTGTTTGAATAATCTGGTTGCTCAGATTTACCGTAACCATTCATACGGCCAAACCCAACTTCCGGACCAAAGCCTGAATAGAAAGCGAAGTGTTCCGTAACGAATGGGTAATACAAAAATTCAAACCGGTTAGATATGGTTCGGTTGTCAAAATCGCTTTTGCTTCTACTTGTGATGGTGTCAACCGGCATCCGGTAATAGGAACCTTTACTGTTGCTACCGCCAATATCAATAACGACTCCGTAACGGATAGCTGTGCGTTTAGAAGTATGATATTTCAATTGCAGTGTAACGGCAGTATTTTGATCACTAGCCTGAAAAGCCCACAAAGCTTTTTGAATTGGGTCTGAGACTTCAGTTTCATTTTCTTGCGCGTTCGTGTTCGAAGAACACAAAAAAATCAATACGACTGCTTTTATGATGAGGAACTTTATGAAATTCATATGCAAATCTCCGTCTTAAGATGAAATCGTTTTTGACATTAATTCTGGTCTCAGGCATAACAATTTGCATAATCCTCGTTCCTTGTTTTAGGCAATGAGTGTTGGTATTACCAATGCCTGAAGCAATGGTTATTCGTCAGTTTCAGATACCGCCTTCCACACATTCATCAGCACAAACTTCGCCACATTTTCTATTACTGCAGCATCGATCTGGTCCGCCGTATCTGCCGGTGAGTGATAAGGTATAGTGCCGTTGTAAGCATACATAAAGAAAGCCGGTACCCCCAGGCGATGAAAATAGTATTGATCGGAATTAGCTGAGTTAGGGCGCATTCCGAGTTCAAAATGAAAGAAGTCTTCATTTATCTTCTGAATTTCCGACCACGTCTCTTCATGGCCGTCCACGCCTTGCACCATAATGCCGTCCTTGCCGGAACCGACCAGATCGAGATTGACGAGAAGCCGGATCTTTTTGAGATCAATGGGAGCGCGCATTGCCATATACGCGGAACCCATAAGCCCCACTTCTTCTCCGGCAAAGGCCACGAAAACGACCGACCGCCTCGTTGGAAGATCTTTTAACGCTTCGGATACCGCGAGCATGACCGCCACACCGCTGGCGTTATCATTGGCGCCGTGATAAATGCTGTCGCCTTTCTTTCCAAGATGATCCAGATGCGCCGTAATGACTACGAACTCATCCTTCAGGATCGTGCCTTCTTTGAGTCCAATCACATTCATGGATTCAACGGAATCCGGCGTTTCTTCCTGCAGATAAACTCTCGAGCGGATCGTTTTGGTATCGATTTTGAATTCTTGAAAGTAAGAAGATCCAATAGGCTTAAGTCCGTTCTGAGCAAAACACCCGCGAACATAATCCGCCGCTTGATTATATCCCGCCGATCCGGTGGCCCGGCCTCCAAAAGAATCACTGGAGAGTGTTCGGATTATCGGGAGTATTTTTTCGGCCCGGATACTGTCTACCCGTACCATTATTTCTTTGTTAGAATGGTCTACTTCTCCGACCGACAGCGGCAGCGTGATTTGATCCAGCCGTCTGGCCTGACCGTTAACATAGGATGGCTGAATTACCAGAAAAAAAATAACGGCGAAAATAGCTCCGCCGTTAGTGTGTTTTTGATAACGCATAGTTTGGCTATGACCTAAAACCGATAACTGAGACTGATTAAGAAGCGATTGGACGATATTTCTTCATCGGTCACAAGGTCATGCCCCTGATCGTCCTGACCCAGTAGGAAATCCGTGGTGGACTGCTTCCACCACCCACGCTGGTAGGCGGCATCGATCTTCACCTGTTTATCGAGCAGAAAACTGAGTCCGGCAGACAGGAATTGTTTGTTGCTGGCTACCCGCTCTGTACCTTCTTTGTAAGGCGACTGCTGATAAAAATAACCCGCCATGGCCTTGATCCCCAAATTCGGCAGCGCGGCCTCGGCGCCCAGACGATAGTTCGTCGATTGCCGGTATTTGGATAAGATATTCTGATTGATCCGGCCGTCGATATCGTTATAGTTCTCATCGAGAATATTGGAATGAAAACGGGTTTGCGTCCAATCGATCATCTCCACAGCGCCGCTGAAAAGGAAAAGTTTGTGTTTGTACGACGCGCCGAATTCAAATTTCCACGGTGAACTGATCCTGTATTTTAAGAAAACGTCGGAACCGATAAGGCTGTCCGCACGTGCATGATCGTACACATATGATTCTGAGTAGTTCGAACTTTCCTCGGCGCGTAAAGAAGTGGGGGTTGTGACCGTCAGTGCCACCCGCAGATTTTCTGCCGGACGCATCAGTGCGCCCATCTTCATCCCGACACCCGTATAGTCGGGATTGATCTGGAAATCCACCTGCCGCGCATATTCATGCATGAGAATGTCATCCTCGCTGTCATCCTCAAAGTAGGAAACATTGATGTTGTTTTTTCCCACCACCAGATTGAGAGTCGCGCCGACTGAGATCGAAGGCGTGAGGTCCACCGCTCCTGAAAATGACCACTGATTCAGATCTCCATCGATGGTGGTCTTTTCATCCTGATAGAACTGCCCGCCGGCCACTTGCGGGGATCCTGAGACCTGATTGAAGTCATCAAACGTATTGATTCGGTGATACCCGATGGCGAACACCAGACTGCCTCGATAGGTTGGGATCGGAAAAACCACACCAATGGCATTCATGTTTGTAAATCCGTTTGTATTTTCCGTAGTCGTTCCCTGGTAACCGATCCTGTTGCGTAAGCTGAGGTGGGATAAACCGCCGTGGAATTCCATCTTTCGTATCTGGGCCAGACCTGCCGGGTTCCAGTATACGGCAGTATAGTCTTCGGCGACGGCCGAGTATGCGCCGCCTAGAGCCATCGCTCTGGCGCCCGGTCCAAATTCGTTTTGAAAAGGCCGGATCGCATCGGTCTCATCCTGCGCTTGGAGAATATTTGTAATACCGAAAACAAGTCCGATGAAAAAACTTGCACGCTTCAACATGAAGATCATCTCCTTATTTTTTCTTGGCATCTTTTCGCAATCCGTAACCTCGCTTTGTATTCTGATTCTGCAACTTTCCGGTATTAGAAGTAGATTGGTCAGACCGGGTCTGTGAACTGTCTCTGTTTTGTGCGTTTGAAGAGTCTGTCGATAGAGTGGTGGTGATCGTGCCGCCAGAGGACGGTATCGACGCCGGGAAGGATGGTATGAAAGCGCCGCCGATAGTGGCTTCACTGTTCGACGGAACGATGGATGAACTCACATTACCGCTGTTAAGCGCTTCACGGCGGCGGCCGTAATATCGGCGCATACCTGTATCGCCGAGCCCATCACTTTCGCCGTCCTCTTGTGCCGACTCTTCAGAGCGCTGTTCGACCCACCAGGGAACTCCCGTATCATAATAATAGATCCAAAGAGAATTGGGACCAAAGGTCTCCCCGGCCGGCCGATCCCACGAATTTTCTGCCTCCGAATGACAAGAAGTGCAGGAAGTCGGATCGGATATGACACCGGACACGTGATCGCGCCCCTCCAACTTGTTTTCCGCAAAGCCTGTTTTTTTTTGATGAATGATTACCGTGTAGCATCCGGTAACCATGAACGTCTGGATAAAAAATACCAGGCTGAGACTTGTTATTTTAAAGAGGCCGCTCATCGTTTAGAATTGTAACTGCGGCCGCCGGCGTTGGGGGAGCTGGCTCTGGAACCAGATGAGCGGGAACTATTTCCACCGGAATTATTATTATAACTGCGGGAGGACGAACGGTCGTTGCCTGAATTCTCGTTACGTGATAAGCGGTTCTTGGCGCCTTCAAAACCGCGCTGGTCCGAGCGGTTGTTATTCTTGGGAATATCGACTTCCCTGTATTGCCGTTTCTCGGTCTCTTTGTTCTTTACATTGCCGCCTTTTTCAACAGTCTTTGAATCCGTTTGGCCTGTTTTCGTATTATAGCGTCTTCGGCTTTTCTTCGTTTCCTTAGCGGCTTTGCTTTGTGAATTTCCAGCGGTCAAGGTACTTGCCGTTATTCCTGAATTATAAGTCCTCTGCGAAAGGACAGGCGTAATTCCCGCGGCCGAATGAATACCTCCGGCACGTGACGTGTTCAACACATCATGTCGCAGACCATAATTTCTTCGGGAGGAATAATTAGGATAAGAAGGGCCTGGATGGTAATACCATGGATCCGGATAATAAGGGTAATATCCGCCAGGATACGCGGGGTAATAACAGCCGCCCCAGTAATAATAGTCGTATGGGTAAAATCCGTACACAGGATACCAGGAATAACCCACGCTAACAGCCCAGTAACGGCCGGGGTACCCATAACCGAAGCCGCTCCACCAGGGCGAGTAATCGTAGTAATAACGATTGATAACGACCGTTTCCGAACCTTCCTCGGGCGCGGACGTGCTGTCCGTCTCCTCAGCTAGAGTATCGGCCGGAATAAACTGATCCGTTGTTGCGGCGGTCTTTTCGGAGGAATCAGATCCAAATTCCGAATAATATTCTCCGGACTGCTTAAGAACGGTATAGCAACCGGAAAACACATAAATAGATAAGATCCATATGAAACCGGCTGCAATAAAAGGCCTTTTTGTTGTCATAAAACCAACCTCCCTCTCCAGAAGGATATTGTTATCAATTCTTGACACTATTAATATACAATATCAATTTAGAATTGTCAACAATTTTGTTTTATTTTTTTGACAACAAGATCAGTCGGCCTTCAACCTCTTTAGAACGTCTGGGAAAGAGATAACCTCAGTTCACGGGAGTATTTGCCAAAATCCCCGGAATTATTAAGGATATCGGTCATGATAAAGTCGATCATGACACGGCTTCCGAAATTGAATTTCAATCCGATATTCAGATAGCCTCGTTTTCGGCCAACGACGCCTTCGTTGTCATTCAAAGCCAGATCGTATTCTCCGACGACCGACAACTCGTTATTCAGACTTTTGTCTACCCCGACGAAAAAGGCCGGCGCTTTGTCCTTATCTTTCTTTTCTGTTACGGACCAACTGATTCCGCCATGAACACCGGTATTTCCCATAAAAGCATAGTTCTTACTCGCGACGATAAAAAGACCGCGGGACTTCTGAGTATAGCGGTTGATCCTCTTAACCGCAGAATCTACGACGGCACGTTTGATATACGGACCGTATCCCTGATTATCAAAACCAATGGTAACGGCAGGACCCGGTACGCTTTCGTCGATGACTCGGTAACGCGCTTCCACGCCAGGTAAGGGATTGAATTTCACTTTTCCCGAACCAATGATATTCTCACCTCCGTAAGCGATACCGAACATAAATCGGTCGGTTACGCCGACACCAATGCTGGTCAATACACCGCCGTTATCAAACAAACGCATACCAATATCGTATTGACCCCTCTGAAGAACTCCGGCCGTCGGGATATTGACCAAATGCCGCTTTTGGGGCACGGTCACTTCCTGCGCATGAACCGAATACAACAATATCTGCGCGATAAATGATAGAACAATAATGGGTTTCAAGATGCCCTCCTTGAATAGAACATGATTTATGGTTTATATAGTTTATGTCGTCTCGTGTAAACAATTAAATATACAAAAAAAAGCCGAACGAATACCAATAAAAAAGCCTCCGGCTTGGTTGTTTATTACAACCGGCCGAAGGCTTTATCTCTTAAAGAACTGTCTTATTTATATGGATTAACATAATCCGTATCGAGCATCCAACTGTAACAGGATGACGCTTTGAGCTTGCCCAAACTCCCCATAAAACTGTCCGACTTGGTTACTCCATTCTGGCGGCAGACGGAAGCATACTGCTTCGCGTTTTTCTCAGTGTCGGGGAATGTCGAAGCCTGTTCAAAATACTTCAGCGCTACCATATTGGCCTCTTTGGCCTCAATGTTGAGTACATTGCCCGAACACGCTTTTATGCCGTCCATGATGGCCAAGCCGATAAGAAAATACGGCTGCCCGAACTTCTTCAGTTCCTTTGCTTTGAGACAAAGGGTCCATGTTTTGGCTTTGTTTCCGGCATCCAGGTAAACGCGCGCCAGTTTGCATATGAGATCAGCGTCCTTATCGTCGATCTTGTAGGCGTGTTCATACGCATCGATCGCTTCTTTGTGCATCAATTTGGCATCGTACGCTTCGCCTAATTTGACCCACACATTTTTGCCGTTGGGATCCTTCTCCAGGATTTCTTTCGCATTCTTGATGACCTGATCAAAGTTGCCTTTCTTAAGATCATCGTCTAAAAGATCACCGACATAGAAGTCCTTGTTTCCCTGCGGAAATAGCTCCGTATATTTTTTGCACCGCTCCAGCCACTTGTCTTTGCCAACAACTTTGATGTAAGATTTCTTCAAAGGATCAAGAATATAAACCCACGTGGCTTCATCTTTGGTGTCTTTATCAAGAAATTCGTCATAAGCCACTACCGCTTCCTTATATTTAGCGGCCTCCATCCACATACCAGCAATACGTTTCAGTTCCTGCGGATCCTTCGTTTCGTTGTAGTTCAAGCGGTAATAATAAGCCGCGGAATCGAAATTGAGCAAACCTTTGTGGAACAAAGCGCCGATTTCATATAAATGCTGCGGTTTTCGCTGTAAATCATAGCCCATTTTGCGTACATACACCGCGCTGTCAAACTGCTTCAACTGATAATAACAATCTGCCAGTTTGTCGTAGACACTGGAAAATTTCAGACTGTCTTTGCCGTGCAGCGTTTTATCACAATCAAGAGCGCTCCAGAAAAACGGTATGGCATTTTTGTATTCCTGATTCTTCCAATATTCGCTTCCGGTACTCCATGTTTTCAGGCACTCAAATTCCGCCGTGCCTTCCTGGCCGCTTTGCGCAAACCCTCCTTGGGTATACATGATCGCAAAAGCAAGTATGACGAGATTTCTTACGAACTTCATAGTACGCTTCCTTTCTTATCTCTGGATAGCAAGATTAAACCATTTATCTTCGTTGACGGTTCTGAAACCAGCGCTCGCCGCCTGAAATGGAAATATTGATCCGGTATATCCGGTCCCGCACGGAGCTCGCCGAAACCGATCCTCTTTGACCTAATTCAAAAGTAACATCGATCACATTTCTTTCTTTATTAAAAGGCATTCCGAAACCGGCCGTGAGAAAATATTCGTTGGAATATTTTCCCTCCGCGCCGCTGGCATACATGTTCTGAAAATAGAAACCGCCACGATAATACCATTTATCAAAATACGGCGACGAGATCGCTGTGGACGGTTTTCTTTCCGCTCCTAAGGACACACGAACGGCATTGCGGTTGTTCTGATTGGATGTAAAAGCCTCGACACTGTTCCAGCCCGAATACACTAAATCCATACCAAGCAAGTACCGCTTATTCAGATCATACGTGGCTCCGAGTCCCAGTTCAAAAGGGGACGGCGATTCGCCGTAACTTTGCAGCAGCGTGTCTCCGAGCGCGTCGGTTTGAAGAATTTTTCTTGTCATATCCGTGCTGAGCGCCACGTAAGCGCCAAAATGATACTTTTGGTACTCATATATCCCGCCGGCCACCCAACGTAAACCTCCGAAATGTTCCGTGCGATTGTCGCTGGTATTGGAAAACTCATCAGAATTCCAGATGACCTGCCAGTTCCTCTGAATAGAACCGATCATGTACTGCGCGGAAACTCCCAGCGTCCATTGCTTACTGACTCGGCCGGCCACAACAAAAGACACTTGGCGCAGACCGCCGTCGCCTACAAATTTCTCATCATAACTAATGTCCTGAAATTGAGCGGATGTCTTGTAATTATATTCCACCTTGGAGTATCTGGCCAAAGAAAAGGCGGCGGCCAGGTTTTTTCCAAACGGAATAGCAAAGGCGATATGGTTCATGTTGAGGGAATTAGAGTAAGCGGAACGAGAACCATTGCTCGTGGTCAATCCTTCAAAATAAAGACTGCCCTCGAATCGCGTCATCGAGAGACCCATGATGCCGGCCGGGTTGCTGTAGTTGATCGAATAACTGCTCGGAACGGCAATAGCCACACCACCCATTCCCAGAGCGCGGATATTCGGCCGATATTCGACCATGCCGTACGTAGCGTAAGAATACGAAGATCCGCCGGCGGTCAACGCTCCAGGCATTAACGTGACGGCTGAAATAAGAGATAGAAAAAGGGATCGCATGGTCATACTAATTTTCCGGCGGTAATGTGTAAAATACAATGATCTTCGGTGAATTTTCCCGATCCAGAGCGTCACGGATCAAACGAACGCGGTACAAACGTCTGAAATTCCCGAATACTTCGTCGGCGTGTGAAATCTGCAGCCCGTGATTCTGAGATGGAAAAGTCGTCCATTCCTGAAATTGCCGGGTTATGTTGAAAGTCAGTGAGTCATCCCGGACATTGTCCGTAAGACGCTTACGGTATCGCGACAAGACATTAACAAACGACTGATCGAAACTCAACGTCGACATCGATCCCGCTTTCCAGTCCAGACTGCTGACCCTCAGCGACTGCAGGAGAAGTGAATCGCCCGGAGTATACATATAGTTTCCGGCCGGGTCTAGTTTCATAACCAACTTGGCCAAGTTAATCGTTGCGGTGGACGGAATTTTGCCGGTGTTAAAATACAATAACGAATGATACGGCACGCCGCCGCCAACCGTGAGAGCTTGCGCCGATTGCGGTGCACGATCGCGGTAAATATACCCGCTGATCCCTTGCGAATAATACCCGTTGGCGGTATTGACCGGCGTCAGATTCACATGATCGATCGTGAGCTGTTGATTCTTCGGATCGAACTTCTGATACGTAATGTCCAGTCTTGGTACAATATTGGTATCAGGTATGCCGTACGCATTAAGATTGTACGCGCCGTAGAATTGCTGAGCAAACGCAGCCCCTGAAAAATCGATCATGATGCCGTTATTTAGTTTAGAACGATTGGTATCATTGAGCGACCAAATCCAATGCTGCACCGTATCTTTGGGCATATCGATCGTGACAAATTGTCCCGCTTCTGCCGTGTATGAGATCGTGGTCTGGGCGATCAAATCCCCGTAGTCGCCGGCACCGGTCAGACGGTCCCATCGGAGATCTTCCAGTGTCCAGTTCTTTTTCATTGCATAAACATTGGCCGTAAAACTTCCCGAAGCTCCGTAAGCACCGGACGTGATCAGTTTGAGTTTAGCGCTCGTGACGCTGACGCTTTCAATTTCCGTCGGTATGGTGAATTTCATAACAATGCGAAAATCATAATTATCCACCGAACCGAGATACCACCGGTCAGACTGTCCGGTTGTGACCGAATCCATGAACGCCGTATCCCGCGCGAGATCTTCGACATATAACGTATCCGTTTTAAGATTGCCGGACAGTTCCCCTGTTTCGATTCCGCCCAAACCAACATCACTCGCTCCGTCATCATCGCATGCTGCCAGTCCGAAAAGGAGAACCAGAATTGCAATCGAAGCGATGAACTCACTGGACCGGTTGGTAAAAAAATTATATGGATTCAAAAAACTGATTTCTCCTGTTTTGGCTATCCGTGCTTACGGGCAAGAATATCGCAAGCGTCGCCGAGGTAAATAGTTAGAATTTAATATTGATCCTGTGTCCGCAAAATTTACAATTAGGTCCGCGCATACCTCCGAGATTGGCCTGGTAATCGCGACGCTTGATTATGAGCCGCTTGCAGTTGGGACAGAACGTATCCGAGACACCGTCGATATCCGTATCCGTCAAATACGTATAACTCAGTTTCTGGCTGGCGATTTTGTACGCTTTCACCATGTTCTCATTAGGCGTCATCGGTATATGCGTCATCTTGTGATGCGGGAAAAAACGTTTGAAATGAACGGGAATATCCTTACCGATCGCCGAAACAAAATCCACGAAATCGCCTACTTCTTTTTCGCTGTCGCTTTCACCCGGTATCATCAGGTAAGTAAGCTCCAAATGGGTCTCTTCGTAAGCCAGTTTGATGGAATTGAGCACGACCGACAGATCGCCGTCGACGTATTTATCATACACTTCCTGCCGCATCGATTTAACGCTGATATTGATACCGTCGATGTAGGGAAGAATTTCCTTGAAGGGTTTTTCATTGGCGTATCCGTTGGAGATGAGGATGTTCTTCTGGCCGATACCTTTCAGTTTGCGCGTCGCGTCGAGGAGGAATTCGAACCATGTGAGCGGTTCCGTAAAACTGTATGCCACGCCGATCGAGTGGCTTTTGCCGGAATAATCCAGCAACGTCTGGAGCGTGATCTCTTTATGTTCCTTCCGTTCCAGGGAGATCTCATGATTCTGACAGAACTGGCAGCGCATGTTGCATCCGTTGGCGCCAATGGAAAGAACGACGGAATTGGGATAATAATGGAAAAACGGTTTCTTTTCCATCGGATCGTACACGGCGGTCACGATGCGGCCGTAACTGGTTGCATACAGTTTACCGTCTATATGGGTATAACCCCAGCAATCCCCTTCTTCGCCGTTCTTGAGTTTGCACATGCGGGGACACAATTCGCAAACGACCTGGTCTTTTTCGACCCTGTAAAATTTGGCTTCTATCATTGGCATAACGTGTTCCGATCCATAGACTATTTAGTCAGGGGCGAATATATCCACATTCCCCAAAAAAAGCAATGTTAAAACGTTTCAAGATCCACAGACCAGACTCTGCGGATGACGTTAATTGGCCGTTACGTACGAAAGATTCCGACAGCAATCTCCGCTTGTTTCCTCCGTAATATTTTTCTATCTTGCCGCAATTTTAAACCTAACTGGGAGCCCTGTATGGAATCACTAAAGAACAAAATCGTATTCATCACGGGCGCCAGCGCCGGAATCGGCGAGGCCGCTGCCGTTGCCTTTGCCGAAGAAGGTTCCCGTCTGATCCTGACCGCACGACGCAAAGATAGACTGGATGCCTTGGCGGCATCATTAAAAGAGAGATTCGGCACGGAGTCCCTTTGCCTTTCCCTCGACGTGCGGAAACCGGATGAAGTGCAAAAGACGATCGGATCTTTGACGTCCGGTTGGAATGAAATTGATGTTTTGGTCAATAATGCGGGTCTCGGTCGCGGTATCGATAAAATCCACGAAGCACGGATCGAAGATTGGGAAGAAATGATCGATACCAACATAAAAGGACTGCTTTACGTCAGCCGCGCCGTCATCCCCGGCATGGTCCAGCGAAAACGCGGGCATGTGATTAATATAGGATCGGTAGCCGGTCACGAGGTGTATCCGGGCGGCAATGTGTATTGTGCAACGAAACATGCCGTCGATGCGCTTACCAATGGCATGCGGCTGGATCTGGTGGACACGCCCGTGCGCGTGAGTACGGTGGATCCCGGACTGGTGGAAACGGATTTCAGTATCGTCCGTTTCAAAGGCGACCGTGAAAGAGCCAAAAAGCCTTATGAGAATATCGAGCCGCTGGTGGGAAAAGACATCGCAGACATTGTCGTTTTTATAGCTTCCCGCCCGGCTCATGTGAATATCAACGAAGTGATCGTCATGCCCAAAGCGCAGGCTTCGGCCACGTTGGTTCATAGGGAAAAGAAGTAAAACCGCAAAACGGCGTTCGGCCGAGTTAGCTAACCCGGTCGAACGTTTACCGTTAACCCTCTTTCTTCTTAAAAAAACCATCCTGAGTCCCGTCATCAGAACCCTGATTTTTCAATGCTTTAATACTGTTTGCAATAACGTTTCCCCTTCTTAATTCTGAAAACACTTGACTACTATACAAATGTATAGTATATTGTACGTACGAACCAACTCAAGAGGTTATTATGCCGCCGCTCACCAAAAGACAGGATGAAATTTATCAGTATGTTTTACAGTGCATTAGAAATAACGGTATCCCGCCGACCTTCCGCGAGATCGCGGAACGCTTTTCGATAAATATAAAAGCCGTTCAGGATCATATGGCCGCCATAGAAGCCAAAGGCTACATGAAGGTTAAACCCAACACGGCCAGGGGATTTGAACCCGTTACGAGGGGAATTCCCCTGTATGGAAAAGTGGCCGCCGGCCGGCCGATCTTTGCGGTCGAGAATATCGAAGGATACGTTCAGGAGAGCTACAAAAAATCCGAAGGTTTGTTTGCCCTAAAAGTTACGGGCGACAGCATGATCAACGCCGGGATTTTTGAAAAGGATATTGTGATCGTTCACAAACAGAATACGGCGGAGGATCAGGACATCGTGATCGCGCTATTGGGCGACGAGGTCACCGTAAAACGCTTTCGTAAGAAACGGGGAAAAATATTTCTCGAAGCCGCCAATGAGAAATATGCGCCCATCGAAAAAGAATTTACCGTCATCGGAAAAGTGATCGAATCACGGCGAAAATATTGAAAGGCTAACAAATGGAGAGACCGAATTTCACAGTGACCGAAGAAGAACTGATCTCCGGCAATATGCACAACATACTGTCCGCTTATAATATCCATCAATTTTTCACCGAACGCATCGGCGTAGAAATCTCTTTCCAAAACGGGAAAGTGGTAAATTCCCAGCTGAACTTCTACCGAACGAGGCCCGAAACGCTTGGAAATATCAACTACCTGCAGCCGCCTCTGGATGGGACCGAAAAAGAGAAGATCAAACAGAACGTGTTCGCCATTCTCAGGACTTTAAACATGCACACACCGGCCGACATGCTCGGTACGATGGAAATCGTGTGCGAGTTCGAACCCGAACGAAAAATGCGGATCAAAAACGTATTCGTAAAGATCCAGAGTGTTTTTAAAAACCCCATGAACTGACATGCCCGTTCCCCGGATCGCACATATTGACCTCACCGCTTTTTTTGTTTCGGTGGAAAGGATTCTGAACCCGGAACTTCTCAATAAACCCATTATGGTGGCGGGTCCCGCGGAAAGCCGCGGAGTAGTGACCTGCGCCTCTTACGAGGTCAGGAAATACGGCGTCCGCGCGGGTATGTCCACCGCCATGGCCGAACGCAAATGTCCCATCGCCATCCGCATCGATGGCCATTTTGAGGCGTACCAGGAATATTCTGAAAAAGTACAATCGCTGGTCAGGTATTACGCTCCCAGATTTGAGGCGGCGAGCATTGATGAATTCTATCTCGATTGGACGGGTTGCGAAAGAATATTCGGCGGCGACCTGTATAAATTTGCCCTGCGTCTTCAAAAGACGATTCTCTCCAGGTTCGGCCTCCCCTGCGCCATCGGTATCGCTTCCAATAAAATGTCGGCCAAGGTCGCATGCGATCAGGCCAAACCCGACGGAATTCTGGAAATCGTACCCGGTAAAGAGGCTCAATTCCTGGAACCTTTGAACGTGGGCGTCTTAAGCGGCGTCGGTGAAGTCATGCTGGAAAGACTCAACTCCAGAGGCATCCGTACCTGCGGGCAATTAGCCCGATTGGATTCGGAGTACGTCGGTCAGGCGTTAGGTAAAGCGGGATTGACCGTACAATCTTATGCCAAAGGTTTCGGGGAATCTTATCTGGCTCCTTCGAAAGAACAAAAGCAGATCTCGCGCGAGGAAACTTTTGCAACGGACACGAGGGATGCCGCATTTTTGTCCCATATGATCCATACGATGGCGCTTGATATATCCGAAGAATTAAGAGCGCTGGACCTGCGGGCGCAGTGCGTCAAGCTGAAGCTTCGTTACTCCGACTGGGTGGATCATACGCGGCAAACCACGATCGATCCGACCAATGATCCTGTCGTGATCTACAGAACGGCGGTTAATTTATACCGTAAGGCCGACGACCGCCGCGTTATGATACGTTTGATCGGCGTAGGGATCGCTAAATTCACGCAGGACCGCTTCACCATCGATCTTTTGAGGCAGAACGAAGAGCGGAGAGAATGGCTGCTCAAGGCCGTGGATATCATCAATCATAAGTACGGGAATAGCGCGGTGAAAGTAGGATCCGTCGCTTAAGGTTCATCCGCCGCATCATAAAAACACGAATAGCCGGAATACGGCCAAAGTATTTCGTGATCTCAATTGTCCCTTGCTTTATCGTAGGCCGACATCAGAACATTCAGCGCGGCCGGCTCAGGTAATGCGCCGGCAAAATCGAATTCTTCATTGATCACCGTTTTAGGCACTCCCTGCACGCCGTATTTATAAACAAGATGCGGAAATTCGCTTGCCTCCACCATATCCGCGGTGATGAAATCCGATTCGAGCGCCGCCTGATGCGCAAACCGCACGGCACGCGGACAATACGGACACGTGGGGGTTACAAAGACCTGCATGTGAACCGGTTTGTCGATTTTTTTAATTTCGTCTTTGATCGCCTGCGGCAAAAGACTCGTTCCGCGCGATACATCGAGAATCGCTTCGAGGAAAGAGGAAAATTCATACCCTGAAGGAATACCGTAAAAGCGGATACCATGATCTTTGACACCTTCGATAACGATGGCCGGGATCTTATCGATACCGTATTTATGGACCCATTCCCGATCCACGGCGAAATTATAAAAGTCTAATGATAATTTGTCGGAAAACCCGGTGATCTCTTTTAGCAGTTCGTGAGTATCCCTGCAATACTCGCATTCCAATTCCTGAGTGAAGTAAATGAGACGAACTGGGTTTTTCATCTTTTCAAATTCAGATTTTATTTTTTGACCGGTTTTCTCATCTATAAAAGCCATTGCTGCCTCCTGTGTTTTTAGCTTGGCCCGGTTTGATATTTGGTTCTTATTTCGGCCACAAAGGAGCTGATCTCTGCATCGGTCAGACCTTTTTCCTTTGCCGCTTCCTCCAGCGTTCCCCAAATCGGTTCACCGCAGATCAGACAGCGAATGCCTTTTTTCATCAGATCATGAACGGAATCCGGGTGGCGAGTGATAAGGTCTTCGATGGTAATATGTTTATTAATAACCATACTTCTTTTCTCTGAATTTAGCTTAAGGTTTTACGTGAAACTGCGCCTCTATCACGACTTCGCTTTTGATGGAATTGGCGATCAGACAACTGTGATGCGCTTCTTCCATGGTTTTCTGCGCCTGCGCCACCGCCGATTCGCTATGCACGGTGACTTTTGGGCGAATCGTGATTTTGGTAAACCGGTAACCCCCGTCTGCGAATTCCAGCAATCCTTCGGCAGAACTTTCGTACGACACGAGCGGGATTTGCAGCCGGCTGGCAAAAGCCAAAAACGTCGTCATCGTGCATGTTTCAATGGCCGCAACAAAAAGATCTTCCGGCGTCCACACACCGGCTTCACCCTTGAATTCGGGCGGACTGGCCACCCGGAAATCCGGCTTACCGTCCGAGTACATTTGCCCCGTGCGGTTCTGCAGCCATTGCAGCCGCGTACCGTAAGAAAAACTCTTATGTTTCGTTTTGACACCGGAAGCCTGTGATTCCATAAGTTTCTCCAATTTTAACATGATCCATAAATTCCCGAACCCCGATGATTCCAAGGGACCCGGTACCTGTTGCTAACCGCATAACAAAGAGGAAAGAACATGGTTAATATAATACTATATCGTTATATAGTCAATAAGTAAAACTTAAATAATTCTCTTTTATTCCCGCCGCAAGATTAACTTTTGTTTTTCAATTTAATCGCTTGTAATTGGTTCAGGCCATCCCTATATTTTTTTGTCCATTCACTCATAAAATCGGCGTGGTGAACATGAATCGTGATGAACTTATCGAGATGGCGATCAAAGCCCGGGAGATGGCTTTAGCGCCGTATTCTCATTTCAAAGTCGGCGCTGTCGTGGTAACAGGCAACGGAAAAGTATTTTCCGGCTGCAATATCGAGAACAGCACATACGGTCTTACCATGTGTGCGGAACGTGTGGCGATCTTCAAAGCGTTGTCCGAAGGCGAAAGGAATTTCAAAACCGTCGTTGTGGTGGCCGATACACCGGAACCTTGTTTCCCCTGCGGAGCCTGCCGGCAGATCATATGGGATTTTGCCCCGAAAGCCGAGGTCATCTGCGCAAATCTTAACAAGAAAAGCGAAGTATTCCCTCCGTCCGAGCTCATACCTCATGCCTTTGGCGCGGAACATCTCAATAATCATAATAAGTAGTTCATGGCTGATTGGTCCGACATATTCGTGATCGATAATCCCACGCTGAGGATTCTGGTTCAGGCGCTGTCCATTGTTGTCGCCGGCTATTTCCTTTCCAAGATCGTCCACCTGATCGTCAAAATCATACAGCGCCGCATCACGTCTAAGACCGAGACCGATCTGGACGACCGCGTCATCGCCGTACTGGAAAAATCCGTCCAGCGCATTGTCAATGCCACCGCGCTATACATAGCCGTCGGCCGCGTTGAAGTGGTGTATCACGGAAAGTGGACCATGTACCTGGACGGTGCTTTCTTTGTCATCATGGTGGTCTTCCTGACCATGCTGCTGTCCGGTCTTGTGAAGGTGCTTATGGAATGGTACGTCGCTGTCATCGCGGTTCGCACCCAAAGCCCCGTAGACGATGAATTGGTTCCGCTGGTGAAACGCATTGCCAATCTCCTGCTTTATTCCATCGGCCTGGTGATCTGTTTGGATCATTTTCACATCGATATCAAAGCGTTGGTCGTCTCCCTCGGCGTCGGTTCATTTGCGATTGCCTTCGCGGCGCAGGAAACGCTGGCCAATATGATCGCCGGATTTGTAATCATGGTGGACCGGCCGTTTCGCACCGGCGACCGCATCCGTATCCTGTCCTCACAACAGGTCGGGGACGTTCTGAAGGTAGGTTTGCGCAGTACGAAGATTCTCGACTTCGATAACAATATTGTCATTATTCCAAACGCTCAGATCATCAAGAATGAAATCGTCAATTATTCATACCCGGAGGTCACAACACGCCTGCGCGTCGAAGTCTCCGTCGCTTATGGTACGGATGTTGAAAAGGCCAAGAAGATTCTTACCGACGTGTGTGAGGGTTTTGAAGACGTGCTTGAAGATCCAAAGCCGACGGCCTATTTGGTTGGTTTCGGTGAATCCGCCCTTCAGTTGGTCGTGATCGGCCGGGTCCGGCATTACAAGGATCTCTTTGAGATTGCCGATGCGGTTCGAAAAAAAATATATGATGAGTTCAATAAACAAGGAATCGAATTCCCGTTCCCGCAGCGCGTCGTTCATGTGAAGAACGCGGTTCCGGCAAAATAGTCAAATCCCGATCCAAATTATATATCCGAACGTCCTTGGAAAATTTGTCCGGTCAGCCAATCAAAAACGGGTTTTATTTTTGAGGTTTTTGATTGCATTTATTTTTAATGTCCCTTATATTTCACGGCAAGTTTTCCAATCCCATTTCAAAATCACTGAAAAAAATAGTTTTACGGAGAGTAAAATGACTGATTATACTTTCTTAAAATCCAAACGGGGAATATCCATGAAACGGTTTTTGAACGCCGGCATCGGTTCGTTTTTAATGATCCTTGTGATCTTGGGATGGAACCGGAACGTAATCGCGCAGTCTAATCCCAAAGGCGCCTTTGAATTTGTGTCCCGCATAGACGCTTCGAAAGACGACGCTCTGGAAATTCTACTGGAGGGAAAACTGCTGTATGTGGCCAATAAAGCGGCCGGACTCTCCATCGTAGATATTTCAGATGTCTACAACCCGAAAGTGGTGAGCCGTACCGCTTCCGTCGGACAAAATTACGGTATTGCCAAAAAAGGCAACTTTGTTTTCATGTCCGACAACCTGGCTGGACTTTTAGTATACGATGTGACCAATATTAAGAAACCGGTCAAGATCTCCGAGTTTGCGGTCAAAGGTGAAGCTTGGGACGTTAAGATCAAAGATAATTATGCCTATGTTGCCGCCGGTCTGGCCGGCCTGGTGGTCGTGGATATTACCGATCCCAAGACGCCGAAGATGGTCACTTCGCTTCGTTATGATAAGGATTGGGATTACGCCCGAAAAGTTTATATCACAGAAAAAGGACTTCTATTTCTTGCCGACCGAAAAGCCGGTATTCACGCCATCAATATTGATAATCCGGCCACGCCCAAGGAACTGCGCCGCTTCCAGACACAGTTTGCCGTCGGACTCGAAGTAGCCGATAATTTCGCCTATGTGGCCGACGGACCGGGCGGGTTACTCGTGATCGACGTAAGTAACCCTGAGAAAATGAGACAGGTAGCCGATTTCAAGCTTCCGGGTCATGCCAACGGAGTATCAAAAATTGGTCCTTATGTCTATGTCTCTATTGATGACGCCGGTATCCGTGCCATCGACGTGACCAACCCAAATCGGCCTCAGTTTGACGCCCGTTATGACACACCGGGTCAAGCCTTCAGCGTGGCCAAGTATGACATATTTCTGGTGGCCGCCGATCTTTCTTCCATTCTCATACTTGTTCACAACAAACCGCCCGTTATTTTCCCAACAGCCGACAAAGTAGTGGCTGAGAATCAGAGGATCGAATTTAAGGTCCGCGGTATGGATCCTGATGATAATCCCGTTGGGTTCACGGCCAACTTCATTCCGGAAGGCGCCGTTTTTAATGAAAAAGACACGCTCTTTTCGTGGACGCCAAGCTTTGAACAATCCGGTAAATATGAAGGGATCATATTGACCGCCACGGAAAAGACACAGACCAAACTCTTCTCCCGTGATACTGTAACGATTAACGTGACGAATACGAACCGGGCTCCGGCGCTGCCCGTGACCGGAAATTACGCGGTAGATGAAAATAAAGAACTTGCTTTTATTGTCAATAAACCGACGGATCCGGACGTGGAGGACGATGGTAAATTGAAAGTGACGGCCGCGAGCCTTCCTGAAGGCAGCACGTTTGCCACTACGCTGGACGAGACTGCTATGGTATTCAAATGGACGCCGACGTATGAACAATCGGGCGTTTACACGGTAAGTTTTGTTGTAAAAGACGAGGGTGGTTTGACCGATACCAAACAGTCCGTCATTACCGTAAACCACATCAATCGTCCTCCGATCTTCGCCGAGCTGGCTCCTGCCATGACGGTGGATGAGAATAAGCTTCTGTCTTTCACGGTGCAGGCTTCCGATCTTGACAAAGAAGACGCCGGTAAACTGGAATATGCGGGATTCAACCTGCCCGGTGGCGCAGCCTTCGACAAAACTACTCAGACTTTGTCGTGGACGCCTTCATACGAACAGTCCGGCAAATACGAAGGAATTTACTTTATTGTGAAAGATCCGAGTGGGCTTTCGGATACCGTTTTCACTTCAGTGACCGTCAACCATGTTAACCGCCCGCCTTTCTTCGCAACGGTAACGGCTCAACAGGTTGATGAAGTCAAAACATTAGCCTTTAAACTCAGCGCTTCCGATGCCGATGTTGAGGATGAAGGAAAAGTAACCATTAAGGCCGCCAATATCCCGCAAGGCGCGACCTATGCGGAAGCGACCCGAACCCTGACATGGACGCCAACTTATGATCAGTCCGGCGACTACACGGCCGTCTTTACGGCCACAGACGGGGCCGGCGCCACGGATGAATTATCCATACCGGTGAAAGTAATGAATATCAACCGGCCGCCGGCTATTGCCGCGATCGCTCCGCAGGCCGTGGATGAGAATAAGGAATTCTTACTCGTTTTACCGGAAGGAACCGACCCCGACAAAGAAGATGCGGGTAAGTTGACCTACACCATCGAAAACATGCCGCAGGGCGCCTCATTTGACGCAACCTCACGAACGGTCAAATGGACACCGACTTATGAGCAATCCGGCGTATACGATGGGATCAAAGTTACTGTCAAGGATGTACTGGGTCTGACTGCCGCGGCGACCTTCAAGATCACCGTCAAACATATCAACCGTCCGCCTGTACTTGATGCGATTGCGGACCAGGCGATCGACGAAACCAAACCTCTGCAGTTCCGCGTCAAAGGCAGCGATCCGGATAAAGAGGACGCCGGTAAACTCGTGATCACGGCAGAAAATGTCCCAACGGGTGCGACGGCCGCTGTTTACGAAGGCGTCATGGTGTTTAACTGGACGCCGACTTACGAACAATCCGGCGAATACAGTGTGACCTTTAAGATCTCCGATCCGGATAAACTGACGGACACCAAGACCGCAAAGATTGTAGTGACCAACATCAACCGTCTGCCGAAACTGGCCGTCATTCCGGCCGCAACGGGTGATGAAAATAAGGCGGCGAAGTTCACCATTCCCGCCGCGGAAGATCTCGATAAGGAGGACGCCGGTAAACTGGTTTATTCTGTCGAAGGATTACCGGAAGGTGCCGCGTTTGATGCTTCCTCACGAACGATATCATGGACACCGACGTATGAGCAGTCGGGCGCGTATGCGGTGAAAGTTACGGTGACCGATGTACTGGGCGGTAAAGATACAAAGACGCTGGATATCAAGATCAATCATATCAACCGTCCGCCGGTGATGAACCAGATCTCGGCCCAGACAGGTAATGAAAACGAGAAGTTGTCATTGACCGTGGAAGTGTCCGATCCCGACAAAGAAGATCAGAATCGCCTGACCGTTACGGCCGAAGGCGCTCCGCAAGGCGCCGTATTCAATGCACAGGCACGTTCTCTCACCTGGACGCCGACGTACGACCAATCGGGCGATTACAAGACAACGTTTAAGGTCGCCGATCCGGCCGGCCTGAGCGATTCCAAGGCCGCTTCCATCACGATCAAGAACGTGAACCGTAAGCCGATGTTGGGACAATTGACCAATCAAAAGGGCACGGAAAATCAGGCCATGACCTTCACTGTGACCGCTTCTGACCCGGATAAAGAAGACGCCAATAAAGTATCCACATCTGTGGACGGACTGCCGGACGGAGCTTCTTTCAGCGGCGGAAAATTCAGCTGGACGCCCAATTATGAACAGGCCGGCGATCATACGGTGACCTTTAAGGCAAAAGACGGGGAAGGCTTGGAGGATTCCAAAGCGGTAACGATCTCTGTCAGCAACGTGAACCGCGCGCCGAAACTCGGCGGATTGTCCAATCAAAGCGGCAAAGAAGGCTCCTCAATCAGCTTCAGTGCCTCCGCGTCGGATGAAGATAAGAACGACAAACTGACCTTCTCCATGACCGGGGCTCCGGCCGGCGCTTCGATGTCGTCTGACGGCAGTTTCTCCTGGTCGCCGGGTGTTGGTCAGGCAGGAACATACACCATCACCGTCAAAGTTACCGACGGCACGGCTTCGGATACCAAGACGTGTACAATTACAGTTGAGAAAGCTCCGACAGAAAACAAGTAGTATTTAAGATAGAAATTAAAAACCCCGTCTTGTTAACAGGACGGGGTTTTTTTTATTACTTCTTCTTGAGAATTCTATTCGATCAGCATGGCGTCGCCGAAACTGTAGAATCGGTAACCGTCTTTCATGGCTTTCTTATAGGCTTTGAATACCAATTCCTTATCCGCAAAAGCGCAGGCAAGCATCAGCAGTGTGGATTCCGGAGTGTGAAAATTGGTCACCAGTTTATCGACGATCTTGAATTCATAAGGCGGATAGATGAATTTGTCCGTCCAACCTCTGTGCGGCTTGACACGATTCAATGACGTGACCGCGCTTTCGATACTGCGGATCACTGTGGAACCAACCGCAATCACTTTACCGCCGTTGTCTTTCGTCTGATTGATCGCGCGCGCCGTGGCCTCCGGTATCTCAAAATACTCCGAATCCATCTTGTGACGTCCGAGATCCTCAACAGCCACTTTCCGGAAAGTGCCGAGTCCGACATGCAACACAAGCGGTACAATGGTCACTCCTTTGCGTTTCAGTTTGGTCAGAAGTTCCTTTGTAAAATGCAGTCCGGCCGTCGGCGCAGCGACAGAGCCTCGCGTTCTTGCAAACACCGTCTGATAATCCGTTTTATCGCTTTCTTCAGGTGCCCGCTTGATGTAAGGCGGCAGAGGACACTGACCGACCTTATCAATGAATTTGTGGAAGTCGCCGTTGTAGTTGAACCGCACGACACGCCCACCGGACACGGTGTTGTCGATCACATCGCAGAATACGCCGTCGACCACCAGACGATTGCCGATGCGGACTTTTCTCGCGGGTTTGACCAGCACTTCCCAGAGGTTATTTTCCAGTTCCCGAAGTAAGAACACTTCCACTTTGGCGTTGGTCTTTTCCTTCCGGGCCATGATGCGGGCAGGAAATACACGGGTTTCGTTCAGAACCAGACAGTCTTTTTTTGTAATATGTTCGGTGATATCCCTGAAAATCTTGTCTGTGATCGTTCCTTCTTTTCGGTTAATCACCATCAGCTTGGCCTTGTCCCGATGAGCGATCGGGTATTGGGCAATATACTTTTCAGGCAGTTTGAACTTGAAGTCCGAGAGTTTCATGACCCCTCTTCTATGGTAAAAGGTGTAAAATTGATGACAAAATGGTCAAAAAAGATGATAAGACTCGCAAATATAATAAAAATAATGCCAAAAGTCAATTCATTATTTATTTTATTTCAAATGTTTAGATATTTGCGTACATTTACTTCGCTTTGAGGTATACCTAATTTAAGTTATTTATAAACAACTGTTTGTCATAATTTTACCGAATGTCAAAATTTCAGGAATTCCAGGTCGAACATTGGCGCAGCTTTTTTCCGGTAACAGAACATTCCGTGTATGTCAACCATGCCGCTTGCTCTCCCGTGTCGAACCGCGTTCGTTCGGCGCTGGATAGATTTCTTGATGAGTCATCGACCGATGCGGTTGATAATTATCCAAAGTGGCTGGAAACCAGGGACCGTCTGCGTGTTTTGGCAGGACAACTTATTCACGCCCCGGAATCGCAGATCGCTTTCGTCAAGAACACTTCCGACGGGCTCAACATCCTGGCCTCCGGACTCGACTGGAAGCCCGGCGACCGGATCATTCTGGCCGATTGCGAATTCCCCTCCAATGTCTATCCGTTCCTCAACTTGAGAAAACGCGGCGTTGAGATCGACTTTGTAAAAAACCGCGACGGCTTTTTGTTCACAGAAGATTTTGAGAAGCTCATTACGCCACGTACAAGGTTATTGTCCGTCAGTTTTGTGGAATTCACCAACGGTTTTCGCAACGATCTCGAAGAACTCGGAGCACTATGCCGAAAACATGGAATCATTTTTTGCGTGGATTCGATACAAGGACTTGGAGCTGTTCCGCTAAAAGTGGACCAATTCAACATCGATTTCCTTTCCAATGGCGGACACAAGTGGCTCATGGCCCCGGCCGGCATTGGGTTTATCTACGTTCGACAGCAATTGTTTAACCGCCTTTCCACGGAACGGGTCGGTTGGCTGTCGGTCAAAGAGGCATGGAATTTTTTTGATTATAAACTGGATCTGCTCGATGACGCCAAACGATTTGAGATGGCCACCGAGAACTGGCTGGGCGTGTATGGACTTAACGCTTCTCTGGGTCTTTTGTTAGAAGCCGGTATTGAAGAAATACACACACATATTATAAAACTCCTCGACATATTGTACGAAGGATTGGCTGACATGAACCTGATCGTCGCATCCTCCATGCAGCCCGTGCATCGTTCCGCCATTCTGTCATTCCGATCGGCCCATGCAGAGGAAACGAAATACATTTTTGATTCCTTGCTTAAAAATCATATCATTTGTTCATACCGAGCCGGTCTAATCAGGATATCGCCGCACCTATATAATACCGAAGAAGAAATGCGAAAAATATTAATGACATTAAGAGCCGGTTTAGATAGATAAGCGTCTTACTTTACTGTCGAGAATATCTGCCTATGAAATATATAATAGACGGTTACAATATGATACGCAGGATCGACGCACTCCGTGCGCTTGATGCCAAAGGTCTTGAAAAAGGACGCCAGGCTCTGGTCAATTTGTTGAGTCGGTTCAGGCAGAAAAACAGGGACGATATCACTATCGTTTTTGATGGACAGGTGTCTTCGTTGTCAACACAATCCGGAATCACGATACGTTTTTCTAAAATATCTAACAAAGCGGACGATACCATCAAGAACCTGGTGGATCAAAGCAAGAATGCCCGTGAGATCACTGTGGTCAGTTCCGACAACGAAATCATGTGGTATGCCCGTGGATGCGGCTGTAAAGTGGAACGGTCCGAAGACTTCTACGCGGCCATTAAAGATACAAGCAATGGTACCGTCAGGGATCTTGAATTCAAGAACGATCCGCAATTGTCGGCTAAGGAAATTGACGAATGGCGAAAACTTTTTCATTCCAAATAAGAAAACGATGAGACCGCATGTCCTCTATGTCATTCCCGGTCTGAGAGATCTGACCGAACGGCGGTATGGTTTATCGGCCCTATGGTTCACCTTATTCCTTCTTCCTGTCGCGGTCTTGTTCTTACATGCCGACGTGTTCCTTGACGGGCTTTTTTCCTTCGCCTGGTCATCCCTGGTTCTGATCACTGCTCCGGAATCTTTTCAAAAAGTTTTTAACACCGAAATTGTTGAATATTGGTTCGCTTCCTTTTTTGTGGTCCTTTGGATCGCGTGTACCATCTTTTTTCACCGGCGAAAGTATGTTCCTGGACGGAACGAATCGGAGTCCCCTGCGCCCTGGAAACTGGTGTGGAAAGAAATCAGGCATAACCGTTTTGTCTTGTTCTTTTTTTGTATCCTGATTGGCCTCTATGCTGCGGCGTGTCTGGCGCCGTGGCTCGCACCCCGTGATCCCAATGCCCAGCAGGACATTGTAGTGACAAAATACGCCCCGCCTCTGACAAAAATGACTTTCCTCCGCCTGAGTTCCGTGTCACACCTCACGGAGCCGGTTGATAACGACGGTGCGTTGTCCCAAATGATCGGCCTTCAGAAAAAACTGCTCAGGGACAGGCGCGATATCCTGTTTGTGCAGGGTTATGAGAAAAAGCAGGGAGAAGTTCATTATCAACAGGGATGGCAGTCCAAGACCCTGCCGCTTTCGACTCTTGTGAGTGAAAGCGAAGATGTGTTTGCCGGACAGCAGCTTTTCATACTCGGAACGGATAAGTATGGACGAGATATTTTTTCCCGATTGATATACGGATCGAGGATCTCGCTGAGCATCGGATTGCTCGCCATGCTGATCGCTGTAACGCTCGGAACGATTATTGGGGCTTCCGCCGGTTATTTCGGCGGCGGAACCGATACCTTACTGATGAGATGGGTGGATCTGATGCTCGCTTTCCCGAATCTTTTTCTGGTTCTGATGATCGTGGCTCTTTTCGGAAATTCGATCCTTCTGATCGTTGTGATCCTCGGACTGACCGGCTGGATGGGTGTGGCGCGCATTGTGCGCGGACAATTTCTATCCCTGAGGGAAATGGAATACATTCAGGCGGCCAAAGCGCTGGGCTTCGGCCATGCACGCATCATCTTCAAACACCTTATTCCCAATGCTATGGCGCCGATCGTGGTTGCGGCTACGCTGAGGCTCGGAAATATCATCCTCATTGAGGCCGGCCTGAGTTTTCTTGGGCTTGGAGTACAGCCGCCAACGGCCAGTTGGGGTAACATGGTGGCCGACGGTCGTGACGTACTGTTGTCCGCCTGGTGGATATCAACGTTTCCTGGTCTGGCGATCGTACTGACGGTTATATGCTTCAATGTATTGGGGGATGGTATGAGAGACGCGCTGGATCCGAGACTTAAGAGCTGATCACGGTAACGCAATTTCTACAAACTGACTCACCGTTTTACCCGCTATTATGAATTCATGCACGATGCGCAGTCCTTCTATCTGGGCCGGCCAAGGAAGTAATTCCTTCGCTTCATTATAATCGAACCACCGGTATTCGCTGTGTTCGCGAGACAAGACCACTTCCTGCTTATCCGCTTCCGCCGCAAAGACCGGTATGATATTCACGCGGTCTTTGTTTGCCTCGTAGAATTGATTGACATACGGCACGGCCCACAGTTTTCGGGCCGCTAATCCTGTTTCTTCTTTCAATTCTCTCAGCGCGGTTTCGTAGGCTTTTTCACCTGCTTCGATCTTTCCTCCCACCATACGCCACGAACCGGCGTAGATCACGTCACTGGATCTCCTCATCAGAAGATACAACGGGGAGCCGTTGTTGCGATAAAACACATGACAATCGATCACCCGGCAAACGACGTCCGGCATAGGATCCTTCTCTCTTAATTTAGTTCTTCCGCCTGATGGATCATGGCGTGCGCCTCATCGCCTAAATACCGGTCAATCAGTGAATGCGTGAGATAGATCACCGGTGTCAGTGCGATCGCAATGAAGAATTTATAGATATAGTTGGTGATGCCAATGTTCACGATCTGATCAAAAGCGATCTTACCTGAGAAAGCTATGAACAACACGACGAATGAATCGATAAGCTGTGAGACAAAAGTGGATCCGGTGGCTCTGAGCCAAAGCCACCGTTCGTGGGTGCGTTTTCGGATGTAGTGGAACATCTGGATATCGATCATCTGGCCTATCAGGTAAGCGACAATGGATCCAAGGATGATCCGGTTGGACTGACCGAACACGCTATTGAAGGCCTCATCTTGCACGGGAGATATCTCCGCAGCCGGAATGCTCATGTCGATCATCAAGATCGCGTACGTAAAGGCGATCATGATCATACCCAATACCGTAATGAAGCGGATCCCGGGTTTTCCATAATATTCATTCACAATATCTGTGACCAGGAACGTGACGGGGAACGGAATAACACCCATCGTCATGGTAAAGATCAGATCCTCAGTAACTTTGGATTGTATGAGTTTGCTGCCCGTGATTTCCGCTAGAATGAGGGCCGTAAGAAAAATACCGGTCAGAACGGTATATAATTTCTGTCGTTTGGACATAAGTCTCCGCTTTTTTGGAACGAATCAATATCCGTATTCATCGAGATAAATTCAAGGATTAACGCGCTTGGAACACAAAAATGATTTGTTCTCTTCGCCGTTATTTAGTACTTTTACACGTCTTTCATCAACCGCACAAAGACTATGAGTAGCCTTAAGGAAAACCCCTCCATCGACAGCCACAAGATCTTTCGTTCCTTTTTTGAATACAATCCTCTCATGTGTTTTATCGTCACCTCGGAGGGTCTAGTACGGGATGTCAACATTGTTGGCGCTGAAGAACTGGAATATACAAAAGAGGAATTGCTTGGGAAGTCCGTTTTCGGCGTCTTCTACCCCGACGATAAAGAAATCGTCAAGCGGCTGTTGTCGGAATGCCTGAGAGAGCCCCATCGGATGCATTCATGGGAACTCAGGAAGATCAAGAAAAAGGGCGGCGTCATTTGGGTACGCGAAGCCGCGCGCGTCATCGAGGACGAGGTCGGTTCTCCGCTCGTACTTATCTCCTGCGAAAACATCACGTCTCATCGTCACGTCGAAGAAGAATTAAAGAAGAACAAAGCGGCGCTGCAAGCTGTGATCGAGAACACCTCGGACTTTATTTGGTCCGTAGATCTTCATTTCCGCATTTTGACGATGAATTCAAGGTTTCGCGATATGTTCCAACTGGCCTACAAGACCCGGCTGGCAACCGGTCTGCATGTACTAGAGCCGGTTCCTCAGGACGTCCGGCTCGTATGGGAGAAATTCTATATCAGGGCCTTCAGAGGTGAACAATTCCGTACCGAACAGCATTTTGATCTGCCCGGCATGGCATTGGATGTGGAGATTAATTTCAATCCCATAGTCAATGAGAGCGGTCTGGTGAGCGGCGCTTCGGTATTTGCACGGGACATTACAGAAAGCAAGAGGAAGGAAACGGCCTTGCGGGAGATCGAAGAGCGATACCGCCAAATGTTTGATGAGAACAAAGCCGTGAAATGGCTCATTGACCCGGAGACAGGCGCTATCGTGGACGCCAACTCCGCCGCGTCGGAATACTACGGATACCCGCTCGAAAAACTCAGGACCATGACTATCTTCGACATTAACACCTCTCCTTCTGAGAAGATCCGAAGCAAAATGGTTGATGCACAGATCAGTTTTGGAACTTATAATTTCCGTCACAGACTTGCCGACGGTGAAATCCGTGATGTGGAATTGCATACAGGTCCAATCATAGTGAAAGGCAAGAGATTGCTTTTTTCTATCATTCACGATGTGACCGAAAGGCGCCGCTCCGAACAGGCTCTCAAAGAATCTGAAGAAAAGTACCGGTCAATTTTTGAGAACATTTCCGAAGGCATCTACCAGGCGACGGAAGATGGAAGATTCATTACGATCAATCCGTCCCTTGTGAAAATGCTCGGTTATGCATCGGCCGAAGATGTGATGCGGCTCAACCTGGATCACGACATCTACGTCCATGAGGATGACCGGAAAGAACTCAATCGAATGACCCTGGCTAAGGGAAAAAGCTCATACGTAGAAGTTAATTGGAAAAAGAAAGACGGCACCGTATTCCTTGTCCGACTCAATGATCGGGCCGTCTACGACTCCTCCGGACGGTTCCAGTATTTTGAGGTTACGGTCGAAGACGTTTCCGAGCAAAGGAAACTGGAACAACATGTGATCCAATCCCAGAAAATCGAGAGCATGGGACGTATTGCAGGAGGAGTGGCGCATGATATGAATAATATGCTGGCGGTGATACTTCCAACGGCTGAAATGCTGAAAAGCTTTCCTCAGGATACGGAACTGGTCAAGAATTATGCGGAAGTCATATCCAGTTCCGCCCGCCGCGCGGCCGATATCGTAAAGCAACTCCTTGTGTTTTCACGCAAAGCACCGGAACGAATGTCGCCCATGGATTTGAACGCATTGATTCGCGAGACCCGTAAAATGCTCGAACACGTTATCGGAAAAGATATTAAGATACAGACCGAACTGGAGGCCGAACTGCCGTATATCGAGGCGGACGTGACGCAGATGCAGCAGATCCTGATGAACCTCAGTGTCAACGCACGAGACGCAATCGTCGGAAGCGGAACCCTTTTGATCACGACACGACATGTCTGGCTTGACGAACGCGCATGCCGGGACAAGGAGAAT
Organism: uncultured Bacteroidota bacterium; assembly: GCA_964415295.1. Taxonomy (GTDB): domain Bacteria; phylum CLD3; class CLD3; order SB21; family SB21; genus SB21. The sequence continues at coordinate 383,463 of CAYPYN010000001.1, forward strand.
CTTCAAACCGGGCATTATGTGGAACTCAAAGTGTCGGATACCGGATCCGGTATTCCCGAGGACATATTGCCGAAGATCTTCGACGCCTTCTTTTCTACAAAGCATGCCGGACAGGGTACCGGATTGGGGCTTGCTGTGGTCAAAAGTATCGTTTTGAAACACCGCGGCGCCATTGAGGTTCACTCGACTCCCGGCAAAGGAAGCACTTTTACGGTCTTTCTTCCGGTGATGGACAGGTATGCCGAGACTTCCCTGGCGGAATTATCCAAAGATTCCCCCAAAGGTACGGAGAGGCTCCTGATCGTGGACGACGAAGTAGAAATACTGCATGTTACCGATAAGATCTTTTCCGACCTCGGGTATCGGGTTAAGACCGCCGAAAGCGGAACGCAAGCCGTGGAAATGTATAAAGAATCCGGATTTGATCTGGTACTTCTGGATATCCAGATGCCGGGCATCGACGGCAGGGAAACATTCAGAAGGCTTCGCGAAATCGACCCTAAAGTTAAAGTGCTCTACACAACTGGCTATGCCAAACCGGAGGTCATTAGCGCCATCGAACAACACCGCGAAGCGGCCATCGTTCAAAAACCGTTCTCCATACAGGAATTGGCCAAGGCCATACGCGAAGCTCTGAAGTCCTGAATTTCCCTCTGATCTTTTTGACTACTTTTTCAGTAATTTGAACGCATGCATCCAGGAATTGCCCGTAAATCCGGGTATACACCACAAGATACATAAAGGTTCGATCGCTCGGGCCGCTTCAGCTTTGCCCATGTCCGCCCATTCCCAACCGAATTGTTTCAAGACGTTTTTGACCTGATCTTTTGCGGTATCGTTGTTGCCGCAGATGAACATGGTCGGATCGCCTTCGGCCATTTTGGGATTGACCATCAGGGAGTTGCCGACGCAACTGAAGGCTTTGACAAAATGGGCTTCCGGCACCGCCGTCTGCAGGCGCTCCATCAGAGAATCGTTGGGGCCGGTAAAGAATTTAAGGACGCCGTTCACCGGCGGCTCTTCAGCTATGGGATTGGTGACATCGATAACGGTTTTCCCTTTCAGGGCATTTTTGTCGATACCTTGCATCAATGGAACGGCCGCGGAACCTTTCGAAGACAACACCAGCAGTTCTCCGTATTGTGCGGTCTCCTGAAAACTCCCCACAGACGCTTGCGCGCCGGCCTTGGTCTTCCAATCGTTCAACTTGGACTTGTCGCGCGTGCCAAGCATTACCGAATGGCCATGCTTTATGAAACCGCTCCCCAAGACTTGGGCAACCTGTCCTGAACCCAGAATACCGATCTTCATATAATTCCTTTCTGAAATAGATTTTGTCAGTTAGTGACAATCAAAGATTAATTGGTCTAATGTCTCAATTATTTGCTGCAGCAACCGTATTCAGAAGAGCGCTCAATTCAAGATCGTTTTTTCTCTCCCCGATCTGCTGTCTCCACATGGCGTAATACAGACCCTTTTGCTCCAATAATTCCTGATGCTTTCCTTCTTCAGCCACCTTCCCTTTTTCGAGTACAAATATCCTGTCGGCGTGCATGACCGTGGATAGACGATGCGCGATCAATATCGTGATGTGGTTCTTCGTTTCGGAGACGTTGCGTATAGTGTCGCTGATTTCTTCTTCCGTCAGAGAATCAAGGCTCGACGTGGCCTCATCAAATACCAGCAGATGCGGATGTCTCAAAAGAGCGCGGGCGATCGAAAGGCGCTGCTTCTCGCCGCCGGAAACCTTCACGCCGCCTTCGCCGATGAGCGTATCCAACCCTTTGTCCGCCCGTGCCAGCAGGCTCTGGCACGCTGCCTTGCTCAGCACATTCATACAGTCGGCATCGGTCGCTTTCGGATTCACGAAAAGAAGGTTTTCCCTGATCGTACCGGCAAAGAGTTGTGTATCCTGCGTAACAAATCCAATTTGTTCACGCAATTGGTCCAGATCGACCTGATCGCCGGAAACACCGTTGTACAAGATTTTCCCGGTCAACGGACGGTACAAGCCAACCAATAACTTGATGAGAGAAGTCTTCCCTGCTCCCGACGGACCAACGAATGCGATGGTTTCACCGACTTTTACATTAAATGAAATACCATTGAGCGCGTTGGTTATAGCGGATTGGTGCTTGAATGTGACATTATCAAATTCGAGCGACGAGATCTCTTTGATGATCACAGGGTTGGCCGGTTTCATCTCTTTCGGGGTATTGAGAATATCCTCGAAATTCTTCAAAGACACCTCCGCCTCACGGTATATATTGATGACATTGCCGAGTTCCTGCAATGGCCCGAATATGAAGAACGAATAGATGAACAGCGAGAAGAACTCTCCGAAAGTGATGGATTTGGCGTAAATCAGATAGAGCATGATGAATAAGATCGAAGTCCGCAGGAAATTGACCGTCGTACCCTGTATGAAACTCAGGCTACGGATGTAACGAACTTTTTTGAGTTCCAGCTTCAATATCTTCTGTGTGGTCACATTGAGTCGCGTGATCTCCTGTTGGGCGAGACCGAGGCTTTTTACCAATTCGATATTGCGTAGGGATTCGGTCGTAGAGCCGGCGAGCGCCGTCGTTTCAGCTACGATCACTTTTTGGATCTTTTTGATTTTTTTGCTGAGCGTGGAACTCATGATCCCTATCAGCGGAACGGTAGCAAAGTAGATCGGGGCGATGACCCAGTGTACGCTGATCGCATAGACGGTTACGAAAATGATGCCGATAAAAGTGGTAAATAGAATATTGATAAAAGCCGAAATGAGGCGCTCAACATCGGTACGGACCTTCTGGAGTTTGCCGAGGGTTTCTCCGCTGCGCTGATCCTCAAAGACGCTGTACGGCAATTCCAGCGAATGTTTGAGTCCGTCGGAATAGATCTGCGCTCCGAGTTTCTGCGTGATGGTATTTAGATAATAATCCTGAAAATTCTTCGCCACTCGCGAGACAAAGGCCACGCCGACGGCCGCCGCCAAAAGAAGCCCGACACCTTTGAAGAATTCTTCCTGAGTATAGTCCTGATAATGCGTAGCGTAATTGTCAATGACCATGCGGAATATCCAGGGATCGAGGAGCGAGAAGATCTGGTTGACAGCCGCCAGAAAAAGAGCCAGGACCACAAGTTGCCAATATTGTTTAAGGTACGATAATAGCAGTTTCATGCCGTTTCATCCGTTAGTTTGGAAATGATCTTTCGAACGATGGGTACGATCAGATAAGCCGTAGGAAAAGCGATCGCAAAAGAGAATGTCCAATTCGAGGCCCAGTTCTTCAAAAAAGCATTGTTTAGTCCGAAAAACCGAGCTGTCATCACTGCCGACATGACCATACTCAACATCAGAGCCATCAGAGCTACAAATAGAATACCGGAGAATTTCTTTTCGATCTTCAAATGCGAAGCCCTCTAATTCCACGAAAGATAACTCAATTTGCTGAAAGCGTTGTCATTAAAAGCCAATTCATAGACATCAAACCGCATCCAGCCGATCAATGGGAATTCGGATAGCGTGTCAAAAACTTCGGATTCCGTTTCCGCCCTGATCACGGCCCATAATTTGGAGCGATCCAGAGAAAGAGAATAAGCTAAGACGACTTTTTCTTCCATGAGGCGGTTGACCGTCGCTCTCTGTTTGGGAATAAGCGAGATAAACTCTTCAGTAATGACACCGGGAAGGGTGATGTCCACCATATAGTTCTTAAAATTCCTTCGCTGAGGATTTTTTCGTATGCGGCCTGAATTTTTCATATGAGTATTGCCAATCTAAACTATACATACTATATTGTCAAGTAAGCACAAAAATGTAATATAGTATCCAAAATGATACCATTAAGGGACCAGACATGAAAGAAAAACGCCATTTTTGTCCGATTACGGGCACGCTAAATGTTATTGGAGGTCGCTGGAAAGTTCTGATATTATATAACTTACAGAGCAAGACCGTTCGTTTTGGGGAACTCAAGAGGTCCATACCCGGCATCACGCAGAAAATGCTGACCCAACAATTACGTGAACTGGAGCAAGACGGTATCGTCTTCCGCAAAGTCTATCCGGAAGTTCCCCCAAAGGTTGAATACTCATTGACAGAATTCGGCGAAACGTTGAAGCCAGTCATGGATGTCATGTGCCGATGGGGCTCTTCACACCGGAAGCACATCGAAAACCTGATGAAGCAGCAAATCGAAAAGGAATTACGAGCCGCGTGACCCTGTACAGCATTCCTTCGTACTGGAAGCGATCATAGCAGAACAAGGATCAGCACCTCCGGTCTGTTGGTCATGATGAATTTTATCTTGTTAACAGGGAATTCGATAAAGTATGGTTTGTCCTTGAGTATTTTCCTGATATAAATGATCATACCGGCATCTTTGTCGGCATTGACGGCAAATTCAATCACATCTTTTCCGTCGTATAAGAACATGGATTCCCGCTGTTCGACCTGAAGCGTTGCGTACGACACGCCGCGATAGATGAATTTTCCATTCTCAAATCTGATATCACCGAAATCACCGGCATAGTTGAGCCCGGCGAATCCCATCAACATGGTGAGGACAAGGACGGTTTGTGTAGCGCCTTTTACTCTTGACATAATACACTCCTTTCATTGGCAATGAATAATTCAATACAAGAATGGATGGATACGGTGTGTCGGCTATGAACTCTTGATCATCTTGACGGTCTTATAATTGTCCGCATACACCCGCCATTCCGCCACCAGGTCGTCCCGGATCACGGCTTTCCATGCGGCCGGTACTTCCCAGAAGTGATCCTTGTACATGTGACCGCTGGGAGAATAAGTGGCGCTTGCTTTCCCGAAAACGGCCGCGCTCATACCGCTGTGTAATATCTCATCCACGGTGACTTTGTAATCCGGAAAGAGCTTGAAATATCCGGCCCAGGCGCGGTGCATTTCATCCCGACCATGAATCGTACTTCCGATGGAATCTACAAAGAGATGATCCTGGGTCATCAGCGCACATAAACCGTCCACATCGTGCGCGTTGATCCGTTCGATAAATTGGTAAATCAGATCCATGGCTGCTTTCCCTCCGTCTGGCTTGATTAGGCAGGAAGATTGGTGGCTTAATCTGGTCAAAAAAATACAGAATTTCAAGGTTCATTATGCGCTGGAGCGGGTATAAATCAGTTGCACCTGTGGCAAAAAAATCTTATGTTGCATGGCTTTTAACGTTATTACTACGAGATGGAAGAGAAATTACAACCCGAATCTGAAAAAGATGCCAAACCTTCCGGGATGGGATGGCTGCGCAGCAATGGGCTCATTATCGGCCTGGTGCTCATATCGCTTTTTCTGAACCTGATACCCGGCCTGCGGATGGTGTTGCTGCCGTTTGAGTTTTTCACAACGTTCATTCACGAAGGAGGCCACGCCATCGCGAGCCTGATCATGGGAGAAGAGGTTCACCGTATCGTGATCAACCCGGATACCAGCGGTTATATGCAGCATACCTTGACGGGTGGGAGGTTTGCGCAGGGATTTATCGGCAGCGCCGGATACATTGGTGCGGCGCTCTTTGGCGGCGCATTGATCGTTCTGAGCGCATATGAGAAATTATCCAAGGTCATCCTCGGCCTGTTGGGAATCATCTTCCTCGTCGCCATCGTGTTGTATGTTCGGGACCTGTTTACGCTGGCCGTTTGCGGTTTCCTGTCCGCCGTACTGCTTCTGATCGCATGGAAAGGCGGAACGTGGCTTAATTTTTTTGCGATCAACTTTCTTGCTGTGCAGTGTTCACTTAATTCTTTCGGCGACGTCATGACACTGATGAAACTCTCAATGGGTGTTCCGAAAAGCGTTTACAGTACGGGATTGTCCGATGCCGAAGCCATGTCTCAGATATTTTTTCTTCCCGCTATCTTCTGGTCTGTTCTGTGGATCGCCATTTCCGTGGTAATATTTTACAAAGCCCTGCAGATCAGCGGGCGTATCCGCGGCCGCACGCAGGTGCCGGCATCCAAGTAAGGGAGACGACTTGTACAGTTACCAACGCAGTCTTAATCAGGAAAACATTCTGGACTGGTTACCGCAGATCGCCGTCAAGGTAGCGGTGCTGGATATGAATAACGGCGCGCGTAATATCGGCGTTCGCAATATCAAACGGATTGTCGAACAATTCGGTCGAAAAGTCCGTGCGGCGCATATGCAGGTGGATTTTGAAGTCCATCATTTTCACGTGCGAGACCGCAACGAGGTTCCCGATACTTCTTTCGATATCTACCTTTGCAGCGGAGGACCCGGAAGCCCGTTGGACGACCATGGCATGGAGTTCGAAGTCCGGTTTTTTGATCTGTTGGATCAATTGATCGATCACAATGCCGGCAAGGATAACAAGAAGTTCGTTTTCGGTATATGTCATTCGTTTCAGATGATGGTAAAAAAATTTGCCGTTGCCGAATTGACCAAACGTGAGAGACGCCATATCGGCGTAGTCCCGATCATAAAAACGCCGGACGGGGAACACGATTTGTTATTTGAAGGTCTTCAGGATAAATTTTACGCCTTTGATAACCGGGATTGGCAGGCCGTTCATCCTGATCTTGACAAACTCAAACAGTTAGGTGCGACGATACTTTCCTATGAATGCAACGGAAACGACCGTGGCGATGCCGTCACGGCCATACGCTATACTCCGGAAATCGAAACGGTACAGTTCCATCCCGAGGCCGAAAAACACGGCATCCTGATGCGGCTTTCCGATCCCAATGAAAGAAAAGAGATTGTCGAAATGTTGGGCGATGCTAAATTTGATGAACTTATTCAATCGCTCAACAATCCTGAAAAACTGATGAAAACCTATAAGAACGTTTTGCCCGGATTCTTGCGGCGGGCCTATAACCAACTTATGCGGTACTACGAGATGCCTCAACTGGAAAGATTTGAAGACTCGTCTACGCCTGCACCGCTCAACTTTTCTGATTTTCATAATTGATCGGAGGAATAACCATGTCCGATTGTATTTTTTGTAAAATTGCAAAAAAAGAGATCCCCGCCGGACTCGTATACGAGGACGACGATGTGGTTGCTTTCAAAGACCTGCACCCCAAGGCGCCAACACATATTCTTTTGATCCCTAAGCGACATATTGAAAAACTTTCGGAATTAAGTCCCGACGACGAAGATCTGGGTGGCCATATGCTTCTGGCCATTTCGAAGATCGCCGAAAAGGAAGGTATCAAAGAGAACGGATTTCGTGTCGTTGTCAATAACGGGAAGTTCGCCGGCCAGGAGGTCTTTCATTTGCACTTCCATATCCTGGGTGGAAAACCGATGAATTGGAATCCGGCATAGAAACATAAACCAAACGTTTCAGGTAACCATGAACTATTTTCATTATTTCTTAACGGTCATTCTTTGCTCTATTTTATGTGCCTCTTATGTATCGGCACAGCAGCCGCAGGGGGAATTTCATAAATATATCGTAAAAAAGACAGATGATGAAAGGCGAAAAACCAAAGGTTCGGAATGGTGGGGCGCCGGCGTGATCGTTTTTTCAAAGGAAGATATTCCGAGGCTCGGAACCATAAAAGAAGTCACCCCCATGTTAAAGACCGAGTTCGCGGAAGGCGAGTCATTCGTCGGACGTGTCTATTGCGGGAAACATCTCGGAGGACTTGAAGGCGGTATGCCGGAATCCATCCTCTATCGTCTGATAGAAAACGGCAAAGCGGTCTATGAAATTGAATCCAGTGGAGAATATCGGCCGGAAGCTGAATGGTCTTCATGGCTGATCGATCTTCCCAGCGATATGGAAAAAGGTTTTGAAAAATTGGAACCGGGCACCCATCAGCTCAGGATCGAAGTGTGGAGCAGCCGGGAGGTGGAAGTGGTAACGGAATGGAAAGATTCCGAAACGAACAAGACGGTCGGTTTTACCAAGGAAAACCAAAACAGGGGAATATTTCTTGCCTCCGGCGAACTGACATTCGTCAAACAATGAAAGAATTATGAAACGTAATTATCCCATGACGCCCGTTCAGGTTGAATTCATCAAGAACAAGACCGAGGAACATGCGGCAAAAGAAACCGCCAAGCGGCCGGAATGGCTCAAGGTGAAGATCCCTTTAGGGGAGAAATTTGCCGAGGTCAAAACGCTGGTGGGCAACCAAAAACTCCATACGGTTTGTGAAGAGGCGCGATGCCCGAATATTTCCGAGTGTTGGAACCGAGGAACGGCCACCTTTATGATCCTCGGCGATGTTTGTACCCGCAGCTGCGGATTCTGCGCCGTCAAGACCGGCAAGCCGACCTGGTTGGACAAAGATGAACCTAAACGCGTGGCGGATTCCGTCAGGCAGATGAATTTGCGCCATGCCGTGATCACCTCGGTTAATCGCGACGAATTGCCCGACGGCGGTTCATTGATATTTGCAGAGACCATCCTGGAGATACGAAAAGCATTGCCAACCTGCCGCATCGAAGTACTGATCCCGGACTTTAAGGGCAGTGAAGAAAACCTGCTCAACGTGGTGCGCGCCAGACCGGATATTCTCAATCATAATACGGAGACCGTTCCCCGCCTCTACCAGGTGGTTCGCCCGCAGGCCAACTACCGCCAAAGCCTCGAGGTGCTTGAGCGTTCCAAGAAATCGGGCATGCTTACCAAAAGCGGGCTGATGGTCGGCCTGGGTGAAACCAACGAGGAAGTTCTGGACGTCATGAAAGATATGCGAGCCGTCGATCTCGACATACTCACGATCGGACAATACTTACAACCAACCAAAGAACACATCCCTGTGGATCGTTTCGTTCATCCGGACGAATTCAGAATGTTCCGCGACAGAGGCTTGGAGATGGGCTTCAAGGTAGTGGAATCGGGTCCGTTGGTCCGGAGTTCTTATCATGCGGACGAACAGTCGGAGGGAGCGATTAATTTTGTTCATATTAAAACAACCCCATAACAAAGGATTCCATTGAGCCTATTCAAAGATTATAAAATCGATCACGACATTTTGAAAGCGATCGAGGACATGGGTTTTACTGAGCCTTCGGAAATACAGGCGCAGGCGCTCCCTATTCTCCTCGATTATCATGGCGATTTTGTCGGACAAGCCCAGACCGGTACCGGTAAGACCGCCGCTTTCGGGATTCCTCTCATTCAGAAAATCGAGAAAAACGCCGAAGGCGTTCAGGCTATTATCCTTGCGCCGACACGCGAATTAGCCGTCCAAATATCCGAGGAACTGAAAAAGATTTCTAAATACAAAAGGCTGAAGATCCTGCCGGTCTACGGAGGTCAGGATATCGGCGTACAATTGCGCGCTTTAAAACAAGGCGTTCATATCGTCGTCGGTACACCGGGACGTATCGTCGATCATCTGCACCGAGGTTCGCTGAATCTCTCCAAGATCCGCAATTTCGTACTGGACGAAGCGGACGAGATGCTTGATATGGGTTTTCTTGAGGAGATCGAGGAGATCTTATCCAATGTCGGCCCTCAGCGTTCCATCTGGCTTTTCTCTGCCACACTAAGCAATGATATCCGGCGCATTGCAAACCGATTCATGAGCGAACCCGAAGAGATCAGGGTTCAGCACAAAACGGCCACCACGGCCAATACGGAAGAATTGTATTACACGGTCAAAGAATACAACAAATTCGAGGCTCTCTGCCGCCTGATCGATCACGCGCCGGGCATGTACGCAATCGTATTTTGCCAGACCAAGACACAGACGGCGGAAGTGGCTGAGAAATTAGTGCTTAAAGGATTCAAGGCCGAAGCGCTTCACGGCGACATGAGCCAGGCTCAGAGGGAACACGTGATGCGGAAATTCAAGAAGAAAGGACTTCATTTGCTGGTGGCCACCGATGTGGCCGCGCGCGGCATCGACGTCAACGATCTGACCCACGTCATCAATTATTCTTTACCTCAGGAGTCGGATAGCTATATACACCGTATCGGCCGTACCGGTCGCGCCGGAAAAACGGGTATCGCTATAACACTGATTACGCCGGAGGAACAATACAAACTGCGGCGGCTCGAAGGCAACACAAGAAAAAAGATTACGAAATCGCGCATTCCTGGCCTGGAAGAAATCATGGAGTCCTATATTGACCGCACCATCGGTGAATTTGAAACGGCCATCCAAAATCCGAACGGTTTTGACCGCTATTTTTCAAGGTGGCAACCGCTGGTGAAAAAATACAGCGCCGAAGAGATAACCAAAGGCTTTGTCACGCTGCTGTGCCGTGAGATCCTTGAGAAATATGAAGACGATAAGGAACTCAATGCACCGGACAATTTCGGCCAACGGAGCGGTTTCAGAGAAAAACGGGGCTTCTCGGAAAATATGGTGGAGCTTTCCATCAATTTGGGTCAGAGGGACAATCTTCAGACCGGAACTCTGATCGGAAAGATCTGCAACCTGGCCGGCGTGGACGGAAGGCAAATCGGCAAAGTTTTCATCCAGGATAACCATACGCAATTCAAGGTTGATTCGGAAGTGGCCGATGCGGTCGTCAGAAAATTAACGGGAATCAAACTGTCCGGTAAGACCGTGATCGTAGAACATGCCGATGCAAAATTCAGAAACCTCAAGAAGGTTATGGACAAGAGATTTTCAGGCAAAGGCGAGCCGCATAGCCCGTTTGACAAGCGAAAGAAATATTCTAAGAGCTAATTATTCTCTGGAAGTCACCAACCATTATCAAGTAAAGCAGGAGGAGTGAGTATGAAACGTCTCATGTTATTTCTTGCCGCGCTGTTTTTGACCGTTTCGACACGGGCCATGGCATCCAATCCGGACGATATTGTCGGAAAATGGATGTACTTCAATGAAAAGGGGGAACAGGTTAATATCGAGGTGTACAAACAAGGCGATCGGTATTACGGAAAGATCATCTGGCTACAAGTGCCGAATTACGATCAGCCATATCTGGATGAAAACGATCACCCGGAAAAAGAGTTCTCCAATGTCAAGCTCGGAGCTCCTAAAGTGGATTATAAGAATCCCGATCCGGCCCGGCGAAACGACCCGATCATTGGTCTGGTCATCTTACAGGGGGTCAAGTTCGATGCCGAAGAGGATGAGTGGAACGACGGATTCGTCTACAAAGCCGATGAAGGCAAGACATACACTTGTTTTGTCAAGCTGGAAGAACCGGACAAGCTCAAACTGAAAGGCTATATTCTCGGCATGCCGTGGTTGGGCAAGACACGTTATTGGACAAGGATCAAGTAGATTTTACCAATGCCACGAAAACGCCAGGACCCGATTTTCTATTCTTGACGTATTCGTGGCATTAATTTTTTTAAAAACCTTATGATACGATTTTTGTTAGGGTTTCTGCTATTACTAAACCCATCTTTTTTGCTGAATGCCGGTAATCCCGACGACCTTTTGGGTATCTGGCTCAACCAGGAAGGCACAGCCAGAATCGAGATCTATAAATTAAACGACAAGTATTTCGGAAAGATCGTTTGGCTGAAAGACCCGGTCTACACGGAGCAAGATATGGCAATCAACGCGGGTAATCCAAAAGTCAAACTGGGCGCCGCACGTGTGGACTGGAAGAACCCGGACACGGCCAAACAAAACGATCCGATCATGGGGCTTGTGGTTCTGCGCGGATTTGTCTACGATTCAAGCGACGATGAGTGGAACGAAGGTATGATCTACGATCCCAAGAAAGGTTCCGATTACAAATGTTTCATCAAATTGGTCGGACCGGATAAGATCAAACTGCGCGGGTACACGGCGATCGCTTTGATCGGCCGAACGTCCTATTGGACGCGCGTCAAGGGATAGCGGTCAGTAGGTCAGGCCGAGCTGCATACGGTAAACCGAATCGGCGGCGGCATTCTTATTCCAGTAATCCAGAAAAATCGAATTCTTTCTAACAGCTTTGGTGGTCAGAACTTTGGCTTTTTCACCGAAACCATCTTTATAAGTTTCCTCCCACGATAAGATTTCATGCGGAAATAGACGGCCGAATTGGATCGCCAGTTTGCGCTCTGATTCAGGATAGATCAATTGATAACGTACCGTATCGCCGTTCGTAACGACGGTGGCTTGTGCCGGCTCGGCTGATAATTTTCTATGCCTCAATCTTGCGGTAAGACTGCCTGGAACCATCCGGATATCGCCTTGGGGCAATTGGTCGGGCGCGATGCGTATACGGGTCCACATCTCATCCTCCAGAAAGACCTTCTCGACTGAAAAGGAGTCATCCCCTTCTTTTTCAAAGTAAGAAAAGCTTCGAACGTCGTAGTACTTTTCTCTGTTGTTGATCTGAGTAAAAACCTGTCCGCACCATTCCAGCACGGTGGCGTTGACTTTTAGGGCGTGCGGAAAGTTTTTCAGATCAATCGGTGAAAAGATGCTGGCCATCATCGTGTAGGGATAAATACCGGTGTGGAACATTTTGGTCAGGTTGAGCTTTAGGATCGGCGTTGCGCCGGTTTTCCCTTTGGAGTAGTCTTCCAATTTAACTTGTTGTGACGTAAGAAAATCTTCCGTCACATAAACCAATACGGCTTCTCCGGACCGCATTTCTCCATAACGCGCCTGCTGAAGTTCAAACCGGCTGATTTCGGCTTTACCCTGATACCAGTACTCGGAAAAAGATTTTGGAAGTACCGGATTGTCTGCCTCTTTGGGTTTGCTTTCAGTTTGTGTGCATGAGATTACGGCTAAGCATGCGGCGGAAAACACTATTTTTTGAAACAGGTATCGTGTTAAGTGAGTTTTCATCTGATCTTATCCAATAATTGATTCAGCATTTGTGCTTCTGTAATAGAAAGGTTGGATACCAACGCATCGAACCGGCCGGTCATGCCATCGATCTGTTGTAATAAATTCAGCCCTTCTTCGGTAATGATCACGTCCACTTGCCGGCGATCGCTGGGACAAGTCGTACGATTGAGCAATTTCTTTTTGAGCAAACGGTCGACCAGACGCGAAACGTCGGAATTCTGTTCAACCATACGTTCCTTGATCAATTGGATAGAGGCGGCATTCGGATACTGGCCACGAAGGATGCTGAGAATATTGTATTGTTGGAACGAAACGCCGTAAGGTTTCAGCAGTTTCTGGACTTCATTGTAGATGTTATTGAATTGATAGTATAAGTTGGCGAGCAGACGGTGGTATTCGTTGCGGAATTTGGATTGTTTTATTCTATCTTCAATAGGCATAATCAATAGTAATAAATACGCCGGCGCATTTCAAGCGCTTTTATGGAGCCGCCGGGGATCCGCGGATATACTCCACGTGATCCCCGGACCAGACGGCTCCGGAATCTCCGTTACGATTGTTTTTTCTTGGTAAACTCGGTATTGATATTGATCTCCACGTCCGGTCCAACTACAAAACCGCCGGCTTCGATCGCTTTATTCCAATTCACCCCAAAATCCAACCGGTTGATCGTGCCGGTCACTTTCCACCCGGATCTGATATTACCCCATGGATCCTTCACTTCGCCTTTGTATTTTGCATCCAGCTCGATCGTCTTCGATACGCCGCGCATGGTGAAGTCGCCGGTGATCTTATAAGTATTGTCGCCCGTCTTTTTGAAGGACTTGCTTTTGAAAGTGATCTCCGGAAATTTTTCTGCCGCGAAGAAGTCCTCCGACTTGAGATGCGCATCGCGTTTTTCGTTATCCGTGCTGATGCTAGCTACTTTGATCGTCATTGAAGCCTGTGCATCGGAATAATCCGGTTTGGTATGGCTGATCGATGCGTCAAAATCCGTAAAACTGCCGGTTACTTCGGCAACAACCATATGGGAAACGGTAAACATGACGTTTGTATGAACTTTGTCAAGTTCCCATGCTGTTTGCGCGAAGGCCGATCCTGCCGTCAGCAGAAGCGCGATGATGTAAGCGGTGAGTTTCTTCATGATTCCTCCTGTTTGATAAGGTTGGTCTTGGAAAAGATTAAATGTTTAAACATTTAACGTTAAGACACCTAATTTATTCCCAAACTTGATATTTATATTATAAATAATTAATAAATATATCTTTATAAAACAAAAAAAGCGCCTGCCGTGTTTGGCAGACGCTTGTAGAACGCGACTCGTTGACTCCTATAACTAATCACCCAGACCTTCTTCGATAAATGGTGGTGGCTCCACCATATAGCGCTTCATTTTTGGTTTCTTTCGTATATCGATCACTTTTTCCCGCATCTTCATTTGAAAGTTCTGTTCAAAAACGATCACGCGCGCAATCTCTGCCGGTGTAAGGCTCTTTCCCATATCCTTGACAAAATTCACATGATTCGTCACGATTCTCATATCAACCTCATTGATCAGATCCAACGCCTTAAGAATATTCTTGTCGGGTATTTCTTCTCCGAGAGCCGACATATGAACCAGCTTCTTAAAAGCATCTCTTTTCTCACGATGAAGACTGCGCTCCTGTTCAATAAAAGTATCGTAGACCTTCAGGAACGCCTCGTTCTTCTCCTTCGAAAGATTGAGTTCCTCAAGCAGCTTTTTCTTCCTAAGTTCATCGATCTTTCCTCGAAAGTCCGGTTCTTCCTGAGCCATGAGCGGTTGGAACCCCAGCGCCGCAAGGATCAATGACACATAAAGTATAGATATCTTCATAACGCACCTTTGGTATTTAAAATGATGTGGTATTTTCAAGCTTATTCAGTAATTCTTTCTGCTCTTCCCCCGTCAACTCCAGATCATACGGCAAAGGCTCTGTCGGACTGTAGGAACTTTCCCAATCGGCCAGCGCCGCCGCTTCATCATCCGATTCCAGAAGATCGCTGATGAGGTCATCGGCGGCGGAAATATTCTCACGGATATACTCATCAACGACTTCAGTCGAATTGATGTTGCTTACCCATGAGTACTGCTCCAAAAGATAGTCCAGTTTCTTATTGGTGATCAAAATGTCATTCGCAAAGAACAATATGATAGCCGCTAACGCAAACGATGGAGCGGCATGAAATAGCCTTTCACGCACCCTTTCAAATCGGCGCGCCCTTTCGTCGATCCGCTCCCGTACTCTCGGGAGGAAGGAAGCCCAATAGCGATCGGGTATATCCTCAAACCTGTTCAACATAGGTTTTTGGGCGTTTAATTGTCCCAATACTTCCGACCAGTTCTCGTACTCCTTCTTCCAATTCTCATCGCCTTGTATCAGACCCGCGACTTCCTTGTGCCGGGCCGGGTCAAGATCCCCCAGAATATAGGCTATGATGATTTCCCGATCCACTTTCATACCGCGCTCTTTTCGTTATAATGTTTATCCAGATAACTTTTGATTTTCTGTATTGCATGAAAAAAATTGGCTTTGATCGTGCCCACGGAATTACCCGTGATCTGAGCGATCTCCGCGTGGCTCAATTCATCATGGAACCGAAGGTTGAAAACGATCTTTTGCTTTTCCGATAAACGGTCCACGGCCTCTTGGATCAGATTTTTGAGCTCTTTTTCCTGCAATTTGTTTTCCGGGTCGCTTTGCTGGGCGGCCAGCGGAAGGTCATCGAAATTGACGAAGTGCCTTAGTTTCTTCTTCCTCTGGAACGAGATCGACTGATTGATCGCAATACGGCACAGCCAAGTGTATAGTGAACTCTCGCCACGAAACCGGTCTAAGTGTTCATAAGCCTTTACAAAAGTCTCCTGCAGGAGATCATCCGTATCGTCGTGGTCATTAGCAAAGCTTCTGATAACGGCGTACAGCCTTTCTTTGTACAAAGATACAATCCTATTGAAAGCCTTTTCGCGCTCGAAGGTTGACCCGTTCTTAAACAGTTCTAAAAGTTCTTTATCTTCCATTCAGGCTCATGGTCAGCGTGATAGCTCCGCTTCTGCAAAGTTAAATATTAGACTAATTAATTGCAAAAAGGTTTATGGGGAAAATGGTATCATTGGTTCATTGACTAATAACGGTCATTCGTTTCGTGGTTTAGCTTCTTCTGTCAGCTTTTTATACATATATCTTAACGTCCCACAAACCAAAATCGGCTTTTTGTCAAAGATCTGTCAGGGAATTGTAACAAAATCGTAAAACATGACAAGTGTCATAGAAAACAACTGTTTTCATGTTATATTTAGGTCGTAAATATTATTAACTATTCTTTTTTGCGAGGAAAAAATGAAATCGAAAACAACCGTCCTATCTGTCGTCATGGGGATCGCATTGGCGGCCTTCGCCTTTACCGGATGCGATGATGACAAGCCCAATACGGCTACCATTCATGGCACTATTACATTCAAGAATCTTTATACCTGGACCCAAAGTGGATCCGTTTCCTCAGCCGACAGCGGCGTAGTGGAAATCGTGATATTCGGAGATTCGGTTTGGGCTGCGAGCCCGGGTGGAACTTATGCACAAGGCGCTCCTTATAATGCCAACGATCCTATCATTCTGGATATGAATCCGGCCGACTCCACATACGAATATTCTATTGAAGTTGAACCCGGCACGTATTCGGCCCTTGCGGTCGGCTTCCGCACGACGAGCCGCGGCTATTCCTCGGCTTCGGGAAAAAAGACCGCGACTTTGGGCGTTCATTGGGAACATCCGGACAGCGTGAGCTACGGCTTTGCTTTTACTGGCGCCCCCATGAGTTATCCTCCGCCGTCACCTATTACTGTTGAAAAAGGCGATAATTTGGAGATCAACTTCAGAGCTGATTACAAATTCGCGGCAACATGGTATAATGTCTGGGTGCCGATGATTCCGTAAGTATTCTCACAAGAAGTGGCTTGATATGTTCAGGCCACTTCATTTTTATATCCAAATTTGTGAAACAAGAACATTCAAAATACATACCGGCATTGATTTCTTTCCTCATGTTTTTCATCCTTCCGGCCTACCTGTGGTCCGGATCTTTGGAAGACGACACGGATGGAAGCAAAAAAATCTTTGGCGAGATATCAGGCAGGATTTTCGACTCAAAGACCAAAGAACCTCTGTCTTATGTCAATGTCATGGTCGTTGGCACCGTACTGGGCGACGTAACGGATGAAAACGGAGCTTTCAAGATCGCCAGAGTGCCTATCGGCATGCACAAAGTTCAGGCCAATTTCATCGGCTATGATATAAAGATCGTGGACAATGTAGTCGTAGTTTACAATCGGGCCACATCTGTGGAAATAGCCATGGAAGAAGCTGCGATCATTTCCGAAGATATTATCATTACCGCCTCAAGGCGGGAACAAACGGCCAATATCGCACCGGCCAGCGTTGGTGTGATCACCGCGGAAGAAATCAAAAACAAAGGTATCTCGACCTTCGATCAGGCTATCGAGGCCGCTCCCAGTATTCAAATGACACGATCCAGCGGATCCAATGTTCAAGCCGTATCCATCCGCGGTTCATCAGAAGTTGCCGGCGCAGGTGTAGGTAATCGCGTGCTGCTCCTGATCGACGGGCGACCGGCTCTCAGTCCGGAATCGGGCGGCGCTCTGTGGAATCTGGTTCCAACCAACTCGATCGAACGCGTTGAAGTAGTGAAAGGTGCGTATTCATCACTTTATGGCTCCAATGCCATGGGCGGCGTGATCAATGTGATAACTAAGAAACCCGTTCTCAAGCCTTATACCAAAGTACACGCAGAATATGGATTCTACAATCCGGCACCGTCTTATACCGATTACGACAAGGTCGGCGCGTATAATACACTCGAATTCTCCCACAGCCGGAAAGTGGACAATTTCTCATTTCTGGTGGATGCCGGAAGGAAGTATAACGAAGGTCATCGTGAGTCCACAGGTTTTGAAATGTACAATGTCTATGGAAAAGCGATCTATAATTTTTCAAACAACCGAAACATTCAGCTTTCAGCCAATTATAATCGGATCCACAACGAATATCCCGCGACTTGGCTTAATTTTGTCAATGCCTATTCCGTGGCGCCCTGGCGAAAAGACGACCGTCAGGACCGGTACGAATTCAACACCGATCTGTACTACTATGCTATCCCGAGTACGGAAGTAAAATACTCGACGCGGTTTTACTACTATAACAACGGATCGACCTACACGTTCGACCCGCACCCCGGAAACGACAGCACCAACGTTAACACGGGCCATCAGGAAATCCCGCAGACGACCATCAGGACGAACCGCTTCGGTAATGTATCGCAGCTGGATTATTTCATTGGTAAGGCTCATTATTTCATTGCAGGTACTGATTTCCAGTTTGACTTTACGGATGCCAGACCGGCCAATACGTTGTATGGAAAACACAAGGCGTTCAACGTAGCCGGATACCTTCAGGACGAGATCCGGATTCATCAAAAGTTCATTACTACGATCGGTGTCCGATACGATTACAATCGTATCCTCGGAGGATACTCGGAAGGAAATTTCAGTCCGAAGATATCGATGGTCTATTCGGTCAATGACCATTGGTCTGTCCGAACGCTTCTCGCACAAGCCTACCGAAACCCGTCCGTGGCGGAACGTTACATCAAATACGAACAAGGAGGCGGGATCAATTTTGTTCAGGATGCCAACCTGAGATCGGAAAAGCTGTATGCCTCCTTCGAATTGGGAACCAAATTCCGCATCACCGAGTATACGGCCTACGATATCTCATATTTCTTCAATGAGTACAAAGACCTGATCGCTTACAAACTGGTATCCGGAAGTCTTTATGAAGTTGTCAATCTGAACCGTGCACGCATGCAAGGATTTGAAATCAACTTCAATCTCTATTGCAAACATTATTATACGGCCTCGATCGGCTACACTTATCTGGATGCCCGCGACATTTCCAAAGACGCCGGACTGAACGATGTTGGTTATGAAAGCGGAAATCATGACCTGCCGTATAAAGTAAAACATTCTCTCAATTTCAACTCCGATGCGTTTTACAGTAATTTTGCCTGGAATGTGAACGGCCGTTACAGCAGCGCCATGAAAGAAGTGTCCATTTACCCCGGGAGCGAACCCGGCTCCTTTTTTGTCATCAATTCCAAACTTTCTTATAAAATAGCCACCGGTAAAATGGTTTACCTTTCTGTAAATAACATAACCAATACGCAGTACGAAGAGATCGAGCGCTACCGGATGCCCGGCCGGAGCTATACCGTCGGCACAATATTGGAATTCTGATCCTCCCGAACTCCCGCTTTTCTTGATTTGAACCACGTAAGTGCCTCAAAAACAATTTGATTAAGTGCAGGCATTCGTTTATATTGCCAACGTTTATGACATCACGTACCAGCATCCGGCGTCTTGGGGAATTCGGT
Organism: uncultured Bacteroidota bacterium; assembly: GCA_964415295.1. GTDB lineage: Bacteria > CLD3 > CLD3 > SB21 > SB21 > SB21. The sequence continues at coordinate 402,648 of CAYPYN010000001.1, forward strand.
CTGATCCGTATGATCGGGCGGATCGTTTCTTCATCCAAAAAGACACCCGGTTTGATGCTGGGCATCGGCGACGATGCCGCGGTTTTCAAAACATCCGGCAGTAAGCTGAACGTGATCACTGTTGACGCAATGACCGAAGGAATCCATTTTGACCTACGGTATACCGGTTTTCGTGATCTTGGCTGGAAAGCCGTGGCGGTCAATCTAAGCGATCTGGCTGCGATGGGGGCCGAGCCAAAATGGTTATTGGTTCATCTCACGATTCCTGAAAGAATCAAAGCCGAGGACATTTCGGAGCTGTATCGCGGAATTTCTGCCTGTTCAAATAAGTTTTCAATCCGCGTGATCGGCGGAAACATCAGTCGCGCCAAAAGAGAATTCGTCGTTTGCATCACCGCGCTGGGTCAGGTTCACAAGAACCGGTTGCTCAAGAGAAGTTCGGCCAGATCGGGAGATGTTCTAGCGGTGACGGGAGATCTGGGCGCATCGCACGCCGGTCTGAGGAGTTTGCAGTGGAAGAGACGGTTCCCTGCAGCTGATTATATAAGACAAAAACATATTGCGCCGGTACCGAGGGTCGATTGGATCCGGCAGCTCCTGGATGCGAAAGTAAAAATTCACGCGTGCATCGATATCAGCGACGGTTTATCGTCCGACCTGAAACACCTTTGCGAAGCCAGTAAGGCCGGCGCCGAAGTGGAACTTGACCGGATCCCGGTTCATCCCCAAACAAGAAAAACGGCGGAAAAACTGCACGAAGATATCCGTGATTACGTGTTAAACGGCGGCGAGGAATATGAGCTACTGATGGCTCTGGCACCTGCAGAATTTCTGAAAGCTAAAAAGGTTTTGGGTAAACAGATTACGGCCATCGGCCGGATCAACCGTTCAGGTCGAATAACTTTGGCGGACGGTACAAAAAGATCCGAGATCATGGCCGACGGATTCACACATTTTTAATACAGGAATTTGGTATGGAAGCGAATTTTGAAAAAGGACTCACGGATAAGCGCGTCGCGCACATCCAGGAGTCGATCCGTACTCTCGGCGTGGACGGATGGCTTTTTTACAGTTTTCGTAAGAATAATCCCGTAGCACAAAAGATACTCAACTTGCCCGAGCATCTCACGCAGATGCGAAGGTTCTTTTACTACATCCCGGCTTCCGGCACGCCTCAGAAACTTGTTCACGGTATTGAACGCGGAACGCTCGACACGCTCCCCGGCGATAAGATGATCTATTCCAGCTGGCGGGAACTGGAAGATGCGCTCAAACGCATGGTTCGCGGCGCCAAGAAAATGGCCATGGAGTATTCTCCGGAAGCCAATATCCCTTACGTATCGATCGTAGACGCAGGCACTCTGGAACTGGTCAAGAAGACGACCGGCGCCGAGATCGTCTCATCGGCGGATCTTATTCAGTATTTTGATTCCACCTGGGACAACGAACAGCTGGAACTCCATCTCGAAGCTTCCCGCGCGCTTATCAAGATCGTACACGAGGCCTTCGATGAGATCAAACACAAACTCAAGTCAAAACAAAAGATCACGGAATACGATGTTCAGCAATTCATTCTCCGCCGGTTCAGCGAAAGCGGCCTGACAACGGAACATATGCCTAATTGCTCCGTTAATCAAAACTCCGGCGATCCGCATTACGAACCGACCAAGGACATTTTCAAGGAGATCCGCGAAGGGGACTTTGTACTTATCGACCTGTGGGCAAAAAAGAAAACTCCCAGGGGAGTATACGCGGACTATACGTGGGTCGGTTACGCCGGTACGGCCGTTCCGGAAAAATACGAAAAGATCTTTCAAGTGGTCAAAGGCGCGCGGGATGCCGCGGTCAGTTTTATTAAGAACGAGATCAACAAAGACCAGCCGCTGTACGGCTGGCAGATCGACGATGTGTGCCGCAATTTCATCAAGTCCAAAGGTTACGGCGAGTACTTCATTCATCGCACGGGGCATTCCATCGGCGAGGATGTACACGGCAATGGGGCCAATATCGACAATCTGGAAACCAAGGATAACCGGCGCATCATTCCCCGCACGTGTTTCTCCATCGAGCCGGGTATTTATTTCATCGACGACTTTGGCGTGAGGTCGGAGATCGATGTTTTTGTAATGGAGAACAAGGATATTCTTGTTACCGGTACGCCTCTTCAGCAGGAAGTTCTCGCGATACTAAAGTAGAATAGTCTGTAACCAACAAAAAAAGGAGAGTCATCCGCGGATGTCGAAATTCTACGTAACCCCAGATGGGTTGAAGAAAATGAAAGAGGAACTCAAGCATCTTAAGAACGTGAAGCGTCCGGAGATCGCTCACCGCGTGCAGGTGGCCCGCGAACACGGTGATCTCAAAGAGAATGCGGAGTACCACGCCGCCAAAGAAGAACTCCAGCATATGCAGAACCGCATTAACGATATGGAGTATAAGATCATGCATGCGGTCATCGTCAAAGAAGAAGACATCCCGTCCGACAAGGTATACATTCTCGCAACAGTGGATCTGCAGAATATCAAAACCAAAGAAAAGATCACTTATACCCTGGTTCCTGACAACGAGGCCGATTGGGAATCGGGAAAAATTTCCGTCAATACGCCGATTGGAAAAGGATTACTGGGAAAATCCGTAGGCGATACGGCCGTGATCAAAGTTCCGAGCGGTGAACAACATCTCAAAATATTAAAAATTTACAGAAACTGATTTATGTCTGAGAACCCGACACCCGGCGATCCGCAGGAACATCTTCCTACCGATCCAGATGAAGCAAAAGCCGAAGCCAAACGTCAACGCGCGAGGCACTGGCAGTGGTACGGATGGGCCGTGATCGGCCTGATGATCATGATCATTATCCTGAACCTGTTCGGCGTTTTCGGGCCTGAATTCAACAAGTACGCGATGATCGGGATCGTCCTTGCGTATGGCGTGTACGTGGTTTTCAGAAAACGTTAACCGATGATTCGTTCATGAAAATAGGCATTACCTGTTACCCAACCTACGGCGGCAGCGGCGTGGTGGCCACGGAACTTGGTATCGAACTAGCCAAACGCGGCCACGATATTCATTTTATTACTTCGGACATCCCTTTCCGGCTGGCTTCTTTCCGAGAACATGTCTATTTCCATGCCGTGGATGTGATGACCTACCCGGTATTTGAACATACGCCCTATGCTCTCTCTCTGGCGGCCCGCATGGCCGAAGTCGCCGAATTTGAGGACCTTGATCTTCTGCATGTGCATTATGCAATCCCGCACGCACCGAGCGCTTATCTGGCGAAACAGATCATTCGCAAGAACAACCGCATAAAAGAACTGAAGATCGTCACAACCCTTCACGGAACGGATATCACTCTGCTGGCTATGGACCGTTCCTATCTGAACCTGATCAAATTCAGCATCGACGAAAGCGACGGCACAACCGCCGTTTCCAAATACCTGCGCAATCGCACCTATTCCGAGATCAAGCCTAACCGCAAGATCGAGGTCATTCACAACTTCATCGACACGGAAAAATACAAGCCGCAGGAAAAAGGCAGCGGCTCGTGCAACGGATTCCTCCAACACATCGCCCCTAAGGGTGAGAAAATCATCATGCATACCAGCAACTTTCGTCCGCTGAAGCGTCTGAACGACGTGATCCGTATTTTTGCAAAGGTGAAGGACTCCGTGAATAGCAAGCTGGTGCTGATCGGCGACGGACCGGAACGGCACAACAGCGAGCAGCTGGCCCGGGAGCTTCATGTTGAGAACGATGTGCTGTTTCTTGGCAAACAAGAAGCCGTCTCCGACCTGATCGGCAAAGCCGATGTTTTCCTTCTTCCAAGCGAAAGTGAAAGTTTCGGTCTGGCAGCCCTCGAAGCCATGTCCTCCGGCGTTCCCGTCGTAACAACGAATGTCGGCGGATTGCCCGAGATCAATAGCCACGGTGAAACGGGATACCTTGAAAAATTGGGCGACGTGGATGCCATGGCCTCGGATATCGTTAAGATCTTCTCCGATCCGGCCCTGCAGGAACAACTGGGTATGAATGCCAGAAAAAGGGTTCTGGACAACTTCGGAACCGACCGTATCGTCCAGATGTACGTTGACTATTACGAGAACGTCATTGCCGGAAGAAATTCATAATGACCCTTTCGAGAAAAATCATGATCATTGCGCACCGCGGCGTCACCTATTCAGGATATCCTGAGAATTCTCTCCCGGCCTTTCAGGCGGTTCTGGATGAAGGATACGACGGCGTGGAAATGGATGTGCGTCTTACCAAGGACAAAGAATTGGTCGTGTTTCACGATATCCGGCTGGAACGTTTGACGGAAAACGGACACGGAATGGTAAGAACAAAAACACTGGCTGATCTGCAAAAAATGAAATTGAAAAGCGAGGTAGTCGATACACGTATTCCCGCATTGTCCGAAGTCCTGGCTTTGTATCAACATTCTTCCCTGCTGATCAATGTCGAGATCAAAAGCGAGTTCCCCCTGCGAGGCCGGATCGAACAACGGGTCGTGGATCTGATCTACCACTACGGCTTGCAAAGGAAGATCATTATTTCATCGTTCAATCCCCTTGTCATTCGCAAAATGCAGAAAGTGGATCCGACGCTCAAGACCGGTTTCATCTATGAAAAAAGAATGCCCCGTCTTAATCAACGATTGGCCAAGGGCCTGATCGTTGATTCATGGCATCCCAATTATAACGGCGTCACGGAAACCTTGGTGGATAAGGCCCGTGAGTCGGGTTGCACCGTTTTCCCATGGACGGTTAACGATGAAGCCGAAATCCTCCGCCTGAAAAAACTCAACGTGGATGGTGTGATCACGGATTTTCCTAAACTGGCAAAGAAAATACTTAAGACATAACATTGAAAGAATGAGAACCAAAGCTAAACTTGTATTAGAAGATGGACGAAGCTACGACTGTGTTTCTTTTGGCGCGGACGGCGAGACCACCGGAGAGATCGTATTCAATACCAGTATGACCGGCTATCAGGAGATCCTGTCGGATCCGTCGTACTGCGGACAAATGATCGTCATGACCTATCCCCTCATAGGTAATTACGGTATCAGTTCGGAGGATTTTGAATCGGCCAAACCGCATATCAAAGCCTTTATCGTAAAGGAATTGTGTACCTATCCTTCCAATTGGCGGTCCGATGAATCGCTTGACGTTCTTTTGAAAAAAAATGGCATCATGGGTATCGAAGGGCTGGATACCCGCGCCATTACGCGCCATATCCGCAATTGCGGAGCTATGCGCGCGATCATCTCCACCAAAGATCTTCATACGGCGAGTCTCCTTGAGAAGGTGAAACAATCGCCCAGTATGGTTGGCGCAAATCTCGTAGATGAAGTCACGTGCAGGAAAAACTATGAATGGAGTGAGGCCAATCCCAAAGACTGGCAGTTCCTGGAAAACGTGACGAAAGAGCACCGCTACACGATCGCGGTTTATGATTTTGGAGTTAAGAGAAATATCCTGAGAAAGTTCGTCGAGCGCGGATGCCGTCTGCATGTGTTTACGGCTAAAACCAAAGCCGAGGAGATCCTGAAGATCAATCCGGACGGCGTCTTCTTATCCAATGGACCGGGAGATCCGGAGGCGGTGGATTACGTGATCCCGGAGATCCGCAAACTGATCGGAAAGAAACCTATATTCGGTATTTGTCTTGGCCAGCAGTTAGCCGGCATTGCCTTGGGCGGTCATACTTACAAACTTAAATTCGGCCATCGCGGAGCCAATCATCCCGTAAAAAATCTTGAAACGGGCGTGATCGAGATCACTTCACAAAATCACGGATTTACAGTGGATCCCAAATCGCTCAACGAAAAAGAGATCGAACTCACCCATTTTAATCTTTACGACGGAACGCTCGAAGGATTTCGTCATAAAGAACTGCCCATTTTCTCCGTTCAATATCATCCCGAGGCATCCCCGGGCCCGCATGACAGTGATTATCTGTTCAATAAGTTCATGGAAAGTATTGAGAAGAACGGGTAGCAATTGGCTCACCTTTTCTACGGCAAGATATAGAACGCCATCCCGAGAATCACATAGACGGCTAAAAGCTGAATGCCTTCCATCCGACTGGCCTTATTTCTATCATCAGTCCATGTTTTTCTGATGATAAGGCGTGAATGTTCCAGATCAATAAAAAATAATGACACTTATCATTGCCTTTTCATACTATATATTTATAAATTTGTAAGGCTGTACGGATGGTGTCATAGACCGCAGGCCTCTCCAAAGGAGACAAAATCAGAGGAGCGAACTCAATGAAAACCATTACCTTTCTGTTATTTCTACTGACAATCACGATATTTTCATTTGCTCAAGAGAGAAAGATTTCAGTGGCCGTTCTTGATTTTCAATCCGGCGGAAGCCTTGGAGAGGCTGAATTAAGAACTCTGACAAGCCGCTTCGGTGAGCTCCTGATAAAGACGCAGGTGTTTCGGCTTATTGAATTTGATCAGCAAAACGCAGACCGCTCAGGGATTGCACAGAATACGGCCAAAGATTGTATTAGTTTGGCTTGTGCGGTTGGGATCGGTAGATCCCTACACGCAGAAGCCATGGTAACCGGCATGATAAACAAATTAGGGGATATTTACACAGTTGATCTACGGTTAATATCGGTTCAAGCTGGAGAAATTGTGCAGAATGAAGTTGTGGATTATGAAGGAAAAGTGAACGGGTTGTTGGGTGCCATTAAGAGCGTGGCGGATACCTTTGCGACGAAAGTGAAAACCCCAGACAACAACTCATTTTTGTATCATAATGTTCAGAGCGAAAAGGATCAATGGGATCACGTATGGTATATTATTGGTGGCTCACTTGTTGTAGGAGGAGCCGCGGCTGTATTTCTAATCGGCAGCGGAAAGAAGAAAGGCGACAATATTCCCGATCCTCACTTTCCACCATTGGACTAAGGCATGAGGAGTTTTCTTATGCGGATTTTGAAAACATATTTATTGACGGCGGCGGCGGTTATATTCATTGTCGCAAATCTCAGATCTCAAACCCTTATTGATGTTTCCGAGGAACAATTCATCGCTGTTAGTGAAGGCGCATGCACATGGGCGGATTACGATAAGGATGGTGATCCGGATGCATTGATCGCCGGCCTTTCAAATTCTGACGGTGTTATAACAAGGCTCTATCGAAATGATGGCAACAATGTTTTCGTTGATATAGGCGCATCGTTGCAGGGTGTTCGCAGAGCCGCCGTTGCATGGGGTGATTATGACAACGATGGTGATCTGGATTTAGCTATTTCAGGTACAACCAGCGCTTTGGCTATCGTGCCCGCCTTGACCAAAATATACCGAAATGACAATGGTGTTTTTACAGGATTAAACATTTCCCTGACTAATTTGACGGAAGCAGCCGTATCTTGGTGTGATTGGGATAACGACGGAGACCTGGACTTATCTGTAATTGGTTCACCGGATGGAAGCACTGTATTGTCGAGAATGTATCGAAATGATCTTAATAATGTTTTTACAGAGGTCAATTTGGGAATAGATTCGGTAGGGAATACGCGGATGGCTTGGGGAGATTACGACAATGACGGAGATCAGGATCTAATCGTATGCGGCAATTCTTCAGGTGTGGATTTCAGTACCCGGCTTTACCGCAACAATGGTAGTGGCACTTTTTCAAAAACAGGTGTCTTGTTTGCAGCTGTAACACTCGGTTCGGTTGCATGGGGAGATTATGACAACGACAATGACCTGGATGTTCTGTTGACGGGGTCTTTGGATGCCGGTGGGGGCAATGTGATCTCAAGAATATATCGTAACGATGGGAACAATACTTTTACGGATATTTACGCATCTTTGACAGGGGTCTACCTCAGTACCGCAAATTGGTCCGATCTCGACAATGACGGCGATCTAGATATATTCATATCGGGAGCCCTGGATGCCTATAACACACCAATGACCAAGATCTACCGCAACAATGGGAATAACCAGTTTTCAGATATGGGATTGTCACTGATTCCCTGCGTATGGAGCTCTGCCGCCATTGAGGACTGCAACAATGATAATAAAAAGGATATTTTGTTTACAGGCCATGCCGGTTCAAAATATGTGACATGTTTATACACTGACATATCTGCGGTTTTATCACAAAGTGCCTATCCCAATGGCATAACTGCCGGGGGATATTTTAGCCTATCTTGGCCATTTGATTACGATGTGGATATAACCGGTTATTTTGGTCCTCAACAATTAAGAAATGGGAAGCCGATCAATTGGCGTGTATTAGCTATGGATGTGCAGGCGCAACAGTTTATTGATACGAAGTTTCTTTCTGATGGGAATGCATATCTTATTTTTGACCGTACCGGAGAAGCAAGCAAACTATTTACGACGATAAACGGTGTTTCGGTGAGCACGTCAACTCATTTCAATAGTTGGATTTTGAAACCCGGTTGGAATTTTGTTCCTTGGCCTTATGTCTTTTCTGCAAATGTGATTTCACGAAATGCCACCTGGGTTGGAAGTATTTGGTGGATGAATGGCAAGAACGGCTGGGAACCGGTAACGGAACTGAAACCTTTTGGCGGTTACATGATAAGAAATAAAACCGGTGGAAATCTTGCACTTGGTTCAGCTATCAGTTGGACCAGATCATCCGGCAAATCTTTGTCAGAACCACTGCCGCTGAACGTTCGATTTGTGGTCGAATCCGGAGATCATAAAGATGCCTTCAACTATATAGGGACGACTCACAATGCCACAGGAGGTAATGATGATTTTGATGAATCCGAACCTTTAATTGTTGGGGAAGGTGTTCAGGCCTATTTTGTAAACGAGTCGGGAAGAAGTTTGTCGTACGATATACGATCAAGCAATAACCAAGGAAATGAATGGGATTTGATCGTCGAGAACACTACGAATAATCGTGAAACCCGATTATCATGGAACAAAATCGGTGATCAATCAGGCGTGTCGATAGTGATTTTTGATGTGACCAATAATAAGAGAGTTGATGCAGAAAGCGCAGCCGAATATGCTTTCGAGGGCTCCAAGAAAACCAAGTTCAAAATAGTTGCAGGAGAATACTCTTGGGTTTTTGGCAAAGCCAACGAAATAGAGGCCTCTCTGCCCAAAGAATTTAAATTATCGCAGAATTATCCGAATCCGTTTAATCCTACTACCAGCATCACTTTTGATGTTCCTCGCTCTGGCGGAGTAAAAATCAAAGTATATAATATCCTTGGCCAGGAGGTCGCCACTATCGCCAACGGTTTTTTTGAAACCGGACGTAATTATGAAGCCGTATGGAACGGGAGAGACGATTTGGGACGAGAGATGGCCAGCGGTATGTATATTTACAGGCTTGAAGCCGGACGGATCATAAAAACGAAGAAGATGCTGCTGATCAAGTAGTGGATCAAACTAAAAAAGAGCCGGTTGATATCAACCGGCTCTTTCAGTTACGGCAAGAAATAGAACGCCATCCCTAAAATCACATACACCGCCAGTAGCTGAATGCCTTCCATCCAGTTAGACTCCCCGTCGATACTGATCAGACTTACAATACCAACAGAGACGGCGATAGCCAGCACTTCAAAAGTTGTGAAGATCAGATCCATCGGTTGACCAAAAAAGTAGCTCGCAAACACAAGCACCGGCGCAACGAACAGCGCGATCTGAATGCTGGAGCCGATCGCAATATTCATAGCCAAATCCATCTGATTTTTTCGAGCCATGAGCACGGCCGTGCTGTGCTCCGCCGCATTACCGATGATCGCGACAAGTATCACGCCGATGAAAACGTCCGTCATTCCGAATACTTTGGCGGTATGTTCCACGGCGCCCACGAGAAATTCGCTCATCAGGGCTACAAATGCGGTAGCTACCAGGAGAACCAGCACCGACGTTCGTGTCGACCAATGGGGTTCCTCATGAAGCTCCTCCTCATGCACGGCATCACCGGCATACAAGTGCTTATGCGTGCGCAGCGTAAAAAAGAGGCTTAACACATAGGTCACAAAGAGAACACTGGCTATCTCGAGGCTGAGTTCCTGCTCATGCGCATTCGCCGACCCTTTGACGATCGTATGAAAAATAGCCGGAACGACAAGACCGATGACGCTTAACACCAGCAAGGTTGAGCCGTTGCTTGCGGCCGTCCGATTAAATGTCTGCTGATGGTATTTCATACCTCCGACCGTGATGCTGAGACCCAAAACCAGCAGGATATTCCCTGTAATGGAGCCGGTTATCGAAGCCTTGACGACATCGTACAGACCCGCATGAAGGGCCATCAGAGCAATGATGAGTTCTGCCGCATTGCCAAAAGTCGCGTTCAGCAGTCCGCCCAAACCGGCTCCGAGTTTTTCGGAAAGAAATTCCGTCGCTTTGCCCATGAGACCGGCAAGCGGAATAATACCCAACGCGGATGCCGCAAATATCATGACAGGATCGGCATGCGAAATCTCAAGGACAATACTGATCGGCACGAATACCAACATCAGCATAAGCGGCTCGATCGTGATTTTTCCTATTTTCATGTGCGTCCTAACTTGGTGTTAAAGAATGGGATCACACTTTATTGGTGACCAAACAAATAGACAACATTTAATAGACAACTTCTTCAAGAAACAGCCCCTGGGGAGGTGCGGCAAATCCCGCGGCCCGGCGGTCTTCTTTTTCTAAGATCTCCATCACACCATCCTGAGTGATCTTGCCGCGGCCCAGATTAACCATAGTACCGACCAGGGTTCGAACCATATTGTGAAGGAACCGGTTAGCATGAATTTCAAAGATTTTTACATGGTCCTTCTCATACCAAACCGCTTTTCGGACATCGCAGATATAATGATTGACCTCGGCCTGCGATAAACAGAAAGAACGGAAGTTCTTCTGCCCGACAAAGATAGCGCAGGACTTCTGCATTTGTTCGAAATCCAGCTTATGCGGATAAAACCAATGGTATTGCCTCCCAATCGCCAGAGGCTGATGAACGAGAAAATACCTGTAGCGCCGTTCCTTGGCAGAGAATCGCGCGTGAAAATTCATATCCGCTTCTTCGATATTCCAGATACGCACATCATCAGGCAGAACGGCATTCAGTCCCTTCATCAGGTCGGACAGTTCGATCGTTTTTTCCAACTTGAAGTTGCCGACCTGCCCGCGCGCATGGACGCCCGTATCGGTACGGCCTGCGCCCTCCACGGTCACTTCTTCCGACGTGATCTGTTTGACGGCGCGCTGGAGTTCCCCTTGGACCGAACGGTGATGCGGTTGGTACTGCCAACCATTAAAATCCGTCCCATCGTATTCGATCGTGATTTTGATATTGCGCATGATAATAAAAAATGAGTCCCGCCTTTTTTATGAGGCGGGACTATTTGAAAAACCAGTTTTATGTTATATCAACGATTTTTCTTTTTATGGCGGTCGCGGCGCAGTCTTTTTTTGCGTTTATGCGTGGCCATTTTTCTTCTTTTTCTTTTTCGTCCGCAGGGCATGCCTGTTCTCCTTTCAGGTAATTAGGTTATGTAGTTAAAATATATCCAACATCACTTTTTGGAATTGACCGCTTTGCGCAGATCTTTGGACGGCCGGAACTGCGGAACGCGCCGCTTGGGCAATTGCACTTTGCCGCCGGTCTTGGGATTACGGGCCAGCCGGGGCTGACGTTCGATGATCCGGAAACTGCCCAAACCGCGGATCTCGATCTCGTTGCCGCTTTTGAGCGTTTCGTTGATCACGTAAATGAAGCCGTTGATAACCGCCTCAGTCTCGATCTTGGTCAGTCCAACGGCCTCGGCCACTTTGCTGACGATTTCTGCTTTGGTAAGATTCATATTAAAAACCGTATTTATAACTTACGACCGGATAACTTTTGAATTCAGGCAACGAGATCACCGATTCGATCTTTGATGCGGCATCGTCGTCGAAGATAATATCATAAAGCGACGGCTTGTACTTTTTCTCTTTGATTACCTCTGGCGCACCGGTGATACCTGCTTTTCTGGCGGCGATCAGGATCGCGTCCTCGTAAGTGCCGAGTACGTCCACCAGTTTGAGTTCCAGGGCCTGTTCCCCCGTATACACGCGGCCATCGGCATACTGGCGCACATACGCCGTATCCAGTTTTCTTTCGGCCGCTACCGCCGCAACAAACTGGCCGTAGGCGTTCATCACGAAATTCTGCAGATACGATTCTTCAGGCCTGGTCATATCGCGGAAAGGACTCATGGCGTCTTTGAATTGCCCGCTTTTGATGGTCGTGAATTTGACGCCGACTTTGTCCAACAGTTTGTCCACGTTAGGGTATTGAATGATCACACCAATGCTGCCGGTAATCGTGCCGGGATTAGCAACGATGGTATCGGCCGGACAGGCCACGTAATAGCCGCCGGATGCCGCGACGCTCCCCATGGAGACGATCACAGGTTTTCCCGCCGCACGGGTCTTTTTCACGATATCAAAGATCTCCTGGGATGGTGTAATGCCGCCGCCGGGACTTTCAATACGAAAAACGATAGCTTCTACGGAAACATCGTCGCGGTACTTCTTGAACTGGCGCACAACGTCGCGCGAATCCACGATCGTGCCTTCCAATTCGATCAGGGCGATCTTTCTGCCGAAACTAACCTCCGGCTTAAAGAATTTGAAAACCATGAAAAGAACCATGGACACGAAACAGAAAAGGAAAAAGCCCAGCAATATGACCGTCGACCTGTTTTTCATAATCCCTTATATTGTTCAAAATGGGACAAATAATATTAAAAAAACCATCGAGAGTCAACCTTTAAAAAACTTCATTTGTTATAAGACCCGGCCCCATCCAGAGCATCATAAAGTGATGCTTCAGGGCATTCATTACCCTTTTCTTTGATGAAACCCCGGTCAACCTACTTCTTTAACCAGACCTTATCGAATTTCCTTACCGAACTTGAATGCAACTGGAAGTCCATCACATGATCACGCATCGGCACGATGGAAACGGAGTGGGCAATCGTAAACCAAGGAAGATCCTTATTGAAAACTTCGCAGGCTTTTTTATAGACGTTGCTCCGTTCCACCGGATCGGATACGATCTTTCCTTTTTCGATCAGACCGTGCATTTCCTCGCTGTTGTAATAAGCGGCATTGGTTGAGCCGGTGCTTTTAGCGTTCACTTTGTCGAGGAGCGGGAAGAAAAAGAAATGCGGATCGGGTGCATCGCCCACCCATCCCGCAATGGCCAGTTCGTGTTCTCCTCTCTCCCTGCGCGCCAATACTTCTTTCCATTCGTAAGTGACGATCTCCGCATCGATGCCGACGTTCTTCAATTCCTTTTGAATAAATTCCGCCGCTGATTTCCCGTTGGGCATATAGTCGCGAACGATCGGTATGGTAAGTAGTTTCGTTTTGAAGCCGTCAGGAAAACCGGCCTCTTTAAGAAGTTCTTTCGATTTATCAGGATTGTAAGGAGTAAAGCGGATCTCTTCGTTGTATCCGAGCAGAACGGGCGGAATCGGGTTCTTAGCCGCACGACCAAGCGGTCCGTAAACCTGCTTCACGAGCTCTTCCCGGTTGATCGCATATACAATAGCTTGTCGAACGCGGATATCCGTAAACGGCTTCTTACTCATGTTCATTGCCAGATAGCCTACGTTGATTCCGTGTTGTTTCGCTGTCTTGATACCCTGCGTGGATTCTATTTCGGACAGATCGGCCTGGCCGGGATTGGACATCATGGTAACATTTCCGGCTTTGAGTTCGAGCCAGCGCTGATGCCCATCGGGTATCGGCTTGAAAATCAGAGTATCGACATACGGACGTCCGTTCATAAAATCCTCATTGGCCGCACACGTGACCGTTCCGTCATCGCTCCACGATACAAATTTGAACGGCCCGGTCCCGACCGGATTCTTATAAAAATCATTCTGATATTTCAGGACGGCCGTAGGGCTGACTATGGCCGCAAAATTGATCGTCAGCAGATTCAGAAACGTCGCATCGGGTTTGTAAAGTTTGAATTCCACCGTGGAATCGTTGACCGCATTGATGGTATTCAGAACCTTGTCCATGTCAAAATTTTTCCAGTATTCGAAATTGTCATGCGTGGTATGACCCGGATGTTTAGGATCTTTCTGACGGTTAAAGCTGAAGAGAACGGCATCCGCATTGAACGGCGTACCGTCGTGAAATTTGACACCGGTTTTGAGATGAAATGTGTACGTAAGCCCGTTCTTCGAAACATCCCACCTTTTGGCCAGTCCCGGGTTGATCGCCGCTTTACCGGCTTGTTGTTCCACCAAGCCATCAAAAATACTGGCCACCACCACAGAGGATTCGGTCTCTTTGGTGGCCGCCGGATCGAGTGATATCGGCGGACCGTTCTTGGCATAGATCAATGTGCCGCCGTATTCCGGTTTAAAATCTCCGGCCGCCCCGGTTTCCTTTTTGGATTCAGGACCGCAAGCCGCCGCCGTGATCGCCATCAAAAAAATAATGAGTCTGTGGAAAAAGGTTTTCATTTTTTCCCTCCCTTTCAATTGAACCACTATCTACGAAATTATCTTTTGAGCCATACTTTATCAAATTTTCTGACCGAACTGGCATGCATGACATAGTTCATCACCTGGTCCCGCATCGGAACAATAGCAACGGCGTGTGCAATGGTGAACCATGGAAGATCGCGGTTAAAGATTTCGCAAGCCTTCTTATAAATATTGCTGCGTTCCAGCGGGTCAAACGTTTCCTTGCCCTTGACGATCAGATCGTGCATTTCCGGGTCTTTATAAAACGCCGCATTATTGGTCGGACGCTGTTCCGCGCTCGATTTGTCAAGTAATGGATAGAAGAAAAAGTGCGGATCGGGTACATCGCCGACCCAGCCGGAAATGATCAACTCATGTTCCCCAACACCGCGTCGCGACAAATATTCCTGGAAGTCGGGCATGACTATCTCGGTTTCAATACCGACGGCCTTCAGATCGCTCTGGATCATTTCAGCCGCGAGTTTTCCGTTGGGCATATACTCTCTCGTCACGGGCAGTGTCCATAAGGAACATTTAAATCCGTTGGGGAATCCCGCCTCAGTCAGAAGTTGTTTGGCTTTGGCCGGATCGTGCGGTGTAAATCGTATCTCTTCGTTATACCCGAGCAGATTGGGCGGGATTGGATTCTTGGCAGGCCGGCCAAGCTGCGACAGGACCGCCTTCACCAGCTTTTCCCGATCGATGGCATGCACAATAGCTTGACGGACTTTCAGATCGGTGAAGGGTTTCTTATTCATATTCATCGCCATGTAAGCGATGTTAACTCCCGGCTGTTGAGTCGTTTTTACACCGGCGGTATTCTGAATATCCGAAAGATCGGCCTGATCGGGTACGCTCATCATACTCACGGCGCCGCTCTTGAGCGCCTGCCACCGCTCACGCGCATTGGGAATCGGCTTGAAGATCAGCGTGTCGATGTACGGGCGGCCATTCCAGTAATTTTCATTGGCCACGGTTACCACACTGCCGTCTTCGTTCCAACTGACAAACTTAAAAGCGCCGGTACCGACCGGATTCCTGTAAAAATCCGGCCCCGATTTTTTTATAGCTTCCGGACTGACGATCTGAAGAAAATTCATGGATAATATATTCAGGAATGTGGCGTCCGGGTTTGTGAGCGTAAAAACAACGGTGGAGTCGTCCGGAGCTTTGATACTTTTGATGATGTTATCCATATTAAAGCTGCGCCAGAAGTCGTAATCGGCTTTACCGTGAAAGGGATGTTTCGGATTGCCCTGCCGCTCGAAGGAAAACAGAACGGAACCCGCCGTAAATGGCGTACCGTCATGAAATTTCACGCCGTTTCTCAGATGAAAGGTATAGGTCTTACCGTCCTTCGATATGTCCCATGATTGCGCCAGGCATGGATCAATGGCGATCTTGCCGGCACGCTGCTGAACAAGTCCGTCGAAGATATTATCGGCAACGACCGTGGACTCTGTTTCTTTCGTCAAGGCAGGGTCAAGCGTGAGCGGAGGCCCGTTCTTCGCATAAATAAACGTGCCGCCATACTCGGGTTTGGCGTCTTCGGCCGTGGAATCGGTCTTTTTCTCAGGTCCGCATGACAATGTCCACACAGCCATACAGACGATAGTCAGAAGATAATACTTTTTTGTATTCATATTACAGCCTCCGGTTAATGACAATCCATCTATCTATTCAGCCAAACGGTATTAAATTTACGCGCATAGCTGGCATAAGGTTGAAAATTCATAACTCTGGAACGCATCGGCACGATCACCACGGAGTGGGCTATGGTAAACCACGGAAGATCGCGGTTAAATAGAACGCAGGCATCCTTGTAAATCTTGCCGCGCGTCACGAGATCGGTTGTGGTTTTGCCTTTGAGGAGCAACTGGTGCATTTCGTCGCCTTTGTAAAATGCAATATTATTGGACGGGACAATCTCAGCAACGGTTTTGTCCAGAAGCGGATAGAAGAAATTATCCGGATCCGGTATGTCGGCGATCCAACCCATAATGGCCATCTCGTGTTCGCCTCGGTACAATCTTTCCAGATATTCGTGCCAAGGGTAGGTGCCGATCTCCGCGTCAATCCCAGCCGCCTTCAGGTCGGCCTGAATGAGTTCGGCGGCCGCTTTGCCGTCGGGCATATATTCCCGCGCAATAGGCATGTACCACAGTTTGGTTTTGAATCCGTCGGGGAAACCGGCCTCTTTCAGAAGTTCCTTTGATTTTTGCGGATCATACGCAGTGAACCGTATCTCCTCATTGTATCCCAGGAGCATCGGAGGTATCGGATTCTTTGCAGGACGGCCGAATTCGCCGAAAACTTTTTCTACCAACTTCTCCCGGTCGATCGCGTGCACGATCGCTTTCCGGACGCGTTCATCGGAAAAAGGCTTCTTATTCATATTCATAGCCATGTAGGCGATATTGACGCCCGGCTGTTTGAACATTTTGAAGTCCTTGTTGCTTTCCAATTCAGAAATTCTCTCGGGCGTAGGCGATTCAATCATATCGTACGCGCCGGCCTTCAATCCCGCGATCCGCTCATCGCCGTTGTGCTGAGACTTGAATATCAGCGTATCAAGGTAAGGACGACCGTCCCAGTAGTCTTTATTGGCTTCTAAAACAAGATGGTCCTCGGTACCCCACGAAACAAATCGGAACGCTCCGGTCCCGATGGGATGCTTATAAAATTCCTTGCCCCATTTTTTCATTCCGTCCGGACTGACGATCGCGGTGAATTGCATACTGAGAATGTACAAAAACGTCGCATTGGCGCTGGCAAGTGTGAATTGTATGGTAGAATCGTTGACCTCTTTGATATCCCGGATCATTTCATCCATCGAGAAGTTCTTCCAATATTCAAATTTATCCCCGCCCTGATGGAACGGATGTTTGGGATCGCGCTGGCGGTTGAAACTGAATAGAACGGCCTTCGCATTGAATGGAGTGCCGTCATGAAACTTCACGCCCGTGCGCAGATGGAAGGTGTAAACAAGTCCGTCTTTGGAAATATCCCACGCTTTGGCCAGCGCCGGCGCAATGCCGGTAGTACCGAGTTTGAGCTGCACCAATGGGTCAAAAATATTATCGCACGGGATCGTGGATTCTGTTTCGGTCGTCAGAGCCGGATCAAGTGTAACGGGCGGATTATTTTTCGTATAAACGAGCGTACCACCGAATTTCGGTTTCGAGTTGTCCTCAGCAGTTCTTTGTTCTGATTTCCCGCAAGAGATCAATACCATAGACGTGACACAAATCACAGCAAAGGTTCGGCAAAAAAACATTCGCATGGGTCATTTCCTTGATTCGTTTTCAATGAATCGGTCTTTTAGGTTCATTATTCAGCTACAACTTTCACACGGATTAATAGTTCGTCAAACCGTATCTCCTATGTATTCACAGCAATTAGATAATAGAAAGGCATTCCGATCGTTATATTGAATGGGAATGTCACGCCCAGGGCCATAGGAATATAGAGCCCCGGATCGGCCTTGGGAGCGGCCAAACGCATGGCCGCTGGGACAGCGATATAAGAAGCGCTGGCCGCGAGAATAGCAAATATGAATCGGTTGCCGGTATCCGCCACAAACAGGCCGCTCAGAAATGAAACCGCACAACCGTTGACAAAAGGCACGGCCAAAGCGAACAGAGATGCGAACCAACCGTATCTCCTGAACGCCGTGAATCGTTTCGCCGTCACCATACCCATTTCCAACAGAAAGATGGCAAGAAATCCTTTGAATATGTCGGTGGTAAAAGGTTTGATCCCTTCGGCTTGTTTCGTATCGGCAATAAACCCGATCACCAGACTTCCCATGATCATGAGGACGCTGCCGTTTGTGAAAGAATGTTTTACGATCTCGCCCATATTCGCCTGATGGCGTGTTTCCTCGTCGAACTTCATGATCAGAATGACGCCCACAATGATAGCGGGCGACTCCATCAGTGCCATCACAGCGACCATGTGTCCGCCAAACGTGATGCGCTGAGCCTCAAGAAATGAAACAGCCGCTACAAAAGTCACCGCACTTACTGACCCGTATGCGGCGGCCACGGCGCCCGCATCGTGCACACTCATCTTCCTTTTCAGCAAAAAGAACGTATACAGGGGAATCAGCGAAGCGATGGCCAGTCCAAAAATAAGAGAATAAATGATTTCAATACTGAAAGGACTGTGCGCCAATTCCTGCCCGCCTTTGAAGCCAATGGAAAACAGAAGATACAACGAAATAAATTTACTGGTCGTCGAAGGTATCTCAAGGTCGCTTCGTACTATGGTTGCAATAATACCAAGAACGAAAAAGAGCAAAGTTGGATTGGTGAGATTAGAAATCAGTATCTGAAAATCCATGAAGGTCCTGCTACACTAAACACACAACGAATGCGCCTGTTTTGCATGTCGATAACTGAGATCTCACGCCACATTTTGTTGCAGCTCAAAAGGCGCTAATTGACTGGCCATCTCTTGCTTGATACGCGCGTATTCCAGGATCTCATGATTTTCCAGCGCCTGCTCTTTCAGGCCGTCCGCGGCGACTACATATTTATTCTTCGCCAAGGCTTCCTTGATAAACGTCAGCGATGTGAAGGTCTCCGTGATGATCCCCTGCAGGGTGATCGAGTAAAACGTGCGGTACAACTGTCTCTTGTCCATCTTTTCGATCTCCTCGCGGGCCGGAACAAGATAATCCGGAAATTTCTCCGGTGTGATCGTATACGTTTTCTCCGCTTCTTCGCCCGTCTCAGGATCGATCATCGGTTTGCCGCTTTTATCTTTTTTGATCACTTTCACGTCGATCTTTCCGTATTTTCCGGTAAAAGCATCGCTAAGGATCGAGGACAGCGGCAGGGGTTCACGCGCAGCCTGCAGCCCGAGATCCGCCTTGAGGCGCTCTACCAGCTGCTTGACCCCGAGCTCCACCTTGAGCTCATTGGAACGGAGTTTGGTGGAACAATAGCCCAACAGCGCCACCGCTTCATCGGATAAACCGTTGAGCCGTTGTATATTCCTGGCTTCTTCACGGACAGAGCTGTTGATAAATCCGAGCAATTGTTCACGGGCTTCGGCCTGCTTGCTCAGCGTATTGACGTCGATATTCTCGCGCGCCTCCTTGTATTCGTATTGTTCCAGCACCCGATTCACGTCAATATTCTTGATGCTGCGCAGGAGCTCCGTCTGCGTCATTCGGATCAATGGCTTTTTGCCTTTGCGCTTGAGTTCGTACACTTCAACGTCCCACGTGGAAGCGATGAACTGAGCGATGAGGAGACTCCGCACTTTCTCGTACTTGCCGTAATACGCGGCGGGGAACTGACCCCGGGATTCGGCCATGTGTTTCTCATGGTCTTCTTCGTTGGTGATGAGATCGAGGAATTTATCGTCCACGATCTTGTACACTTTGCCGCGCAGCTCCATGCGAGCCGCATCCAGATCCTCTTTGGTATGATTGGGATTGGCATAAATATAATCGAACAGCACCTCGTCATCGATGAGACGCAGCGCCTGTTGGAGTTCCCGGTTATTGATAAAATGATAAAGCAATATCCACTGTTCGTCGAAAGGCCTGTCTTTGAGCGGCGTATGTTTTTCTTTTTCCGGAATGGCCTCGTGCTGTTTGTCAAATCCGTTGTAGTATAAGGTCTCGCGGTCTCCGTGCGTACCGTCGTATTCGTAGCGCAGTTTTTTGATCTCGAGGAACAGATTGATACGGCGCGTAAAACTGTAAGTGAGGGAAAGACGACCGGCCAGAACTTTGATGATAGGGTCCGGGAAAACGTCCCCGATATCATGCGCAAGCCACGCGAGAATGTAAAATGACATCAGCGCCGATGCATGCCGCTTTTCCGCCGCCCGTTCGATATACATTTCGTGAATGAGCGGGAAATCCTGCTGGTTGGTCAGATAGCGGCGGAACTGCTCCTGCAGTTCTTCGAAACGCTCCAGCGTGACCGTATGGGTCATCATGCGGTTCATGAGGAACCGCACTTCCAGGTCCGGCACGCGCTGGCGGTACTGCGCCGGCAGATTATTCATCACCGCGTCGCTGTTGATAGTCTCGAGACACAGTTTGGTCTCCCGGCAGAACATCGTGAGCTGAGCTTCGTCCATTTTAACTTTGGAGTCCGGCGCCTGGAGCAGTTTTCCGAGCGCATACATGACGAAGTGTTTGATCTTTGGGCTGTAATCTTTCATGATCGCCAGGGCTTTTTCGTACAGCGCATCGGTCTTGGTCTTCTGCATAACTTTGTGGAGACGGCGGTCGTCAAAGTAAAAATAAATGATGCCCTCCAGTTTTTCGTACGCCGTCAGCTCTTTGATGATCGCGGCACGCGCATACGCATTGAGCGTTTCGCCTTTTTGTTCCTGTACCAGCTGGATGGTCTTGTCAATCTCCGTCCCGAGCATTTTGTCGGCCGCTTTGATCGCATCCTTCAGTGCGGCATCGTTTTGAAGCGATTTGCCGAACTCGTACAGATCGGCCAGAACCGTTTCCGCCTCACCAACCTCCTTGAGACGGTCGTAAAGGAACTCGACCACGTATTCAGAATAGCCGTAGGGCTCGATCTCCTCGCGGATGATCTGCTTGAAGAACAAGGGATAAACGTCGGCGTCCAGATCCAGCTTGCCTCCCCAGCCGTCGTTGGCCTTTTTATACCCGGCCAAATAGATCTTATCAACAAAACCGGAGAACTGATGGATCAAGGTCACCATCGCCCCGGGATCGCTCTGGGCTTTCAGAAACTTCGTATACAGGTCGGTCACCTTTGTAAAACGGTCCACGTCGTCGTCGGCATCCAGAAAAGGCTGAAGGATCTCAAATACGGACCGGATGCTTTTAGAACAGTATGTCAGGAAGTCATCGACCGATTCCAGAGCCAACGGTTTATCGTTGAAAAGGAAATTGTCTATATCCTCGACGGTGAACTTCCTGTCCGTCAGGTAGTCGAACAATTTCATGTACATCATGCGGTGGGTGATGAAAAACGACGGCAGGGAGTCGTAACCTTTGCGGATGTTCTTATTCTCTTCGAGCGAGATCAGAACGTTCATCAGTCCCTTAAAAGCCGCCTTCGCATTGACAGGCGTGATGGCCATCTTCTGGTTGATCTGATTGATGTAGTCGTCATAGATGGCTTTGGTATCGTCGTCCACGCCGACCGTAAGAATGTGTTTGGTGTCGATCATGATCTTTCGTCTTTAATTGGTACTGTCTTTTTCATTCAGTTTTTCGGTCTCTTTATTGTAGATCGATTCGATGATATGGATAAAATTGGCCGTGATCACGTTGCGTTTGATCTTGAGGGTCGGCGTCAGCTCCCCGCTCTCGATCGTAAAGGCTTTGGGAAGAAATGCGAATTTGCGGACCTGTTCGTACCGCGCAACGCCCGCCTGTTCCTGCGCCTGCTGGATCAGTTTATCCACCATATTGTAGATATCTTTGTTGGCGATCAGCTGGTCGTCGCTGTTGTAAGCAATATGATGTTCCTTGGCATATTTTCTCAATTGGTCCAGGTTTGGTACAATAAGGGCGCTGATGAAATTGCGGTTATCGCCCAGTACCATCGCCTGTTCGACATAAGGGATGGTGACCAGCAGCGTTTCGATCGGCTGGGGCGCGACGTTCTTTCCTCCGGAGGTCACGATGAGATTTTTCTTACGGTCGGTGATAACGAGATAATTATCCTCGTCAAAATACCCGATATCCCCGGTATGCAGCCATCCGTCGGGATCGATCATCTCTTTAGTCGCCGCTTCGTTTTTGTAATAACCCATCATGACATGAGGGCCGCGGGTCAGGATCTCACCGTCCGGCGCGATGCGCGCTTCGACGCCGTCGATCACCGGTCCGACCGTACCCAGTTTAAAAAGTTCCGGACGGTTGACCGTTATGACCGGGGACGTCTCGGTCAATCCGTATCCCTCAAGGATCATCATGCCCATAAAGGCAAAGAATTCGCCGATCTCTTTGGACAGCGGCGCGCCGCCGGAAACAAAGAATTTGATCCGTCCGCCGAACCGGGCGTGGAGTTTCGAGTATACCAGCTTATGAGCCAATTTGTAACTGAATCCTTTTTTCTTGGTTCGATGGGCTTCTTGACCGACCTTGAGCGCCCAGCCGAAGATCTTCTTGCGCAGCGCGGGCGCGGTCTGTAGATTTTCCTGAACACGAGTATAGATTTTCTCATACAGACGCGGGACGGCGCACATGATCGTCGGCTTCACTTCGTCCATATTCTGCGGAACCTTTTCTATACTCTCCGCATAGGCTATGCAGCATCCCTGCGAGATCGGCATGAAATGACCCGCCATTCGTTCGAAACTGTGCGCCAGCGGAAGAAAGGACAAGAGCGTATCTTCCGGGCCGATCCGCGCGACCTGCACCGCAGCCAGGGAGTTGCTTAAGATGTTATTATGAGAAAGCATGACGCCTTTGGGCATGCCGGTGGTACCGGAAGTATAAATGATCGTCGCCAGGTCCATACGGTCGATCTTGCCGAGAGAATTCTCAATATAATTCGGGTTGGTACTACCGAACTTTTTTCCCGCTTCCTGCAATTCGTCAAAACGGATCACATAGTCCTTTTTCTTGTCCTCCGCAGAAATCAGCACCGCATGGGTCAGGGCCGGGCAATTGGCCTTCACTTCGATCACCTTGGCCAACTGTTCCGCATCGGAGACAAAGATCACCTTCGAATCCGAATTCTGCACGATGTATTCCACCTGCTTGGGAGGCAGGTTGGGATAAATGGGGACGGTCACGGCTCCGAGGGAAAGCACGGCGAAATCGGTCATGGCCCATTCTTCCTGCGTGGGACACAGAATGGACACTTTATCGTTCTTCTTCACACCGAGAGACGCCAGTCCCAAAGCCAGGTTGCGGATGATCACCCCAACTTCTTTGTAGGTCAGACCGCGGTAAGCGTCGTTGCGCTTACTCATGTACATCGTGTGATTTCCATGTTTCTCTTCGCTACGGTAAAAAATGTGCGCCAACGAAGGCACGGCAGTTTGGCTGGGTGAATTCATCACGTAACTCCGGTTAAAATTCCGCGTTTAGGAAATGATTTATTGGTTAAAATGAATTGAGACGAAAAAACCGATAATTCAAAGAATAGGAACAGATAGGAACATGTCAAAATTAGAAAAAACGAAAAAAAAATGCAAAGGTTTTAGTTAGGAATCTACATCTCCACGATCTGATGCCCAACCCCTGACACATCCATATTTTCATACACCGCATCCAGAAATCCAAGCCCGTACTTATTGAGATAGTACAGCGCATTGATCTCGCGCTCCTGGAATTGGCCGTTGGGAAAAAGATGACGGACGGCTTTGCCGAGCTGGCTGTGCGTAAGTTCGTTCCTGCGCTTCTCCGCTTCGGCGGTTTTGTCGGACAGAACTTTGACCGCTTTTTCGATCTTATCCAATGCGGTTTCCGAAGCGCCTTTAAGGCTCGCGTCGACGGAGATAAGGTCCTTTTCAAACTGCGAAAAACGATTTTTGATGTCACCCATCAGTTTTTCCCATTCACCGGTCATCGAGCGGTCGGAATTCCTGGAGGCGATCTCATGGACCACAGACTCTTGTTTAGCGAAAACCTCTTCAATGGTAAGACCATACTTATCGAGCGCCTTCTTTATCTTCTTTTCGAGGACCGTGACAAAAGGCCGCGGAACTACCAGCGGTTCCGGAATTCCGAAAAATTCGTAAATGGGTTTGAACTGCGCAAAATAAGCGATCTCCGACGGGCCGCCTACGTAGGCGAAGGTAGGAAGTAAATAATCCTGCACGATAGGCCGCAGAACCACGTTGGGAATGTATCGGGCCGGTTCGGTTTCAGCCAAACGCAGTAACTCGGCACGATGGGATTTGGCATCTTCTGATTTGATCTTGAATTTGTTAAATCCGTTCTTATTGAGAACATGCCTGACGCCGCCGCTGTCACGCATAAACAAATTGGTCGGCTCGATGTCCACCTGCGGTTCGTAACCGGCGGCTTTGACAGCCCCGCTTTGCGCTTTTAGCCGTTCGTGGATGGTTTCCGTATTCTCAAGTTCCTTCTGAAAAACCGGCCCGGCCATTTTCTTGAATGCGGAATCGGACGGATCCATGAGGATCAATCCGTATTTTCCCATCAGAAAGGCCATCCATTGTCCGAAGGCCCCGGAGACGCTTTTTCCGCTTTGATAAGCCGATTCCAGCGGAGCCAGGATCTCCTGCGTGAAGTCGGTCGTTTGGAGTACCGCGCGAACCTCCTGCATTAGCCGGCCGATGTCCTCACTAATACCTATGGCATTGATCGGGCACTTGTCTTTATTCTCCGGATCTGTACCGCTATACGACAACAACCGGATCTCATTTTCGGCATTGATAAGTTGTATGGAACGAATTTCCTCGAAGTCGTGATCCTCCAGCTCCATCCAGAATACCGGAACAAACTGAAATTCGTGGAACCGTTTTTGATAAAGTTCGCATAATTTGACCGTGCCCATGGCCTTATAAAGCGTATACAAAGGACCGCCGAATAATCCCATCTGCTGTCCGGTGACCACGGCAACGGTGCGGGTATCGCGAAGCCGTTCGATCTGTTCCGCAGTTTTGTTTGTGTTGCCGAACGCGCGGTTCTGTTTCTGCAGAACGTCGGCCAGAACCGGCCGGTTCAACCAGGGTTTTGAGCTCACCGATGATAAGATCCGGCGGCCGGTATCGTCGTCCCGGAAATCGCCGGCATAAAATCCCGATGTTCTGGAAAAGTCGTAAAGATAATCGGAAAAAAGCGGAGTGGACTTTCCGGGAATGTCTCTGAAAGAGATCGGCATGGAATATCTCGCGTTAGTTGGTTAAAACGGTGGACCGAATGTCTTCGGCGCATTTATTAAGATAGCCAAATTGTACCTGAGGAAAACGTTCACGGATCCTCTGCATGAGATTTTTCACGCCGATCGCTTTGGATTGGTAATCATAACATACGTCGCCAAGATACCATTCCGGGTCGATATTGAAGTTGCGCCATTGGATCAGGTTGATCCGCGTCTGTTCGATCAGCCCCATCAAAGCGTCCGCTTCTTTTTCGCTATCCGTTATGCCCGGAAATACAAAATAATTGATCGAGGCATATTTATTCATGCGTCGGGCCGTCATCAGCGATTCTACAACATCTTCAAAACGGTAGTTATTGGGTTTGTAATAGCGATGGTACAAGGTCTCCTGGGCGCTATTGGTGCTGACACGAACGCTGTCAAGCCCCGCCTCGAAAAGGCGTTCGATCACGTCGGGCCGGCTGCCGTTGGTATTCATGTGCAGGATACCGCGCGCCGTTTTTCTTCTAATTTCCCGTATGGACTCTTCGATCAGAGTACCCTGCAGAAGCGGTTCACCTTCGCAGCCCTGACCGAAACTCACGATCGCCCGATCGGCCGTTTCCAGATGCGGCACGGCCAATGCTACGATCTCTTCCTCGGTCGGCACAAAATTGAGCCTTTGCTGAGGCGATGCCACCGATTCTTTGGGTTGGAACGATATGCATCCGACGCAGTTGGCATTGCAAGCCGAAGCCACGGCTACCGGCGCCTCCCACCGGTTCAAAAAAAAATTCTTGGCATTGGGACAGCCGTATTCGACGGCGCAGACCCGGCCGTGGTGTGCGATGAGACGATTATTTGGAAATTGGCGAATCTTCTCCTCGACGCGTAACGCCACTTCGCGGTCGTCAAAGGACGTCGGAAGTTGTTTCACGTCGCGATCCACATGAAAAACCGGTACGTAAAATTTGCCATTCATCCAGCCGACCGCCGTGTAGGAATGCAGCGGAAGCCGCGGGGCGTCGGCGGTCATGTCATACGCCGCCATCAGAAAATGAGTGTACGACGGAGGAACAAATGCGGCAACGGCAAAATGATCATCAATGACTGTTTTTTTTCCGGATCCGGCATGATAGCCAACCGCTTTCCGCCCTGGGAGAAAGAATAACTGCGAACCTTCCGGTAAAGGGATCAGATCGGCCGGATCAACTTTCACCGTATCGCGGGCGCTTCGGCCGGCCATGTAATACGCCGGCAGATCAAAAATACTTCCTTGGGCGTCGCTGACCAGGAGACGGGGTGTTTTCATAAGTAGAAGGCTTCGCGGGAAATTTCGATCAAGATTCTTTATTAAATTTCGCGAGCTCTGTCTGAAGGCGCTTCAGCTCCTCCATGGTCTGCGCCAGCCGGTTGGCCACATCCCTGTTGCGCTCGATCAGATGCTTATTCTCATCCATCAGCTGACGGTGCGCCATGTTCTCCTGGTATTTATCAACGGCAAGTTTCAGGGTATTCATCAAATCCTGATATTCCCAGGGCTTATTGATGTAGCGGAAAATCTCACCATGATTGACGGAATTGATCAGGGCGTTCATATCCGAATATCCCGACATGATGATCCGGACGATCTGCGGATATTTTAGACGGACGATCGCAAAGAAGTCCGAACCGGTCATTTCCGGCATGCGTTGATCGGATAAAATGACCTGAATAGAATCATCGATCAGATCCAGCGCCTCTTTGGCACGCGGACTTGTCATGACCTCGAAATCATCCTCGAGCGTTTTTTCCAACACGCGCAGAATCTCGGTCTCGTCATCGACGATCAGGATCTTAGGTTTTGACATGGCGGTTATCGGTAGTTTTCTGGTTCATTGTATAGAAATTTTCATTTAAAATCAATTCATAAAATTGCCGGACACGTCTGAAACTACCGGGTCCTGACCGGCGTAAAACCATCGTCAAGCCGCGTGTTGTCAGAAGTTTACACGTCATGGAAATGCTAAAAAGAAATTGACTTTCAAGACCTCAATCTCTATATTTTTTCCGGCTTTTCTGTATTTGGTCTTATCGATTACTGCATTAAGATCCCGCCAGGGTATTATTCCAGTAATGAGTTACACGATTCGAATAATAAATGTTTCAATGGACTATCAGTAGACTAATCAGTAGACTAATTGAAGGAGATGATCATGTCTGACAGCAAATCATCCGGTGGTCAAGGAGGCCAATTTACGCCGTTCGTTGCCGCAGAGTCTTCCATGGCGGAATTCACCCTGCGCGCATTGATCATAGGTCTGGTCATGAGCGTTGTGCTGGGCGCGGCCAATGCGTATCTCGGTCTTAAGGCCGGCATGACGATCGCGGCCACGTATCCCGCCGCCGTCATCGGTATGGCCCTCTTGCGTATCATGAAAGGCACTATCCTTGAAGAAAATTTTGCGCGAACTGTCGGTTCGATCGGAGAGTCGATCGCGGCGGGCGCTATTTTTACGATTCCGGCCTTTTTTATCGCCGGCATTTGGTTGAAGTTTGATACACTGGAAAATTACCTGATCGCTTCCGCTGTGATGTTCGCCGGCGGCGTTCTCGGCATTATGTTCGTGGCTCTTCTCAGGAGGGTCATGGTCGAAGACGTGGAACTGCCATTTCCGGAATCGGTGGCGGCAGCAGAGATTCACAAAGCCGGACGCAGCGGCGGCACGGGCGCACAATTCCTTTTCGGCGCGATGGGTATCGGCGCTTTGATCCAGGCATTAGGTCAGTTCAAATTCTTCGCCGCTTCGTGGGAACACTTTGTATCCTTCACCAAGACGGCCATACCCCTTCGATCCAGCGGCAGCGCGACGGCCGAAGGCGGACTCGTTCTGAGTTCTCCCGGCGTCAGTCCCGCTTACATTGGTGTCGGCTACATTATCGGACCGAAACTGGCATCGCTCAATTTCAGCGGCGGTTTGCTGGCTTGGGGCCTTTTGGTGCCAATCATTACTTATTTCCTCGCACCGTCTCTTATGCCGGCTTTATTCCAGAACGGCCAGACACCGGACGAAGCGTCCTGGATCACCATGTCAACCAATGTTTGGAAATTCATTGTTCGTCCGATCGCGATCGGCGGCATGCTCGTCGGCGCCGGTTTTACGCTCTTCAGAATGCGTAAAAGCCTGATCACCGGAATTCGACGCTCCATAGGCGACGTCAAAAAAGCCGCTACCGGTGAACATACCGCCATTAGAACCGAGCAGGATATCAAGTTTAACTGGATACTGATCGGCATTTTGGGCGCGGCCGTTGCCACGTTTTTCATTTACAATTATTTCGCCCAGGATATCGTGGCGGCCCTGGTAGCCACGGTCGTTATGATCGTGGCCGGATTTTTCTTCGCGGCCGTGTCCGGATATCTGGTGGGCATCATCGGATCAAGCAATAATCCGATCAGCGGTTTGACCCTTTCGACGCTTCTGGTCGCGGCTATCCTGATGGTCGCGCTGGGTATGAAAGGCATGACCGGCGTGGCGGCCGTACTGGGCGTCGCGGCGGTGGTATGCGTCTCCGCGGCGGTGGCCGGCGAAATGCTCCAGGATCTTAAAGTCGGTCATATCCTCGGAGGTACTCCATGGAAAATGCAGGTAGGCGACATCCTAGGCGTTTTGCTCGCTTCGGCGGTGATGTTCCTTCCTTTGGTCGTGTTGCAGCAAGGCGATATCAATGCCGGCAAAATGGCCGATCCTCCGTATGAAGGCGGTTTCGGCGGCGCCAAACTTCCCGCGCCCCAGGCCAGTTTGATGGCCCTCTTGTCACAGGGAATTGTGCGGGGTGAAATGGCATGGCCGCTTATCATTGTAGGTATGCTTATGGGCGCGGCTTTTATCCTCATGCAGGTCAAGAGCCCCATGCTCATCAGCGTCGGTATGTACCTGCCGTTGGAAACCACTTTTGCCATATTCATCGGTGGTCTGATCAAAGGCGGCGTCGAGCGCTTCAACGAAAAACGTAATCACAATGCGGCACAGAAAGCGCGCGTGGAAAACACAGGCGTACTGCTTGCCGCAGGCCTTATCGCCGGCGAAGCGCTTGTCGGTCTGGTCTTTGCCACTTTGGCCTTCCTGGAGATTCCGCTTTTTGCGATTTTCCAGAATCCGTCGTTTATGGTTAGTCTGGCGGTCTTTGCCGTCATCGCTTTCATATTGATCCAGATCCCGCTGAAGAATGCGGGTAAACCCGATGAACCGGCGCCTCCTACCGCCGTATTCTAACGGATATTTTGAAGATCGCTTTAAATAATTCTTGCTACGTGCCGGCTTTAGGAACCGGCACGTAGCAATTCTTTTTTTAGGAGTACAGTGAAAGACACAGCCAAAGAAATCAATTTACTGGAACTAATCCCCGTGCGGAACGTTCAACACGAAATGAATGAGGAACAGAAAGTCGTGTTGCTGATCCCGAAATTCAGAAGTCGCCTGACCGTTAGGTACCTGTTGCCGTTACTGGCAAAACCCTATTTTAAACTGAAGTTGGACACATATGGAAGTTTTGTCTGGGGCCGGATCGACGGACGCACAACCGTCTTGAGGATTGCCGAAGACATGAAGGCGCATTATGGCGAATCGGTGGAGCCGGTGTACGAAAGGGTTGGCAAGTTCATTCAAATGATGCAGAGAGAAAAATTTGTAACGCTTAATTATTCAAAATAATATCCCTATTACCAGAAATTCAAAGGAATATCATATGTCTTCAGCTATCGAAGGATTAAAACCGGAACTTGTTTGGAAATACTTTGCCGAGATCTCCCGTATCCCGCGTCCCTCCAAACATGAGGAAGCGATGACCAAATATGTCATGGACACGGCCAAAAAACTGGGATTATCCGCCAAATCGGATTCCTTCGGCAACGTCGTCGTCAAAAAACCGGCATCGCCCGGTAAGGAAAACGTCCGCTCTATCTGCCTGCAGGGACATCTCGATATGGTTCCTGAGAAAAATTCGGACAAGGTACATGATTTTCTTAAGGATCCTATCGAACTCGTACGCCAAGGCAATATGCTGATGGCTAACGGTACGACGCTCGGAGCCGATAACGGTATTGCCGTGGCCACCAATCTTGCGATCATGGAGGACCGCTCCCTCGAACACGGTCCGATGGAATTCCTGTTCACCGTGGACGAAGAGACGGGTTTGACGGGAGCCAACAATCTGGGCTCTGATTTCCTTGAAAGCAAAACGCTCCTGAATCTGGATTCCGAAGAAGAAGGCGCGGTTTACGTCGGCTGCTCCGGCGGAAAAAATACGATCGGATCATGGAAGGTCGATTTTGACAACGCGCCATCCAACTCGGTCGTTTGCGAACTCAAAGTACGGGGACTTAAAGGAGGACATTCCGGTCTTGAGATCGATAAGGGAAGGGGCAATTCCCTGAAAGTGATCGCTCGCGTTTTGCTCGCTCTGCATGATACCGGCGCAAGATTGTCTTCCATCCAGGGCGGAAATAAAAGCAACGCTATCCCCCGTGAAGCCGACGCCGTCATCGCAGTTCCGAAAAAGAATATGGACCAGGCCAAAGAGATCGTAACCCGTTTCAATGACATCATCAGAAAAGAAATTGAAACCGTTGATCCCGATCTCAATATTTCACTCGCAGAAACCAAATCCAAAAAGGCCAAAGTGATGAAAAAGGGCGCTCAGCGGCGTATCCTTCAGACGATCTCTGCCATGCCGCATGGGGTAACCAAGATGAGCGCGGATATCCCGGGGTTGGTCGAAACCTCCACCAACGTGGCCATCATCGAGACCAAAGGCAAGAAAGTCACTCTGACCACAAGCCAGAGAAGTTCTGTTGCGTCCGAGATCGAGGAGATCTGCGAGACCGTTCGAAATATATTTGATCTCGCCGATGCGGAATATGCCACCGCCGACGGTTATCCCGGTTGGAAACCCAACATGAAATCGGATATTCTGAAAGTGGCCAAATCATCCTATCAGTCACTTTACGGAAAAGAGGTGGCCGTGAAAGCCATACATGCCGGCCTGGAATGCGGTATCATCGGCGAAAAGTATCCCGGTATGGATATGATCTCTTTCGGCCCGACGCTCGAAGGCGTGCACTCCCCCGACGAGAAGATCCATATAGATACCGTAGATAAGTTCTGGAATTTCCTTCTGGCCATTTTAAAAAATGTTAATTAATCACTTTTACTATCGATCGGATCCTAATGTCTGTACAAGAAACAACTCCAATGGATAAACCCTTACCCCCGCGTTTCTTCCGGTGGGCGGTTCTTATCTTCATCAGTTTGGCCATGTTCGGCAATTATTATGTCTATGATTGCATCAGCCCTCTGGCCGATCTGCTGAGCAGCCAGTTGGGTTTTTCCGATTCGGATATCGGCCTCCTGCAGGCTATTTACAGCATCCCCAACGTCTTTATGGTTCTCATCGGCGGCGTGATCATCGACCGCATTGGAACACGTAAAGCGACTTTTTTATTTGCTCTGCTGTGCCTGGTCGGAGCCGTGATCACAGCGGCCACCGGCGTATTGTGGATCATGGCCGCCGGACGATTGGTGTTTGGACTGGGTGCGGAATCGATGATCGTAGCGGTAACCACAGCCATCGCCAAATGGTTCAAAGGCAAGGAACTGAGTTTCGCTTTCGGGGTCAATCTGACGATCGCACGCCTCGGGTCGTTTGCGGCGCTTAATTCACCGACATGGGCATCGGATTTTTATGCCCAGTGGCAATGGCCTCTGGTTATTTCGGTTTTCTTTGGTGTGATCTGTGTCGCCGGCGCTGTGATCTATTGGGTATTGGAAGTTCGGTCTGAGAGGAATTATTCGCTCGGTGAGGCCGGCGCCACGGACAAAGTCGTTTTTGCCGATCTTTTCAAGTTCGGTACGTCTTATTGGTTCATAGTCCTTTTGTGCATCACGTTTTACTCGGGAATTTTTCCGTTCCAGACATTTGCGGTCAAATTTTTCATGGATGCGCACGGTACGACGCGGGAACTCGGCGGATTTCTATCAAGCATGCTGACGCTATTTGCCATGATCGCGACGCCCCTTTTCGGTTTGTTGGTCGACAAGGTGGGCAAGCGCTCACTGTTCATGATGTTCGGATCGCTTCTCCTGGTACCGGTTTATCTGATCATGGCGTACACAAACGTTTCTCTGTATGTTCCTATGGCCATGATGGGCATCGCATTTTCGCTGATTCCTGCGGTCATGTGGCCATCGGTGGCTTATATCGTGGATCAATCCAAGCTGGGAACGGCTTACGGACTCATGACCCTGATACAAAATATCGGTTTGGCGGGATTTAATCTCATCATCGGTTGGGCCAACGACTACTCCGGCGCCGGCGCATCCAATCCGGGCGGTTACGCGCTTGGAATGCTCATTTTTTCATGCCTCGGCTTTTTCGGATTGCTCTTCGCCTTCCTTCTCCGCCGCAACGAGACCGGTCCGAATGCGCACGGACTGGAGACGATCACGACGAGCCATCAATAACATTTAAGTAAGTATTCTCTAAACAAAAAAGCCTGACGCTCATCGTGAGCATCAGGCTTTTTCTGTAAGGGCTTTCAGAGCTCTTAGTTAATAATAATATCGATGATCTTATCGGTATTCAGATCGAAGTGTTTCTCTTCTTTCTCGCCGCCGGCATTGTCAAATTCCACCGCAAACAGTTTATTGTATTCGTCCTTCAGCGTGATCGCTCCGGTAACGGAAACACCTTTGCCTTTATACGGATCGTAATAGGATACGGAAATCGTATCACCGTGATCGAGGGCTTCCAGCATTTCAATGATCGAATCCACGGACATGTAACTTTCCGTCTGGGTCTCATCAATATCGATACTGATGGCAATTCGCTTGATCCTGGCGATGTCGCCGTCCTCGACAGAAAACTCCATCGATTCACCGGAGCCTTCGTCGACCAGGCCAAACCGATCGAAATGATTGCTCACATGGCTTACGCGGCCGGAAACGGTGCTGCTGGAACCGTCCCAATTAATACGGTCGACGGTCACACCGTCGTTAACGACGAGAGTTTTGATAGCTTCTATGATCAACGCATCGTCCAGTGCGCCTTCTCTTCTTTTCTTTTTCTTTCCAAACAACATATCCTGATTCCCTTATCGTTGAATTATTTCATTTCGTCGGAAGCCGGTTCCGGCGTGGTCGCTTCGCTGAATTCGAGTTCCCCGCCTTTTAACTCCACCGATATGCGGCTGCCGTCGGAGAAGATGCCCTTCAGCAATTGTTCGGCGACCGGGTCTTCCAGGTATTTCTGGATAGCCCTTCTTAGAGGCCTGGCGCCATAAACCGGATCGAAACCTTTCTCAGCGATAAATTCCTTAGCTTCCTGAGACAACGTTATATGCAAATTGCGTTCTTTGAGCTTTTGTTCGACTTCTTTCATAGAAACGTCGATGATCTTGAGCACCGCATCCTTGTCCAGAGATTTGAAGACAATGATCTCATCGATACGGTTGATAAATTCCGGGTTGAAAAGCTTTTTCGCCGACTCTTCCACTTTCGATTTCATACGCGTGTATTCGTCTTCCGCGTCGTTCTTGGCCGAGAAACCAAAGGCGCCGGTCTTATTCATGTCCCGCGCACCAATATTGGACGTCATGATCACGACGACGTTCTTGAAGCTGACTTTGCGTCCGAGGCTGTCCGTCAGTATACCGTCGTCCAAGACCTGCAGAAGAATATTAAAAACATCCGGATGGGCTTTTTCGATCTCATCCAGCAATACGACGCTGTATGGTTTACGCCGGATCTTTTCGGTCAACTGGCCGCCCTCTTCATAACCCACATAACCCGGGGGCGGGCCGACCAAGCGGCTGACGGAAAATTTTTCCATGTATTCCGACATGTCGATTCGAACAAGCGCATCGGCGCTCTCAAAGAGGTAATAAGCCAGCTCTTTGGCGAACTGCGTTTTACCGACACCCGTCGGGCCCAAGAAAATAAACGAACCGATGGGACGATTGGGATCCTTCAATCCGGCGCGGGTCCGGCGAATGGCGCGGGTCACGGCCGTAACGGCTTCGTCCTGAGCGATGATACGCTGTTTCAGAACGTCTTCCATTTTCAGGAGTTTTTCCGATTCCGATTGCGCCACGCGGCTGACCGGAATTCCCGTCATCATCGACACGACGTGTGCCATCTGCTCCTCACCGACTTCGACAACCTGGCTCTCTTCACGTTTTTCCCATTCTTCTTTGGCGGTCCGAAGCTGTTCATTCAGCCGCTTTTCAACGTCGCGCAATTCGGCTGCCTTTTCAAATTTCTGGTTTTTGATGACCGTATCTTTTTCTATCCTGACTTTTTCGATCTCCGACTCTATGTCAAGGATACGCTGCGGTACCACGATATTCATGATATGGGAACGGGAGCCGGCTTCATCCATCACATCAATCGCTTTATCCGGCAAGTAACGATCCGTGATGTATCGATCGGACAACTTGACCGCCTGCACCAGGGCATCGTCCGTGTAACGCACGCGGTGATGTTCCTCATACTTGGTCTTGATTTGCCGGAGAATTTCGATCGTTTCTTCCACCGATGGCGGATCAATGATGACCTTTTGGAATCGTCTTTCGAGCGCTCCGTCCTTCTCGATATACTGACGATACTCATCCAGCGTCGTCGCACCGATGCACTGGAGTTCACCTCGTGAAAGAGCCGGTTTGAACATATTCGACGCATCCAGCGATCCGCTGGCGCCGCCCGCGCCGACGATCGTGTGCAATTCGTCTATAAATAGTATGACGTCATCCGTTTTTTCCAGTTCCGTCATGATCGCTTTGACGCGTTCCTCGAACTGGCCGCGGTACTTAGTTCCGGCCACCAGTGCGCCCACATCCAGTGTGACTACGCGTTTGCCGTGCAGGACCCTCGGAACTTTTTTCTGAACGATGCGCAGCGCCAGGCCTTCCGCGATCGCGGTTTTACCGACGCCCGGTTCGCCGATCAGAACAGGGTTATTCTTCTTTCGGCGGGATAGGATCTGGGCGACACGTTCGATCTCGCCTTCCCTTCCGATGATCGGATCCAATTTCCCCTCTTCCGCGTATTGCGTCAGATCGCGTCCAAAATGATCCAGCGCGGGAGTTTTGCTTTTGCGCGGTTCGGTTTTTTTGTTGGTGGAACTACTCGGAGTAAATGTACCACTCATGATATTCGTCAACTCCCTTTTGATAATTTCATAATCGATATTGAACATGCTCAGAACCTGAGCGGCAAGACAGTCTTTTTCTTTGACCAGAGAAAGCAGTAGATGCTCCGTTCCGATCACGTCGGATTTGTAATTTTTGGCTTCCAAATACGTGGATTTGAGAATCTTTTCCGCGCGTTTCGTAAGCGGCGGATTTCCGATTACCGTGTTTTCGGTCGTCGGCTTGACCATATCCTCGATGGTGCGCTTCAGCTTTTCGAGTTCTACTCCGAGATTCTTGAGTACCTTGACGGCTACCCCTTCGCCTTCGCGGATGAGACCCAGTAACAAATGTTCCGTACCGATATAATCATGTCCCAAACGGATCGCTTCTTCCTGCGAAAGTTTTACGACCAACTGAACACGGCTGGAAAAATTATTCTTCATACCAACTCCACGTAGTTCTACGCTCACCCTGACGGGTTTTCAAGAATGAAATCGCATCTCCGACAGAAAAATGAAAAAACAGAGAGATAATTTCGTAAAAAAATATAGAGAATTAACCAACGATAGTCAAGTTAATTCATCCCTCATAAAAGCTGAACTTACAATAGTTAGCGACCATTTTATCATAACGAAAAAGGGCCAGCAATATTCGTTAAATTATTGTACATAAAAAGGAAAATCCGGTTTAACTTTATAAAAAATATTGCTTTTGAGCGATGGTCGTTTTACCTTTATCACCGATCAGCCATATACGTTGGTCGCTTATTCATTAAATTCTGGAGGATTTATGTGTAAACGTATTGCGACGTTTGCTTTCTCTGTCTTGTTTTTATTCGGCTTTAGATTACATGCCCAGGGATTTGGCGAGAATATGGGTGGAAATCAGGTGACGGTCCCGATCGGAACCACTATCATTGGAGGCAAGACGTACATCAGCATGCGCCTTCAGCCGGAACTGGCATTCGGCAAGGTCGGGGTAGGTCTCGACGTGCCTTTGCTTTTCAGCACCGACGGAAAATTTCGTACGGACGAGTATAAAGGCGGTATCGGGGCGCTCCGTGTGATTCGCTATGTGCGTTATGGCGTCAAACACCAGGACCCGATTTACGTCCGTGTCGGCGACATAACCGGAACCTCGCTGGGATACGGTCTGATCATGTACAACTTCACCAACGCCGTCAGTTTTGAAAAACGTAAGATCGGCGCCAATGTGGATTTGAACTACGATATGCGATTCGGTATGGAAGCGGTGTACAGCGACTTCAACCGCTTCAGCATCATCGGTTTCCGTCCTTATATCCGGCCGTTCAAAACTTCCGACATGCCTATTCTGAAGACAACGGAATTCGGCGTAACGTACATTACCGACCGAGATAAAGATGCCTTGTATGATATCACCGAGGTCGGTGCCGACGTCGGCGTGAGCGTGGTAGAAACCTCCTTTCTGAAGATTACTCCGTACATGGAATATGCGGCGATCATGAAAAATAATAAGCTGGCCGACCACGCCGATACAACGGGCGCCTCGTACGGTGCCGGTAAAGGTTTTGCCATGGGTGTTAATTTCAAATTCAATTTTATTGCCGATGTCTTCAATATGGACGTCAAGATCGAGAGAAGATTCTACAGCGACAACTTCCTTCCCCAATATTTTGATGCCACTTACGAAATTGGCAAGCTGAACGGAACACCGAAAGCATTGGCGCTGGTTAACTCCAAAGGCGTGCAGGGAACTTACGGAGAATTGCTGGCCAATCTCATAGGCAAGATCCAAGTGATCGGCGGTATGTCCATACCTGACAAACTCAAGAGTACGGACGGCGCGATCGTGCATCTCGGTATGGCGGCTCCCGATCTTATTCCAAAGGTGAATATTACCGGCACATACGACAAGTCTAACCTCGACAAACTGGGCGATGCCTTCAAACTCGACCAGCGCTCCATCGCGCACATGATCTTGGCCTATGAGGCTTACCAGACCGGGCCTTTTGTGGTACAGGCCGGCGTCGATTATAAGTGGACCTTTGTCGAAAACAAGGATAAAGACGGATTCAAGGCCAAACGTTATGTCACGCCTTTTGTCGGCATGACCATGCAATTACCCGGTTCTAAATAGTCATCTGCAAGCGATCTTGGAATGAAAAGGCTATTCCTATTAAGGAGTAGCCTTCTTTTTTAATGAGCCATGAAAAAAACACTGGAACGAAAAAAGGAGACCTTACCCGATACCAAAAGTGCCGAATCGGTGAAGTGGGTTGACCGCGGATGGTATCTGGTGCTCGAGTTTGAGCTGGTCCATTCGCCGCGCTTTGAAGAAGCGGTGGAGCTGGCCGCAAAGAACGAACATTTTGCCGAACTCGTCGACGAGCGGGGCATCACCTTTTATCGGACGATCTATTTCAAGAACGATTTTCCGAAATTTAATGAGCTCTTCGAGATGGTCGGAACCTGGAAGAATACGAAACTCAATTTCAAAGGCGACGATATTTCAAAGAATGATTTTGAGGTTTGGTACGCCTCTTATCGGCAGTATTGGGGCCACCGAAAGACCTTGAATTCCGGCGATTACTGCGGAGTGAACAAGATGAGCCATTACCCGGACTTTCTCGGATGTTACGATCGCTGCATTGAGTTACGCTGGCGTGATCCTCTATTTACCCATTATCATTTCATGTCCAAGGTATGGTATGGTTTCGGAAAACGCGTCGGACAGACCTATGTGGTCGACAAATTGGCGATTTTTAATCATCTGAACAAAGTGAACAAAGATTACCTCGCCTGCCCTTGTTATGGTCACAGCATGATAGAATTGTATGTTAACAAACTTCCTAAAGAGATCAATCCCGTTATCCACAGGGAATGGCAGTTCAAGGAGGATTATCTGAAGCTCAGCGCCAATAAATCATTTTTTAATTACGACATCGCTCTTTCCACGATGCCCGAAATTTGCCCGATCAATGAAAAAGCTTATTACAAGTTCATGGATCGGATCTTTAAGGATTGAGAGCTCTTTCGATCACTCTTCGACCATGGTCGTGTAGGTATTGAAGGGGGACATCTCGCTGTCAATTTTGAGAAAAAGGTAAGGAGGATCGCAACCGATCCAGAAGTATCCCCTGGTTCGTGTGGTCACGGCGCGCCGGGTCAGGATATCGGTGTGTTTACGTTTGATCTCTTCTTTTACTGGTAAGAAACGAAACGAGACCTTGTAGGCCTCAAACAATCGACCCGCCGCCGACACCTTTTCTTTGGATACCACTTCTGCAATGACTTTCCAAGGTTCCGATTCCACATCCATATTCATTTCCCTTTTCCAGCCTTGGGTCAGGTCATTTCTCCGGAGAAAGTAGATCAGCGAAAAAAGATTATGGGAGTTCTCCTGAATGGACTTTTTGACCTCCGACTTGAATCGCCCTCCTTCGTAAGTCGCCGTACGCCCGCTCTGGTCGTATTCAATCTTCCCTTGCTGTATCAGAGTGCTCTGCCGGATATCCTTGACCAGCCGAACGGGTAAACCGGAAGCCGCATCGATGTACGTATGATACGTGTTTTCCACAGAATAGAACGGTGTAAAGATAGAACTGGACTTGGCCGCAGCAACTACATGAAACACTTTCCTCCCATTGATCATCACGGTGTCGGGTACGGTCAGGCGGATACTGGCGGCAGGAAAACCCAGATAGCTTAGCCGATAGGAAAAACTTTCACCAAAAAAATCTTGTTGACTGTATACCGAAGTTACGAGGATCAGGAAAGCACCCGCCAATGACAACCATGACTTCAAGATTTGAAATCCCTTCGTTTCTTACTAAGATATTTTCCGCTGCGGCCGCCGGATTTGCTGATCAGATAAATCTCTGAAATCTCCATACTTTTATCGGCCGCCTTGCACATATCGTACAATGTAAGCGCGGCCACGCTCACGGCCGTTAATGCCTCCATTTCCACACCCGTTTGTCCGGTAAGCTCGCACCGCGAAATGATCGTTATGCTGCGCGTGCGCCGGTCCGGTATGAATTCTATATACACATGAGAAAGCCGGAGCGGATGGCACAAAGGTATGATATCGGCGGTCCTTTTGGCGGCCAAGATGCCCGCCAGGTTGGCCGTCCCCAGCACATCGCCTTTCTTATTGACATTGTCAATGACCTGCCGGAAAGCTTCGGTGTTCATGGTGATCCGGGCATGGGCTTCGGCAACTCTGCGGGTTGCTTTTTTGGAACCCACATTGACCATTCGGGCTTTGCCGCCGGCATCCACATGGGATAACCGGGATGATCTTTTCTTCAATCGTGATCCTTGACGGTTATTATTTTTCAATCAGGTATTTTAATTTGTTTTGCAGCCGTATCCGCGCGCGATTGATCCTTGAACGGACGGTGCCGATGGGCAATTTCGTCTGCGCCGCAATCTCTTCATAGGACAAATTCTCGATCTCGCGCATGCGGATCACCTCCTGGTAATGTTCAGGCAAAGTGGCGATTGCCCGCTTGATGAGATCCTTTTTGACGGAGGAATCGGTCATGTCGTCGGCGTTGATACGCGTTTCCACCGCTTCAAACTCTTTGTCCCCGTTGCTCAGACTCGAGATCGAGTATAACTGCTGACGCTTACGCTTTCGCAGTTCGCTCTTGGCCATATTCCCGGCCACCGTGTATATCCACGTGGAAAACCGAGCGATGTTCTTGTACGACTGTTTAAAACGATAGACTTTGACAAACGTATCCTGTACGATATCTTCTGCGTCGGATTTATCCCCCACAAAGGTGTATACGTAGTTGATCAATTGCTCTTTGTACCGCGCCACGACCACGTCAAAGGCGACCAGATCACCCTGCTGAAACTTGTTGATCACATCTTCGTCCGATAGCTTTTGATAGTTCTTTAAAGCCTGTTTGACGAGATGCGGCGTGCGGACCAGTTCCCTGAGGTCTTCTTTTCTGATGGGCCCCTTGGATTTGCTTTCGTCCGAATTCATAAAACGTTTCCGCGGATCAGTTGAAAGATCAGTTTGTGCATGATGAGATCGTTTTTCACCGAAGACGATTTCAATTGCATATCGGCATCCAGAAGATATTCAAAGGCTTTTCGGATCTCTTTTGTGGAGTACCGCTGCGCCTGTGGCCAGTAGTCGTTCTGGAAATACGTGGGATATATCCTGTGATTCGTCATCATAAACTGTTCGATCTCTCTCATCGGACGTCCTGCCTCCTTCATATCGCATATCTGCCAAAGCATGACGAACTGACGGTGCAACATGACGATCATACCCACCGGTTGTTCTCCGTAATAATACATCCGGTTAAAAATGGTCATCGCTTTCGGCAAATCCTTCATGCCGATCGCGTGGGATAATTCAAAAATATTGTATTGCCGAGATATACCGATCACCGATTCCACGTCTTCTTCGTTGATCATAGAACGCGAACCGACGAAGGTGCATAATTTCTCGATCTGGCTGGAAAGATCGCGCATAGCCACATCGCTTCGGGCGGCCATGAGCATAGCGGCGCGGGGCTCGATCTCCTTTCCTCCGGCAGAAACACGTTCCGAGATCCAATCCGGAATATCGCGGTCGTTCATCTTTTTCAGTTCAACACAGACCGCCTTCTGTTCCAGCGTCTTAAAAGGATTCTTGCGAAAATCCGCCTTACCGCTGACAGCGACAAACACGGTGGAATCGTGCGGGTTCTTGAGATATTCGCAGAGGGATTCGACGCTGTTCTTTTCAAGTAGTTCTATGTCCTTGACGATAACCACCTTTTTGTCGGCCATAATTGGAAAACTCATGGTCGCATTCAAAATATCTTCGCCTTTGGATTCTTTCCCGTAGAAGATATGCAGGTTGAAGTCATCCTTTTCGGCATTAAACACCTTATATACGATTGTATCGATCAGTTCATCGGCTAGAAAAAGTTCTTCACCGTAAAAAAAATAATTGATGGCCAGTTCGCCCTTTTTGATGCTCTTGAGCGCCGCAGCATACGGTACGCCTTTATCCTGCCGGGCCATTATTTCTGGGTCTCCTCATACATCGCGCGCAGTCTCAGCATATCCTCCCACGCGGGCTGCTTCCAATTCGGATTTCTCAGCAGAGCCGCGGGATGATAGGTAACCAGCAGAGGCGTTCCGTGGTAATCGTACGTCTGGCCCCGCATGGCGCCCATAGATAAGGAATTCTTGAGCAGTGTATTGGCCGCCGTGGCGCCGAGTGCGCAGATCACCTTCGGCCGGATATTCTCGATCTGGGAAATAAGATACGGTTCGCATTGCTCGATCTCGCCGGGTTGCGGTTTGCGGTTTTCGGGAGGGCGGCATTTGAGAATATTGGCTATATAGACC
Source organism: uncultured Bacteroidota bacterium (assembly GCA_964415295.1). Taxonomy (GTDB): domain Bacteria; phylum CLD3; class CLD3; order SB21; family SB21; genus SB21. The sequence continues at coordinate 444,446 of CAYPYN010000001.1, forward strand.
TGGCTTCGCGGCAAACCGAGTGAACGCGGTTCTTCGATCATTTTGGTGAGCAATTGCCCCGCGCGCCCGACGAACGGCAATCCCTGTGCGTCCTCGTCGGCTCCCGGCGCTTCGCCGACGAACATGATTGCCGCTTTTTCGTTGCCCGAACCGAAAACCGTCTGAGTGCGCGTTTCGCATAGCTGGCATTTTCTGCACTTCGAAACGGTCTTACGTAACTGGTCCATACTTGGAAGAGATTCGAGGTTCCCGGATAGCGGTTCGCTTACAAACCTATCGTCAACGTTTTTTTTCTTTTTCACTTCGGACTTCGCTTTGACAGGTTGAGGTTCTGTTTCAACTAGAAGTTCTCCTCCGTACAATTCCTTCTGCTGTCTCAGAAAGGCTTTTACTTCGGACAGGGTATCGGATTTTCTTTTCATGTCTTACGGCAGCTCCGTTTCTTCGAGAGGCAATATCGGCATCGGTTCACCGTTGTGATCGAGACGGAATTTGAGGTGTTCGACCACTTTATCCCTTTGAAATTCGACGCCGAACAATTTCGGCATAAATACGCTCGGATCGAACGGTTCGGCCTTGGGCATTTCGACAATGGTTACGGCTTCCTTCGACAGACCCGCGCGCTCCTTGGCAATTTGGATCGCCGTCTCCAGTCCACCCAAAACATCGACGAGTCCGTTCTGCTTGCCGTCTACGCCCGACCAGACCCGGCCCTGTGCAATGGCGTGGATCTCATCATAGGATTTTTTCCGGCCGGCGGATACTTTGGTGACAAACTCCTTATAGAACGTAGTAATAAAACGCTCCGCCATGGCCCGTTCTTCGGGCGTCATATTCCTGTCGGGCAGCCCCAAGCCGATGAAAGGAAAACGGAATCCAAAACCGAGGTCGGCGTGTTTGCCGACTTTTACGAAATCGGTAGTCATACCCATTTTTTCTTTAAGGCCGTTGTTATATATCCAGCCCCCGATGACGCCGATACTGCCGGTGATCGTCTGTGGAGCCGCAACGATGGTGTCGGCGTACATGGACAACCAGTATCCGCCCGACGCGGCCACGAAGCCCTGCGATACAATCACCGGTTTTTTTCCTTTAGCCTTTCGCAACGCCTCCGCAACGAGATCCGACGCCAAAGCATCCCCGCCGGGTGAATCGACGCGCAACACAATCGCTTTGATCCGCCGATCGTTAACCGCCTTTTCCACTACTTTTGCCAGTTTCCTCGCTTTGATGCCCTGATCCATCGCGCATTCCCCAAGAGCATAGATCACAGCGATCTGCGGCCGCTCACCCCAATAATTATCTTTTGGAAGCATGAAGGACTCCAGCATACGTCGGTGTATGAAGGACTTATCATAACCTTCGATCTTCTTGATGGAGTTCTTCACTTCATCCCAGCGGCCGAGCGCATCTACCAAACCGGCATCCAAAGCATCCTGCGGCATGAACAGCATCTTTTCGTTCACCAGTTCATCAAATTTTTCCGGCGCAATCTTTCGTGCTTCGCAGATCTCCGTTTTGACCAAGAGATACAGATCGTCGATAAGCTTCTGCCGCTGCTCACGATCTCCGTCGGACATTTTATCGTTCGAGAGTGCTTCGTTGGCCGATTTGTATTTAAAGAAACGCCATTCGTCGTAAGCGATGCCGAGTTTTTCAAGCGTACCTTTCAAAAAGGTTCGTCCCATAATAAATCCCTCAAGCGAAAGCATGCCCGCAGGATCCATGACGATCCGATCGGCCACGGAGGCCAAATGGTAGTCCACAATGCCTCCGCGATCGATGTAAACAACAATATGCTTACCTGCCGTTTTGAAATCCTTGAGTTTTTCCCGTAGCTCCCAAGTCAATTCGCGGTTTGCATCCATGCCGGACATATTGATAGCAATGCCCGCAACGGCCGGATCCTTTTTGGCGGCTTCGATCGTATTGAGAAGACCCGTTAACGTATTGGATTTATCGAACCAGAGGAATTTGCGGTACCGTACTTCTCCAAGAAGGTTCAACTCGACGTATTTCTTTTTTTCCTTGAAGGTCTTCCGAACGACGTTGCGGTCGTATGCGCCGAGGCGCATGGCGTACGTACTGTAATTTTGCCCTCCGGATTTGTCGAAATTGGACTGCGCGCTGAAGCCTGCATGGCCGGAACTGAATTGTATGCCGAGCGTGTAAACTTTAGTGTCAAAATATCGCCCTGTCAGACGAATGCCCGGCAGAGCTTCCACGGCTATCCCTGCGCTCCATACGCTTTTGTCGTACGGCTTTTTGTTCTGAACCGCATAGTCGCTAAACAGCGTAAGGAATTCCGTTCCCAAAGGCCGAAGGGCCAAATCGACGACGCCTTCTTTCGTTCCGCCCGCCGTCGCCCACGAGGTCATCAGTCCCAACGAGGCATACCGGATCGGCCGGATCAGCATGCCCGAGGTGAAAACATTTTGCCTTTGAAAAACCGAACGGTCTCCGGATGACCAGCCGTAACCAAAACCGGAGCTGAATGTCTTGTCTCCAAAACCGAGCGAGATCCGGTAGTCGCTGATGGAAGCGTTGAGACCGGGAACTTTATTGTGGATCACGCCGAATCCCAGATGCGGCACGGCCACGAATAATCCCCATTGGTTCGGATCGTTCCACGGTGCACGGGCGTAACCGGAATTAGTATTCCACGCAAATAACACGTCGGGCTGATGAAGATAATTCAGCATGGCCGGATTATCATAACCGTACAAACCCACGCCCAAAGCGCCGGGTGAGGCCAGCTGGAAACTATTAAGGGTATGATAAGGTACGATGGCGCCGTTTTGAGCAAATGACGGGGACCATATAAGGCATGTCCAAAAGAATATGAAAATTATGCGTTTCATGATAGTATCTCGGATTGTTTAATAATGTTTTGTCTGAAAGAATCATATTCAAAAATATAGTTATAACAGTAGATTATCAAGCGATATGTTCATCACACGGACCAGAACTAATCACATAAGCCGTAGATTACGGATTCCTTTATGAGCGTCCACTCCGATGCTTAAATACACGATCGAAAGCCCTTGCATTTATATCATTAAAAAACTTGAATATTCACCCTGATTTCTCTATATTTTTCCCCTTTAATAGAATCATGCGGGATTGGCGGAATTGGCAGACGCGCCAGACTTAGGATCTGGTGGTATTACCGTGTGGGTTCAAGTCCCTCATCCCGCACTCTTTTTTTTCAATAAAACCATAATTCAAAAGGAGTTAAGATTGTTAGCACAGGTAATCAGTGAGGATGCAAATCAACGGAAAATAAAGGTAGAAATTCCGGCCGCAGAAATGGTCCCTTATTTTGAAGCCACCCTTGAGATGTACCGTGAAGAAGCCCAGATTCAGGGTTTCCGAAAAGGCAAAGCGCCGCGTGATGTGGTGCTGAAAAAATTCGGCGATCAGATTAATTCCGAGGCTCTGCCGGTCATCGTAGAAGAGTTCTACAAGCAGGCGATCAAAGATACCAATACCGAAGCCATCGCTATCGGTCAGATCGACAACGTCAGTTACAAGAAAGACCAGCCGATGACGTTCGAGGTTACCGTCGAGATCATGCCTACCTACGATGTGCCCAACTATAAAGGCCTGAAGGTTCAGAAAGAAATTCATGAATTAAAAGACGACGAGGTTCAGACAACCATTGAGAGATTGCGTGAGAATTACTCCACAATGAAGATTTCCGAGTCGGTCGCGGCGGGCAACTTCGTTACCTGCGATATCCAGATGCTCGACCATTCCGACCTGCCGATCATTGGAAAAAAATTCACCGACCGCCGTATTCCGCTTACGACGCAGTTCGTAGGCCAGGATTTTATTGACGGACTCGTCGGCGCCAAACAAGGCGAGAGCCGTAAACTGCATGTCGCCAAAGGTCCCGACGCCAAAGAAGGCGAACATGAGCATATGATGGTAACCGTGCGCAAGATCGAAGAAGTGCAGTTGCCAGCTTTGGATGATGAATTCGCCAAAGATCTCGGATTCGAAAGCCTTGAAAAACTCAAAACCGACGTCAAGGATAACCTGAAGAAGCGCTGGGACGACGACTCCGCCAAAATGCTTAATGAACGGATCATCGATGAAGTCATAAAGAACAACGATATCCCGGCTCCGGAACCTTTAGTGGACAATGCGCTTCAACGTATCGCGGACATGGTAAAACAGCGGCTGAAAGGCCAGAAGATCGAGGATCAGTATATCATCGACCGTTACCGCTCGACGGCCATTCGCGATGTGAAGTGGATGCTGGCCAGAAAAAAGATCCTGGAGTCTGAAAAAATGATCGTGACACCGGAGGATATCGAAGCCTACCGTGAACGTATGGCCGAACATAACAAGGTTACCAAGGACCAGATCAATCTTAATTTTAAGACCGAGACGGAACAAAGGAATTTCGAGGATTATCTGATCGAAGAAAAGCTTATGAAATTTTTGCAGTCCCAATCCGTTATTGAAGAGGTGCCGGATACCTTATCCGAATCTCATGAAGAAAAAAAGTCCGATCTGATCGTTTGAACTAAACAAAAGGTTGATCATGAAAATGGTTAAGGATTTCATAAAAGAGGAATTTTCTAAGCTGGATGACACCCATATTTCCAATATGAACGCGATCGCCGCCCAGATCCCGTTCCCGTATGTGGTTGAACAAAAAGGACAGATCGAGCGCTCCTACGATATTTATTCCCGCCTTCTGATGGAACGCATCATTTTTCTTGGAACGCCGATCGACGACACGGTTTCCAATCTTATCATTGCCCAGCTGCTTTTTCTTGAAGCCAACGATCCCGACAAGGATATCATCATGTATATCAATAGTCCGGGCGGCAACGTCACATCCGGTCTTGCAATTTACGATACGATGACGTACATCAAACCCGATGTCCAAACCACATGCATGGGCCTGGCCGCGAGCATGGGCGCGATACTTTTAATGGCCGGAACCAAGGGTAAACGTTACGCCTTGCCTCATGCACGGATCATGGTTCACCAGCCGATGGGAGAAACGCAGGGACAGTCCTCGGATATCGAGATCTATACGAAAGAGATCGTCACGCTGAAGCACCATCTGAACCAACTCATCTCGGAAAAAACCGGCCAACCGATGGAACGCATCGAAAAAGATACCGACCGTAATTTCTTCATGTCGGCCACGGAAGCCAAAGAATACGGCATTATCGACGAGATCCTTGTGCGTGTAAAGAAATAATATGTTTGCAAACGCGAACGGTTTTAACTAAGATGGTACCATATGAAAGATCATAGTCACATGTCGCGGATCGTGTACTGTTCTTTCTGCGGCAAATCCGCCGACGAGGTGGACAGTATCATCAGCGGCCCCAACGGCGTACACATATGCAACGAATGCGTGCGCAATGCGTTCGATATGATCAAATCGCACGCCTCGCGCGAGACGATCGTGCCGCTCTCCGAGATCACGCCGGAGAAACTCAAATCCAAACTGGACGAGTATATCATCGGTCAGGATCGGGCCAAAAAATCCCTGTCGGTTGCTGTTTACAATCATTACAAGCGCATCAATTCCATGCACGATATCGACAACGATGTCGAACTGGAAAAGAATAATATTCTGCTGATAGGACCCACCGGAACGGGTAAGACGCTGCTTGCGCAGACACTCGCTAAATTTCTCAACGTGCCGTTCACCATTGCCGACGCGACCACCCTGACCGAGGCGGGTTATGTCGGCGAAGACGTCGAGAATATCCTGGTTCGACTGCTGCAATCGGCCAACTACGATGTGGCCGCAGCGGAAAAAGGCATCATTTATATCGACGAGATCGATAAGATAGCCCGAAAAGGCGGTAACCCTTCGATCACGCGGGACGTGTCCGGCGAGGGTGTTCAACAGGCTCTTCTGAAGATTCTCGAAGGCACTATCGCCAACGTTCCCCCCAAAGGAGGCCGTAAACATCCTGAACAGAATCTTATCAGTATTAATACCAAGAACATTCTGTTCATCTGCGGCGGGGCATTTGAAGGTATCGATAAGATCATTCAGACCCGCATAGGCAAAAAGAATATCGGATTTACAGCCGAGATACAAAGCAAAGATCACCACAATATCAGCGATGTGCTTCAGATGGCCGAGCCGGATGACCTGTTATCGTTCGGCCTTATTCCGGAACTCATCGGCCGTTTGCCTCTGCTGTGTTCTCTCGACGAATTGTCCGAAGAAGCTTTATTTGCCATCCTGACACAACCCAGAAATGCGATCGTCAAGCAATATCAGAAATTGTTTGCGCTCGAAGACGTCGAGCTCCTTTTCGAGGAAGACACCCTGCGCGAGGTCGTTACCCTGGCCATGAAACGCAAGACCGGCGCACGCGGTTTACGCGCCATCATGGAGAAATTCATGATCGATATCATGTACCGGCTCCCGTCGATCCAAAACGTCAAATCCTGTGTTGTTCAAAAGGACTGCGTCACCAAAGGCGAACTGCCGATCATGACCATGCGCGAAGCCGGTGACGACGCGATCAAACAAACCGCGTAATTCTATTTTCTTCCTTAACCTGCAAAGATCATGAAACATCCAAAGGACAAACCCTCTGTACCGAAAGAGGCCGATTCGACACAGGATAAAGTGGCCGTCGAACCTATGGACGAATCCATAGTTCACCAGCTCAAAGAAAAGATGCTGGAACTCGAGCAATCGTTCCTTCAGGTAAAGGACGAGAATCGGCTATTGAGCGAAAGACTGGAAGAGACCAGTATTCTGTACAAGATCGCCGCTTTGCTCAACTCGACCTATGATACACACCGATTATACCCCATCATCCAGAATATGCTCAGCGAGATCTCTTTCATCGATCAGTTCGTCCTGTTTGAGAAGGACGCTCACGGACAAATGATGGTGGATTTCGTAACGGAAAAAACGAAAGACAAAAATAATAAAAACATCCTTGAAGTGGAAAAGGACATTACCGAATCAGTAATGAAGTCTCAAAAAGAAGAATACCAACCCGCCGTTTCGCGGACTCAAAAATACGGCCGCTACTTTGAAAAAGAGAATAACGCTTGTGTCTTCGCCGTGCCGTTCGTCTCTAATAAGAAGGTCAATAAAGTTCTGTGCTTTTATTCCCCGCAGGATCTGAGAGAAAACGAAAAGGAATTTCTCCGCCTGATCTCCAACGAAACCGCCACCGCGGTGGAACGCGCCAAGATCTACCAGCATACGCTGGAAATTTCGATCAAAGACGAACTGACCAAGGTCTTTAACCGCCGGTATTTCAATGACCGGGTATTCCGCGAGGTTCACCGGGCCCGACGGTATAAACACGATCTGTCTTTGATCATGATCGATATCGATCACTTCAAGAATTTCAACGACACGTACGGCCATCATATCGGGGATGAAGTTCTCAGGTGGGTCGCCAAGAATATCGGTGAGAGCATTCGCGATTCGGATATCCTGGCACGTTATGGCGGCGAAGAATTCGTGATCATCTTAACCGAAACGGACAAACGAGGCGCTTTTTTTGTAGGAGAAAAAGTCCGAAAGAATATCGAAGAACGCTCGGTCGGTCTGACTGATATGTTCAAATCCTCGATCCCCATCACAAGGAATATCACCATTTCGCTCGGTGTGTCGCATTTTCCGGGCGACGGGAATACTGTCGAAGAGTTAATTGGCCGGGCGGATCAGAATTTATATAAGGCCAAAGCCGGCGGACGTAATCAGGTCAATTTTGAATAAGGAAGATCGGCAAAACTTCAAATAAAAAATCCCGCTGTTTGACAGCGGGATTTTTTATTTGTGAGCCAGGTAGGGATCGAACCTACGACCTTCGCCTTAAAAGGGCGCTGCTCTACCGGCTGAGCTACTAGCTCGACCAACAATTTCATCAAAAGCGGAACAATGATAAAGAAAAAAACCCTTACAAGCAAGTAAAAAATCATGCCGGTCTTGCTTCCAAAAAGTTTTTTATCAGTTTTTTCCCCTCTGTGGTAAGGATCGATTCCGGGTGAAACTGAACCCCTTCCGCCATGGAATCTTTGATCCGGATCCCCATGATTTCGCCGCTATTTGTTCGGGCGGAGATTTCGGCACGATCGTTCAGCGTGTTTTCATCTATCATCAGGGAATGGTAACGGGTCGCTGAAAAAGGATTGGGCAGACCTCTGAAAATCGTCTTCCCGTCGTGATAAATAAGTGAGGTCTTGCCGTGAGTGGGATTCTTTGATCTCACCGTTTTGGCGCCTACCATTTCTCCCAGACACTGATGACCAAGACATACTCCTAATATCGGTACGGCTTTGGCATAGTGCTGTATCACGCCGTTGGACAAACCGGCTTCGGCCGGATGTCCCGGACCCGGAGAAATGACGATCCGTTCAATGGGAAGCAAAGTCAGGTCATCCAGGCTAATTTCATCGTTCCTATAAACGCGAACTTCTGTATTTTGCCTGAGATCACGGGTAAGTTCTCTCAAGTACTGAACCAGGTTGTACGTGAACGAATCGTAATTATCAATGACGATGATCATGGCGATGAAAAGAAAACGCCGTACGCGTCAGACGTACGGCGTTTATTAAGAAAAATACTGATATTATTTGGCTTCTTTTTTGAAGAGGTCAACCAGATCCAGTTTTTCCCAATCGAATTCAGGACGGCCGAAATGCCCGTAGGCCGCCGTTTCCAGGAAAATGGGACGCTGCAAATTAAACCGTTTGATAATACCTTTGGGCGTCATGTCCACGTTCTTGTGAACCATGGCCGAGATCCTGTCATCGGGCAACTTTCCGGTTCCGTAGGTATTGACATAAATGGATACCGGTTGGGCAACGCCGATCGCGTAGGCCACCTGAACGAGACATTCGGTGGCTAGTCCGGCCGCTACTATATTCTTGGCAATATGACGCGAAGCATAGGCCGCGCTCCGGTCCACTTTTGTCGGATCTTTACCTGAAAACGCTCCGCCGCCGTGCGCTCCCCAGCCGCCGTATGTATCTACAATGATCTTTCTTCCCGTTAAGCCCGTATCGCCGTGAGGACCGCCGATCTCAAAACGTCCGGTCGGATTCACGTGATAAATGGTCTTACTATCCAGAAGATGGGCCGGGATCACGGACTTGATGACGTTTTCAATGACGTCATGTTTGATCTTTTCCTGTGTCGCATCAGGGTCGTGCTGAGTAGATACGACGACGGTGTCAACGCGTACCGGTTTTTTGTTCTCATCGTATTCGATCGTAACCTGCGATTTTGCATCGGGTCTCAAATACGCCATGGCCGTGCCGTTCTTTCGGATATCGGCCAGCTTTTTGACCAACTTATGGGCAAAAGAGATCGTCATCGGCATGAGTTCCGGTGTCTGATCGCAGGCATAACCGAACATCATACCCTGATCGCCGGCGCCGCCGGTATCTACGCCCATCGCGATATCTGGGGACTGCTGATGAATCGTCGAGATCACACCGCAAGAATCGGCGTCGAAACGGTAAGCATCGTTGGTATAACCGATACGGCGGATGGTCTGCCGTACCAGTTCCTGAACATCAACATAGGCATTGGTCGTGACCTCGCCGCTGACCAGCGCGAGACCGGTCGTTACGAGCGTTTCGCAGGCCACGCGGCTTTTGGGATCTTCTTTGAGCATGGCATCGAGGATCGCGTCGCTGATCTGATCGGCCACTTTATCCGGATGCCCTTCGGATACGGATTCGGAAGTAAAAAGAAAGCGGGACATAATGACTCCTTATTAATTGTTAAACTAATGATCAAAAATAAAAAACCTCTTCGGGTGAAAGAAGAGGTAAAGTGTATAAACTTATCTCATCTTTTCCCGGAAAAACCACCGGGACAGGATTTAGCACCTCGGCCCTCCCTGGGGAGACGGTTGCTGCGGGTTCATCGTGCCTGTCACTCGCCCGCTCTTGATAAGATGGAAACCTATGTCAAATAACACATCATTTTTTCGTGCGCCAATATAGAGAAAAAGGTATGGGCAGTCAAGATTTAATTATATAATTCCCAACCGCGGGGATCGGTCAGTTCACCCGTGCACGCCGCTATGCCCGCAACAAATGGGGACACGAGGAACACTTCGCCATTACCTCCCATGCGTCCGCTGAAATTACGGTTGCTCGTTGAAGCCGTGATTGAGCCGTTGACCGAAATACCGGGTCCATTGCCGATACAGGATCCGCACCCGGGTTCCGTGATAACCGCCCCGAATTTTTCAAACAATTCCAGTAATCCTTCCTTTTTGGCATCGTCAAATACCTGCTGGCTGCTGGGCGTCACGACCATGTGTACACGCTCCAGCTTTTTCCGCCCGCGGACGGCCATGGCCACTTGCTTCAGATCTTCAAGGGATGCTCCGGTGCATGACACGACGACCACGTTATCTATGCGGGTACCTTTTACCTGTGTGATGGGTTTACGGTTTCTGCTATCTCCGGGAGTAGCCACCGTGACCGGCACGTCTTTCATATTTACTTTATAAACCGATTCGTACTGCGCTTCGGGATCGGGGTATACCAGCAAGGAACGAACGTCGCTTTCTTTCATGCCGCGCTTATCAACGAGAAATTTCACCACGCGTTCGCACGGTTCTACAACACCGGTGGTGGCACTGCCTTCTACGGTCATGTTGGTCAGAACGGATAATTCGTCAACGGTGAATTTCTCTAGCGCCGGGCCTCCGAATTGCATGATGACCGTGTCACCCGGGTTGGTCTTCCATTTTTGCTCGCGGAAGTAAGGGTCACCGATGATATGAAGGATCAGATCTTTTGGGGTCACGAGATTCAGCGGATCCTCCCCTTCGATCCAGATCCTAACGGTCTTTGGAACGGTGACAGGAATCATGCCGGTACCAAGCCCCATGGCAATCGCGGTAGAACCCAGCCCATAGGCAAAACAATTTATCACCCCCGCTGTTGGCGAATGGGAATCGGTGAGAGCGATCACGTCGCCCGGCTTAGCATAACTCTCTACAACGAGCCGGTGACACACGCCCGAGGGCATCGTTCCGCCGGGTCCGTGCATCGGGATCTTCTTATCGCGGCAAAAAGCGGTCAATTCCTTTGCCAGATCCTGAGCGCTGGAGAGGCGTTTCTTTTTTACTTCGGACGGAACATCGTCGTGTCCGATCAAAACAAAGTGATCGTTAAATCCGCGCACTACCGTACCGGGATGAACAGGCGCGTCGCCGTAAGCTTTTTCAAACAAACTCCGGACATGGCCGCCCGTATATTCGTGCATTCCCAGGAAGTCGGCTTTTACAAAGAGCTGTTCCCCCGGTTCCACCGAGGGCAAACCCGTGCGATCGGCCTTATCCATGGCCACGGCCTTTGAGGCCAGAATTTTTTCCGCGATGGTCATGGGTTTTTGTCTTCTTCCGGCGGCTCGATATGGCAATTCCGCACTCCCTGCGACGATCTTCTTTCCGAATTCCAGCAATCCCCCGCCGAAAAAGATCGCTTTATAAAGCGGAGACAGTGTTTCCATAAGACCATCCAGGTCAATCGTCTCGCCGGCCCGCAGTTTTTCCAAAACGGAAAAATCCGTAGTGAAGTACAAACGATCAAAGGTCATGTTTTCCCGAAAGATCCGCTCGAGACTTTTGGCGATGACGAGGCGTATGCCCGCCCCGCGGTGAGCAACCACGGCCACTTCACGGGAAGAACCGCTTCCGTAACTCTCTCCGCCGACCACCACGGCAAAACCTCCTCCGGCTATGTCGCCTTCATGGATCACATCGCCCTTGCCAACCAAAAAATGCGGACCAAGGATCTCTTCGGTATACCCAAGCGTACAGGCGGCCCCATTGATAATGGTATCCGTGCTGACACCGAAGACCAGCGGCTCATTATTGTACTGAAACGGTCGGCCCTCGATCTGGTCTCTGACCAGACCCGGATCCTCTGTGTAATAAAAAATCTTCTTGGGACCTAAATTAAAGGTCTTCATGTCGTACCTTAATGGTTAACAATAATTATTGCACGATGCAAAAACCGGAGGTCTTGCGGCGGTCGAAAAGCATTCAATATTTATAAAAATTTATTTCAGAGGTCTCATTTGGCTTTGCGCATCCAGACCGGCCATGATCTCCGTCCAGGACAGTTTGATCCTGGTATTGGGCGCCCACGCGGACGGGATTCCGAACGCATCTTTCTTTATGAAAGACTGCGGATTATTCTGACTGATAAGCAGCAAAGAAACAAAAAGCGCTTCGTTGCTCACACCTTCCAAAGATTTCTTGTTGGTATTTTCGTAATAGATTTCCATGAGTAACTTGACCTCGGCGCGCATGTTATCCGAATTGGTCACATAAAATCCGGAATTGACATCGTTGATGATCCTGTTATTCCTCTCGGTAATATATTTTTGCAAACGTTTTTGCTCTTCGACCCGCTGTTCTTCCATGATACGCACTCTGGCAAGGGAATCAATATTCCTGGTTGTATCGCGTTCAATATTGAAGACCGTCTGAGCGGATTTGTCGGACGGATTCTCGCGATGAAAGGTCAGAACTTTGTATGACCAGAAACCCAACGCAATCAATCCGACCCACAAGACGCCATACAATAAGCGGCGCTCCTGCAGGGTCATACCCGACCGGCTTCCCCAGTACCGTGCCTCTTCGAAACCCCAGCTCTCGGGAGAATAGCGCCAGGAATGAAAGACTTTTTTCTTTTTAAACCAAACCCTGTAATTCTCCGGCATTCTATATACAAAATCCCGTTTGGCATCCAAGAGACTTTGTTCACGGCTGTCCCTGGCTTCCGATAATTCATGGATAGAAATATCGGGTTTTTTGGCTATCTCTTTGTAGGTCTGATCTATCTCTTGAAGCAGGTTCCTGTACGCGGTCAGTGCCGCTTTGAATTCCCGGTTATCGCATCCAAGGTATTTTTCAAAACCCCAAAGATCTAGGCTCTCCTTTTTGGCGCGCCACCATTCCCTGAAGTTCAAGAATATGGGTGTCTCCACCAACGCTTCGGCCTCAGGATGTAACTCGTGAGGTTTTTCCTCTTTTTTCATAATAACCCCCGGAATTTGGACACAACTTTTGAATGTATTGGAATATAATGACAGAGAGGGTGTAATTCAAGAATTTTAGACGCTCCGGCAGACAAATCTATTTGAGGAAATCGGGGGTTCTTTGAAACGTTTTTCGATACAGTTGGTATGCAGACGCATCGAAGCAAACGAAGCGGATCTTTGAAACAGATTCCAGGAGTCCGGCTGATCTTTTCACTTCCTCAAAAACGATCCTGACGGCACGTTCAGCGGGAAACCCATAAGCGCCGGTACTGATTGACGGGAACGCGACGGATTCCAAGCCGTATGTTTCGGCCAAAAGGAGAGAGTTTCGGTAACAAGATGCCAGGAGCTGATCTTCCTGATGACGGCCGCCGCGCCAAACAGGCCCGACCGTGTGTATGACAAAACGGGCCGGCAGTTTGTAGCCCTTGGTGATCCGGGCCTCACCGGTCGGACATCCACCCAAATGGCGGCATTCCTCCAAAAGTTCCGGACCCGCCGCATGATGAATGGCCCCATCGACGCCTCCGCCTCCGAGAAGAGAAGGGTTGGCCGCGTTGACGATCGCATCCACTTTTTCCTCTGTGATATCGCCAAGCACCATTTCAATGGAAACCGACATAGCTACGTATGCGAGATCTTATTCCGGCCGGTTTGTTTAGAAACGTACAGCTGTTCATCCGCCTTCTGGACCAATTCTTCCCACGTCTGCGCATCGTCGGGGAAAGTTGCCACGCCTAGACTGACGGTAAGGTCGCCGTTAGGCTGGGTCTTTTCGTGAGGAAAGATCTCTTCCTGAATCAGAAAACGTACTTTCTCCGCCAGTTTGACCGCCGAGGACTTTGGCGTTTCCGGCAGGATCAGTACAAATTCCTCTCCTCCGTAACGGGCCAACACGTCGCTGGTACGCGTACAGGAATTAAGTATTTCGGATATTCTTTTCAAAACCTGATCCCCGGCCGGGTGTCCGTTCTGATCGTTGTATGATTTGAAAAAATCGATGTCCATCATGATAAGAGAGGCCTTCGCCCAATGGCGCTTCGATCGTTTTATTTCCCGTTCTAGCTGGTGTTGAAAATACCGGTAATTATAGATTCCGGTCAATCCGTCCGTGACCGCCTGTTTCTCGGCCTGCAGGTACGACTCTTTGACGTCGTCGTAAAGCTGAATATTTTCGATGGTCAGACCGATGGTGCGAACAAACGATTGCACCATCTGACGAAACGTTTCATCCAGACGGTCTTCCTGAATACCCAGGGCCAGAACGCCTTTGAGACGGTACAGACAACAGTTAAAATAGAATTCGCTTATTTGCTTAAGCTGCGTTTCAAAATACAAGCCTTGCCGGTCCAGATTGTGGATCTGTTTGTTCCACCAATTGAGATCCTGATTGGTAAAGGCCTGGCAATCCTGATTCTGGCAATCGAACCCGTTGTGTCCGGCAGGGCGGCCAATGATCGGCAGAAAGTAGACAACCTGCGAATGAAAGGATTCTTTGATGGGAGCCAGTTTGGTCACCATGGACTCGTCTACTTTTTGGGCCGCTTGTGTCCAGTGCGGATCAAAAAGATACGGCTCCTGGTAGTAAACAATATCAAAAAACGGCGGCTGAATAAAACTGATATGATCCGCCTCCGGCTGCTCCTTCACATGGTAATGGGAATACATATCCAGCGTCATGCTTTTTTCATTGACCACGTATACCGCCGCACTGACCATATTAAGCTGATCGCATATAAGATTTGGGAGATACTGATATACTTTTTCGCGGCTGGAAATGGTCAGGATCTGATTGGCGGCGTAGTTGAACTGGAGCAGATCGGAATTGTTGTCACGTACATCCTTTACGAGTTTATCCAGCGTACGATTGGCGATCTCCAGTTCCGCATTGGCGTGCGACAGTTCGTGGATCTTATCGGTCAGACGCTGTACCAGCCGCTGGGAGAATTTCTTCAATCCGATGTTCTCTTCCTTCGCATCGAATTTATTGCGGATCTGGACCTTACCTTCGAGAAATTCCGTGATGTAATTGACAAAGCGGTTCACGTCCACGGGTTTCGTGAGAAACCCGTCGCATCCGGCGGCCATGGCCAATTCCTGATCGCCCGGGCTTTGTCCGGCGGTAATAGCGATGACGGGGATATGGCTGAGTTTGTCGGTGCTGCGGATGTGCATCGTCGTCTCCAGCCCGTCCACACCCGGAAGAAAAATATCCATGAGGATAAGATCGGGCTTGTACGCATAAGCCTTGGCAATGCCTTCCTCGCTGTTGAGGGCCGGAATGATCTGATGCCCCATCTTATCCACGATCTTTGTGATCAGCACCATGGATACGGGATCGTCTTCTATGTAGAGGATTTTTTTCATGATTTCAAGGCGCCATAAGACGATTGAGAAATTAGACTTCTTCGATGCTGACCGAGGTCTGAATAAGTTTCTTCGGAATCAATGTCGGAAAAAACGCCACGATCTCCTGAGGCTTTGGCCGGCCGCCGGCGAATCCTGTAACACCCGGAGGTCCGCTGGTGACAAGGGGCGCGATCTCTTTTCCGAAACGATCGACTTTTTTCTGATCTTTGTCTTTCACGCCAACGCGCAGAACTACCTCATTGATCTGCTCCGGAACCCGGACAATTCCTTCGTGGCAAGTGTTAACGCCGAGGAATTCCGTGCTCGTTTCTTCATATGTCATACCGGCGCGTTTGAGCCGCTTCCACAATACGTCGCCGCACAATTTCGCTTTGTCGTACGCGTCGGGACCGGAAATGGTCAGTTGCCCCGTAGCTTTGTATCCTTTGAGATAACTGGCGCTCACCTTAAAGAATTCGGTCGCGGGTTTACCTTTGACCCCAAAAACCTTTACGCGGTCTTTGCCCGCTTGTTCCAGTCGGATCGAAGTAAAATCCGCAATGACGTCCGGCGTGATATAATTGTTCGGGTCGCCCATTTCGTAGACCAGTTGCTCCGAAACCGCATCCACCGTGACCAATCCGCCGGTTTCATCGTGTTTGGTTATGAAGAATGTTCCGTCGGGATGCGCTTCGACCACGGGATAACCGATATTCCACATATCGGGAACATCCCTCCAGCGCGTAAAATTTCCTCCCGTGCATTGCGCACCGCACTCAATGATATGTCCGGCGACGGTGCCGGCCGCGAGTTTATTCCAGTCGTCCCATTTCCAGCCGAATTCATGCACCATCGGCGCCATCGCAAGTCCCGTGTCGGTTGTACGTCCGGCAATAACGATTTGAGCGCCTAAGTCAAGCGCTTCGGCCAGCGGTTTGGAGCTGATATAAACATTGGCGCTGAGGATCTCGTTGCCGCGTCTCATCAGGTCGTACAGACTTTCGCCGCTGTCCATGCTTTTCATCGTGATATTCTGCGACTCGAATTCTTTAATGCGGTCGAGGATATTGTCACCGTGAACGACGGCGATCTTGAGTCCTTTGATGCCGAATTTCCTGGCCACCGCAAATACGGCTTCACGGCAAGCCTCCGGATTGACGCCCCCGGCATTCGCGATCACTTTGATATTCTTTTCGACGATCTGCGGAAGGATCCGTTCGATCAGATGAACGAAATCCGTGGCATAGCCCAAATTGGGTTTCTTAATTTTCTGCCGCTGCATAATGGACATAGTCACTTCAGCCAGATAATCCAGCGTGAGGTAATCCAGTTTTCCTCCGTTGACCAATTGTACCGGCGCATCGATGCTGTCGCCCCAGAATCCTTGTCCGTTTGCGATATAAATGGTATCCTTCATTCCAGCTCCGTCCTGTTACTTTCTCTGACTGATAATCTTCGTTTCCGGTTCCTTTTCAAAAAACTCCGCCGTTTTCTTCGATTTTGTCACCGTGCCCATTTCTTCGAAGAGTTTCGACAGGTCTTCGCAGGCGCCTCCTTTGATCCCTTTGATCGTGTATTCGACCGAACCGTCTTTTTTGATCGTAAACTCTATTTCCTGTACTTTTTCCGTCATGTTATTCCGCCTTGCATCATGTATCGAAAACCCTTAACTCCATTTTCTCAGAACCAGTCTCACCGATTGATCGGTTTCCGTAGTCTCTTTGACCAGCTTAAAACCGGCCTTTTTGGCTTCGGCAATGACTTTGGCATAGGCGTATTTTTGAGTCAATTGTTCTATAAATTTCGAATCTTTTTTCAGCACCATATCATCGCCGGCCAGTTCAAATGCGTCTTGCTTGTTCTTAATAAAACCCACGATACCGAAGGGGGTCTTTACCGCCATATCCACGTCGTAGACCCTGTTGAGCAGTGTTTTGACCTTTTTAGTTTTGAGAATCTCACAGCGCATCTGTTTCAGCGCCGATATGAGCAGGGAACGTTCTTTCAAAGACGTTTGGATGGAAACGAATTTGGACATGCGATTTCCTGTGATGCGTTCGAGAATTTTAGGAAAATTATGAAAAATGTGAGAGCTATGCAAACTTAATTTGTCGCACTTGAAACATTCAACGGTAAACGCTATCATACTCAATCATGAAACGAAAATTAAAATGGCTTTTGATCGGTGCGGTATTGGGCGGCGGCGCCGTTTTGTACTTCCCGGATCTGCAAAAAAGGTTAGTTGAAACCAATGGGACCGAGGCCGAGGTTCTCAAAGTGGTGGACGGCGACACATTTGAGATTCGCTTTCAGGGGCGGGTGGAAAAAGTTCGTCTGATCGGCATCGACACGCCGGAGTCATTTGAGAATGCCAAAGCGGAGAAGGACGCCGGGCGCAGCGGGCAGGATGTGAAAAAGATCGTCCGGCAAGGGAACGAAGCCAAAAATTATGTGCGCGCGCTGGTTCCGGCAGGAACAAAGGTACGTGTCGAACCGGATGTACAGGAACGGGATAAATACGGGCGTTTGCTCGCCTATTTATATTTTGAAGACGGGCGTATGATCAATGAGGAGATCGTAAAGGCCGGTTATGCCAATCTCATGACTTATCCGCCGAATGTGAGGTATGAGGAAAGATTCCTGCTTGCCTATCGGAATGCGAGGGCGAACAGGAAAGGATTGTGGAAAGAAGAAAAATAAAAAACCTGCCGGTTTGATGGCCCCGGCAGGTTCTTTGATTTTTCTACTTGACCAAAATCAGTTTCTTTGTTTCCGTAAATTCACCCGCCGTCATGCGGTAAAAGTATATACCCGACGCGTATTTCGAACCGTCGAAAACAACTTCATAAAATCCTAACGGCTTGTCTTCGTTGACCAGCGTGGATACTTCCGCTCCGAGCGTATTGTATATCTTGATCGTGACGCGCGCTTTTTTAGGAATGGCATACTCGATCTTAGTTGTCGGGTTGAATGGATTAGGATAGTTTTGACCAAGTTCAAAGCTTGTGGGAACGGTCGTAATACTTAAGCCGAGCGTCTTTTCAATGTACGTCGGGTCCACGTAAACCGACAGGGCAGAGGTATAAGGCGATTCGGCGCATTCAGTAAACGATGTCATTTTGTAATAACACAAAGCGCCCTGTCCGTTGGGTAAGATCGTATTGAATTCATCGACATAAGAATTAATGGAGGGGTCGGTTATCGTATTGAAAAGAGCCCAATCGTTTTCAAGGTACCCGACGATGTATCGGTAAAGTTTATAACCGGATACATTCGGATTCGCGGTCCACTGTAGCCATGGATGGCTTTGTTTCTGAGTAAGAGTGAAGTTAGCCGGCGTGGATGGCGGGTTGTGGGGCGTATTAACACCAAAAACCACGGATTTATTTGCATAACCGCTTATCGAGACGTCCTTGATCTGTAATTTGCAATCACCGGATGTGACTGAAGGTACCGACCAAACATACGAGTAACTCGTCGTGCCCGATGTGACCGAAGAAGCGATGGTCGTAGGGAATGTGACTCCGTTGTCAGTGGACAGCCGGATCTCAAAAGTTCGACCGGAGGCATTGGCTTTCCAAGAGATTGTTACCTCATCTATAGTGGTAAAGGTGTTGCAGTTGCCGACCGGATACGTGATCTCAGGCGCGACCTCCAGAAGCGCTTTATAGGCATGTAAACGGCCATAGCCGTACTCAATGTGAAAAGTGTCTCCGTTCATACCTGATACCTGCGTCGCTGATTCTTGTAGCATCGAACGTAATTGTGAGGGTGTCAAGTTGGGATTAACTGACAACATTAATGCCGCTACCCCTGCGACAAACGGAGCGGCCATTGACGTACCTGATATCCTGCCGTAATTCAAGCCATAACTGTTATCATAATTATAATTAGGAAGTGTAGATAAAATATTAACACCTGGAGCCACTATATTTAACTCTGGCCCATAATTTGAGTTATACCATCTTGTATCATCATCATTTGTTGCTCCGACAGCAATCACGTTGGAATAATCTTCCGAGAGGGAAGCGGGGGCCGCGACAGCCGTATTATAATTTCCAGACGAAGCAACAAACAGGACGTTGTGATTATAGGCATAGACGATAGCGGATGAAATATAGCTATCACTCGATGGCCATCCACCGCTGAAATTGATAATTTTTACACATCCAGTATCAATCATGTGTTTCACTGCTGCGTAAAAAATGTCCGAGAAAATAGCTCCATCAACCTTCCTTACGATCTTATCAATATACAATTTGGTCTTCCAGCTTGTTCCTGCTACACCATCCCTGTTATTGGTTTCAGCTGAGAGTATCCCTGCAACATGTGTCCCATGACCGTTTTCATCCTTTAACCCCACAGCATCCACAAATGCTTTTCCCAAAATTACTCGCGAGCTGTTTCTAAGATCCCAATGCGACAATACTCCATTTACCATGGGAATACCTGAATCCAATATCCCAACAATGATATCAGAGTTTCCGGTGGTAATATTCCACGCCGAAGGAGCGCCGATCAATGAAAAAATGTCCGCTTGCCATCTACCATATAGAGAATCATTGGGGGATACGTACATTTCCCCTATTAGGATAGGAGAGACGCCTTCGACAAATTCAAATAAGGATATTTCCTCAAGAGCATTTGTGATAGATTTAGATGCCGGCAGTTTGATTTTCATTAAACGCATGTCATCAGGGTAATTCATAATTGTATAGGCTCCGGTCTGAAGTGTACTGATTGCTGCATTATCCACCGTGTAACCCGGTTTAACAATAATCACAACCTCATCCTTAATCGCTTCAACAGATTTCCCCTTCCATTGGATCGTAATTTTATCCCTTGACTGCGACATAACGTGACTGGAACATAAAATAAATAAAACAAAGAAATAGGTCATCTTAATAATTTTACAATATTTGATATTCGCTTTCATAATTTCCTCAACTGATGTAAAGGTTTAGATTACCACAATCGAATTCTGTATAATCCGTTGACACCTTTATAAAACAGATACTTATTCAGCAATAATCCTGTCGAATCATAACCCGGTGGTTCAACGCCCTGTGTTACGAATTTCGACCAAGATGTATCAACCCCAAGTTTTCTTTTGTATATTTCGCCGGCATCTGAAGAACTATACAATTCGTTTGTGTTGCTTTTGACAATTTTTTCAACCGAAATACCCGGCAAGCCTTCGTTCATAAAAACCCAACTTTGACCGGCGTTCATGCTTTTCATGATTCCGATTCCATTTCTGCGGCCTATATAAATAGTATTGGAATTATCCGGGTCTATCAGGATACAGTTAGGGCCTTCACCCAGGTCTAACAGATGCCAGGTATTCCCTGCATCCGTACTTTTTAAGAATTCGGAAATCCCTGCTGTACCTGCATAAATGATGTTTGAGTTGTTTGGATCAATGGCAATGCTTATCACACCATTTCTCAAGGTATCTCCGGCATAACTTGCAGATAACCAATGAAGCCCCCCGTCAACACTCTTATAGAGATCACCGCCAAAGAACCCGGTACCACCGGCATACAATACCTGAGAGTTTTTGGGATCAATGGCCAGACGAGATACGTAGGTTTCCCAATCCAGTATCATACCATCATTGATTGGATACCAGGTTTGGCCTGCATCAGAGCTCTTATAGATTGACAAATGATTCACCGCATATACAATATTTGAATTTTGCGGATCAAAATGGATTTCTGTAAATGTTCTAAGACCTGTCATTAAAGTATCCCAGGTTTGACCGCAGTTAGTGCTTCGAAACAACTTGCCATCAATACCATAACTAAAATCATACATTGATCCGACGTAAATAATCCTCGAATCGAATGGATGCACAGCTATAGATCCTATTCTTTCCTCATTGTCTAATCCAACTACTCCAAGAAACTGCCACTCACCGGTGGGCACATCACAGGCTGTGTCCGGTTGACAAGTATCTCCGACACATGTATCTACCTGACAGGAGTCCGGCGGGAGGCCGTCGCAGTTGTCATGGTCCTTTTTTTCACAGCCGTTATTCGTCAGGAAACTCAAGAATAAGACCGTGATCGCTGCTGAGATTCCGATTTTCATTGAAGAATTCACAAGCAACTCCTTTGAAATATGGGCAGACTCATGGTATTGACAATAGCTTGGATTTGCTATAGCTTACTGTAAGGGAAGTCAATATTACCAAATAATTCAAATCTCCACAGGTCTGAATTCCGTAATATTTTCTTCCCTTTTTATTCACCAAAGGGTAAAAAAGGACGGACGGATGCATTCATATATGTCATCACCTCCAGTCGGAGAGATATATTGGGAAGGTTATTTGCGAAGAAGAGAGATTCATAGAAAACCTCTCAATAGAAACATGCTACGTCCGAAATGTACTAAAGAAAATCCCAAAAGCAATGACCTGGATCAGGTTTTTTACCCTCAAGCCTTTTTGATTGCATAGAATTTCAACATTTTTTTCTTGTCAATAATAAGACGTATTTAATTAAAAAAAAGCATGAACCGACTATTACAATTCAAAATAATTGTCTTTTTTTTTACTTAACAAAGGGTATTATTTACCGCAGATAAAAAAAGGCTACCTGTTCGCAAGTAGCCTTTCCAAGGAAGATATTTTGATATCTCTTTATCGCGCTGTTTTCCCCAGCCATTGATCAAACCACTCGTGTACGCTGTGATACCAGAGCTGTGAATTCTGCGGCTTCATGATCCAATGGCCTTCGTCGGGGAAATACAGGAATTTCGACGGCACGCCTTTGCGCTGCAGAACCTGGAACAAATTGATCCCTTCCATCACGGGCACGCGGAAATCGAGTTCGCCGTGAATGACCAGCGTTGGCGTTTTGAAGTTTTGGACATAATTCATCGGCGACCATTTTTCGAATTGCTGTTTATTGCTTCCTTCCCAGTATGGACCGCCCATTTCCCATTCTTCGAACCACATTTCTTCCGTGCCGCCGTACATGTTGTACTTATTCATGATTCCCGAGTGTGAAATGAAACATTTGAACCGGTCGGTGTGGCCGTTCATCCAGTTCATCATATATCCGCCAAAACTGCCGCCGGCCGCGCCGATGCGGTCTTTATCGACGAATTTATAATTGGCGATCACGTAATCGAGCCCTTTCATCAGGTCTTCATAAACTTTCCCGCCCCAGTCCTTATTGATCCCGTCGGTGAATGCCTGGCCGTATCCGGTCGAACCGCGCGGATTGATCATCACGGCCACATATCCCGGCGCCGCAAAAAGCTGGGGATTCCACCGGTAATGCCAGTTATTGCTCCACGCGCCCTGCGGCCCGCCGTGAACCAGGAACAGCATCGGATATTTTTTATTCGGGTCAAATTTGGGCGGCTTGACAAGGAAACCGTGAACCTTGGCTTTGCCGGCGCCTTCGAACCAGAATTCCTCCGGCGCATTCATTTCGATCGCGGATAATTTCTCCGTATTAAGATTCGTCAGTTGCTGTGCATTCTTCCCTTCAAGGTCGGTCGTAAAAAGTTCGGCCGGCTGATTCATCGTCTGGCGCCTCAGGACGAGTCTGCCGTTGCCCACGCCGGCGAGCTGATCATAATTCTTTCCTGTGAGTTGCTGTGGCGTGCCGCCTTCGACGCCGATCTTATAGATCGGATGATAACCTTGATCCTCAGAGTCAAAATAGATCGTTTTGCTGTCGGCGGCCCAGCGCACTTCTCCGACGGACCGATCCCATTTTTCGGTCAGGTTGAAAAGCTGGCCCGTGGCTGTTTCGTATAGAACGAGATCCTGTTTGTCTGCCTCGTATCCGGCGCGCTTCATGGAACGGAAGGCCAGATATTTTCCGTCGGGAGAATAAACGGGCTGATTGTCGCTGCCTTTGCTTACGGAGATCTTTTTCGGTTCACCCCCGCTCGCCGGCATAATAAAGATATCGTTGTTCGTTGACCATGCGATGTTAGGCTCGATGTTCATCGTAAAAGCGATCGTCTTTCCGTCCGGCGAAAAGCAGAAATCGGTGCTGCCGCCGAGATCGATAGGCGGAACGTCATAATCGCCTTGTATCCTATCGGAGGTTTTGCCGGAAGCCACATCCGCGATGAACAGTTGGCTGCGCTTACCGTCCTTCCAGGAATCCCAAACGCGGAAGGGGAGTTTGTCGAACATCTGCGCTTTGACTTTGCTCGCTTCGCGCGCTTCGTCTTTGGCGCGATTGCAGTCGTCGTTATCGCAATCGGCATAAACGTCGGACGTGAACGCGATCGATCTTCCATCGGGCGACCACACGATATTGTTTCCCGCGGATACGCCCGTGGAAATATTCGTTACACGCCGCGGTTCCCCGCCGTCGAGTGCCATGACGTAGATCTGATAACTGCCGGAACGATTGGAGACGAACGCGATGGACCGTCCGTCCGGGGACCAGGTCGGAACCAGGTCTTTATATGATGAGGAGTTCATCTGTTTCACCGTCTTCCCATCGATCGATTGCATGAAGATATTCGATGCATACGTATTGGTATTCAGGCTATACTGGCGCACGTTATAAACGATCCAATTCCCATCCGGAGAGACCGACGGCGCGTCCAGACGTTTCATATCGATGAGCTGCTCCACGGTCAGGATCTTTTTCTCCTGAGCGGACAGAACCGGGATAAGAATGAGCACGGAAAGCAGCATGAGTACTTTTTTCATACGATTATCCTTTCAAATTGGTACACTATTATCCAAAAAAAAAGCGCTTCAACTTAAAGAAGCCCTCAGGAAATGTCAAGCACTTCCGGCGGAAAATCCGTTGACTGCAATCGCTTTATTTGTATATTTCTACGCCATGCAAGATATCCCACAGAAACATTTTCTCTTCAGCGTGGATCTGGAAGACGTTCGTAACCGGATGCCCGACGGGGAGCGTTATCCGGAGCGCGTGCCGATGATGACGGAACGCTACCTGGAATTCCTCGAGCGTCACCGGATGAAAGCGACGTTTTTTGTGGTCGGGGACGTCGCCAAACAATATCCCGGCCTGATCCGTTCTATCGTCATGCAGGGCCATGAAGTAGCCTGCCATACCAATGCCCACGTGCCTTTGACGCGTCAAACCCCCGATGAATTCCGCGCCGATCTCGATGAGAATATGGAGAGTTTGTACAACGCAGGGGTCGAAACGCTGTATGGGTTCCGCGCACCCGTGTTCTCTCTGACAGAAAAAACGCAATGGGCATTTGAGGTCCTGATCGAACTGGGATTTGTCTACTCCAGTTCGGTCCTGCCGGCAAAAAATCCTCTGCACGGCTGGGAAGGCTTTGGCAGGGAATTCAGACGGGTAAATCAGAAAATCTGGGAATTGCCAATCACGCTGTACCCCAGGTATTTTTCCCTGCCCTGCGCGGGCGGCGTGTATTTGCGTATGCTGCCGTTCCGGATGACCCGGAAGGCTTTTGATTACTACGGCCGGCGCGGCCTGCCTGTTTTAAGCTATTTCCATCCGTATGACATCGACCACGAAGAAAAAACTTTCATGTTCCCCGACGCCAACGGCAATCGGCTCTTCAATCAGCTGATGTACATCAACAGAAAGAGCGTTTTGAAAAAACTGGAGCGAATCATGGAGGCCGGCTGGCAGATCATTCCTTACAAGGAATATGTGGAAACTTACCTGTCCGAAGACAAGACGCGCATTCAGAACTCATAGGTCATCCGAATCGACCCACATGAGATGCCAATGGGATTCGTCGAACAGCGAGGCGTCATCGATCTCCTCGTTCAGCTTTTTAATGATCAGCGAGAACTCGAATGGCGACTTCAGGAATCCCATGCGGCCCAACCTGAATCTTTCCGCGCACGATCGGCTCATCATGGTCACAAGCGCTTCCGCTTTGTGACGGACAGCGATCAACTTAAATGCGCGGTACAGATGGCCGAGAGCGGCATCATCCTCTTTCAACATCATCAGATCCAAAACCGCGATCGAAGGTATATTCTTCAAGACTACAAACCGCGTGATCGCCAAAGCCGCGATCCGGCGGCGTTGCCGTATGACGACAAATTGATATTCCGTCTGCGGCGCGCCGGTACGCCATTTCAGGAACTCCCGGCTTTTTAACAGAACATTCCGGTTCTGATTCTTCCATGCTTCAAAAAACGCCTCGTAGCCTTCGGCGGCGAAAAATTCTTCCCGGCTTAAGACCTCGCACGTATATCCGGACGCTCTCCGATTGAACATTCCAAATATCGGATCGCTGGCGATGATCCCCAGATCGGCCAGCGGAGCGGCCCATCCGATCTTTTTTGAGCGCAGTACCGCGCCCGTCCGCAGCAGCTTGATGTACATCGGAAGATTAAAAACGATCTTCCAACCGACCTTCAGATGGCCGGGTATGACTTCCGGGCGGATCGGATATCCGCTGGTAAAATCCACGCCATGCGCCTGAAGATCCCCCGTCGCGTAACGGCCGATGCCCGTGAAAATACCTTTGCCCTGCATTTTCGGGTGCGTCATGACATCGCAGACCATACCGCAGGTTCGGATGCGATCGCCGATACGGTAAGCATAAGGTATGGCCGCATAATAACCGATCAGTTCTTTATCGGCGTAAGCGGCGTACTCGTAGGAGTGCGGATCAGCGGGGAAGCTGTGAAATTTCCAGGTATAATGCGCGCCCGTTTCCGCGGGCGTGCCAACGTTTTCGGGAAATGCGGCGCGGAAGAGTTCGCGCTGACGGGCGAGATCCTCGAGGTAAGGGAACGTTTGATAATTAATATCCATGTCAGAGAACAAACCGGTCGTCCACTTCGATCTCCATTTCCAGCAGACCCATACCGTGGGTTTTGCCTTGCGCGTCGGTTTTCAGACTTTCGGTACCGCCGCCGCCGAGAGCATCGTGCAGAATGAAGTTCAACGCCAAAAGATTGGGCACCTCATAGCGGTCCACGTCGCCTCGGCAAATGGCTTTGAAATGCTGTTTGACCGCGTCCGGGGTGACCTTCGCTCTCAGAACCTCATAATGTTCTTTTTTGAATGCGATCAGACCAATATTGGAACTGTCGCCTTTGTCCCCGCTGCGCGCGTGGGCGATCTCTTTGAGTTTGATCCTTTTCATATTGGGAAACTACTCTTCTTCTTTGAGTGAAAAATCGCCGTTCTTGTCTTTGATCAGTATCTTCAGTTTTTTCTCCGCCTCGTTGAGTTTGCCGTGGCAGAACTGCACCAGTTTCATACCCTCTTCGAATTTTTCCAGCGTTTCATCCAGAGGGATCTCGCCGCCTTCCAGGGTCTGCACGATCTCTTCGAGTTTTTTCAGCGAATGCTCGAACGAATCGGCTTTTTCGTTCTTCGTTTTTTTGGCCATAACAATAGTTGAATGATCTTAGATGTGACGAAAGATAATCATCGCGCGTTACTTTTTCAACGAATAGTTTGTTTCCGATCGCGGGTTTTGCATCCGCGAACCGAAGCCTTGCCGACGGCTGTCACGAAGCCCTGATGATCTGAAATTCCCTGGTATCCATTTCGATCGGAACGATGTATTCGTCGCGGTAGTCGTCGCTGTCCGATTTTTGCTTCGCGTACACCTCTTGTTTTTCGATCGTCAGAGAGGGGTCCGCCTCTATGCGGGGCAACTTGTTACGGATCGGCGCCAGGCGGGTCACGTTGATCGTATTATATCTTTCATCGACCGTTCCTTCGATGCAAAACGGCCCGTACGATAAGGTCTGTTCCGCCACCTCGGCATAGATTTTCGGGAAAAGCACGGCGTCGTAAACTCCCGTCAGATCCTCCAGGGTCATGAATTTCATATATTGCCCTTCCCGTATGAGGCCGTCTTTGTCTTCCTTGTCGCGGGTGCGGATACGTTTGGCGGAAACGAGCCAGCCTATCATTTTGACCTTTTTGTTTTTGTAGCGCCACAGGTCCTCCGCTTTGACGACGGTGGAACTGTTGACTTGCCTGGCATACATCTCCAGCGGATGCTGCGCGACAAAATAGCCGAGGAGACCGTTCTCCGTCATGAGTTTTTCTTCCGCGGTCATATCGTCCAGCTCTGAAAGCATTTTTTCAAGGCGCCCGGGATCGGGACGGAATAATTCACGCGATCCCTTTTTCGCTTTACGTCCCAATACGTCCAGCAATGCGATCAGCCGCGTCCGCTTCCTGTCAAACGCATCGAAGCATCCGATCTTTATCAGGCGCAGCGTCTCATCATAACTCACGCCGGACCTTTCTACAAAATCCTGGAATGAATCATACGGCCCTTCATCACGTGCTCTGATCAGGTTTTTCAAAGACTCGGAACCGATGCCCGCGATAAACCGCAGTCCTACGCGTATCCCTCCGTTCTCGGCCTTATATTCCGCGCCGCTGAGATTGATATCGGGCGGTAATATCTTGAGACCCAACCTCCGGCATTCGGATATATAAGCCGACGGCGAATAAAAACCGCCTTCGTTGGATAAAACGGCGGCCATATAGTGAGCCGGATAATGGATCTTGAGATACAAACCCTGGAAGGCCATCAGAGCGTAACTGGCGCTGTGAGCCTTGCAAAACGTGAAGCCGCTGAAACTGCCGATCTGCTCCCATAAGGTCTCGATCTCCGCCGGATCTTCGATCTTCTTACGGCAATTGAAGAAGAATTTCGACTTCAATTCCTGCGTCACTTTGGCGCTGACCCTCTTTCCGCTCAGGAAGCGGCGCACCGTATCGGCTTCCTCCAATGTCAGACCGCCCACAAAATGCAGGACCTTGAGCACGTCCTCTTCGAAGATCATCACGCCGAATGTTTCCGGCAGGACTTCCATCAGGGCGGGCAACGCTTCTTTGCGTTTTTCGGGATTCAACCATCTCTCGACGAACATGTACATCATTCCCGATTCCACACAGCCGGTACGAACCATACCGAGGATAATGTACAGCAGTTCGAATGTTTCGGCTTTGGTCATACGCATGGCATTGCGGATAAAAGGACTTTCGGCATGAACCACGCCGATCGTTTTCCCGGTACTCATCAGTTCTTTGGCCTTCGCATCGGAAAATATCTTTCCCCAGTTGAAGATCTCAATTGACCGTCCGAGTTCGGCTTCGATATTCCGTACGGCGTCTTCGATAGTGCCGAGCCCGCGCACCGCCAGCACATCGAATTTGATCAGCCCCACGTCTTCACCGGAATACATATCCAACTGGGTCTTAACAAAACCGTTGGCGCTCCGTTCCAGAGCGCTGTAATGCGTGATAGGTTTTTCGGTGATCGCCACACCGCTGGAATGGATACCGCTGTAATGTGGAAATCCGTCCAGTTGCGCGGCTGTCCTTAAGATCTTCTGATACAGATCGCCGTTCATTTTCAGGTTTTTGGTTTCGGGATATCTGGAATTGAGAGCCCCGAGGTTCCTGGCTGCCGTATGAGGAATGAACTTCCGAAAGGTGTCCAGTTCCCGCTCGCTGATACCGTAGGCTTTGGCGACCTCGCGCAACGAGCCCCGCGCGTGCATGGTATGAATGGAGGACAACATGGCCACGCGCTCCTCGCCGTAGCGCCGGTAGATGTATGCCAGCATATTGTCACGGGACCTCCAGTTGAAGTCCAGATCTATGTCGGGCGGTTTACCGCGGGAATAATTCAGAAACCTTTCGAAATAGAGATTATATCGGATAGGATCCACTTCCGTCAGACCGATGCAGTAGCTGACGAGGCTATTGGCGGCGGAACCTCGCCCCACGTGCCAGTAACCCTGACCGTGGGCGTACGTGATGAGATCCCAGCAAATAAGAAAATAATCGCAAAACCGGAGATTGGAGATCACTTCCAATTCGTAATTCAGACGCTGCATGAGCGTATCGTAATTGAAAGGCCGGCTTTTGTCGCTGATGGCGTAACGCTTCCTGAGACCCTCCAATGCCAGTTGTCTTAACATTTCATGGCTTGACGGAACGATCTTGCCATCCGGCGTGCGGTATCTGGCGCAATGGTGTTTCTTTAATTCAAACTCAAACTGGCAGGATCTTACGATCCGGTCGATATTTTCACATTCTTCACTCCTGTCACCGGCGGCTTTTTGCATCTCTTCGGAAGACTTGAGGTACTGTTCCTCCGACACCTGATCCTTCAGTTCATATACGGTGGTCAGTTGTTTGATAGACGCCAGGATCCGGTAAGTCTCGTGCTTTTCAGGTGTATCAAAATACACGTCGTTGGTGACGATCAGAGGGATCCTGTTTTTTTGGCCGCATTCACCGACCAGGCGGTTTCGTTTCTTCTGGGATGCGACAGGCACGAGTTCTCCATACAGATCGCCGACATGACCCGTCAGGCTCTGCAGGAGACGGACCGAATAGGTAATAACGAACAGTCCTTCCGAATTGCTCTTCAACGCATCGGCCGGATCAAAATCCTCCTTCAATTGCCGATCGGAGATCAAACCGCAGAGCGTGCGGTAGCCGGTTGCGTTGCGGCATAACAGGACCGCTTTTGTGTTCGGGTCTTTTGGGTCGTCGATCTCACAACCGACGATGGCTTTGAGTCCGTATTCCCTGCACATCGTATAGAATTCCACCACGCCCGCCATGGTGTTGAGATCGGTGATGGCCAGAGCCGTGCCGCCGCACTCCTTGGCGCGGACCACCAGGCTTTCGATGGAGGAGCTGCCCTGACCGTAGGTATAATAGGAATGAACGTGTAAATGCGTGAACGGCATGACCGTCCGGCCCCCTTATGATAGAATCGGATCACGGATCTCCGATCCGCCGGGACTATTTTTTTTCCGGAGGATTGAGCATCACTTTGGCGATCGGATATTTATTGACATTCTGATCCCAGTACGGCGAATGCATGTAGAACCAATTCAGCTTCCAATAGCCGCTCCTTGCAAAAGCCGTATCCGTTTTTACTTTGGCTTCGAACTCCGCCCTGATCTCCGGATCGTTTTTCATCAGAGAATCCGCCATGAGTTCGAGTTTATAGGCTTCCCCGTATTCTTTCTGTTCGAAGATCGAATTGAAGAATCCCCACTGTAAAAATGAATCCGGTGCTTTGGGTTCGAGGAGATTCATGATAATGCGGCCGAGTTTCTGGTTCATTTCCACTTTCACATCGCCGGCGGTAAATTCCCGGGTCTCCCTTACCGGCTGAGCGTCGCATTCCACAGCGATTCGTCCTTCAAAAGGCCGCGATGCCCATTTCGCATTCTGAAAGGTATACGATTCAATCCAGATCTTCTCGTTCTGTTTCAATGTGCTCATTTTGATGCCGTGGGCTTTGAGCACATCGATGACCGATGTCCACTGTTTCGGAATGAGGTAGTAAAGCGGCGCTTCGGCGGAATAGGTTAAATTCACGGAATCATAGAACGGCAGTTTATAGTCGATCGGCACGTTTTCCCAGATCACCCAATCCTGATCGGTGATGCGGCTTTTCTCGGTGCGGTAATTGAACCCAAGAAAATCGATCGTTGCGCGTTTCTTATAGTCGATCTCGAAACGCAGTCCCGGATACGACCCTGTCAGACCGGCCGACTCCTCGTCGCTTTTCTTCAGAGCCGCTTTCAGCGAGGTTCGATCCTTAGCCATCAGCTCCATCGTATGCAGAAGCGTCCAATACGTGCCCTCGACGCGTTCCTTATAGCTTTTGAACATGTGCGTTTCGATCAGGAGGGCGGGGCGATTGCGCCGCGCCATATACGCGGTCGAATAACGCGGTGGAGCCACGCCGGATTCGATCCCTTTGGTGATGTCGTTTTCATCGACCAGGCCTACGTACGGCGCCAGCGGAAAGCCGGAGCTTTTCATTTTTTCCTCCAGATACGGAAGATAGGTTCTGGCGGACCATTCGCGAACCGCCGAGGACATGTGAAGGTTCTTTTCAAGATGATACGTTACGACATGCCTGTAATCGGCCCCGTCCGTGACATGACAATCGATGAATAGATCGGGATCCCATTCGTTGATCATTTTCAGGAAAGACCGCATTTCCGGCGCATCGGCCTTCATATAGTCGCGGTTCAGATTGAGATTCTGAGACGTTACGCGCCAGCCCATTTCTTTCGGACCGTTCTGATTGATCCGGTTGTACGGACCAAATCTTTCGTGCCCGTCGAGATTGAATATCGGAAGGAAAAGGATGGTTACGTTATCCAATGATCCCGCGTGTTTTCCCAATATCACCATGTCGCGGATCAGCATGAGCCCCGCATCTTTACCGTCGATCTCCCCCGCGTGAATACCGGCCTGGATCAGCAGAACGGTTTTACCGCTGTTACGGACTTTCTCCGGAGTGAAGTTACTCCCCTTATCCACGATCACCAGCGGGAGCGGACGTCCTTCGGGTGTTACGCCGATATAACTCAGACGAACCCATGGTGAGGCTTTTTCGAGCCGTTGAATGTACCGGATCGTTTCGTCATACCGCGGCGTCTCGAGAAAACCGGACTTCTCATAATACGTCAGCCAGGCTTTTTCAGAGCGATCAATATTGCCGCAGGAGATGAGAAACGCGAAAGCCGTAACGAGTGTCAGTTTGAACATTTGGTTTTACTCCGGGTTTTAAGACTTGAACCGCCAAGGACACGAAGAGCGCCAATGGGGTTTTGACTTGGACTCATTAAAATAATAAGTAACGAAAGATCATGAAACAAGTTTTAATTATTCCGCTGACCCATTCTGCTAAAAAAAATATTTGAATCCGCCGCAGGATTTAATTATGTTATGCCGGTTATCACAACACGGCTTTCACACACTGTCTCGAATTTTCATCCCATCTTCATGGGATTGTTGTACGCTTGTCTTTTTATAACTTAGTACGGATACATCTCGCTGACTTCTCGTTCGGCTTCATTCTGAATCCAGGCCGGCTCCGGTTTTCGCCGATAATTCGTCCGAAATAAATTTTATAGACTTTTGACATTCATTTTATCCTATCAAGGAGATCTCTATGAAAAGAGTGGTACTCTTTTTATTAGTTCTGACATTAGTGTCGGCCAATACTTTTGCAGGCACCAAAACGTGGAATAACGCCAGCGGCGGCAATTGGAACGTGGATTCAAATTGGACACCGAGCGGTGTTCCTATCGGTACAGATACCGTTTACATTACAGCACCGGGTGACTACGTCGTAACTTATAATGCGAACAACACTTTCGTTGCCGCCATATATCTGGGCGCTCCATCCGGAACACAAACCCTGCGTAATCCCGGCAATGTCAACGGGGTGACCGGATCGCTTACGATCGGCGCTAACGGTGTGTTCCAAATGACCTCAGGAACCTATTCCTCTTCGTCTGTGATCAATTACGGAACCGTGCGATTGATCGGCGGTTCTTTCACTTTCGCTCCGAAGATCGTCAACTACGACAGCGTCTATATCTCCGGCACCACCGTCAATATAAGCGGAGGTTTGACCAACTATGACAGCGTTTTCGTCGCCTCCGGAACATTCAACCTGAGCGGAACGGATACGGCTTATGCGGGAAAATATTTAGTCTCATCCGGAGCAACATTAAACTTTAATGCCGGTACCCACACGTTGGATGCCAACAGCACGATCAGCGGAGCGGGTAATGTGACGTTCAACACCGCCGTGACCATGAGCGGCACCTACAACATCACGGGCACGACTACGGCTTCAGCCGGAACGCTGCTATTCAACGGCTCTGCAGGAACCTTGCTCAATATCGGTTCCACACTCACGATGAACGGCGGCAGTGTGCAGGTCTTGAGCGGAGATTCATTGATCCTGACAAACGCCACGTTAGGCAGTACAGCCTCGACATTATTGGTGAAAGCTCCAATCCGGTTCACCACATCCTTTACGATGAATCAGGGAGTATTACGCACAACCGACTCCACGATCAAACTGATCGTCGGAGCCGGACAGACGCTTTCGGTCAATCCTAATTCCACTCTTCGCTGGCAGAGGATCACGGTGCAAAACAACGGCACGATCGACTATGGCGGCTCGGCTGTTCTGACGCTGGACTCGGGCACGGTCATCAACAACTACGGACTCTTTGATTGTAAGAACACCTCGTTTCCGTCGCTGGATCATAACAGCGGCGCTGTATTGTCACGCTTGAATAACTACGGCATCTTCCGCCGTTCGGTCAACACAACCAATTACACGGTCGATGTGGATTTTTATTCCTACAGCGGATCGACCGTGGATCTGGATACGGGAACGACGTCTTTCACCCGGGCGCTGGTCTTTACCGACGCCGACGCAACGATCTCATTAGGCGCGACGCTCCAATTCAATGGAACGTCCTCCTCCTTTGACGCTAACTCCTCCATCACCGGCGCAGGAAATGTGACCAGTAACGCCGCCACCACCAATACTGTCACCGGCACCTACAACATCACGGGCACGACTACGGCTTCAGCCGGAACGCTGCTATTCAACGGCTCTGCAGGAACCTTGCTCAATATCGGTTCCACACTCACGATGAACGGCGGCAGTGTGCAGGTCTTGAGCGGAGATTCATTGATCCTGACAAACGCCACGTTAGGCAGTACAGCCTCGACATTATTGGTGAAAGCTCCAATCCGGTTCACCACATCCTTTACGATGAATCAGGGAGTATTACGCACAACCGACTCCACGACCAAACTCATCGTCGGAGCCGGACAGACGCTTACGGTTAACCCCAGTTCCACCCTGCGCTGGCAGAGGATCACGGTGCAAAACAACGGTACGATCGACTATGGCGGCTCGGCTGTTCTGACGCTGGACTCGGGCACGGTGATCAACAACTACGGACTCTTTGATTGTAAGAACACATCTCTTCCGTCGCTGGATCACAACCAAGGCGCTGTTGTGTCACGCTTGAATAACTACGGCACGTTCCGCCGTTCGGTCAATGCGACCAATTACACAGTAGATGTGGATTTTTATTCTTACAGCGGTTCAATTGTGGATCTGGATACGGGAACAACCTACTTCACCCGGGCGCTGGTCTCAACCGATGCCGATGTAACGATCTCATTAGGCGCTACGCTCCAGTTCAACGGAACATCCTCTTCCTTTGATGCTAATTCTTCGATCACAGGTTTGGGGCGTGTTATCTGGACTGCCGGGACAGCCACGGTCAATGCGTTGTATACGGTGGATAGCACTTCGTTTGCGGGAGCAAATGTAACTATTAACAATATATCCGACTACATCTCCGACGGTATCAGCGTGACTGCAGGTACCGTAAACCTCAACACCGTCGCGCCGCTTTATCTGAATTTCTTCAATCTAACCGCTGGTTCCACAGTCAACTGGAATTTAGGAGGAGCCCTTAATCTTGACACCATGGTCCAGACCACCGGAACTATGACTTTCACCGGAGCTTCATCGGACACAGTATCTGCTAAGTTACTCAGCTTTTCCGGCGGCACTCTGACGGGAAGTTCACACATTAAAATCACCCGCATGTTCAACTGGGCGGGCGGAACTCACAGTGCAACGGACTCAACCGTTACAACTACTATCGTTGACAGCGCCCGGTTTACAACGGGTACCAAAACATTGGTCAAACGTACGCTGATCAATAAGAAATATATTCAATGGACCGGCGGTCATTGGGATAATAATACCGGTGCGATCTTTCGTAATGAAGCCGGCGCGGTATTTGACGCGCAAGCCAATAATTTCTGGTTCAATTATTTCGGCGCCGCTCCTGCGCCATTGTTCCTCAATTACGGAACCCTGCGTCAGTCTTCAGGAACTTTGCAAAGCAACCTTGGCGTTCCTTCCATTCATACTAACGCAACTATTGACATACTGTCGGGCGTCTTCAATTTTGCGGCCAATGCAACATACATCAATACCGATATCAGTGTCACCAATGGCCGCACGTTGGTTTTCAGCAGCGGTACGCAGACGTTGGACAGCCTTTCCACGCTGACGGGTACGGGCATCATACGCTTCACGGCAGGCACTTACACGTTCAACGGCCTTTACAATATCTCCGACAGCACGGAAATCGGCGCTCCGGTCACATTTAACGGTACCGTTCCTTCGCTTGGATCCAGGGTCGGTATCAGCGCCAATACCACGTTTAATAATAAAGACTCATTGATAGTCAGAAAACTCACGATCAGCGGAGGCACTTCATCTTTCAATATGGGTGATTCAATTTTAGTAGACACCCTACGCCAAACAAACGGCATCATCACCGGCAATGCGCCTATTCGCGTCAGTAAACTTTATGACTGGAGCGGTGGTTATCTTTACGGCTCCAATCCGTCTATCGTGCTTATCAATAACGGCACGATGAATGTAACCACCAATACGAAACAGGTTCAGAATAGAACGATCATTAATGAAAATCTTGTGGCTTGGAGCGGCGCGCATTGGGATTGGGACTTCGGCGCCGTATTCATTAACCGGCCAGGCGCTTTGGTCAATATAACCGGGGACTGGTGGTGGAATAATTATCCGAATTCAGGCACCGATCCTTTCATTTATAATTACGGCACAATTCGGAAATCAGCCGGAAGCGGCGTCAGCGTTATTAATATCAGCCGATACGATTCGAACGCGGCGATAGAGGCGCAGTCAGGAGCACTGGCCTTCGGGAGTACGGCATCACACACGATGAACTATGTGAACACCGACATGACGCTTTCCAATCATGCCATCCTGCAGTTCAACGGTGGCACGCAGCAACTGGATGCCAATTCCGACATCACCGGCACCGGAGCTGTGCGCGTGTATAATGGAAAGTATTTCATCGGCGGAATATACAACGTTTCGGACAGTTCGCTATTTGGCGGCAATGACACGACATTCTTCACGGGGGGGACGAATTCCCTGCAAAATCTGGGAACTAAACTCCGTGTAGAAAGTGGAATCGTCAATTTTATCAATGGCGACTCGATCATTGTGCCTACATACTGGCAGTTGGGAGGAACGTTGACCGGTAATTCGCCGATACGCGTCACATCCGAATGCCGTTGGGAAGGCGGTACGATCATGGCATCCGACTCTCTGGTCACCATGGAGATCCCTGCCTATACCACACTTAACATGAACGGCGGATTGTTGTATCTCGCAAAACGAACGTTTAATATTTACGCCAACATGAACTGGAACAGCGGCTGGTACCGCGTTTACAGCGGCGCGATCATCAATAATTACGGAACCTGGGATCACCGGGTCAATAACAATATTGAATGGGTTGGAGGCAGTCTTCCTTATTTCAATAACTATGGAACCTATATCAAATCAACCAATGCGACCAATAACTTCATTGATATCGGATTCAATACAACGAATAGCATCGTACAAATCAAGAAGGGTACGCTCAATATCAATAACATGAGCAACGCTGTGCAGACACGATTCATCATTGATTCGGCCGCCACTTTGCAGTGGGATGGTTACTTACGCACGCACACGCTTGATTCTCTGTCGAGTATAACCGGCGCGGGCAACATGGCTTTCTATAGCGGTACCACCAACATGAAAGATACGATCAATATTAGCGGAGAAACCTTTGTCTGGGGAGGAACCGCCAATTTCATGGGACCCCAGGGAACACTCAAAAGTCTTGGAAAAAAATTAACCCTTGGGAATGCTGCCGCCTATTTTTACGGAGATTCGCTAATAATCGATTCGCTGGTCACGAGCGGCACGCTCGGCGGGACGGCTCCCATTTATATTAATTCAAAGTTTGTACTTAATGGGGGAACGGTTGTATCGACGGATTCATCGGCTACGGTCACGATCCCGGTCGGGGCAACATTCTATTGGAGCGGCACCGGAACCTTTCAGCGGCGAACCTTTAACAATTACGGAACCGCGATCTGGACAAACCCGTGGGGATTGGATAATAATGCGGTTTATAATAATATGGCCGGCGCTTTGACGGACTGGACGGTAGACGGCAATTCAAATTGGTTCAGCGGTACTTCGAATAACTTTAATAATTACGGAACGTTTCGTAAATCCGGAGGAACCGGAACTTCGAGTTTTGAATATTATGTCAATAATTATGGTTTGATTCAGGCTCAGTCCGGTACGATCAATTTTTTCACCAGCGGAAAGCATGCCGGCGGATCGTTCGTTTTGTCGACCGGTTCGACCATAGATTTCTCCGGAGGAAATCACTCTTTCGATCATTCAACCAGCGTCACCGGTACGGGAACTGTTCTTATCAGTCCTTCAACATTTAATATGGACGGTGTCTATAATATCACAGGCAATACGACCATATCGGGCGGGACAGTGAACTTCGACAGCACGTTCAGCACTACCAATCGCCTTACGATTAGCGGTGGAGGTGTCAATTTCAGAATGATGTCCGGCCATCTTCTGAACGTCGGAAACCGATTGAATCTTTCCGGCGGATCGGCCAATTTTCTTACTACCGATTCTTTGAAAGTTGATACGCTTCTTGTGAATGGAACTTTAAACGGAAACAACCATTGGTATATTCGTAATTACCTTCAGTTGACCGCAGGCACTATTACTTCACCTAACCGCACCTTGAGCGTGACGCTGCCTGTTGGTTCCACGTTTAACTGGAGCGGTAATGGAGCTGTAAACCAACGGACGATATTTAATTACGGTACAGCCAATTGGAGTTCGCCATGGGGATTTTCAGACAGCACGATTTATAATAACATGCCGGGCGCCGTTACTAACCTAACCACAGATTACAATTCCAACTGGTTCTTTGCGACCGGTGAACCTTACCTGATTAATTACGGAACACTGAATAAATCCGGCGGTACGGGTACTTCAAGTTTTGAATATCAGATCAGTAATTACGGCACGATTAAGGTTGACTCCGGTCTTACGATATTATGCTACGACAGCCTTATGAATTTCAGCACCGGCATCATCACCGGTAAAGGAACACTGGACGTCAGCACACGGTTTACTAATGCCGGAACGATCAGCCCCGGCGCTTCTCCCGGGCGGCTGCGTGTCACGGGTACTCTGCGAAATACAAACTCGGCCGTTTACAATGCCGAGATCGACACCGCGGCATTCCCAAATCGCTACGACCAACTCCGCATTTCCGGCACCGCGGCTCTGGGCGGTACGCTGAATCTCAGCCTGCTCAACGGTTATCTTCCCGCTCTGAACGATTCGGTGAAAGTCATGACCTACGGATCCAAGACCGGAACTTTCAACACGATCAACGGACTTCGCACCGGCGGACCATACGATTTTGTTCCGCTATACAAAGACACGGCTTTGTACCTGGTTGCCAGTGATTCGCTCAATATTCTTCCGATCGCCAATAATGATGTTATCACGGTTTCCGAAGATGTAACGACAAATCTTCCCGTCCTTTCCAACGATGTCGATTCCAACGGCGACGGTTTATCCATTGTGGAAATACTGCCCGGTTACCCGCAACACGGAGCGGCCAATATCGGTTCGCCGGATACGACGATCGTCTATACTTCAGCGCTTAATTATTTCGGTACGGACACACTGCGTTATGTGATCTACGACGGGCGCGGCGGATGGGATACGGCGAGCGTTAGAATCAACGTCGCAGCTGTCAATGATCGGCCGGTTGCCAAAGACACCACGGCCTCGACGAATCAGTTTGGCGTTGCAAGAGTGAATGTTGTCGCCACCGCAACCGATGTAGAGAATTCCCCACTTGTAGTCTCTACGGTAACGAAACCCAAATACGGTGACGCGCAGGTGGACGCAACGGACACTGCTGTTGTCTATATTCCTCCGGTCAATTTCACCGGTATTGACAGTTTCAAATACTACGTTTCCGACGGAAGTCTGACGGATTCGGCAACGGTCGTAGTAAATGTCACGTCCGGCGATTCTTTCCTCGTGACGTGGAGCAACTTCAACCAGAGCGACGAAGGATGGGGGAATATCAATGATGTTTCCGATTCCGCGTGGCTGGCTACGGGAGGAAATCCCGGAGGCCGTTTTTATGCTATGGATGCGGTGTCCGGACAGTGGTGGTACTTCGTCGCGCCGTCCAAATTTCTCGGTGATCTTAGTTCGAGCTATGACAAGACATTCCGGTATGACATCAAGCAGAATCCGAACGGTTTGGATAATTCTCAGCCCGACGTGATCCTGATTGGTAACGGGATGCAGTTGAACTATGACTTCCCTCAAAATCCGCGAACTACTTTCACAAGTTTCGGTTTGACTCTGAATGAAACGTCAGGCTGGAGAAAACAGTCCGGCGGACAGCCCCCGAGCAAAGCAGAAATGCAGAATGTGTTGGCCAACGTGACGGCGCTAAGGATCCGCGGTGAATTCGCCGGCGGTTCGGACAGCGCAAGTATTGATAACGTCATTCTCGGCAAAATACCCGGCAATAATTCGCCTATCGCCAACGCCGATGACGCGAGCACGAATGAAGAAGTTTCCGTTCAGATCACTCCGCTGACCAACGATACCGATCCTGAGAGTCAGTCGATCTCCATCAGCGCCGTTGGTAATGCGCCTAACGGTAATGCGGTGATCGATTTAGGCAATCTGAGCATTACGTACAAACCGGATTCCAATTTCGCCGGTGTGGATTCGTTTGCCTACTACATCACCGACGGATACGGGGGGCAGGATTCGGCTTATATCCGTGTGACAGTGAACAATATCAACGACGCGCCTTACGTCGCGAAGGCAATTTCGGACACCGCATTCACCGAAGATTTCGGGAAGAAATTCATTGCGGAACTGGACAGTGTTTTCCGCGATGTGGATAACGGTCCGACGTTCGGAGCAACGAACCTATCCGCCGGCGTCACACCGTTCATTTCGGGAGATACTCTGTATGTTTTGAGCAGCGCGTACTTCAACGGTTCCGTGACCATTGCGCTCAGCGCCAATGACGGCCAATATACGGCCGTCGATACGTTTATGGTTACTGTCTCTGGCGTAAACAATGCACCCATGCTGACCGCGGCCCTTCGCGATACGTCGTTCAATGAAGATTTCGGAACGGTTTTCCTAGCGGCGATGGACAGCCATTTTGCCGATGTGGAAGGCGACTCGCTCGTGTACTCGATCGAACACCTTTCGGGCGGAATTGTTGCGCAGATCCTCCGCGATACGTTGTGGCTGAACAGCGTGTCAAACTTCAATACCGGACCGGTATTCATCCGCGTTGAAGCGTCCGACGGGTCACAGAGCGTATCGGATACGTTCAGCGTTTTCGTGACGCCGGTGAACGATCCGGTTTATCTTGCCGTCGCGATCAGCGACATGACGCTTACGGAAGACTTTTCGAAAACATTCGCCGCAAGACTGGATGACCATTTCGGCGATCTGGACGGTGTTAAACCGGTATTCACCGCGGCGGTTCTTGATTCCGGCGTTTCGACGCTGATTTCCGGTGATACGCTTTATGTAAACAGCGTAACAGGCTTCCTCGGACAAGCAACCGTTCGCGTCGTGGCATCCGATACGCTGACCACGATGGCCGATACCTTCAGAGTAACGGTCAATCCGTTCAACTTCTCACCAGTCTTGTCAGCGGCTTTCAGGGACACGATTTTTGATGAAGACTTCGGCCGTGTGTTCGTGACGCAAACGAGTGGTTATTTCAGCGACCCGGATGATGCGACGCTGACCTATTCCGCAAACATACTCGGCGGCGGTGCATCGGTTCAGATGCAGAACGACAGCCTGTATGTTACCAGTTCACTCAACTTCAACGGCCCGATGGATATTCGGGTTACGGCCTCGGACGGCTTCAACTCCGTTTCGGATACATTCCGCATAACGGTCCAACCGGTCAACGACGCTCCGGTCATGACCGCGTCATTGGCTGACAAGACTCTTCTGGAGGACTTCGGATCGTATTTTGTAACCAGACTTTCTCAGGTCTATAACGATCCTGATTACGATTCCCTCGCCTTTAGCGCCGCTAATCTGGACGCGGGTGTTGATGCAATTATTTCCGGAGATTCGCTATACCTTCACAGCACATCCGGCTTTTTGGGTCAGGTTCGTTTAAGAACGGCGGCCGATGACGGACAATATGCGATTGCCGATACGTTCATAGTCACGGTAAATCCGTCCAACTTCCCGCCGACCCTGGCCGATGTCCTCCGTGACACCAGTTTCTCGGAGGATTTCGGAAAGGTGTTTGTCCGTTCCCTCTCCGGCGCGTTCGCTGATGCGGACGATACATCGCTCACATATGGAACCGCATCATTATCGGCCGGCATAACATCTCTGGTATCCAACGACAGTCTTTATCTGAACAGCGGTCTTGATTTCAACGGAACGGTCAACGTCCGTGTGTATGCATCAGACGGTGTTTCAACGGTTTCAGATACTTTCTCCGTCACCGTTACGCCGGTCAATGACGCACCCGTCCGAGCTCGCGTCATGGCCGATCAGACGCTGCTGCAGGATTTTGGAAAGATCTTCGGCGATCGACTCTCGGCGGTGTTCTCCGATATCGACAACGGTTCCCTTACCTACACCGTCACCACTCTTAATGCTGGCGTAAACGGCGTCATCTCCAATGATACTCTGTACCTGTTGAGCACCACCGGATTCACGGGCGCGTCGACCCTGCGTGTCACCGCCGGCGACGGAGAGTTCACCGCAGCCGACACTTTTGTTGTGAACGTGAATTCATCCAATACGCCGCCGCAAATAC
Source organism: uncultured Bacteroidota bacterium (assembly GCA_964415295.1). Taxonomy (GTDB): domain Bacteria; phylum CLD3; class CLD3; order SB21; family SB21; genus SB21. Next base: position 486,403 of record CAYPYN010000001.1, read on the forward strand.
TGGCCGCCCTGCGCGACACAACATTTGCTGAAGATTTCGGAAAGGTACTGGTTTATAAACTGGGATCGACCTTCACCGATGCGGATCCGCTGACATTCGCAGCGGCGGCTCTGAATGCCGGTTTGACCGTATCGGTTTCCAATGACAGCCTGTATCTGACCAGTCAAACAAACTTCAACGGAACGGTATCGGTACGCGTCACGGCCACCGATGGAGCTTTCACGGTGCCGGATACATTTATCGTCACTGTCTCGCCGGTCAACGACGCGCCTTCGTCCTTCACGCTTATCGCTCCGGCATCGGGCAGCGTGATCAATGTCCTGCGGCCCGTTTTCCGATGGAACGCCTCGCGCGACATCGATGGAGATGCGCTGCAGTACACGCTCGAGATCTCGGCGCAATCCAATTTCTCAACATTGGCGCAGTCGTATGCCCTGGCGGATACGGTTCAAACCCTGACCTCCGATCTGGACAGCGCGGGAACCTATTATTGGCGCGTTACGGCCGCTGATGGCCACGGAGGAAGCGTTCAGACCCCGGCCTTGAGCTTCCGGACGGATGCCGCCCGTCCGAATCTTCGTATCAGCGTCCTGCAGGGAACGGTCGCAAAAAGGTATCTCGACGCGTATGTTTACTCAAATGAGGATCTTTCCGGCGCGGTGAATTCCGTCTTTACTCTCAAGAACAGATCCGGTGCGGTCATTGACAGCCGTTCGACCGCGATGAACCGGATCGGCACTTCCAATCTTTACAGTTCTTCTTACCATGTGACGACCGAAGGAAACCTCGAGATACAGGTGACCGCCCAGGACCTTGCCGGTAATCAGCGTGTGGCTACGAGAAGTTATACCGTAAGCGCGCTATTGAAAGGCGAGACGTTCGCGGCATTGGCACCTGAGTACGAGCTGAGTTTATCCAAACCATCGGTATCCGAATCTGGATTTATTGTGGTCGGCTCAGCCAAAGAAACCGAAACCTTCGCTATGCCATCGCTGAACGCAGGCGTGGAAATTATGGGAACCACGGAACTTCGTGACGCGATGAAACTTACGATTCACTATGATGACGCTTCGCTGATCATGCGACCGGACTTTGACGAACGTAAGATCGGCATCTACCGAACAACGGAATCCGGATTTGAATACATCGGCGGACAAGGACACGATCATGCGGTCACGGTTTCGATCCAATCGTTCGGTAAGTATGTGGTGCTTTACGATGAAAGCCGCACGGTCATCCCGGACCGCATCGAACTCGCGCAGAATTTTCCTAATCCATTCAATCCTACCACGACGATCCGGTTCGGCCTGGTTTCCGGCGGGAAGGTCAAACTCGTGATATACAACGTGCTGGGCCAGCGGGTACGGGAACTGGTCAACGACGAACGCGCGGCGGGCTTCCATAAGGTGATCTGGGACGGAAGGAATGCGGCCGGACAGACGATTGCCAGCGGTCTATACATCTATAGGCTTGAAACCCCGGACGGAGTATTGTCGCGCAAGATGACGTTCTTAAAGTAGGAGATCCGTGAACAGGATTTATCAATAAACTTTAAATAGATAAGGTGTCGTTATGAACAAAATTTCAAAATATCTGATCGGTTTATCAATAGTGCTGACGGGCTGCGGCGGTTCCACGCCGTCCGATCCCGTGGCCGACGGTTGGGCTTTTTTCAGTTCGGGCCAATTTACCGATGCTCATGCTTCTTTCGTAATGGGTGTGGAACAAGGAAACCGTGAAGGTTATGTCGGATTGGGCTGGATCTGTATCGACCTTGATTCCATCCCGGAAGCGGACCGGTATTTTGGATTGGCGGCCGGCGATAGTCTGATCGACGGCTTTGCGGGATGGAGTGCCGTTCTGTCCGCCCGCGGCAATTATTCCGGTTCTATTCTCAAAGCCGATTTCGTACTGCGTCATGATCCGTCGTATACTTTCATCCACAGGCCGACTGTCAACTTCCAGGACATGATCTGGTATCAGGCGTCGGCTTATCTGCAGATGGGTAATTATGCGGCTTGCCTTGAACGGATCCAGGAATTGGATAGCGGTTTTACAACGAATGTCAACGCGGCCGATGCGGGCGATGTGCTCGCTGTGAAATTGGAATTGCTGGCGGGACAATTGATACAACTATAAAGGCTGTTTCCCAACTTTTTCGTCCGCTTTATTGCCGGGCGTCCGTTTATTCAGTGTTTGGCTGATCAAACCGGTTACTGCATGAATTGGCATAGATCTCTTTTGAAAGATCGTACGTGCAAGCCGCGGCGGACGGCATTCCCTGCAGGCAGAATATACGGTGGTAAGTCGTTTCTTCTCCCATATTCTTCTCCACTACGTCTATCAGCATTCCCTGATCGCACGCATAACATTTTTCAGCTTGTTTGGTCAGTGTCGTGCCGGTGGAGCGCGCCACCAGCGACCGGCTGTCCGTCCAGTGATCCTCCGAATTCATTTTTTCTTTGAAAACGATCTGGCGGATCCTTTGGAAAACAATACGCCCGTCCTGCACGCTCAATACGGCTTTGAACTCCACACGGTCTCCCTGCTGAAATTTTAACCGGTTCTGAAATTCCCGTCCGATCACACAGTACGTCAGGTCTTCAAAACGATCATTGCCGATATAGGATTCTTCAAAGCAGATCAGATACCCGAGCAGATGGGTATGTTCTGTCTTGACGGCATCGCCATAGATCGATTTCCTTATGTGGGGCTTGACGGAGCGAATCGTAGCCAGAATCCAGTGCTCTTTGTTTTCCGCATCTCTCAGCCATTCTTCAAAGTCATGGAATGCCTCCAGGAACGAAGGATAGCCCGGCTCATGCACCTTGACCAATGCCCTGGAAAATTTCTCTTCGTCAAAATATTTGCAGCCCGGACAGTTCTTCCCCACGTGGCTGTACCCGCGGTAACATTTTCGCCGGTGCTCGAGTTCGTGGCATTTCCACCGAAAATAGGTGCACCCATTGGGAAAGCACCCCTTACGGTACATCGTGTGATACACAGACACAAAATGCCCGCGCTGTCCGTGGGCGTCGTGCGTACACCGGAAAATATCCTGGCGCTTGTATTGGTTCTTCATCAGGCAGGTATTAAAAGGGCTATTTCAGTTCCATCTTCTTCGCTTCATTCCAGAAGACATCCATCTCTTCCAGCGTCGCGTCTTTCATAGATCTGTTGGCCTCCGAGAATTTTTGCTCCACGTAGCGGAAACGGCGGATGAATTTTTCGATCGTGCCGCGTAGGGCGTCCTCCGGATTGACTTCAAGGAACCGCGAAATATTGACGATCGAAAATAGGACGTCGCCCAATTCATCTTCGGTCTTTTTCAGATCCTTTTTCTCAAGGGCTTCTTCGAGTTCTTTCAGTTCCTCATACACTTTCGGCCAGACGTCTTTGATATGCCCCCAGTCAAATCCTACGCGCGACGCCTTCTCCTGCACGCGGTAGGCGCGGGCCAGCGCCGGCATGGTGCGCGGAACGCCGTCCAGTACGGAATTACGATTGGCCTCGGTCAGCTTGATCTGCTCCCAATTCTTCAGTACCTGCTCGGCATCTCTCGCTTCTACTTCCCCGAAAACATGCGGATGACGGCGTATCAGTTTGTCGTTCAGACTGCGAATCACGTCTTCTATATCGAAAATATCATTCTCCGAAGCGATACGCGAATGAAACAGGATCTGAAGCATCAGATCGCCCATCTCTTTCCGCAGTTCTTCGTAATGTTTTTCATCCAGGGTCTCCAGGACTTCGTACACTTCTTCCAGCAGATACTGTCTCAAGGAGTCGTGCGTCTGCTCCCGATCCCACGGGCATTTAGTGCGCAGCTCCCGCATAATATTGTACAGCCGTCCGAACTGCGCACGTACGGAAGATGATTTTTCATCGTCGCCGATCTGAACTTTTTCTGTTTCGAGGAACTTATTATCGGAAGACATGGCCGGATTTTCTTTCTGCTGATTAAGTATGCTGGTTGTAATTTTCAGACCTGTGATCTGACAGTTGGGATCTGGTATTTCAATTATTATTGTTTTTTCTGCTGGATACGTTTAAGAAGTTCTTCTCTGTAGGCCTGCTCGTATTGTTTTACCAATTCCATAAACACCGGCTTCTTGCGCACAGGATTGAACATCTTATTCTTATCCAGATCTGTAAAATCGGTGAAATTATTTCGAAAAGCCTTCAGCATCCATAAGGAAGCATTCTTTTCGTCGCCTCTGGCGCCATAGATTGAGGCGATACGGTACGGAGACTGTGCGGACGCGGAATCGAGATCCCACTGCCTCTCATAATGAGACAAGGCAAGGTCCGGTTTGTTCTGCATAAGAAGGATGTCACCGTAGTCGCCATAAAGAACAGGATCGTTCCGGCCGGCGGCATTCATTAAACGTATACCTTCCGTGATCTCCTTTTCGGCATCTTCCCAGCGTTCGAGAACAAAATAAACGTGCGCCAGGGCCTGACGGGCATAGACATGCAGCGAATCGATGGATGACGCCTTCTGAGCGGATTGAAGCGCCTTGTCCATTTTTTTCAGATCCTCGTATGTCCTTGACAGTTCCATATGCGCTTCGACATATTGAGGGAACGTCTTGATCGCCTTCTCAAAAGCCGTTACGGCTTCCTCGTTCTGCTTATTACCCCTCAAAGCCAATCCGTAATAATAATACGATTCGGCGTTGGGATATATGCGAATGCTTTTCAGAATTTCCAGCTGAGCATCTTCGAATTTTCTTTGTTTGACGAGGATCTTGCCAATCATGAGATGACAGCGGGCGAAGTTATAACTGTCTTTAGCGTCGTCGGCGTAAATGCGGTAATAATCCAGCGCCTGAGCCGGTTTATCGGAACGGAAGTAGGATTCTGCCAGATAAAATCTGAGGCGCGCGGCGTCCGGCCTTAATTTCAATGCGGTCTGAAATTGATTGGCCGCTTCCGCAAAATCATTAAGATAGTACAAAGAAGCATAACCGATAGCGCAGCGGTACGAAAACTCTTCCGGCGCGGAAAGATCGCCTTCCATGACCGCTTCGCTCATGGAATCCGCCAGCGCTTCTACACGCTCGGTATCCTTCCTGTTCTTTGACAAGAACTGAAATATCTGGATCGGGTTTTCTTTGGGACTTTCCAGTTCCGGCCGGATCAGCACACCCTGCATGTAATACGCCGCCGCCTCTTTCATTGCTCCCTGCAGATAACAAAGATTGGCAAACGACAGGTATGCAAACGCATCCAGAGGGTCCGTCTGTACGATCTCGAGATACAGTTTTTTGGCTTCGTCGAATTTATTCTTCAGCTCCAGGAGCCTCGCGAGATTCTTTCTGGCCGGAACTTCATAACGGTTGATACTGGCCGCCTGCTGAAAATATTCTTTCGCTTTCAGCGAATCTTTCAGACCCATGGCCGACAACCCCAATAAGTTCAACGCCGGCGTATCCATGGCGCTAAGCTTCAAGGCCTGGGATGCGTATTGCCGAGATAACTCATAATTCTTATCGTCGTACGCGCAGTAACCGAGCCGAACCAGCGCCGCCGAACTCTTTGGGTCGAGCGTCAGCTCTTTTTCATAATAGCTCTTGGCCTTCTTCGCATCATTCAGATGGTAGAAATAGATATCGCCGACCGCGAGATTGGCCCCCCTGGCCGAAGGCGACTTGGCGAGAAAACCCTGATATATCGTGAATGCGCGTTCATATTCTTTCTTTTGCACATGTACTTGCGCCAGAGCGGCATGCGCCGGGTAAAACGCTTCGTCCGCGTCGATCGCTTGCTGGTACCAAATAACCGCCTGGGAAAGCCTTTCATCCGTTGCCGTTAACGTCTGGAGCAGTTTGCCGTTCACATAATACCGGTAGGCTATTGCACTCGAAGTTGTCTGGATCTTACCGGCTGCCTTCTCTATCGCTTCTTTATTCAACGTCCCCAGCGCTTTCATAAAATCAACAACAGCTTTCTGATGCGCTGAAAACAGTCCCGGTATATCCGTTTTATAAACCTGTTTTTTGGACAGGTATTTCTTCTGTTCCACCGCAACGGCGTCCACCGTATATTCGACCCGGTCTTTGTCCATACGGCTGGAGATCCAAACAGCATATTGGAAAGGAGACCCGTCCATTTTTATTAACGCTTCCGGCGAGAAGGCATCTTTTTTAGCATTCTTCTGTGAGTACAAATGGGTGTGAACCTGCAGTCCGGCCGAACTCAGGGCTTTATCAAAAGATTCGAGTATCGCATACGCCGCCCACCCGTTGGAGTCTTGCGTTGCTTCGATCTCGTGAATCAGCGTGATGTCGACATGTTCGATACGGTTCTGCGCTTTTGCCGCAAGGGAAATGCATCCGAAGATGACTACAAATACGATTGGGATCTTTTTCATTTTGCCAATACCTCGCTGAGTTTTACTAACGATACGTCATACCGGTAATTCGTTCCCATATGACCGTCCTCAAATTCCTCGTACCAATAATTGATGCCGTACTGCTTGAGTTTTTTCGTGAAGATGCGGGCGCCCACATGCAATTGGTATTCGTCCCGGGAACCGCATTCGATGAAGATCCCGCGCAGTTTCCTCATGTTCAGCTGATTCTTCATTTCGGCGATCCGATAGACGGGATCGAATTTCAACCATCTTTTCCAGACGGACTCGCGCAGTTCTCCGGTATCCATGTCGAACGGAAGATCGAAACCGAAGGTCGGCGATTTCGGGTTGGGCGAGTATGCCGCGGCCATGGCGATGATATTGATCGCCGTGATCATCTCCTGTGATTTTTTCGGCGCATGGAAGAAGGTTTCAAAGAACTTATCAAGGCCGCCGGCACGGCGTATCGCGTTATAACATCTGGGGATATCCGGTTTGTACGCGTATTCAAAATACATGTCGCCGGAACTGCAGAAAAAGGCTGAGAAAACATCCGGATGATTCATCGCCAGCATCAGCGCGCCATAACCTCCGCTCGATTTCCCCATCACGCCGCGGTGAAGCCCGGACACCAGTGTGCGGTAATTCTTGTCGATATACGGAACGATTTCATCCAATATGTAATCCTCGTACCGGCCGATGGCGGTGGAATTGAGGTATTGCGAGCCGCCCCACTGCGTGAAGCCATCCGGCATCACGACGATGCATTCTTTCATTCGCCCCTCGCCAATCAGCTTGTCGCATCGTTCGTCGATGGAATACCCCCACGCCTGAGGCGCCAAAAGCATGCGTCCAGTACCCATGAAGCTGCTCAGCAAATAGATCACCGGAAACCGTTTCCGCTTTTCCGATTCGTATCCCGGCGGCAGATAGATCGCCAGTTTGCGAACGTGCGGATCGCCGAGCGGATTGTTTTTTAATGCTCCGCTCGTGAGTTCTTCAATGATAACTTGGGATGACATAGGATTGGGTGGTTAAAAGATTGAGTCATTGGGTCATTTAGTCATTGTTTCATTGTTACTTTGCGTTGGTTTTCCAATGATGTAATGAGTAAATGACTTAATGAGAAAATATTCAAACTCCGTGCCTCGTACCAATGAGCCCTCCGAGTTTCGGAAGATCGTAACGGTGATCCGGATCTTCCTCCCATTCTTTTATCTCTTCCCCGTACTTGGCCAACCTCTCGAGAATAGGCGCTTGTTCATTATAAGTCATGAGTTCCGCCCGCAGTTTGGCAATGTACGGCAGGCCTTTGAGGTAGCCGGAATAATATTTTCGAAATTCGAGCACACCGTATTTTTCGCCTTTATGTTCCACCGACAGCCGCAAGTGCTCCACGCACACACGGATACGTTCCTCCGCCGTCGGCAGAGCCATATCGAGGCCGGTCTCCAGAAAATGACGCGTTTCGCGGAAGATCCACGGGTTGGCGATCGCCGCGCGCCCGATCATAACCCCGTCGCAGCCCGTCTCGAGCATACGTTTGGCGTCTTTTGGCGTCCGTACATCGCCATTGCCAATCAATGGGATAGAAATGACCTTCTTGATCTTCTCCAGCCATGACCAATCGGCATCGCCGTCGTGTCCCATATCGCGCGTACGGCAATGAACGGTCAAAGCCTGCGCGCCGGACGCTTCCACCATTTTAGCCACTTCCAGAATATTGATGCTGTTCCTGTCCCAACCAAGCCGCGTCTTCACCGTAACGGGTAATTTGGTTCCGCGAACGGTTGACCGTACGATCGCTTCAAACCTCGGCAGGTCGCGCAAAAGGCCGGAACCGGCGCCGCGCATGGCTACGTCTTTGACCCAGCAGCCGCAATTGATGTCAATGAAATCCGGATTCATCCGTTCCGCCACGCCCGCCGCGCCTTCCATGGACGTCTCCAAGCCGCCGAAAAGCTGAATAGCGACCGGACGTTCCTCATCGGCCACCCGTATCTTTCGCAGCGCCTTGGCCGCGTCACGGATCAAAGCCTCGCTGCTGGTAAATTCCGTATATAACAGATCCGCGCCCAGTTGTTTACAGATCAGGCGGAAAGCGATATCCGTCACGTCTTCCATTGGCGCTAACGCGAGCGGTTGGTCGATCTCTGTTCTTCCGATTTTCATAAAACCAGAGTACTAATATTTGCATTGAATTGCAAATTCCCCGTGTGCCGCGGATTTTCAATCTGCGATAGCGCGGATTTCCAATCCGCGACCGGCACAAACTAAAATCCGTTGACTATTCTGCATCATAGTTGTAATTTTCTTCGAACCTATCGTAGCTCTTTCTCATCACAGAAAACTGAAACTCACATGAAAAACTCTCTCGACCTCGTCCGGCAACTCGTTACCGATTTCAAAAAGCACGAAGCCACGTACCTTGCTCAGGATTATCAGGAACAGGAAGCGCGTAAGGATTTTATCGACAAATTTCTCATCGCCCTCGGCTGGGATGTCAATCACGAGCGACAGAAGAATCCGTACGAACAAGAAGTCAAGATCGAACAGTCCGTCAAGACCGGTAAATCCCAGCGCCGCGCGGACTATGCGTTCTTCATCGGGCCGAATTTCCGCGATCCGAAATTCTTCGTCGAGGCCAAAAAACCCTCTCGAAGCCTCTCCAATCCCGACGACTATTACCAGATCATCCGTTATGCCTACAATAAGAAAATACCGATCTCCGTTTTAACTGACTTCGAGGAATTCCATATCATCGACTGCCGCTTCATGCCGGACATCAAAACGGCGCTCAACCGCAAGATCGAAGAATTCCGATATACCGATTATGCGGACGAGGAAAAGTTCAGCCGACTCTTTCACCTTTTCGGGCGCGAAGCGGTGGAAAAAGGCTCCATCGAGAAATATGCCGCCGAACTGCCCAAACCCAAAGGCAAGGGCGCTCAGCAGGTATCTTTCAAAGGAGGATTCCTGTCTATTGACGAAGCTTTCTTAGAAAAACTCGACGACTTCCGCCTCACGCTGGCAAAATCTTTCAAAAAACACAATCAGGAATTAGAAAGCGAGGAACTCACCGAAGCGGTACAACGCACCATCGACCGGCTGGTGTTTATCCGTTTTCTCGAAGATAAGAACATTGAAGAACGACACATCGCAGACCTCGCTCAAAACGCCCCCTTTACCAAAGGGGGTCGCGGAGCGGGGGGATTGGTATGGAAAGCTTTTGTCAATCTCTGCCGAAGCCTCGAACCCAATCTGCCGTGAGATATCCGATCCGTCCTCGCCGTATCTGTTTGATGAAATTCCCATCTCGATACTCGGCAGTATTTACGAACGGTTTCTCGGCAAGGTCGTGCACGCCACGCCCAAACGCGCGGACGTGGAAGACAAGCCCGAAGTGCGCAAAGCCGGCGGCGTGTATTATACGCCGGAATATATCGTTCGCTATATCGTGCAGAACACCGTCGGTAAATTGCTTCGGGGTGAAAATCCCCCTTTGGAAAAGGGGGTCGCGCGCAGCGCGGGGGGATTTAATAAAACCCCCGAAGAAATTTCCCAGATGGCCTTCGCGGACATCGCCTGCGGATCAGGCTCTTTCCTGATCGAAGTGTACAGCGAATTACTCGACTATCACACGCGCTACTATTCCGCCTATCCCGAAAAGGCCAAACCCGGCGATACGCAGATGCGCGAAGGCAAAGTCGTACTCTCGCTGAAAAAACGTCAGGAAATTCTTACCAATAATATCTACGGCGTGGATATCGATTACCAGGCGACGGAAGTGACCCAGCTGTCGCTGTATCTCAAACTGCTCGAAGACGTCACGATGAATGACGCGTATCAATTCAGTCTCGTCAAAGAAAAGATCCTGCCCGATCTGAAGCAGAATATCGTCTGCGGCAATTCCCTCATCGGCACGGATATTCTCGAAGGCGATCTCTTCGAAAAGACGGAGGAACGTAAACTCAACCCGATGAATTTCGCCGACGCATTTCCCAAAGTAATGCGAAGGGGCGGCTTCGACGCGATCGTAGGGAATCCGCCGTATGTTCAATCACGTTCTGAAAGGCTTTCTGAAACCGAGAAGAATTATTATATGCAAAAATATTTAACAGCCGAATATCAACTTAATACGTTTGGATTATTCTTGGAGAAAGCACATAAAGTCGTAAGACAAGGTTCTCTATTGGGAATGATTATCCCTAATTATTGGCTGTCGACACGATATGATTTAAAACTTAGAAAGTTTTTGGCAATTGAAAACTCAATAGTCGAAATTCTCAACGTTTATAACGTTTTTGCTGAGGCAACGGTTGACACTGTTGTATTATTATCAGAAAGACCACATAAAAACAATTTCCCAAAAACATTCAAAATAAAGAGTGTTGACCGAAATTTGAAGAACATTGTTGAGAGATTAAATAGTGTTCAAAGTGAAACTTGGTCGTTTCAACACGCTTATCTTGTTAATGAAGGCGCCGATGACATAAATGTTTCTTTTGCCAAAACTGTTGAATTGTCAGGACAAGATACCATCGAAAAGTATTTCATTCTAAAATTTGGAATGAAACCTTATGAAGAGGGCAAGGGAACGCCAAAACAAACGCGTCAAATGATGCAAAAGAAAGTATATGACTCAACAAAAAAAATTGATAAATCATATATGCCGTTGTTGAGGGCGAGGAATGTAAATCGATATTCCATCAATTGGGAGGGAGACTGGATTAAATACGGTGATAATCTAGCAGCTCCTCGAACATTTGAATTATTTGTTGGGGATCGGATTCTAATTCAACGGATAGTGTCAAGTGATCGGTTATTTGGGACATTTGTTAAAGACACGTTTATTTGCAACACCGATGTGATTACACTTAAACCCAAACTGGAATTTGATAATTTTAATATTTTATTTTTTGTGGGTGTTTTGCTCTCTTCAGCCGTTGGATTTTATCTTAAGAGCAGAAATGTTAACTTAGATAGAGCTGCTTTCCCAAAAATTAACACTGAAACCCTTGGCTACTTACCAATACCTAAAATCAATTTCTCCGATCCCGCCGACAAATCCCGTCATGATCATATTGTGAAATTGGTCGAGCAGATGTTGCAGGCGAAAGAAAAGCTTGCCTCGGCGAAATTAGAATCCGAGAAAGACCGGCTGGAATTGCTCTGCTCCAGCCTCGACCGCCAGATCGACGAAGCGGTATTTGAGTTATACGGCCTGACGCCCGAAGAGATCAAGGTCGTGGAGGGGGAGAAACCATGAATCAATCATCTGATAAAGGATTATTCTATAAAGGCGTTAAGAGATCACTCAAAACAAAATTATCTGATGCCGAGTATGAGTTCTTCATACACACTTTAACCGCTTTTAGTCGAATATTGCCCCACACGGTAATTGAACCGTGGAAAAAGTCAGCTACATTAAAGAAAACCAAAGCGTGGTGGAAAAGTGTAGGGGGAGAACAACGGCGCGGTATTGGATTAAGTATAAAAGTGCCACAATTGGAAACCTGTCTTGAAAGTGTGCTGACAAGACTAGTTCCTGGTGAAGGCGTGCGACTTATTAGAAGAGTTCCAGATACGACGGAGTTGGCCGTTTGCAAGAGAATTGTTGAGGCTATTACAAAAGAAATGCAATTAATACAAAATCTGAAACAGAATAACATTTCTCATGAATTACATAGAAGTTTTGATGACCGTGTTGTTGTAGATCACCTGAAGCATGAAAATCAATTAGAGTTTGATTTTGGTAATCTTGTGGAGTTTTTGCGAATACTTTCCGAACAGAGTTATGAAAACAAGTCCCTTTCATTTGGTGTCTTGATTAAAAAAGGAACAAAATCAACTTCAAGCCATAAGTTTACATTTCCCGAAGATTTTGAAAATGAAAAAAGATTTAAGGCGTTTACGGACGGTTACCGTAGCGCGTATTTGCTAGATAGGGCAGGCGGTATTCTAAGCCTTGTGGATTTAGAAAAATTGGCAGCAAATAATGTTCATGGTGAACATTATTTTCCTGAATGGTCAAGAAACATTGCACTTAGTTCAAGACTGAAAACTATTGGTCTTAGTTTGACTCGGCAAGGCGATATACTCTATTTTGAGGATGGTAGTCTTAATTTTACTCGACGGGCTGGGAAATGGCAATATTGGAATCATGCATATATAATTGACATTCTCAAGAATAAAGCACGAGCGCAAAGGGTTGACACGAACAAACTTGGCAAAGTAGTTTCAACCCTTTATCGTTATGCTTTGGATGTCTCATTCCGCCGAAGCGGAGGCCTTTTTGTCATTCTAAGAAACTCTAAAAAGCTTCATAATATTGTTCGTCAAGGCGATGCGATGACAGACAAACAACGACTCGCTCTACACAAAGAATTTGAACATTTCCTTTCAAAACGAACTATTCTAGGTATAGATAGAAATGTGATCATGGAACTTTCATCAATTGACGGAGCTTTAGTTTTTTCTAATAACGGAAGATTACTGGCTTACGGAACAGTTCTGGAATCAAAGAAAAAATCCCACGTCAGCAAAGTAGAAGGCTCTAGGTCGAAGGCGGCCGTTGCCTCATCTCATTTTGGAATTTCGATTAAAATAAGTTCAGACGGGGGTATTTCAATGTATGAAAACGGAAAGAGTTTTATGGAAATTTGATATTTTAAGAAAGGGATCAGACTGAGCCTGATTCACTTCTACATTGGAATAGAAAGGCTAACGGTAGAGAAATGGAAATTCGGTCAAATTTTGAGCGAAAATCCAATATTTTAATTCGTATTTTATTTCATAAATAACGGTTGGGAAAATATGAAAAAATTTGAACCTGTTATTGAGACCATTGATGACGGATTAAAATGTGCGGATGTCCGATCCTGGGCGGAACAAAAATATCGGTTACTTGGAATGTATGCCGATATTTTTACACAAGGTATGCGTCATAAATGGAGCAATCTTGTTTATATTGATCTATACTCAGGGTGTGGTTTTTCAAAAATCAAAAATTCAAATCGAATTCTGTACGGATCACCTTTGATTGCTTTATCATTGCCTGTGCCGTTTAGTCATTATATTTTCTGCGACAGTGATAAGGAGAATATTGAAGCGCTTCGTAGCAGAGTCAACCGATTATTTCCTGATAAACAAGTGCAATTTGTTGTTGGAGACTGCAATGAGAAAATTCATGAAATTAAATCGTATATACCGTCGTTTTCCAAAGAAAATACGGTTTTGAGTTTCTGCTTTGTGGATCCCTTTTCACTTGACTTGAAGTTTGCTACGATCAGGCAGCTCGGAGACCTCGCAATGGATTTTTTAATATTGCTGGCGTTTCACATGGACGCAAATAGAAATTATAAAACATACTTAAAAGATGGCAACACAAAGATTGAAGAGTTTTTAGATAATCCAAATTGGCGCCGTGATTTTGCCGAATCAAAGATCGATAGCAACGAATTATTCGTTCAATTTTTAGCCCGTCAGTATTCGCAAAACATGGTTGGCCTTAAATATTTGTCGCCCAAAGAGTTGCATCCAATTCGGTCCGATGACAAAAATCTCCCATTGTATCATCTTGGTTTTTTCTCAAAGCACGCTAGAGGGCAAGATTTTTGGAATGAAATTAAAAAATATGCTGTTTCACAATTAGGATTGGGTTTTTAGATATGGCACAATCATCGATCGAATGGACGGAAATGACATGGAACCCGACGACGGGGTGCAGTAAAATCTCGGCAGGCTGTAAATTCTGTTATGCCGAAATCATGACCCGCCGATTGCAGGCAATGGGATTAGAAAAATATAAGAACGGCTTTAAACTCGCCATTCATGAAGAAGCATTGAGTATCCCGTATGAATGGAAAAAACCGAAGATCGTTTTTGTCAATTCCATGAGCGATCTTTTTCATAAAGACGTCCCGTTGTCATTCATCAAAAAGGTTTTTAAGGTGATGAACGAATGCCCTCAGCACACCTTTCAGGTTTTGACGAAGCGTTCCGATATTTTATTGAAATATGACAAGCAACTGACCTGGACGCCGAATATATGGATGGGTGTTTCCGTTGAAAACGAAGAAGTAATACATCGTATCGACGACCTTAGAAAAACACATGCGGAGATCAAATTTCTTTCATTAGAACCCCTTATCGGCCCTTTGCAGAGCCTTAATTTGAAGAAAATGAATTGGGTGATAGTCGGAGGCGAGTCGGGGCCCGGAGCGCGCCCGATGGAAAAGTCATGGGTGCTTGATATTCAAAATCAGTGCCGAAAAGCGAAAGTAGCCTTTTTCTTCAAACAATGGGGCGGCGTCCGGAAGAAAAAAGCGGGACGTGAACTGAATGGTAAGACCTACAGTGAAATGCCGAGCCGCTTTGATCACATGGTGGCTTCGATCTAGCGTGACTTCATCATGAATATCATTTCAACACAGCACGCTTTTAGTTTACCCTTGACAATCCCGATATGCTTGGCATATATTTGGCCACTTCTCACGGCACGTTTCATCCGGAACTGGAGGCCGGATCGAATCAAAGCATAAGCTAGCGTCCGTTTCGAGAACTTCTGCTCAGGTATGGACGAAACCCAAAATACCGGATCCTCGGAAGAGCACCATAAAAGTCTTACGACGCCCGTCAATCCTCACCGATTCATTCAAACCGAAGTTGAAAAGATCGAAAAAGGTCTGCGCAAGTATTCCGCGGCCGAGATCACGATCTTCGGTTTCGCCTGCGCAATACTCCTGGGTTCCGCCGTACTTTATCTCATCGAGAATTTATCCGATAATCCGCTCGGCTATGTGGACGCGTTATTCATCTCCACTTCCGCCATCTGCGTAACGGGTCTCACATCGGTCGATTTCAGTAAATTCACATTTGCGGGACAACTGGTGACCATGCTGCTCATACAGATCGGAGGATTTGGCGTGGTGACCGCTTTCCGTCTTTTGTGGATCGGACGATCGAGCGACATGTCGCCGGGATCGGCTCAAACCCTCGGGTCGGTGATGGACGTGGACGGCGGCCATCAGACCGTTCTTCAGGTACTGGCTTCCACAGCCAAGATCACATTTGCGGTAGAAGGATTAGGATGCCTTCTCATGTATCTTCATTTGAAAGATACCGTTGAATCGCCGTTTTGGTTCTCCGTTTTTCACACCATATCGGCTTTTAATAATGCCGGATTCGGATTGTATGCCGATAACCTGATGCAGTTCCGCAGCGATGTTTTCCTCAATTTGATCATTGCCGGTCTCATCATATTTGGCGGTATCGGTTATCCCGTACTGCTTGGCATCGAGAGCTTTTTCCTGCTGGCCATGCATAAGCTGCTCGGCTTCTCCGAAGCCCTGATGGAAATGGTCGCTATCCGCAAACCCGAGCGGTTGGGTCTGGTAGAACCGTTCTATAATTTTGTTGACGGTATGTACCTCCGCGCCAGGAAGATCCGCGAAGAACTGGCCGGCGTAGCATCGCCGCTGCAGATGAAGATCGTTATTTATGGCACGCTGTTCCTTCTCTTTGCCGGAACGCTGTTTACTTTGTATTACGAATGGTCGGATGAACATACGCTTGGACCATTGTCTGTTGGTGATAAGATCCTTGTATCCTTCTTTCATTCCGTTTCCACAAGAACGGCGGGCTTCAACACCATCGACATCGGAGCGCTCCAGATTCGAACCCTCCTTTTTTATATTCTTCTGATGTTCATCGGTGCGGCGCCTCAGGGTACCGCCGGAGGCATCAAAATACCCACATTCGTAACGATGCTCGGCTACATCCGCAGTTCATTTCGCGGACGGTCCCGCGTATCGGTATTCGATTACGTCGTGTCCAAGACTTCGGTGGGAAATGCCGTGAAGCTGTACGTGCTCAGCTCGACATTTGTACTCGGCATTATTCTCCTTATGGCGATTGTGGAAACGAAATTCACATTGATCCAGATGGCTTTTGAAACGGTAAGTGCTTTTGGAACGGTGGGACTTTCAACCGGCATCACCATGATACTGACGCCGACTTCTAAATTACTATTGGTACTAACGATGTTCGTTGGACGAGTCGGGCTTCTTACTATCGGCAGCGCGATCATCAAACCTTCCGATGATGTCACCCAATCACCCTCCGGCTGGACGGACGACGGGATGAAACTGCAGATCGGGTAAGAAAATCTTACTGTTTTACGCAATAAAAAAACCAAACTCTTTTTGAATTTGGTTTTTTTTGTGAACGGCCGAAACCCCTCTTCACTTCAAGGTCTCATTCAAAAACTTATTGAACGGCTGCATCGCCTTGAAACCATCCGCACAATATTGGACAAACGATGCGGATGCGGCCTTTTTATCCGGAAAACGATGCAGCACAACAAAATGTTTTTGTTTAAGCGCTTCCGATGCCGGATGAACCGGATCAAATCCGGGAGGCAGTCTTTTCAATGTTTCCGCTTCCATTTCGGAGAATAGTTTTTTGAATTTTTTATCGCTCCGGATCCTGTCGAACACCTTCCATTTCCTGTAAATATGATTACGAAGCACCTTCAGCCAGTCCGGCGGCGGCATGTAAGCGCCTCCTCCAAGAAAACATCCGCCCGGTTCGATATGCAAATAATAACCCGCACCGGATTCCGCTTTCTTACCCCCTTTTACCATCCATGCACCCATATTTGTTTTGTACGGCGATTTATCTTTGGAGAACCGGATATCCTTATAAATACGAAACACACAGTCGCGAGCGGTGAGTTCCGCAATGTCTTTGTCAAATTTCCCGATCCGATCGATCAAATCGTCGACGAAAGCCTCAAACTCCTCTTTCGCCTCCAAGTAATCGTTCTTATGTTCGTTGAACCATTCGCGGTTATTGTTCTTCTTAAGGGCTTTCAGAAAGCCGAATGTTTTTGAACTCAGCATGATTGTTTTCGGTTGGTGTTGTGTAATCGTTTTTCAAAAATAAAGGGATTTGGCGAACGAATCAATCCAAATTGTTCTGAAATCCCACCGCGGTTTATTTGACTGACAAATAAAATCTGGTTAAATTGATGCAACAGCCCAGAAAGGGAGGTGTATCATGAGATGTCAAACCATCCCCGCCCTTCTTGTTTCCGCTTTCCTGTACATCATGATCGGATTCGGACTTTCCTGTGATTCCGGTAACGGGAAAGACGGCCGGAACGGAGGCGAAAACAGCCGGAAACTTTGGGAAAGAGCGCTTGCACAGGATATTTATTATTCATCCGCGGCCTTAAGTTCCGATGAGAATACGGTATACATCGGGACCTCCACGTGGCTGACAGGTATTCACGGCGGACCCCACTATTTCGTTGCGCTTGACGCCGTCACCGGCGTCATCAGGTGGCAATTTCCGCTCGGAGCCGGCGAAGTTCGGTCATCGCCCGCGATCGCGGCGGACGGATCCATCTATTTTGCGGTAGAAATGCATGATCCATTGTCGGGCTCTGCCACGGGAGACTTTCTCTACAAACTCACGAGCGACGGCGATTCGGTCTGGGCCGTTGAAATCAATCCGCTACACGCAACGCTGGATATCGGTTTGTCGGCGCCGGCGATCGGACCGGACGGAACGGTATACATCGGCGGAGACAGTCTGTACGCCATACGGCCCGACGGCAGTAAACGCTGGTCGCGAGGCCAGATTTTCCCGGGCATGATAGACATGCTCAGAAACGCGCCGGCGATCGGACCGAACGGAACTTTGTATCTGGCATTCCATAATATGCCACTTACGGCGATCGATCCCAACAGCGGCGCGGCCCTGTGGACCTGCGACCTGGGTATCAACGACCATTGCTTCGCCTCGCCGGCGATCGGCGCGGACGGGACGATCTACGTCGCTACAAATCCGGGACTTCTCTACGCCGTATATCCGACAGGTCAAATACGATGGACTTTCAATATTGCCTCCGCTGGATACGCCGGTTTTTTCCGGTGCTCACCATCCGTCGGTGCGGATAGCACGATCTATTTCGGACTTAATTACGGTTCCCCCACTTCCGCGTTTTTTGCGCTGCATCCGAACGGCACGGTGAAATGGATATTTGAACCTTCCGATCTGCCCGACGACACCCCGGCCGATCATTTTGATATTTATTCTTCACCGGCGATCGGAACGGACAGCGCGGTCTATTTCGGACAGGAATTCGGACGGGTGTATGCGCTCAGCACATTGGACGGTTCACTGAAATGGATGGAAGAGACCGAGAGCGGCATCACCTGGTCATCGCCCGCGATATCAAAGAACGGCACGCTTTACATCAGCGATATCAGCGGAAGGGTTTATGCGTATGACACCGATAGTCAAGGTCTCGATTCTCTGGCCGCGTGGCCCAAGTACCGTTACAATAATTTGAATACCGGTTTTAAAAATCACTAACAGGGAGCGTCATGAAAATCAGCGTATTGGACGGAAGTCATTATTTCAAGGGTCTGCTTTTACTGATCCGCAAAGATCATGTGATCAATGAAACCGAGATAGCGCTGATGAAGCGCATCGGAAAGTCCCTTGGTTTTGAGAAAGATTTTTGCGATCAGGCGATAAACGATATTCTTCAGAATGAACACATCGAAGATGTTCCTTCCGTTTTTTCGGTAAGAACTGTCGCTGAAAAATTCATCCGGGACGGTCTGCGATTGTCCTTCTCGGACGGGAAACTGCACCCCGCCGAGGAAGAATGGCTTCAAAAGACCGCATCGGTGAACGGTCTGGACGACAAATGGTTCTGGGAGCAACGCACCTTGGCCGCCCGAAAACACTTTTCCACGGATCGAATGGAAGCCGAGGACCTGAAGATCGAGCATTTGTGATCACACTCTGCCCAATCACAAATATTTCCAAAAAGCCCTGCAACATTTTACTTTTTCTTCTGTCCCTTTTTTATCACCAAAATCAATGAAGGGACGTTGTATGAAGAGATTTATTATCTTTTTATGGCTTTTCAGTCCATCTTTATTATCAGGCCAGATGCCATCCCCTTCTACCATCGACAGCCTGCTGGGGCTGGCGTTGTCCTCAAACGCTACGCCGGGCATGGCCGTTGCCGTTGTCTTGGAAAACAAGGTCGTATATGCCAAGGGATTCGGCGTAACGGACATCGTAAGCCGGCATCCGGTCGGAGAAGATACGCCTTTTTATATCGCATCCACGACGAAATCCTTTACGGCGATGGCGGTTTTGATCGGTGCGTTGCAAAAGAAATGGGACCTCGATGCGCCGGTAGATAAGTACTTACCGGAACTTTCCGATTCCATTGACACCAAACGTCTGACCTTGCGTCAGTTGATCAGCCATACGCACGGCATCACCGGAGACCTGCCGCTCACCATACGAACGGCTTATTCGGGCGAGATCGACCCCGAAGGCCTGCGGGTCGCTTTGACCGCTTTACGGTCTTCACCAAAAGGAAAGTTCTTTGAGTATTCCAATACGGGTTATATTCTGGCCGGTCTTGTCATGGAGAGAATCGCCGGAAAAAGCTGGAAAGAACTTGTCCATGAAATGGTGCTGACGCCCTGCGGCATGAATGCCACGTGGTCAACCACAAATGGCCTCGTTATCCGCTCTTTTGCACAGCCTCACGTAATGGATTCGGCCGGATTCACGCTATTACCGTACTCCAAAACGGATGCTACGATGCATGCGGCCGGAGGGCACATCACTACGGCAACAGACCTTGCGCGCTGGCTGATCGTTCATCTCAACGAAGGACGTATCGACGGAAAACAAGTGTTGCCGAAAGAGGTTATCGAAATGTCGCATCTTATGGCGGTTCCGCAGGATCGCAAATTCGGCGCGATCCGCCGCTTCGGCTGGTCCCCCGGATGGGATATGGGAGTTCTGAATGGCGACACTCTGTATCATCGTTTCGGTTCATACACCGGTTTTCGCTCGCACTTATCATTCATGCCTTCCCGAAAACTCGGCGTGGTCGTTTTAGTCAATGAACCCGGCGCGGGCGGGCAGTTAGCCGATCTGACGGCCGCTTATCTGTACGATGCTTTCGGAAATAAGCCGGTGGAAAACTATCGTCAGCAATTTGGGGAATTTTCCAAACAAGTTGCGGCCGGACGTGTGAAGACCGCCGAAGAAAAACGGAAACGCGCCGCCCGGGCGCTCGAACCCATGCCTCATGATCTGTCGGCGTATACCGGAACGTTTGTAAATCCTGCGGCCGGAACAATGATATTTGGAATAACCGATGGCCGTCTTGTTTGTTCACTGGGCAAGGCCACGGACTATCCCGAGGTCTACAAGGCTTCCGCGAACCAATGGCGCGTTGAGCTGACCGGAAGCGGCCGCGTTGTTACATTCAAGTTTGACGGCGATCATGCGGTATCCCTGGAATTCGAAGGTATGGTGTTCAAAAGAAGATGAAGGTCCCTGGTTTCTTTTCGAAAGCGAACCCATCTTTCTTTTCAGATTTTTCGCGCAGCCGAATGATGCTTGACCATTTCCGCCCGAGCGATGAAGATCACTTCTTCGGCAATATTTGTGGCCAGATCGGCAATTCTCTCCAGATTACGGCTGATACGAATGGTTTCCATTCCGTAATCAACAGCCTTTTGATCATGTTTCATCAGTTCTGCCGACGCATTGATAAGTTGCCGGTTATATTCGTCGATGGCATCATCTCTCATCAAAACGGATTTCGCCAAACGGACATCCTGATGGATAAATCCATCGATGGCGTTGACCAGCATGTCACGCGCAGCTTGTGTCATGGCGGGTAATTGCGCCATCGTCCATTCGCCCGGGGCATGCATCATGGTTACGGCCGATTGTGCGATATTGACCACATGATCGCCGATCCTTTCAAGGTCGTTGTTGATCTTCTGTGCGGCCAGTATAAAACGAAGATCGATGGCAACCGGCTGCTGCAACGCTAAAAGATCAAGTATAGCATGGTCGATTTCGATCTCCAGCTCGTTGATCCGGTCGTCGTTTTCGATAACCGCTTTGGCGGACGCCTCGTGGCGGTCGATGAGACCTTTGATGGCCTGGTCGAGCGCGCTTTCAACCATACTTCCCATTTTGATAATGTTGGTTTTAAGACTGTCCAGTTCTGTCTCAAAATGTCTTTGCATAATGGTTCCGCGTTAGGTTGATGAATTTTCCAGAAGAACTTTTTTCAGGCGATTACGCCGACAGACTCCTCTATCCAAATCGGCCGGTGATATAATCTTCCGTTTGCTTTTTCAATGGAGAAGTGAATAATGTTTTCGTACTGTCGAACTCGACCAATTCTCCCAGATAGAAAAATCCGGTGAAGTCGCTCACGCGCGCGGCCTGTTGCATATTGTGCGTAACAATGACCAC
Organism: uncultured Bacteroidota bacterium; assembly: GCA_964415295.1. Taxonomy (GTDB): domain Bacteria; phylum CLD3; class CLD3; order SB21; family SB21; genus SB21. The sequence goes on from CAYPYN010000001.1 coordinate 508,085, forward strand.
GGTATACGTTAGTTTTAATTCAAATATAAGTTCTTCGATCTTAGCCGTGGCAATCGGATCAAGCGCGCTGGCCGGTTCGTCCATCAAGAGGATCTCCGGATTCACGGCAAGCGCACGAGCTATGCATAGTCTCTGCTGCTGTCCGCCGGAGAGCGAAAGCCCGCTCTTTTTGAGGTCGTTCTTCACTTCTTCCCACAAGGCGGCGCGTCGCAAACTCGTTTCTACGATCTCGTCCAGCTTCTTCTTATCCGAGGTCCCGTTCATCCTTGGCCCGTAGGTAACGTTGTCATATATGGATTTGGGGAACGGATTGGAACGCTGGAAGATCATACCGATCTTTTTTCGTAAGGCCACAACATTGGTATTCTTCTCGTAGACATTGTATCCGTCGACCCAGACGCGTCCTTCCACTTTCGCACCGTCGACCAGGTCGTTCATCCGGTTGAGTGACCTTAGGAACGTGGATTTACCGCAACCCGAAGGTCCGATCAGCGCAGTGACCTGATTAGGTACAATGTTCATACTGATGTCTTTAAGTGCAAGCTTTGGGCCGTAATAGACGCTGACCTTTTCGGCCTGAATGGCGTAACCGTTAGTATTCATTTTCTTTCATTCTTGTTTTTGTCATGACGATAACGCTCTTTTGCGTACGCGGTAGCGCAGAAAGATCGCCGAAAAATTTAACAGGAACGTAAGCAGCAGCAACACCAGCGTTGTAGCGTATTGAATGCCTCGTGTTTCATCCACGTTGGGCGACTGGGTGGACATGATGTATACGTGGTATCCGAGTTCCATAAACTGGTCGGAAAAGGAATTGGGCAATTGTGGAAGAAAATAGGCTGCGCCGGTAAAAAGTATTGGGGCCACTTCCCCAGCGCCGCGGCTGACTGCAAGTATCCCGCCGGTCAAAATACCGGTGACGGAACCGGGTATCACCACGTGACGAATCGTTTCCCACTTCGTCGCTCCCAGAGCCAGGCTTGCTTCGCGCAATTCTCTCGGAACGGACTTAATGGCCTCTTCGACCGATACGATAACAACCGGTAATGTCAATAAAGCCATCGTAAGGCTCGCCCATAGAATATTGGGTTGACCCCATTTCAGTTCATTCCCGGTCCCTATCGCGTCCATGCCTTTGCCGACAAATTGTATGAAAAAGCCCAGACCGAACAAGCCGAAAACAATCGCAGGTACACCCGCAAGGGTATTGACCGCAAAACGGATCAGGCGTGCAAACTTGGACTGCTCGCCCGCGTATTCGTTGAGATAGATGGCCGTGACCGTACCGATCGGCACACCCACCACGGACATGATGCAGACGAGGAGGAAAGTTCCGATGATGGCCGGATAAATGCCGCCTTCGGTCATTCCCTGTGTAGGCACACCCGTGAGAAATTCCCACGACAGCGTGTCCCATCCGCCGTGAACGATATTGCCCATGATAATGACCACAATGGCAATGATTGAAAACGCGCAGACCGCCGAAGCAGCAACAATAGCTCCGCCGATATATCGTTTCTGTTCCATCCTATCCGCGAGCTTTCCGGAGTTGCGCATACCCGATCACCGTTTTTATGATCACAAACATGACCAACGATACCAGGAATGGGGCCGCATACACGGCACGCTGGATAAATCCGATCAATTTTTTTAGGTCCATGGGATCAGGCTCCTCTGAATTTTTTCAACAATTTCTGACGTACATACAATTCGGCTGCTGCGTTGAGTAAGAAGGTAAATGCGAAGAGAATCGTGCCGATCAGGAAAAGAATATGATAGTGAGGTTCACCGAAGACAACCTCGGCCATTTCCGATCCAATCGTCGCGGACATGGTCCGGACCGGTTCCGTAACGGGCCATGATAACATGGCTGCATTGCCGGTGGCCATGAGCACAATCATCGTTTCTCCAAACGCGCGTCCGATTCCGAGCAGGACAGCAGCAAAAACACCCGGCGTAGCGGCCGGAAGCACAACAAATATGGCCGTCTGCCATTTCGAGACGCCCAAGGCTAAGCTTGCTTCGGTCAATGATTTCGGTACGGTAGCCAGCGCATCTTCGGTAATCGTGTAGACGATCGGTATAACGGCCAGGGACATCGCTACGCCGCCGACAAAGGCGTTCAGCCGGTAAGTGAACCCGAACATGTTCTGTATGAGCGTGGCTAGAACGATCAGGGCAAAAAAACCGATTACCACAGACGGAAACCCGGCTAATATTTCAATACTTGGTTTGAGGAGTTCCTTGGCCCACTTCGGCGCAAAGGTGGACGTATAAAGTGCGGCCAGTATAGCTATTGGCGCCGCCAGGAAAATGGCCACGATCGTGACCTTGAATGTTCCCGCTATGAGCGGCCAAAGGCCGTATTTTGGGATTTCCGAAACGGGTTGCCATGTCTTGCTCATGAAATTGCCTAGCGAAAGGTCTTCGAGGATGACCGATTCCGAACCGGCGGAGTTATCATCGGCCAGAGGCGAAGCGGGATCTTCTCCGTAAGTCTCCTGCTTTTCTTCAACGGTCGTCGTGATCTCCTTATGTTGTTTGGTAAAAAAGATCGGCGCCGTCTCTTTGAAGATGAAGATCAGGATCAGGGCGATGAATACCAAAGAAACAAAGGCCATGGATCGAATGATCCACTCGGCCGCCGAATTTTTGCGCCAACGCTTTATTTCGGCCGGATCAGCCCCGCTCAACGCATGAGGCAATCGATTCGACCTGCCATTATCCGGTTTCTCTGACAATGGTGGAACTTCTTTCTTGTACGTTTCGGTCACAGTTTCATACCGCTTAGATTGCATCGTGAAAAGATACGGCAAATGTGTTGTTAGATGATTACGGTATTGTTACGGTTCTGTTAGCAGTGCCCTAATTGAAAAAAATACCCCGGCCATGGTGTGATGAACCGGGGTTTGTCTGATAAGAAGAAGGAAATTACTTGACCGGAAAGTACCCGACCGTTGAGACTATGTTCTGTCCTTCGGCGCTGAGGATCCAGTCGATATACTCTTTCAGAGCGCCGGTCGGTTTGCTGCGGGTATACATATACAGATAACGGGTAATAGGATAAAGACCGGCCTTGATGTTTTCAACGGTCGGTTCGTACCCGGGTGTAGCAGCATCTTTCTTGACCGATACAAAACGAATGCCTTTCCCGTAGGCGGCTCCGCCGTAGCCGATCCCGTTCTTGTCTTTGGCAACGGCATTCACTACCGAGGCCGTGCCGGGCATATTCTGCGCGCTCGCGGCATAATCGGCGCCTTTGAGTACATTGTCTTTGAAATAGACGTAGGTACCGGAATTATTCTCGCGACTGTAAAGAATGATCTTCGCATCATTGCCGCCTACTTCCTTCCAGTTGGTGATCTTACCCGTATAGATGTCTTTCAGCTGATCCATCGTCAGCTCTTTGACCGGGTTGACGTCACTGACATATACGGCCAGGCCGTCGCGCGCGGACTTGATCTCTACCCCCAGCGTAGCATAACGCTGTTTCAGCTTTTCTTTTTCGCTGGCCTTCATGGGACGCGACGAATTACAAATATCCGTCGTACCATTGATCAGCGCGGAGATACCGGTGCCGGATCCGCCGCCGGTTACCTGGATCGAGACATTGGGATGCGCGTTCATGTACGTTTCCGCCCATCGCTGTGCGAGTATGACCATGGTATCGGAACCTTTGACGGTGATCACTTCGCTCTGCGGAAGAAAGCTGGTGACACCAGCCGCCAGCAGAAGAACTAAGATTAATTTTTTCATATTGTTTTTTTCTCCTTGTAATGGATATTGATTTTCAAATTAGAACCGGTATTGAACGCGAAACGTGAAAACGTTGTCTTTGAGGTCCTTCTTCAGACGAACCAAAGAAGAGCTTGTCACGGAGCTGTTGACTTTTTCATTCTTGACCATATCGTAGTAGGCCGTGAACTTTACATTCTCATCCCAATGATAGACCCAGCCGAGACCGAGGGTATTGAACTTGACATCCGCCACCGAGGTTTTTGAGCCAACGCCGATGTCCGAACCTTTCACGCCGGTATTGGGATCCAGCACATCGTACTTCACGACGGCCTGATTTTTCAGACCGATATTTTGTACATAGATCACATACCAACCGGCGAATTTACGCTTGTACAAAGGCTGTATGTTATCGACCGTTTTGACATCGCCCAGCGTTTTGACTTCCTGTTTGGTCCCGGGATTGTAGAATGAATTGGACGAACCCGTTCCGGGCTGATCCCCGGAAATGTACTCGCCGCGAACCTGCATACCGCCCAGTACCGGCAGGTCGTAGTAGATTTGACCGTCAAAACCCAGGTATTTCCTGTCAAATGAAGCAAGCACATTACCCGCCGAGGAATCGCGGACGAACGCTTTATTGCTGACATGGTACACTTCTGCAGAATTGCTCGTTACTTTTCCGGAATACCAGGAAATACCTCCGTCGACGGCAAGGTTTTGTTCCTGCCAGGGTAACGTAAATCCGAAGCGGCCTATGAGATCTTTGGTATTATTATTCTCATTTGCCGTATTGAGTACTCCGTTGAAGATACCTGCTTTCAGGTTAAAATGGCTCAAAACACCCATATCTTCGGTTGGAAGCAATTCGATCTTTGCGCCGATCTCTCTCTCTCCGGGAAAGAGGGTCTGGAACATGCGGGAACGCTCCGGCGATTCGCGTTGGCTCGATGAATAGGATATTTCGTACCCGAACGGGCGGTCAAACGCGCCGATGGTAAAAGTGGCCGTCTTGAACCAAGGCTCTTTGATGGCGATATAGGCATCTTTAATACCTACGCCGTTTTGCGTCACATCGACCTGCAAGACATACTGTGACAGGCCGTTATCGTACTGTGCTTTCAGACGGCCGCGACGGATGGCAAAACGCGATTTAACGTTGGCGGGAAACGTGCCGCCGGAAAAATCGCCGGCTTTCCATTGGGAAGTGCCTTGACTATCCGTTGACTGATACTGGGCCTGGATATAACCCGAGAGTTTGAGCTTTTTCATGGCATCCACGGATGCTTTGGTCTCGATAAAGGACTCGTTCAACCCTTCAAGCTGGCTTTTTAATTCGGCCAGCTGTTCTTCAGTGGTGGCCTTATTCTCCTGCGCCTGGATATTAGCGGGAAACGGCATGAACAATAGCAATAGGCCAATCGACAAAATTCTCTTCATACTTTTCTCCAAATGAATTAATGGAACAGTAAATTAAAATCGCTGAAAATTAACACGAGACTATTACGTCATGATTAAACAGATATTATGATTGTGTAAAATTGGCTGTTCTTTCTTTCAGGCGGTGCGACACGCTCTTTTTTTACCTTGCTTATTCCTGACACCGGACGTAAATTGATTTGAAGCTCGGCGCCAGTTAATCCACACGGGCTTAGGCGTTGAGGGAACCCAGTACGAAAGTATATGGGTTGTTTTGTCTTAGGAAAGCCGTATGGAAAATGTACACGAAACCGGTTCCGTTTTGGAACAAAGTTATCCGCAGGAGCCTCGATCCGGACAAGAAGCCGTCCGGCGCATCGTTATTATCGTATTGGCGGCTATCCTTTTTTTCGGGCTGGCCGGACTATTTTCGAAACATTTTCTCGGCGAACGCGGTATCCTGCTCACCGACGATCCGCCGGGATTGACGGAGATGAAAGTGATCGGCGTGGTCATGGATTCCCTGAGCGAAACCCCGGCCGTTTTTCTTTTCAGCGAAACGGAGGAAATGTTCCTCCCGATATGGATCGGAGCCAATGAGGCGGTGGCGATCCAGTCGGAACTGGCCGGTTTGAAATCACCGAGACCTCTGACCAGCGACCTTCTCAAAGATGTGATCGAAAAACTTGACGCCTCGCTTGAAAAAACGGTGATTACCAAAGTACAGGACGACACGTTTTACGCGTTGCTGCATATCAAGACTAAGAACGGCCTGCTCGAGATCGACGCGAGACCCAGCGACGCGCTGGGCCTGGCGATCCGGTTCAAATGCCCGATCATGGTCAACGACGAGGTTCTGAAACGCTACGGGATGTCCTCGCAGGACGCGGCTAAAAAACAATTGGGAAAGCGAAAGAAGATATAAATACGAACCGCAGAGACACGAAGAAATCGGATATAAGTATAATTTATTAAATTGAAAATCACGAAACTCCGTGCGCTCTGTGTATCTGTGGTTAGAAAATTCTCAACAAAGCAATGAATCGAGAAAGAATACATCATGCGACATAAACTGCCTCTCATAATACTGACCTTTGTTTTACTCATCGGCATCAGCGCCGGTCTTATTCTCAGTTCCAAACTTGACCTGACCTCCGTCACCCACGCCGACGACCGTACGGACTTCAGCCTTACTTCAACCGTGACCGACTTAACCCAGATCGAATCATCGGGCAAGGCCTTTTCGGCCATCGCCAACCAGCTCAAACCCGCCGTCGTGACGATCATCAGCGAGAAAAAGGCCGCTGTAGGAGGAGGGTTCGATGAAATATTCCGGAAATTCCATAAGAACATCCCCGAACAAGGTTTGGGCTCCGGCGTGATCGTTCACTCCGAAGGTTATATCCTGACCAATCATCACGTCGTCAGCGAAGCCGACCAGATCACGGTCAAACTTCTGGATAAACGGGTCTATCGTGCACAATTGCTGGGGTCCGATCCTCTGACGGACATCGCTTTGATCAAGATCGATGCGGATAAACTGCCCGTAGCCAAGTTCGGCAATTCCGACAATATCGAGGTCGGCGAGTGGGTACTCGCCATCGGTTCTCCCCTCAGTCTCAATTCTACTGTGACGGCCGGCATCATCAGCGCGCTCGGCCGCCAGATCGATATCATCGGCGATCAGTATGGCGTCGAGAGTTTTATCCAGACCGACGCAGTGATCAATCCCGGGAACAGCGGCGGCGCATTGGTCAATATTAAAGGCGAACTGATCGGCATCAATACCGCGATCGCAACCAAAACGGGTCTGTATCAAGGTTACGGCTTTGCCGTTCCGTCCAATATCGCCAGACATGTCATGGAAGACATTATCAAGTACGGCCAGACCGTACGCGGTTATGTGGGTGTGAGCATTAAAGACGTCGACGCGACGTACGCCAAGGCCGTCGGATTAACGAGCGCTCAGGGAGTGCTGGTGGAATCGTTGGTGGACAACGGCGCGGCTAAAGAAAGCGGCGTCGAAGAAGGCGATGTGATCCTTGAGATCGACGGCCGGAAACTGAACCAGTCCAACGATCTTCAGGCTTATGTGGCTTTAAAACAACCCGGAGATGTTGTTAAACTCCTGATCCAGCACGACGGAAAGAAAGTCACCAAATCCGTAACTTTGAAATCCGTGGAAGGCACCACCGCGCCACCGCCCGTGCAGACCCGGAAAAACCTGAAGAAAGAACCCGAAGAGGCCATGGGCAGCGGTCTCGGATTTGAAGTGGAAGAAGCATCGGGAGGCGCGGTAACGGGCAAGAACGTCATCGTGACCCAGTCGTCATGGCAGGCCAAAGAGCAGAGCATTTACGAAGGTTTTATTATCGTCAAAGTAAATAACAAGAGCATAGCCAGTATAGACGATTACCGCAATGCCATACGCGATCTGAAGAACGGCGATGCGGTGATCCTTCATTTGATGACCGCGCGCCGTGATAATAAGATCATCACGGCCGTTGAAGTCCGAAAGAAGGATTGACCTTCTATTCATCGGAATGAAAAGCCGTTCCGGCGCCAAGAGCGATCATTTTTTTTTATTAACATAAATCATGAAAGAACGGAGGTAGCGTATGAGTTCCATCAAACGGCAACTTATCGTGTTTGCATGTCTGATACTGGCATGCCTCACCGGCCTGGCCCTTTTCGCGGTGGCGATCCACAACAAATCTCATGAGATCAACAGCAATTGGCTGCCCAGCGTGCTTCATGTCAGCACCATCAATACGCTCACATCCGATTTCCGGATCAATGAGTTGGAGCATATCTTGTCGGTTTCCGATGACCAGATGCGGTCGTACGAGCGGCGTATGGAAGCGATCACCCGACGGATTAATGAAGAAATGAAGGCCTACGAACCGCTGATCACGACGGCCAATGAGAAGAGGCTCTACACGGAATTCGTTGCTAAGTGGAACGAATACCAGGCCCAACACCGTCTGATGATTCCATTATCTAAGGACAACCGTAACGAAGACGCAAAGATCCTGATCCGCGCCCGATCCGAATCGCTTTTTAATGAATTTTCATCAGCATTGACTGCGCTTGCTGTGGAGAACCGGATGCACGCGCAGCATGAGACGGATGCCGGACAGCGTTTGCTCTACCTGACCGGTCTTAATCTGCTGCTCTTGATCGCCCTATTGGTCTACTTCAGTTACCGGTCGGCTCAGCATTTTAAAGTCCTGTTCGAGAGACTGGTCAACCGTTGGACATCGGTCATGACGGATATTTATGTTTAGCTCGAATTAATACTTTCCCAGCCGGCCTGATCTTGTATCAAGGATTATGAATTATCCTGACGGTTACAATTGGCGACTGTTCGCTTTTCTCACAGCGGCGGCCTATTTTGCCTTCTTCGCAAACCTATCCATCGGCATCAGTGAACTGACATCGGCCGGTCGGGCTCCGAGCTTGGGAGACGTGGCCGTATACGCAGGTGTGAACCTTGCCGGTATAACCCTCGTTTGTTTTGCAGGCTATTGGCTTTCGATTCGCTCCGGTTTTTTTATTTACTCCAGTCATCCTCTTCGTTTAACTACCATATGGGTTCCCGTGGCGTCCGGCGTTATACTGGCCGCTATCGCCATCGCTTCCGACTTCTTGTTATTCAACGGTGCTATTGAAGATAAAGTGCGGTCGGCGGGAGGAATCCTGTCCCGCCTGGGTCTTGTCTATTCCGCTGCTGTCGGAGAAGAGATCTTCTTCAGGCTCTTTCTGATGTCGGGAGTCGTATGGATCGCCGGAAAGAAAATCGAAAAAGCGGAGACTTCGGCATGGATCGGAATCATTGTTTCTGCAGCCGTATTTGCTTCTGCACACCTCACCCAAAGCGCTGAAATCTCTTGGCTCGCGGTGGTCAGAACTTTGTTGCTTAATGGTGCGGGAGGGTTAATCATGGGATGGATGTATTGGAAGCGGGGATGGGTATCAGCCGTACTGGTACACTTCACGGCTGATGTTACGATCTATTTTTTGTTTTATGCCCTGATAATCTGAGGTTCCTCATCTGAAGATATTGTCTTTGACACCCAATAACGGTTTTCGCAGCTTATAGATCAGGTAAGCGCTTCCCGCTCCGACCGCCGCACCCATCAGAACGTCGCTCGGATAATGCATACCGATCGCCATCCGGCTGTATCCGGCCAGTCCCGCCCAGGCAAAACTCGGAACGATCACATACCACTTCGGGTACTGAAGCGATACCATAGTGGCCACTGTAAAAGCCGAACTGGTATGGCCGGACGGAAACGACGCCGATCGTTCCGTGGATCCGATGGTATGTACATTATTCAAAGCATCGTACGGCCGGGTCCGATTGACCGCCTTTTTCATGCCGTACGTGACGCCCAGATTGAGCACGGCCGCCATCGCAAGAAGAACGCCCGTGTCTTCGGCTTTCCGGTCCTTGCGGATAATGCCGGTAGCTATGAATCCCAGCGGCGCACCGATATAGACGGGCTTAACCGAATTGCTCTGGAATGCAAAGAAGTCATCGCTGAAGCGTGTATGATGGTCATTGATCGAACGGAAGATTCGCGTGTCGAGGCTTTGGGCGTGCCGATCTTCAACAAATAAGAACGTAAGAACGCATATGAGCAGCAGACGGGCGTTCATTTGAGTTTCTCCAGAAATCTCTTCGGCGGACGCGCCGGACGGCCGTCATGATCCGTGAAGGCGTGTACGGTATGCCCGGTGGCGGCCAATTGGCTTTTGTTATACAACTTATATTCGATCCGGAGGCGCGCGCCGTTTTGCTCGGTGAAGGAAGAATGAAGATCCAATTCGTCGTCGTAGCGGATCGGTTTGATATAATTACAGTGCGCTTCGATCACGGGAAGGAAAAAACCTTCGGCCTCCAGCTGCGCATACGGGTAACCCAGATCACGCATGATCTCGTTACGTCCTACTTCGAACCAGACGAAATAGCTCGCATTGTACGCCACTTTCATGCTGTCGGTTTCCGCATAACGCACGCGGATGCGGGTGATGTTGGTTTTGGTAGAATTCATTGACGAGAATGGTCCACGAAACAAACAAGAAGTTGAATGTTCACAATACTTAGTGAGAAAAGAATGGGAAGAAACAAAACACGAAACAAGAAATGAATAATGACTAAATGACCCAATGAATCAATTCTTACTCATTTCTCCCCAGCGACCCATCTTCGAATACTTTTCGACGCGCGCTTCGAGTAATTGATCCACGGGCATCTTTTGCAGAACTTCCAGTTCTTCCAGAATCGTGTGTTTCACGTTCTTCGCCGCCAGATCATAATCGCGGTTCGCACCGCCGACAGGCTCTTTGATAATGCGGTCGATCACATTGAACTTGATCAGGTCTTCCGCCGTCAGCTTCAATGACGATGCGGCTTGTTCTTTGAATTCCCAGCTTCGCCATAGAATACTGGAACAGGATTCCGGCGCGATAACCGAATACCAGGTGTTTTCCATCATGAGGAGTCGGTCACCCACGCCTATGCCCAGCGCACCGCCGGATGCGCCTTCGCCGATGATCACGCAAATGATCGGTACCGGCAAGCGGGACATGATCAGAAGGTTTTTCGCAATGGCCTCTGCCTGGCCGCGTTCCTCCGCTTCGATGCCCGGATAGGCGCCCGGAGTGTCGATCAATGTCAGGATAGGGCGCTTGAATTTTGCCGCCATATTCATAAGCCGCATGGCTTTGCGGTAACCTTCCGGATTGGGCATACCAAAATTGCGGTAGACGTTGCTTTTGGTATCCTTACCCTTCTGCTGGCCGATGATCATAAACTCCGTATTTTCGATCTTCCCGATACCGCCGACGATCGCGTGGTCGTCCCCGAATAAGCGGTCCCCATGGAGCTCAACAAAACCAACGCCTATCCTTTCGATATAATCCAAAGAACGCGGACGTTCCGGGTGCCGCGCCAACTGCACTTTCTGCCACGGCGTTAGGTTGGAGTATATCTCTTCGCGAAGCTGTTCCACTTTTTTCTTCAATCCTTCGATCTCTTCGGAGATATCCACTTGTTCCGCTGCGGATTCCATTTCCTGGATCTTACTTTCCAGCTCCGCAATCGGTTTTTCAAAATCCAATACTATAGGCAAAGCGCCTCCTTGTGTTTATAACATGCCAAAAAAGTGTTTGATCTTCAGTTTCCAAACCAGTAAAAGGCCTTCTTTCACGATGTTGGCCGACATTTTGGAACTGCCGATCGTACGGTCGTAAAAAATGATCGAGGTCTCGCAAATCTTGAACCCCAGCTTCCACGCGCGGTAATTCATCTCGATCTGGAACGAATAGCCGCTGGCGCTGACGCGGTTGAGATCAATGGCCTGCAGCACTTTTGCGCGAAAACATTTGAATCCCGATGTGGCATCGCGAACCGGAATTCCCGTGACGATACGCGCGTACATATTGCCGAAATAACTGATCAGAAGACGGCTGAGCGGCCAATTGATCACATTGACGCCTTTGACATAGCGTGAGCCCACTACAAGATCGTGGGTCTGTATCTTCTCAAAAAAATCCTTCAGATAGACCGGATCGTGCGAAAGATCCGCATCCATTTCCATGATGTAGTCGTAACGTTTCTCCAGAGCGAACCGGAAGCCCGCCACGTACGCCTTGCCGAGGCCCTGCTTTTCGGCGCGTTCCAGAAGATATATTCGCGGATCGGATGCCTGCAATTGTTTGACGACCTGCCCGGTGCCGTCCGGGGAATTGTCGTCCACGACGAGTATATGGAGTTCGGAAACGAATGAGCTGAGATCGCAGGCAAAAATTTTGCCGATGATCAGCGGTATCGTGTCTTTCTCATTGTATGTCGGGATCACAATGATCGCGCGAAGATCGCTCATGCGGGCTCCAACATGGTTTTAGAAATGGCATCCGTTCTGTTTGAAGAAAAGCAGACGGTCCCTCAGGTGATGGTCGGAAAAGGACAATATTTGCGCCGACAGAATGGCCGCGTTCTTGGCCCCGCGTTCACCTATCCCCATCGTAGCAACGGGTGTTCCGGCGGGCAGCTGCGACATGGCATACAGATTCTCCAATCCCTGCGTCCCGGAACCCGCCAAGGGTACGGCTATCACGGGAAGATACGTCCGCGACGCAATGGCGGCAGCCAATCCGGACGTCGCGCTGGATGCGGCAATGAAGAGCTTGATGCCTCGGTCGGTGCCTTTCTTTACAAAATCGACCAATTCGTCGGGATTGGAAAGATGTTCCACGATGGTTACTTCGTAGCGCAAGCCAAAACGGTCCAGATACTCCCGGCAGCCTTTGATTTGTTCGGAATCCTGGGCATTCTCGAGGACGATAGCGATCTCGGTTAGATTCATCCCACCTCAATTGTGAATTTTAGTGACCATGTCGGACAGTAAATTGGCCTGGGCCAGTTTTTCATCGGCCAGTTTCTGCATGAATTCACGCACATCCGCCGTGTCGGCCACGGAAGCCTGAAAAACGTACTGATTGTACATATCGTGGATCTCGCGCAGATCGAGCGAAAGACGAACTCCGAACTCATCGTGGAAAACGAATTCCGGCTTCACCGGTTCATGCCCTCCGGCATCGACGATATGCTGACGCAGCGAGTCGATCAGGACCGCTTGCCTGGAGAGAAATGTATTGAGTTTTTCTTTCAAATAGGGATACCGGACGTCGCTGATAACCACGCGCACATGTTCGTATACCTTTACTTCGTGGGCGTAAAAATCATGGAGCAACGCGTGCAATTCCCTGTGATTGGTCTTACCGGGAAAGGTCCGATCCCACCAATCCAATAATTTATCGAGTGTTTTTCCCGCACCGGTCGTGTCTTGTTGTATATGAGCCATATGAATTCCTTCGTGTAATTTTGAACATGCGCAATTTAAATCAATTTTGAAAACCTTGCAAGAAGTATCTCAGGACGAGACCCGACCCGGCGACGGTCATGGTCTGCAAGAATTGTCAGATCGGCCGACGGGCGAAATCAATAATTGACCGGCTTGGATAATATTATTATACTCAAAACATGCATCCCCTTGAAAAGTTATCACAAAAATCCGAACGGCTGGTGATCGGACTCAATTCGGGTACGTCCATGGATTCCATGGATATCGGCCTGGTTCTGATCGAAGGCTCGGGACCTTCCGCAAAACTTCAGCTTAAACTCCATAATCATTTTCTTTTTCCGGAAGGTTTCAAAGAACATGTACTAAAGATCACCGAAAAAGGCGACGTCAAGGATCTGTCGCAGCTGCATGTTCTGGTCGGCCGAATCTTTGCTCGTACGGTCAATCAGTTCATACAGCTGCTGGGGCTTTCACCGGATGATATCGACGCCATCGGTTCCCACGGACAAACGATCTGCCATCACCCGCAAGTAGAGAACCTGTTCAGATATCATGTTCACTCAACTTTGCAGATCGGCGATCCGTCTGTGATTGCTCAGGAAACTGGCATCCTGACCGTAGGCGATTTTCGCGCGGCCGATGTGGCCGCCGGGGGAAGCGGAGCGCCGCTTACCCCGTACCTGGACCATATTCTCTTCCGAAGCGACTCGAAGAACCGTGGTGTTCTGAATATCGGAGGCATTGCCAATTTTACGATCCTGGAAAAGAACGGCCCGATGGAAACCATCACGGCCTTCGACACGGGCCCGGGCAATATGATGATCGACTACGCCGCACAGAAATTCTTCGACGCACCCTGCGACAAAGACGGAGAGATCGCGCGTTCCTCATCTGTACATGAAGAGCTTTTGGAGGAACTGATGCGGCATCCGTATTTGATGCAAGCTCTGCCGAAATCCACCGGGCGCGAAGTATTCGGGCCGCACTATTGCCAGCATCTGTTCGCACATTATCCCCGTCTTGCACCGGAAGAGTGGATCGCCGCATTCACGGAATTCACAGCCCGTTCGATCTATGATCAGTACCGGCGTTTTGCCAAGGCACCGTGGGACGAACTCATCGTCAGCGGCGGCGGCGCGCGGAATGTCTTTCTGATGGAACGCCTGCGTTTTCACTTCAAAGAAGCGGATGTCAAATTATCGTCGGATTTTAATATCCCGACGGATGCCAAGGAGGCCATCCTTTTTGCATTACTGGCCAACGAAGCCGTTTGCGGCGTTCCGGCCAATATGCCTCACGTGACCGGCGCGCAGAAAAAAGCGGTGCTTGGGAAAATCTGTTTACCATAGAAGCCACCAACAGTAATCATGAAAAAAAACGACGAAAGAATCCTCACTTTGCATCCAACCGGGAAAGCCGGCGTGCGGATCTCTGTGGACAAATATGAAATCATCAAAGAAGCTATCATCCAAGTTCTCAGGAAGAGAAAGATCCTGACGTTCGAAGACCTGGCCGATGAAGTGGTCCGCCTGCTCGAAGTGAACTTCGACGGCTCAGTGCTGTGGTATTACACGACGGTGAAACTTGACCTGGAGGCACGCAAGATCATCGAACGCATCCCGGGTTCCCGTCCGCAGCAGATTAAACTCGGAAAAGAATTCAAATAACTATTTGAGGGCCCTTTTTTCATGTTAGGACCGAATCCCCTGACCATGTTTCCGTTGCAAGGCATCCAGAGCCTTTGCTTCCTCAAGAACATCATTTCTTCTCCCAATATTACCGTTGGCGACTATTCCTACTACGACGATTTTGAAACGGTGGAAAATTTTAAGAAGAACGTGAAATACCATTTCGAATTCACCGGCGACAAACTCATCATCGGCAAATTCTGCCAGATCGCTTCGGGTGTGGAGTTCATCATGAATGGCGGGAATCATTTGCTCGATGCCGTGTCAACTTTTCCGTTCGCCGTTTTCGGGAACGGCTGGGAAAAGGCTATGGAAGGAAAGAGTTATCCCTACCGCGGCGATACCGTCATCGGTAATGACGTGTGGATAGGCTACCGCTCGCTCATCATGCCCGGCGTTAAGATCGGCGACGGCGTCGTGATCGCCACGGCCTCCGTCGTGACCAAAGACATTCCGCCTTATTCGATCGTAGGCGGCAATCCGGCCGCGGTCATCCGCCGCCGCTTCAGCGAGGCCGATATTGCCAGATTACTTGAGATCCGATGGTGGAACTGGGATCCCGCCAAGATCACCAGAAATGTGACCGCGTTGACATCCAACGATGTTGACGCTCTTGAACGGATCGCTAATTCTTAACGGAAAACGACATGCCCAAAGAGAAGATCCTGATCATCGATTTTGACAGTACGTTCGTGACCGTGGAGTCGCTGGACGAACTCGCGGACATTGCGCTTCGCGGACATGCGCGCCGCGAGAAGATCCTGAAAGAGATCCGGGAGATCACGCGGCTTGGTATGGAAGGGAAACTGGCTTTCAAAGATTCGCTGAAGAAAAGGCTGGCCCTCTTTTCGGCCAATAAGGCTCATGTGCAGGAATTGATCCGTTTGTTACGGAATTCCGTCACGCCGTCGGTCATACGTAATAAAGATTTCTTCAGGCGTTTTGCCGACCACATCTATATCGTGTCAGGCGGTTTCACGGACTACATCGCGCCCGTAATGGAGGATTTTGGCATATCCCCATCGCACGTGCTGGCTAACAATTTTACCTACCGGCGGTCCGGCAAGATCACCGGGTTTGATAAAAAGAATCCGCTCGCACGCTCCGGAGGAAAGCCGGAAGCCATTGCGGCGATGCGGTTCAAAAAGGACGTTTATGTCATAGGCGACGGCATGACCGATTACGAGATCAGGGAAAAAGGATTGTGCCGGCAATTTATCGCCTTCACGGAGAATGTACACCGCGGAAAAGTGGCCGAACTGGCCGATCTCGTTTGCCCCACTTTTGACGACGTACTTTTCCGTCTGGATCTGCCGCGCCGCTATTCTTACCCCAAGAACAGGATCAAGGCGCTTCTGCTGGAGAATATTCACCCCGCCGCGTCGGACATCCTCTCCAAAGAAGGTTACCATGTGGAGGCCTTGCCGCAGGCTCTGAATCATGATGAATTGCGCCACCGGTTGGAGGACATCAATATACTCGGCATTCGTTCCAAGACGGAACTGACACCGGAACTGCTCAGGCACGCTCCGAAACTCATGGCGATCGGTGTATTTGCGATCGGGACCAATCAGGTCCACCTTCAGAGCGCGGCCGAACATGGTATTCCTGTATTCAACGCGCCGCACAGCAGCACGCGCAGTGTGGCGGAACTTGTACTCGGATATATTTTTGCGCTCTCGCGGCAATTGACCCAGCGAAACAGAGAATTACACGACGGCATCTGGTCCAAACTGGCCAAAGGGGCATACGAGATACGCGGCAAGAAGCTCGGCATCATCGGCTACGGCAATATCGGTTCATCCCTCTCCGTTCTCGCCGAAGCGCTCGGCATGACGGTGTATTTCTACGACATTCAGGAAAAACTCGCCCTTGGTAACGCGGTTCGCTGCCATAGCCTCCAGGAGGTGCTCCGTTCATGCGATATTATTACGCTTCACGTGGACGGGCGAAAGGAGAACAAGGATCTGATCGGCCCTGCGGAATTTGACGCCATGAAAGACGGCGTACTTTTCATCAATGCGAGCCGCGGAACGGTCGTAGATGTGGCCGCGTTAAGCCAATCGCTTCGATCGGCCAAAGTGCGCGGCGCGGCTCTCGATGTATTCCCGCACGAACCCAAAAGCAACAAAGAGGTTTTCGAATCGCCGTTGCGTGAACTGGATAACGTCATTCTCACGCCTCACATCGGGGCGAGCACGGAAGAAGCGCAAAAGAATATCGGCGATTACGTGGCCGCCAAATGCATCTCTTTTGTCAATACCGGCAACACCATGCTGAGCGTCAATTTCCCTCAGCTGCAGCTGCCCGAACAGCGCCACGCACACCGTATCATCCATATTCACCAAAACCTGCCGGGCGTTCTGTCCAAGATCAACGGCATCATCGCCCACTACCGGATCAATATCGAAGGACAGTATCTCAAAACGAACGATAATATCGGTTACGTCATTACGGACGTGGCCGCAGAGTACCCGAAGGAACTAGTCAAAGAGTTGAAACAAATACCGGAAACGATAAGACTACGAATGCTTTATTAATGAATAATGAGTAATGAATAATGTTCAATGAAAAATGTTTAACGATATGATCTACTTTACCGCGGGCCCTTCACAAATTTATCCCACTTTGCCTCAGCATATTCGGGAAGCGATGCAGAACGGGATAGGATCCATTTCTCACCGCGGAAAAGAATTCAAGCGGATCTATGAAGAAGCGGTCAACCGCCTGCGTACGTTACTGAGCATCCCCGCTGATCACGACATATTCTTTTTGTCTTCAGCTACGGAATGCTGGGAAAGGATCCTCGAAAACTGCGTGGAGCGGTCGTCGCATCACCTGGTTACCGGGGCTTTCGGAGCCAAGTTCTACGACGCCGCAATTGCGCTTAAGAAACAATCCTCTCAATCGCGTGTTCCCGACGGGGACGGGATCGATATAAGCCGCACTGAGATCAAACCTGATACAGAACTCATTGCCGTTACTCAAAACGAATCGGCCACAGGCGTCACCATGCCGCCGGAAGACATTAAGAAACTGACACAAAAATTTCCGGAGAAACTCATCGCCGTAGACTGCGTGTCCTCCCTGCCGTATGTGGATCTGGATTATGCTTCGCTCGACGCCGTCTATGTTTCGGTTCAAAAAGGGTTCGGTATGCCGGCAGGGCTGGCTATTCTGATCCTGAGCCCGCGCGCGATCGCCAAATCGGCGGAAATGCAAAAGAAGGGAATTTATACGGGAGGCTACAGGGACTTTGTGACCATGCAGTCATTGGGGCGGGAATTCCAGACGTACGAAACGCCCAACGTTCTGAATCTTTATTTATTGAATTGTGTATTGAAGGACATGCTTGAGGCCGGAATTGGGAAGATCCGGGAGGAAACGGAACAAAAGCATCGGATACTCGGGCAATTGATCGCGGATCATCCCAAGCTGTCTTATTTCGTCAGGGATCCGCAGATACGTTCTAAAACCGTCAACGTGATTACCGTCGAGGGCGGCTCGGTCGCTTTGATCTCAACAATGAAAAACCGGGGATTTGAGATCGGATCGGGTTACGGGCAACACAAAGACTCTACGATACGGATCACTAACTTTCCGGCACATAACCTGGACGACATGCAACGCTTGATAGAAACCATTCAAAACGAGTTGTGAGGATATCATGGCTGAACTAAAAACAAAGAAAAACAAAAACAGCGTAACCGGATTTTTGAAAGGCGTTGAGAACGAACAAAAACGGAAAGATTGTTTCGATCTTCTTAAGCTTATGACTGAAGCTACCGGTTCCAGGCCCGTGATGTGGGGTGATGCCATTGTCGGCTTTGGAGATTACCATTATAAATCAACCAGCGGCCGGGAAGGCGATTGGTTCGCCGCCGGTTTTTCTCCCCGAAAACAGAATATCTCCCTCTATCTGATGGGAGGGTATAAATTCCCTGATCTCTTGAAGAAATTAGGCAAATATAAAACAGGCGGATCGTGCCTGTATATCAGCAAATTAAGCGATATTAATGTAAAGGTATTGAAAGATCTTATTAAGAAATCCAACGCCGCATTAGCGAAAAAAGTGAGGACTGAAAAATGAAAACATTTATGGTCGTAGCGCTTTTTCTCTTCCTGGCTTGTAATCCCAAGACCGATCAGCAAAAGATCACTTCGCCGCTTCATTATACGTTGACCGGTTCCGGTACGCAGACATTGGTCTTCGTTCACGGCTGGTGCATCAACGGATCGTATTGGGATCCTCAGGTAGAAGCCTTCAAAGACCGCTATCGGGTCCTTACTATCGATCTGGCAGGACACGGGAAATCCAAAGTTCAGCGAACCGATTGGACCATACAGAATTACGCCAACGACGTAGCCGAACTCATCACACAGCTGAAACTCGAGAGCGTGATCCTTATCGGTCATTCGATGTCCGGAAATGTCAACCTGTTGGTACATGATAAGATCTCGGATCGCGTGGCGGGCTTCGTCGGCATCGATAACCTTCATGAACTTGGAAAAGAATTCACCGATTCCTCCAGGGCCGAAGGGGAGATTTTCCTGAAAATGATGGAAACCAATTTCAAGGCGACCGCGCCGCTGTTCGCCAACTTTTTATTCAGCCCGACGACCGACAGTACGGTTCGATCCAGAGTGATGAACGACATCATGACGGCCGATACGATCCGGGCCGCGGCTACTTTACGAAGTCTATTCACCGAATCCCAAAAAGAAAGCGTCTATTCGAAAAAATTGAAGGTGCCGCTCGTACTGGTCAATTCGGATATGTTTCCTGTCAACGACTCCTTGCTTACAAAAAATGCCGGCCGCGGTTACAAAGTGTTCCTCGTTCACGGCACCGGTCACTACCCGATGATCGAAGCGCCGCAAGAGTTCAATCAGAGACTGTCAGAAGCTTTGGATTATATCGGCCGTTTTAAAAAGGATTGACCTCTATTCCGCATATTCAGCGGCGGTCAACAAATACGATGGGTGCTGCAACCCTGTGGGCGCGTAATATTCATCATGCGTATAGTGAAAACCTATCTTCAGAAGCAGCTTCCGTGACGCATCATTCTTTGGATTATGACCGGCAAACAGGGCCTTCGCGTCAAGCCGGGTAAAAGCATATTTCATAACCGTAAGAGCGGCCTCAGCCGCATAGCCGTGTCCCCACTGGCTGGCACATAAATGAACTCCCAATTCCAGAATTCCTTCTTCCGGTTTGTAAGGGCGCACTCCGCAACATCCGATAAATTGAGCGTCAGCTAAAAGAAAAACGGGCCAATACTGCAGACCGAATCGTCTCTCCGTTTCAATTTCTTTAGACAAACGTTCCGCCACCTGCACGGATGTGAGTTGGCCGCGCGCATCGATCCATCGCGTGACCCTTTCATCCCCCCACAATTGCATGGCCAACGGCAAATCCTCATTAGCCCAAATACGAAATCCCAGGCGGCCGGATGTGAGAAAGTAGGAACTCATTTCTGTTTGTCACCGGACCGGCGGAGTTGTTTAACCTTAAGCCCGGAAGCGGAATCTTTGATCAGTTGTTCCAGCCTTTTCAGTCTTGTTTCTTCCTGTTTCGCACTCATGATCCACCACATGGCGGGCTTGCGGTATGACGGAGGCATGGAGCCAAAGAACGTCCAGGCTCTTTTATTTTTCTTGAACTGCGTTTCGTATTTCTTGTCCAGAGCGACGGCTTTGCGTTCGAACGAATAGATCTCCGATCGATGCTCCTCCCTTTTTTCAAAGGCCGCTAAGCCCGCCGGCTGCATCAGACCTGATTTTTTCAGTTCTTTTACGCGGCGGATATTGATCGCGCTCCAGTTGCTTTTTGGCCGGCGCGGCGTGAATCGGATCATATAGCTGATTGCATCGACGGATTTCCTGATCCCGTCGATCCAGCCGAAACAAAGCGCTTCGTCCACCGATTGCGGCCAGGTGATACTGGGAATGCCGGAGTCTTTTTTATAGTAGCCAACCCAGAGCTCCCCCGCCGATTCATGATTTTTTTCAAGCCACTTTCGAAAATCGGATGGGGTTGGAAAAAACAGAGGCTTCATAGTGATTGTTTTTTGAAATCTGAAGCAAGCAATGAATAGATGAAGCTGTCTAAGAATCGCCCGTTGAAATAGTAATTCTCTTTGAAATACGCCTCACGGACAAAACCGTTCTTCTCAAGGAACCGGATCGATGCCGCATTCGCCGGATTCACGTTAGCTTCAACGGAATGGAGTTGCATCGTACAAAACCCATAATCAAGAACCGGCTTCAGAGCCTCCTGCATCAGGCCCTGGCCCCAGTGAGCAGTATGAAGAAAATATCCGATCTCCGCGCGGTGATGTTCTTTGATGATCTTCCAGAATCCGATCGTGCCGATCAATTCCGGCTTTCCTTTGATCGAAAGCCCCCAGGTGATCGCTTCGTTCTTTTCAGCCGAGGAACGGATATTTGTGATCAGTTGCGCCGATTCCTCCAGTGAATTCATGAGCGGGCGATCCATGAATTCCATCGCCTTCGGATCTGAGCGGAGCCGCAGCAGAGCTTCGGCGTCGGCAGGTTCTATATTTCGTAATTCCAGGCGTTCGGTGACGAGTACCGGGAAAGGATCAAAAACAAAGTTGAGCATGTATTAAAACTAAATCACCGGCGTGAAATAGTAAAGAGTCAAAATCATTTCTTCCGGACCGTGTAATTGCCGTCCGGTTCTTTTTCGATGAGATAGGGTTCCTTCAGTTCCAAAGTCCAGCCGTCGCCGCTGATCTTTTTTTCTCCGAAAGCCACAGGAAGGCCGACCGCGATCTTGTCCCAGTTAGCGCCGATCAAGGCGCCTGAATTAACCTCCAGGATCCCCCAATTATCCGTCACGCGAATAACAGGATACACGGTGCCGTAATTCTCCAGCGGAACGATGAGCCGGAAATCGAATGACATATTCATATTCTGCAACGGCAGTTCCATATGAGGATCTTCGATGAATTTCTTCTTATAACCGGCGATCCGTTTTTTGGATTGCTCCTCACGGGAGGTTTCTTCTTTAGTGATCTGATCGGAGCCGTACCCGGAGGCAATCAGAGCGGCGCTCATATCTGAAAAACTTTGCGGATCGATATGGAATAACTTGATCATGAAGCCGGTCAGATCCGTATGTGCGTTTACTTTTTGGTTCCATTTCTTGTCAATCACGCTCATCCAGTACCCGTAGACGGGCAGCGTATGATAGGCGAATGACCGTACATATGTGGGACTGGTGACAAAGCGGTCTATATCTTCGGTGAAATGTTTTTTGAACAACTCCCCATCCCGACCGCTCATCATGACGCCCGTAAATTCCGCCAGGCCTTCATTCAGTTCCAACAGGTTTTCGGTGGAATCAGCGCCGGGATATAATTGATATCGCATCTTTCTGAACAGGAGCGCATGTTTTATATGTTTGACGGCTTCATCGCGGGAATCGGCGGAGGCCGCTTTCCTGAGAGCCTGCAATTCCAAACGAAGGTAAATGCGTCCTTCTTTTTGATCCAGGTGATTATTGTCCGGATTATACGACTTGAACCCCAGACTTTTCTGCGCCCGGTGAAACAGTTCGTGCGCAAGGAGATTCAGCCGGTTGTATTTGTTCTCCGGCAAAGGCAACATGACCATTGCCCATTCCCTGCCGCTCCACTTCAACGATGTGTTGGAAATATTCACCGATGCGGGCAATACACCCGAATAAACGGCTCCTTCTTTCTTGAGAAATCCGACCGAATCGGGAAAGTTAGAATACACCCGTCTGGTTTCCGGCTCCACCAGGAGTATGGGCGCATAAAGGTCAATATCCCAAAGATCCTTATGCTGCGCTGAGGCAATTTCTATTTCTGAGAAATACGTCGAGACAACGTCTTCAATGCCGGATTGCGGGTATGCCGCAGCGGCTAAATAAGCCAGGCTGTTAAAAACGAATAGAATTCTGAAAAAATATTTTTTCATCATTTAAGCTTTCCGCAAATAGGTCTTTGACTTGGCATGCGCAGCCTCTTTTCGGATATGCCATTCTTTTCCCGTGACATTGGAATCGAGAAGCATGCGAAGAACCGGATGATGGATGGACTCCTGGATTCGGATCAGATCCACCGACGGCTGAAACGAATGTACCTCTGTCGCCCCGCCGATCTTGGCATAGAATAGCCTTCCGTGGTCTTTCCGGCTTCCTCCAAGAGAGGGAAGAAAGATCGGACCGTTCCATTGCCGGTTTTCGGACATTACGGGAAATCGGCTCTCAGGGATATGAAGCATCATCCAGGTATGTCCTTTTTCACCAACGATGACGGAGACCGGATGTTCGGCAGAGACCTCTATTCGGCCGTAATAATACGGCGTGTGAAAGACCTTCCGTTCGATCCAGGCAAAAAGACGTGAAGAGTTGAAAGCATGGATCAGGTAAAATCCGTTGGGCTCGTTCCGGTCGTTATCGCAGACTTTTATGGATACCGATACCTCTTGTGAACGCATGCCTTTCCAGACCAGATCGGCGGAACTGATCATGAGCTCCGCCTTTCCCTGATCATCATAGACCTTTACTTCTTCATCCTTGAGTTTTTCTTTCCAATACTCAAGATCGGCATTGGCCACCAGCGTCACTTCGTGAACGCCGGTCACCACCGCAACATATTGGATCTTTTCCGGGATCTTGTGCGCCATAAGTTATCGTAGTTAACGATGTTCCTGGTTCCAAACTTCGGAGAAATAATTCAATATTTCATCCGGTAAAGGTACATGGCCCTTTCCGTGAATCACCCGTTCGTTGATATTTCGGTACCCGTGCGCCAACGCTTCTTTTTTGGCGTCTTCCCATTGATAATAGATCTTTCCTCCGGGCGCGCATAAGGTATCCTGCGACCCATAAAAAGCCTGAATGGGCAAGCGGACACGCGAAGGATGATCCGAGAATTTTCCGTCTTCCAGACAGCGGCTGCGATAATTACCGGCCACGGGACAGGCCGCAAAGAGTTCTTCGGGATGCTTGAAAACCATGGCCCAAACCAGATGCGTGCCGGCCTCAAAACCCGTAACAAAGAATTTATCCGTGCCGTTGTATTTCTTTTGCACGTCTCTTACAATTTGTTCCACACCATCCATATCAAATGAACATATGCCCATTTTGTCGATGGCATCCCATTCCGATGAAGTGTAGGGGTAAACCTCCGGATCGCGGTAACCCTGACGTCCGTTGGTTGTGGTGACGGGCGCTACGATGATGAAAGGCTTGGAACCGCGCGCGCGGACAAAACGTTCCGCACTCGCTTTGTATTGTTTTTCAGCGGCCTCCGCTACGACAACAACAGGCCATTTCATGTCCGGTGTCCATCCCTGCGGGAGTGACACATAGTATCGCATCAGATGACCTTCGGCCTTATTGAGCTGGAGTTCGCCCTTGTCTTGTCCATGAACGGCTGTCACGAACAGCCAAAATCCCGCCAAAAGAAATCTCATCGTATCCCTCCATTTTTTGGGTAAAAATGTAAAAATGGGATACGGGAAACATTTTCAAAAGTTACTCTTTCACTTCTATTTTGTCGGCCGCCTTGAAAATACTGAATCCGGAATCCTGGACCTTCTTTTGATAAGCCGCCACGTCTTTCTCATAAAGATCGTTATACTCCTTCGTCAGGCTTTCCATACGCTTCTTCAGTTTTTCGTATTTGACTTTGTTGCCTTCAACCGGCGCGCCGTAGGTACTTGCGGTCGCATACAAAAGACCGTTGATCTCGGGCATGATCACATCTTCAAAATCATCAAAACCCTGACGGTCGTTATCCGGCTCGATCTTTCGCTCCAGGGCTGTCAATTTCTTTTGCAGATCCTCGCCCGCCTTTTTCAGATCGTTCGCTTTGGCGGTATCGAGGTTCTTGATAAAATCTGAAACGGTCTTGACCGCCTTTTTGGTTTCCTGGATCTGTTTGAACATGGACGACGCCGTCTCCATCAGGCGCCCGGCTTTCATGGCCAGTTCCTGCGTCTGTTTACGGCCTTCCATATCCGCAGGATAACGTGGATCGGCCCTGACCTCTATCGGCTGCGTAAATTCTTTCCCGTCGTATTGAACGCGCACTTTGTATGTACCGGGTGTGACGAATATCCCTGATTTGTCAATATCCAGACTGTCCACAGACGACGGTCTATGGAATTGTCCGCGCGAAAGATCCCACGCGACGCGGTTCAATCCTTTTTTCACAAGCCCTTTGATGGTTCGGATAACTTTGTCACCGTCCAGGATCTCGAATTTGAGCTTATGTTCCTTCGGCGTATCTTCCAGCGCGCGAATGCTGTCGGGCGTATTTACATAATAGGTCATGATCGCGCCATAGTCGCGTTGTTTGCCGCGGTACATGGCGTCGCCGGAACTAGTGAACGGTCCCGCCCAATACTCGGCGTGGTATTGATACCCCGGCGCAATTTCAAAGAGATGGAATTTCTTATCCGGCAATTCTTTGCTCAATTTTCTCAGCGGGGACATGTCGTCAATAATATAGATGCTGCGTCCGTGCGTTCCGATGATCAGGTCATTGTCGCGCGGATGAACGGCAAGATCAAGAACCGGTACGGTTGGAAGTCCGGCGGTCCATTTCAGCCAGTTCTTCCCTCCGTTGAGACTCATAAAGAGGCCGAATTCCGTTCCGGTAAAAAGCAGATCTTTATTCACCGGGTCCTGTTCGATCACATGGACATACCCGTCGATCTCCGGCGTGGCGAGGCTTTCCCAGGTCTTTCCGTAATCGCGCGTGACGAAAACATACGTCTTCCAATTGGATCTGCGGTGATCGTCAAATACCGCATAGGCCGTACCCGCGTCGAATTTAGAGGCTTCAACATGCGGGCACCAGGTTCCGGCCGGCGGCGCGTTCTTGTTCGTTCGAAGCGCGGCGATAGTATTCGTCCACGTCTTCCCGCCGTCCTGCGTCACCTGCACATTGCCGTCGTCGGTGCCAACCCAGATCACGCCTTGCTTCACGGCGCTCGGCGCAATAGTAAGAATGGTACAATGATTTTCAGCTCCCGATGCGTCCTGCGTCAGTCCGCCGCTTTGCGATTGTTTTAGTTTTGTAGAATCATGCGTCGAAAGGTCGGGACTGATGATCTTCCAGGAATTGCCTTTGTCGGTGCTTTTGTGCAGGAACTGACTTCCGTAATAGATCGTTTTTGAGTCAAACGGATCAAGCGCAAAGCCGGCGTTCCAGTTGTACCGATGCTTCACATCGCTTTCCGTCGGACGAATATCTTTGCGGAATCCCAGTTTATCATTGTAATAGTACAAATAACCCGCCTGCGACATTCCGTAACCGCACTGCGCATTCTCCGGATCAGGAACGGTAGCAAATCCGTCACCGAACCCGACCATTTCCCATTCGTGATTGAAGATGCCGTCTTTCTTGAATGAATTGCTGGGGCCTTTCCAGGAACCGTTATCCTGAAGACCGCCGTACACGTTGTATGGAAATTCATTATCATGACTCACATGATAGAATTGAGCCAAGGGAAGGTTTTGGACAAATTTCCACGTTTTGCCTCGGTCATAACTGATCGCAATACCGCCGTCGTTACCCGAGATCATGAATTCGCCATTGGGGTGAATCCACATCGCATGGTAATCCGGATGGATCTGATCCCACGATGCGAGCGGTTTGAAGGTTTTGCCGGCATCTTCGCTGACACTGAGAACAAACTCCAGCCGGTACACGATATTCTCATTTTTGGGATTGACGAACAGCTGCGCAAAATAGAATGGCCGCGGACTCACGTTAGTCTCCTGATTGACGACACGCCATTTGAATCCGCCGTCTTCGGAACGAAGAAGAACGCTGCGTTTGGCCTCCACCAAGGCATAAACGACATTCGATTTATTCGTGGCAAAAGCCAGCCCGCATCGGCCGATCTCGCCTTCAGGCAAACCGTCTTTATGGGTCAGTTTTTTCCATTTCTCTCCGCCGTCGGTGGTGACGTACAATCCGCTGCCCGGCCCGCCCGATTTGAAGAACCAGGGCCAGCGCCGGTGTTCCCACATATTGACGATCAGTTTGTTAGGATTATTGGGATCCATCACCAGATCCGCCGCGCCGGTTTTCTCATCCACGTACAGGATCTTCTGCCAGGACTTGCCGCCGTCGGTGGTTTTGAAAACGCCGCGTTCCGGATTCTCGCCCCAGGTGGTTCCGAGCGCCGCCACATAAGCGATATCCGGATCGGTCGGATGCAGCACAATGCGTGCGATCTTTTCCGTTTTTTCCAATCCCATCCTTGTCCACGTTTTTCCCGCATCCAGCGATTTGAATACACCGCGTCCCACGCCGGCGCTGTTGCGTACGTTCGACTCGCCGGTACCAACCCAAACGATATTCGGGTTGGTGTGACCAATGGCCACATCGCCGATGGAGGATGTGTTTTGTTCGTCAAACACCGGCATCCAGCTCACGCCGTTATTCGTCGATTTCCACACACCGCCGGTGGCTGTGCCGATATAAATGATATTGGGATCACTTTCGACGGCGTCAATGGAGGCAATGCGCCCGCTCATTCCCGCCGGACCGATACTGCGTGCCTTCATGCCGGCAAAAAAGGTCGAATCAAATTGCGAATACACGTGGGCCGCGGCCATGAGCCACACCAGTCCAGCGCCAAAGATCAGTTTTTTCATAACGGGTTCTCCGGAAAAATGGACGAATATGTTCGATTTCTGATAGGATTGCTGAAAAGATATGAAATTTAACGGAAAGAGGGGAAAAAAGTTCTTAAAATTTTTACCACAAAGGCCACAAAGTTTTTACACAAAGTTCACAAAACATTTTTCTTTTTCCTTAGCTCTCCCTTTGTGCGCTGTGGTAATAGTATTTAAAGGATACCGTTAATAACTCGTTTGATACCCTTTTTAAGTATGGTTACGTTGAAATTGATCAATAGCCCTAACTTAAAATGACCCAATTTCAAATAAGTCAGCGTTTGAGCCAAGTGTAAGTCATTTAGAGATTCTACACTTTTTATTCCGATAACCAATTTTCTCTCAACCAACAAATCCATCCTGTAGCCGCAATCTAATTTCACTTCTTCAAATACGAGAGGAATCGGCTTTTCCTTTTCTACCATCATGCCTGCCTTACCAATCTTGTAATACAAACATTCCTGATAAGCGCTTTCAAGCAAACCCGGACCCAAAGTTTTATGTACTTCAATTGCCAGACCAATTACTTTTTTTGAAATTTCATTTTCTGTCATACGTGACCTGCTGAAATCTAACCATAAAGACCAAGATTTGTGATTTTTGTGGTTTTCCTCCGTGTACTTTGTGGTCAGGTATTGCTCATCTCCAGCATACGCTGGATCGGTTTCAGCGCTTTGATCCGGATATTCTCATCCATTACTATTTCCGGAGCGCGGTTCTTCATGCACAGATAGAGTTTTTCCAGCGTATTGAGCTTCATATGCGGGCATTCGTTGCAGGCGCAATTATTATCCGGCGGAGCGGCAATGAACGTTTTGTCCGGACAGGCTTTCTGCATCTGGTGAATGATCCCTGCTTCGGTGGCAACGATGAATTCCTTATCGGGAACATTCTGCACATGCTTGAGCAGCGCGCTGGTGGAACCGATGAAATCGGCGAAATTCAGCACGTGATCTTCGCATTCCGGATGCGCAATAAGTTTGGCGTTGGGATGGCTGACCTTGATCTGCACGATCTTCTTTTCGGAAAAGATCTCATGCACCTGGCATGAACCGTTCCACAGCGTCATCTTACGGCCGGTCTTTTTCATGATGTAAGCGCCGAGGTTCTTATCGGGCGAAAAGAGGATCGGCTGGTCTTGCGGAATTTGCGCAATGAGCCTTTCCGCGCTGCTCGACGTACAGATCAGATCGCTCAGCGCTTTGACCTCCGCGGTACAATTGATATACGTGATAGCAAAATGATCCGGATGCGCTTCGCGGAATTTTTTGAATTGGTCCGCGGGGCAACTGTCCGCGAGGGAACAGCCGGCTTTCAGATCGGGCAGAAGCACCGGTTTGTCCGGATTCAGGATCTTTGCCGTTTCCGCCATGAAATGCACGCCGGCAAACACGATCACATCGGCTTTGGTTTCGGAAGCTTTGCGCGCCAGTTCCAGACTGTCCCCGACAAAATCCGCAATATCCTGGATCTCCCCTTCCTGATAATAATGCGCCAGCAATACGGCATTCATTTTTTTCTTGAGCCGCGCGATCTCTTCAAACAGATCCAGCGTCGGATCAATATCGGATTCGGTGAGAAGGAGTGATTTGGCTTTGAGTTTATCAGAGACGATCATGATTTTTCCTTTTTTTTACTTCTGAAAGAAGTCACGCCTGCTTTCACAGGTGAAACTTCGCTGTTTCAGATTCTATTTCTTTTTAAATTTCTCTACCAATTGAAACACCGCAATCCCGTATGCCACCGCCGCATTCAGCGACTGCTTCATTCCGTACATGGGAATTTCGCACGCGCCGTCGCATGCGGCCACGGCCTCTTCGCTGACGCCATCCACTTCATTGCCCACCACGAGCGCGACCGGGAACGGACAATCCATGGTCATCAGATCCTTGCTTTCTTTGCAGTGCTCCAATGCCAATACCGTGATCCCCTGTTCTTTCAGCCACCGGATGGCGTCGGCCGCTTTAGGGAAATGTCTCCACGGAACGGTCTCCGTTGCGCCAAGCGCGGTCTTGTCGATCTCCTTGCGCGGCGGCACGGCCGTATAACCACACAGGATCAGTTCCTGTATGCACGCCGCATCGGATGTGCGGAAGGCCGCGCCTACGTTATACATACTGCGGATATTCTCCAGCACCACGTATATGGGGAAACGCGTTTTGTCCTTCAATTCTTCCGGCGTCGAGCGCTGGGATTTGATCTCTTCGTAACTGAGTTTTGTCGGCATATTCAAAATTATTCTTAGCGCTGTGTCATCTTTTGCGGTCGGTCTCAAAATAATCAATCGGATCGGTTTTTCAAATGCAAAAAAGTTTGCTATTCAAACGGCTTTTTGGTAAAATCGTACAATCCTTTCAGTTATTAAATTGCATCTCTTCAATTTTGTTTTTCAGATAAATATCGGTCATTTCGACCATGCTCAATGACCGGGTTTTTCAAGGAGTACGAATGAAATCCCTTATCCGATTGCGCGTCAACGGCGACATTTACGAAATTGCAGCCAGCCCTAACCGGACATTACTTGAAGCTTTGCGTTACGACTGCCATCTCACGGGCACCAAACAAGGCTGCGATATGGGCGACTGCGGCGCCTGCACGGTACTGATCGACGGCGTACCGATCCAGTCCTGCATCACGCTCGCTGCGGAATGCGTCGGCAAAGAGATCGTCACGGTCGAGGGCATTGCGTCCAGGGATAAACCGCATCCGGTTCAGGTGGCGTGGAACAATCACGGCGCCTCCCAATGCGGATACTGCACGCCGGGATTTATTGTTGTCGCCAAATGGCTGTTTGACAAAAACCCCAATCCGACCGAAGAAGAAATCAAGACGGCGCTTTCCGGGAATATCTGCCGATGCACGGGATATACGAAGATCATTTCGGCTATGAAGGAAACCATTCAATTAATGAATAATGAGTAGTGATTAATGAAAAACAAAAACCTCTCCATTACTCATTATTCATTACTCATTCAAAAGGATTTTAGATGATCAAACCAAAAAAAGGCCATTTCACCGTCATCGGGGAACGTCAGCCGAAGATCGAAGGATTTGAAAAAGCCAACGGCAGCGCGCTTTTCACCGACGATCTGGTTCTGCCGAATATGCTGATCGGAAAGATCCTCCGCAGTCCGCATCCACATGCTTTGATCAAACGTATCGACACCAGCAAAGCGGAAGCGCTTCCGGGCGTGAAAGCCGTGATGGTTGGAAGCGAACTCACCGAAATGTACGGCGTTCTTCCCGCATCAATGGATGAAACGGCGCTTGCGATCGAAAAAGTTCGCTACATCGGAGAAGAAGTCGCCGCCGTGGCCGCGATCGATGAAGAGACCGCGGAAAAGGCCTGCGAATTGATCGAAGTGGAATACGAAGTTCTGAAACCCTGCCTAACGATCGAGGACGGATTCCGCGACGACCTGCCGAAGATCCACGCTAATACCAAAACAGCCAACGTGATGAAAGAAGTTCACCAGGAATTCGGCAACGTGGACGACGGATTTGCCGAAGCCGACCTGGTGATGGAGAATGAATATTTTTTCGAAGGCAATACGCACGTTCCTCTCGAGCCGCATTGCGCGTTATCCCAATGGACGGACAACAAACTCACGATCTGGTCGTCCACGCAGACCCCGCATTACCTTCATGTCGCGCTGGCTAAAGTTCTGCAAATGCCGCGCAGCCACATACGTATCATCAAGCCGCATATCGGTTCGGGTTTCGGAGGTAAGTCGGAGCCGTTCGCACTGGAATTCTGTTCCGCCTGGCTGTCCAAAAAAACCGGCCGGCCGGTGAAGATCCTGTACAACCGCGAAGAAGTATTTTACGCGCACCGCGGACGCCAGCCGATGAAGATGATATTGAAGACCGGCGTCAAAAAAGACGGGAGTCTCACCGCGATCCACATGCGCACATTCCTCGACGGCGGTTCGTACGGCAGTTACGGTCTCGTGACCACGTATTACTCCGGCGTATTCCTGACCATGCCGTACAAAGTTCCGCGATATAAATTCGACGCGTACCGCATTTACACCAATAAACCCGCCGGCGGGCCCAAGCGCGGGCACGGCGCCGTTCAGCCGCGCTTTGCCATGGAATGCCAGTTAGACAAGATCGCAGAAAAACTCGGTCTCGACCCGATCGCGATGCGGCTCAAAAATACGATCGAACCGAATACCATGACGATCAATGCGTTCCGCGTGACCTCCTGCGGGATCAACGAATGCCTGGAACGCACGCGCGACCGATCGCAGTGGAACAAAAAATTCAAAGAATACAAGAACCAGCAGGGCAAGATCATCCGCAAAGGCATCGGCGTGGCGGCGAGCACGTACATCAGCGGCGCGGGCAAGTCGATCATATGGAACGATATGCCGCATTCCGGCGTGCAGATCAAGGTGGACCGCGGCGGCGGCGTTTCCGTTTTCTGCGGCGCGTCGGATATCGGACAAGGTTCGGACTCCATGCTCGCGTACGTCGCGGCGGAAGTTCTGGGTGTGGAAGTTGGCGACGTGCATGTGTGCCAAACCGACACGCATCTCACGCCGGTGGATCTCGGCAGTTATTCCAGCCGCGTCACATTCATGGCGGGCAATGCGTGCATTCAGGCCGCTGAAAGGATCAAGGAACAATTATTTGAAGTTGCATCAAAGAAACTGCAAGTTTCCAAAGACGATCTCGACTGCGGGCACCGCTTGATCTTTTCCAAATCCGATCCGCAGAAAAGCCTTACGTTCATAGAAGCGGCTAATTTAGCCGAGACCGCTTACGGTACGATCGGCGCAACGGGCAGTTACAAACCGCCCAAGATCGGCGGCGATTATAAAGGCGCGGGAGCCGGACCTTCACCGTCGTATACTTTTTCCACGCACATTGCGGAGATCTCCCTCGATGTAGAAACCGGCATCGTGAGCGTGGACAAGATCTGGTCGGCGCACGACTGCGGCCGTGCGTTAAATCCGGTCATCGTCGAAGGACAGATCGAAGGCAGCGTGTACATGGGCGTCGGTGAGGCGCTTTTTGAGGAACATATTTTCCATAAGAACGGCCTGCATCGCAATCCTTCCATTCTGGAATACAAAATTCCGACGATCCTCGACACGCCCGAGATCGAATCGATCATCGTTGAAACCATCGACCCCGAAGGACCTTTCGGCGCGAAAGAGGCCGGCGAAGGCCCTCTTCATGCCGCCATTCCCGCCATCGCCAACGCGATCTACAATGCCGTCGGTGTTCGTATGGACACTACGCCGTTTACGCCGGAGAAAATTCTGAAAGCTCTGGATGAAAAAGAGTCGGCTCACGACGGTAATGGCGCCAGGAAAACACGCGGGATCGGTGCGAAGAAGTTGGCGGGCAATCTACAGCAACCGTAACTGCAAATTCGGTTTTCCCGGCCTTGATAAAAATGCTGATGAAACCCGAGTTCGCGGAAACAATAGATGCGAAAAACGGCTTTCACTAACTTTTGGCCATCCCTTATCGTCAAGTTAGAGAATCGTTTTTCGCAACCACTCTGCGAACGAGGGTTTAAGCATTTTTATCACAGCCGAAGTTTTCTTTGCCACTTTCTTTTCAAAAAGAAAGTGGATGATGAGTTTTCAGCGTTTACGATACACCCGGAAGAAGAGCAACATCATTCTTCTTTCTTTTGCTCGTGCAAAAGAAAGAAGGAAAGAAAAGCACGAAGGCTATGGAAAAACGCCGGACCCGGAGTTCACCATATCTGGCAGCAGAAAACAGTTCCAAAATTAATATTATCACCACTTCGTCAGCCTGTTTCACGTTTTCTGCTGTTTTTTTTGTGAACTCCGGTTCTTAATCGGCGTTTTTCCAAGGCCTAACTGAGCAAACAGCAGGGTCAGGGGAAGGGATTGACAATATCACTGAATAAAAACTCAACTCGTCTGAATTCCTCTTTCAACTTGCCGAAATAGCCGTTTTCAAAACACTGTTTATTCCATTGACAAACGGGACAACTGTTCGTAGATTTTTTTGAATAACGAAGGCTGATCATGTCCTCCGAACAAAACAAACTCCTGATCCGCAGATACATCGAACAGGTTGTCAATACCGGCCATGTGGACCGGATCGACCAATTCATCTCTCCCGACTACACCGAAGTTTACGATAGCAAAAGATATCCGCTCGGAATCGAAGGCGCGAAGGAACACATCCTCGGTGTTCGCCGAACTTATCCCGATCTGACGCTTACGATAGAACAACAAATCGCCGAAGGCGACTGGGTCGTATCCTGCATCACGGCGCGCGGAACCCACCGGGGTGAATGGATGGGCATTAAACCAACCGGAAAAGTTCTGACCTACACCGGTGTGAACGTTGACCGGATCGTAGATGGCCGCATCGTGGAACACGGCGGCGCAGCCAATATGCTCGGACCTTTGCTCGAAGCCGGCGCTATTAAGATTGCCAATCAGGAATGATCATACATGGAGATAAATTTATGAGAACTGCCATACTATTATCATCATTCATATTTTTGATGCATGGCCGCGTCTTCGCCCAGGAGGAATATTACGGCGAATACTCCGATTACGACAGCATGATCGTTAAAGCGGAGAACAAAGCGTCCGGAGACGGAAAAAAAGTGCTCGAAACAGGACGCATCATGACGCTGACCAATAAAGAGATCCTCCCCGGTAGCTGCTGGGATTACGCCAACGCCGTATACGACCGCGCGGGATACGGCTGGGGACAGCGCGAGGAAATTTTCAAGAGCGTCAAAGACGGACCTTATGCCGACATCCGCCGGATCAAATACGGCGACTGGCTGTACTATATCAATCATTCCTACGGCGGGATCGAACACAGCGCGATATTCGTCGAATGGATCGACTACGGGAACAAACTCGCGCTGATGCTCAGTTACGGCGGTGAAAGGCGGCAGCAGCCTGCACGGTACCTGCCGTACGACTTGTCCAATGTTTACGGCATTACGCGCGCCAACGCGGACCTTGCCGCCAAAAAGGCCGCCGGCAAAACGAATACAACGACCGCGGTCAACACATCCTCATCTTCCAATGCATCCGCCTCGGTAACCAAAAATGTTTCCGCCGCCGCCTCGGTCTCCGGAGGCACGATAGCGGGCATGAAAGTGGAATCTCTGAAATTCGGTACCGGCGTGGCCAGTATGGAAGTGACCGGCGAAGCGATCAACTTCTCCGGAACGGCCGACAAAGTGTACTGCTGGATGCGCGTGACCGGCGGACAGGGGAAATCCGTCAAGGTCAAATGGTTTCTCAACGATAATTTCCTGGGTGAAACGCCTCTGGACATCAAATCCAACTCGATGCGCACGTATGCTTACCGCACGGTCACGGGAAAAAAGGGCGCCTGGAAAGTGGAGATCGTCGATACGTCGGGAGCGCTTCTTCACTCAGCAGGATTTGTAGTGAACTAAGATCCCGACGAACCCGGTAATACTATGAGACATCCTATCGTGGGCCTAACCATGCTGTGGCTGACCGCCGCAGGATTTTCTCAAACTCCGTTTCATCCAAATCCGGACAACGCGACATTGATTCTCTACTCTGACCGTTGGACTTTGTGGAATGTATCAAGAGCCCTTGAATCTTCATTCACCCGGACGTCATACGAGTCCTTCTATTATTTGCAGGAAACCGGGAAACCACAGACGGCAAAACTGATCTATAAAGCGATCGAAGGTCAGATCCAATCATTTTCGCCCGTGTGGGTTCATAACGATGGCACTGTTATCGGATGGGATATGAATTTCAATTATCTCACCGACGCTGTGCAGCCCGCGGAGAAAGAACCCGAATTGCCCAACAGCCACTATTATCCTGTTTTGGTTAATTGCAACTCGGCGGGCGTGGTTCTGATGGCCAATAACGAACACCAAAATACGGACGTGACCGCCCCGCTCTATTTCCTTACCTGGTCGTTCGACCCTAATGTAGTCGACTACCGCAACCCGCTTATGGTCACTGACAGCGCGGGCATACCTTTTTATTCGTCACGGGTCTTCATGACATCCAATAAAATCCTGTCCTATCGCCCGCCGTATTTTTTTCGGTATGACATAAAGAGTTCGCAACTGGATATACGAGAAGTTGAACTTCTGCAAAACGTCTCTGAGGTCGTCGCCTTTGACGGTAATATGGTGGTGTTCAAAAAGCCCAACACATTATATACTTATGTTTTTGAACCGGAGCGCCTCGATTCGGTCCTGGTGGCCGAGGACTGTATGGTTATCGCCTGCCGTGAAAAAAGGATTTATTGCATCCAGGGACAGGCGCTCACCAAAAGCGATACGCTTAATTTTATGCTGCAATCCTACGACCTGAAGAAAGCGGCATGGACCTCGCATAAGGAGATCTTTCGCGGCGACATCAAAGAAGAATCCGGGGTACCTGTTCACATGATCTTACGAGACAAACTGAGGATCTGGACCAATAAACGCTGGCTGGATATCGGGTGGTGATTCGGTTTCATTTGAATCTTCGTTATACAAGCCCTCCGTATCCTGCTTTAACATACGTAATTCAAATAAACATTAATCCGCTATGGCACATATCTTTTCCGTCATCGCTCCGCTCTTCCTCATCATACTCACCGGCGCCTTATTGCAGCGTTTCCGAATAATCGGAGATAACTGGCAGACGGTTCTTAATGAATTCGCTCTCAAGATCGGTTTCCCGGCGCTCATATTCACTTCCCTGACCAAAGCGCCGTTTTCATTTACCGAACAAGCGCCGCTGATCGCCGTCAATTCCTTATTCATCTTAGTGTTGTTCTTCCTCGCTTATATCCTGGGGAAGATCCTCAAGCTCGACGACCGCATGCGGCGAACGCTCTTCATCGCGCTTGTTTTTGGAAATATCGCGTATCTGGGGATTCCGATCCTCGTTCAAGTATCGGGCGAAAAGGTACTGCCTACCGCCAGCCTGATCGTGGCGATCTACCTGTTCTGGAATTTTACCGTGGGGATCGCATTCCTAGACATCACGCAGAGGCAGAATCGCCGGAATGTTTTCACGGACGTCGCGCAAAACCTTTTCAGGAATCCCCTGCTGATCTCGGTCATCCTGGGGCTGGCGGTTGCGGCCGCCGATATCCCGCTTCCGGCCATGATCATGACTCCGCTCCATATGATCACGGCTTCGGTCACACCGATCGTTCTCACGGTGATAGGACTTTTTATCGGCCAGTCCGCCATTGGAAATCTGGCCGATTGGCGGCCGGTGCTTTGGTTATCTTGTTTTATTCTGGTCCTCAAACCGGCCCTGCTGTTTTTCGGCTTGGATTTGTCCGGCTTATCGCAGCCGGATCTCCATCCGTCGGTCATAGATGCCGCAATGCCGCTGGCCATCACGCCTTTCGCTCTGGCGGATAGGTACGACATGGATAAAGAATTCATCGCGCGCGGTATCGTGCTGAGCACGATCTTGTCGATCGCCACATTACCGTTCTGGATCTCGCTGATGTGAGCCCGTTTGCAGACTTGTCCATTCAACGTGATCACCCGATGCTAAATAATTCCTTGCGATACCTGTGGCTATTCTTTTTTTTCGGATGTACGCCGCATACGACACTGGAGGTAACGGGATACCGCTCGAACCTTCTGAAGGAGTATACAAAAGTCTTCGTTTCCGACGCTTTTGATCTGCAGGTCAAATACGTCGGCATGAATGATTCTTCGTTCACGTTTGAGATGAACCTGAAAAACAAAACCAAGTCGGAGATCATTCTGGATTGCAGCGAGAGCGAACTCGTCGTCGATCTCTGCAATGCCGCTTTTGAAAGCCGGATCAAATCGGAATCCTCCATGAGTGTAACTGTTGGACGCTCAGATGATCGCACCGTTTGGCTGCAATTCAAAGTTCTGGGTGATAACCCCATGCCGTGTTTTCTGAACGGCGGCAACATGAGGCTCAGCCGTGTGTTCGTCCTGGCCGGCGGAAAGCGCACAGACTGCGGCGTTTTTGAGTTCGTCCCGATCTCGGTGAGGCTGTATTGAACCATGCTTCTCTGAGATCCGAGGTGGTGGAACTTTTGCCATTTCTTTCGTATGCTTTATCAGTTTTAACGGAACGGTGTTACTTTGTTTGAACGAATCAAATATCAATGGCTGGTCTCGCTTGTTCTCTGGACGCTCGTCGCTTTTCTTTCTCTCGGCCAGGCTTATTACTTCAGTCTCAACTCCGGACAAACCTTCCCGGTATTTTCAAGAGCGGTATTTGAATTTTGCAATGCGTTTGTGTGGATCCTATTATCACCGCTCATTTTTTTTCTGGCCGAACGGCTCCCCATCGAAAAACCCGGACTGATCCGCGCGCTGTCCGTCCAGACCTTGTTTTCTCTGGCGATCGGCCTTTTGCACAAAGTTGTTTCTTTCTATGCTACAATTTATCTCGCACCGCCGGCAAACCCGATCACGTCCGACGTTATTTTTCTGAAGATCACCGGCGGCTGGCTCAACAGCGTCATGAGTTACTGGGTCATGCTGGGTATATACTCGGCGCTAACTTATGCGCGCCGGTTCCGCGAACAAAAAGTCTTAGCCTCGCAACTGGAAGCGCAGCTGGCGCAGGCTCAGCTCAGCGCGCTGAAAATGCAGCTGCAACCCCACTTCCTTTTTAATACGCTCCACACCATCGCTTCCCTGATGGAAGAGGATGTCAAAGCGGCCCAGCGGATGCTGGCGCGGTTGAGCGAACTCCTCCGCCTGACGCTCGATCATGTGGGAGAGCAGGAAGTGCCGTTATCCAGGGAGATCGAATTCCTCAAAAGTTATCTTGAAATAGAAGAGACACGTTTTCAGGACCGTTTGCGCGTCGCGTATCAATTGCCGGCCGAACTGATGAAAGCAAAAGTTCCGACGCTGATACTCCAGCCGCTCGTCGAAAATGCCATCCGTCACGGTATCGCCTCCAAAGCCGGCGGCGGCACGATCGCGGTCTCTGCATCCAGAGAGAACGATCACCTGCGCCTGGAAGTTCGTGATAACGGACGCGGCGCCTCCGCCGTAAAAGCGGGTATCGGCTTAACCAACACCGAAAAACGGCTGAAACAATTGTACGGGGCGCGCCAGTCCTTCATCTGGAACAATCTTGCCGAAGGCGGCTTTTCGGTCCTGATCACACTTCCATACAACGACGGCCATGAACAAAATTAGGACCCTCATCGTTGACGACGAGGCGCTGGCCCGGCGGCGGATCAGGAAACTGCTCGCCGCGCGAAGCGGGATCGAAATTGCCGCCGAATGCAGTAACGGGAAAGAAGCCGTTAGCGCGATCGAAGCCCTTCAGCCCGAACTGGTCTTTCTCGATATCCAGATGCCGGAATTCGGAGGCTTGGAAGTGGTCGAACGGCTGGATATGAAAAACCCGCCCGTGATCGTGTTCGTCACAGCGCACGATCATTTTGCCATCAAAGCGTTCGAGGTTAACGCGGTGGATTATATCCTGAAGCCTTTTGACGACGAGCGTTTTTATCATGCGCTGGATCGCGCGTGTTCGATCATCGAACAAAAGGAATCCGGAGCGTGGACCAAAAAGGTCATGCATATGCTGGCCGGTCTGCAGGCGCCGGCATCGAAGAACCACTATCCCGACCGCATCGTGATCAAGTCCTCCGGCCGCATTCATTTTGCGCCCGTAGATACGATCGACTGGATCGAGGCCGCCGGAAAGTATCTCGACATTCATGCGGGCAAGGACGTACACCGGATCCGAGAGGGAATGAACGAATTGGAAACACGGCTTGATCCGGAGAAATTCGCCCGCATCCATCGGTCTTATATCGTTCGTATCGCCCGCATACGCGAGATGCAGTCGTGGCACAAAGGCGAATACGTCGTCATCCTCAGCGACGGCACCAAACTTGTCACCGGCCGCGGATACCGCGACAATCTGAACGCCCTGCTCAACAGGACCGCGTAGATCCGGACGGAATTCTATACCGCCTCCGATCCCATCCGTTCCCCTCTCAAACCTTTCCATTCCACAAATGAAACCGCAATAGGTTGAATTCTGTAAACATGGGCATCATGTAACGAAGGGAGTCTTAATTATGACCTTCAAAGGTTCATGCATCCTGTTTTTTCTCTCGGCAACGCTCTGCGCTCAGGTTCCCATCACGGAACGCCCGCTCGTGTATCAAACGTCCGATATGCAAAAAGTTCAGATCAAAACCGGCGTTGTCTACAAAACCGCCGGCGATACCGCTTTATCTCTCGACATTTATTATCCTCCGGAATTTGACAAAAGAACCAAACGCCCGGTCGTGATATTCAATAACGGCGTCGGCTCGCCGGAACTCCCGCGCTGGCGCGCGTACACGGACTGGGCCAGACTGATCGCCGCCAGCGGGCTCATTGCGGTCAATTACCAGAGCCGCCAGGGCCGCGCCTTCGTGGACACCGAAGATCTGATCGCGTACGTGAGGACCCACGGGGACGAACTCAGGCTGGATGCGGATCGGATCGGCCTTTGGACATGTTCCGCTAATACCGGCGTCGGGCTTCCGCTCATGATGCAGCAGGAAAAATCGTTCATCCAATGCGGCGTGGTCTATTACGGAAGCGCACAGCTTCAGACGATGCGAACCGATCTGCCGGTCCTGTATGTTCGCAGCGGATTGGACGGACTGGGGATCAATACCGGCATCGAATATACGATCCGTCACATGACCGAGGTCGAATGCGACCTGACGTTCATCCATTATCCCGAAGGCCAGCATGCTTTTGATATTTTCGACGACAACGACCGATCCCGTCAGATCATCCGGCAGACGGTTGAGTTCTTCACGACCAATCTGAACCGTCCCGCGCGGATCAAAACCGTGACCGCCAGACAATTCCTGAAATTGATCGAACAAGGCGACACGGCGCGCGCTTTTTCTGAATACCGCAGTTTTGTGAAATATATTCGCCAGGCCGGGACGTACAGTCCGTTTTACACCTGGGCGATCAATGAGAACGGCCTGGTCGGCGCCGGATATCAGTTGCTCCAAAACAAAAAGAACAAAGAAGCGCTCGCCGTATTTATGATGAACGCAGAGTCGTTCCCTACCTCTCCCAACGCGTACGACTGCCTCGCCGACGCGTACGAAGCGAGCGCTCAGAATGAATTGGCCGTCACGTATGCGCAAAAAGCGCTCGATCTCCTCGCGGCAACGCCGGCACTCAATGAGAATTTCAAG
Organism: uncultured Bacteroidota bacterium; assembly: GCA_964415295.1. GTDB lineage: Bacteria > CLD3 > CLD3 > SB21 > SB21 > SB21. The sequence goes on from CAYPYN010000001.1 coordinate 548,674, forward strand.
AACGGCATCCGGCGCAGCGCGGAAGACAAGATCAAAAGGCTGAAGAAATAATGTGTCGACGCATTTATACTCCTTTACCAAGAGGAGATGTTTCCATGGCTCGCAACAAAACCCTTACCAGGAGTTGTCATCATGAAAAAGTTATTTTTGTTCTGGCTGCTCTGCCCGGCTTTACTTCTTCAATGCAGTAAACCCGCAACTTTTACCGGCAAACCCGAAACGCCGGACGAATTCGACCGGCAGATCCTTTTCCACATTCACAACGCCGATTACGCTATCGCCGACAGCCTGATCGGCTTGCGGCTCAAAGAGATGCCGGATCATCCGAAATACTATTTTCTGAAGTCGTCCCTCCTTTTTCACGCGCGTTATTTCTACGCCACGCCGGCCAACCGCGATTCGATCAAAAACCTTTTCGCGGACTATTGCCGCCACACGATACGGCTCGCGGAGAAACTTCCGCCGACCACGGAAAATAAGTTCTACCTCGGCTCCGCCCACAGCTATCTCAGCCGTGTGCATATTATGAATCAGTCCTTCACCGACGCCTATTTCGATGCGGCCTCAGGACAGGATTATCTGGAAGAAGTGATCGAAGAAAACCCGGAATTCTACGACGCGTATCTCAATCTCGGCGTGATGAAATATTTCATCGCCACACGGACGAACTGGTGGCAGTCGGCTCTCGCCTTTCTCAGCGGCATGTCCGGCGACAAAGAAACGGCCTTACGGGAACTTCGTCTTGTGCAGGAAAAAGGCGCGTTCAATAAGAACGAAGCCTCCTTCATCCTCGGACAGGTCTATCAGTTCTTTGAGAACAGTACGGAAAATGCGCGCTACTACCAGCGTCAGTATCATGAGACGTTCCCGAACAATGCCTTCATGACCCGTCAGTATAATATGCTTGCATTGACCGATCTGATCAACGAACGCGGCGTCCTGTATTTCGAAAGCCACATGGATTCCCTCATAGCCGAATACGGACTGAACAATGCGGGACTGCTCAATACCATCGGCTACCGCCTGATCACGGACAATAAGACCGAGGACGCCCTGGTGATCTTCCGAGCCAATATGAAGCTCTTCCCGGAAGTGGCCAATTGTTACGACAGTTACGCCGAGGCCAATATGCTGCTCGGAAGGAAAGAAGAAGCGATCAAATATTACACGACCGCCTACGAAAAGACCAAGACCGATCAGACTCTGAATGAAGAATTCAGGAAAACGCTTCAAACAGGGATCCAGGACAAACTGAAAGAGCTGAAAAAGTAACCGATGGCAGAGTTGGGTTTTTGGCCTTGGAAAAACGCCGAAACAGAACCGGAGTTTGCAAACAACATCAGCAGAAAACGTGAAACAGACCAGAAAATTTTGAAGATATTAGATTAGAGGAACTGTTTTCTGCCACCAGCATAGCGAACTCCGGTTCCGGCGTTTTTTCATAGCCTTCGTGCTTTCTTTGTTTCTTTCTTTGCACGAGCAAAGAAAGAAAAGGGAAAGCAAGTAACCCTCAGAGTAACTCTTTCTACCGAAAAAAAACAAAAAAGGATCAACATGAAGATCATCACCCGCGGACAATTCATCATTCATTCTCTTGCTGCCTTCACCGGTTTGGTGATACGGCCTGTGACCGCGTACGGATATCAGGAGAACTCCAAACAAAGTAAACCTCCAAAGGGTCCGCCGCTCGATGTAAAATTGGTACAGGAGTTTGTCGGGGCGGCGCACAAAGACTTTGAAAAGGTCAAGAGCATGCTGAAGGAGACACCCGATCTTCTCAATGCCGTTAACAACCTCGGCGGATGGGACTGGGAAGACGCCATCGGCGCTGCCGGCCATGTTGGGCTCAGAGACGAAGCGCTGTATCTGCTGGAACAAGGCGCACGGCCAACCATCTGCGTGGCCGCGATGCTGGGGAATCTGGAGATAGTCAAGGCGTATATCACGGCCTTTCCGCACATGAAAGACGCCGTGGGACCCCATAAGATTTCGCTGATGCGCCACGCCAAAGCCGGCGGCGATCATGCGCTGCCTGTGGCGGATTACCTTCGCTCCATCGGCGCAAAAGAATAATTCCAGATCTCCGAAAATCGTTATCCCGCAAATAATATTTGACAAATCCTGCCCGTGTATCTACATTGACCTACCTATCGATATCTTTCTATCGTCATTGATCAGCACTTTCTATGGGAGAGCGTTCTTCATGAAACCAGAGTTACTTGGCATAGTACCTGTTCTTCCTTCTTCTGATATTGCGCGTGATGCGGCATGGTATAAGGAGAAAGCCGGATTTGAAACGGTTTTTGCGGATAACATGTATGCTGTGCTTTACAGGGACCGCATTGGCCTTCACCTGCAGTGGCACGCGGATACACAAGACGATCCCCTGCTGGGCGGCTCGGTGATCAGGATATTTGTGAACGACGTCAGAATGTTCTTTGATGAATTTGTCCGCCGCGGCGCCGCTTCACAGGACGCCCTCCGGTTGAATACGCCGTGGCACACCCATGAATTCGGTTTCCATGACTTGAATAAGAACGCGATATTTTTCGTTGAAGGTCTGTGAGCAGACTTTCAAAACCATAGCAGTAGGCTGGATCATGAGAAAACTCATTGCCGCCATCAATATGACCCTCGACGGGTTTTGCGACCACACGGCCGGGATCGCCGATGATGAATTGCACGAACATTACAACGAACTGCTGCGCAACGCCGGCGCTCTTCTGTACGGAAGAATAACGTACCAGCTCATGGAAAGTTACTGGCCGCTGGTAGTGAAACATCCAACCGGCAACAAACCTCAGGATGAATTTGCTGTTTTAATAGAGAACATCCCCAAGATTGTATTTTCCAGAACGCTGAAAGATACCGGATGGAAAAACGCAAAACTTGCCAAAGGAAGCCTGGAAGCAGAAGTGTTGGAACTCAAGCGGCAAACAGGTAAACCCGTTTTCGCCGGCAGCCCGAGCCTGATTGCGTCTCTGTCGAAACTTAACCTGATCGATGAATACCAACTTTGCGTTCATCCCGTCATATTAGGAAACGGTTTACGGCTATTCAAAAACATCAGCGACCAAGCTATTCTTAGACTTTTAACGACAAAAACTTTCGGCTCCGGCGCCATAGTGCTTTATTATGAGCCGGTACGCCCGGCGGCTTCTCTTTGATGCCGCTTTGCAGCCAACCGCATTTGGAAATAACCCGGATTATAGGCTGATCATTTCAAGTTATCGCCATTTATTAAAACCGGAGGATAAGAATGAAAAGTCTATGTCTTACGTTTTTAATTTCCGTGTCAGTATACGCCCAAAAGGATTCGGCTGAGGCTAAGAGATTAGCGAAAGATCCGGTCAAGGCACAATACCTTTCGGTTTTGAATACGCTCGTTCCGTCGTGTGCCGGCATTGGCTTAGCTCTTCACGCCGGCGATTGGAATACGCAGTCGTATTACGGAGTATCTTTGATGGCCTATGGCTTAGTTGCGGGTCCCTCTATAGGTCACTTTTACTCCAGCAACCATGCCGCGGCATGGAAAGGGATCATTTTCAGAGGAGGCGCGGCCTTGCTGCTTACGGCGGGCGGGCAGTACGTTCTTGCTTCCCCAATACTCGCCGTGGCTGTGATTTCAATAGGCGGCGGTTTCATAATTAAAAGCGCTATCAATGATATGCGAACAGCCAGGAAGTCAGCCGAAGCCTATAACAAGAAACATGGACTTACGTTTTCACCGGTCTTCAATCCTGGTGAGAAAGTTGCTGGATTACAACTACTGTATGTATTACACTAGATTTTCCGGCATGGCCCATACCAGGCCGCTCATTCTTTCGCGAATATCCGCCCAGCGAAAGGCCTCATTGCGGAGGCGCGCTCTTCAAACCAAACCACTATGAAGGAGTAATCCCATGAAAAAATCGATTTTGATCATCCTGCTCGTGACGGCATCCTTCTTTTCCGGATTCACTTTACAAACCCTGCTCACGCAGCAAAGCGCACCTCAGCAAATGAAGAAGGTTACGGGCATTGGAGGCATTTTCTTCAAATGCAAAGACCCCGGCAAGATCAAAGAATGGTATAGCAAAAATCTTGGGCTCAACACCGACAAATACGGAGCCGTTTTCGAATGGTATCAGGGCGCGGACAGCACCCGGAAAGGATTCACTCAATGGAGTCCTTTTAAGGAAACCACGAAGTATTTTGAACCGTCGACCAAAGACTTCATGATCAATTACAGGGTCGAAAATATGGAAGCGCTTGTAGAGACCCTGAGGAAGAACGGAGTGACCATTGTGGACAGCATTCAATCGTATGACTACGGTAAATTTGTTCACATCCTCGATCCGGAAGGGAATAATCTGGAATTGTGGGAACCGAATGATATCGAATACGAAAAAATGGGAAAACAACTCGGCGCCAAGACGACCAAATAGAGTCGATTCTAAGTCGGTTTGAATACGTCAGCAACATAGAAATATTAATCCCCCTACAAAAACAAAATGAAAATACTGGAACGTATTCATCCGGTTTTACTGGTCATCATCACGATGTTCAGCGTGCAATGGGGCGCGGCGCTCGCGAAATCGCTGTTCGCCGAATTCGGCGCCCTCACGGTGGTCTTCTGGCGCGTGGCGCTCGGAGCGGTGATGCTGCTGATCCTCGTGCGTCCGGCGCTGGGCGCATTGAGCCGCCATCAGTGGAAGACAAGTATCATTTTTGGCGTCGCGCTGGTCACCATGAATGTCACGTACTATTTATCCTTAGAGCGCCTGCCGCTCGGCTTGTGCGTGACCATCGAATTCATAGGACCTTTGGCCGTAGCGGCCTGGCACAGCCATCGCGCGCTCGATTTTGTCTGGGTCGCGCTCGCGGCGCTCGGCATTGCGCTGCTCAATCCGTTCAGCGGCCATATCGATGCGGTCGGATTTGTTCTCGCGCTGATCACCGGCGCTTTATGGGGACTTTACATTATCCTCGGCGAGAAACTGGGCAGTGCGACGCCGGGCGCACTCGGTCTGACCGTCGCAATGAGCGTTGGCGCTTTGTTATTGGCGCCTGTGAAAATGATGGATACGCCGCAGTGGCTGAATATCCTGCCCGCGCTGCCGTTTGCGGCGGCGGTGGCGCTGCTCTCTTCCGTCATTCCGTACAGTTTTGAGATCGAAGCCTTGCGCCGAATGCCGGCCAAAGTATTCGGCATCTTGATGAGCCTGGAGCCGGCCTGCGCGGCGGCCATCGGTTTCCTCGTACTCGGAGAGCATTTGACGTTCTGGCAATGCGTGGCCATAGGAGCCGTCATAACGGCCGGTTTCGGCGCGGCCCGCGGCACTGCCAAAGTACCGATGGATGCATGATAGAAAACGCACTACGCCGATTTGGACATTACATCGGCAAAAGATAAGCGGAGTCAAAATGAAAAGCTTGACACTTGTTGTGATGATTGTTTTATTAGGAAAGTTACCAGAGATTCATGCTCAACAAGCAGACACAACGACCGGGCCGCCGTATTTTAGTCAACTGCTGGCCGGTAACGCGGGTGGCCTGGTTGGCGGTTTGGTCGGCTTGTTAATTGGTCTGCGTTTTGACAGAAAGAAGGATATGCCCGCAGCCGCGACCGTCGCCGGAACTTTGATAGGCTGGAATTTGGGCGTGGCGGCCGGAGTCAAATTCTATAGTGATAGATTTGGCCATCGTGGATCCTACCTGGCATGCCTTGGAGGCAGCGCCATTGGAACTATCGGCATGGTCGGCGGACCACTGGTTTTTTTCACGTCGCCTGCCGGAGCCGTCATAGGATACAACATGACCAAAAAATCCAAATCGGTTTCACTGATCCCTTTTTATAATGTCAAACAACGCTCGGCCGCTGTGGTTTTGTCACTGCATGTAAAATGATTCGCGACGGACGCCGCCTAAACCGAAAGTATCCATGATCACCCGTATCGGACATATTCACCAGATCGTACGCTATCCCGTCAAATCGATGGCCGGTATCGCCGCGGACTGGGCCTTCCTGGGCTGGCATGGCTTGCCGGGCGACCGCCGCTTCGCATTCCGCCGCATCAACGACAAAAGCGACTTCCCATGGCTTACGGCGAGCAAACTGCCTGAACTGCTTTTGTACCAGCCGCTCGAACTCGATGCGAATGCCGCCGAACCATTGCCTGCGAAAATCCGCACGCCGGAAGGCCTCATCGTTCCTCTTGGCAGCGCGGAACTCGACAAAAGCGTAAGCGATAAATTCGGAAGTCCGGTCGAACTGATGAGATCCAGGCACGGTATTTTTGATGAAGGGATCATCTCGGTGATCAATCTCGCGACGATGTCATTCATCAGCCGCGAAGCGGATCAGGAACTTGACCCGCGGCGCTTCCGGGCCAATATTGTCATTGCGTCCGATTCGTCAAAACCTTTTGAAGAGGACAGCTGGATAGGACGCAGGCTGGTTTTCGACGGCAACGGATCGGGGCCGACGCTCACCGTGACGATGCGTGATCTGCGGTGCATGATGATCAACCTGGACCCGGATACGGCCCGGCAGAATCCCGGTATGATGAAGGCCGCCGCCCGTCTGAATGAGAATCATGCGGGTGTCTATGCCAGCGTGACACGCACCGGAGAAATTTATATCGGTCAGTCGGTTGGTTTTATCAACGAGTGATGATACATACCTGAACTCAATAAGGAATGATAATGAAAATTGCAGCCCAAGTACAGAATTCGGAAGGCCGGCATCAGGTGACGCTTCAGACCGACGGCGCCGCGCACTCCATTACCATTCCGCCGCGTTCAACCGGGTTCGGTTCCAGCGCCAACGGCGGCGAACTGTTGTTCCTGGCCTTAGCGACGTGCTACTGCAACGATATCTATCGTGAATCCGCAAGCCGAGGCATCAAAGTTGTCGGTGTGGAAGTCACCGTCGAGGGAGAATTTGGCAAGGCCGGCGAACCGGCAAGGAACGTGACGTACCATGCCAAAGTCAGTGCAGACGCCGCTGAAAACGATATTCTGGACCTCATGAAGCATACGGATACGGTAGCCGAAATTCACAATACCTTGAGAAACCAAACTCCGGTACGGCTTGGCCGCATCGAGGCAAGGTCTCTTTAGATGATATTGATATTCACCAAACAGAAAAAATATGTCCATCACAAAGGAATCTGAACTGACCGGAATGCGGAAAGCCGCCCAGGCCGTGGCTTATGCGCTGAAAGAAATGACGGGATACGCCAGGCCCGGCATGACCACGAAGGAACTTGACCGTTACGGCGCAAAAATTCTATCCGAACTTGGAGCAAACTCAGCGCCTTACCTGGCGTATGGCTTTCCCGGCTGGACCTGTATCAGCGTCAATCATGAATTTTGCCACGGGATCCCTTCCGACCAAAGGGTCCTGAAAGAAGGCGATCTGGTCAATATCGACGTATCGGCAGAACTGGACGGATATTGGGCGGACAACGGCGGCTCGTTTGTTCTCGGCAAAGATATTCACCGGCATCAGGAATTAGTGTCGGCTTCAAAATTCATCCTAAAAAAAGCTATCGAACAGATCAAAGACGGCGTGCGGATCTCGGATATCGGACACGTGATGGAGATCGAAGCCGGAAAACGAGGCTACCGGGTGATCAAGAATCTCGGCGGACACGGGATCGGGCGACGCCTTCATGAAGAGCCGGAAGGATTGTTTAATTTCCGGAACCGGTCGGATCAAAGAAAATTCAGGAAGAATTCCGTCGTGGCCATAGAAACTTTCATTTCGACCGTATCAAGTTACGCCGACACCTTAAACGACGGATGGACATTGGCCGGTGACCGCGGCGGATACATGGCCCAGCACGAACATACGATCGTGGTTACGGACGGACAGCCGATCATTCTGACCGAAATGAACGGCATATGGAACTAAAACGAATAAAGGCCGTGTAATGAGCGTTCACGATCATCCAAACAATAAAGGCACTATGAAAACGACTCTTCTTTTTGTCCTCATGATAGCATTGCTCTCCTGCGAGGAATCCAAAACCGACCCGGTCGGGTATCCTCAGTATCTGACGGCACACATCAACGGGAACCGCGTTACATACAATCAGTCCGGAGTGATCGATTCCATAAATTTTGATGGAACGGATGAAGTGCTCCCATTCGTAGTGGAGTTCGGACAGCTCATGTATCCGGACTCTTTCATCATTACGCACCCGGATTCAGCCTATGTGCGCTTCGGGCAATTTACGGACAGCCCCGGCGCCGACTTTGCCACGATCCGCGATCTGGTCATTACGGAAAGCCATGATACGGTCTACTTTTCCATCGCAAAGACCGGTTATGTCATGTTCACGATGAATGGCGACCATCTTCATTTCAGCGGAAAAGGATATTTCTATTCTTTTACGGACGCATATGGCGGAACCCTTGGACAAAATACGGGAGACCAAACGCGTTTCAATTTCCCTGCATCCTGGGTGTCCGTGGATACGGCCCGGTTGTGGCGTTATGATATCACGTATTACTGAGAACTCCGTCGTGCCCTAAATACTCATAGGTCACTTTCCTTTTAAATTATCAAACTTTACTTTGAAAGGCATAGGCGCTATGGCAGAAGAACAAAAAACATTACCCCGATGGATACTCATCGTATCAGGGCTTTTTGCGGCGATGGAAATTTTGGTAAGCGTATCTTTATGCGTTTCACCGGAATCCGTTTTGGAGACGGTGGATCTTACCGCCAAAGGCGTTGACTACCTGATCTATATGTGGGCAGCGCGTCAATTTGCCCTTGGTTTTATTTTTGCTTATGCAACATTAAAGAGATCCATTCCCATGCTGACCATGGCATACCTCTTCTTTTTGGTCATGTTTGTCGGCGACTTTTTTATTGGGATCATCCAAAAAGAGAACTCTCTGATCATCAGCGCGTTAGTCATGTGCGCTATTTCTTCCGCCCTGTTATTTGTACTCAATAAGAAGAAATAATATTGGATCACCCCCATGTTGAAAAAGGCAATCTTTCAGGAGCGATAGCCCGCATCCGTGCCATCCTAAATACTCATTGATAAATCCTGCCCGCGTTCCTACATTTAAAGCGCCAACCAATTCCACCGGGGAAAGATGAAAACAACGGAAGAATGCGTGGTCATGGCCATGGATGGAAGCGATAAGGAACTCTTTCCATTCCTGCCGTACATCCTGCAGGACATTTGGGAGATCGGTGCCGACCCGGATGCCATGATCCGGCTGATAAAAAAGCATCGCCGCAATACCGCCTCGTTAAAAATTCTCGATCTGGGCTGCGGAAAAGGAGCGGTCTCCGTCCGAGTATCGCAGGCATTCGGCTGCAAGTGCCATGGCATTGACGCCATCCCTGAGTTCATAGCCGCGGCCCGGCAAAAGGCTCTCGAACATAAAGTCGGTCACCTTTGCACCTTCGAAACGGGAGATATCCGGGAAAAAGTCAAAGACCTGCGGGATCATGACGTCGTCATACTCGGAGCCATCGGGCCCGTATTCGGCGATTATTTTTCAACGCTTTCAACCCTGACGCACTGCATCCATGACCACGGCCTCTTCATCATTGACGACGGCTATATAGAGGACGACAGCGATTTCAGTCATCCCCTGATGCACAAGCGATCCGAACTGCTGCGGCAAATTGAAAAAGCCGGCATGCGTCTTCTGGAAGATGATATCATGGATAAAGAGACCATCAAAGATTCCGACGATCAGATCTTTGCCGATCTGAAAAAAAGGTGTCATGAATTGATCGCCCAATTCCCGGACAAACAGGCCTTATTCCTCGATTACATAAAGAACCAGGAGATCGAGAACGACGTTCTCGAAAATAAAGTGATCACGACAACCCTGGTGATCGGGAAAAAATAACATGCCCGAACGCGCGTCTCGGGAAGGAGGAAATATGAAAAATGAAAGCGGTAAGGTTTGCCCGGTCGAACTCGCGTCATCACTCGACAACAAGGTCAGGCGCTGGCTTCAGGACCCGCACAAGATCCTTGCCCCGTTCGTCACCGAAGGAATGACGGTTCTCGACGTCGGCTGCGGGCCCGGATTCTTTTCCATCGAAGCGGCCAAACTGGCGGGTGAGACCGGACGGGTGATCTCCGCCGATCTTCAGCCCGGCATGCTGGAGATCATCGGCCGCAAGATCAGAGGTACCGCATTGGAACACCGGATCACGACGGTTCAATGCCGGCCGGACCATATCAATGTCTCCGATAACGTCGACTTCATCATCGCGTTTTACATGGTGCACGAGGTTCCGGACAAGGCGGTTCTTTTTCGGCAGCTGAGGACTATTCTGAAAAAAGACGGGAGACTTCTGCTCGTCGAACCGAAAATGTTCCATGTGTCCAGGAGCGAGTTCGACGCAACGCTGAACCTGGCCGCGAAGGCCGGATTCACGATCACGCAAGGCCCCCGACTGCTCCTGAGCTGGTCGGCGATCCTGGTGGCTGCATAGAATTCGCGATCACGCGCGATCATCATGATTCAGAGGCGATTTACCTTTAAGTAAGCCGCTAACCCTCTAGTTGTCATCCTGTAAGGATCTTTTTTATTTAAAGTACAGTCCTCATTCAAAAAAGATTCTTACAGAATGACATCTCCTATAAATAACATTTGACAAATCCTGCTTGTGTGCCTACATTTAAAGCGCCCATCGTAGTTCTTTTCTATCGTAGGAATTTCAATCATGAGTGATTTAAGCGATACCCGATTTATGCAATTGCAGAAAACCTGTGTCAGCTCGCGAATATCTGTAATTGTACGCCATGTCAAAACACAATCAAATCCATTTATTACCTTTTCGTCTAAGCCGCCGTTAATATCTAACTTGGAGCCGAAAAATGAATCCCCAAATTGATTTAATTAGATTGCATTGTTTTCTCAGTGATAGTTTTGAAAATGATTTCAATGAAATTGTCCTGTCGATTATTTGTGAACGACTCTACTTTTCTGAAAATAGGGAGATTACAATCGAAGAATGTTATAGATACTGTGTCGAAGATTTATCTCTCTTAGTTGAAAGAGATGTTTTTACAAAGGCAATTGAAAAATCGACATACTTCAAAATATCACCCTTAAAAGAAGACCTGTTGATTAAGCTTACTTCATCCAAATTCTCAGAATTGCGAAGTCGCATAAGTGATGCATCTATTGATAAGTACATCGCTGAGTTCTTGAAACGAACTGGAGGAGGGCAAGACGAAAAAAATGCAATTCTTGGGATATTATACCAGGCTATATATGATAATATTCATTCAATTTCCGCTTCAACACTTAAGACATTATTACAGCCAATCGAAAACTCAAACTTTTCCAAACATGAAATTGACACATATAATCAATTCATTGAGTATGATGATCACAAGAAAAATGAAGCTGTTTACAGGCTCTTTGTTCGCTCGATTGAGTTTGCCATCTTGACGTCTGGCAAAGGAGTCAAAAGATTTTCCAAAGATATATTTGTTGGGAAATCCTATCTCGTCGATACAAACGTGTTCTTCAGGTTATTGGGTGTTGGAGGCGATGGAAGGCAAAAAGCACTCTTGAATTTAATCAAATTATGCGTATATCAGGGGATTCGCTTTTACTATACAGCAGAGACTTATATAGAATGGAGGCAGAAACTACAAAGTACCGTGCAACAATTGAATAAACCAAATAACAAAAGAAATCTTCTCATTATCCAAGAGTTAGCAGGGGAAAAAGAATTTACGTTTAACGACAGCTTCATCCTCCACTATGCCAACCTTAGGTTAAAGAAAATCATTTCGAGTCCCCAACAATATGAAGTAAAATTGCGTTCCGAATTTGATAGGATTTGCAAGCAGTTTGATATCGAACAGATTGATCCAAAAATTGCGCCAGACAAAGGGCGTGTAAATTTTTTAGCTAATTCTTTTTTTGACAGAAAAAGAAGCCTCAACGAATCAAGCCACTACACAAATGCAGCCGCTATTGTTGACGCGACAAACATTCTTTACGTTAGATCTCTCAGAGGCCACAATAATTATAATTATACCGACGTAAAATCATTTTATTTGACCACTGACCGTACGTTGAATAGAATTGTCTCAGCTGAAAACCCGGGAGTTGTCGCGGAGACAATTCTTCCTTCGCAACTTTTCATATTACATAACCCTCTCTCATCTGAAGATGATGGTGTTGATTATGATACATTTGTTTCCTTCTTAAGAAAAAGGACGACGGAATATAACTATAACGCCGACGAAGTGATTGAAATGATTCAATCAGTTAGCCATTTTACGAAAGACGAAGAGCAAATCATTGGTGTCATTAGGGCTTATTCCGATAAAAGGTACGAATTAACGCATCGATCTGACGAGACACATGAAACAATTGAAACTTTTGACGATTTTGCAAAATCTCACCTTGAGGAAGAGCTCGAAGCAATGAAACATAAAGCTGAAAAGCAAAATATGTTTCATAAGAAAGCAAATGAAGATATTCTCATTGCATTAAGAAAATCTCAACAAACGACGAAAATTATTGATGCGTTAATTGTTGTCGGACTTATTCCAGTAAGTTTGATTATTGCCAGACTCTTTGTAACTAATATTTTTATCTTGCTCGCCGTTGTCGTCCTTTTTGAGTTATTAAAAACTCTCGTATCAAACAAGTTTCGATTCTTGGCAAAACTATGGAAGTTTTTATTCATGGTACGAATAAAATCATCTCCATATTTTGTGCTTTCTGACGGCGATCCTGAATACTTAAAAGAGGCAACACGTATATTTGATGAGACAAAAGGAGATGTGTGGAAACGTACAGAACGGACAAATTAACTGAATTTCTTTGAAACAAGATTTTCACCCACTCGCATACCATTTCGAAAGGATATTTTATGGTATCAAAATCTTTAAATAGATATTTGAATAAAGCCAGCCAAGCAAAAAACGATGAGTTCTATACCCAAATTTCCGATGTTGAAAAAGAACTTAAGTACTACAAGGATCAGTTTGCAGATAAAGTTATCTACTGCAATTGTGACGACCCTTATGAAAGTAATTTCTTTAAGTATTTTGCTTCCAATTTTAACGCGCTTAAGTTAAGAAAATTGATTTCAACCAGTTATGTTAAATCGCCAATAGCGGGGGGGCTATTGCCATTGTTTGAAGTAGAAGGTTTAAAACCGGAAGGCAAAGAACCCTTTAAAATCGAAATCAAAGAAGTGCCTGATGTAGATAAGGATGGTGCGATAGACCTAAACGACGTTGAGTATCTACTTAAACACGACAAAAATATCGCGACTCCATTATCGGGTAATGGTGATTTTCGAAGTGACGAGTGCATCGATTTACTTAGGCAAGCCGATATTGTTGTCACTAATCCACCCTTTTCTCTTTTTCGTGAGTATGTTGCTCAGTTGGTAACATATGAAAAAAAATTCTTAATCATCGGCAATCTTAACTCAGTCTCTTACAAAGACTTATTTCAATTGATTAAAAATAATAGATTGTGGCTTGGCTATAACAATGGTCCAAAAACCTATTTAGTTCCAGATAATTATGATCAGAAAAATACTTTTGTTGGCCCAGATGGTAACAAGTATGCCAAAATGGGAAACACAGGCTGGTATACCAATCTCGATATTGCTAAGCGTCACGAATTCTTAACACTTTATAAGAAATATGATCCGCGTATATATCCAAAGTACTTCAATTACGACGCAATAGAGGTGTCAAAAGTGACTGATATTCCCCTAGATTATTATGGCGAAATGGGTGTTCCAGTAACATTCCTTGATAAGTATAACCCAGACCAATTTGAGATTATAGGTTCAAGCCTTGAACTAGGAAAGCCCATGAAAGAAATTGCAAAGAAAGGATCATATGCTCAAGGTGGGCCGCGTTTTTACTTACCACATGGAAAAAATAGCTTTCGAAGATTATACGATCGACTTGTAATTAAAAGGAGAGTTCTAGAATGAAGATTGAATTACACAAAATTCCAATTCGTGATGTTATATCTGGTTATAAAGACAACGCTGAAGAGGGTGTAGTTGCATATAACGGTAAATTGAATATTCGTCCAAAATATCAGCGTGAGTTTGTTTACAAGGAAAAGCAACGCAACGCTGTGATAGAGACAATAAAAAACAATTTCCCGCTGAATGTGATGTATTGGATGATTAGAGAGGACGGTGGCTACGAAGTATTGGATGGCCAGCAACGTACGATCAGTATTGGGCAATATGTTAGTGGTGATTTTTCATTGAACAACCGCTTTTTCCATAATCTAACTAAGGAGGAGCAGGAGAAAATTTTGAATTATGAATTAATGATTTACTTTTGTGAAGGGACAGACAAGGAACGACTGGATTGGTTCAGAATAATCAACATTGCCGGTGAAAAATTGACCGAACAAGAAATTCGTAACGCAGTTTATACGGGACCATGGTTGTCCGACGCTAAATTGAAATTTAGTAAATCAAACTGTGCAGCGTATCTATTGGCAAATGACGGCGGGCAATTGGTCAGTGGATCGCCAATTCGACAAGAGTATTTAGAAACCGCATTATCGTGGATAAATGAAGGCCAGATAGAAGACTATATGGCTAAACATCAGCATGACGTTAACGCCGATAACTTATGGAACTATTTTCAACATGTAATTGCGTGGGTGCGAAAGGCTTTTACTAACTATCGACGAGAAATGAGTAATGTGCCTTGGGGGGGGTTATATAATCGGTTCAAAGATGTAAAATTAAATTCAAAGAAACTGGAAGAAGAAATTAAAGAGTTAATGCAAGATGAAGACGTAAAAAAGACCGGCATTTACGAATACGTTTTAACCAAAGATGAGAAGTATTTAAACATACGCGCTTTCACGGACAAGATGAAACGGGAAGCATATGAAAGACAAGAAGGCATTTGTCCACACTGCAAGGGTGAGAACAAGAAAAAGAAATGGGATATTGAAGATATGGAAGCCGACCACATAAAACCATGGCATTTGGGTGGTAAAACAATATCTGAAAACTGCCAACTGCTATGTAAAGATGACAACCGAAGGAAGTCAGGAAAGTAAAGAGCTGCAAGTACGTTCACTCCCGGTCTAAAGGATGAAACCAATGGCGTTAATCTATGATCTTATGCTTGGCATCAAAAATAAATCAACGTATGAGCAATGGACGGCTTTGTTTAACCCGACATCGACCTATGAAGGAAGCTGGGACAAGGGAAATAAGATCCTCTTTATCGGAGCCGATGAGCATGGAGAAAAGGGCCGAATAGTTTCCAGGATTTGACTAGGTTATACTCACCCCACTCCGCCCTGAAACATTACGTCGATCGTTCAGTATACATGCCATAACGAAATAAGAATTCCGAATAAAAAAGGGAATCGCATGAACTTGACCCGCCGTAAATTCTTACGATCCGTATGTATCGGCTTCGCCCTGACCACAAAAAAAGGCTGGGCCAACGATCTTCCTATACCGGCTATCGAGCGCCGCGACCTTTTTCCGCAGGGTGTGGCATCCGGCGACCCGGCCTCTGACAGCGTGATCTTGTGGACGAGGCGTCCGCCGGTCAAAGACCTTTCAGCCAAAAAACTGACCGTTGAAGTATCGACCACCCCTGACTTCCAGAAGATCCTGGCGGGCGGCAGTTCGCCTGTCAGCGCGGATTCGGATTGGACCTGCCGTTTCCTCGTTACCGATCTCAAACCCGGCCGCGAATACTGGTACCGTTTCATTGACGACCACGGTTTCGCCAGCCGCATCGGCCGCACGATCACAGCGCCCGCGGACGATTCGGATAAACCCGTTCGTTTTACTTTTGTCAGCTGCCAGTGCCCCAACGAAGCCGGACTGAATGCGTACCGGAGAATGATCTTTGAAGATGAGGCGCGCCCCGGGGATCAGCGGCTTGATTTTGTTTTGCACCTGGGCGATTTCATTTACGAAGTGACCTGGTATGCCGAAGATAATCCGAAAGGGAACCGCGGCCGCCGCATCCGGGATCTTTACAAGTTCCCGCAAGGCCGGAAGGTCAGTAATTTTCATCTGCCGGTTACCCTCGAGGATTACCGCACGCTGTATCGCGCGTATCTGGAAGATCCCGATCTGCAGGATGCCCGCGCCCGCTGGCCGTTCGTCTGCGTCTGGGATAATCACGAATTCGCCTGGGCCGGTTACCAGAGCCAGTATGTGGCCGGGGGCGGCTACAACGCTCCTGCGCAAAATCAAAAGGTCTTTGCCAACCAGGCCTGGTGGGAATTCATTCCCGCGCGGGTCGAACAGCCGGGTAATCCTAAGCTCGAGCAATTCAACGCGCCGGCGGTCGTGGATACGCCCCTTGCGCCGTTCAATGAAGACGGGCTTTCGGAAGAACCGAATAACCTGAAGGCGATCCACAGCCTGAAGATCCAGCGCGTATTGCGCTGGGGCAGGAATGTCGATCTGCTGCTGACCGATAATTGGTCCTTCCGCTCGCCCGATATGTCGGGCGATGATTTTAATGTTCGCGGATTTCCGAGGGTCTACCCGCAGGTGCCTTTTGAAATTACGGAATACGGCCGTCATTATAACGGCGGCAAACCGCCGGACACCATCCGCTTCAACGGCAAGGGCCTTCCGAATCCGACAAAAGATCTTCATGCCCAGACCTTCCTGGGCAGCGAGCAACGGCGCTGGTTCCTGGAACAGCTTGGAGCTTCCAAAGCGCGCTGGAAGATATGGGGACATTCTTTCGGCACGATGGAACTGCGCAGCGATTATCAGAACCTTCCCGAGGAACTGGGCTCGTGGCCTGAAGATGCCGGCTATGCGGTGATCGACAATCGATTCCTGCGCGATAAAGATATGATCTTTGATTTTATACGCGATCAGAAGATCACCGGTTTTGCAGTCGTGGCCGGCGACCGTCATGCGTTCTATGCCGGTTTAGCCTCCAAGGCGCTGCCGCCGAAAAAATACGAACCGCTGGGCGTGGAATTCGTCACCGGTTCCATCTCGCAGCAAACCATCTTTGAGGTCATGGAAGTCACCATGGCCAAAGACCATCCGAAACGGGTACTGCATCTGATCGATCAGCCCGACGGCACGGTGATCCCCGCGATGAACGTGGCCGCAATGCATGGGGTGCGTTCCGCTCTGAAACTGAAAGAGACCGGAGATATGAAACAGGCCCGTGCCGTGCGCAATCCGGACGTGGCGCCGCATTTGTTATTTCTCGACCAGGGCGGCCACGGCTATGCCCTGGTGACCGCAACTTCCGATCAACTCTCGGTCGAGTTCGTAGGTATACCCCGGCCTTTTGAGCGCAGCGAACGTCCTGACGGCGGCCCTTTGACCTACCGTGTTGTGCATCGGACGCGCTTATGGAAAGCGGGCGAGACGCCCAGGCTTGAGCAGGAAATTCTTGAAGGCGACCCGCAGTACTGCATCTGAGTCAATGCTTGCGGCTGATGGCCGCGAAGCGTGTCATTTGAGGCAAAGCTGGACGGCGCCTGACAGGCGGTATTTAGAGAGCGAGAACCACTTCAAACATTTGAATATGAAAAATCCATTCACCCTGTTACTTCTTCTATCCCTCACCCTACTGTCCTGCGGGAAAAAAGAAGGCGTAACTTATGGGAAACCTGTTACGGTCCGGGATGCCGTTTCCATTGATCATCTTTATACGCGCCCCGCGCCGGAGAACTTCGCCATAGAAGGAAAGATCGTACAGATCGATACCGCGCGCGGAGCGTGGTTCATCCTCGAAGATGAAGAAGGCAAGATCGAAGTGTCTGTGACAGAGTTTGTCATTCCGCCCGACGCCAAAGGGAAACGGGCGCTCGTTCAGGGAAATAAACTCGCGAAGGCCTACCGCCGCAGCGCGTCCGGACAGGATCATGAGACTTTTGTGGTCTATGCGTCGGGAATGGAGATCTATTGACAATTTTCCTTCGAATACGCAAAGCATGTATTTGTATTCCCAGCCTTGAAAGAAATGCCGGGGAAACCCGAGTTCGCAGCATTTAATGATGCGAAAAACGGCTTTCCTAAACGTTCTGATCTGACGGATCGTTAAGATTAAGATTCGTTTTTCGCGGCCGTCCTGCGAACGAGGGTTTAGGCATTTTTTTCACAGCCAAAGTTTTCTTTGCAATTTTCTTTTCTAAAAAGAAAGTTGATCCGAGTGTTTACCTTAAGTAAAGACTCTATAATATGAACATGTTGTGAAACCACTCTTCTTTCTTTTACTGGCATAAAAGAAAGAAGCAAAGAAAAGTGCCATGGCTATGGAAAAACGCCGGAACCGTAGTTCGCTTGTGCTGGTGGCAGAAAACAGTTCCTTACATTTAAAAGTTGTCGTGAAATTACGGTCTGTTCCACGTTTTCTGCTGAAATGATATCGCGAACTCCGGTTCATTCCCGGCGTTTTTCCAAGGCCTGAAAACCAGAATGCCAAGTTTTTTGCACTTTCTTGTCTAAAAAGACAGTTGATCCGAGTGTTTACTTTAAGAACACAATTCAAAAACGTCATTTGCGGATTTCCAGGTATTTGTATTCCCGGCCTTGAAAAAAATGCCGAGGAAACCCGAGTTTGCAGCATTAAATATTGCGAAAAACGGCTTTCATAAACGTTCTGATCTGACGGATCGTTAAGATTGAGATTCGTTTTTCGCCGCCGTCCTGCGAATGAGGGTTTAGGCATTTTTTTCACAGCCAAAGTTTTCTTTGCAACTTTCTTTTCTAAAAAGAAAGTTGATCCGAGTGTTTGCCTTAAGTAAAGACTCTATAATATGAACATGTTGTGAAACCACTCTTCTTTCTTTTACTGGCATAAAAGAAAGAAGCAAAGAAAAGTGCCATGGCTATGGAAAAACGCCGGAACCGTAGTTCGCTTGTGCTGGTGGCAGAAAACAGTTCCTTACATTTAAAAGTTGTCGTGAAATTACGGTCTGTTCCACGTTTTCTGCTGAAATGATATCGCGAACTCCGGTTCATTCCCGGCGTTTTTCCAAGGCCTGAAAACCAAATACAAAATCGTCATTTGCGAAAACATGTAAATATTTTATAACTATCAGTAACTATCAAACCAACGGAGATCATTTGAAACCATGAAAAAAAAGTTGTCACCGCCTCAGCAGGACGAACTCCTCAAAACACTCAAAACCCGTTTTGAGAAGAACATGAACCGCCACAAAGGCCTCGATTGGGCCAAAGTTCAGGCCAGGCTGGAAGCCAAACCTGAAAAACTGTGGCCGCTGTATGAAATGGAAAGGACCGGCGGTGAACCGGATGTCGTGGGGCAGGACAAAAAATCGGGTGAATTTATTTTTTACGATTGTTCGCCTGAAAGTCCCGACGGGCGAAGGAGTTTCTGCTACGACCGTACCGCGCTGGATGCGAGGAAGGAACATAAGCCGAAGAACAGCGCCATGGATATGGCCGCAGCCATGGGCATTGAGATCCTGACGGAAGAAGAATACCGCGCCTTGCAGAAATTGGGCAATTTCGATACGAAAACTTCCAGTTGGGTCCGGACGCCCGCGGACATCCGGAATCTCGGCGGCGCGATCTTCTGCGATCGCCGCTACGGTCACGTTTTTGTTTATCACAACGGCGCCGAGTCGTACTATGCCGCCCGTGGATTCCGCGGCTCGCTGAGGGTTTGAATTTTGCACACCGCCGATCGCTGTGCGAAAGGCCGCTTTTTTATAGAACGCTAATCCAATTCAAAAGGAGCTCATATGAAAGAAAGATCATCAGTCAAAGTATTTGACGGAGCACAATGTAAAGTAATTGGCGGCGTTCATGAGGGAAAATCCGGAACGGTAAGAGATATCAAAACCGGAAAAACGGGTCATGTATCCATAACCGTTGTGCAAAAGAACGGGATCCGGTTTAAGACCCTTGCAAAAAATGTCGTCGTTATCAAAGCGTGACCGGATCATCGGTTTGAATAGGGCGGCGATCCATAGGTCTCTGACCGGCCGGAACTTTTATTTCACGCAAACGTAATAAACCCATCGATCCCGTCTGAATTGACTTTTCTGTCGTGATCCCGTGTGAGGAGAGCTTATAATTAAACGTATCGCTTTTCAGTTTATCGACGTAAACTTACAAAGGTGCCGATATGCAAACCCTTCACTTTTCCATTCTGATCGATACCGACAGAAAAAAAGTATGGAACGCCATGCTCGAAGACAAGACCTACCGCGAATGGACACGGGCTTTTTTCGACGGTTCTTACTACGAAGGCAGCTGGAAAAAAGGCAGCGAGATCCGTTTCCTCGCCAAGAATGACAAAGGAATACCGGAAGGCATGTTCAGCCGTATCAAGGATAATATCGAATATCAATTCATCTCCATCGAGCATCTGGGTATCGTTTCCGACGGCAAAGTGGATACCACGAGCGACGACGTCAAAAAATGGGCGTCTTCATTTGAGAATTATACGTTCACGGACAAAGGCGGTCAAACCGAGGTTCTGATCGACATACAGGTGGATGAAAATTATGTAGAGATGTTCGAAGACATGTGGCCGAAGGCGCTGAAACGGCTTAAAGAAATATGTGAGAAATGACCTCCGGAACATTCATAAAAATATATAGTGAGTAGACCCTATAAGCGCATTCTAAGAACCTTGAAAGAACCCATCTATGGAAACGACCTCACTCAAAAAAACGACCCGATTTGCCGGCGGTTTGTATCTTATCTGGATCATCACGGGTCTCTTTGCCCTGATCTACGTTCCGTCTAAGATCGATATGAAAGGCGATGCGGCGACCGCTGCACAAAACATTTTGGCCAATGAATCGTTATATCGCGCAAGCATCATCAATGATCTTTTCAGCGCCGTCCTTTGGATCATCATGGTATTGGTTTTTTACAGGATGTTCAAACCGGTCGACAAGTTCCAGTCTAAACTCCTGGTTGCGTTGGTGATCGTACAGATCCCCGTCATTTTTATTATGGACGCGTTCAGCATCGCTTCGCTCATGGCCTTTAAAGGCGAAATATTTAATGCATTCGAACTTGCGCAAAGGCAGGAATTGGGTTTGCTTTTTATTAAGATCAACGATTACGGAGTTTTTCCCTTAGAGATGTTCTGGGGGCTTTGGCTTTTTCCCTTAGCAATCCTGGTTTACAAATCCGGTTTCCTTCCGCGTTTTCTGGGCATCTGGCTGTCTGTCACCGGTATTTTTTACGTGATCCTGAGTTATGTCAGCATCATGCTGCCGCAATACAAGGACGCGGTCCTTCACAGCCCATTGGCCCTGCCGGCCGAGGTTGGTGAAGTGGCGTTCATGTTGTGGCTTCTGATCATGGGCGCCAAAGAACCGAAACCCGGAGCGGCTTGAGTTATGAGCATAGAAAAAGCGCGCGCGCATCTGAAAAAATGGGGCCGCGATAAGGACATCATCGAATTTGACGTGTCAAGCGCTACGGTGCCGCTGGCCGCGCTTGCACTGAATACGGAAGAATCCAGGATCGCAAAATCGATCTCATTGAAAGGGCAAACGGGCGCTTTTCTCGTAGTAACGGCCGGTGATGTCAAGATCGACAATCAAAAATTCAAACAGGAATTCGGTTTCAAACCAAAAATGCTAAGCGCCGATGAGGTCAAAGAACTGGTCGGACATGAGATCGGAGGGGTTTGCCCTTTCGGGATCCATGAGAATGTCAGCGTCTACCTGGACGCTTCCTTGAAGCGATTCGATACGGTATTTCCCGCCTGCGGCAGCAGTAATTCCGCCATACCGATGACCTGTGATGAACTCGAAGAGATCTCAGGGTATGTGAAATGGGTTGATGTTTGCAAAGAAAAGGCGGAAAGCTGAGTGCCGATATGAATAGTATACGTCTTATACGAACCAATTCCGATAACCGCGATTTTGTAGAACTTGTCCGGTTACTCGACGCAGAACTTGCCGACAGGGATGGCGCCGATCATCCTTTTTATGCGCAGTTCAATAAGATCGACAAGATCAGATACGCCGTCCTGGCTTATGAAAACGAAAAGCCGGTTGGCTGCGGAGCGATAAAAGAATATGCTTCCGATATCGCGGAGATCAAACGCATGTACGTCTTGCCTGAGCATCGAAAAAAAGGGATCGCCGAGATCGTCCTTCTGGAATTGGAAAAGTGGGCCGGCGAATTATCTTATTCAAAATGCATATTGGAAACCGGGAAAAAACAGCCGGAAGCTATCGGGTTATACAAAAAAAGCGGATACACCCTGATCCCAAATTACGGCCAGTATGCCGAAGTGGAGAACAGCCTGTGCTTCGAAAAGGAAGTGAAAGCGGGGGCCATTGAAAATTGAAAGACCGTTAAGAGTTAAAAGAACGTACACCCAGCGATTAAAAGCGGCGCCGGACCGTGTTTTCCCGTTACTCTGCCCCGTTCGCGAAACGGAGTGGGTCAACGGATGGGATCCCAATCTTGTTGTTTCCGATTCGGGCGTCGCCGAATTGGGCTGCGTATTTACCATCGGGCCGCGCGATGCCGAATCGACCTGGATCGTAACGGCCCACGACCCCGTCAATTTCAAAATTTCCTTTTTGAAATTCACACCGAAAGAAACGGTGGCCGCGATCGATATCGCGCTGGAAAGTTCGGCGGATAAAACTCTGGCGCACATCAGTTATGCTTACACGGCCATCGGCCCGACGGGTGTGACCTTTGTTGAGAACTTCACCGAAGAATATTATAGGAAATTCATGAAAGAATGGGAGAACGAGTGTAATCACTATTTGACCACCGGAAAAAGACTCATTTCTGAACCGGGATAAACTACGGATACTATGATCACTGAAAAATACGGCCCGGACCCTGCTCAGGAGGGCGATCTTTTTATTCCCGATCAAAAGCCTCGTGCGATTCTTTGCCTGTTTCACGGCGGATTCTGGACGATGCCTTACGGACGGGACCAGTTGATACCTGTGGCGCGCGAACTTGCGCACAACGGCTTCGTTGTTTGGAATATCGGCTACCGCCGGATCGGCGGAGGCGGCGGATGGCCCGCAACTTTTGATGATACTGCCGCAGCGATCAATCACCTGAGAATTCTGTCCACAAAATTCGGACCCTTCGATCTCTCTAAAGTGGTTCCCATGGGTCATTCGGCCGGCGGACAACTGGCCATTTGGGCCGGAAAACATCATCGCGATAGGATCGATCCTTCTATCCGGCTGGATCGCGTTGTCGGTCTTGCGCCGGTGGTGGATCTTGTGAGAACGTATGAGCGTCAACTGGGCGCTCACTCGGTCTTTCATCTGCTCGGAGGTTCTCCGGAAGAATATCCCGCTCGATACGCATCCGCCGACCCTATGAAAATGCTGCCGCTGGAAGTTCCTCAACTGCTCCTGCACGGAAACGCCGACGAAGCGTTGCCGGTCGAGTGGCCGCGCGCCTACGTCGATGCCGCCCGAGCCGCGGGCGGAACGATCGACTATTTTGAGATAGACAATGGCGGACACATGGATTACATTATCCCTGACAGTCAAGCCGTGTCGGTTTTGATTGAACAATTGTTAATACATTATCCAACATAAGATGTAGACAAATGGTCGCCATAGGGAAAACCCCTCTAATAAAACTAGAGCGTCTGTCGGAACCCGGCTGCGCGGAGATTTACGTCAAATACGAAGGCGCCAATCCAACAGGAAGCATGAAAGACCGCATGGCGCTCTCGATGGTTGAAGGTGCGGAACGGCGGGGCGAACTCAAACCAGGCGGCACGGTGATGGACTATACCGGCGGAAGTACGGGAAGTTCACTCTCGATGGTATGCGCCATGAAAGGTTACCGCGCGCACTTCGTCACCTCCGACGCTTTTGCGGAAGAAAAACTCCGCACGATGAAAGCTTTCGGTGCAACGCTGGAACTCTTTCCCAGCGATAACCGGAAGATCACCGCCGCGCTGATCGACTCGATGGTGGCCCGGGCGCGGGAACTGAGCAAAGATCCGAACTACTTCTGGACCGATCAATTCAATAACGTGGACAACCGCAGCGCGTATCACGCCATGGCCCGCGAGATCATGGACGTTCTTGGAAAGAACATCGACGAATTCATCATGGGCGTTGGTACCGGCGGATGCTTTTCCGGCAATTCGGAAATACTCAAAAAAGAAATTCCGCACATCCGGTGTATTCCGGTAGAGCCTTTTCACGTAAGATCTCTTTCCGGCGGCGACACGTCGGGTACGCACCGGCTCGAAGGGATCGGCGCGGGGTTCGTTCCGAAGATCTGCCGCCTCGATCTCGCCGACGAGATCATCGCCGTTTCCGATGAGGATGCTTATGAAACCGCCAGGAAACTGGCACGTATGGAAGGGATATTCGGAGGCATTACCTCCGGCGCCAATGTCTGGGCCGCGCTTCAAAGAGCGCGTATCATCGGAGCCGGAAAAAAGATCGTGACCGTGATCGTGGACTCAGGGCTCAAGTATCTGGATGGCGATCTGTACAAGTATTAATAGAACCGGTTTATTATAATGAGCAGGTTTCAGTTTCCACACAAAACCATGAGGAGGTTTTATGCGTTCCATCGTAATTTGTCTCGCTTTTGTGATCACGTCTTTAATGGCCGGCTGCGCCGGCATGGCGCTGAATCAGGGAAAGATCGTCAGCGATCAGGTATCCAAGACGTACATAAAGGATACTTTTGGGGTGGTGACTTATACTAATTTGTACTTTTCAATACCGTGGGATTTCAACGATGCGATCCGTGCTTACAAAGAAGGCCTCCTTAGCGACAATTCTCTCAGTGAAAAGCAAAAGCAGGAAAAATTTGATGAAGTGACCAAAGATTTCGGCTTTGTTGAAAACGGATACCTGATCTACTTTTTCAGATTAGAATCACCGGCGCTTTTCAAGGCCGGAGAATTCTCGTTCACTTTTAATGATCAGTCCGGGAATGCGATGATTAAGAAGACCGTTCCGATGAGCAACAAAGTCACGGTAACTTCGAAATACGGATCTTCAATTTCTTACAATTATCTCTGGATGATGCAGCTGAACAAACCTTTCACCAGAGAGAATTTCCCGTCCGGAAAATACAATGTGACGATAACTTATCCGAACGGTGAAAAACTCGTCTATGAATTGACCTTGTAAATTTTCGGAACGCCGCTTTCAATATTAAGAAGCTACCGGAGAAAATAACATGAACGAATCCATTCTAAGATCCTCTGTTCTTATTCGTATGATCCTGATAGCGGTACTGACGCTGTTACTACTTATCCCGACCATCATCGTAGAATCCGTGATCGAGGAGCGCAGTTCCCGCCGCGATGCCGCGATCCAGGAGGTCAGCGAGAAATGGGGTCTGCCGCAAACCGTTACCGGTCCGATACTCACCATTCCGATCCGGTACTACAGCAAGGATGATAAAGGGAACGAGATCACGATCATCGATAATCTTCACATTCTCCCGGATTCGCTAATCGTGTCCGGCCAACTTGCGACGGAGACGCGCGCGCGCGGCATTTACGAAGCGATATTGTACAACAGCCGATTGGAGGTCTCCGGAGGTTTTGATATTTCCAATATCCCCTTACTGCATCAGGACGGCAAGACCCCGTTGTGGAATGATGCGGCGGTCACGGTCGGCATTTCCGATCTGCGCGGCATCAAAGAGGAAGTGACCATGCACTCGGCCGAACGCAATTTCCCGGCCAGTTCCGGCGTGCGTTGGTCGGATGTTGTGAGCTCCGGCATCACGTTCACACCTCCCGTGAACCCGGCGACGAAATCATTGCCGTTTTCTTTTTCGCTCAATCTCAACGGAAGTTCCGAGATCCGTTTTTGCCCGCTCGGCAAACGTACGGAGGTTCAGCTGAATTCATCATGGCCAAGCCCGAGTTTCACAGGCGCTTTCCTGCCGGACACACGCCAAATGGATCAAAAAGGTTTTTCAGGACGGTGGAATGTGCTGGAACTGAACCGCAATTTTCCGCAGTATTGGATCGACAAGTCGCAATCGGTCACGGAATCCGCTTTCGGCGTGAGACTTCTGCGAACGGTGGACGAATATCAAAAGACGATCCGCACCGCTAAATACGCGATCCTCATTATTGCGCTGACGTTCCTGGCCTTCTTCCTGTCGGAAGTTCTGGCCAGAGAGATCCTTCATCCCATTCATTACACGCTGGTCGGCTTCAGCCTGGTCCTGTTTTACTTACTCGTGTTGGCGTTGTCGGAACATCTGGGATTCGATCTCGCCTATTTCCTTTCTTCGGCGGCAACCGTTCTAATGATCGGCCTGTACGCCCTCGCGATCGCCGCGCGGAAGCGGACATCGGTAATCGTGTCTTTGGTGCTTTCCGTACTCTATATCTTCCTCTATATCGTACTGCAGAACGAGGACTACGCCCTGCTGATCGGCAGTATCGGGCTTCTGACGATCATGTCGCTCGTGATGTACCTCACGCGCAAAGTGGATTGGTATTCGATCAAGAGTTCTCAATAACCGGGCACGAGTCAATTGACATAAAAAATAACAACTCTCTCTAAACCACCAAAGGAGGCCGTATGCAGAAAAGTAAAATGATTCTTCTGATATCCGCTATCGTCATGGAGATCGTGGCGATTATCCTGATTGCCAAGGCAACCGGCGCCGGTTCGTCTCCCGCCATAGGTATTGTTTTACTGGTGATTGGTCTCATGCTTCTGATTATCGGAGTATCCAACAAGACCGGTGACGGCGGCGAAACCAAAAATTGATCCGCATGATGCGTTTAACTAATAGCGGATGAAAAAAGTTTTATAACAACGCTTGTAGATTATGACCCCTAAACAAACCGTTCAAAAATGGGTTGACGCGTTCAACCGCGTGGACCTCGACACACTGATCGAACTGTATTCCGACAACGCGGTCAATCACCAGGTCGTATTCGAACCGCTGCAGGGTAAAGACGCCATTCGCAATATGTTCGCCGGAGAATTCGCCAAGGCTAAAATGGTCTGCATCGTAGAGCATATCTTCGAAGACGGCGAATGGGCGATTCTCGAATGGAAAGACCCGCTCGGCCTGCGCGGCTGCGGATTCTTTCATGTGGTCAACGGTAAGATCGTTTTTCAAAGAGGCTATTGGGACCAATTATCTTTCCTGCGTCAGCAAGGCCTGCCTCTGCCGAAAGAATGACTCCGCTTCATATTTCTCTATGGCCTGCCCTGAGCCTGTCGAACGGCTCCGTGGTTCGTATTCAAAACAAAACCATTGGAAAAAACATCGAAATCGATTAGTTTTGTTCGTCGATTTTTCATATCCATTCTTATCCGAGGAACTACCCATGAAACGATTTTACATTCTATTCCTGATCTTCATCTCCGGCCTGACAGCTCAGGATCGGTCCATGCTGACATTGGAACGCATTTACGAAACGGATGAATTCAATCCGAAATTCTTCAGCCAGTCCAAATGGCTCAAGGACGGAACCGGTTACGCGACGCTTGAGCCGTCGGCCTCTTCCGCCGGCGGGCGCGACATTGTGAAATACAACGCCGAAAAAGGTACGCGGGACATTTTACTCAGCTCCGATAAACTTATACCGGAAGGCGGGACAAAAGCACTTTCCATTTACAATTACGCCTGGTCGCCGGACGACAAACGTTTGCTGATCTTCACGAATACCAAAAAGGTTTGGCGCTACAACACCCGAGGCGACTACTGGACACTCGACCTGGCCACGGGCAAGCTGCGTAAGCTCGGCGGCGATGCCAAACCGTCCACGCTGATGTTCGCCAAATTCTCCCCCGACGGCAGCAAAGTTGCCTACGTGCGTGAAAATAATTTGTACTCGGAAGACGTGGTAACCGGCAAGATCACGCAGCTCACATTCGACGGATCGAATACGGTGATCAACGGTACATTCGATTGGGTCTATGAAGAAGAGTTCGACTGCCGTGACGGTTTTCGCTGGAGCCCGGACAGCAAGTCATTGGCTTACTGGCAGCTTGATGCGGAAGGGATCGGCATCTTCTACATGATCAATAACACCGATTCTGTCTATTCAAAGATCATTCCCGTGCAGTATCCCAAGGCCGGCGAGAAGAACTCCGCCTGCCGTGTGGGCATCGTGAGTGCCGACGGCGGTGCGACCGTATGGATGAAAATGGAAGGCGATTCGCGCACGGATTATTACATCCCGCGCATGGAGTGGGCCGGCACTTCCGACGCGCTGGTCATGCGCCATATCAACCGTCTGCAGAATACGGTGCAGCTCATGATCGGTAACGCCAAAACCGGCGCGACCCAAACCATCCTCACCGACAAAGACAACGCGTGGGTGGATATCGACGACGAATTCAAAGTGCTGGATGCCGGAAAGGGCTTTCTTCTGATCAGCGAACGCGACGGCTGGCGCCATGTGTATCGGGTTTCCCGCGACGGCAAAAACCTGACTCTGCTTACACCGGGAAATTTTGATGTGGTCAATGTGCTGCTCGCGGATGAAAAAGATCATTGGCTGTATTACATCGCGTCACCGGATAATCCGGCGCAGCGCTTCTTATTCAGAATGAAAATGGACGGCAAGGGCAAAGCCGAAAAACTGACGACGGCGAAGAGCGGATGGCATTCCTATGATATATCCCCCAACGCCAAATACGCCATTCACACATTTTCCACGGCCGATGAGCCCGCTACGATCGAACTGGTCAGTCTTCCCAAACATAAGACCCTCCGCGTTCTTCAGGACAATGCCGAAATGAAGAAGAATCTTGCAGAACTCAAACGCCGGCCCACGGAATTCTTCAGAGTTCCCAACAGTTCAGGCCTGCCGCTGGACGGATGGATCATCAAGCCGTTCGATTTCGATTCGACAAAGAAATATCCGCTGTTGATGTTTGTTTACGGTGAACCTGCCGGACAGACTGTTATGGACAAGTGGGGCTACGACGACTACCTGTGGCATCAGATGCTGGCGCAGCAGGGTTATATCGTTGCCAGTATTGACAATCGCGGCACACCGGCTCCGCGCGGACGGGAATGGCGCAAATGCATTTACCGCAATCTGGGCTACACGGGACCGATAGATCAGGCCGATGCCGTGCGCGAGATCCGCAAATGGAATTTCATCGATTCGAACCGCATCGGTATCTGGGGCTGGAGTGGCGGCGGCGCCAGCACGCTGCAGGCGATGTTCCGCTATCCGGAATTGTACCAAGTTGGCATGTGCGTTTCGCCGGTGACCGATCAGCATAATTACGATAATATTTATACCGAACGGTATATGGGCCTGCCGAAAGATAATAAAGACGACTACATCCGGACATCGCCGATCATTTACGCTCAGAATCTTCGCGGGCATTTGCTTTTGGTTCACGGCACCGGCGATGATAACGTGCATTACCAGAATACGGAAATGCTGATCAACGAACTGGTAAAGGCGGGCAGGCCTTTTGACATGATGGCCTACCCCAACCGCACCCACGCGATCAGCGAAGGCGAAGGCACGACGATGCACCTGCGTTCCCTGCTCACACGGTACCTGAATACGCATCTGCCGGCCGGACCAAAATGAAACTTGGTTGAACGCTGAAAGGACTCAGCGGTTGAGGCTGTTCCTACGCATAAAGACAGCGATGGCGGCAAGCAGCAGGAACTCGCCAATGCCGAACAGCGGCCAGTTGAAATCTGAGGGTACGTAATTAAGACTGAGTTCGAATAGTTTTTTTTCGGACGACAACCTTGCTAATTCGCTCAGAGAATGACGTTCGAAAACAAAAGAAGCATAATCATAGGTAAATGAGAATATCACGACCAGTGAGCCGCCGATCAGCAGGGCCCATTCTGTTCGCGATACAAATAGGCGTTCGTTCACCGATCCCAACCGAAAAATACCGAGGCTCAACAGGATCATTGTCACAGATAAAATGAGCGGCGCCAGCACCGGGCCGATCCAGGCCACGGGAATCAGAAACAATATGTCCCATGTAAACCATGACGAGGGCCAGTCAAGCACCAGCTTCAGGAAGACATAATAAAAAATATCCCAGACCGCGAAAGAAAAAATGAACCAGGCCAGTTTTTCCGGCACCGTCCTGCCCAGCAGCACTCCAAGACTTAAGAGCATGACCAAAGTGGCCGCTTCTCTTACGATCTCGGTCATGGCTACCGTATAAGCGATCGGCGCCAGCGGGAACTGAAAACCATCCGGATAATACAGTTCGCGAAGATACACGACGACGGCGGATTCCATAAATCCCATCGCGATGCTGAATACGGTAACCCAGATTAACTTTTTTCGCAGCGAGGACGGCATAGATCAAATATAATCGACAATGAACCAATGAATCAATGGCGCAATGACACAATCTTCCGATCCTAATCTCCAAAACCGTCATTCGATCATCCGTTCCTTCTTTCCCGGAACGGGCAAATCATACGACACGGTTGTAAATATTTTTACGTTAGGGCTGGATATTTACTGGAAACGCGCGATCTACACACGGGTACCACCGTCAAAGAGTATCCTCGATCTCGCTTGCGGAACCGGCATTGTCACGCTGGGTCTCGCCAAACGCCATCCCGGCGCGGAGATCGTCGGTGTGGACATCACGGAGGATTATCTTCAGATCTATAAAGAACGTATTCAAAAACATCGCATCAGCGCTCAATTCATCTTAGGAAACGCGGAAGATGTCAAATTATCTGGCGCATTCGATGCCGTTGTTTCATCCTACATTCCCAAATACGTAGATCCCGACCGGCTCCTGTCGAATATCGCTCCACACATCAAGCCCGGCGGTGTCATCGTACTGCACGATTTCACTTTGCCGCCGAATGTATTTCTTCGTTCCATCTGGTCGGGCTACAACCGGTTGATGAATTTTATAGGAATCCGGCTCTTCCCGGAATGGAAAGAGGTTTTTGATTCAGGCCTTACCCGTCTTATCCGGGAAACGCGATGGTTCGATACCTTTCCTGAAGCGTTTGCGCGCTACGGATTTGTCGATATCCAAAAAACATATCTTAGTTTCGGCAGCGCCGGCGTGATCCGGGCTGTTAAAAAGTAGAACTCTCGCCACCTACATATTCATGTAGGTTAATTCCAACCGATATTTGGATATATTGAGCTTACCAAATTGCGTCACGGCTCTTTCTTCAAAGAATCCGTGCCCGTGATTTATGTCACAGCGCTCCTCTATGTTTTACCTTATAATGGGTGCGTTCAAAAGTGTGAAAAAACGAACGCTGTTTGTTTTTTTTAGTTGTTTTGGGATCGCTTTCGGATATATTGTTTTTATAACTCACAGATCAATTTCATTTTTTTAGAACCTTAACTTTAAAGAATTTTAAAGCGGGAATTCTCTATGCTGTCAAAAATCACTTACGCCATAGTCTTGCTGGCCGCTTTGCTGTCGGAATCCGCCGAAGCGAAGATCTGGACCGTGGCTCCACGGCCGGGCGCCAATTTCACCACGATTACCGGGGCCATAAGTTCGTCCTCGGTCGTGGCCGGAGATACAATTCTTGTTTCCGGATCTCCTCAGGCTTACGCCGGGTTTACGGTCAATAAGAAGCTAACGATCATAGGACCGGGCTTCTTCCTGGGAGAAAATGCCGGTATCCAGGCGGACACCAACGACGCAGAGATCAACTCCACTGTAACCGTATCTGCTTCGGGAACGGTGATCATGGGTCTGTTCTTTCAGCGATCACTTTTCATCAATGCCAGCAATGTAACGATCGAGCGATGCCGGATGGAAGTGCCCGCGGGCGTGAATTATGAAAATCCCGTATATATTTATACCAACGACAGCGTAATAGTCCGGGGTTGTTATATCGTACAGAAAGCCGACTGGTATTCCGCGATCACGATTCAGGGCGGCTCCTCACAGATCGTTATTCAGAATAATTATATCGAATACGCCGGTACTTTGTCCGGTAGCCATTATGCCATCACTGTTATAACCAGTGCGATCACCGCC
Source organism: uncultured Bacteroidota bacterium (assembly GCA_964415295.1). Taxonomy (GTDB): domain Bacteria; phylum CLD3; class CLD3; order SB21; family SB21; genus SB21. Next base: position 580,582 of record CAYPYN010000001.1, read on the forward strand.
GATATATCTAACAATACGATTTATGGAAGTGTAAAAAAAGTAAGCGGCGGTTTTACATTTAACAACAATATTTTGCGTTTTGGAACTTTTGATTCAACCGGTGTCACCTTTAACAACAATATCGGCAACAGCACTCAGTTTGGCACGCTCAATGGAAACCAGCAAAACGTCACCATGTCGTCCGTATTTCTTCTGACCGGTTCCAGCGATGCGCGTTGGCAGGTCGTTCCGTTGAGTCCTGCCTACCATGCCGGATTGGACGGCACTGACTGCGGTATGTTCGGTGGCTCTTCGCCTTACCGCCTGTCCGGTGCGCCTCCGATCCCGTCGGTATATTCCATGGGCGGATCCATCGATGGATCGCTGCTTTATATGAACGTCAAAGTAAAATCAAATAATTAATACATAAAACGATAAAGGAGATTGTATGAAAACGATGATGATGTTCGCCATTATGATGATGGTTTCCCTGCAGACCGCTTTCGCTAAGATCTGGACCGTATCGCCTCGCCCCGGAGCTAATTTCACCACCCTTTCCGGCGCCGTGGCATCTTCGTCTGTCTTATCGGGCGATACCATTCTTGTTTCAGGCGCGCCGGCGGCCTATGCCGGATTCTCGACCAGCAAAAAACTCACGATCATCGGCCCCGGCTATTTTTTAGGACAGAATTCCGGTTTGCAGGCCGATACTAATTCGGCCGTGATCAATTCGGACGTCACGCTCAGCGGCCAGGGAACAACGGTCATGGGTATGCACTTTACCAAGAGTTTATACATCAACGCGGACAACGTGACCATCATCCGCTGCCGGATGGAGGTAACGAATACGTACGACTATCCGGTTTACATTTACGCCAAGGACAGTGTTATTGTCCGTCAATGCTACATCACCCAGAGCGCTTCCTGGTATCACTGCGTAAGCGTTCAGTCCGGCGCCACTCAGATATTCATCCAGAATAATTTCATCGATTACATTCCGGGCGCCAATCAGAGCTACGGAGCGCTGAACATACTCGGCTTGATCAGCGGTGACATCTCCAACAATATTATCAATGGCGATGTGGACAATGTCAGCGGCGGGTTTACTTTCAATAACAACATCCTCCGCTCAGGCACGTTCTCGACCACCGGCATCATCCCCTATAATAATATCGGGGATAACAATCAGTTTGGTCTTACCAATGGGAATCTGAGTGTCTCGGGTATGACGGGCGTGTTTGTCGGTACCGGCTCCAGCGATGCCAAGTGGCAGATCGCAGCGGCCGGCCCTGCCGATAACGCGGGTTTTGGCGGCGTGGACTGCGGTATGTTCGACAACAGCCTCGGTTACGCCTATGTTCTCTCCGGCATTCCGGCCGTTCCCAGCATTTACTTGTTCAACACGAACGTGAACGGCGGCAATCTGGATGTTAACGTGAATGTGAAATCAAACAACTAAGCCTCTTTCTCAAAAAGGATAATGTTATGAGGAAATTCTTATTCCTGTGGATGCTCCTTGTTGCGGCAAGAGGTTTGACGGCGCAGAATATTGTTCAGGCGGAATATTTTTTTGACAAGGATCCCGGTCTCGGCAACGCAACTCCGGTTTCGATTGCTCTTCCATCGGATGACGTGACGCTGAATTTCAGCGCCGACGTATCGGGTTTGCCGAACGGATTTCATACCCTTTATTTCCGCAGCAAGGATGAGAACGGAAACTGGAGCGCGTTGAACACCTTGACCTTCTTCACTTCGTATGTGAATACGACGCCGGCAAATGTGAACATCGTTCAAATGGAATATTTTGTCGATACCGATCCCGGCTTTGGTAGCGGGAATGCCGTTTCCATAACTCCCGGCACTTCTGTGACCAAAAGCTTTTCAATGGACATGACATCCTTGAGCGGCGGATTCCATACCCTGTATGTTCGCTCGCGCGACGCAAACGGTCTGTGGAATGTGGCGCCGGCCAGTGTTTTCTACCGGGTGCCGGATGCGATCATCGATCCCCTGGCGAATATCACGAAGATGGAATATTTCATCGATAAGGATCCGGGCTTTCACAACGGCACGGACGTGCCGGTCGTTGCCGGATCGAGCGTCACCAAGAGCTTCAGTATCGACCTGACCAATGTCAGCGGAGGTTTTCACACTTTATACGTCCGTACTCAGGATGCCGATGGGTTGTGGAATGTCGCCCCGGCCAGCGTGTTTTACCGGGTACCGGATGCGATCGTTGATCCATTGGCCAATATCACGAAGATGGAATATTTTATCGACAAAGATCCGGGTTTCGGCAATGCGAACATTGTAAGCATCACGCCGGGCGCCGGAATTACTAAAAGCTTCAGCATCGACCTGACCAATGTCAGCGGAGGTTTTCACACTTTATACGTCCGTACTCAGGATGCCGATGGGTTGTGGAATGTCGCCCCGGCCAGCGTGTTCTACCGTACTCCGGACGCGATCGTTGATCCATTGGCCAATATCACGAAGATGGAATATTTTATCGATAAGGATCCCGGTTTCGGACTTGGGAACGGCATAGCGTTCACACCTGGAAGCAGCGTCGCTGAGAATTTTGCTGTTGACCTGAGCGCCGTCTCCGGCGGTTTCCATACTCTCTACATTCGCACTCAGGATGGCGACGGATTGTGGAACGTGATTCAGGCACAACCTTTTTACAAAACACCGGCATCGCCGGCGGCTTCAGCGCCTGTTGCGGCCATCGAATATTATTTCACTAAAACAGGCTTCGTATCGTCGGTGAGATCGTACGATCAATTCACACCCTCATCCGACGTACAGCTGACCTTCAATCCTGTTTTCACCGGATTGCAGGCCGACAGCACGTACTATCTCCATGTTTACGCGAAGGATTCAATCGGAAGGCGGAGCCTCGCATACGACAGTTCGGTCACTATCAACCCGGCCTGGCTTGTCAATCCCAATCACTCCCCGGCGGTTGCTTACAGGCTAAACGACCAGAATATTTCCGAAGATTTCGGAAATGTGGTGTTGGCCGATCTGGATACGATCTTCAGCGATGCGGATATTCCTACGGGAGACAGTTTACGCTATAGCGTCAGCGCGGCTCCTGCTATTGTGACGGCTTCGTTAACGGCTGGAAATATTGTTGAGCTTAGTTCAATCGCCAATCAGAACGGCAGCGTAACGGTGATCGTCACCGCGACCGACGACAGCGGTGCAGCGGTCAGTGACAGTTTCACGGTAACGATCGCAGCGGTAAACGATCGGCCGGTAGCCAATAACGATGCGTCAACATCAACCGCCGGTCAGGGTATGGTAATGCATGTATTGAACAACGATACGGATATCGACGGGGATGCGTTGTCCATAGTATCGGTGGTAAGCAATCCTCTGCACGGCACGGCTATAAAAGACCCGGGCGATACGACGATCACGTATACGGCCGTCATTTCCTACAGCGGGAGCGATCTTTTCAGCTACGCGGTCAGCGACGGTCAGGGAGGATTGGATACGGCCACGGTAAGCGTAACGGTTGCTCCGGGCGGGACGCTGTCCATTGCTACCTCCGTGTTACAGAACCCGGCGTTATCCAAGTATGCGGACTTTTATGTCATAGCGGATACAACGCTCACGGGGTCACCCGCCGTTAAATTGTTTGTTGGCAGCGACTCCATACCGGTGGCCATGAGCGCCACATCGAACGTACGGATATACAAAGGTTCGATCACATTCACCCAGAGCGGCAATTACAACATCCGCACGCAGGCCGCGGCGGTCAACGGAGCGAGCTCTTTGAATAATCATCCATTCAATGTGGCTTTATCCAAGCCCGGGTTATCGGCCACGCTTACCTCGGTCAACGGCCGGGCCTTACTCAAAGTGGGAACTAAAGCGGTCAAAGAGGAGACTTACTTCACGGCGTTTGACAATGAAGCATCTCAGGAGACGATCTACGAGTTCGGTCCCAAAGGCGCTCTGAATGACGCGGTGGAGTTATCCATGGCTTACGATCCGCAGCGATGGAACGATGCGGGTAAGCTCTTCATTTATCATAAAGAAGGCGACAACTGGATACGGATGAGAACGCAGGTGTATACCAAGGAGCTGAAGGTGGTGGCCAGAACCAATACTCTGGGCCAGTTCAAATTGGGTTACGATCCGTCGTTTGAAGGAACGAACATCGTTCCGTCGGTCTTTGCATTAAAACAGAATTACCCCAATCCGTTCAATCCAACGACGACGATCAGTTATGATCTGCCGGAGGATACGAAACTGACATTGACGATCTACAACCTGTTGGGACAGAAAGTGAAGACCTTATACGCCGGTAATCAATTAGCGGGAACGTATCAGGCGGTATGGAACGGAACCAATGATCGCGGACTAACGGTTGCCAGCGGTATCTATTTCTACCGACTGGAAACCAAGTCCTTTGTCAGAACTCAGAAAATGCTCTTTATTAAATAATGAGTAATGAACCATTAACAGTCGTCAATATATAAACTTCAATCCTATGAAAAATAATAACGTATTCTTATTCTCAGCGCTCCTGATGTTCTTTTTGGCCGCACTAGTGATCTTCCTTAGTTCCTGCGGTGGAACCGACGAGGCCGATACGGCTTATCAGGACCTGGTCACCCAAGGCTGGGTCTTTTTCTCCGATGCTCAGTATGACAGCGCGCTTTCCAAATTCACCGAAGCGAGGGATTATAACTTAGAGCCTTCGGAAGCCTACAACGGCCGGGGCTGGTGTTACATGAAGCTGGATAATCTTTCTTCGGCTTCGAGTGAATTTCAAGCCGCCTCGGCGGCTCTGGATCCCACCGTGGAGATCTATGCCGGGTGGGCATTTACGCTCAATGCTCAGAAACTATATACCGAGTCCAACGCACAGGCTTCCGAAGCTTTGCTGCAGTCCCCAAACTGGATATTCCCTTACGGCCTCAACCTGAGTTCCGATCATCTGCATTTACTCAAGGCGATCAATTATTTCGCTCTCGGGAATTACTCAGCCAGTCTCAACGAAGTCAAAATTCTTGAGCCTTCTTTTAATGCCGATGTTTCCAATTCCGACGGACAGGCTCAGTTGGCTGACAAGATCGAGCAACTCAAATCGACGCTATAATCTATGGGTGTGAAAACGGATCACTCTAACGTTCCTTTTTCACACCTTTGTTCTTTTTTCCCACAATAAAACAATCACTTAGGATCCGGCATAGAAGTTGAAGTCTGATAACCGAACCTTAATGAAAAAAGGAGTCGGTTTATGAAAGTAATCTTCTATACCTGCCTGATCTTGATCCCAATGATAGGATGCGCACCTTTGCCAACCTTTGTGCTCGATCCGGCCGAAGACAATTCCGTTTGGCTGAATGGCAAGCCGATCATGACTAAGTCCATTGACGGTATCGACGTTGCTGTCAGTTTTGCAGAAACGGATGACATCTATTTGGTTTTTGATCTCGATATCAAGAACCGCTCACATGAGACGGTTCTTGTAGAGCCTGAAAGATTCTTCTACAGAAGCTTAGCAGCGACGAAGTATCACTACCGCGGTCTCAAAACGCCAAGAGACACCGTCAAAGAAACGCGCTATCCTACCTATGCTCTGAATCCGGAGGTGCAGTTACTCCAGTTAGACCGTCAGATCGCTCGTGAAAAAGCCGATCGTGAGACATCGGAAGGCTTGGATCTCTTTATTGATATTGTGGATCTTGCGGCCGATATCGCAACCATCGATGAACCAAAGACGGACGAAGAAATTCGCGATGAAGAGGAAGCGGATTTTGAAAGGGATATGACACGCAAGGCAGAAGCCGCCGAATACAGAGAAACCATCCGAGATCTTGGGGATTACAGGAGATACTGGAGTACGGTTACGTTACGAAAAACAACTCTGGCTCCCAACCAATCGGTCAAAGGCCGGGTTTATTTTGTTGCAAAACCCTTTCCGCCGGTAAAACGCATGAAGATGATGCGCATGTGTTTCCCGATCGGAAACAGAACGTTTGAGTTCTTATTCAATCGAACCAAACATACGTGGTGATCAATCGCCGAAGGAGATCCCGAGATCCCTCGCGGTCAGAATGACGTCGCAGTCCAGCGGCACGTTCTTCATACGTTTAGTGGCTTGTTCCAGCGGAACGTATCGGACGGACGGAGGATCCAGCGCAACCATAACGTTGGATTCTCCTTCTTCGAGGGCGCGCACAGCGGCGGCTCCAAAACGGAGACCCAGCAATCGGTCAAAGGTTGTCGGACTTCCTCCGCGCAGCAGATGACCTAGCACCACGCAACGCGACTCTTTTCCGGTCATCTCTTCCAGTTTATGGGCAACAAGATTTCCAATACCGCCCAGCCGTTCCGGCGCGCCTTGCCGTCTCTCGATCACGGAGATGTCTCCTCCTTTGGGCTTGGCCCCTTCCGCGACCACAACGATAGAGTGCTTCCTTCCCTGCCTCTGCAGCCCTTTTATCTTGGCGGCCACACGTTCGAGATCAAAGGGAATTTCCGGAATAAGTATGACATCCGCCCCTCCCGATACGCCGGATTCCAACGCGATCCAGCCCGCGTAACGTCCCATCACTTCCACGACCATGATTCGGCGATGGGATTCGGCCGTCGAATGCAGACGGTCCATACACTCCGTGGCGAATGACAGCGCAGAGTCAAATCCGAAAGTGATGACCGTTTTATCAAGATCGTTATCGATCGTCTTAGGAACGCCGATCACGCGAACGCCTTTTTTCGCCAATTCGTTGGCGATGGAGAGCGAGCCGTCGCCACCCACAGCGATCAATGCGTCGATACCGTTCTCCTTAAGTCCTTCGATAAGTTCTCCCGACCGATCGAACTCCCTAACCACGCCTTCTTCGTCCGGCATGGGATATTTCAAGGGATTTCCTCTGTTGGTCGTGCCTAATATGGTTCCTCCAAGATGTGTGATATTGCGTACGATATCGCGGGTAAGCTGTATCAATCCGCCTTCCGGATATTGCTCGGTCAGAAATAATCCATTGTAACCATCACGGATTCCGAAGCATTCCCAGCCCCGGTTGATCGCGGCATACACGACGCCGCGAATGACGGCGTTGAGTCCGGGCGCGTCGCCGCCGCCGGTATTGATGGCAATTCGTCTGATCGTGTGATTGTCCTTGCGGGTCATAAATCCTCCTGAGGTAGGTCGTTCGATGGCCGTGTAATGTATCGAAATTTGTTTTAAAAATCAAAAAGGGAATCTGCACCTTTTTATTGTCTTGAAAATGAACCGATGCTCCCCTATTTTGTGTCGCACCTATGACGCAAGACATTGAAATATACATTCAGGCACGCTATCCGCTGATCTACCTCGTTTCATGGGAAGAGGACAGGATTCTCAAAACGCTGGATCAGGTGGCCGTTCATCTCCGCAAAATGCTTTTTGTCTGGACGCAAACCCAGGGAGTTTATAATTACGTGCTTCCCGAACAGATCGACGATTCCAAATCCGATCCGGAGTTGATGCTGAACCATATCGCATCCAGTTCCGATAATGCGATTTTCGTCCTTTTTGATTTTCACGCCTTCATTGATCATATCGGCATCCGGCGTAAACTGAGGGACCTTGCCAAATCTCTGCGGAAAAGCAACAAAACGATAGTAATCGTGGCCCCGAATATGACCATTCCTATGGAACTATCCAAGGACATTGCCGTGATCGATTTCGATCTTCCCGATATGGCCGACCTTTCGCAATCTTTCGACAATGCCATCAAAGTGCTCAACAAGAGGCGCGATGTGCGGCTGGAACTCACGCCGGCCATTACGGAGAAATTACTGAAAGCCGCGCAAGGCCTGACTCTCGTGGAATTTGAAAACGTGCTGGCCAAATCGGTGGTTCATAGCAAAGCCATCGACGAAAATACGATCCTGGAGGTGCTGGAAGAAAAGAAGCAGGTCATCCGGAAATCAAGTACGCTGGAATATTTTTCGCCGGATGAAGATTTCGATCAGGTCGGCGGATTGGAGAATCTGAAAACATGGTTAACCAAACGTGCGGAAGCGTTCACCGACCGCGCTGCGGAATTCGGTCTGCCGACGCCGAAAGGCTTGATGCTGGTTGGAACCCAGGGCTGCGGCAAAAGTCTGACAGCCAAAGCAGTGGCCGCGCATTGGAACCTCCCGTTACTCAAACTGGATGTCGGCAGTGTTTTCAGCGGTATCGTCGGCTCTTCCGAAGCTAATATTCGCCATGCCATCAAAGTAGCGGAATCCATCAGCCCCTGCATACTCTGGATCGACGAGATCGAGAAAGGATTTTCCGGTATGGCCAGTTCCAATTTTTCCGACGGAGGAACGGCCGCGCGCGTTTTCGGCACCTTTACAACATGGCTTCAGGAAAAAAAGAAGCCGGTCTTTGTCATTGCCACCTCCAACGATATCACCATGCTGCCTCCGGAGATTCTGCGCAAAGGACGGTTCGATGAAATATTTTTTGTCGATCTTCCGGAAACGTCTGAGCGGGAGGCTATTTTCAAAATTCATCTGAAGAAAAGAAAACGCAATCCGGCGAACTACGATTGCGTCAAATTGGCTATTTTAGCGGATGGGTTCAGCGGCGCAGAGATCGAAGAGGCGATCGTCGCCGGTCTCTACGATGCTTTCGAAGAAAGCCGTGAATTGGTGACGGAGGATATTGCGGCGGGCATCAGGAATACGGTACCCTTGTCGCGGGTGATGGCCGAACAGGTCAGCGCTTTGCGCGCCTGGGCCGAAAAACGCGCACGTAAAGCTTCTCCTCTCCGGAGTTCACGTCCCGGTATCGATCTGGACCGCTTCAGTGTCAATTGACACTTACCATCTCTCGGCGTACTGCTTGATCACATATCCTTTTTTCACGGCACGGGGAAATTGTTTCCTGATCAATTCGCGAATGGCCGGCTTGTTGGACAGGACGATGAAGGCGCGGTTAGGAACGTTGTTGAGTAATTCAAAGAAATCCCAGGTCATTTCCTGTTCCCCGCCCTTTTCTTCAAAATAATAAACATTCCGCCAAGGCATGTATTTGATCACCGGTTTACCGGCCAGTTCCGCCTCCTTCAGGATCGCCTGAAATCCCGGCTGCTCCTTGGGAACATGGATCGAGAACGTTTCAGGCAATTCGAGGAAAGATCTGACCTTGTCGTCATAACCGGACCCGAACCCGTTCACAATAAAGAACAGTTCCTTTCCGGACGGGCGTATCCTTTGGCTCACAACCATATCGATGCGCTGGTATATCACCCCGTCACGGCCTATGTCGATGCTCATATCGGCGGATCCGGCCTGCTTACCCATCTTTTCTATCACGCTCAAAATTTCCCAGTCGTTCTGGTTAGCCAGCTGCGTGAGATCAAAATTAAAAAAAGCGTTGGCAAAGAATTTGGGAATCTGTACGATCTTTCGCATGTACATCAGATTCTCAAGCTGTACATGGTCATTGCGTATCCATCCCGGCTGCACATCGAATTCACGTATCATCAGCGAGTCGATCAGCGTGTCCAGCGGCGCGTATTCGATCAGTTCATCCTCGTCGACGCCGACGGTGAGTTGACGTGAGGAAAAATTTGCCGAGGTTTTGCGATGCTGATGGTTGCCTCCGGATAAGTACACGATCACATGGACGGCAATGAGAATAAGAACGGTTACCGTCAGCAGTTTCAGAAGAAATATTTTGTTCTGAAGTAATTCCAGCATGACCAACGCGGCGCTTTAGGGTTTTGTGATTTCAAAAATGGTCTTCATCATCTTTTCATAATTTTCCGTCATGGCGATTTTGCGGCGGGCCATCACGGTGCGCGCGACTTCGATCGCTTTGTCGAGGCGGTAGCCCTGAATATCTTTGCCGTCGACCCATGCAAATGAAGGGATCGTCCTGGCAGGAAATCCGGCGCCAAAAATGTTTGACGAAACGCCGACCGTCGTACCGGTATTGAACATGGTATTGATACCGCTTTTGGAATGATCCCCCATCATCAGGCCTACAAAGAGCGAACCGGTATCGATCTCTTTGCCGTTTATTTCCACTTTGACATGTCCGTAATTATTTTTCAGATCGCTGGTGTTGGTATCCGCGCCGAGATTGCACCATTCGCCGATGTAGGAGTGCCCGAGAAAGCCGTCGTGCTGCTTATTGCTGTACCCGTGAACGATCGAAGCTTCCACTTCCCCGCCGATCTTACACACCGGGCCGATGGACGTTCCTTCATAGATTTTGGCGCCCGCTTTGATCACGCTGCCGCGGCCGATGTAGCAAGGTCCTTCGATCACCGCGTTCGGCATCACCGTGACGTCCTCGCCTATCAGGATGGGGCCGTGTTCGGCGTCCAGCACAACGCCGGGTTTGATCAGAGAATTTTTCCCGACAGAAATATCCGACTCACGTATCAGATGAGCCCCGTCGTAGACCTTTCCTTCCATCTGTTTATGTAAACCGGCGTCGTTTCGGATCATAGGCCCGTTATACCGAATAAGATCCCATGGATACTGAATGACCGACGCATCGCATTCCGTCTTTTTGGTCGTAAGTCCATCCCAGAAAGCCAGTGTGACGCCGTTACGAACAAGGCTCAGATTTCGATCGGCCGTGATCTTGCTGAAAAAGTTTTCATCAAACAGCACGGCGCCGTTGATATACAGGCATTCGCCCTCGACCAACAGATTGATTGGAACCGAAGGGTATTTCTCCTTCAGAGTCGGGATCAAGTAGTCGCGGCATTTCAGAACCAGTTTTGAATCCGGGAAAAACCGTCGAATCCTTTCGCCGAGGGAAATCGTACCGCAGAGCAGTTCAAACACCGGCCGTGTATAAGTCAGCGGATAAAGATTCGATGAATTTTCGTCTTCATAAATGCAGATGGTTTTTGGATGCATAACAGTGTAAGATTTACGTTTTGCAGTTGACGATTAATGATGACTTCTATTTTGCAGTGTTCGAATGGAAGCAACGGTCATCGAACGGATTTCATTAGTTTTTTTGTCGATTCCGTCAGGCTGTAGTAACCAATTTGGATTCACCCATGCCTATGCAAATCCCAGTTTGTTCATATCTTGACCGCCGTCCCTGAGAAATGCGATCGGATCGCTGACGCCGAAATGTTCTTTGGTCAGGAAAGGCTCTCCATATTTCTTATCGATGAGAGAACCGAAATGCCGGGCACGGTTCTCTATTGTTTCACGAAACTCGGGTGTGCTGATGGACGTTTGCGGCTCGCTGCTCTTATATTCGGGATTGTGGAACTGCGAGGCAAAAGCCGCCATCGCCTGCATTTTGATCTCAAGGGTATCGGAAATATCTACGATGAACATATTGCTGCCTTCGGCCCTTGAAAACTCGTAACGCGCCGCATAATAAATGACGCGTTTCGGCCGGAAAGCCTTCTGGGGCTGACCCTCGTCGGTTGTGACCGTTTTCGCTAGACCCGAATAGAACGCGGCTTCTCTTACCAGGTGGCTGGCATGAATATGATCCGGATGCCGGTCGTTCCAATATTGAGTGAAAACGTATTCAGGGCAATATTTTCGAATGATGCGAATGATCCTGAGTTGATTCTCATGAGTGTTCTTGAAGATCGTATCGGGCAAGCCGACGTTTTCCCTGACCTCCACACCCAGGATGGACGCGGCATCCTGCGCTTCTTTGTCTCTCAGGTCGGCACTGCCGCGCGTGCCCGCTTCGCCACGGGTCAAGTCGCATATGCCGATCTTGTGTCCGAGTTTGACCAGTTTAGCAACCGTACCTCCGGCTGAAAGCTCCACATCATCCGGATGCGCTCCAAAGAACATGGCATCGAGTTTCATAATCCACCAGTTAAGTTGAAGAATGGCTGAACATATTACAAAATCGGCGAAGAAAATTCAATTCAAAAGCAAAAATAATGCTTGACTGAAGCCCTATTATTATTTATAATTGCCCCACTTAAGTAATCGGCTCTGTAGCTCAGTTGGTAGAGCAGAGGACTGAAAATCCTTGTGTCGGCGGTTCAATTCCGTCCGGAGCCACGAAGACCTTCAGATGATATCTGAGGGTTTTTTTGTTTATACCTTTTCTATCTTTGGTCCCGTTATTTTGAATAAAAAAAGTAGTGTATGAAAAATACGGTTTGTATATTTGTATACACGTGATCTTAGATTAGGCCGGTGCGTCTTGGAGCTCATGAGTATGAAAGCTATAATGTGGATCTGTTTTTGCTGGATAGTTGGCTGCGTCGATAACACCATCTCATCCAATGATTATCTGAACCACCCTAACGAACCTCCTCCAAAACAAGCGGATGTAAGAATCCTCTCATCGGATGTTCGATTGCGTTATCCTGAGGAAATTGAAATGTATGTCAAAATAATGAATCTCGGCCCTGATGCCGCCTATGACGTGAAAGCCACTCTAAATGTTACAGCTCACGACACTTCTTTCATCGGCGCCATTGTCATTCATTTCAGGAACGGCGGCCGTATCGGCCCGATGGAATTGGAGAAAAGTACTTTGGCCATGCCTTTTACCAGTGACATGGGGCTTCATGATGCCTCCGATGTGACCTACGAACCGATTAAACTTACGTGGGTGGCCAAATAACATGCACGCTTCTCGAATTGACTTCCTTTTATCACGCGGATAATCCCATATGCAAACCAATCACGAATCACGTTCTCTGCTGATAGCACTCATATTTGCGATCCTTTTTGGTGTGTGGTTTTTTACCATTAAGGATGTTTTCTCTCCGTTTATACTCTCCCTGATCATCATTGCATTCCTGCTGCCGTTTCGTGATCATAAGTCGATCCGGGTTTTGATTGCTCTGGTATTCACGTTATTCATGGTTTGGCTTTTTTACTATCTCAAGGACATAATCACGCCTTTTATAATCTCCTTCGCTCTGGCGTATCTGTTCGATCCGGTCGTGGATCAGTTAGAAAAACGAAAGATCTCGCGCACATTCTCTATCATGATCATATCTATCCTTATTGTCGGCGGCCTCACGCTGATCGGGCTGATCATCATTCCGCAATTCGCCGAAGAAATTCAGAAACTGACCACCACTTTCCCTTCATACGAAGAACTCAAAGAACGGCTTCGGGCGGAATCACTCGCCTTTTTGGGCGCTTTCGGAATAGATGTGGACAGGCTGATCGAAACCATGGAGTCGGAAACCACGCAGAAGATCAATGAGTTCATACGGCAGTTCACCGAGCGCGCTCAGAATATCTCATCTACGCTGAGTTCCCTGGTGACCCAACTGATCAATCTTATTCTGATCCCGTTCGTAACGTTCTATTTCCTGCGAGATTTTGATCAGCTGATCAAGTACGTCCGTGAAAAAACACCCGAACGCCACAAGGAGCGGGTCGAAAAACTTTACTCCAGAGTGGATTCGATCCTGAGTCTCTATATCCGGGGAAAGATTCTTGCGGCATTCATCATCACGTTCATCACGTGGATTGTGCTGGAAGTCATGGGTATCCATTTTGCTCTGATCCTGGGCCTGGTCACCGGATTCCTGAGTATTATTCCTTATGTCGGTCCCGTGTTAACTTTTGTTGTCGGCGCGGTCCTTGGCTTACTTAATCCTTCTCCGGAAATGAGCATAGTCAAGATCTTCCTGGTGTTGGGAGTCATTGAACTTATGGATATGTTGATCATATCACCCAAAGTGGTGGGAGAAAGGCTTGGCCTGCATCCGGTATTACTAATCTTCTCTTTGTTCGTTTTTGGGAAAGTCTTAGGTATGTTGGGTTTACTGATATCAATACCGGCTACCGCCATTATGAAGGTGTTCGTGATGGAATGGTATGAGCAGAGTTTCCTGAAGCAGGAGTTCTTGAGAGACGATACGAAGAACTGAATTAATGTATTAAATGCTGAGTGTAATACTTTTCTAACGCCTCAAAATCCTCTTTGTTATCAATATCCAGCAATATCCCCTCGTCTTCAACGGTTAATAAAGTAACCGCATGTGAATTGTCGGCTATCACTTCGTACAAAACCTTCTCTTTTCTTGCGGTCAAACATTGCAGGGCCACATCGTAGCCGAGTAGAACAGGATGCCCTTTCTTTCCACGATAGGTTGGAATGACAATTCGTCCGTCGTCAAAAACGGAAATCATTTTTTGGATCGTGTCCGGCTGAATGAGCGGAATATCGGCAGGCGTTACGAAAACGGCGCGGGGTTTGGAATGAAGCTGTCCTATACCCACCTTCACGGATGATCCCATTCCGGAGGCATAGTTGGGATTATTGACCCAACGTACCGGGGACGTGTCCGGGTAAGGAAATGTTGCAGGCCGGTATTTCCCCGTTACAACAATGATCTCTTCTATAGGGTCCATGAGAAAATTTCCGATCGCATGTTCGATGACCGATTTTGAACCCAGCCGCAGAGATAATTTATCGCGTCCGAACCGCGCCGACTCGCCCGCGGCCAGGATCACGGCAGAAAATCGTTTTCCCATGCGTTACGGCATTTTGAATGCGGCCGATGAGCGAACGGTCAGCACCGGACAGTGCGCCTTTCGTACGACCTTTTCGGTTACACTGCCGAGCAGGATATGCTCCAGCGCGCTTCGTCCATGAGTAGACAGAACGATCAGGTCCGCGTTCTTCTCCCGCGCCGTTTTGATGATCTCGACAAAAGGTTTTCCCTGCACAAGAACCGTTTCCACTTCGATCGATCCGTACTCCGCCTGCCTGGACCGGACGTGCTTTTCCATGAGCGTTGTCATGGTCTGTTCGGCGACCAATCGGATGTTTTGCTCGAGTTCCACCAGATCGGGCATACCCATGGGTGCGTCGGAATAGTAAACGATAGGTTCATAAACATGCACGAGAACAATCTTTGCCTGAAAAGTCTTGGCCAAAGACAAGGAATACTCCAAAGCATGCGCGGCCGCTTCGGAAAAATCGGTAGGAACCACAATGGTTTTGATATGGACCATGTCGCCTCCCGTGTTGGGTGAACAGTATTAATTTACAAATGTCCGAGACGCTTCTCAAGTTGTTTTAGTCGCTCCGCGATATCGGGAGCTTCGATCCAAACGGAAATGCCGGCGATACCCTGCGCACCCTGTCTTATCCAGAAATCCGCGTTCTCCAAATCAATCCCGCCCAGCGCAAAAACCGGTATGGTCACGGCGGCGCATGCCGCGCTGAATTCCTCTGCTGTCATAATCCGGTGGCCGGCAGACTTTGACATCGTCGGAGCAACAGGTCCAAGAACGGCGAAATCCGCCGAGCCCTGTTCAGCCTTTTTGAGGCCTTCTGCAGAATGCACCGACACGCCGATCCATTTATCCGGCCCGACGATGGCCCGGGACTCCAAAGGTGACATGCTTTCTTCTGTCAAATGAACTCCGTCCAAATCAAGCTTCACGGCCATGTCGGCACGGCCGTTGACGATAATTTTGGTTCCATGGCGTGTCCCGATTTCTCTGAATCGTTCGCAGAGATCGTACAACTCTCCCTCCGGAAGGTCCTTCTCCCGTATCTGAACGATCCGTAGTCCGGCGGCACAGGCTTTCTCAAATCGCAAAAAAAGCTCACCTTCCGGAACCTTTTTACGATCGGTAATGGCATAGAATTTAAAATCAGGCTTCACGACGACGGGCAAAGTTAAATCGGGCAAAAAAATACAGGCCGGCAATACCCGGTATCAGAACGTTGCTGAGAAAAAGCATGATCGATGCATTGAAGGCCGCCGAAGCCGGTATTCCGTATTTACCAAAGAAGAAAATGACGGCCCCTTCGCGGATCCCGAGATCCATCAAAGCCACCGGCAGGAGCGACTTCACGAACATCGCCGACGCCCCGGCCGCCATGGCATCCGGCCATGGCATTTCCGAGAATGCGTTGAGGAATAGAAATAACTGAAACAGAATGATCAATTGGAAGATCAGCGAAAAGTACAAACTGGGCATGAAATGGTGCTTTTTGAAATTATCGGAAGCGGAAATAAGCGACGAGATCCTCTCGCTAAATGGTGCCCGGGCCGCCAGCTTCTTGGATGCATCGATGATCCGCCGCAAATAAGAAGGCTGAAACACAAGCACCAGGAGAAGCGACACAAAAAGTAAGGATATCAGAAGAAAAACAAGAGTCACATAGCGTGAGAAATTGAACTTGAATTCGATCAGATAAAACAGCGCACCAATCCCCAATACGGCCAGCGCCCATTGGGATAATATCTTATCAAGAATGGCCATCCCGGTCAATTGCGTTTTCGACTGCGATCGAATGAAAATGCCTTTTCCCAGCTCTCCTAATCTTCCCGGGGTAACTAGTCCGATGGAGAAACCGCACATCAGCGACGCGAAGACCTGGAGATCAGGAACATTCAATTCCAACAGGCGCACCAAATAACGCCACTTATAATATTGTATGAAGATATTGGGAAGGATCATCAACATGCCGGCGGCAAGGGGCAGCCACCGAACGTCTTTGAATTCGGCGCGAATTTCCGTCAACGGGATCTTGTTAATGATCACCCAAACAATGCCCGCCGTAATGAGGATCTTGATCAGGAAGAACCATCTTTTCCTTGTTACGGACCGGGCGGCGGCATTGGCCATTGGTTGTGGTGAATCGCTTGTCATCTCTTCCGCTGTTATTGCAGCCATATCTCGGGATTCTGCACGTCCTGATCCTTGTAAATCTCGAAATGGAGCACGTGTTTTCCGTCCTCGTTCTCATCAAGGCTCGCGATCGCATCGCCGGCCGAGACCGATTGTTCCGGCGACACATAGACTTCGGATAAGTGCGCGTACACCGTATAATAGCCGCCGCCGTGATCAATGAGGAGGGTGTTACCCATACGACGAAGCCAAGCAATATGCGCCACACGTCCTTTGGCCACGGCACGAACCATGGCATTGGCGGAAGCCTGTATCTCGATACCGGGATTACGGGTTTTAGTACCAAGAACCGGATTGATCTGGTCGCCGAATTTCTTTACGATCTTTCCGGCAACGGGATAAGGTAATTTTCCTTTGTACAGGCCGAATGTGGACTTCTCCACATATTTCGGCTCCTTGTATTCGATCTTCTTTTCGACGCTTTCCGCTTTTAACTTAGCCTGTCTTTCCCGTTCGAGCTCTTCCTGTTCTCTTTTTTTCCGTTCCAACTCCGCAATGAGCGTTGTCAGCGTCGCAAGATCGTCTTTCTTATCTTCGAGCATACCGGTCAGCAGGCGCTTGTCTTTTCGTATTTTGGCAAGCGAGGCTTTGCGTTTCCCGGTCTCGATATCCAGCGCCGATTTTTCTCTTTTCTTTTCGCTGATGATATACCGCTGTTGGAGCAGTTCCGCTTCGATCAGGGCTTTTTGCTGTTCGATCTTGGTTTTCTTCTTGCGCAGGGTCTGCAGGTCCGTTTTATCCTGGTCGGCAATGATGCGCGCATACTTCAGACGCGCGTAAGCCTGCGTCCAGGAATCGGAGGTGAATACGTAAGCGAGCGGGTCTTCGGAGCGGTGTTTATAAACCTGTACGAGCCTCTGACCGGTCAGCGATTTCAGCGTGGCCAGTTCGCCCTGTGTCTTTTTAAGCTGATCCCGGAGAACGGCGATATTCAGTTCCGTCAGGGCACGGGCCTGTTCAAGCTCACCGAGCAATTGCTGGAGCAGTCCGATCTTCTGCCCGGTATCATTGAGCTTCTCCAGCTCGTTCTTCTCCTTCTGGGATTCGGACGCGATGCGGTTCTCGTAGTTCCTGATTTCTTCTTTGAGCTTCTGAACGTTCTTCCTGTTCTGATTGATCTTTTTCTGAAGATCCTGCGAACGAATCACACTCATGCCCTGAATGAGAAAAAGACACGCTATGATGATCGTTTTCCAATTACGCATAGACATTGTAATCCGAAATCGTTTGTTCGTCATTTTCTTTTGCAGAAAACAAGCGCCGGTTCCCGTCGATCGCCTGAGACTTGAGCCGTTCGAAATCCTCGTAGGAGAATCGCTCGTTTTTCAGAGGATAGACCGATTTATTGGTCAGGAGCGGCTCATCTTCCGGAAAACCGAATTCCCGGACGGCCGTTTCCCATTCTGCGGTATTGGGGATCGGCGAAAAGGAGGACAGGCTGACTTTGGCGCCAAGCTCATGAACGTAGCGAATGCTTTCTTCTACTTCGGAGGGCGATTGCTGCGGCAGACCCATGATCAGATAGATGACCGTGTCGCGGCGGGGAAATCCGGCTTGTTCCAGATTATCCAAAGCGCGTTCCAGGTCCGTATCATTGACCTTCTTCATTTGCTGCTGGCGATCCGCGTTTTTGGTCTCATAACTGAGGCGTATGGTTTTAAAACCGCTCCGGATCAGGAGTTCCGCCAATTCCGCATCCAGCAACTTCGCAAAAAGACCGTTGGGTGTGTGGAACCGTACGTTCAGATTCCTGCCGATGACCTCACGGAGTATCGGTTTGATATGATGATCCGCATTCACAAAAAGAGCGTCGTCATAAAAGCTGATATCGCGAAGACCTCGCTGCAGCGCATAATGAGCAATCTCATCGACCACTTTATCCGCCTGGCGCCGTTTGAATACGTCGGTGAATTCGTGCGTGGCGCAGAATGAGCACCGGTAAGGACATCCCCGTGAGGTCATCATCGCCGCGTAATGCAGTTTCGGATACAAATGATACGCCGGCAAGGGATAATCGTCATATCCCCTGTAGGTCTTCCGGATCGGCTGGCTTGTCAATTCTGAAATATATTGAAGAACTTCCCGTTCGGATTCTCCCTTGAATACCGCATCCGCGCCGGAATGCTCCCGGGCGTAGGAATAAAAAAGCGTCGCATAGATCCCGCCGAGCAGAATTTTCGCGTGAGGAAAAACCTGCCGCGCCATCGCAACGACCTCATGTACGCCGCGGTACCAGTAGGTCATGCCCGATGTGACCAGTACGGCGTCGATACATCTCTCGCGGGCGATACGTTCAAGATTGGCCATCAGAACCTCGGGAGGCATCCCGTAACGGGAGTAGTGCCTCGGCATATGCCGGAATTCGGCGGGCTTTTCGACGGTCTCTTTATAGAAATATCCGTCGCCGTATCTTTTTGACAACGGTTCTGTACGATTCTGTAGTTTGAGTACGTCGGGATGCCACCGGTCCATCGCATCAAGCAGGGTCACACCGCATCCGTTTTCCTCCAGAACAGCGCCCACGTAGAGCAGGCCCAGCGGTTTCAGCCACAGGTCGTAGGCGGCAAAATCATAGATGTAAGGATTGATCAAAAGAAGCTCAGGCCTCTTCATGGTTACCGAAGGTAATGGGTCTGTTTTTGTTAATGTAGAGTTTTGGCCGGATATTAGCAAAACGAATTATGGAAACGCATTACGTCAGTAAGGCGGCAAAGATCGTTATCAGGATCGCCGATCGTTGACTTTGAAAACATTCACGCGTTTCTGCATGCTGTCGGTGAGCGTCTTGAAATATTCCGCCGACTTGGCGATCTCGTGGATGCCTGTGGCCATTTGCTGCGTCGAGTCGTTGACCACCTTGATATTCTCGGCGATCTGGTCGCTCGTAACGGACTGCTGCTGACTGGAAACGGCGATCTGGGTGACCATTTGCGTGACCTCCTGAAAAACTTCCGAAATCTCCTTGAGGCTATTCTTGGCATCATGGGACAAGGTGATCGCGTTGTCGGCTTTCTCTCTGGTTCGGGCCATCAGACTGACCGCTTCGGAGACATTGGACTGGATCTTCACGATCATTTCGCTGATCTCGGTCGTGGAATGCGCCGTACGTTCCGCGAGTTTCTTGATCTCGTCGGCCACAACGGCAAAGCCTTTGCCTTTTTCGCCGGCCTTGGTGGCCTCGATCGATGCGTTGAGGGCGATCAGATTGATCTGCTTGGTAATGTCTTCGATGATATTAAGGATACGGCCGATCTTTCCGCTGGATTCGCTGAGGGAATTGACCACGTCCGTGGACTGCTTTATCATGGTGACCATTTTACTGATCCCCTCGGCCGTTTCATCGATCACCTGCGAACCCTGCGTGGCGCTGGATTGGGCATGCAGGGCCATTTCTTTGGTATTGGTGGCGTTATGCGAGATCTCGTATACGGTTTTGGACATTTCTTCGACTGCGGTCGTAATGCTGTTGGTATGCAGACTTTGTTCCCGCGCGTTATGAGCCATGATCTCGGTACTGGCTGAAATTTCCTTACTGGATGTGGCCACGGCACGCGACGCATCGTATACGTCGATCAAAATGTCGCGGAAGGACGTGAGAAAATTATTCATCGACCGGGTAAGTATTCCGATCTCATCCGCGCGATCCACCTTGAATTCCGTATTGATACCGTCCTTGTCGATCTGGACAGCCGCCGCTTTGATCGGCGCAACAATGGTACTCGATATGAAATACCCGATGCCGATCGCTATTGCGCAAAGAAGCGATCCGCTGATCAAAAAGACCACCGTATCCCTGCCGTAAATGCTCTGCATGGCCTGGTAGCTGGATTTGGTTTCCGATGCCGCAATGACCTTTGCCTCTTCGGCCAGGGACATCACCTTTTCGTAGGCCGCGTCAAACTGCTGGTCCATTTCAGTGCCCGCACGGGATGAGCCCGCATGGTCGTGCCGCTGCCGGCCCGCACTGATCATTTCTTCGATGGCCATGCGCAGATTGGACAGGATCTCGATCTCCTGCTTATTCCGGATGGCAACGTAAGTTCGGTCGTTCTTCTTGCCGCCGTTGAGTATCACATCGCAGTAAGCGATCGCCTCATTCCATAGACCGTATACTTTGTCCGGACTTTCCGTTCTGTCCCCGGCCAGGATCTCTTCGGAGAAAAGGTGACCTTTGGTAGCCAGATACTGAACTTCCAGAATGGCGTTGTGAATGGGAATATCGCTGATCGCTTTTTCGGAGCTCTCAAGCAGATAATGGAATTGGGTCACAGAAAATACGGTCAACGTAATAATCAAAACAACCAGCAGCCCGAACCCGGCTAACGATTTTTTCTGAATACTCATATTACGGAGCATAACGTCTCCTGTGATTAGAATCTTTTTTCCAACAGCAACAAAGAAAGGTCAGAACAGAATGGTATGTGATAAGAATAGCAAAAACCTCTAGCGGTGCGCGGTCAGCGATTCGTCCTGTGAAAGGATATCGTGGGTTTCGATCACTTCATTATTCGCGTTCAGCAGGATCACCTTCGGCTTGAACGTACGAGCCTCTAGTTCGTCGGCGATGCCGTAAGTGATGATGGAAATGACATCCCCGGGCATGGCCAGACGCGCCGCGGGGCCGTTGAGCCCAATCACGCGGCTGCCTCGTTTACCGGCGATCACGTAGGTCTCCAGCCGGGCGCCGTTATTGGCATTGACGATCTGCACGCGCTCGTTATGCCAGATACCGACGGCCTCGATCAGATCCTGATCGATGGTAATGCTGCCGTGGTAATTGAGATCGAGCTGGGTCACACGCGCACGGTGGATCTTACCGCGAAAAATAGTTCGAAACATGATATTTCAATGACTTTAGACTGAATGCTAACTTGCGGGAATATAATATTTGCCGGGGTTATTTGAAAGATAAATGTTTGACGATGGCCTCCGGATCGCATACTACGTCTCCGTCAACTCCTGGATCGCTCTTTGTATGGAATCCGCTGAGAAGCCGCGCTGTGCGAGGAACCGGTACAGCTTCTGCTTCTTTTTGTTGACATCCGCTTCTTTGATCAACCTGAATTTCTTTTTCCCGGCCTTGAGGGCTACGCCAAACTCCGTATCGCCGTCGAACAGCTTTGCCACCACTTGGTCAATAATCGTCTTGCCAATGCCCTTTTTCTGAAGTTCGGACCGCAAGGCCATTGCGCCCATGTCTTTTTTCTGTAATTTACTTTTGGCGAACCGCTCTGCGAACATTACATCGTCGAGATATCCGTTATCGCGAAGGTATTGTAAACTTGTTTCCACCGTTTCTTCCAAAAAACCTTCCCGTTTGAACCGCGCTTCGAGTTCTCCCGCGCTACGCGGCCGGATCGAGATCAGATGCAGGGCTTTTTGGAGACATTTTCTCTTTTGATCGGCTATTTGAATTTCCCGCAGCCGCTTTTCGTCCAGTGTTTCCCCGGTCCGCAGATCGAACTGCATGATCGTATCGGGTTCGAGTTCCAGCCGTTCTCCGGAATCTGTTTCAACGATCCCAACGATCCTTTTTTGGTACTTCTTTACGTAAGAAGTGATGAGCGTGATCTTCATGTTTTCAGATTCCAGGTGTGCAAAAGCTATATTCAGAGCCTTTTGGCGACAAGCGGCTTTTGATCAATTGCACCTCATGAACCGTGTGCGAAAAAGAAAGACGTATGGATTGCATCTCTTTTTGAACGGCGTTCATGTCCGCATAAAAAACCGCACCGGGCTTTGCGTTTATTTCTTTGATACGCGCCAGCGTGATGTGAGGCACGAAAGACTTTTCCTCCGCCGGGAAACCGCTGCGAATCACGGCGGTTTCAACTTCCATTTGTACGGTCTTTAAATTTTCAGAATCTTCATAACCGCACCAAAAGACGCGCGGCTTACGAATGTTCGGGAAAAAGCCCAAACTGTTCATCCGCAGGCCAAAAGACCGCATGGACATGATCGACTCTCCGGCTTGGATGATCGTACGAATTTCGTTCGCAGGCACATCACCGATGAACCGGAGAGTAAGATGCATATTATCCGGCCGGACCCAGCTGACGCGGGCCTTGTCAAACAGTGGCCGCAGACGTTTCTGTATGGAAGCAATCTCTCGTTTCAATTCGGACGGCAGATCGATGGCGATGAATGTTCGAACGGTGTCTTGGCTGGCCGGATCCAAAGTCTATTTTTCCACGATCGTGTAGGTCAATTTGAATTTATTCTTAAGCACGTCTCCCGTCTTGGCTGCTTCTTCCTTGGATCCAAAAACGCCCACCCAAACCAGGATGAGCTTCTTATCATTGACGGTCTTTTCTGAGAATTCTATCGGCGCGTAACCGGCGCTTTTCAGTTTGTCCCGGAGTTCTTCGGCATTGGCGGCCTGGCTGAAAGCGCCCACTTGGAGCCGGAATCCCTTTGCCGTTGCTGCGGACGATTCGGACGTTTTTTCTTCGATCTTGAATGACGTTTCTTTATTCAGACCGGCAAACATCTTGTCCGATAAAGCGATAAAGGCCGAACCGGGATACTGCTTTTTCAATTGTTCCGCCCTCTCCTGTGCCACACGGTACTTTCCGACGGCGTAGTCGTATTGGATGAGTCGGAAGAGGCTTGCGTCGGCAAAGAGGCTGGCCTGATGGTCTTTGACGACCGTTTCGAAAGCCATACACGCTCTTCGGGCATCCGTTTCGAACACGGCTTGGAAGAAGATCACTTCCGGTTGGCGGGGATATTTTTTTACTAAAGCCGGAAGTACGGTTCGCAGAGAATCGACACCGTCGTTCTGCCACAATTCCACATACGGCTTAAGCGCCGGATCGCTGATCTTTTGCGCTTGCGCCGGGCCGGTGAATAAGAGGACAAGAAGTATGAAAAATGAACGCATTTCTGTAAAAGTTTCATGCCGCAAAGCCGTACAGGGACCGTGTCTGAGAAATTTGAAAAACCTTTGCGCCTTCGCGGTTAATAAGAGCTTACGGATCGCTCAGAACCGCAATAGCCGCCGCGCCCGGGCCGGCATGCGTCGCGATCACCGTCGAAACGTCCGTGATAAGGATCTTCTCGCGGTCGATCTCAAAATATTTCACCAGTTCGGTCGCGTACCAGTCGGCGATACCGACGGAATTGGCATGCGCGATGCCGAAACGGAAATTCTTTCTTCCTTTGGTGGCTTCCCTGACCAATTCCATCACTTTACGCAGGGCATTGGAGTGGCCGAAGGCCTTGGCGATCGGTACGACGGAACCGTCTTTAATGCCGAGGATCGGTTTGATGTTCAGCGACTTGGCCACGACGCCGCGCGTTTTACTTACGCGCCCGCCTTTGATCAGATATTCCATCGTCTGCACGCTGATGAAGACCGTCATGTTTTTGATACAATAGTCGATATGCGCCAGTATCTTTTCGACGGGCTCAT
>CAYPYN010000002.1:0-589998 GCA_964415295.1 uncultured Bacteroidota bacterium
TCTGCAATCCTGCAAAATTACCCCATCTATCTCTCAATACCGCATACACCGTGATAGCGCTATCCGCTGTCGTATAAAGCTGTGGCAATACCACCCCGCTGCCGCTTCTTGCCGTCTCTACATATACGGCCGCGGCCGCTCCCGACACTACCGTAATTGTGCCCGTCGAGTCTTTCATAAAACCTGCATTGGCATATATACGACCTGAACTCGCCAACGAGGGATTGAAAATAACTGAACTATCGGCTTGAACAGAACTCACAGCCCCGGACAACGATCCTTCAAGACTCCAGCTCGCCAACACGTCTTTGACGAAATTACGATCTCTATCATATCCGGCCGCGTAAACACGTATCAAACTGTCGCTCTTGATAGTCAAGACTGAACCATAACTCACTCCACCACCACCAGGAGCATTACGTAATACCAATGTATCTCTTACTCCAGCCAACACACTAATCAAACCGGTCTGATCGCTGAAGCCGCCCGAATCTGCAGAGATAAATCCGTTTCCAATCACTCTGCCATGAAAAGTAATACTGTCATTTCCCAAAGAGTCGGAAGTGAGAAAACCGTTGATTCCATTGACCCGCCAATTGACCTTTACGCGACGCAGGAAATTACCATAACTGTCATACCCATATGCATAAACTTTTACCGAATCATCCGAAGTCATTGTCGTGTCGCCGGCCTCATTGGCATAGGTCAAATCCGACCATCTTAATTGGATATACGCAACCGAATCCGAACCAACGACAACCTGCTGCGAACCTCCTGTAGCCACGCGACTGTCACTGACCAAGGAATTATTAATGGTCGAAGGAAATGCAAACGTTCCCGTTGAATTGGGAATATCCAAAAGAAAAGTAATGGTTAAAGAATCCTTGACGGCCAATAAGGCTGTCCTAACAGATAAACTGTCGGTAGCAGCATCATAATTCCAAGTGGCAAATCCCAAGTCGGACGGACGGGTAACCGATTTCTGGATGAATTGAGACACACCGTCAACGCTAACATCTAAGACGGTAACGGATTTACTTGTGAATGGATTATAGACAAGAACGGAATCAAACCGCGACATCGAATCGGGAGCCGATGTGGTACGGATCGTATACGTAAATTGCTGAAGCGACGAATTCGTGATAACCGACGACGGCGTGATGAAAGCATCGGCCGTTGAAGCATTATTCGTATGAAATAGAATAGCAAGATTGCTGTTGAGTACAGATTGATCGAATCCATACTGAATTCCCACAGAGCCAGCACTATCGAGACCAATTGTAGCTGTACTGCCGTCCTGATTCCCAAGAACTCTGTATTGGAATTTTATCAGATTCAATCTTTCATACAATATCGCCTGAAACTCCATTCGGCTGCTGCCGGCAACGAAAGTGGGAAAATTTCGCCACGTAACGACAAATCTCCGATCGGGCGCCGTTCCGATGGTTTGATAAAATATTTCGGTAATCCCGCTGGATTCTTGCAGATTATCCCAATAGACCGCAATGATGCTGTCCGGCCTTCCTGCCGTCGGGATAGCCGTATTAGACGTGTCAAGATAATGGAGTTGATCGTTCAGTTTTGCAAAGCTAATGAATCCGCTGGATGAAATATCAACAGAGTCGGCACCAAAACCGTAGAAATTGAAATGAAATCCGATCGGCACGAATCCTGTCGAAGTGTCTCTATCCGCCGTCGCAAAATTGCTTCCTCCGGTCGCATCTACCCAGTTATAGACCACAACCGGCCCGGGTGACTTCGAATCGGTCCATCGGTATTTTCCGGACCCTCCCTGATTAGCCCATAAGGGGCCGACACCGAGGTGAAGCCAGAATATTCCCAAGCACGCCGGAAAAAATATGTTCTTCACAGTCCGAATCATCGGTAAGAAGCGTCCCGGTGTTTGATGGTTATGGGTTTGGCAGAAAAGTAGGACATCGTAGATCCTGATACAATGGAATTGGACAATGAGACGACCATACTCTTATCTTCTGTTTTTGAGGAAGACACGTGCTCTTTCTGTTCTCGAATATGTAATGGAAGGGCCATCCGAAGACGAATGACTATTTGATCTCCGGATTTCAAAAAGGATGCCGTCTGAATAACGACTGAGCTGGAACGCGAAATCACCAATGCCGTCTGAGACAATTTCCTCTTAAATAGAATAGAGTCCTTGGTAAGCCAAAATTCTGATGTGATACCCGCGGAGATCTTTGTGACGGATTCTACGGCTATTTCAACACCGACATAGGGAACATGCAACTCCACCATATCGGCTTGTGAATTCCTCACTGAAAGCGTCATGGCAACGTCATAGGACGAGCCCGCATCAAAATCATAACGGTTCAGGTCAAACTTTGTCGGATTGGTTACTTGTGCGGCGACGGGAATTACCGAAATCCAAGCAAAAAGTTTTATACCGGTGAGAAGTGAAAACAGCCGTAACGAATACCTCATCAACTCTCCCTTTGAGAAATTCTGGAACCGAACAGACCCTAATATGACGCAACCGGATATTCGAAAAAAATATAGTCAAAACAGTTCGAGTTCGCAAGTATATAAAATTAAAATAATTCGTAACTTCCCTTATTCAAATATAGGCCCGCCATTACACTAAACTTCAAAGAATCCTCGGACCGTTATTAACGGTTGATTGGATTGTAGTTTTTGGAACTTTTGGGATTTCTATCTGTCTTATTTACAAAGTATAATAATCCGTAATCCATGAAACATTTCAGAAACCGCAGCGTATGCTAACTATCTATTAAACAAATATGGCGAGGCATAAAATCATGAAAACAACATTGCGTTATATTATTTGCGGATTCTTTATATTAAGCGGTCCGTCGGTGTTTAGCCAGTCCGATGAAACCGTCGGCAAAGATTCCGAAGACGGAGATCGCTATATCGAACAGATCAAGGATAAATACCTCCCAAATTCCAAGTCGCTAACTATATTTAGAGGCGGTCATCAACTTGGATCAGACAAGAGAATTGATGGCGACATCCTGGTCATCAACGGCGACCTGGTGGTCTATGGTGAACTCAACGGACGTGCTGTTGTTACCAACGGTAATATTATCGTCAAGAATTCAGGACATATTGCAAAGGATGCCATCGCCGTGAATGGGAAAGTGATCTTCGGAGATGATACCGCGGACAAAGATGGTTTAACGACTTTTGATAACGAAGATATTGAAGAAGAAACAGACTCTGAAGAGCTTGTTTCAACGCCAACGCCCCCTGTTCCTCCTACGCCTCCGTCATTCAATAACGACTGGGCCGCCAAACAGTCCTACGAAAAGGAAATGGAACGCTTCAACCGCGAAATGGAAAAATTCAATCGTAAGATGGAGAAGTTCAATGCCAAGATGAAGAAATGGGAAGAGAAAGCGGCCCAAAAGAAATACGATTATTCATATGAAGATGATTCGGAAGGTCGGGATGGTGAGGACGATACTTACAGCGCTTCTTTTGTAAGGGTAGATGAAAACCCAAAGGACCGGTGGCAAAAGAATAGGAACGACCGCAGTGAGATGACTTATTTCCTCAGCCGGGAACCGCGATACAAATACACTAATTTCTTCCTCTTCGATTATAACCGCGTGGATGGTCTTTATCTGGGACTCAAACTGGACCGGAATCACAAGATCTATTCAAGAAAGCCCTTTCAGATCTATGGCGAGGCGGGTTATGCTTTCAGCGAGAAGGCCTTCCGTTACCAATTAGGCGTTGATAAGGTGTGGGGTTATGCCTACAGATTTACGTTGGGCGGTGAACTGCACGATCTGACCAACTCCCAGGATCAGGCGATCGTCGGCGACCTCGAAAACGCTCTGAATGCTCTTATCATCAAGAATGATTACCGCGATTATTTCCGCACACAAGGATTCAGTTTTCAAGCCAGTCAATATCTGAACGAGTCATTAAAATTAGGTGCGTCGTACCGTGTCGACGACTACTCCAACTTGCAGAACAATGTCAATTGGGCCGTATTCTTCCCGAAACACAATTTTCGAATAAATCCGATGATCAATGAAGGGCGGATGGTAAGTTATACGGGTTCGGTTGAACTTAATACCGTGTCAACGATCAGCGCAGGGAAAAAGCATATTAAACGTGTGGGGTGGCATATTTTTGCCGAAGGCGAAAGGAGTCTGAAAAAATTGAATTCGGATTTTGAATTTACCCGATATACGCTCAGCGTAGCGCGTTACCAGCCTGTCAGCCGTTGGGAAAATATAGATGCCCGCGTCATGATTGGCGCCGGTACGGGCGACCTGCCTCTCCAAAAAATCTTTGCAGTCGGAGGTATTTCCACACTCAGAGGTCATGATTACAAAGCCTTCACGGGCAATCAGGTCTTCTTGTCGAACATCGAATACCGCTTGAGCTCCGGCATTCTCAAAGATGACAAGATTTTCTTCCTCCATCCCTTCAGCGTCATACTTTTTATGGACAACGGTTACGCCTGGAACAACAAGGTTTATGCGGTCCGTGAAGCTTTCAAGGGTGTACGGGCTAACGACATTCAGACCGATATCGGTATAGGGCTTGGTGATGAAAAGAACATCTTTAGATTTGATATCGCAAAAACCGTGTCTGAAAAGAACACCGACTACAAATTCAATGTACGGATTAATTACGCCTTCTAAAAGCCGATTAACTATTATCCAACGAACCCCGCCCATTTGGACGGGGTTTTTTGTTTCATACAAATGCAAAAGCGCGCTTGAATGAGAACTTCGTTATCAATATATTATGCCGTTTGAAAATCGCTCTCATTTGAAAAGGATCAGAATCATGTTTTCAACCGCAGACCGCTTCAAGGAACTACCGGTACATCTGTTCGCCGAAGTAGACCGCATGAAACGAGAGGCCATCGCTCAGGGAAAGGACGTCATCGATCTGGGTGTGGGCGATCCCGACATACCGACACCGAAACCCATCATTGACGCATGCGTCAAAGCACTGAACAATCCAGTCAATCACCGTTATCCCTACCAGACGGGATCGATGAATTACCGGGAGGCGATCGTCCGTTTTTTTAAGAAACGTTACGGCGTAACTTTGGATTCTGTAAAAAACATAGTTCCTCTCATCGGTTCCAAAGAAGGCATTGCGCATTTTCCATTGGTTTTTGTAAACCCGGGCGACGTGGTTCTGGCGCCGGATCCGGGTTATCCGGCCTACATTACAGGTACCGTTCTGGCCGGCGGTGAATATTATCCGCTGCCTCTGTTGAAGAAAAACGGCTATCGCATAGATCTGGATACCATACCGGCCTCGGCCGTCCAGCGCGCTAAATTGCTTTTCTTCAATTATCCGAACAATCCCACGACCGGATCGGCCGATTTGAATTATTTTTCCAGGATCGCCTCTTTCTGTCATGAACGAAAGATCATCGCGGCTCATGATGCCGCGTATCAGGAGCTGTACTTCGAGAGCGCCCCTCCCAGTTTCCTGCAGGCACCGCACGCATTGGAAACCGGTATAGAATTTCACTCTTTATCCAAGACTTTCAGTATGACGGGATGGCGTGTCGGATTTGCGGCCGGCGAACCTTCCTTGATCGCAGGATTGACCAGAATCAAGACTAATATAGATACGGGACTTTTTCTAGCCATACAGGAGGCGGCGGCTTTTGCGCTCGATCATCTCGAAGAATTGACGCAACCGGCGGTGGCGATCTATAAGAAAAGGCGTGACATAGTTATTGATGGGCTTCGCCGCGCCGGGTTCAACGCGGAAACACCCGATGCGACTATTTATGTTTGGACGGAGGTACCCGGTGGGATGCCGTCGATGGACTTTGCAAAAAAACTCCTTGCCGCCACAGGCGTGGTGATAACCCCGGGAGCCGGACTTGGAAAAGCCAGTGAAGGTTATTTCAGGATTTCCCTGACCACGTCGGAAGATAGGCTTAACGAGGCCATAAGGCGCATGCACGATTTTTCAAAAAATATATAAACAGCAGGAGTTCCTTTGAGGCCTTTGGACAAGATCCGGCTCACTCATATGGTCATCTATGCGCATCACGGCGCCCACGAGGAAGAAAGAACTCTCGGGCAGCGTTTCGAGATCGATGTCGAAATGGGCCTTGATGCAGAGAAAGCCGCCAGAGAGGACCGGCTGGAACTTTGCGTGGACTACGGTAAAGTATATCACAAAATTCATGAGGCTGTAACTGAAAAGAAATTTTACCTGATCGAGGCGTTGGCGCAATACATTGCCGAGAAAATACTGACCGGCTTCGATATACAGGAAGTCACGGTGCGCGTTCGAAAACCGAGTGTACCTATTCACGGGTCCATTGAACACGTAGAAGTGGAAATTACCCGGAAAAAAATATGAATTCACAAGACAGAGTGGTTTATCTGAGTCTCGGATCCAACGTGGGCGACCGATTGAAGAATCTCCAAATGGCCTTGGATGCTTTGTCTGAATTGGCCGAAGTTACAAAAGTCTCTTCGATCTATGAGACATCCCCTGTCGGCCCGGTCCGTCAGGGCCCATTTTATAACATAGCCGTCGAAATCAGGACTTCTCTCCCACCCGAAGTCCTCATGATTCACCTTCTTCATATCGAAGAGAACCTCGGGCGGCAACGCGACATCAAGTGGGGGCCTCGCACTTTGGATATCGATATCATCTTTTATGACCGATGGGTGGTCGATGAAAGAGGACTTGCCATTCCCCACGCGAGGTATGCACAAAGGCGATTTGTACTCGAACCGATGTGCGAGATCGCACCGGACTGGATCTGCCCTGTTCTGCACAAATCCATGCGCGAATTATTCGAATTGTTGCAAGACCACGGCGCGGTTGTTAGAACGGAATATGGCTTGAAAATCACCGAAGTAGTTCACTGAAGCCGGCGCGCGACCGTTATGCAAAAAATCAAACTCATCGCTGTCGAAGGCATTGTAAAAAGCAGCAACACGGCACTGGCCAGAAACCTTGCGTCCCGGTCCAATGCCAGGACTATCCTTGAAGAAGACGGATCAACTCCGCTTATCGATCTGCAAACGTCGGACCCCAAAGACCTTCTTTTTAAGAAACATCTGCTTCGGCTATTGGACCGTTATAAGGCCCAAAAACACAACCTGCAGACCGAGATGTTTCATGAACAGGTCATATCAGACTACCTTTTTTACGCCGATCGAATCTACGCCAATCTCAAGTTGGATGCGGAGGACTTTGTTTTGTATGAGACATTATTCAATCATATGGAAAAAGAAGTTGCTCTGCCGGATCTTGTGATCTATCTGCAGCATCACACCGATGCCGTTCTCGAAAAACTCTACGCCCATTATGGAATTCGTAACAGTCTGAAGGGCAAGAATTCGATCGACGAGAATTATATCCTCCGGCTGAATGAGGAGTTTAACGAATTTTTCATGTATTTCCGCTGGGCGCCGGTACTGATCGTAAATGCCAATCAGCTGAATCCGGAGAATCCGAAACACGTTGATGATCTGCTGTTCAAAATGCAGCGCCCAATCTCCGGCGTCATATTTTACAATCCGCCGCCCGACGTATGACCGTAAGGCCGTGAATGTTTTTTACACAAAAGCGTTTCACTATTGAAATCTGAGCCAAACCTTTTCGGAGCCTTGGCACCATGGCGGAGACCCCAACACTTCGTGAAACCTTAAGAAGGCACACAAGGGAGGGAGAGCTTTACAGGACTCTCGACGAAGGTACCCTCGAGTGTTATGCCTGCGGCCACCGTTGCAAAATCAAAGAGGGGCGCGAAGGCATTTGTAAAATCCGCTACAACCGGGACGGTAAACTGTACGTGCCCTATGGATACACGGCCGGCGTCCAGGTTGATCCGATTGAAAAAAAACCTTTCTTTCACGCCCTTCCGGGAGCTAAAGCGCTCAGCTTCGGCATGCTCGGGTGCGATATGCACTGCGCCTATTGCCAGAACTGGATCACGTCACAAGCCCTTTCCGATCCGCAGGCAGGCACGGAACCCATGCTCATTGATCCGACGCAGATCCTTCGCCTCGCGCAAGCTTATAAAGCCCGCGTGATCACCAGTACCTATAATGAGCCGCTGATCACGTCGGAATGGGCTGTCGACGTATTTAAGGAAGCCAAAAAAGCGCACCTGATATGTTCGTACGTTTCAAACGGCAATGCGACGCCCGAGGTTCTGTCCTATCTGCGTCCGTATGTCGATCTTTACAAAGTTGATCTCAAGAGCTTTAACGATAAGAATTACCGTAAACTGGGCACACGTCTTAATATTGTTCTCGACAGCATCCGGCAACTGCACGAACTTGGATTTTGGCTTGAAGTCGTTACCTTGATCGTACCAACTTTTAACGATTCCGACGGGGAATTAAGGGATATAGCCGGTTTTTTGGCATCCGTCTCTCCCGACATTCCCTGGCATGTCACCGCTTATCATCAGGATTATAAAATGACCGATCCGGACAATACTCCCGCCGAGACTCTGCTCCGAGCCGTTGGCATAGGAAAAAATTCGGGCCTCCGTTACGTATATGCCGGAAATTTGCCCGGAAAACTCGAGACCTCCGAGAATACCTATTGCCATCAATGCGGAAAACTTCTGGTGGAACGGATAGGATTCAGGATTCTTAGAAATCAGATTCAGAACAGCCGCTGCTCTCATTGCCAGCAAATCATTCCGGGCATATGGGAATGAGGAACCGCTTATGCTTGAAACATTATCCATTCATGATCTGGTTCGGTCGATCGAAAAATTTAACGGGAAGATCCTGATTCCGGACAAGGACATCCAATGGTTGTGGGACAGCGTCAATCATCGTTATTACGTCATGGAGGAAGGCGATCGTAAGCTGATCTCTGATTGTCTTGAAAGGAACCAGGTCTGCAGCGAAGTTTGCGAGGACCTTCTGAACGGAAGTATCCGATATATTGAAAATATTTTCATTCCAATTGAACGGGATCCCTCTTCGCCTCCTATCGTCATCAAATTGTCCTTTGACATCACAGAAAAGGTCGCCGCGGAAAAAATAGTTTCCGAAGAGCGGCAAAAACTTGCTTCTATCACTCTGAATTCTCCTGATGCTATCATTATTCTCAATAAGGATCTTCATGTCATCTCGTGGAATGCAGGTGCCGAAAATATTTTTGAATATACGGCCAGGGACATGACCGGACGATCGATCGACGTACTCTTTCACGCGGATAACCCGTTTTCCAAAACATTGCATTCGTTTGCAGCCTCGTTGCCGCTGCAAGATACCATACGGCATCGCATGAGCCATTGCGTATCGCAGTCGGGTGCTCCTCTGTATTGCGAACTGACCGTCATGTTTATCCCGGCGGAGGACGGATCATCGTATGAAACAGTATTGATCATGCGAGACAAGACCCATCAGAAACTGCTTGAGGACGAGAACCGCCGCACATTGGACAATATCTCCAAGATCAATGAGATCAGCGCCCTTATCCACGCGTCACTGGATCTTGACGAAATTCTCAATATGATTCTGGTGGCCGCCACAGCCGGACAGGGGCTTCGCTTCAACCGTGCTTTCCTTTTTATAATGAATGAAACCAAAGATTTTCTGGAAGGCAAAAAAGCTATCGGCCCGTCGGATCCTCAAGAGGCCGGCGTTCTCTGGACCGAGTTGGATCAAAAGACGCAAACCCTCAAAGACATTCTCACATCTTATAGCTCTGTGCAGGACGGACGGGACTTCAAAGTCAACCAGATCGTGACGTCGCTCCGCATCCCGGTAAGCTACGGCGACGAGGAAGCGGATTCCGGATTTGCGGCATTTCATGATGTCATCCGCCAGGGCCATTGCCTGTTGATCAAGAGTAAAGATGAAAAATATCTCACGAAAACGATTCGTACCATTTTTGAGACGGATCAAATGGCACTCGTTCCCCTGATTTCCAAGGAAGGAACGGTAGGCGTTCTGGTCGTAGATAATGCGATCACGGGACGGCCCATCAGCGATCAAGATCTTGAAATGTTGAAACTTTTTGCCCATCAGATTGTAGCGGCCTTGGAAAACGCGGTACTTTACGACAAAATTACTAAGAAAGTTGAAGAACTGCAGGAAGCCCATACTTCTCTTCAAAACAGCCAAGAAAAACTGATCCGCTCCGAAAGGCTCGCGGCCATTGGTGAACTGTCCGCTAAGATGGCGCATGAGATCCGAAATCCGCTCGTGGCCATCGGAGGATTTGCGCGCGCGATGCTGGCACGTCCGCATTACCATGAAAATGAAGATTACCTCAGAATTATCGTGGACGAAACCATCCGATTGGAGGGTATACTGAACAATACGCTGAACTATGTTCGCACCGCAGAACCCTCCAAAGTCCGGCAGCCTTTGAGACCCATCATTGACAATGCGCTCATGCTTCTGAATGAAAGGATCTCACAAAGCCGAATTATTCTGCGGACCGAAATTGATGACCGGACTCCGGACTTAGAATTTGACGCCAACCAGCTGCTGCAGGCTCTGCTCAATATTTTCATCAATGCGATTGAAGCCATGCCTTTGGGCGGCACGCTTTCGGTAAATCTTTCCAATGACGGCGAAATGGTTCGTCTTACCATCCGGGACACCGGCGAGGGCATTGAAGAGGATTATTTGCAGAAGATATTCGATCCTTTTTTTACAACCAAAGGCAAAGGCTCAGGACTGGGCTTGGTGATCGTTCACGACGTCTTTGAACGTCACGGTATCGAATTCACCGTAGAAAGTCAGAAAAATGCAGGTACCTCCTTCCACATGCGCTTTCCTACCGGCCATTCTTCCCAGTTGCGATAGCACCTCTCACTCCGACTACTGAATATTGTTGCGTAAGTAACATTAATATTGTATAATGGCGCGCATCAGAAAAAAGTGCTGAGTCCGTAGGACAAAAATATTTTGACGGGAGTTTGAGACATTCTGAAAACAGAAACTGAAAAGCCGCGATTGTGGATCCGCTGGATCACTGCGGGTGTTGGAATAATTATTCTGCTGAGCATGGTTGGTGTTGCCGGTTTTTACAAATTAGTTTTGTACAATGCTCCGACTGTGAATTTGGAATCCGTACCGATGGACAAGAAATTGCTGATCACCATTCCGCGGGGTGCGTCCTTGTACGAGATCTCACATATATTGGAAGAAAGCGGTGTTGTTGAAAATGCGCGTCTTTTTGTCCTGGCCGCCAAATTTCTAAAGGCGGAAAAGAATCTGAAGGCCGGACAATATCTTCTTCCCGCTCACGCATCCAATCATCAGATATTGAAGACCCTTCAGAATGCCGTGCCTCAGAACGTACGCCTGACCATTCCTGAAGGCAAAGATATCCGGTTCATCGCCCGTGCTATCCAACTCAAACTCCCCATCGATACGGCACAATTCGTTAGAACCATCGCCGATACTTCCCTTTGCAGACTTCTCGGAATTGATGCGGGCTCCTTGTATGGCTACCTCATGCCCAACACGTATTTCCTCGATCCCGGCATGCATGAGCGCGACATCGTGAAAGTCATGGTACGGGAATTCAAAAAATTCTTCTCCGACGACCTACGGAAACGAGCGGCGGAATTGCGTATGACGCCGCATCAGGTGTTGACGCTGGCATCAATCATTGAGGGTGAGACAGCCGACAATGACGAACGCTACTACGTGTCAGCTGTGTATCACAATCGCCTGAAAAAAAACATGCCTCTTCAAGCCGATCCGACCGTACAATTCATCATCCCAGATGGTCCTCGCCGGCTTTACAACAAGGATCTGGAAATCGACAGTCCTTACAACACATACAAGTATAAAGGGCTGCCTCCAGGTCCTGTCAATAATCCCGGTAAAGCTTCTATTCTTGCCGCCTTGTATCCCGCAAAAGTCGAATTTCTCTACATGGTAGCCGACGGTTCCGGAAAACACATCTTTTCAAAGACACTACCCGAGCATCTCAAAGCCAAAGAACAACTCGACAGGCTCAGAAAGAGTGTCAAACGCCGCCGCGATTAGCTAAATTCTGAGAAAGAATATTTTGCGGATGCACAAAAACCAAACGGAACAAATTATTTTTGTGACGATTTTCCCGTTAGAAAACATTTTTTTGTTTTTGAGATCAAAAAAATCATCGTATTCAAAGTAAATTTGAAATTTTTTTTTCAAATCCGTTTTGTACGAACAAACAAACTGTCAATGAAGCCCCGAAAACGCCCCTGCCTGCAAATTGTCATTATATAAGGCTTTGCGGGCACTGGCCATCTCCACTAATAATTTATTAAACAATCCGACAGGTTCCTTTCTCATGATTTTTTTTTCAATTTTTCGCTAAATGCAGAATTTTGTTGACTTTCAAAACAAAAAAACTTAAGATAGTGGTGAGAGAATGAAGGTGCTCTCATTTAATTAACTAAAGTTCCACTAGGTGAAAGGAAACCAAACCATGGCAACCAAGAAAAAAGCCGGTGCAAAGAAGTCAACCAAGAAGACTTCAAAGAAAAAATCAACTAAGAAGTAATTTCTGAATTACCTTACAGTGATTCCATCTGGGTTACACAGCTGTAAGATTAGTTGACGAGAGGACGTTACACACCCTCTTCGGTTTTGAAAGCAGGCATCCATTTCGATGCCTGCTTTTTTATTTGCCTAATCAAATTTTTGAATTATTCCTTCAAACTTCAACTCAATATGTTCGTTAGATTCATCCTACTTTTTATGTTTTTGCCACCAATGGCCGGTATATGCGCTTCACCAATGCAAGATAAAGCGTTGAATGCGGTATTTGCCATGATGCCGGATTCTTTCTTTTTTTGCGGTGAAAGAGTTCCTTTGGAGATACGCGACGTGAGAGAGCGCATGGAGGATATCTATTATGCACGTACCGGAAACGACGATCGTATTTTTCTGCAGTTGAAACGGACCCGTAAGTATTTCCCGTTCTTTGAGAAGATACTGAAGGAGATGGAAGCTCCCGAGGACCTCAAGTATCTTTCGGTTGCGGAGAGCTCGCTCCGAATTGACGCTTACTCCAATGCCGATGCGGCGGGCCTTTGGCAATTCATTCCCTCAACGGCCAAATTATGGGGATTACGCGTGGATAAACAGATTGACGAACGATTTCATGTAGAAAAGTCAACACGCGCAGCCATAAGGATGCTTAAGAGTCTTCGGCAGGCTCTGGGTACTTGGTCGTTGGCGGCGGCGGCCTACAATAACGGCCAGGCCAATATCGACAAAGCCGTTAGGGAGCAAAAGGTGGAGGACTATTATGATCTTTTTCTAAATAAGGAAACGCGCCACTATGTCTTTCATATTGCCGTCATGAAAGAGATCCTTGAAAAACCGAAGACCTACGGTTATTCACTGACATTCGAAGATTATTATCCTCCCTTTGACAGCGCCACACAGAAGATCACCGTCAAAGGCCCCATACCGGACCTCGGTCGCTGGGCCAAAGATCAGGGCACCAATTACAAAACGATCAAGCTGTATAATTACTGGATTATGAAGAATGCGTTGCCGGAAGGGAACTGGGAATTATTATTGCCGGACACCATCAAGATCACCGAAACGAAACGTGATTCCTCTGCGGCACCGGCCGACAGCCTTTCGGATTTCTTTGTAACGCACGCAGTACAGGAAGGCGAATCACTCATAAAGATCTCAAAACTCTACGGCGTAAGTTCTGCCGATATCGTCAGATGGAATGCGTTAAAAACCGACGCCGTTTTCACGGATAGTAAACTCAAGATCCGTATCGTCCCTTCTCAGAAGATCACGCATGTCGTTCGCGGCGGAGACACGCTGATCCGTTTGGCCGATCGCTATCGCGTACGTGTTGATGAAATTAAGGGGTGGAACAATATGACTAATGACACGTTGGTGGCAGGAAAAACTCTGATCATCTATGCAGGTTCAGCCGGCGAGCCCTGAAATCATTTGACCTCAAGGTAACTGATCATATCAAAGAATATGTATAATTCGGGATTCTGGCAAATCTCGTTCACCCTCACTTCGTAATGCAGATGAGGTCCGGTTGATAATCCGGTACTGCCCACTTCGGCGATCTTTTGATTTCGCTTGACCTTCTGTCCGTTACGCACCTGGTAGGATGACAAGTGTCCGTATAACGTCTTGACACCATTCCCGTGATCGACGATGATGGACTTACCGTAACCCCCGCGCCAAGTCACCGACTCCACCACACCATCCGCCGTTACATATACCGGCGTACCCCATCGTGCTGCGATATCGAGTCCCGTGTGCGCTTTCCACGAACGGAAGGATTTACGAACACCAAAACGATCCGTCACGCGCCCCTTTTTGATAGGACAAATGGACGGAATATAGTTCAACTGATTCACGCGAGCATTGATCTGATTTTGCAGTTCGGCATAACTCTGCATTTCAAGATTGAGACTCGCCTCCAACTTATCGAGATTTTTCAGATTATTCCGGATCAACGCATCGGCATCTGCGGAGATCAAATCCGGATTATAGTCGATCTGGAACTCGCTTCCGCCGATCCCGGCATCCTTGAGCATCTCTTCCACATCGGGCAGATTCGACACCAACCTGAGTTCACTGTCTTTGGTTCTCAGTGTCGCGATCTCTCCTTCAATATTACTGACCCGGTGACCCATTACGGAGATCTGCTGTTTGAGTATTTGGTTTTCTGTGTTCAGTTGCGCCAGTCGTTCATCACCGGTGTATGTTGAAAACAAGATACCCAACCCTGTCATCATGATGAAAAGAAAAGCGATAACCGCCGCACCCATAAATACCAAGCGATTGCGGGAAATCATAATTTCCCGCATTTCAGACTGGCTTTCAGGGAAATACAAAAGCCGAAATTTTTTGTCTTTTAATAGACTCATAAAGGTTACTCTAGCTAATCAGTTAAAATTACTGAACATTACAAGGCAAGTCAAGATTTATTATGTATTTCCTATATTTACTATTGCATTTATATCTGTCTTTTGATATGTTTTTTCGCATAAAAAATCGTACTATGGAAAAGAATTACTATTTAAAAAAAACAATTAGATCCGTTGTGTGCCGGATCTACAAAAACAGTTACTTATAAGTTCTTACTGCAAGGAGGAAAACGACGTTGGCTTGGAGCATTGAGGAATCCAATCAGGTCTACAACGTAGAAGAATGGGGAGCCGGTTACTTTCATATCAATCCTAAAGGACACATTTCCGTCACGCCTACCAAAGATCCCGATAAAGCTATTGATTTATATACGGTCATCGAGGAGATCCAGTCCCGAGGTATCGAGATTCCGGTCCTGATCCGTTTTCAGGATATTCTGCGCAGCCGTGTCAAGGAACTCAATGAAAGCTTCCGTGCGGCCATTCACGAATACAATTATCAGGGCAATTACTTCGGCGTATTCCCGATAAAGGTCAACCAGCTTCGCGAAGCGGTCGAAGAGATTCTGGACGCAGGTATTCCTTACGGTTATGGAATCGAGTGCGGAAGCAAACCGGAACTTTACGTGGCCCTGGCGCTGATCGAAGACAAGGATACTCTGATCATTGCCAACGGTTATAAAGATGCCGCTTTCATACGAATGGCACTACTGGGAAAACAACTCCGCAAAAACGTTGTTCTTGTAGTGGAAAAACTTTCTGAATTGCGTCAAATACTGCAGATATCTCAGGAACTGAATATCGAGCCGGCCATCGGCATTCGCGCCAAACTAAGCACGAAAGGCACCGGAAAGTGGGAAGCTTCCAGCGGTGACCAGTCTAAATTCGGTCTGAGCACGCCGGAACTCATTGAAGCGATCGAACTCCTTAAAGAAAACAACATGCCGCATGTGTTCAAGCTTCTGCATTTTCATATCGGCTCGCAGGTCCCGGATATCCGTACGATCAAAGCGGCGGTCAAGGAAGCCGCCCGCATCTACGTAAGCGCTCACAAAATGGGTGTTCCGATTCAATATATGGATGTTGGCGGCGGTCTCGGCGTGGACTACGACGGCTCACGCACAACATTTCGAAGCAGTATGAACTATACCATGCAGGAATACGCCAACGACGTGGTGTATACTATCCTGGAGGTCTGCAACAGCGAAGATGTCCCTCATCCGCATATTGTTTCCGAGAGCGGCCGTGCCATTGTCGCCCATCATTCGGTACTCATTCTGGAAATTTTCGGTAATATCGAAAAAAAGCAGGACTATAAAAAAGTCGACTTCACACCGGACGACCCCGACATCATCCAGGAAATGCTGGATACACGACACCAGTTGCACAAGAAGAATACCAATTATCTGGAAGTGTATCATGACGCCGTCCAGAGGCGCGAAGAGGCTCATTCTCTTTTCTCGCTTGGCTATCTGACCCTCGCCGAAAAAGCCAAAGTAGAAAATCTTTTCTGGGAGATTGTATTCGTTATCCGGGAATATACCAAGAATATGCCCGTGGTCCCGGAAGAATTGGCCGAACTTGAACCCAAGTTGGCCGATCAGTATCTGTGTAATTTTTCCATATTCCAGTCCCTGCTGGATCATTGGGCCATCGATCACCTTTTTCCCATTGTCCCTATACATCGGCTGAACGAAGAACCCTCCCGGCGCGCGACGCTGGTAGATATTACCTGCGACTCAGACGGTAAGATCGGCAAATTTATCGACCTGAAAGACGTCAAGGACCGTCTGGAACTTCATCCGCTTAACGGCCAGCCGTATTACCTCGGGATCTTTCTGCTCGGAGCCTACCAGGATATCATGGGTGATATGCACAACCTTTTCGGAAGAGTGAATGAAGTTCATGTCTTCATGGACGATGAAGAACCGGAAAATTATTATGTCGAAGAAGTCATTCCGGGCTCCAATGTCGGCCAGGTACTATCGCTGGTTCAGTATAACGAGAACGAAATCATCAAACTGATCAAAAAAGCAGTCGACCAACGGATCAAAGAAGGCGCCATCAAACCCAGCGAAGGCGTAAAACTTCTGGACACGTATGAATTGGGACTCAAAGACTATACTTACCTTCAATTCAAACCGAACGGAAAAAAATAGGCCCCGTCGGCCGCGACTTAAGTCTTAAGTCCTAGGCCCTTGTAAGTATCACTCAAAAGGCCTGCAAATGTAAGTCCTCAAAACCTGTTTGTTCATGGCAAGAAAAAGGATTCTTCTCTATTCGGCCTCAGTCATTCTGTATTTCATCAGTTTCCCGCCTTTTTGGACCGGTTTCTTTGCATACGCCGCTCTCATCCCTTTTTTCCTCATATTAGAAAGTCATTCATTTCAGGGGGGTTTTCGAAGCGGCTATATATTAGGACTGTGTTCGGTCGGAACCCTGATGTATTGGCTGAACTGGAACACCGGCGCAACGCAGATCCAAGCCACGGCTATGTATCTTGGTACGATCATGTATCTTGCCGTGATGTGGGGTATTTATGGATTCCTGCAGAGTATAGTATGCCGGCGTCTTGGGACAAAGGGATTTTTCTTTGCTCCCATTTTATGGAGCACTCTTGAGTTTTTTCAATCCAAAGGGGAGTTGGGTTTTACGTGGCATTTATTGCCGAGCACGCAGACTTATTACACACCGCTCATACAATTCATTGAATTTACCGGCATCACAGGTCTTTCCTTTTGGATCGTTCTGATCAATGTGATGTTCTATTTCCTGATAAAAAAGTACTTTTTCAAAGAGTCCGACACCGCCATTCATTCACGCCTT
Organism: uncultured Bacteroidota bacterium; assembly: GCA_964415295.1. Classification (GTDB taxonomy): domain Bacteria; phylum CLD3; class CLD3; order SB21; family SB21; genus SB21. The sequence goes on from CAYPYN010000002.1 coordinate 17,672, forward strand.
ATTTTGGTATCCTTACTTCTCCTTTTCTTTGTACCGCTGACGTACGGACTGACCGTTATCAACTCAACTGCCGCGGAAAAAACGATAACAGCCTCCGTCATACAGCCCAATATCGAGCCGAACAGAAAATGGCTTGAAAAGGATTTTGCCTATACGGAGATCATGCGTCTAACGGCATCCGCCGGGGAAAAGCACAACGACCTCATCGTATGGCCGGAGACAGCAATACCGGTGAGGCTGAGGGTTGACAAGAATAAATTCAATAATATCCGTCAGGAACTCCGACGCCAGTGGACCACGCTGATCACGGGCATTCCGGATCGAAAGGTAGTGTTGGACGATGAAGGAAACCCACGGGGACATTATTTCAATTCCATTTATATGATCCGGCCGGACCATTCCGGATTTGTCTCTTACGATAAAATGCACTTGGTCCCGTTCGGTGAATTTGTCCCTTCTTTTCTTTTTTTCATGAAAGATATGGCAATGGATGTAGGTATCCCCGATTACTATCCCGGGGACTCCCTACGAATTTTTAATGTACCGATTTTCCAAGATACGGTACAGACCGATTCCGTGAAAATGGCCGGCGTGGTATGCCTCGAATCGATTTTTCCCGATATTGTGAGAGACGCGGTAAAACTGGGAGCGCGCGTACTGGTCATCGTCACGAACGATGCGTGGTACGACGGCACACTAGGCCCCATCCAGCACTCTCAGATCGCCGTCCTGCGTGCTGTCGAAAACCGGGTCAGCATCATTCGCTGTGCCAACAGCGGCATTTCGTCCCTGGTAGATCCTTTCGGGAATGTGACTTTGCAGACTTCCAACGCCACACAAGCCATCCTGAGCGGTCCGGTTGCCGTCCAAAACACAGAAACGTTTTTTACGCGGTATGGGAATCTCTTTCCCGTCACAGTCTCAATCCTTTTCTTTATTTTGTTGCTTGTTCTCACTATCTTCCGTTCAAGACCCAACCGATAATCTTTTGTTTTGAAACTCTGTGGACGTTGGAATTCCGATGGCGTTTGCTCCAGCTCCGTTTTTCCAGAAACGAACATGCGCCTGTGGCACTTCCAAGGATAGAAAAATGCCGAAATCATTAGCCGCACAATTTTGTTGTTTGTTCCTCTTATGCTTTTCTGCGGCGCATGCCCAGAAGATCCCGGTACGCGTCTACCCGTCCGGTTCGGCTTTACCTCAAGCATACATCACCGCCATCGCGCAAGATCACAAAGGCTTCATGTGGTTCATATCTTCGGCCGGTTTAACGCGATACGATGGCGTGGATTTCCGTAATTATACCAAGCAGGACGGACTCACAAGCAATGTGGGCATCTCTGTCGCCGAGGACAGACACGGTCAGTTGTGGGCGCTGATGGTCAACGGCATCTCCGTACTCGAAGTAAATCCCGAAGGATACATTAAAACAATAAGAAGGATAGATCCGCGAGGCGGTTTGTCCAACCTGGAAAATACGTGCCTTTTGCTCGACCGTGAAGGATTTCTTTGGATCGGTTCCCGCAGCGGCGAAGTAACGCGTTATCGGATCGATCAGGACGGAAGTACTATCAAATTATTTCCCACGCTCTTATTGCCGCCGGCCCCATCGCAAGGATCGGACATTGTAACAGCTATCTTCCAGGATAAGGAAAACAGATTTTGGATCGGAACTGAAGCCGGGCTCAAAGTACTCGAATTCACAGTATCCGGCACTTTTACAGAAACCCGATTCACGCGGAACAACGGGCTCGGCTCTGAGCAAATAACCAGTATCGCACAAAGTCCGTCCGGCGAGATATGGATAGGCACGCGCTCCGGACTGAGTAAACTGGTCGATATTCTATCCTCAAAGAACAAAATTAAATTCAAGAACTTTACCGCCTACGATGGTTTGATAAATAACGATATACGCGGTATAGCGGTGGACATACCGGGCAATCTATGGATTGCAACGGCCGGCGGTGTCAGCAAACTGAACTTCTCCGAAGCTACCGCACAAGCTTCTCTTTCTTACCAGCGTAATTTTACTGTGACCAACTATGCCGCTGAAAATGGTTTATTGGATAATACGTGCCGTACCGTCTTCGCAGACAGAGAAAACAATATCTGGATCGCATCGGCGTCGGGAGGCGTGAGCAAGATCTCAAGCGAAAAGTTCCACACTCTAACGGTTGCCGAAGGCTTGGCCGGCGAATCACCGGGCCCGATTGTAGCTGACGCGTCCGGACGCATATGGATCGGTACCGGCAATGGCATCTCGGCCATCGATATAACTCAGGATATAAGTTCACCGAGACGGTATACGATTCACAATTTCGGACGTCGTTCCGGCCTTTCCGATCTCGCGATTCATGATCTGGCCATCGACGCCAACGGGATACTGTACGCGGCAACGGAGGGCGGAATCATGCGCTTCAGCGCCGGCTCCTTCTATCCGTATATCAACAGCCACGAACTGACAAGTCCCGATGTGCGGCAAATTGAGTTTGATCATACCGGCCAGATCTGGATCGGTACGATTTCCGGTCTTAACCGCTATTCGGCCAATGGCATCAAAACACTTCATCGAAAAGACGGATTACCCAGTGACAATATTCGAAAGATACTGAAAGACCACCAAGGCAATCTCTGGATAGGGACCAATCGTGGGCTTTGCCGGATAGATCATGATCAAGTTGCCGTATCAAGTCCCCGGATTGACCCTCTTGATAAACTGGATCTACCTGAAAAAATTATCAATGACCTCCACGAAGACCGGCAGCATATGATTTGGATAGGAGCCGACGATGCGCTGATCAAAGTGGAAACCGACGATGATCATGACATCAAGGGAACGGTGCGTATTGATCTTGAACAGGCCGGTTTCCTTAACACCAAGATCAAATGCATCGAGCAGGATGCATCCGGGTTTATCTGGATCACCACCGGCCGCGGTCTACATCAGCTGGATCCCGAAAAACTGAGCGTCATTAATGTCTATTTTCAAAGCGATGGATTGGCCGGCAATGAAGGTTCCCAGGAAGACGCCATGACCGTGGACAAACAGGGTAATATGTGGATATCGTTTTATGGCGGTGTCACGCGCTATCTGCCAAAAGTTGATTTTGAATATACGCGATCGGTTCCTTTGTACATAAAACGGTTCACTGCCAACAATGTCGCGCATGCCATTGACCAACCGATCGAACTAAGTTACGATGATCGAAATATTGAAGTCTCGTTCGGAGGCCTATTGTTCCGCAACGAAGAATCCCTGCAATTCCAATACCGGCTGAACGGATTTGATCAAAGATGGAGCAGTCTTTCGGGTGAGCGTCAGGTCCGCTACACCAATCTCGATCATGGTCATTACTCATTTCAATGCCGTACGGTAAGTTTTCACAATAAAGAAACCCATGACACAGTAGAGTTGAAATTCGTCATTCTTCCGCCATTCTGGAAACAGTGGTGGTTCTTCATCCTTGTTCCGTTGGGATTAGCCGGACTCGGTTATTTAGCCTATCAAAACCGAATCAAGATCATTAAGAAACGAAATGAGGAATTGGAACACCGGATCCAACTTCGAACGCAGGAAGTCAAAAAGCAGAACGAAGAGATAAACCGGCAGCGTGAGATCCTGGAACGTCAAAAAAGGGACCTGGAAAATACCATCCGGGAATTGACACGAACCCAGACGGACCTGATCCATACGAAAAAGATGGCATCTCTGGTCCAAATTGTGGCCGGTATTGCGCACGAAATGAATAATCCGCTGGCCAGTATCTACGGAAACGCTACGCATTTGAAGGAATACATCGGCGATTTGACCCGCTTTCTTGAACATATTGATAGTGCAATCATCAAACACCGTTTCCAATCATCGGAAGAGTTCGAGTCGGTCAAAGCTGAAATCAAACGTTTCAAAGAATCTATTGATTACGATTACGTGCTCAGAGACATCCAGAATATTCTGGGCAGTTTTGAAAAAAGCGGCTTTCGCATGATGCAAATCGTGAAAGACCTTAGAAAATTCTCCAGACTTGATGAATCGGAGATCAAAGAGGTCAATATCAATGAGACCCTGGGCAATATAGTGGAACTCTTTCTGAGCCAATACCGATTCAGCATCAAGGTGGAAACATTCTTTTCACCCCTTCCGCCGATCCTATGTTATCCGCAGGAATTAAGCCAGGCTTTCATGCAGATTCTGCTTAATGCCGCGCAAGCCATCCTTGAATACCAGGAATACGCCCTTCAGGAAATCAAAAACGAGGGATCAACGATCTACCTGGATGTTGACCGCGGCCACATACGCATCGAGACCAAACTCATTGAAGAGGCTTCTCTAAAAGACCTTGAATGGTCTTTGCAAGCCATCGACAGCGGTATCAAAAGATCCATTATTCAGATCAAGATCCGTGATGACGGGATCGGTATCCCGGAAGACGCACGGGAAAAGATCTTCGATCCGTTCTTCACAACGCGCAAGATCGGAGAAGGCATAGGACTCGGGCTATCTGTGGCTTACAGCATCATAGAGAAACATCAGGGAAAAATTTTCTATTCTACCGAACGTTTTGAAGGAACGGAATTCATCGTTGAATTACCATTACGCAACAATCTCTTATCCGCATGAAAATGGGAAATAAGCACTACTTCATATCCGATGCGCATTTAGGCACGTCCGATAACGCGCTGGAGCGTGTAAAACTCGAAAAGCTTGATTCATTCTTCGATCACATACGGAAGGACGCCGCTGCGTTGTACATACTCGGAGACTTTTTCGACTTCTGGTTCGAGTATAAACATGCTGTTCCCAAGGCCTGCCTCAAAGGTCTTTACAGACTCTTGAGACTGGCCGATAGCGGCATTACCATACATTATTTAAGCGGGAATCACGACCATTGGGTACATGACTTCTTTGAGAAACAAGCGGGCATTATCGTGCATCCCGACCATTACCCTATCGAACTTGATGGCAAGAAAGTATATCTCTATCACGGCGACGGGATTTCAGAATTGGACGGCTCATACCGGGTCATGAAAAAACTATTACGTAATAAACTGAGCATATTCCTGTACCGCTGGCTGCATCCCGATATCGGACTTCCCCTTGGAAGTGCGATGTCCCGGTTCAGCAAAGACCAAGACCGAGACTACCAAAAATACCGGAACGACCCAAGCATAGAGTCTTATATAAAGAAGCTCTTTGAAGAAGGTCATGATATTGTTATTATGGGTCATCATCATCAGCCGACAGAAACTATGATCGGTTCAAAGAAGTATATCAACCTGGGCGACTGGATACATCACTTCACTTACGCAGAATTTACGGGGGATACGGTCGTTCTAAAATATTGGACAGGCCATGCGAATATGTAACATAATAATACTGCTTACCTGGTGGACTTGCACTCAGACCGTTGCGGGTCAGGATAATCCTAATTCGACTCTTTCTAAGTATCATCAGATACTTTATGACTGGATGAAGGATACCGCAAAGGCAAGGCTGCAGATCGACTCGTCCGACACTACTCCCTTGGACCAGATTCTCGACTGGCAGGAAATAGCCCGGCGCACCTTTCCGGAGAACTGGGTCAACATCTCGTCGTCCTGGCAAAAGCGTTATACACGCGCCATACGACGAAAAATCATGAAAAAAACGGCTGCCGATCTGCCGATTTTACGAACCCGTCTGAGTGAAAAGAATGTCCGGTGGGAGGAAGCCGTGGTCAAGAACGGAAAGGCCAAGACCGACTGGCAGATCCTGCGTGAGGGCGATCTTGAAAAAGTAAACCTTCGGTTGATTTTGTCCGATGGCGTGTGGAAAATCTACGACGTCCGCACCGCATTTTTCAGACTGATTCGCGATCTCCTCGGCGGTTTCGACGACCTCATAAGCAACGGGTACAGCCATGAGTATGTGGAAGCACAGATCCTTGAGTCGGACTCCTTCATTATTGACGACTTCAGCGCAAACGAAAGCGGCGATTACCCCAGGCTCTGGGGCTGGCGCAAGAAAGACGACGATCTTATGCGATCGGGCCAGCGTCTGTATGTTATTCAAAAGGAAAACGATAACGCCTATCTGGCTTCCGAAACGACCAGCGGTTCGGTGGCTCTTGTTAAACCATTCAGTTATAATATACGTGAGTTCCCCTATCTTTCTTGGCGCTGGCGCGTCAGAGAGTTCCCGCGAATCCCTGCAAACACGGCATCGCAAGCCCATGCTGCGGAGATTGTGGTCCTTTTTTATCAGAATTGGATCGGAATGCCTATCACGCTTCATTACATATGGGATTCTAATTCTTCGCCTTGCACCACCCTGCGTCAAAGCGGAATGTTCAAAGACACTTTCTACAAGGTCATTCGTACCGACTCGAAAGCTTCGGATGAATGGTTCTACGAGTCGGTCAACCCGTTTGAAGATTATAAACGTATATTTGGAGAAGAGCCTCCCGAACAAATCATCGGTATCTTTCTTCTGACCGAATCCGACAACACGAATTCCAGGGCCGATTTTGACGATTTCATCGTTCGAAAAACGGTATCCAATCCTTCCTGTGCTCAATAAATGCGCCTGCGTCCGTAACCCGTGTTTTTGATAAATTTGACTTGCAATTATACGGCTGCTTCCCTATATTGGCACCCCTTGAAAACAGGGAAAAATAACTTCATTGCGTCAGGCACAGACGCCGAACTAACCCCCGGATTCCCGGGATTATTAAAAAGGAGTTTTGCAAAAATGATGTGCGGCCCGACTTGGGTTAAAATTTTTGCAAAGAAATAATTAAATGTCAGAAACAAGAACCCTAAACCTCAAACGCGATTACGGCAAAAAAGTCATTCCTCTCAACCAATTTAAGGAAACCGCAGGGGATTATGACGAAACCGAATTTAACAATTACAAATCGCTGTACGAAAAAACCCTGACCACCATCTCGCAAGGCGAGATTGTTAAGGGCAAAATCCTGAGCATCAGCGAAAAAGAAGTCAAGGTCGATATCGGATTCAAGAGCGAAGGTATTATTCCTACGACGGAATTCGGCACGAGCCTTGAGCGCTTTAAGATCGGCGATGAAATCGAAGTATTCCTTGACAATATCGAAGATAAAGAAGGACAGATCATACTTTCGCACAAGAAGGCCGACTTCATGCGTGTATGGGAACGTATTACCAAGATCCACGAGACGGGCGAAGTGGTCACCGGCACGATCACCAAACGCATCAAAGGCGGTATGGTGGTCAACGTCATGGGTATCGACTGTTTCCTCCCGGGTTCCCAGATCGATGTCAAACCCATTCGGGATTTTGACGCTTTCGTAAACCGTGAAATGCAATTCAAAGTAGTCAAGCTCAATAACCTTCGCAAAAATGTCGTGGTCAGCAGCCGTGCGTTGATCGAAGAATCCACCAAGGGTCAGCGCGAGCGGATCCTTTCTGAACTTCAGAAAGGACAGATCCTCGAAGGAACGGTCAAGAACATCACCGATTTCGGCGCCTTCATTGATCTTGGCGGCGTAGACGGTCTGCTCCACATCACCGATATGTCGTGGGGACGAGTCAAACATCCTTCCGAGATCGTGAAGCTGGACGAAAAAGTCAAGGTCATGGTCATTGATTTCAATGAACAGAAGGACCGCATTTCGCTCGGTATGAAACAAATGCAGGCAGAACCGTGGGTCGAAGCAGCCAAGAAATATCCGGTGAACACCCTGGTCAAAGGCAAGATCGTCTCGATCACCGACTACGGCGCCTTCATCGAACTTGAGAAGGGTATCGAAGGCCTGATCCATATATCGGAAATGTCTTGGAATCAGACCATCAAACATCCGTCCCAGGTATTCAATATTGGCGATGAAGTGGAAGCGGAAGTCGTCAGCATCGTTGCTGAAGAACGCAAAGTATCTCTGTCCATCAAAAAACTGCAGAACGATCCTTGGGAAAATGTAGAGACCAAGTATCCTCTCGGAAGCAAGCACACCGGAAAAGTACGCAATCTGACCAACTTCGGCGTCTTCGTGGAACTCGAGCCGGGCATCGACGGTCTGGTGCACATTTCCGACCTGTCCTGGACCCGCAAGGTTCGCAATCCTAACGAGATCGTCAAGAAAGGCGACGATATCGATGTGGTGATCATGGGCATTGATAAAGAGAACCGCCGCATTTCCATGAGCCACAAACATATCGGTGAGAATCCGTGGGACAGTTTCATCGAAGCGTACTCTCCCGGAACGGAGACAACCGGCAAAGTAAGCCGCACGATCGAGAAGGGATTAATCGTCGAATTGCCTTTGGGCGTCGAAGGTTTTGTTCCTACTTCTCATCTTCCCAAATCCGACAGAAAAGACTCTTTCTCCGAAGGCACCGAACTGAACCTGGTGGTCATCGAATTCGATAAAGACAATAAGAAGATCGTACTTTCTTCAACCGAATTTGAAAAAGCCAAGGAAGCCAAACTGGTTGAGGAATACAACGCCCGCCAGCAATCCGGAACGGAAGAAGCCAAGAGCTAAGAAAGGCTATCGCGAACATCATTCAGGGTTGAATAGCCTCCGCTATTCAACCCTTTTTATTTACAGGCCGATCATGACCCATGAACTATTGAAATATGAAACCGAGTGTTGGGAACATCATCACCGGTACGTCGCCGGTACCGATGAAGCGGGCCGAGGACCTTTGGCGGGACCTGTAGTAGCGGCGGCCGTGATATTTGAAAGAGGTTTTATCATCGAAGGTGTCACCGATTCCAAACAACTGACGGAAGCGCAAAGGGAGGAATACTTCGATCGCATTCAGCAAAACGCACTGGCCTTCCATGTCGCCATCATCGATCATGAACAAATTGATAAAATCAATATATTGCAGGCGTCATTGAAGGGTATGCGAGAATGTATCGAATCCATGCCTGTCAAAGCGGACTACGTGCTGATCGACGGTAATGCAGAAGCATTCCCGAAAAACCACTTCTACGGAACAAGGCAAAAAGCGATCGTTAAAGGGGATGCTAAGAGTTTTTCCATTGCCGCCGCCTCGATTCTGGCTAAGGTCACCCGCGACCGCCTCATGATTGAGTACGACAAGATATTCCCACAATATCAGTTTGCCCAGCACAAAGGTTATCCGACACCGGTTCACATCGAAGCCATAAAGAAACACGGACTTTCTACGATCCACCGAAAAACCTTCTGTTCCGGGATTTTACATGAACAACTGGGATTGGGAATTTAATTGGGCAGGAAAATGATCAGTAATTGACATCACTTGATCGATTCAAGGAAGCTTGTCAAAGAGGCATTAAACGCGCTGGGATCCTCCATCATCGCCATGTGACCGCATTGGGCAAAGGATTGGTAAGTCGGTCTTCTGCAGACCTCCGCCATCCGAACGGATTTTTCGGAGGCAATCAATACATCATCACTTCCCGCCGCAACAAAAACAGGGACATCCAGCTTTCTTAAAGTTTCAAACTGATCCGGGCGCCCGGCCATCGCTTTTAGAGCGGAAATGACCCCTTCGCTTGAAGAATCTTTCATGATCATTCTCAGTTGCGCAACCAGTTCCGGTCTGGCTTTTTTATTAGCCGGCGCCAATAGTTTTTCGATCATCGCTTCGATAATAAATTCGGTACCCTCTTTACCGACACGTTCTGCATTCTTGATTCGTCCCTCCTTTACTTCGGGCGTGTCGGCGGCCGCTTGTGAACAAACTAATCCCAATCCGGATAACCTTTCGGGATGGCGTTCGGCAAACGCTAAAGAAATGTATCCGCCCATAGAGTGTCCGATAAGAATCGCCCTATCGATCTTTCTTTCGACCAACAAGACCGCCATGAGGTCGGCGTAATCGTACATCGACATCATGTTGTTTAAAGAAGACTTTCCAAAACCCGGAAGATCCGCAGCGATGACTCGAAAACGCTTGGCGAGGGAAAATTGGTTATGCCAAATGGTGTGATTAAGGGGATATCCGTGAATGAATAGAAGCGGAAGACCCTGACCTTCATCGCGAATAAAGAGGTCGCGCAACATAAGCGCTAATAGGCCTTGGCAAATATGACCTGAACATCGGTTTCTTTTCCAGTAAAGACGCACTTGCCTTTGTCACCGTTCTGGTCCATCGGAACACAGCGGATCGTCGCTTTGGTTTCTTCCTTGATCCGGGCTTCGTCTTCGCGGCTGCCGGCCCAGAAACATCGGGCAAAACCCGCGTCTTCGTCCATGAGTTTTTTCAAGTGCGTATAATCCGATGCAAAAAAGGTATTGTCGTCTCGGAATTTCCTGGCACGCTGGAACAGATTGTTCTGAATATCCTCAAGTAAGGCCGGTATCTTTGAAGCAATTTCATCCGTTTTCATCGTGACCTTATCCGTCTTCTCCGTTTTGTCCCGACGCGCACAAACGACCTGACCGGCCGCCAAATCCTTTGGACCGAGTTCCATTCGGATCGGTACACCTTTGATCTCCCACTCGTTGAATTTCCATCCCGGGCGATACTGGTCGCGATCGTCGATCTGAACCCGAACGCCGAGCCCTTTAAGGGCCGTTTTGATCTTTTGAGCAGCCTCCACCGTTCTGGCCTTTTCTTCATCATCCTTGAAAATCGGTATAATCACGACCTGAGTCGGGGCCAGTTTCGGCGGCAAAACAAGACCGTTGTCGTCGCTGTGCGCCATAATGAGCGCACCAACCAGCCGTGTAGAAACACCCCAACTGGTTGCCCATACGTATTGCAGCTGGGTTTTCTCATCCTGGAATTTAACATCAAATGCTTTGGCAAAATTTTGCCCGAGATTATGGGATGTTCCTGCCTGCAACGCTTTCTTATCCTGCATCATGGCTTCAATACAATACGTATGCAGCGCACCTGCGAACTTCTCCGAATCTGTCTTCTTTCCGTGGATCACCGGCAGGGCCATAAATTCTTCCGCAAACCGGCGATACACATGGAGCATCTGAACGGCTTCGGCTTCGGCATCTTCGTAAGTAGCGTGCGCAGTGTGTCCCTCCTGCCACAGGAACTCGGTCGTTCGCAGAAATAATCTCGTACGCATTTCCCACCGTACCACATTGGCCCATTGATTAATCAGGATCGGAAGGTCCCGGTAGGATTGGATCCACTTCTGGTACATACTCCATATAATTGTTTCGGAGGTCGGGCGGATGTACAGATTTTCCTCCAATTCCTTTCCCCCGCCATGCGTTACAACCGCGCATTCCGGCGAGAAACCCTCCACATGTTCCTTCTCTTTATTCATAAAACTTTCCGGTATGAATAGAGGGAAATAGGCATTCACATGACCCGTCTCTTTGAACATGGCATCGAGGGCCTGCTGTATATGTTCCCAAATTGCGTAGCCGTTGGGACGAATGATCATACAGCCTTTGACGGGCGCGTAGTCCGCCAATTGTGCCTGCTGAATGATGTCAATATACCATTGGGAATAATCCTGAGAACGTTTTGTGATCTTTTCAGCCATCTGAGAACTCCGTCATGTTAATATCCAATTGGTACGCCCGGCGGGGGTCGAACCCACAACCTTTGGCTCCGGAGGCCAACACTCTATCCAATTGAGCTACGGGCGCAAAACAAGCGGCCAAAAGTATCAAATCTTTTATACAATTTCAAGGTGTAACTAAAAAGAAAGCGATATTTTTGCAGCAAAACTTTTTGAAAAATACCTTGCGGAATTGTTTACAATTCGATAATATTTCCGCAACACTTCCCGCGTAAATTACTCATATTTTACGCATCAAAGAAACCTTTCAGTATTTTTTCATGCATACCATAAATAACTACCCTATCTTTCACTCTAACTTTGAAGGAGAACTCAGAATGTCAAAGAAGTTACCCTCTTTGCTCACGGGCAAACCCGCCTTCTTGCTGTTCGCAGGACTTCTGGCGTTTGTTTGCATCTTTTCTGCGCAATCCGTGTCCGCCCAGGGCGTAACGACCGCCGCCGTCAACGGTGTCGTTACCGACAATAATGGGCAACCGGTCTATGGCGCCAATGTGATCGCGATGCACGTACCGTCGGGAACACGATTTGGTGCGGCGACGCGTGCCGATGGCCGCTATAACATTCCGGCTATGCGAGTCGGCGGTCCCTATACGATTTTCGTTACCTACATCGGCTACAAGGAAGACCGGCGTGAAGGCATCACCTTGACCCTCGGTGAAAACCGCCGCATTGATTTCAAGCTGGTGGAAGAAGCGATCGAAGGCGAAGCCATCGTGGTTGTCTCGGAGCGCAATCCTATCATCAGCGAATCAAGAACGGGAGCTGCCAAAACCGTTTCCAATCTTGAAATTCAATCCATGCCGACCCTCAGCCGCGATTTCGGCGACTTTACGCGACTGACACCCCAATTCTCCGGCAACAGTGCTGCCGGCCGTAATAACCGTTTCAACAACATCCAGATTGACGGTGCTGTCAATAACGACCTTTTCGGTTTGGCCTCCAGCGGTACACCGGGCGGACAAGCCGGAACCTCACCTATCAGTTTGGACGCTATTCAGGAATTCCAGGTCGTGATCGCTCCTTTTGACGTTCGTCAGGGCGGTTTCACCGGAGCCGGTATCAACGCTATTACCCGTTCGGGCAGCAATAATATTGAAGCGTCGGCTTATTACCTCTTTAAGAATCAAGATTTGGTCCGTGAAAAACTTAAAGGCGTAACCATCACCGATTTCAGTGAGAAAACGGCCGGTTTCCGTGTTGGCGGTCCGATCATCAAAGATAAGCTATTCTTCTTCGTGAACGGCGAAGTTACGCGCCGCACCGACCCGACCGAATACGGTATCAAAGGTGATAGCAATGCTACAGACTTTGTAGCTATTCCCGTTGATACGGCTCAGGCTTTGCGGGACTTCTTGATCAACAAATATGGTTATGATCCCGGCGGATTCGACATGCGTAACGTACCGATTCGCAGCAACAAAGTGTTTGCCCGCTTGGATTACAACATCACGGATAAACATCGGTTAACGCTGCGTCATAATTACGTGGGCGCCGATCAGGAAATCCTCCGCCGAGTCACCGGACAAAGCGCTACCAGCAGCAGCACGGGATTCCGTTTCGGCGATGCCGGTTATATCTTCAAGAACACGACCAATTCGACAGTCATGCAGTTGAACAGCACGCTCGGCAAATCGCTGTACAACGAGTTGACGATAGGTTATTCCTATATCGATGACCATCGCGCTGATCCGGGTAACAAACGTTTCCCGACGGTCATTATCAACAACGGCGGCTCCCAGATGGTGGTCGGCACGGAACAGTTCTCCCAGAATAACTTCCTGAAACAAAGCATTCTGGAACTGACCGACAACGTAACTTACTTCATGGGCGATCATACGTTCACAGTGGGCACGCACAATGAGTTCTTCTCATTTGAAAACTCGTTCTTACCCCAGTACAACGGCCGTTATCAATACAACGGATTAACTCAGTTCATCCGCTCCGCCAACGGCGACACGAACATGATCAACGGCTACTTCCTGACATATCCGATTGATCCCGAAACGTATCAGCGTTCGACCGGCAAAGATCCTCAAGCTTCCTTCAGCGTTTCCCAGTTGGGCTTCTACGCTCAGGATGCATGGTCTGTCATGCCGAACTTAAAATTGACCTTGGGTCTCCGTATTGATGTGCCCATCATCAGTGATAAGCCGTCGGCCAATGACACGTTTGCATTGGCATCCGACCTGGCAACGTACGGACACAAACGTACGGACGAAGTCGCAAGCGGTAATCTGCTTTTCTCACCACGTATGGGATTCAACTGGGACGTCTTCAACGATAACCAAACACAGGTTCGCGGCGGTCTTGGTATCTTCTCTGGCCGCAGTCCTTATGTATGGATCTCGAATCAGTATTCCAACACCGGCGCCGATTTTGGAACCGTTTCATTCAATGCTACTCAGGCCCGTCCTTTGACGTTTAATGACGACCCGCTTAATCAGCCTATCGAGAACAGACCGGGCTTAGGACAGGGATACAACTCGACGATCAACCTGATGGATCCGGACTTTAAATATCCTCAAGTGGTTCGCGGAAACTTCGCAGTCGACCAGGAATTACCGGGCGGCTGGATAGGAACCATTGAGCTTGTCGCATCGGATGCTCTCTATGACGCTATGTTCCAGGATATCAGCTTGGTTGGACCACAAAGTTGGTCACCAAATGACGGCCGCCCACGCTACGGTACTATCAGTACCACAGCCACACCCAGCGCAACCATGGGTAGCCCGACAATCCGGCCAACCCGTCAGGATACTTTGACTTTCACGAAGACCTACGGGAATGTCATGTATCTGACCAATTCGAAGAATGGTTACCAGTATAACTTCACGGTCCAGTTACAGAAGACCTTTGCGACCGGATTTGGCGGCAAATACGACAAAGGCCTTTATGCAATGGCGGCTTACACGCTGGGTAGATCCACAGACGTGACCAGCGCGACCAGCAGTATCGCTTTCTCAAACTGGCAGTTCAACCCGACACAGGGCGATCCCAATAACACGAAGATCACGGCTAGGTCCAATTATGAACAGCGCCATGCTATTATTGCTTCGATATCCCAAAGCCTGGAACTGTACAAGAAGTGGAAAACCACGGTATCCTTATTCTATTCGGGCCGTTCGGGTCAGCCTTTTTCGACGACGTATAACGGAGACGTAAATGCGGACGGTGCTACTTCCAATGACCTTATCTATGTTCCGAAAGACAAAACCGATATCATTCTGGTAGGCAACAACGCAACCGACACCCGTACGGCCGATCAGATCTGGGTGGAACTGGATGACTGGATCAGCGATGATCCCGCTTTGGACAAGGCCCGTGGCGAGATCATTAAGCGAAATGCCAGCACAGCTCCTTGGGTCAATCGTGTGGACTTCAAACTGGCCCAGGAAATCCCGGTAACGGATCGCTACGGCAAATTCGAACTGACCATGGATATTTTCAACCTTATGAACTTACTCAATAAGGATTGGGGAGAATCATTGTTCGTCAGTAATCAGAACCTGTCGGCCATTCGTTTCCGCGGTGTCCGCACTTCGGACAATAAGCCTGTATTCTCTTTCTCCAAAGATCCGAACCTCATTAAGGGACGTTATTCCAGAGCCAATGTCGGCTCCCGCTGGCAGATGCAGCTCGGCGTCCGATATACATTCTAATCTTGTTTGAGACCAAACAAAAAGCCGTTCCGCAATATGCGGAACGGCTTTTTTGTTATACTATTAATGGATAGTCCGATTTCGACTTAAGTATACCCTGTTCTGATGTATTGCTTTCAGAATAAACAACAAAGAGGGGTTCTCAGAAAGAAAGGCTCTCTGGGGAAAGAAGAGGACAATAAATGACGGTGCGCCTAGCGCAGAACGGTCTTAATATTGAGAGCGAATGAGAAGCGTCTTAAAGTAATCAGGCCTTCCAGATTATTTGTCGCGATGTCGATCGTCGTCCTGCCCCAAAGGAATCCGGCGCCGCCGGACACATTAAATCCCCGGTTATCTCCACCTAAGGACATACCCCCGCGAAGTAAGACATAGTCCGACGTCTTGTATTCGGCGCCTACGGCCATTCTCGGCACGGTTGAACCGCTGACGTCATTGAGGTAATGCTCAATGTCTCCTGTAAGCAACAGCTTTTTGTTGTACTGATAACCGGCGCCGATACGGAGAATCATTGGAAGCTTTCTTGAATAAGAACCAACATGATACGTGGTGTCAAATTTGTCGGAGTTATAGTTGGCGTCCAGGCTGTCCTTGTGATCACGGAATTTTACGTCAAATACGTCGCTGGCACGGATCGAATAATACCCCCGCCGGACCGTGTCTTGTTTGGTCCAGCTGACCTGGCTGACAATATTCATCACGCTGATCCCCACCGTCCAATGCCGGTTAACACGGGCCACCGTACCCAGATCGATACCAAAACCATTCCCACCTCTCGACTCTCTCGTCAAGAAACTTCCCCGTGTAATGATAGAATCGCTTTTTTGGATAATACCGCTCATGTCGCTAACCGTTACTTGACCAAATCCCATGATGTACTTCAGCGTCATGCCGGCCGACATTTCTTTGACCAGGTTGGGCAGAAAATTCTTGATCGGGTAACCCGCCGACATACTGATATCAAGATAAGCGTCTCCGCCGGCTTTCCCTTTGGCGTTCATCCTCTTAGCCCCTACGTCGTAATTACTCAGGGCCAGATCAAATATATCCTTGGGGATCTGAGAATACCCGTTTCCATTTAGTCTGACATTCAAGGCATAGTTGCGATACTGAAATCCCAGGATGCGAGCCTCACCGTCTCCGTTGGCCCTAAGGGATTTGTCGCCTCCAAAAAGATCGAGGAAATTGTTCTTATCTTTTTCACTCAGGGCCTTGCCGTTGTATTTGTTATAATTTGGAATACTGAGTACATTATTTCCTATTCTGAAACCGGCCGCAAAGACCTGTAACATCATACGATCGTTATTGCGATTCGTTAATCCCAAATTGGCCGGGTTCCAGAGAAAAGCTTCCGTGTTTTCGGCGACAGCTGTATTGGCTCGTCCCATGGCCACGGCCCTCGCGTCCGATTCTCCGCCGCCGCCCGCAAAAAGCGTACGGACGGAACCAAGAATAGCAATAATAAATAATGTTACAATAAATGCAGTTTTAGTCATTGATATGCTCGTCAATAAAGTATTCGAATTCGACCGAGGCGTTTATGTCGATGAAATCATCGGAAGATACCTGCACAAAGCCATCCGTTCCCAAAAGTTTAACTCTGAGCCCTCGGTAAATATTGAATGATGGATCGAAGATACGCCGGTATTCCGATGAATCCAATTGGTAATTGATATCAACTTCTTCGGCCGCCGTCACGATACCGCCGGTATTGGTCACGCCTTTATTGATCAAGAGCGGCGTGTATGGATATTTGAATTTCACGGCCGATGTCGAATCATAAAAACGAATCTCCGCAGGAGGATCTACGCTGCTGCTGTCCATGAAGAACTGGACGGAGATTGGTACCGGAAAATGATTCCTGATTTTTCCGGAGATCGAAACGCTGCTGAGGCGGTCACGCAGACGTTGTTTTTGCTTGTCGCTCAAATCCACAAGGGACGGTTCAACCGTGACCGTATTACGCGTCGAATCGCTGGGAAGGCTGAAGACCAGAGGCGCGCGTAGATTAATCTTGGCATTGATAAAATCTTCGCGGTTAACCGAGCCCGAAGCCGCGTTATCGCCCACCAACACGATGCCGCTGACTATGATCGAATCAGGCACGAGGCTGAGCAAGTCCGCTACCTCCGAATAATTGGTTGTCAGCGTCGTATCCTTTCTCGACGGACCTGACGAATACGCCGGTATATTGGCGACAACATGGGTCGTTTTAATAGTATTGGGAAGGCGTTTCCCCGTGATGGTGATATCGAGCGATATCGGGAACGGCACACGATGATCCGTGATGATCTCAAAGAACGCGCGTTTGATTGCCACGCTGTCGAGATGTTTGATATCTACCAATTGGCTGGTCGGTTTGATGTCTACCTGCTCTTGTGCCAACGTCGCATGCAGGCGCGAGAATTTCATCGTATCCAAAGCGGCTTTGACCTTGATGCCCTGACCATTGGAAATGGTAGCCGGCGTACCTCCGGCAGGAATAGAGTCCGTAGTAAAAGTATACTGGTAATTGATGTATTGATTGCCTATGGAAGCTTCATCCGGGATGATCCTCCATTTATCCAACCGGATCACGACCGGCGCCGTAGTGTTCGTTATTCTTATCGACCGGTTGAGCGGGCTTCCGGCAGAATCGAAATCCGATGAAAAAAAGACGAGATTCGCATTTACGGGCAGAGTTTTTGTGAAATTGAGCGTGATCTTACCCGAACTAATGTATCCGGTGTCAATGACCGAATTGCTGGACGATTTGACCGAATCAAAGCGGGAGATCGTCTGGGACGGAAACCGTCCGGTAATGCTCGAAGCTGTAACGTCGGCCACCAGTTTGACTGATAATAAACGCGTGCTGTCCACTAACACGCTGGTGCCCGATCCCGTGGAATGACCATAGACACGGACGGTTAACGGAGTCGTAACCGTCAAGGATGAAGCGAACGTAGTCAATCTTGTAAAAGAGCCATTCACAGCTGCATTGGCCACAAAGCTGTCGACCCGCGCACTATTTTGCGCAATAACAACGACCGTCAGAGAATCGAAACCGGCTTGCGTGTTATTGGTCAAAGTGGTTCTTAAGGTGGATCCGCTCAGGAAAGTGGCTGATGTAAATTTGCCGAAACTTACCGACCGGGTTCTCTGAGTAAAATTAAAGGCAGGGATGACAGCGTTGGTACCGGCCAGCGCATCAATGGAAGCAGGTCCGATCACTCCGAGCGAATACGTTGTCGTAGCGGAATCCTTCAGCCTCAGATCGTTAGAAATCAATCCGTCGGCGGAATCTACCGTAGGATCGGCGTCCAGATGATCCCCGACCTGTACACGTTCGTCATGTTTGATGGTTAAGAGTACGGAGTCACCGACAATAGCCAGTTCCAGAGAATCCTTTTTGTTCTCCAAATCCTTTTTCAGCCGGTAAATGTCATAAAACTCATTGGTCAGAGGAACGGTAAGACGGGCGTTGACCGATGGCATCTGGGGCATTTCACAGCTTGCCAGAATCAAGGCCGCCGCGCCAACACATAATGACTTAAACAAAGAATGTCCTCGATGTTTTATATTGTGGAACTTTTTCCAAATGAATGCGGTAATGGTGTTAATGTATCCAAAAGGGTGCGGCAAGGCAAGAATATTATTTAGCCGTCAATTTATGCGTTCCGCTGACCGCTGTTTCATATCCTCCAGAACGGACAAAAAGGCCTCAACCACGATAGGATTATACTTGGTACCGGCACAGCGAGAGAATTCATCCATCACTTCGTCGATGGTCATAACTTTATTATAACCGCGCTGCGTGGTCATGGCGTCGTAGCTGTCGGCCACGGCAACGATACTGGCAAGAAAATCGATCTCATCGCCCTTAAGACCCTGCGGGTATCCTTTGCCGTCCCAACGCTCGTGATGCTGGTGGACCATGTTGACGATACCGGAAAGGAATTTCATAGGCTTGAGTATCTTATATCCGATCTCGGGATGTTTTTTCATTTCTTCCCACTCCGATTCGGTCAGACCGGTTACATTTTTAAGGCTGGAAATCTCCACAACCAGCTTCCCGATGTCGTGAAGCAGGGCCCCTTGTGCAAGGTTTTCCATCTGATCCATATCGAGCTGCAATTTCTCGCCAATTTTGAGGCAATACGACCGCACCCGCGCTGAATGGCCGGCGGTATAGGAATGTTTTTCTTCCACCGCTCGAACGAAGGATAAGATAATGCCGAGATACGCCTCACGCATCTCTTTGGACTGCTGTTCGATCTTCTGATTCTTTTCCTCCAGTTCCTCAATGTGTTTCTGGAGTTTGTTGACCAGTTTTGCGCTGTATTCCTTATAAAAAAGCTGTTCGTCCTCTTCTTCGACCTTTTCGCGCTTTCCGCGCAGATAACCTTCCACCTGTGCCGGAAATTCATCCACGTCGATCGGTTTCTTTATATAGCCGTCGCAGCCGGCCACCAGGGATCTTTCGCGATCGCCTTCCAATACGTTGGAAGTAAGAGCGATGATAGGTATGTGGCTGAGGCGCTGAATACTTTTGATGCGCGTGGTGGCGGCGTGGCCGTCCAGAAGTGGAAGATTGATATCCATGAGAATCAGGTCCGGCTCGACTTCCTCCGCCATCTTAACCCCGCTGATACCGTCGTTGGCTTCCACGAGTTGAAAACCGCGCGCCTCGAGCAGGCGCCTCACGAGCAGGCGGTTCATCTCATTATCTTCAACATATAGAATCGTCGGTTTTTTCATATTCCCTCCTACTCGCTCTTCGGTTCCGGCGGCCTGTGTTTGATCGGAATGATCATGGTAAACACGGAACCTTTGCCCAGCTTACTATCTACGCGGAGTTCACCGCCGTGCATCTCCACAAATCGTTTGGCAATGCTCAGACCCAAACCGGTACCGCCGGCTTTGCGGGTCGTGGAACCGTCGACCTGCCGGAATCTTTCAAATATCGCATCGATATGATCCTTATCAATGCCGATACCGGTGTCCACCACACTGACCGCCACACGTGTCACGTCGGCGCGAAGCCGGATCGTGATGGATCCTTGCTCCGTGAACTTTGCCGCGTTGGACACGAGGTTAAAAATGATCTGCCGAATCTTGGTGACATCGGCTTCAATGACGGGAATCGTGCCGTCGAATCGGCTTTCGATCTTGACATTTTTTCCCATCACCAGCGTCTGACTGGCGGTGACGATCTCGTTGACAATAGGAACCAGATCGAAAGTCGTGATATGAAGTTCCATTTTGCCCGCTTCGATCTTGGATAATTCGAGTATGCTGTTGATGATCTCCAGAAGGTGACGGCCGCTGTTGTAAATGGCCGAGAGATCGACGCGTTGGGTATCCGTGATCTCTCCATCGATCCCGCTCATGAGCACTTTTGAGAAGCCGATGATCGAGTTGAGCGGCGTCCTCAGTTCGTGACTCACATTGGCTATGAATTCTGACTTGAGACGGTCCGCCTCCTGTGCTTTTTTGACCGCCTCACGCAGAGCCACGTTACTTTTGCGAAGCTCTTCCGTACGTTCGGCGATCTTTTCTTCAAGTTCCTTGTTGCTGCGCTCAAGTTCCGACGTCAGGGCCTGCAGCTGCAGATAGGCCGCACCGAGCTGTTCCGTCAGGATCTTGTGCTGATCCATGACCTCTTTTTCCTTTTGCGGATCGAGCGTTACATTCTTCTTGGTGATATTGACCAGTTCCCCCAGCAGCTGCTGTTCGAACAATGTCTCATCCATCACCGCAATATGTTCCTGCTTGTGGATCACCTGCGTCTGATGAAGCCGGTCCTTCAGTTCTTTGACATCCCGCTCGAAGGCTCTCAGCCGTTCCGTTCTGTTCCTGACAAGCCCAAGCACATAAAACACGGTCTCACGGATCTTAGTGACCGGTTCTTTGGTGGCCATTTGAAATACCTGGCAATCGTAGCAGGAAGGAATTCCGAGATGAGTTCGGCAGCCGCAGTTTTCACCCGCAACAAACCAGCACCGCGGATTAACCGCTTGGTAAGCGATACAGGCATGATCCGGACATTCGCGAACATTGAAACATTGATTGGCCACTTCCTGATTACGGCCGACGATGAGTTTCTGATTTTCGATCTGATGCGCGAGATCGGTCAATTCGTCTGAAACGTTGCGCATAAAATTGACCGAATACGCCTGGATAACCTCAGGAACAAGTTTCGGATTGGTTCCGGCCTCCTCCAACAGACGTTCGCGCTCCTGTTCGAAGGATTTTTTTTGCTTTCTGAAGGTAGTCTCTTTATTGACGTCTTCGATCAGCGACATGGTGTCGAGAAAGAGTCCGTCCATAGAAAAGTCTTCGATACTGGGTTTTTGCTTTTTGGTGACTTTTTTGGTGGTCAGTTCATACTCAACGATCTCCACTTCCTGCGAGAAGGAACCGTTGGTTTGATCCGTTGTGTTAGATGTTTTTTCCGTGTCAGCCATAAACTGTCCCGTCAATCCTTTGCGTGGCCGTGGATGACATTCAGAACCGATGGAATCATTTTGAGTTTGATCTCATGCGCATCAAGGGACACCACTTCTCCGTCCGCATGAATCGGCAGGGCTTCATCGGACCGGATGTGTACCTCCACCGAGCGGCGAAGTTCGACTCCCGGAATGTTCAAATGCGTACCCTTCATGACCTTGAGCAGACTTGCCAGCATTCTTCTCTTCCCCATGGCGTCGATGGAGCACACGTCAAAAAGACCATCGTCCACCCTGGCATCGGGCGTAATGTAAAACCCTCCGCCGGAACAGCGGCCGTTGCCGATCGTGAGCATAAGGATCTGCCGGCTGAATTTCTCTCCATTGACAGTCACATGCATGAAGGGCGGTTTGTATTTAAAAATGGATTTGATGACGGCCGTCAGATAGATCGCCACGCCGCGCAGATGTTTGATCTTAATGCTTTCATAGTTCACATACGCATCAAAACCGATCCCGATATTATTATTGAAGAATCTGGTATGGTTGCCGTCGACGCTGATCTGGCCGACATCTACCGGCATGGTTTTCATTTGCTGAAGTATGTGTAGGGCTTTATGGAGGTGAACAGGCACGTTGAGCATTTTGACAAAATCGTTTCCCGATCCAATCGGCAATACGCCCAGTGCGGCCATACGCTCGTTGCTGCCGTTCTTCATCCGCGCCTGCATCATGCCGTTGATCACTTCATGTACCGTGCCGTCCCCGCCTGCCGCGACAATCACGTCATGATCAAAGGTTCGCTCAACCACGTATGGCAAAGCCTCGCTGGATTGCGTGGTGACCAGCACGTCGTATTCAATCTTTTGCCGGTCCAGCCAGTGGCGGATCTCGGGTTCGCATTTGGCGCCTTCACCGCGATTGGAAGCAGGATTGATCACGACAAACCATTTTCGGCTCATGGGACGTTCCGTTCTTTTTCAGAATATTATTCGACTAAAGCAATGCAGTCGATCTCAACCAGGACATCTTTGGGGAGACGGGCGACTTCTACCGTAGAACGGGCCGGTGCACTTTCCGAGAGGAATTCCGCATACACTTCATTCATGGCCGTAAAGTCGCCGATATTCTTCAGGTAAACCGTCGTCTTAATGACATTTCTTAGACTCGTACCGCCGGCCTGTAAAATGGCCTGCATATTCTGTAAAACCAAGCGTGTCTGTCCTTTGATATCCAATGGCGCGATCTGATTTGTATTCGGATCGATGGCGATCTGACCGGAAGTAAATATCATTTTTCCGGAAGCCACGATACCTTGATTGTACGGCCCAATAGGAGCGGGCGCCTTCTCCGTTTTAACAATTTGTCTGATCATGACAAGACCTTCTCCTGAAATGAATTGTAATGGCTTTAACCTCTGTCACTATCTATTGTCACCTGTCACAAACGATCACAGATAAGTAGATTCTACTTAATATCCTTGAAATTTGCGTCCTGAACATCTTCACTCTTGTAAGAAGCATTCCTTACTTCCTTGGACGGATCGGGGCTTTGTCCTGACCTTCCGCCCGTTTGCCGGTAACGGTTAGCCTCGGTCAGGTGAGAAATATAGCGAATCGCCTTCCACACGGCAAAAAATAAGATACCCAAAAGCACAAAACGGATAATAGAAAACATTCAACAACCTTTCTTGATTCATGCCAAATTAATTACTGCTTTGTATCAGAACTGTTTCAGAAAACGTACATCGTTTTCAAGAAACAATCTCAGATCGTTCACATCGTACGCCAGCATTGCTATCCGTTCCACGCCCATACCGAAGGCATAACCGCTATAACGTCCCTTTTCATAACCGGCGTATTCATATAATTTCGGATTGACCATGCCCGATCCCATGATCTCGATCCAGCCGGAATTCTTGCACACACGGCATCCTTTTCCTTTGCAAAAGATACAACTCATATCGACTTCCGCGCTGGGTTCTGTAAAGGAAAAAAAAGACGGACGGAACCGTGTGCCGATCTCTTTGCCGAACATGCGGTGTACAAAGGTTCCGATCGTACCTTTCAAATCGGCAAACGTCACATGTTCATCGACCACCAAACCTTCGACCTGATTGAACACAGGCAGATGTGTGGCATCCGGCGTATCCTTGCGGTATACGCGTCCGGGACAAATGATACGGATCGGCGGTTTGTGTTTTTCCATCATACGCGCCTGCACGGGTGTCGTGTGCGTTCGCAAAACCACATTATCACTAATAAAGAACGTGTCCTGCATATCGCGCGCCGGATGATCTTTCGGGATATTCACGGCTTCAAAATTGTAATAGTCCAGTTCCACTTCCGGACCATCGGCTACCGAAAAACCCATGCCGTAGAAAATGGATTTGATCTCATCCAGAACCTGTGTCAAAGGATGCGTGTGTCCGGTGAATCTCTTCCGTGCCGGGAGCGTGTGGTCAAAATGGTCCTGACGGGCGTCTTCCGCTTTGATCAATTCTTCCTTAATCTCGTGTAATCGATTCTCAATAAACGTTTTCACTTCGTTGAGAACTTTACCGAATTGAGGCTTTTGATCCTTCGGCAGGTCTTTCAGACGAATGGTCGCTTCGGTGACCAGACCTTTGCGGCCGACGTATTTTGTATGAACGGACTCCCATTCCGGACGGCTCAGCTTTTTCCCGTCTATTTCAGAGATGAATTGTTCTTTGATCTTTTCCAGTTCAAGCATAGCGCTTACTCAATCTAAAATACACTATTGGTGTCAGCTGTTTAACTTATTGATTAATATACAAAAAAATAAGAGCATTTAGCAATATGGAAATCGCTAAATGCTCTTCAAAACAGGCATTTTCGGCGGCTTGGCTTACGCCTGCTTGGCCGTTTCGATCAGTTTGTTAAATGCCGCGGCATCGTTCATCGCAATATCCGCGAGAACTTTTCGATTGATGTCGATGTTATGTTTTTTCAGCGAGCTGATGAACTTAGAATAGCTCATTCCGTGGGCGCGGACGGCGGCGTTGATACGCACGATCCAGAGAGAGCGAAAGTTACGTTTCTTCAGTTTGCGGTCGCGTGTCGCATAGGTCATACCCTTCTCGACGGTCTCGATCGCCGTGCGCAGCACATTTTTGCGGTTTCCCCAGTTACCCTTCGCCTGATTGAATATCTTCTTGCGGCGGGCCTTGGATGCCGGGTTATTGGTTGAACGTGGCATGGTTTTCTCCTAATAAATGATTAAAAATTTTCAAAGATCGGTTACTTCTTACCCAGCATGGTCAAAACGCGGTTCACATCGGTATCGTCCACAAGGTGTTTCCCGCCCAGATCGCGTTTGCGGCGATTGGACTTGCTGCTTAAAAGATGGCGCGCGGTCGATTTTTTGCGCATAAGTTTGCCTTTACCCGTTTGCTGAAATCGTTTTTTGGCGCCGCTGTTGGTTTTTACTTTCGGCATATTTTATTCTCCTTTTAGTTAATTTTCTTTCGTTGGCAACTATCTGAACCAAAGTCATCAAGACACAAAGTTTTTCTCTTTAATATGTCTGAAGACGTTGTTATTTATTTTTTGACAAAAACCATTACCATGTTGCGTCCTTCAAATTTCATCTGGTCGTCGAGCTTACCGACGTTCTCCAATTCCTTAACCATGCGTTCCGCCAGTTCGATACCGAACTCTTTATTGGCTATCTCACGGCCTTTGTAGACGATGACCAATTTGACCTTGTATCCATCCTTAAGGAAATTGACGGCGTGTTTCATCTTGAACTGGTAGTCGTGTTCGTCGGTCGCCGGACGAAAACGGAGTTCTTTTACCTCGCCCTGGTGCGTATGTTTCTTCCGC
This sequence comes from uncultured Bacteroidota bacterium, assembly GCA_964415295.1. GTDB lineage: Bacteria > CLD3 > CLD3 > SB21 > SB21 > SB21. The sequence continues at coordinate 43,107 of CAYPYN010000002.1, forward strand.
GCATCCTTTTCCCTTTTCTGGATCTCATAGCGGTACTTGCCATAGTCGATGATCTTACAGACCGGCGGCTCCGCGTTGGGAACGATCTCCAACAGGTCAAGGTTTTCTTCGCGTGCGCGGCGCAGCGCATCGGGCGTATCTACGATGCCCACCTGCTCGCCGTTGGATCCGATGAGGCGGACTTTTGCCACACGGATATGCTCGTTCATCCTGATCTTATCTTCTTTACTGATGGCGTCTCTCCTTCTTAATAATGAGTAATGAACAATGAATAAAATTAGATAATTACTCAGATACCTTCTGGTCTACTTCTTGTTTAATCTTAGCCAAAAATTCTTCGAATGGACTTGAACCCTGGTCGCCCTTGCCGTGACGGCGGACGGACACCGAACGCCCCTGAACTTCCTTGTCACCGATCACCAGTATGTAAGGGATCTTCTTCATTTCCGCCTCGCGGATCTTGTAACCGATCTTTTCGTTCCTCGTATCGATATCGGCGCGAATACCGGCTTCATTGAATTTTTCTTTGAGTTCCGCCGCATACCCGTTATGTGAATCACTAATCGGCAGTAAGATCGATTGCACCGGAGCAAGCCAGACGGGGAAATTGCCGGCATACTGCTCGATCAGAATTCCGATGAAGCGCTCCAGAGATCCGAAAGGTGCGCGATGGATCATGATCGGCCGGTGTTTCTGTCCGTCCGTACCGGTATATTCGATCTTGAATCTCTCCGGCAGTACGTAATCCAGCTGAACGGTGCCCAACTGCCAAGTTCTTCCCAGCACATCTTTGATCATAAAGTCGATCTTCGGACCGTAGAAAGCCGCTTCGCCGATACCGACGAAGTAATCCAGTTTCATTTCATCCGCCGCTTCCTGGATATCTTTCTGGGCTTTTTCCCACAGTTCTATCTCACCGCCGTATTTCTCGTTGCGGTCGTCACGGAATGATAAGCGTGTTCTGAAATCTTTGAATCCGAGTGTTTTAAAAACGTATTGGATCAACGCAATGACCCGGCACATCTCCTCTTTCACCTGATCCGGACGAACGAATAAATGCGAATCGTCCACCGTGAACCCGCGCACGCGCGTGAGGCCGTTGAGTTCCCCGGACTGTTCGTACCGATAGACCGTGCCGAATTCCGCCAACCGTATCGGCAGATCGCGGTAGCTGCGCGGTTTGGAAGCGTAGATCTGGATGTGATGCGGACAATTCATCGGCTTCAGCAGGAATTGCTCCCCGTCCTCCATCGTGATCGGAGCAAACTGCGAATCTTTGTAATACGGATAGTGTCCGGACGTCTTATAGAGTTCTATATTCCCGATATGCGGCGTCACCACGGGCAGATAACCTTGCTTTTTTTGCTCGTCGCGGAGGAAGTCAACCAGAGTCTCGCGTAAGGTGGTGCCGTTGGGCAGCCAGAGCGGCAATCCGCCGCCGACCTTAGGCGAAAGATAGAAGAGTTCCAGTTCCTGACCAACTTTGCGGTGATCGCGTTTCTTCGCTTCCTCCAGCATGTGCAGGTATTCGTCAAGTTTTTTTTTCGACGGAAAACTGACACCGCGCAGACGCTGCAGTTGGATACTATTCTCATCGCCTTTATAAAAAGCGCCGGCCACGGACATGATCTTGAAGGCCTTGACCATGCCAACGTTGGGAATATGCGGGCCGCGGCAGAGATCGGTGAATTCACCCTGCGTATACGTACTGATCGTATCCCCTTCGGGAACGCTTTCGATAATGGGGATCTTAAAATCTTCGTTCTTGGATTTGAAAAGCTCAACCGCTTCTTCTTTGGATAATTCTTTCCGAGCGGTAGGATATTTTTCTTTCACGATATTTGCCATCTCCGCTTCGATCTTCGCAAAATCCTCCTGGCTGATCGGTTCCGGGAAAAGGATATCGTAGAAGAATCCGGCTTCTGTCGGAGGCCCGTCTTCCAATTTGGCCGCCGGCCAAAGGCGTTTCACGGCCTGCGCCATGACATGCGTCGAGGAATGCCAGAAAACCTGCATACCTTCGGGTGTATCGTAGGTCAGCAATTTGACCGCCGCATCCGTATTGATCGGATAAGTCATATCCACGGTCTTACCATTGACTTCCGCAGCCACACATTTCTCTGCCAATCCACGGCTTATGGACGACGCGATAAATTGCGGCGTCACACCGGGATCAAATGGTTTAACCGTCTTGTCGGGAAAAGTGATACTAATTTGTGCCAAACTCTTTTATCCTTAAACCTTAATTATTAGCGACCCAAGAACCAGAAGATAGCCTTGGGTTAATTGAGGTAGCCCGCCTAAGGCGAACATTTTATTTAGCTTAAATACCGATTTAAGCGCGAAAGTATAAAGGATTTGCCCATTAAAGTCAAATGGAAAATTTACTTTTTATCGTCTCGGGTTATCGTTATCTTTTGACCAATTGCTGTTTCCACGGTGGCTTGATGAATTACCTGACCCATTTCTATTTCAATACGCTTCGCCCGGAATACTCGTCCGTATCGCCGGATTTTCATTTCGGCGTGGCTTTACCCGATATCCTGAGCGTGTACGACCGTTCGCTCCGTTTTCATGCGGGTCCGTCGGATAATTTTCCTGCCGATATGTGGATGGGAATTCAGAACCACCTTCAGATGGACGCTTTTTTTCACAAGTCTGAGTTCTTCAAAGTATCTTATGAACAGATCCGGCAGCATCTCGCGGTTTCAATCCCGGCGCATCTGGACATACGTCCATTCTTCCTCGCGCATGTATTGGTGGAGATCTTGCTCGATCACTACATTCTGAATAGGGAGCCGGAGCTGGCGCGTAAGTTCTATACCCAACTTCATCAGCCTGATGCAAAGCGTTTGGTGAAGGCTATGGAAGAACATTTCGGAAAAAATCTCGGCGGTCTGTCCGACCTGATCAACAAATTTCTTGTTACTCGCTTCTTGGAGGGCTATATTGAACTCGATCATCTGATCTATCCGGTCAACCGCATGTTGATGCGGACGCGTCAACAGGTCTTCGAATTGAACGACCCGGTATTGACAGCAAATATCCTAAGTCCGTCATTAAAGATCGTTACACACAATTTTCCAAGGCTTATACAGCAATTCAACAAGGAGTTTCTTAACTCTTTGTATTGAAAGAGCCTGAACATGATCGAGCGCATAAAAAGTTTGTAAAGACCCATGAAATGGAATCTCTTATAACTCGAAAAATGAACAATGTGCGAAAGAATATTTCCGTCGCCATCTGGAATTCACATCGCCGATCACTTTTGTGCTTTCTGTTCCTTTCGGCAGCCGCATGCAAAGCACCAGAGGACAATTTTTTCATGCGGTATAAAAGTCCGGATCCGGTGGAATTAGAAAATAAGATTGTCAGGCTGACAGATGATCTGAATCAAACGAAGGACGAGCATGACATCTTTTCCAAGTCGATTGATTTAAGCGAATATCTGACGGTATCTCGAAGAGAAAATGAAGCGATCCGATTGCTTCAACCGTATGTCGATAATAATGATTTCAAAGCGTCCGACGAGGACATGGCATGGTTGTATTTGAACTATGCGACAGCGAACCAGTATGTCGGGAAAGCTGACATTGCTGAGACATACTTCCAAAAGGCGATTCATATCGTTGACCGAGGAACTGACGAAGGGGTGGCACATTACATCTACCATCACTACGGTAGGTTTCTGGTGGAAAAAAAGGAATACGAACTCGCCAGAACCTATTTTAACCGGGCGCTTGCATTAAGACTGAAGCTAAACGACCAACGTGCTCTTTCCACTCAAAAAGCACTTGATACGCTGGAATCAATAATCAGGCGGCATTAGTCGCGTATGATCATCAGACATGAATGATAAACCCATCATCTTTTTTGACGGAATCTGCGGATTGTGCAACCGGGCAGTAGATTTTTTGATTCGTCGGGACAAAAAACGAGTGTTCTTGTTTGCTCCTTTGCAGGGAACAACGGCCCATGGTCAATTGCCGCCATCCTGTCTTGATAAGACCGACACTATTATTCTCAAAGAAAAGGAACGGATCGAGACTAAGTCAACGGCCATTCTGCTCATTCTTAGCCGGATCGGTGGCGTTTGGCATTTCGCCGTGATCTTTTATGTTTTTCCGAAGACGTTCCGCGATTGGCTGTACGATATTGTGGCGAATAACCGATACAGAGTTTTCGGCAAGAAAGAATCGTGCCGGATCCCGTCCAAAGATGAGCGTGAAGTGTTTCTGGACTAATTTAGTATGACATCTCATTCATAGGAAGCATCATGAGCAAAGCCGGTAAACAAATTCTATTCAAAAAGCATCCTCACTCGGCCATTCTCGAACGCTTGAGCCGCATCGACATTCTTCGGGCACTCCCGGCGGAAGAGATGCTCACGCTCGTACCGCATGTGGAACAAATCCAATTCCCCGCCGGACAAGTGCTAATGCGGCAAGGCGATACAGGCGATGCTGTTTATTTTATTGAAAACGGTTTGGCTCGGGTCAACCGCAGCGAAGCGCCCGATTTCTGGCATGTCGGCGCCGGAAGTGTGGTCGGTGAAATCGCCTTGCTCACCGGAGACAAGCGGACAGCGACCGTCACGGCCGAAACGGATATGGTTGTCTGGAAGGTTGCAAAAGAGGCTTTTGATACGGTCGTAGCGCAGTCGGCTCAATTGAAAATGGCGCTGGAAGAACTCATGGTTCACCGACTCAAAGGCATTGCGGTTACTTTGCCAAAAAAAAAGGTCTGGCTATCCACAGCCATGCGCGCACTGGAAGCGCAATACCGCGGTATTACGGCTTGGCAGGGATTCATGGCTGTCGGTATAATCATGTGGTTCGCCGTCGCGGTCAATAAATTCGTGACCCTGGTCGATATAAGTCAATCCGAAATAGGTTATGCGACGTACCAGTTGATCGCCGGGATGCTGATCCTCCAGGGTTCCTGCGAAGGATTTATCATCGGCGTTGAAAGGATCGGCGCCCGATACAGATGGGACGGTTTCATTTCAGGAACTGTCGGTTCGATACTTAGTACGCTTCCGGAATTCGTCGTCATTGCCTTTCTTGTCATGGTCGATCCGATGGCAGCCTACGTTACGGCCATCGTGACCATCTTCAATAATTCACTCGCCTACTCGATCTATTCATTTTTCCTTCCAAAAGATAAGGAAGGCTGTTATACGATGCCCCGCTCCATGACCCGGGCGGGCGGTGAGATCCTGATCGCCGGAAGCGCGATCACGCTGATCATCGGATTGGTCATGATGGTCATGCGCGTGGAATCGACCAGGACCCGGTTCGAGGGATTCGATCTTATTTTGATCGGCGTCATTCTGATGATCATTTACGGATACTATACGCTGATGCTGGTCCGCTATTACGGCGAAGGCAAGGACGACGCGGAATCGGTTCCTCCGGACCCGGAAAACCTGGGACATGACACGAGCTGGAAAGGCATCGGGATCATGTTCACGCTTGGCATCGTCGGCGCGTATTGCGGCGGCGAGAGTATCGGCGGTTTCGCGGAAACAGCTCTCAACGGCCTCGGTCTGCCGACCATTCCCACGGCGGCTATGCTGGCCTTTTTTGCGGGTATCAGCGAATACATCATCGTTTATAAATCGCACAAACGCGGAGAGCTTGGAATAGCGCTCAGCAATGTTTTCGGAGGATTGACCCAGGTCATGTTCCTCTTACTCCCTTTTGCTATGATTGTGATCGGCCTGGCCGGTTTGATCACCGGCGATACGACGTATTCCGTTCCGATCAATATTTCAACTTGTCTTCTGATGTTGCTGCTCTTTCCGCTGTTTCACACGCTGCACCAATATCTGGAACAGGAAAAATCGGTGAATAATCTCGACGCCGCGGCCATGACGGGAATTTATGTTCTGTTGCTTTATTTTCTGTTTACTTACACCCAGTAATTATTATTTTTGCATTTAAAAATTAAATTTCTAATTTCCTGTGTGATAACTGACCTAAACCTAATTTCAGGGAGTGCCTATGCTTGCCGTCTTATTCCGTTCAACTTTAGTTAACGCAGTTACGGAGTAAAGGAACCGGCTGACTTACGGAACGGATCTTTCGTTCCGGCGGATCTCTTTTTCCAATGTACCTCAGTTCCGGCCTTTCTTTGCACAACTCCGTAACACATTTTGTCATGTAAACGGAGGACACTGCCGTGTTTTTAGAATCCATCGGATGGAATTCATTTTTTGAAGAATCTTTTGAACCGTTCCGCACGCAGGGATTTGCTGTAGGCCGCGTAGCGGTGGAACATAAAGAACGCTACCAACTTTATACGGAAACCGGCGAAGTCTGGGCCGAGGTCACGGGTAAATTCCGGTTTGAAGCCGAAAGGCGTGAGGATTTTCCCGCTGTAGGCGATTGGGTGGTCATTCAAGTGATCCCTGAAGATCACTTTGCTACGATACACGCCATTCTGCCCAGAAAGACCAAGTTCTCCCGCAAAGTCGCCGGCGTAAGAACGGAAGAACAGGTACTTGCCGCCAATGTGGACCTTGTTTTTATCGTTTCCGGTCTGGATGATGATTTTAACCTGCGGCGCATAGAACGTTATCTGCTTTTGACCCGGCAAAGCGGTGCGGTACCGGTGATCCTGCTTAATAAGTCCGACCTTTGCTGCGATTTGGATAGCAAGCTGGACGAACTCAAAAAGGCCGTATCCGACGTACGAATTAAAACGCTTTCCGCTTTGCATGGGGAAGGTATTGATGAACTGTCCTTTCTTATTTCGCGAGGTGAGACGGCTGCATTATTGGGGTCGTCCGGTGTGGGAAAATCCACGATCATCAATGCCTTGCTCGGAAGCGAGATCCAATCTACGCGTGGAGTTCGCGATATCCTCAGTAAAGGCCGGCACACCACCACACGGCGGGAGCTTTTTATACTGCCTAACGGAGGGTTATTGATGGATACACCGGGCATGCGGGAACTTCAATTGTGGACCAATGAAGAGAACCTCGGGTCTGCTTTTGAGGATGTGGAATCGCTGGCACAGGAATGCCGATTCCGCGATTGCAGACACGAATCGGAACCGGGCTGTGCGGTCCGCGCCGCGCTGGAAGACGGACGTCTTGATCCGGGCCGTTTTCGTAATTATATCAAGATGCAGAAAGAGATACGTTACCTCGAGCTTCGTCAGGACGCCAATGCCGCACGGGCGGAAAAACTGCGTTGGAAAAAGATCACGATGCAGATCAAGAAATACTATAAGAATAAACCGTAAGATACAGGTAAGTGCCCGGAATTACATTCCGCGGCACTTACTTTTTGATTGAAAACTTTCCGGGTTTAAGTTAGTTTTTGTTAGCCCATCCACTCATCCTTTTTAAGGAAACCAATATGATCATGCGATTCCACCGAATTTCAGCTTTGGCGTGTTTCTATATCCTGATCACAACGTGCGATCTGCATGGCCAATCGTCAATGTCCAATGCAGATCTGCAGAACTTCTCCAAGGAATTCTTCGCCTGGCGCGTGCAGACACAGCCCTGTTCCGGCGACGACATCATGCGCGTGGAAAGACCGGACGGCTGGGTTCCGGACGTCTCTCCCACGGCTCTCAAATCGCAAAAGGAACAATACAACAAATTTTCCCGCCGCCTTCAGGTTCTCAGATCCGGCCTAAAAAGTCGTACCGACAGTGTCGATTTCCTCCTGCTTCGATCTGCGGTGGAACGCGTACATTGGCAACTGGAGGTTTTGGAGGAACCTTATACCAATCCCGATTTTTATTGTCATCAGACGATCGGGGCTTTGTACGAACTGCTCCTGATCTCGTCGCCCACGACGGAAACGCGGATCAAGAATTTCATCACTCGCCTTAATTCGATCCCAATAACCCTCGGTCATGCCCAAGCTAATCTGAAAAAGCCTGTGCTGCCCTTTGCCGAGATCGCGCTGGATAATCTGAAAGATATCCGGAAAAAAATGAACGAAACGATGGAAGCGCTCAAGAAACAATGTGATCCGAAATTCCATAAAGAACTCGACCAAGCCAACATCAAAGCGATCCATGCGCTGGAAGGTTATTCGTCATGGCTCCTGGCCAATAAGAATATTATGAAAAAAGATTTCAGTATTGGCCGCGAGGCGTACCTGTATTTCCTCAAGAATATCGCGCTCATTCCACATACACCCGAAGAACTGCTGTTGCAGGGCAGGCAGGAATGGGAGCGATCGGTCGCGTTCGAAGGGTTTGAAAATTCAAAGAATTCCCATCAGCCGCCGGATAAGATCTTCGCCGGTATTGACGAACAGATACGTAAAGAAGCTGAAGACGAAAGATCCATCAGGGATTTCCTGGAAAAACATGATATCATGACCGTTCCGCCCGGCACGGGCCGCTATCTCAATCGCGCTATACCCGATCATCTGCGCCCATTTAAATACATGGGCGTTCCAAATGATCTGACCTCCGCAACGCGGCTTGATGAGAACGGCGTGCACTATATACCGGAACCTTCGCCCGATTTGTCATTCTTCTATCTTGCTACGGCCAAAGATCCTCGTCCGATCATTGTTCACGAAGGCGTACCCGGTCATTATTTCCAGATGGTTCGCTCCTGGCAAAATCCGAACACGATCCGGCAGAATTATTTTGACTCGGACGCCAACGAAGGCATCGGATTTTATGTCGAGGAAATGCTGCTTCAGATGGGACTATTCGACGACAAGCCGCACTCGCGTGAAACGATCTACCGGTTCATGCGCCTGCGCGCATTACGCGTGGAAGTGGACATTCAACTGGCTTTAGGAAATTTCACCGTGAAGCAAGCCGGCGAATATTTAGCGCGAACGGTTCCTATGGATCAGGCTACCGCGGAAGCCGAAGCGAGTTTCTTTGCGTACAATCCCGGACAAGCCATTACCTATCAGATCGGAAAACTGCAGATCCATCAATTTCTCTCCGACGCGCGTTTACAGATGAATGATCAATTCAATCTGCGGGCGTTCCACGATTTCCTCATGGTCAACGGCAACGTGCCGATCGCTTTGCAGCGCTACGAATACCTTGGGCTTGATGATCAGATCAAAAAGCTATGGTGAAAAACCGAACACGGATCAACACATATTTTTAGAATTAAAAACGGAGCGCCGATACTATGAAACACCACTCCCCGGCTTTTCTGAAACTGATCGAAGAGACCAAAAAGAACATCCGCGAGGTTTCCACCTTAGAAGCGTTGGAAGCCTTTGAAGCCGGAGCGCCCCTCATTGACATTCGTGAAGAGAGCGAATTTGCCGCCGGACATGTCAAAGGCGCGGAACATCTCGGCAAAGGGATCATAGAACGCGATATTGAAAAAAGACACCCCGATATGGAAAAACCGCTGTACCTCTATTGCGGCGGCGGCTACCGTTCAGTTCTGGCAGCAGACAATCTCCGGAAAATGGGTTACCAAAAGGTCTACTCGGTCGCCGGCGGCTGGGGCGCTTTTAAAGAAATGAATGTCGATATTGAAGAAGACAAATTTCAGTAGTAATAATTGGCCGTTTGCCACACAATAAATCGTTGCTATTGGCATACCACAGGGATTAAATTTACCCGTCATTCAATTTCTCCGATTTCTGAATTCTATCCGGGAGATATCATGAAAGAACAAAACTACTCTAACCACCGGCGCCTGGTTCCCCTTTATCACGTTTATACGCTGATACTGCTTCTGATCCTTGGCGCAGGATCGATCGTTCATTTTTCGCATACGCTGTCTTACGGGCGCGGCCGCCTGGACGCCGCCATGATGGTGATCGCTTTTCTTTGCCTGTCGTCCGTTTATTTCTATGCACGTCTTTTCGCCTTGCGCGCGCAGGACCGTGCCGTCAGGGCGGAAGAGAATCTTCGCCATTTTGTATTGACCGGCAAGATGCTCGACCCGAGACTCAGTATGTCGCAGATCATTGCGCTTCGTTTCGCCAAGGACGAGGAGTTTATCGAACTGGCTAAACGCGCGGCGGATGAAAATATGGAGCGCGAGGATATCAAAAAGGCGATCAAGAACTGGCGCGCCGACCATTACCGGGTTTGACATTTTCACCAAATATTGTAACTTCATCGCGTCTTAATTCGTAAGCATTGCATTCACCCTTCAATCAAACCAAGAGGGCCATGAGAGTATTTTGTGTTTTGATCGCCGGAGGTCTGTTGCATCTCAGCCTCCTGCTGACGCCGCTTCATGCGCAGATCAGCTCCAATCCCAACGCCGCCGAGATCCAGGCCGCCATAAAAAGACTGAACGTGGTTGGAAACGTGCTTTATGTGGCCGCGCATCCCGACGATGAGAATACCGCCGTGCTGGCCTATTATGCCAACCACCGGTATTTCCGAACGGGTTATCTGGCGCTCACCCGCGGCGACGGCGGACAGAACCTGATCGGAAGCGAGCAAGGCGAATATCTGGGGGTCATCCGTACACAGGAATTGTTAGCGGCGCGCCGAATAGACGGTGCGGAGCAGTTTTTCTCCAGAGCTATAGATTTTGGGTATACGAAATCACCACAGGAGACATTCAACTTCTGGGACAGACAGAAGGTTCTATCCGACGTCGTTTGGGTCATAAGGAATTTCAAACCGGATGTGATCATCACACGTTTTCCATCAACCGGCGAAGGCGGCCACGGACAGCATACGGCCTCGGCGATACTGGCGCAGGAAGCTTTCTCCAAGGCCGGTGATTCGACCCAATTTCCCGAACAGCTTAAATACGTTAATAGCTGGCAGCCTAAAAGGATCTATTGGAACGCCTGGCTGCCAATCCTGCAGGAGCGCAAAGCGGATCTTTCCAAACTCGGCCGTATCGACGTCGGCGATTATGATCCGCTGCTTGGTAAATCCTACACGGAATTGGCCGCCGAAGGCCGCAGTATGCACAAAAGTCAGGGATTCGGTGTGAGCGGCCAGCGCGCAGAAAATATAAATTATTTCGATCTCACCAAGGGTGAACCGGCCGGGCAGGATCTTTTTGAAGGGATCGATGTGAGTTGGAATCGCATCAAAGGCGGCGAGCAGATCGGACCCATGATCGAAGATATTCATAAAACTTTTAATCCCGAAGATCCGTCCGCATCCATTCCAAAATTGCTCATCGTCTATAAGGAAATCAAGAAACGGCCTTCCAGCGTTTGGGTCGACCGAAAACTTGAAGAAGTTACACACATTATCCGATGGTGCGCCGGATTGTGGATGGAGGCGATCACCGACGACCATTCCGCTTCGCCCGGAAGCGCCGTAAAATTAACAGCCGCGATGGTCAACCGTTCTTCTTTCCCGCTCAAACTTGAAAGGATCCATTTACCATTTGGAACGAAAGACACCTTAGGTTCCGTAGAACTAAAGAAGGGCAAACTTGTGCGTTCGGCTGCCGCTATTAACATCCCCGATGACGCGCCGCTCTCTCAGCCTTATTGGCTCAATAAACAACCAGGCCGCGGCATGTTCGACGTTGACGACCAAAATCTGATTGGAATGCCTGAGAATAAGCCGGCTCTCAGCGCAGAGTTCGTGATAAAGATAAACGGAGAAACGATCACCTTCACGGTTCCGGCGCTTTATAGATGGACGGATCCCGTCAAGGGAGAATTGTATCGTCCTTTCTCGGTCATACCGACGGTGGCGATCAATCTGGACGAAAAAGTCTACCTTTTCCCGAACAAAAACCCCAAAACGATCACGCTGACCCTTAAGAGCGGGATAAATAACGCGGCTGGAGAGCTAAGACTTAAACTGCCCGACGGATGGCGTTCCTCTCCCGAAAAGAGCGTATTTAACCTTGCCAACAAATACGACGAATCAAAGATCACTTTTTCGATCGAGCCTCCCGCATCCGCATCCGAGGGTTTTTTCACGGTTGAAGCTTTGGTAAACGGCAGGACATACTCCCGCAGTTTACAGACCATTTCATACGACCATATTCCCACGCAGGTTCTGTTCCCGGAAACCAAAGCGAAATTAGTTCGCCTTGACATCACATCCCGCGCACAAAACATCGGATACATCATGGGTTCCGGAGACCTCATACCGGAGTATTTGACCCAGGCCGGATTGCGCGTTACCTTGCTGAGCGACGATGATCTGGAAAAAGGAGAGTTCGGCCAATACGACGCGATCATTGCCGGAATACGCGCGTACAATACGCGGAACCGTCTCAAGTTTGCTCAGGAAAAACTATTAAAATACATCGAAAATGGCGGTACGTTGATCGTACAGTACAATACAGCCCGCGGTCTTGTTACCGATAACATAGGGCCTTATCCGTTTAAGATATCCAGCGACCGCGTAACCGAAGAAGATGCGGCGGTAAAGGTTACGACGCCGGGCCATACCCTGGTAAGATTTCCCAATACGATCAGTGAATCCGATTTCGCGGGATGGGTGCAGGAACGCGGATTGTACTTTGCGAATACCTGGGACCCGAAATATGAGACCGTCTTTGCATCGCACGACAACGGCGAACAGGATATGATGGGCGGAACGCTCTTTGGACGCTATGGGAAAGGGGTCTTCATTTATACGGGATATTCATGGTTCCGCCAGTTACCGGCCGGAATCCCGGGGGCTTACAGGCTCTTCCTGAATATGATCTCGTCGGGCAGGAATACGAATAAGTAAAAAAAAAAGAGCCTGTGAGGAAGGAATCTCACAGGCTCTTCTTGTCTTTTCCTAATACGGCCGTTATTTATTTTCATTCAGTTTCTTCAAAATATCTTCGATACGCTTCTTATTGGCATCATCTTTGACCATCTTCAGCGCTTTGTTATAATTGTCTATGCCGCCTTTTTTATCCCCGCTCTGAGCCAACGCTTCCCCCAAACTATCATACACGTTCCATGACTCCGGATGTTTTTTGACATTCAGTTTGAAAACATCGATCGCTTCTTTGATCTTGTTTTGTGCGATCAGATTGTAACCGTAGGTATTCAGGTCGGCTTCGTTAGCATTGTCGATCGCGGTCTTTCGCAGGGCTTCCGCTTCCTGAGCCTTACCTTGTTTTTCAAGAATAGCCGCTTTGGTAAATTGCGCTTGTGCGCCACCGTTGTAGGTCACAGCGCGTTCCGCCCAATAGGCGGCCTGGTCCAGTGCGATGTTGTTTTGCAGGCAGTAATTGGCTCCTCGCAGAAGAGCCTGACCGTTGAATGCATTCCGGTTACGCAATTGTTTCTTCAGATTCTCTACAACGATCGCCGGCGTGTCGAAGGAAATAGTAAAGGGTACTTTCATTTTTTCCCAACGAAGATAAGCCGAGGTCTGTTTCATATTTGAGTTGTCGAATCCGTAGCTCAGGCGCTCCTGCAATTCACTTACCGTCACCGGTTTAACATTCACCCGCAAAACATCTTCCGATTCTTCGTAGAAGAAATGGCCCCAGGAAGTGGAGTTCTTGCTGAAAATGATCGTCCACTGATCGGGCTGAACCAGCATAAAAAGCCCGTACGTCCCGGCGGCAATCGGTTTACCTTCCACCTGCGCATCGTGCGAAAAAGTAATGGTCGTATTCTCATTGGCTCCGGCGCGCCACGGTGTGGGTTTCCCGTTGCCAAAAGGGCCGGCCGGTTCCCAGCCGAACGGAACCAGTTTTCCCCAGACCTCGCGGCCGTTGATACCCGGACTGTGGTAACTGATGGTAACTTTGGAAATTCCGACTTCCTGCATGATCATCGCGGCCGGACTCGCGTCAGGCATGATGAGAAGTTCCTGAGCATAAGCGGCTGAAAAATTCAGTAGGACCGCCAATAAGGCGGTAAAAGCTGATCGTTGTATGTTCTTCATAGATCCTCCTTCAGGATAAATAATGGAATACGTTAATTCAATGGATGAGATGTTCCCCATAGAGACTACTTTGCATTTTCGACCTGGAATCCTACTTTTAGTTTTTCCCAAGTCAACGCAACAGAGGCTTTATTGTCACCGGATTTTGATACGGCAAAGGATAGGCTTTCCTGGAATTCGTTCGGCTGCGGTTTGACCGTGATCCGAAGCGCGTCATTTTCCTGTTTATAGCTGAAACTGCCCCAGGCCTTAGAATCGTTGCTGAATATGATGATCCATTCGTTCTTAGACGGAATTGAATGCAGACCGTATGTGCCGGCCGCCAGTTTTTTTCCGTCGATCAAAACATCTTTGGAGAAGCTGACGGTGGTATTCTCGTTGGCCCCCGTGCGCCAGACCTTATTGTAAGGCACCAGTCCGCCCCAAATCTCACGGCCTTTGACCGATGGACTGGAATAGCTGACGGTGATCGTATTGCCGTCCAGCGACAGCGAAGCCGTTGCCGGCGGACTGGGACGAGCGGATTTGTCCTGTCCGCGAACCTCAGGTGACAGAGAGACCAGGCAACAAACAAACATAAGCCAGGTTTTCAGTTCGGTGATTTTCATGATTCCTCCTCATGGTGTTAGTTCAAAACTAAGAATGGTCATAAGAATTGACTGGATATCGGACGGCAGAATCTACGCCTCGATGATTCAATTTGTTGCAAAAAAAAAGCATACATCCTCTCGAATGTATGCTTTTGACCCGTTTGGGTTATGAAAATTACTTCTTTTTCTTCCACTCCGCGAGCGTTTCTTCGGTTTGTTTCAGGTTAAACGGCGGTTCCGGCTGAGCTTTACCGTATTGGACCGCTTTTTCCATCAGCTTGATCGCGTCCGGCATCTTGTTGAATTTGGCCAATAGAAGCGCCTTGACCCGCGTATTGCCATAGTTTTCCTTGATCGCTATGGAAATGTCGATCCATTTCATCGCTTCGTCCAGATTAATGTCATTTTCGAGGCAATAATTCGCAGCCTGCATGGCGGCTTGCGGGCCGATCGCAGAACGGGCTTTGGCCAGAACAAGCGCCTGTGTTTCTACCTCAACTTTGAACGCAATTTTCAATTTTTCCCACTGAAGAACAACCATTGTCGAATTATCGGTTACGTCCGCAAACGAGAATTCCATACGTTCGGTCATTTCTGACGACTGCGGTTTCACCTTGAACCGAAGCGCGTCGTTCTCGGGTTTATAATTGAAAGCGCCCCAGAGTTTAGCATCTTTACTCAGGATCACGGTCCATTCGTCTGTTCCGGGAATTGTCTGAAATCCATAGACGCCGGGTGCCAGTTTAGTCCCTTCCACTTTCACCGTGTCTCCGAAGGTAATGGTCGTATTTTCATTGGCGCCCGTCCGCCAGACTTCGTTGAACGGCACCAGTTTGCCCCAGATCTCACGGCCTTTGACACCGGGCCGGGAATAGGCGATCGATATGTCTGTGATACCCACCGTCTGGACAACTGTGGCCTTGGGGCTTGAACGCGGAATGGCTACCTGCGCCTCTAAAGATGAAACATAAAAAACAGCCAAAAGTAACATGAACAGGTTTTTCATGATACGTCTCCTTATGGTTATGTGAATGGCAATTGTGATCCGGGAATGGCTTATTGTAAGAAAACTTTTTCGAAAAGACAACTTTTTTGCTGTCTTTACTGAATAAATTGTAGTAAAATTTATTTGAATTAACTTCCACACAATGACGGGTCGTATGCGGTCAGCTTTGGTTGTTGGTGCGAGCGGACTTATTGGACGCCATCTCTTGGACGCTCTGCTAGGCGATGAGTCCTATTCCAGAATTACGGTTCTTGTAAGGAAGTCTTTGCCGCTTCAGCACACCAAACTTCAGCAACAAATCGTGGATTTTGAGCAACTCGAATATCACGCGCATACGATCAAAGCGGATGATGTCTTTTGCTGCCTTGGCACGACGATCAAACAGGCCGGTTCTCAGGATAAATTCTACCAAGTTGATTTCACTTACCCCTATACCATTGCCTCGATCGCTTCGCGGAACGGTTCGGGACAATTCCTCATAGTAACGGCATTGGGAGCGTCGGCGAAGTCAGGGATCTTTTACAATCGTGTGAAAGGCACTATCGAAGAAGCCGTGGCGGGTTTGAAGTTTAGATCGATACACATGTTCCGTCCGTCGCTTTTGCTGGGTAACCGCGGCGAATTCCGGCTTGGAGAGAAGATCGGCATGGTACTTTTCCGGTCGCTCTCATTTATTATGATCGGACGGTGGAGAAAATACCGCGCCATTCAGGCTTCCGTGGTGGCGCAGGCCATGGTGACCATGGCGAAACTCGATCTGCAGGGCCATCGGACGTACGAATCCGATGTGATCCAGGCGATCTATGATGAAAAAAAGAAGACCAACCGCAAAGAACACTAAGAAAATTACACAAAGCACACAAAAATAATAAAACTAAACTTTGAGAAATCTTTGTGAGCTTTGTGGTTAATATTTACCAAGTCAAGGCCAATAAATGAAAATACAATTCTGCGGCGCGGCAAAAAGCGTAACGGGTTCACAGCATCTGCTTTCCATCAACGGCAAGAAGCTCTTGCTCGATTGCGGCCTGTTCCAGGGTCACCGTGATGAGGCATTCAACCGGAACCGTAATTTCCCTTTCGACCCTGCGGAGATCGATGCTATGGTTCTTTCCCATGCGCACATCGATCATAGCGGCAATATCCCGAATCTGGTGGAAAAAGGGTTCAAAGGCAGCATTCACTGCACGACTCCAACCGTGGATCTGTGCAAGGTCATGTTACAGGATTCCGCTTTTATACAGGAGCGAGACGTTGAGTTCATGAATAAGCGTCTGGCAAAGAAAGGCGAAATGCTCCGCGAGCCTCTCTACACGGTCAAACAGGCGCAGGCGTCGCTGGCGCAATTCAAAGGCATCGATTACGGCAAGACGTTCGAACCGATCCCGAATGTCAAGGTCACATTTTTCAACGCCGGACATATGTTCGGCTCTGCTATGCTCCTTCTGGAGATCGTAGACAAAGGCAAGACATGGCGTGCCGGATTCACCGGCGACCTTGGACGTAAAAACCTGCCGATCATACAGGATCCGGATCAGATCACCTATCTTGACATCCTGATATCGGAAAGCACCTATGGGAACAAACTGCACGATCCGGCTAAAGAGATCCAGGGCGACCTTGTGAGGGTGATCAAGGAAACCGTGGCCAAGAAAGGCAAGATCATCATTCCGGCTTTCAGTGTGGAGCGAACGCAGGAGATCGTGTATCATCTCAACAAGCTGTATGAGAATAAGCTGGTCCCATCCATCCCGGTATTTGTTGACAGCCCGCTTGCAGTTAATGTGACCGACGTTTTTACAAAATATCCGCGCTATTACGATGCGGAAGCGCAGTATCTTTTATCGCGGGATGATAATCCGTTCGTATTCACAGGACTCCGTTATATTTCCAAAGCGGACGATTCCAAAAAACTCAACGAGCTGAAAGAACCTTGCATCATCATTTCTGCATCCGGCATGTGCGAGGCAGGCCGCATTTTGCACCACCTGGCTAATAATATCGAGAATGCCAATAACACCATACTCATCGTCGGTTTTATGGCGGAGCATACGCTTGGACGTAAACTGGTTGACAAGGTCAGCCCGGTGAAAATATTCGGCGAAGAATATCAGGTCAATGCCCAAGTGGTCAAACTCAATTCATTCAGCGGACATGCGGACAAGAACGATCTGATGAATTTTGCCAAGAAGGTCGGCAAACAGGCTTCGGTTTTCCTCGTTCACGGTGAGGAACCGCAAAGCCAACCCTTTGCCGAGGCCTTGCGCGCGGATGGTTTCAAGAACGTAACCGTGCCGGATCTGTTGCAGAAGTTTGAATTCTGATTTGTAATATTCCCCCTTAGAAAAGGGGGTTATGAACGAACAAGAACAAGTGAGCGGGAGATAAAACGGGGAGTACCATCCCCCTGACCAACTTTGTTAAGGAAATAAAACAGAAATAACAGGAGTACATACCATGAGACATCTTTTGATCCTATTCCTCTTCGCATTCATTTCCTGTACGACGATACACACGCAGACGACGAAACCGCTCCATCAATCGAAAAATTCCATTGCCGTCAATGCCATGCTCTGGCATCAGACGTCCGGTGAATACCGCGCGCTTTGTTATCAGGCATTCAATCTCGCGCAGCAACGCATCGATGAAGCGCTGAAGAACAAGACGGATAAGAAAATGGCCGTGATCGTGGACATCGATGAAACGATGCTGGATAACAGCCCTTACAATGCGAATCTCATATTCACAGACGGATCCTTCTCTCAATCCACCTGGAAAGCATGGACGCAAGGCGCCAACGCCATCCCTGTTCCTGGCGCCCTGGAATTCATGAAGTATGCCGTTTCCAAAGGTGTGGACGTGTTCTACATTTCGAATCGTAAACTGGAAGAAATGCCCGGTACCCTGGCCAATCTCATCAAATACGATTTCCCGCAGGCTGACTCCGCGCATATCCTGCTTCGCACGGAGCCGGGCGGCAAAGAAAAACGCCGGCTGAAAGTGGCCGAAACGCATGAGGTTATCTTGCTTTGCGGCGACAACCTGAATGATTTCACCGATATTTTTGAAAAGAAGAATATCGCGGAACGTTTCGAAGGCGTTGAAAAGCTGAAGGACCAATGGGGCAGAAAACTCATCGTTCTCCCCAATCCCATCTATGGAGACTGGGAAGAAGCGATTTATGATTATAAGTATTCCCATCCGGATAGCGTTAAAGACGCCAAACGGAAAGAAAATTTGCGGATCAAGTGACTATTAGGAATTGATCAGTTTACGTTCTTGATGAATTCGTCGGTTCGAATGAGTTTCACCTTTCTCTCGGTGAATTCCTTGAACATTTGGTTCCGCAGTTCTTCATCACTGCCAACGACCGCATCCGTCATGATCACCACTTCATACCCACGGTTTTGCGCCGCTTTGATGGTGGTATTTACGCAATAGGCCGCATCAAGTCCGACTATCGTAAGACGGCTGATACGTTCCTCCGTCAGGAACCGATCCAATTCCGGATTGCAGAAAGAATCTTCCTTGTCTTTCGTAAATACCGGTCCTGCAACCACCTTAAGCCGCTTGTCCAGAGCCGCCCCTACGCTCCCCTTTGCCATCGAATTATTGAGTAAATTGATGATCGGATCGGTGATCTCGCTGCGGATGTAGATGACCGGCATGCTGTCTTTCACAGCCTGATCGATGACGTTGTTGATCGTCCCAATGAGACCGTCCGACATTTTGGCCAGGTTCTCATATTGCGACACGGTGCCTGTGGTACTCTCCTGGATGTCAATGACCACCAAGGCCGCCTTTGGCGTTTCGTATTTTTCGATCGGTTTGCCTTCGGAAACCGCCTTGCCCCTATTCTCAAACAGAATCAGGTAGACAAAAAGAAATACGACGATCAATACCAAGACGCCGAGTGTACTGAAAAATATTTTTTTCATGATGAAATCTCCGGATAAGTAATGGATCTTTACTCTCTCAAAAACTCGCGTATGGAGCGCCAGTAAAAATCCGGATAAACGAATTCCAGGTTATTATGTCCGCCGCCGGGGATGGAGACGAATTTCTTCACGCCGGAATATTTTTCATACAGTTCTATCCCCAATCTTTGCGGGATCACTTCGTCCGCATCGCCGTGAATGACGAGCAGAGGGCATTTGACCTTGCCGATCTTATCCATGGATGGAAAGGGTTCACCCACAAGAAACAGTAAACCGCCCAATCCGTGCGCTTTGGCATATTCCGTTCCTGATGAGAGCGGCGTGATCAGCACGAGCTTCGCAATGTCCTGATCCTGTGCGGCATCAACGGCGACGGTCGTACCGATGGAACGGCCGTAAAGGATCACGTCGTTCATCCGGTAGCCGAGCTCCTGCGTAACATAACGCAGCGCCGTCCTTCCGTCGATATAGATCCCTTCTTCCGAAGGGCTTCCTTCGCTTCCGGCATAGCCTCTATAACTCACCACCAGTACATCATATCCCATTTCGAACAGTTTCGCCGCGCCGCTGATACGGTGATACATGTTTCCCGCATTGCCGTGAAAATAAACGATGATCTTCGAGCGGACCGTATCTTTCTTATCGGCAAAATACAGCCCCTGGATCGTCAGACTATCGGAAGTTCGGATGTTGACCAATCGAATGTATTCCGGCAGGTCTTGTTGGGGTATGATCGTGCTCCTATCCGGATGAAAAGACATCCAGTTGACGAGTCCGTTGCAGGAGGAAAGGCAAAGCAGCGCGATCATTAAAGGCAGGACTATTGGCCATTCGCGCAATCCCCCTAACCCCCTTTGAAAGGGGGAATGGTCAGTACCGTATTTGTATTTGCCCCCCTTGAAAAGGGGGATATAGGGGGATTTTCTTTTTGGAAGATTCATAACAACTCAGACTTAGAAAATATGATTACTTCTTCTTAAGAACGATATGCGCCGCTTTTTCAGACGGCATATAGTCAACGGTCTCATATCCGAGTTGGGATAAATTGATACCGTGCCACAAACTCTCACCATTGCCAAGCAATACGGGCGATACCGCGATATGCATTTCGTCCACTAACTTTGCGCTCAGATATTGCCGGATAGTATTCACGCCGCCGCCTAAACGGATGTCCTTTCCTTTGGCGCCCGCCCTGGCCAACTTCAGAGCGGCTTCGATCCCGTCGGTGATAAAGTGAAATGTGGTTCCTCCCTCCATCTCAATGGACGGCCTCGCATGATGGGTCAATATATAAACGGGTGTATGGTAAGGCGGATTATTTCCCCACCACCCTTTCCACGATTCATCTTGCCAGGGGCCTCTTATCGGACCGAACATATTACGTCCCAGTATCCATGCTCCGATATTTTCAAATCCTTTCACTGCAAAATTATTATCAATGCCTGTGGAACCGCCCTGACTGCCGCTGCCGAGCATCTCGCCGTGCATAGCCTGGAATGTCTTCGTATGCAAGACCCACTCATGCAAGGCCATGCCGCCCACGCCCATGGGATTTTCAAGGCTTTGATCGGGCCCGGCTCCAAATCCGTCAATGGAAACGCTATAACACAAAACTTTTAATTTGCTCATCGGTTTCTTTCTTTTGTCTGTGAATTAATACTATTCAAACATCTTATCACAGATCTCATAGCCAGATCATCACAATACTCATGATCATCAGAACGAACAGGACCAATCCCAATGCACGATTCGCTTTTTCCGATCTCAGTATTTTCGATATCAGATCGCCAAAGAGGATCCATGAGATCATGCAGGGAACACCGACCAGTCCAAATGTAATGGCAAATAGGAATACACTCAAATGAATATTTTCAAGGTGTGGCAGAAATGCGCCCGCGCCGGTGATCGCCATGATCCATGCTTTCGGGTTTACGAACTGCAGGAACAGTCCCTGAAAAAAACCGATCTTCGCACGGGATTCTACCGAGATATCCGAGCTGAGTTTGCTCAAAACGAATGCGAGGTAGAACAGCCAGACCGAACTTATGATCTTCAGGGCCAAACCAATAGCAGCGCTTTTTGTGATGAGCTCGGCGATACCATAGCCGGAGGCATAAAGCAGAATAAAGAAGCCAAAAAAAATACCGGACATCAATTTGCTGGAATCTTTGAATCCATACGTCTTGCCATACGAAAAAAGCAAATAGTTATTCGGTCCCGGCGTAATGGAAGTTACAAAGGCAAATATCAGATATCCTGTAATGTTCAATTCCGGCATGGGAATGGGTCTGAACGATGGAAGACTATGTTCATTTATCGTTTTGTGTCAATTGGTACTGATTGCGGTTAGTCCAATAGATCATAACCATGATTCCCGGAAACAAAAGAACCAGCTATGAATACTGAAAATGTAGTTATCCGATTACGATTAGTCAACTCTAATCCATATTTGCATTTTGTGAATTCTTTCACTATATTTTATACACTCATTCACACCACCGTTTCTTAATTCAGAGACGCTCTCTGAAACACGGCATGATCTCCTCAGTTCAAAAAATACTCCCCCCATTACCACCTCACCTGCAGAAAGGAAGGACTATGAAAAGACTATCGTTTCTCCTGCTGCTGATCGCCTGTTTTACCTTTGTTACCGCAGACACCTACGGACAGCTGGACCTGGGCAAAGGCAAAGACCTGATCAAGAAAAAAGACAAAAAGAAGGATGAGAAGAAAACCGAGAACAAAGAAACAAAGAAGACGGATGAAAGCTCCGCTCAAAAAGCCGAATCCGTAAACGCCAAATCCGGCGATACCGGATCCAACGACTGCGAAAAACTTTACAAGACCCTTGAGAATAATATCGATGCCATAGAAAAGGCCTATGAAAAAAAGAAGGACTATTCAAACTACTTCAATCAGGCGCAGGCCAACTTCGAGGAACTGGAGAAAAAATGCCCAAAAACCGATGTCAGCGTTCTCGAACTGAGATTCCGTGCCGTTATGGGTAAAATCGATGAGGCCGAACAACCTGTCGTCGTAAACAAAGATGCGATGTGGAAGGAACACGAGACCTTCATGCAGAAATTCCGGGAGGATGCGTACGCTTTGTACAACTCGAGCGTTAATCCCGATTACGCCGTTTCCAACGCCGACGGATTCTACAAACAGGCTGTGGCCCTGAACTACGATACGCGCAAAGTACTCGCCGATTCGATCGTCTATAAAGTTTGGAAACCTAATGAACTGGAGCGCGGAACCATATGGAACAATTACGTCTGGGTTGCTAAGAATTTCTGGGAATTGTACAACGAAAAAGTGGACAAGGAAATAGAGCCTTTTATTAACGAATGTCTGCGTAATGCCCTGAATAGCAAAAATTCCGGGACCGATATTGCGGCGGGAAAGAATTGGGCGTACAGCGCCTCCATGATGGTCAAAGCCATGTATGCGATCAATCCCGAATCGCAGACGGCGGGCCGATACAAGAAGGATGCGGACAATCTCTATGCCGAATTGCGGGGCCGCATCGGCGCAAAATATTTTACCAGTAAACTGCACGAAGAGAATGCCATGAAAGTGGTCTTTTCCAAAAAACCGATCACAATAAAAGCCGAGGATCCTGCAAGTTTTACCAATACTTTCAATGCAGGCGATCCGATCTACGCCATGGGTTATTTTGAGACGGACCTGGCCACGTCATGTTCCAACCGTATGACCTACTGGCTCAACGTGTTCGTAGACATTCCGGCTTATTATACAGGCACGGCCGATTTTTACGCTTCCTATCCGGTCACCGCGGTCAACGGAAAACAATCGTATGTCTTTGCGGAGATCGTGACGCCTATTGAAGCCAATCATCAGCCGGAGTGTCTGGATCTCATGAAGGGATTCAAGAACCTCAAACCCGGAAAACATGTGATCCAGATCGATATCACGAACTACAGCGGCAACCCGATGGCCACGGGCAAATTCACGCTGGACTGCGCGTTCGACGGCATGGCAAAACTGGACGCCATGATCAAGCCGTATGAAGAAAAATTAATAGAATCGGTACGTATGCCGAAAGCAGCAATCAGCAATCCCGCGCTGGAACAGAATATGAAGAATGTACTGAAGGAGATCTATCCCGACGAGACAGCCTTGCGCGTAGTGATCACCGACAAGGACTGGACGTATGAGCGTAATGCGATAACAGGCATCATCGAATTCCGCTATATCGGAACGACCGTAGCGATCAAGAGAGCCAACGGCGAGTGCCTACTGTACGATATTTCCTTCAAGCAGGATTACAACGGGGCGACCTACGGCGATCTCTGGAAATACGGCGTTGGAGGTAATCAGCCGATCAAGTGTGAGAATGTAATGAAATGATCCCTGCGGTGTGTTGTGGTTGGGTGCGCCGTTTAAATGAGGGTTAGACACGCATCCGAATGAATAGAGGCTGAAAGCCCCTAAAACGAACAGTTTTAGGGGCTTTCTCTTTAATATTAGGCGGTAGTTGGGACGTTACATACAGAACAATACATGTTTATACTTTCTTTTGCTTAACGAATATCGAAACGACCATGGATACGCCGATTATAGACACGATTGTCATCAGAGACCAGCTGATCGGGAATTTTCCGCCAAACGCTTCATTTAACCAGGCCATCTTAAGTCCGACAAAAACAAGAACAATTCCCAGTCCATACTTCAGATAGCGGAACTTCTCTATTATTCCCGCCTATCGGCGGTCAGTTCATACATGACTTAATTCAAGACATAATAACCGCTATTCAGAATTGCGGCAAAGCTGACCCAGAGCAAGTATGGGATGTTCAAGTACGCGGCCAACGGCCTTACTTTATGGAACAGATACATCATTGAGACAATGCTGATCCACAAAAGAAGGATCTCCAAAAGAGCAACGCCGATCAACTTGAAATAAAAGAATAGAAAACTCCATGCAAAGTTCAGCAGCATCTGGATTGAGAATACGGTGATAGCCAGTAGTCTTTCTTTTGATGCCTGCTCTTTCCAAATGAGAAACAATGAAATTCCCAGAAGTATGTACAGAGAGGTCCATACCGGACCGAATACCCAATTAGGAGGACTAAAGGAGGGTTTGTTCAACGTTGCATACCATGTGGGGACTTCCTGAGAAGTGAACATTCCTGCTACAGCGCCAACCGACAAGGGTAACAACAACGAAACACTTA
The DNA here is from genome assembly GCA_964415295.1 of uncultured Bacteroidota bacterium. GTDB lineage: Bacteria > CLD3 > CLD3 > SB21 > SB21 > SB21. The sequence goes on from CAYPYN010000002.1 coordinate 67,630, forward strand.
GTTTGATAATGTTCGGTATATTGGCCATAAACATTCCTATCTTTTCAGGCTATTCTAAAATGTATAGGATACCCCAACGGCCACGTAATGGAATAAGGAAAAAGTATATACTTCATCATTATCCGCGCCTCCTTCCAGTATACGATACCCGGCTTTGATCCCAAGCCGATCGGACAAGTCATAGGATGCAGCGCATAGCACATCTATGGCTCTTCCCTGCGGAGCCGCGAGCGCATCGCCTTCCAAGAGAAAACCAAGCTTTTCGTGTGAACGCCAGAATAATCTGAAATTGATGATCGGTACAAAACCAACATTGGATTTCTCACCGAAAACTCCCTGAGACGAAAGCGCAATTCTCGCATCTCTGATCTTTGCCGTAAATCCTAACCCGCATTCGAGGCCGGGATTCCGCACAAAATCGTAACGGTACGTTAACCTGTATGAATTGAATTTGTAGGAACCTCTCAGATCGCTATTTGCGAGAAATGTCTTTCCGGCAAATTCAACATCTTGGTCAATTCGCCCTTTGGATTTCACGGTCAATGGGGCGAGTAATAAAGACAGAGTATGGGCCGAACCAAAAGTGTAATTGAGTTTCATCCTATAGAAAATACCGGAACTCGGCTTCAGATCATCTTTCAAGGAAATAAGAGTACCCCCGTCACCCGGTATGCGTATATCATTGTAACCGGTGCTGACAAGGCCTGTTTCAATATCCATACTTGCCTGGGCATGCAATGGCGGCGTCAGACAACCGCTTAGCCATACCATCACTACTGCAGCCAGTAAAATTCTTATTTTCATTGTTCCTGAATCCGCTTTAGTTTCTTAATGATCCTTAATGAGATCACAATTGATGTCCCTGAGCATAAAATGGAACGGGACTTTTCAATTCCCTCTTTTCGTCAGTTTCTCTTCCATCTTTATGATCTGCTCTTTCAGCCGTTGTATATCTTCTCTCAACTCATGGTTTTCATCCTGGATCAAATGTCCGATCTTTTCAACGCCCTCTTCGTTTGTCTTTTGCTGCACTTCGCTCATGGTATTGACCACGATCGCAATGAAAATATTCAGCGTGGTATAAGAAGCGAGCAGAATGAATATGATGAAATATATATTGGCGAGAGGAAATTCCTTCATAATTTCCCTGGATATCTCAGCCCATCCTTCAAGTGTCATTATCTGGAATAAGGAAAACATTGAGGCCCCAAGACTGCCGAACCATTCCGGAAAAGCGGCGCCAAAGAGTTTTGTGCCGATGACGGCAAATACATAGAACACAAGGGCCAGCAAGACAAAGATCCATCCAAGGCTGGGCAGCGAATGAAGAAGCGACTCAACTATGAAGCGCAGCTTCGGTACATTCTTGATAAGACGCAGAGACCTGAAAATCCTTAATGATCTTAATACAGCCAGCGTCCCGGACTCGGGAAGAAGAGCAATGGCTACGATTGAAAAATCGAACACGTTCCAGCCGCTTCTGAAAAATGAAAACCCATGAGCGTACAGCTTCAAAAGTATTTCCAGAACAAAAACGGTCAGAATTATGCTGTCAATTAAGAGAAGCGTGTCCCCGATCGACGACATTACTTTATCGGAGGTCTCAAAGCCTATCGTAATTGAATTAAAAACGATCAATCCTATAATAGAATTCTGAACGTATTTACTTTCAACAAAAGTTTTGAGTCTTTCCCTGTTCATTTCTTCAATAGTTAGTATTTAAGGCATTCCGGTTGATTCATAAGAGTATAATACAATCACTTTTTGATTCCAATACCCTATCCGGAGACATAAAGCAGAATAAAGAAACCAGATGATACCGGACATCAACTCTGCAGGAATCAGAGTTCATCCTGGTCTAGTAGTGGAAACCTTAATTCTAACTCTTTACTAATACAATTGAGTCGGGCCACCTTCTCAATTCTCATTGACCAGGTCGTTCTAGTCCTTAACGCATCGCACATTAAAGCCGTGCAAAGCAACATGCCAGATTTGTGCCACATTGGCATAACTATAGCCCAAAGAAATGGTCCACGCTGCTACACCACCATCAGCTGACCACCACGTGCTGTAGAGTCTAACGTCATCAAAATTGCCTTGGTAACCTCGGAAACCACCCGGAAGCGCCGTAAAACCCGACTCATTAGTTGCTCCCACATTAGGGCTCGTCCAGTGTCCTGATCCCTCCTCTTTAAGCTTTCCTCCAGCCACATCTGTCCCACCTAAGAACGTTATCAAAGTCTTCCACTCCTCTAAACTCGGAATATGCCAACCCGGAGGGGCGGATATCATCGCATTTTCCCAATTGTATAAACGTCCATAAACATTATAAGTTGAAGAGTCGTCATTGTAATACCATGACCCACTTGCAGTCTGATATTCCAAATTCTCTGACATCCACGTCTGCGTTCCAATAGTCACTGTTTTATATAACCGGCCATCACGGGAATCGGTGAAAGTTCCAGTCTGATAGAATGCACTTGTCGTCAAGGCTACTTGCAAACCATAACTTGTCGCAACGCTGTTTGTCGCATACGCTCTGAAATAGTATGTCGTGTTTGGGATCAATCCCGTAATGTGACTAGTGAACGATCCAGTTCCCATGCCTTCAGTTGTTTTGTTATCTTCAATTGTGGGACTTGGAAACGTACTCCAACATATTCCTCTTACTGTAACAGTATCACCGCCATCGTCGGTTACATTGCCTCCAACACTTGCCGACACGGGCCACGCGTGCATTATCGGATTTGTGTCAACCGTTGGAGGAAGGTCCACAGTCACAAAGTCCGTACAAGCCACGCTGTTTGATAGAACCAAAATCACTGCAAGTTGAAAGAGGCTTCTGAATGCACCCATGTCTTTACCTTTGTTGCTATGATGCTGACTAATACAGCGGTTCAGAAACAATTTGCACAGGGCACAATCAATCGTCTTAAAACCCTCTGCAATGCAATAGAGCCCTATTTCGATTCTGACCGCACTTTGGAATATATGCTTTTACTTTGGCTGACTTTCGATGTAAAAGTACCCCTGTTTCTAACCGTGATACCTCCATTTTTCACATCGTAACTCTTCTTGGCAAGAATAGCATAGTTGATCAACCATGTCGCCAAAGCACCCGCCGCAAATATGTATGATTGCTTGCGCTGTGCAACAGCTTTACTGTAATACTTTTCTTTAAGTTTCTTCCTATAATCACTGTAATTCTTCTCAGCTGAATACTCGTATACAATACTTGCTGCGAGTGAGGTATAGCCCAACGCTCCCCATAACAAGTTCAATTTTTCGCCTGTCAATTCATACGTACCATAGCCGGGATATTTGGTCGAATACCACATATTCTGACCAATGTCATTTGGCAACAATCTCACGGCACTGACTTCAAATGCGATCTCCAGTTCCTTTGCGTAAGGAAAATCATCACGCCATTTCCAGATTATCTCTTTCTGACCCCCCCCTTTAACGTTACGAATGTCACCGCTCACACTCTTCAGATGGAATCTTTGCCTTCCTTTGTCTATTGCCACACATGTCACATAATAATCCTCCTGGAGCATGCTGCCTGAGATGTCATATGTAATGCGAAGACTGTCATTCATATTGACGAAATCGACGTTAGTGATCAGGCCTCCTTTCAACTGGCCAAACAAACAACACGGCATAACCGTCAAGGCAAATAGCATGGTAAAAGTTCTCATTCTGTCTCCATTTCGGATACAATAGTCAATGCAATAGGTTTTTGACCGCCATTCATTAATTCTAGTCAAAATAGCCGAACTTTGCTCTGTGTTCTGACAGTCAACTGTCAAATAGTCCATGATTACATAAGTCAACGTTCATCACTTATGCACCTTCCTCACGAAATCCTCTACTTCAGGAACACCGCCCTGGAGAACGAGATAACCGTTGTAAGGCTCGCGTTCGGTGATGTCGTAACCGATCGGCGTAAGCATCATCTTTTTTACTTCGACGGGATCTTCGGTCTGGCCGAGCACCCAGCCGAGCTTGATATAAGCCGTCTCGGGAAGCATATTGCCCAGCGGCACGACGCCTTTGGCCATCATGTCGCGCCCGGTGTCATAAACGAACATGTGCACGTAGCCCCAGATCGTCTGCACAACCATGAAGACCGACACGTCCTTGGCTTTGGCCTCTTCGATGGCAGGATAGAGTTCTTTATTTACATGTCCCAGCCCTGTGCCGACGATGACGATGCCTTTGTAGCCTTTTTCGATCATGGAGAACATCACGTCGGGTTTCATGCCCGGGTAATAATACAGCATCGTCGCTTTTTCGCTGAAGAACGGATAGATGTCCACATTCTTATCCTTTCGGCGGTGATTGTATTCCTTTTTGATCGGCGTGATCTTTTTTCTCGTGACCATCGCCACGGGCGTGTCACCGATCGTACGGAAAGTTGATCGATACGACGAATGCATCTTGCGCACGCGCGTGCCGCGGTGCAGTAAGCCGTATTCATCCGACGTCGGGCCGAACATACACACCATGACTTCCGCGATGTCGGCATTGCCGGCGGTATACATCGCGTGCATGAGATTCAGCGCCGCATCGGAACTCGGCCGGTCGGACGACCTTTGAGACCCAACCATGATGATGGGCACAGGCGAATTCTGCACCATGTACGTCAGGACGGCAGCGGTATGCTGGAGCGTGTCCGTGCCGTGGCCGATCACGATGCCGTCGATGCCGTGGCGTATCTCTTTGACAATGGCATGCGCCAGCGCGATGTATTGCTTCGGGCCCATATTCTCGCTGAATACGGCGAAGATCTTCTCCGTCTCCAGATTGCAGATCTCGGCGAGTTCGGGCACCGCGCCGTAGAGTTCCCCCGGCGAAAAGGCCGGGATCACGGCGCCCGTTCGGTAGTCGAGCCTCGATGCGATCGTGCCGCCCGTGCCGAATAGTTTCACGTACGGCAGGCCTTTGGTGGTCGGAAACTGTTTCTCCGGTATCTGGTAATTGGCTTTTTTGTAGCCGGTTTCGCGGATGGCGGTAATGGTCTTCACGTCCACGCCGATATTGTACCCCGACGCGATCTTCAGAACGATGTGTTCGTCGTCGGTATTCTCCGCACGCGGGAGTATCGTTCCCTGAAAAAGTCCGCGCGTGGATTCGATATCCACCGACGCCCATACGCGGGCCGTGTATTTTTTGAGGACCTCTAAGGCGCGTCCTTTGTAGCCCTGGAATATGTTGTCGCTCATGGGTAATTCACTTTCTGCATATTTTCAACCTGCCCGCCGGAAACCTGTTTTCGTATTCTCGGCCTTGATAAAAACGCCGGTGAAACCCGAGTTCGCAGACATGATTTGCGGAAAACGGCTTTCAGTAAAAGTCAAGTTTAACGTCTCTTCAAGATAGAGAATCGTTTTTAGCAGCCCGATCTGCGAACGAGGGTTAGGCATTTTTATCACAGCCGAAGTTTTCTTTGCCACTTTCTTTTCTAAAAAGAAAGTGGATCCAATGACTAATATTTGAAAAACCATCCGGTTTAGAAAACCATTCTTCTTTCTTTTGCTGGCCCAAAGGAAAGAAGGAAAGAAAAGGGCCTTGGCTGTTGAAAAAACACCTAAAATCTCCGCTTCAGCCCTAAACAAAACAAACTCGCCCGCCGATACGGCGGACTCGGACATGTTTTGTTTTTAACGGGCTTTCGCTTCGATTTTTTGACGGCGTTTTTTCAAAGGCCCGAAAATTCACGTGATTTTTCTCATCACAATATGGTATCGAATAATCTCTTTGCACCACCCTGGCCAGAATGGGGTTAAGATATCGACGCTTGAACCTTCCCGCTCAATTCCGTCAGATTCATATTCCCCAGCGCCATGCGGCTCAATTGGCCCATCACCCAGCGGGAACAGGCGCCGTCCAGACTGGAATTATCGATCTGCGAGAATTTTTTGATCATGAACGGGATCAGTTCCGTGATCTCGTTCTTGGTCGCGGCTTTGTAACGGATATTGAGCAATACGGAATCAAAATCCAGTTTGGGATGATGGTAATATTCCACCAGCATCATACCCGCAATATTCAGTTCCATCCCGCGGTCTTTGAGGAACTTGAACAGGTCGTAGATCCGGTCGTAACTGAAATCCTTGGCGGTGGTATAATGATTCTCAACATATTTCATCTGATGCCCGAGGAAGATACCGGTGTGGCGGTGCGGGATGCCGAGTTCGTCATGGATCTTCTCCATCAGCCCTACGAGATTCTTTTTGAGAATGAATGTATACGTGTCTTCCGGAACATTCCACGAGCGGAGCTGTTGTATACGGTCAAAGACGTCCACAGGAATGGCGCGGCGGATCGCTTCGATCTTGTCGTCATCGAGCGGGATAGGTGCGGAATCGGTATCCGGGTACATGCGGTCTGCGCCGGGAAGAACGCGTTCGAATACCGTCGTACCGTCATGCGATGACTTACGCGTCTCATTGGGAACGCCTTTGAAGGCCATGCGGCAGCGTTCCTCCACCGTCTCGATCGCCGTGGGAATATCCTCTTTCGGCCCCCACAGAACGATCCATGCATCATCGCCGCTGCAATTAAGCAATTTAACGATTCTCTCCGACTCCTGTTCGGCAATGTGCGTACGCATATTCTCCGAATGGATCATATTGGGTTTCTCAATACACGCGATCACTTTGAGCCGCGATGATATCTCATCGGCGAACATCTGACCGGGCTGAGTAAAATGCGATAATATACTCTTGAAGCCCGGCAGTCGAACGGCTACGATCTCGTGTTTGGCAACTTTCGCCGCGGCCATCGGTTCGTAACTGAACGTCCAATCGTCCGGTTCAAGTTTGACGGATTCTGTTTTCCACGAATCCGGATTGCGGACCTTTTTTTTCAGAAGTTCCACGATGCGCAGGAGCGCGAACTGCCGGAATGCCTCGTTGTGCGTCAATTGGGGCATCCAGCGCGTGTGCGCAACGCCTTTGATCTCGACGCGTGTGCCGCCGCGGCAGCTGACATTGACGTCGGCGCGGGTGGAACCGATACCGGTCCGGACTTTTCCAGTACTGCGGTTCAAAAAACGGATATAATCCGCGCCTTCTTTTACTTCATCGGGATTCACAAAATCCGCATGCGTCACCGTTTCGATCAGCGGCATGCCGAGACGGTCCGTCTTGTACACGCGCACATGGCCGATGTCGGAAATTTCCCGGCAGGAATCCTCTTCGATGCTCAACTGGATGAGGTTGACCGTCTTGTGTTTCAGCTGGATCTTCCCGCCGACGCCGATGATGGCCGTTCTCTGGAATCCGGTCGGAATACTGCCGTCGAGGTACTGCTTGCGGGTGATGTGAACTTCTCCCACGATATTCATCTTATTCAAGATCGAGATCTCCAGCGCGATATCGAGCGCTTCCGGATCCATGGCGAAAGGCGGCGTATCGTCCACCTCATACGTACACGCCGTTTTATTTTTGATGCGGTAAATAATGTTCTTTCGGGTCTTGAATTCCATCAGCGCCGTACCGTCGTACTCGCCCAGTTCGCTCAGCGTCGGGCGCATGTGGCGAATGACCTCCGCGTCGTAATCGTCGTGGGCGTTGTATTTTCCGGCCGGACAGCGGCAGAAAAGTTTCCGCCGTGTCAGCAGCTGCTGGTGAACTTCCAGTCCGGACTTGAATCCGATCCGGTCGTAATCTTCCTGCGTGGCATCTTTCCGGCTGACGTATCCGATGGCTTGTTTGCTTTGTTCGTAATTCTGCTGGGGATCAAAAGGCTGGTTCATGAGGATTGTGCACCATGTGAAGCATCGATTGATGTTGTCTTGCAACCGCCCCTGTTGGGGCTGACTAACAAGTTTCCTTTGCCTTCATGGTGAGCCCCACTGAGCGGGATAAACTCCGTCGAACCATGAATTTCATCAACGTATCTTCCCTCGACTCCGCTCGGGATGAAGAGTTTCACTATTTTTTGGCCAGTCCTATGGTGAAGGTTCTACGCTCCATCCGCCTGATCGTCACCACGGCGTAAAGGATGCGGCGGAAGATTAAGCACTTCTTCCGAGAAATAACTGACGATGTACTCGATCATGCCCTTAACGGACGTGTGTCCGATCGGCTCCATTTTATCGTTAACGATCGCGATATGGCGCGTTTCGTGCTTACGGAAAACCTTAACAGCCTCTTTGATCGGATCGGTCAGTTTGAGGCAAATGGGTTCTTTACGCATATAATCGTCAACCCTATCCTTAGCATAATCCGGACATTTGTCTGCGATCTTGTAAAGCAGATGGCGCTCGGTCAGTATTCCGATGAGTTTCATGTCCTTAACGACCATCACGCATCCCACGTTGTGGTCGCCCATCAACTTTACGGCATCCTTGAGCAGACTGCCGGATTGTACGATCAACGGAGCCGGCGGTTCTAAAAGACCGATCGGTTTGTTGAAATCCTCAATGTGGATCTCGTGTTTGTCCAGTTCACGTTCGAGTTCGTCCATGTGGACCAACTCGTCTTCCAATTCGTGTTGATTGGTCATGGTCAAGTCTCCTAAAATTTCAGTTCGTCTATGATGTGATCAAGAATATGCTCGATGGTCAAAATACCGACCGGCTGACGATCTTTTCCAAGTACCACAAGACTTCGATATCCGCCCACCGACATTTCGTTGAGCGCATACGCTGCCGAATCGTCGTTATAAAGGTACGTCGGATATTCATCCATCAACTGGCTGATCTTGAGGTTCTTCAGGTCGACGTTGCGTGACAGACTGCGCAGAACATCCCGTTCGGTGAGGATCCCGGCCCATTTATCGCCGTCCTTGATAAGCACACAGCCCATCTGATGCTCTTTCATACTGATCACAGCGTCTTTGACCGAGGCGTCTTTGCTCAGGTAAAAAGGCTCCTTGGGATCTAACGTATTTACTTTGGATTTAACCAGACTTGCATTCATGGCATCCTCGCGTTTTGTTGGTTGCCAGTTTAATTGATTACTTTTACGTAATATTTATAATTTAGCAGGAACTTTCGATAACTCCAAATCACAAACTGACAAATTCAGGTGACCGACATCCGTTTTGTATTTGTGTCACTGGTTGCTGTTTGTTTTTTTGACTTTTGAATCCTGGAATTTCATCTACGCCCATTTTCCGAACCGTAGAAATTTGAAACCATCCGTATGTTCATTCAATATTCTCTTCTTCTCATCATCCGAAACAAAGAATAATCCCGTTGCCAACGCATCGGTATCGCGGCAATTGTCGCCGATCACCGTTACGCTGGCAAATCCGGTGCGCTTTGGCATAGCCAGTTTCGGATTGATCAGATGGTGATACACATGACCTTCGGAAATGAAATACTGTTCATACGATCCCGAGGTAGCCACAGCCTGATCCTTCAGAGAAATCACTTCAATGATCTCCGAAGGGTTCTCCGGATCCTTTACTCCGACGCGCCAGGCTTTATCTTCGGAATTACCGCCAAGCGTTGCAATGTCGCCGCCAAGCCTTACCAGAGCCTGATCAATGCCTTCCTTCGCCAATACGGCTTTGGCGCGTTCCGATCCGTAACCTTTTCCAATACCGCCAAGATCGATCTTAACGTCGGGCGTCAGCAGGCGAACCGTTGCGTGCGAGCCGTTTCTCGTCAGAAGGATCTTTTCCGAGAATTTAAGGTCGGCGAAACGAACCCATTGTTTTTCCGGCGGCGGTTCCGTCCGGTGCTTTATATCCCAGATGGAAGTGACTTTGCCCAAACCCGGTTCAAAGAATCCTTTCGTAGCATGCGACCAATGCAAAGCGCGTTCGATCAGGTCGGCCGTTTCATTGGAGATCCTGACATCCTGCGTATATCCCAGAAGATTGATCTGTCCTATTTCGCTGTTGTCCGAGAAATAGGTCAGCAATCGTTCCACACGGTTCAATTCCTCGTACGCGCTTTCGATGGCGCGAAACGCGAGACGTTCGTCGTCATGGACGACCTGGATCTCGCCGATCGTTCCCATGAGCGGGCGCGTCATGCTGTACACGCGCCGGTTCCTGAATAGCACGGGACCAAGCCCTGCTCCCGCGATCAGGAACAACGAACCTGCACCGATCTTTAAGAATTTTCTCCGGTCTATACCGGTCTTTGGGTTCTTCTCCATATGTTACCTTTCGCAAACTTTTTCGTCGTTGCATCCATCGCATCGCCGTGCATGATCGGAACACGAAGAAGGAAGGTGTTCGAAATGATTCTTCGTTCGCATCTTACGGGCCAGGAACTGCACACCAAGCCAGCCCGTAGTCAGACAGGTTGCCGCTGTGATTCCGATGATGTATTGAGTAATTTCCATTCTAATAATTAGTTTGAGCTGAATAAGCCGGCGAATCCCATGAACGCCATGGAAAGCAATCCGGCGATGATAAGGCTCAGCGCCGTTCCTTGAATCAACTTGGGCACATCCATTACTTTCGTTTCTTCCCTAATGCCGGCCATCAGTACCAGCGCCAGCGTCATACCTCCTCCGCCTCCGATGGAATAGATCAGTCCCTGCACTAACCCGTATTCCTTCGTTGTCTGGAAAAGCGCCAGCGCCAGGATCGCGCAGTTGGTCGTGATCAGGGGAAGATAAATTCCAAGCGCCTTAAAAAGTTCCGGACTGAGTTTCTTTATGACCATTTCAACGAACTGCACCGTGCTGGCGATCACCACGATATAACTGATCAAACCCAGGTACGGGGCGAACGGCAGGATGTACGTATTCAACGCCCACGTGCACAGCGATGTAATGACCATAACGAAGATATTGGCCAAACCCATGCGGAAAGCCGTCTGAACCCGGTCGGATACACCCAGGAACGGACAGATGCCGAGGAACGACGACAGCGTGAAGTTATTGATCACGAGCGCTGAAACGAATATCCAAAGCAGATCACCCATCTTGCACCTATGCTTTCTCCGCCAGTTTCATTTTCGCGCGTTCCGCCTGTTTACTCTTATACCAGTTCACGAACAGCATCATAAAACCTAATAATAAAAATCCGCCCGGAGGCAGGATCATGATGACCCAAGGTTCGAAATGCGGACCGAAAAGGGAAATACCAAACAGTGATCCGTTACCCAGAATTTCCCTGATTCCGCCCAGAGCCAACAACGCCAGAATGAACCCTACTCCCATTCCGAGCGCGTCCAATACAGAGAGCCACGCCGTATTCTTGTACGAAAAGGCTTCCTGTCTGCCCAGAATGATACAATTCACAACGATCAACGCGATAAATGCGCCGAGTTCTTTATGGATCTTCGGAAATGCAGCCTGCAGTGAAAAATCAACGGCCGTCACAAAGGTTGCAATAATAACGACGAATGTCGTGATGCGGACCTGCTTGGGGATCCAGTTCCTCAAAACGGACACAAGCCAGCAGGATGCCACGAGAACAATCGTGGTCGCCAGTCCCATGGCTAAACCGTTGACCGCGGTATTGGTCACGGCCAGCGTGGGACACATGCCCAGTACGCTGACAAAGGTCGGGTTCTCTTTCCAGAGTCCTTTGATGAATTCCTGATATGCGCGTCCGTGTTCTTCCATCGAACTCATGGTTTTGTTCCGTAGGTTAATTGATTCTTCTGCACGTAGGCATCAATCGCCGTTCGCCATGTATCCAATGACTTCTGCATCGCACGCACGATCGCCTTGGACGAGATAGTGGCACCGGTGATCGTCTCTACCTGATTGGGCTGGGTTTTCTTGCCAGTTTTCACGGGTTCGATCTTGGGATCAACGGCCAGCGCGGTGAAATTGGATACAAAATGTTTATCCTTGTAGATCTTATCCCCTAAACCGGGTGTTTCCTTGCTGTCGAGTACTTCATAACCGATCACCATTTTTCCGACACCGTCAAAACCGTAGAGAATCCTAAGCATGTCGGCAAATCCCGGTTCGTTGCCGGGGATCGCAAAACCGATCACGGCGCCTTTTTCGTTGTACCCCAGAAAAATGCGAGGAACGGAACGATCGGACTGATTGACCTGCCTGACAAGCTGCCCGTTCTCGAGTATCATGGCCTCAAACTTGTTGCAACCCGGCAATACGCGGTATACCGCTTCCTGCAAAGCTTCCTCTTTATTACGTTCAATGATGGGCAGCGTGAATACGTACGCACAAACCAGAACCAATCCTGAAAAGAATCCGGCTACCGCCAGCGTCGCGATCATCTGAAAGGAACTGGTTTCCTTCGTGGATAAGACAGGTATCTCTGTATGTATCTTCTGTTCTTCCATTATTTCGTTCCGTAAACCCGGTATGGCGTAACCCTGTTGATCAGCGGCGTTACGGCATTCATCAGCAATATGGCATACATCACGCCTTCCGGCAATCCTCCGAAGATGCGGATCAGCACGACCAGGAATCCTATACCCGCGCCGAATATCCAGCACCCTTTGATCGTAAAGGGCGAAGTCACCGGATCGGTTGCCATGAACACAGCACCCAACAAAAGTCCGCCGGAGAATATCATGTGCATCGGCGACGGGTAGATCGCGGGATTGACCAGATGCAGGATGCCCGATAGTAGTGCGGTTGCGGTCAAGATGGAAACCGGTATGTGCCAGTTGAATATCTTTCTCATAGCCAGATAAATGCCGACAAGGATGATGATCAGTCCGGAAGTTTCGCCGAGTGAACCGGCGGTATTCCCGATCATCAGATTAAATAGGTCCGTAGCTTCGTGCTGGAATTTCATCGCTGAAAGCGGCGTGGCTCCCGTGAGGGCGTCCACTTTTTCTCCCTGGAAAAATGGAATGGCCAGATTAGCACCGCGCGCCGATAAAAATTGACCGTCCGGAGCCGACCACGTGGTAATGGCTGTGGGAAAAGCCGCTTGCAGAAAGGCCCGGCCGATCAGCGCCGGATTGAAAATGTTCTGTCCCAATCCGCCCCAGATCACTTTGCCCAGAACAACGGCGGCAATGCCTCCCAAGAACGCCATCCAGAGCGGAAATCCCGGCGGCAGGGTCAGCGCGAATAAAAGCCCCGTGATCAAGGCGCTTCCGTCTTTCAGCGATTTGTAACGCGGTTTATCATTTGAGAAGAACCATTCTGTCGCAAAGCAGGACGCTACGCCGGTTGCGCACAGCAGGAAAGTGCTCAATCCGAAAAAATAATAAGCTGCGCCGATAACCGGGATGAGGGCGAAAACAACCTGGTACATGATCCAAGGCGTGCTCACCTCATCATGCAGAAATGGAGACGTTGAAAGATTCAATTTAGACCGGTCTTCCATCAGTTCTTTGCCCTTCGTTCCCGAATAATACTTTTTGCCACGCGAAAACTCTGCACTAACGGAATGCCCGACGGGCAGACGAACGAGCATGACGCGCATTCAAAACAATCCATGATATGCAGCGGTTCCATATCCTCGTACAATCCTTTTCTCGCCAGAAGTCCCATTACGGAAGGATTGAGATACATCGGACAGACTTCCACGCAGCGCGCACAGCGGATGCATTTGTATTCCGTCATATCCTGAACTTCATTATCCGTCAACACCAGAACGCCGGAAATACCTTTGGTCACCGGCACGTCGAGCGACTTCTGGGCAATGCCCATCATCGGCCCGCCGAGCAGGATGCGAACGGCTTTGCTGGTCACTCCGCCGCAATAGTCGATCAGATGTTTGATAGGTGTTCCTACGGGAACCATCAGATTCGCCGGACGCCGAATGGCCGTTCCCGTCACCGTCACCACGCGTTCGATCAGAGGAACCGACTGCGTGAAATACTGGGCCAGCGCCACCAGAGTTCCGACGTTGGAAACCAGCGTCTCAATATCAATAGGCAGTTTACCGGATGGAACTTCTTTGTCGAGCACCGCTTTGATCAGCATTTTTTCCGCACCTTGCGGGTATTTGACTTTCAGACCGATGACTTCATAGGTCACGTTCTGCTTTTTAACTTCTTCTTTCAGAACACGGATCGCATCGGGCTTATTATTCTCAATGCCTATATAAACTTTTTCCGCCGGTATGAAATGGCGCATGATCGTCAGGCCTTCGACCAGCTCTTTCGCAAATTCGACCATGATGCGGTGGTCGGCGGTCAGGAAAGGTTCGCATTCGCATCCGTTGGCGATGATGTAATTGCAGCGCTTGCCTTCGGGAATGGAGAATTTCACATGCGCCGGAAAACCCGCGCCGCCGAGGCCCACGAGTCCGGCCTGCTGAACGCCGTCTACAAATTCCTTGAACGAAAGATCCTGCCACGGACGCGGCTTCGGCATATCCACGGTCTGCGCAGAAAAAGGATCGGCCTTGATCTTGATCGCCTGAACAAGCAATCCGTTGGGATGTTCACCGAGCTCGATCGCCGTAATCGTTCCGGTGACGGGAGCGTGCTGCGCCACAGACACAAAAGAAGCCGGTTTGGCGATCATCTGTCCGCGTTTCACGTGCTGGCCTTTTTGTACGATCGGGATCGAAGGCGCACCGGCGTGCTGGGAAAGCGGAACCACATACTCATCCACAAAGGGCATACGTTCCACGGCCAAAGTGCCGGTGAATTCTTTATACTCTTCCGGATGAACCCCGTGGTGAAAGGTCAAACGTTCTGTTGAATGATTATCTGTCATAGTTCAATTCTTGTGACCGTAACCCGACAGTTCCATCAATTTATCCCGCAGTTTCGCTTTGACGGATTCCATCTGTGCGTTTTCCTGCGACCGAAGCTTTTCCTCGTATTCCGCCTTGATTTGTTCCAAAGCCGTATTCTGCTTGGCTGTCCATTCTTCGTCCAGGCGTTCTTTCAGTTTCTGCGGATACGGCGTGAGCATACCGGCGATCTCGCGGAGCGTTCTCCACGATAGATGCGCCGCTTCGGCGGCCCGCATGATTTCAGACGGAACTTCATACTTCATTGTCCGATCCTGTTCCCCGATCCTGAGAACGCAGCACCGCTTGCCCGGACGATCATTTTCAGCAAGTGACAGATACTCGTTCATCGCCATGCCGTTTCTGTCATCGTCCGGTAATGCAGCGAAGGCATCACGGTATTCTTTCTGTTCGAACGCCCAATCGGCGAAGGTAACTATGTAATTACCGCCTGAATAACTGACCGGCTTCGAAAAATCATCATACGATTCCGGGTTCGCGCCAAGATCCATGGACTCGGAATACAGCGGTTTCTTGTCGCTTGGTATAAAACGCAGCGCCGGGAAGGCTCGCGAACGAAGCGCCAATTGAAACATGGATGGATAATGCATGGCGATATCCGCCGGAGCATCCGGAGTCAGAACCCTGAAGAGCCCGGGATCGGCATGACGCAGGCCTTCGGTCAGCCCTTTGAAAAGATGTGCCGGATCGGCCAGCGAGGCCTGAAGGAAATAACATTTCTTAAGCGACAATATCGATGTAGTAAGAGCCATTTGCTCTTGCCGGCTTTGGGCAGAACTCTTCACCGGATCGAACACAAATATTTTGACAGGCAGTTCCGAAGTCAGAAGTTCGATCACCGATGGCACGTTCATTCCGGAGATCATAGCGGGATCGACAAAAAGCAGAACCGGAGGCACCATAGACTTTTCGGCCTCATTCAGATCGCTCCACGCAAGGCGCGCGATCTTAGCGTCATGCACATGCGGTTGATACTGATTTTGCGACTCGAGTTCCGCGCGGCGCAGTAATTTGATATTGTCCAACATTTGCCGCACGTGACCTCTTACCAGGCCCAATATGAACGGCGCCGACGAAGGATCGTCCATTACGATGGCCGGTGAGGTGAATACGTTGAACGGCACCGATTTAGCCCAGTTCAATCCGTCGGAGCTGGACAGAACCGCGCCGAAACGGGATCGGCCTGTTCCTGCCGGACCTTTGGAGAGAACGAATGACAACTGCTTCAGATCTTTGATCAGTCCGGCTACCCGTTCCACCCAGGCCGTTTCGATCACGCCGAATCGCTGGGTCTCGCTCAGTTTAGCCATGACATTATCTACAGTGACCCGTGCGGTTTCACCGGACAAACTGTTCAAAAGATTCTCGACATTGGCGATCGGCAGTGCGTCCTTCAGTTTGTTCTGGATCTTGTCGGTCAGGTTCTGAATGTATTGATCGATCTCTTTCAATCTCTGATTGATCTCCGACTGCCGCATCGATTCCGTCACCGACGCGATCACATGCATCATGATCTTCTGCGAAACGCCGTCCTTTGAAGCGATGCCGCCGGCCATGGACATATAATAATTACGGCTCAGCATGATCGCCGCGATCGGATCATACGTGTCATCTTTGATAAGGGTTTGTATGATATCTCCGCCGGTATCGGGCAGTTGTTCCCACACGCGGAAAGCGGATCGATGTGTATGCGATCGTTCCGCGCTTTGCGGCACCATCTCCAACGCGCCATCCGTGCATACATTGACGCACATTCCGCAGCCGGTACAGGCCTGAGGGTTGATCACGGCAGAATAAAGCAGACCGCTGCCTTTCATCTGGGACTCCGTCCGAGTGAAGAATCGATCCGTGGCCGAAACCGGCAGTTCGCGGACAAAATTTTCAACGGTCTTGATCTCTCCGGTTAAAGCCGTCAGTTTTTCGCCTTCGATCTTCATTTGTGCAGCTAATTTTTCTGAAGAAGCCTGAAGAACGTCGGTGATCGAATATAGGTCTTTCACACCGGAAATCGCTTGGTTGATCAGTTTCGACAAATTTTTGATAACGGGCGGCGTCAGTTGATTCATGACAGTTCCCGCCGCCTGGGCCTTTTCAACCGCCGTTTTGATCATCGCTTCCGCGGAGATCACGATCGCCGGCATGGCCGATTCCGGGCAATACACGGAGCATTGTCCGCATCCGGTACACTTTTCCGGTGAGATAACGGGAATGAAAGAACGCGCCGCTCCTGCATCGGCAAAATTAGCCGTCGCCGCCGGCATGACAGGCACTGCTTGCAAAGGATCGGCCACTAATTCGCCCGTCTTCCCCTGCTCATAAAATATCCCCGTACGGTCGTAGAACTGGGAAACCTTGGAGTACGGCGGCCCGTGATCCTCATAGCGGCGCAGGGTCAGCGGTAATTCTTTGACCGCGGCCTGTTTTACAGACAACGCCGCTGATTCCAGTTTTTTTATTTCGGTCAGGCCTTTGGTAAAATGGTCTTTATTGCTATCCGATAAAACGATCCCTAATTCGTTCGTTACGAATTTTTCAAAATTCGCGGCTTCGGATTCGGCAACGGTTTCATTGAAGAACGGCGCGGTCGGCGTTAGCATAACTCCCTGCAGCCATTCGGGATCTTCAACGGCACCTACAACGTGTTTTAAGTGCAATTTAAGTTCAGATACTTTCGATCGAACGGAATCTTCCAGTTCAATGACCTCTCCTTCATGACCGGATACGATCAAAACCGTTGCGCCGTTTTTCAAGCGGCCAAGACTGCCGGGACGATTGATAGAGACGGCATCCGTAATAAGGCAATCGATATCGTTCTCTTTTTCCAGAGTATACGGCCACGGTTCTCGGGTTAAACTTAACTGTTTATCACCGGCCTTGACACGGGCCTTCAACCTGAATGCCAGCCATTCCGCGGCAGACTCTACAGAATCCATACTCTGTGGATGAGAGAAACCAATGGAAAACGTTTTATCAGAGGAGATTTCCGACTTTTCGGCGGCTTTCAACATGCGGCTTTCGAGCGCCGGGAAATCGCGATTCAGATTTTGCAACAATATCTGCTGTTTGGGATACGAGGATGATTGGCGGGTAAGTTGCGAGCCAATAAAGAACCGCCTCTTACCTCCTTCAGCCATGTTCTCAAAAACAGAGACAAGATCGACATAATTCAGTTCTCCGTAGCGTCCGGCATATAACGTCGGCCGCTCACGTTCGCTGAGAGAAGGAAGTTCAGGATAAACCAGTGTTTTCTTATTGGAGGAATTCTGAACAGCTTTGTCCAGTGCAGACAGAACGTCCGTATACAACACGCTTTCGTTTTCAGCGCTCAGACTTTCAAGTATGGTCACGGCCTTCTTGCCGCGAAGTCGTTCACAGATCTCAGATTCAGGAAATGGCTTTGAAACATTCACATTCAAACAGCCGGCTTTGATCTTTTTTGATCTCAAATGATCCACAACCGCTGCGGCTTTTTGAAACGCGCTTCCTTGAACGATCAATATGTATTCCGCATCATTCATCTTATGTGAAGTGACGCCTGAGTAGTTTCGGCCCGTCAGTTTGCCGAATTCCGTACAAGCCTGCATCAGAATCGAGGAAGCGGAATCCCCGATGTAGATATCGTGTGCTGCCTTCTCCAGGGTCATGGCGCCGGGGTCTTTTGAAACGCCATTGATCGTCGGATAATCAAAATGGAACCAATTCGGAATGCGGCGGCGTGTCTTTCCGAAGATCATTTTTTGCGCCGTATTCGGACATTCGACGAAATCGTCAGCATCGCCCAGAAATCCGATCAGGGTTTTCGGATCAGGTATATGGACGTTTTCGAAGACGGCATTATCGTAAGCCACTACGACGGGTATCATCGCCTGTTCGGCTGTTTTATGTGCAATAATGGTAAGATCCACAGTTTCCTGAACGCAGGACGAACGAAGAAGAATACAGCCGGTTCCGGCAATCGCCTTCAGAAGTTCGGGATCGGAAACATCCGCATGAATAACATAAGGCACATGACGGCGAACGGCTTCCATCAAAGATGTGAGTTCACGGCCGGTATTCTTCGAATCCATTTGGCCTGAAGCCCTTAAGCCGGACATGGCCAGCCCCATGGCAAACGATGCACCGGCGTTTTGCACGCTGCTTCCGATCAGCGGCCGCCCAAAGATATTTTGACGGCTTGATGATACCGGATCCGTAAGACTTTCACTAACAGCCGATTCGATGATCCGAATCGCTTGCGATCCATTGGCTGTTATGCTTTTGCCCACGACCAGATCGCTATTTCTTTCTAACCTCATCTTAATTCTTCCTCAGGTATGATTTCAACCCGGCCAACCGGCAATAAGGTGGTTGGTTTCTTATTGAATTGTTTTCCTTCGACCCATACGATCGCGTTCGTCGGGCAGCGCCGCGTGGCGTCGGGAGTTGCCAGTTCGTTCTTACTATAGTCAATGACCGGCAGATTGTTCTTCATTTGTATAAGTCCCGGCGCCGCATCGGATACGCAGCGGGTACACGCATTGCAGGCGACGGAACAACGTTCCAGCGCATCGTCGCCCTCCAGAAGGGATTTGCACTGCACAATGAGCTTCTGGCTTACCGGCATGATGACAAAAAGATTCTTTGGACATATCTCGACGCAGTCGTTGCAGCAGGTACATAATTCCGGCGTTACGACCGGCAGACCGTCCTCGTTCATCGTGATAGCTTTGAATTCGCAGACGTGTTCGCAGTCCGCAAGACCCAGGCAGCCCCAGACGCAATCTTTGGGACCGCCGGTCACCATCGCGGCGCTGCGGCAGGTTCTCTGCCCTAAGTAGTCGGCTTGATTGTGGCTTTCTTGCTTCCCGCCGGCGCATAATACCCGCGCCGTACGCTTTTCCTCATGTCCTGCGGCGACGCCGAGGAATGCGGCAATAGACTCCACTGCGGTTGGTGAACTGACCGTACATTTTCCCGGGGCGGATTCTCCGACAACAAGGCTCTCCGCAAACGCATGACAGCCGGGCTTACCGCAGCCGCCGCAGTTCGTTCCGGGCAGCATGCCTTCCACCTGCTCAATGCGCGGATCTTCGTATACGCGGAGTTTCTTGTAGGCGACCGCAAGAAGGATCGCAAAGAATACCCCGAGTCCTACCATGATGATGACGGCAACTATTATTTCTCCAACCACGATCGATTCCTGACTTGAGGCCTGCAGGCCTGCAATCTTAGTTAAACGATGCCGCGCGTTTGATCAGATCATCCAGTCCCGCTTCTGATGAATTGAGCGGCATACCGGGATGAATACATTTGGCCGGACATTTTTCGGCGGCCTTGACCAACTGCGCATACGTACCGGCTTTGGCATCGGCTATGAATGCCTGCTTGGTCGAATTATATTTGAACATGTTCGGATTCACATTGATACACTCATTACAGCTCGTGCAGCGGAAAGACTCCAGCCAAGGCTCGGAAGATACCACCGCTTCTTCCTGCGGTTCAGACTTCGGCGCCTCGGTCGTTGCTTCGGTCTTTTGCGTAACGGTTTCCTTCGCGACAGCGGCCGCGGGTTTAGCGGAAGGCGTTACAGCCAGAGTATCCAGATCGAGCAGAATTCCCGAGAGCTTTTCCATGGCCTCGCGTGCGGTCGTCTTTCGGACTTCTTCCACATCCGCCGCATGTTTTTCCTCCAGAGCCTCTATTTCCTTCTTCTTTTCTTCCAGAAGATCCTGCGTGACCTTTTCAATCGCTTTTGCAACATGATAACTGTTGATCCCTCCGAACTCCTGTATGAAATGCCAGAAATCCAGACGCTCCTGCGCCACGAGCGCCACGTAATGAGTGACCGCAACTTTGTGTAAGACGTTTTCCTTATCAACCATCCAAATAAATGGCACTTTGGCATACGCGTCGGTTGAAGGCATCTTCAGGTAATCGGCAAATAATACCAGGTCGTCCGACCAGAATTCAGAAGGAACCTCTTTAAGGTGTTCCACAAAATGCATGTCTTGTCCCGCAAAATCGGCAAAGCTAAACGGAATGGACCATGTATCTTTCTGACCTTCAGCCGATTCAATTTCAAATTCATACACCGGCCAATCCTGATCGGCCTGTGGATTCTTCTCAACATTAAAACGGCTTCCCCACTGCAAACCCTGCTTGTGATCGTAAGTGAATTCCGGGAACAACCGGCTTTCCAGCGCGGCTCCTGACCAAACGTAAGGAATGCTGTTTGAATTGTCCTTTGGCGACAGCACGTAATACAGAGACGGTGAAAATCCGACAAGACCTCTGGCTAATCCGTCATATAGCGATTCCGGATGGATGGTAGTAGATTGGAATACGAACGTATTTCGTTGTGAAACGGCCAGCGCACCCAATTCCTGCGGGAATGTGAAATGCATTTCGGGCGCCGTCTCGGCCACGTGCCGTATCCGCGCGTCCGATTTGATCACCATGGTTTTGATCGGCTTGTGCGAAGCCAGAAGCCGTGAAAATTCCGTTAGGTTGTGTTCGATCAGTTCATCCACGGGAACGATCATAAGTACCGGTGGACAATCCGACATTTCTTCATCCGATAGCGCGCGCCATTCAAAATTGGCAAAATAGGCGTCGTGGATCTCCGGCTGATAATGACCGTCCACTTCCAGCCGCGCGATACGGATCGCTCCGATGAGTTCCGTCATCGCCTTCATATGGGTACGGAATGCATTCTGCGCTTCCGTGCAAATGATCTTTTTTTCTGCGATCTGTATGGATGCATGCGGAAAGTACAGCGACCAATCTTCAGGCCGGCGGTTATTGAAATTCTGCTCGATCACAGCCACGCAATCGTTTTTATAATAATCATCCACCTTGCGCAGAATACCAACGATCTTTTCGATGCGTGCTAAACGCTCCGGCGCCATCTTCTCAGTGGCTGCTTCCGGCAATACGTTTGAAAATTTGTCAAAATTGATGAACGAGGCGCCGTATCCATAGGAGCCTTTCAGCGTCTCCGGGGCTTTGGCATCAGGGCTTTTTTGTTTCTCGATGCGAATGAATTCTTCCAGCTTGCTCCTCAGCGCATTGGCTTCGCCGGCGATCTTCTTGTAAGAACGCTTTTGATTGGCACGCAGAGCCGTCGCCATCAAGAGGAAAGGCACTTCATGATTGTAGGAAATGAGACTGCCGCCGGCCGGTAACGCCTTCTTAAGTTTCTGAATATCATCGGCAAAAGTATTTCCTTCAGTTCCCTTGATACTCAGCTGCGATTCAAGTTTCTGTAAAGACGCCTGGATCACACTTGGAAAACCGACATACAGCGCTCTTGCATCCATATTGTCCCGTACGATCATCTCCAGCCGCGCCAGATTATCTTTGAGTATTTTTGCGTCCTGGTCCCCAGGCGCAAACGAGGCAACGGCCGCGCGGAACAACTCAGTCAGCGCAACGATCGGACGATCGGTTTCGTCTAACTGCTCATCGCCGGCAACCCAGACGGGGTAGTCAAAGCGCACGCGCCGCATGTCGCGGTATGGCGATAAAAGCGCCGGGAACAGGCGCGGCTGTTTGCCGCTGTCAAGAATACCGCCGCCCTTGGCGTCGCGGTAAAAGGCGCGAAGTTCGCGCCAATAGGACGCAATGGCTTTCTCATCATTGGAAGACTTGACTTCCGGTAATTTGGGGATTCGGCTTGCAACCGTTGTCTCTTCATGTTGTTCAACGGCTTTGTGATTGCCTCCCGGACGGTGGGTTTGTTTTTTAAGAACCGCATCCAGTTCGGCCACATGTTTAACTGCACTGGTCATCGGACCCTCTCTCGGCGATCAATTGTTTACACCGCAAATTTATCTAATTCTCGATTAATGGCTTTTTTCTTGTCTTCCGGCGAAATGCCCATATTGTGAGCACCGTAAAGATCGTAACGTTCGTTCTCTTTATTCTGATACAAAAGTCCGATCACCTGCCGGTCATGGACCTCGGCCAGCGCGCGGGCTTCGTTGATATCCGAAGGATCGTGCTCTACGACATCTTTGTACATCTTGGCGATCTGATCGTCGATTTGAATGCCATTCTTATGTCTCAACAGCGTGATCAGATTCGGATTGGTCATCGGTTCCTGGAAAAGGTCCTTCTGGAATACCGGGCATCGCTGAAGGATGCGCACAAATGAAAATCCCGGATGTTCGTAAGCTTTTTCGATCGTGGCATACAGGTGCGCCGGGTTCCAGTCCACCGTCTGCGCCACAAACGAAACATTCGCAACGCCCAACGTCGTCTGAATGGGATTGATCGGCGGCAATATCGAACCTTTCGGGTTGGTGTTCGACACCGTGCCTTTATTGGAGGTCGGCGACGTCTGGCCTTTGGTCAACCCGTAGATCTCGTTGTCCAGCAACAGTACCGTCATGTTAATGTTGTACCGGATCGCGTGGATCCAATGCGCCGTGCCGATGGAACAGCAGTCGCCGTCACCGGTGGCTACAAATACATGCAGGTCGGGGCGGCGGAATTTGATGCCGCTGGCCACAGGTAACGCGCGTCCATGCAGGCCGTGGAAACCGTAGGTTTTCATGTAGTGCGGGAAACGGCTGGAACAGCCGATACCGGATACGAACACCGTTTTTTCAGGCGGTAATTGTTTCTCGCTACACAATCTCTGAACGGCCGTCAGGATGCCGTGATCGCCGCAGCCCGGGCACCAGCGCGCCATCGCGCTTTCATAGTCGGCTAACGTGTAATATTCCTCGGGAATGTCGAGGACACATTCTGATTTTAATCCAAACACGTGAGTTCTCCTTTATTTAAATTTTCTTTTGATCCCTGTTTAGGCGGTAACCATCTCTTTTTCTTCAACGAGATTCAATTCTTTGCTGATCATCCCGAAGATCATGCCCGGACGGATCGGTTGTCCGTGCACATTGGAGAAACAATCCACTTCCATCAGTGTGTTGGCCCGTAAATACCATGCCAACTGTGAAAGGCGTCGATTTTCGGAATTGATCAAAGGACTATTGATATCGTCGGAATAGTTGATTTCGACGGTCGTCACTTTCTTGAATCGCTTAAATATCTCTTTCAATCCGGGTTCCATCGGCGATAAAAATCGCAGATGCAGCGACGATACTTTGCCTCCCATGGCTCTGGCTCTGTCCACCGCTTCTTCGATCGCACCGAGCGTAGATCCCCAACCGACCACGAGCAGATCGCCTTCCGGGTCTCCGTGAACTTCAGGCGGTTTCAGCGACTGTAGGAATGCGGCCAATTTGCGGCTTCGGCGGTCGCATCCGACCTGATTGATCGAGGCTTCATAGGCCACGTGGCTCCATTGATCGTGCGCCAAACCGGTCAGCGTATACATGCCGCCTTTTTGCCCGGGTATCGGACGGCGGCTCAGACCTGTTTCTTCATCCCAATCGTACGGCGGCGTGCCTTCTTTCCACGGACTCTGGTCGATCGGCGCGGCAAACCATTCCGTATCGATCTGCGGACGCAGATACGGCTGAACGCCCGTTGCAAGATTGGCGTCGGTTAACAGGATCACCGGCATGCGGAACGCTTCCGCCAGACGGCGCGCCAGAATTACAAAGTGGAAACATTCTTCAATGGTGGCCGCCGCTAATACGATCTTCGGCGTATCGCCCGGTTGTCCGAAAATGGAATACAGCAGATCGCCTTGTTCTACTTTGGTAGGTAAACCCGTGGACGGTCCGCCGCGCTGTACATTCACTATCACAAGCGGAACTTCCGCCATGACTGCGAGGCCGATGAATTCCGTTTTCAGCGCCATGCCCGGGCCGGAGGTAATCGTAATGGCCGTTTTGCCGGCATAGGATGAACCAATGGCAAAGCCGATCGCCGCAATTTCGTCTTCCGCCTGATGGATCAATCCGCCCGCCGCTTCAAAACACTCCGCAAGGTGATGCGATGCCGAAGTCGCCGGGGTGATGGGATACATCGCGCATAATTCAATACCCGCCGACAACGTTCCGAGACTGATCGCCTCGTTGCCGTTCATCACAACAAATTCTTCTTTGGTATCCATGGCAGGAACTTCAAACTGGAAAGCCAGATTGGCTTGGGCCCACTCGTAACCGGCGCGCAGTAATTTCAAATTGACATCCACCACTTCCTGTTTCTTTTTCCGGAAAGTGTGTTTGATCTGCGCTTCGGCTTTGTCCATGTCCCTCATATATACATAGCACAAAAGGCCCAGCGCCCACATGTTCTTCCCTTTTCGCGGATCGGCCATGATCCTGGTCGCTTCGGCTTCCAGGGGAATTTCGATGATTTTGTATCCCCGACCCGTCAGATCTTTCAGCGCGGCGGCATATTCATTCTTGATGGCGGCCACTTCATGATTGGCCCATTTGTTGTCCAGCAGAATGACGGTTCCGGGCCGGAAAGCTTTTTGATCGATACGGCCGTAAAGAACCTGCTCGTTCATCGCCAAAACCAGGTCGGCTTCGTCGCCCATGTTAGTGATCTTGTGTGAACCCACGCGGATACGAATGCCGGAAGCGCCGGCTTTGGAACGAGCGGGCGGCTGAATTTCAGCCGGAATGATCTCAACCGTCCACACTCCGTTCCCCATCTTGGCGGATATCATGCCGAGCGTTTGTCCGGTTTTCTGAGCGCCTTCTCCGGAGTCGCTGACGATCTCAATAATGTGTTGTTTAACCGTTGTTTTTTTAATCATGGCCTTTTGGTCCCTTTAAAAATAGTTACTTTTCTATACTAATTTTTGACTCGTTTTCGGGATAATTTTTCTCTGTAAGTCTTAATACATACACGTAATTAATATATCCGATTCACCTCCAAAAACAATGACATTGGTCATGTTTGTAAATTAAAAATAACGTTCGCATGATGTTGAAAAATTAAACAAAAAAGCCCGATACCCGCTCCAGTCTTTGGAACAGATATCGGGCTTCTAACGGCTCTAACTCTTACCTTTTTTCGGTATGACAATCCCAACAATTCATTTCCTGCCAAGCCTTATCCACTTCGACCGGGTGTTTGTAGCTTACGCCTTCCAAAGCCATCTCCGGTTTCTGATTCTCAAAAGTCTGTGCCAGTAGCGTATGGCACACATTACAGTCGCGGGACAGGACTTTTCCCTCTTCGTTAACATGTTTGCCATCGTGGCATCGGAAACAACCGGGGTAATACATATGACCGATATTGTCGTTAAATTTACGCCATGTGACGCCCATCTCAGGAAAGAAATTACGGCTGTATATCCCCTGCACTTCAGAAATGGCTTTATTAAGGCTGGTCTTCTTGGAGTTTGCGACCTCAGGATAATTCGTTGCATAGAAGGCCTGTATTTGGCTCGTTATGCTGTCCATAGCGCCTGTGGTCGATCCATAAGGTGTTTGCAGCGCCTTTACCGCTACATTCTTGATGAACGGCAGACTGCGGTCGATACCGCCCGCCGTGATGGCCTGATTCACCGATTCCGACGGATGATGGTAGATGTGCGTCGGCCGGTTATGGCAGTCGATGCAGTCCATTCTTCTCTTTTCTATGTCTTTCAGTTGGTCATCCGTGACTTTGACTTCGGTACTGCGGTAGGTCGTAATTCTGCCGTCGCGGCTTTTCGCCTGCACCCACGGAATAACCTGCCTTTCCCGATCGAGCGGAGCATAAGTGATCTCGTTGTTGATATTCATATGCCAATGGATACCGTATTTCGGGCCGTGATCAATATTGCCGCCGCCGATCTTCATCAGGAGATTCAGTCTCCAGTTGGTATTCTTTTCGTCCGAAATATAATAATCCTTCACCTGCTGTTTTTCGCTGAAGAAATGCCGCGGCCAATGGCATTGTTCGCACGTCTGTTGGGCCGGGCGCAGGTTCTCGATCGGTGTTGGAATCGGCTTTGAATATTTGTTGAACAACACCGAATAAACCTGATACGAACCGGAGATTTTTGCTTTGACAAACCATTCCGCGCCGGAGCCGATATGGCACTGCGCACATCCCACGCGGGCGTGCGGTGAATTCTGATAGGCCGTATATTCCGGATGCATGACCGAATGGCACATCTCTCCGCAGAACTGATCGGAATCCGTATATTCATACGCTTTAAAACTGCCGAAACCCGACAATGCAAGAAAGAAGATCGTGCCAACGGAAACAAAAACGGTAGCCGTACGGTGACGCGGATTATTCAGATCGATGACCGGAAGCGTCTCTTCTTTCTTACCCTCCATCCGCAACTTATGTTCACGCCAGATGCCCCATGCAACTATAGCTAACCCCATGACAAGAAAGGCCGGAAGGATCACAAAGATCACGACACCCATATAGGCCTTCGGATGGGTGGCAAATAATTCCAACACAAACAAAAAGACGATCATCCCAAAGCTCAGAAGAGCCAGTCCGGCCCCGAAAAGGGAACGGATATTATAAAATGTGGAAGGAAAAATACGTCTCATACCGGCTTCCTTTGTGGTCAGTTATGTTACTCTTTACTTTATTATATGATCCACGACGCAAACTAATTATATGAGAACAGCATGGCGTAAATGATCCAGATGACTATGCTGAATCCGATGATCAGGGCCGTCCATCCGAATATCCGTATTGCCCGGATTACGATCGGCTGATAAGGCTCCACAAGATATTTCTCCAATTCACCGCTCGCCACCATAGCTTCGTATTCCGCCGGTTTGTCGCGTTTGAACTCTTCCAGAGGCATACGTCCGGTGAATACGACGATATCCATCGGGAATTTCTCCGGCCGCAAATGCGTATTGAAGAAATGAACGGTGAATATAAAGCCGACAGCCAACAACGCTTCGTCCGAATGAATAATCGTAGCGACGTTGATCACCCAGCCGGGCAGTAAATTTGTGAAAAACTCCGGAAACCATAACATGAGACCGGTGGAACCAATAACGGCAATACCCCAGAATACCGCGAAGTAATCGAATTTCTCCCAATACGTCCAGCGTCCGTATTGCGGTCTGGGCCCGAGTCCGAGGAACCATTTGACAGAACCGATAAAATCCTGGAGATCTTTTTTGTTGAACATCAGCGAACCGGGGCTCAAGATCATCGCTTTCCAGCTCTTGAATTCACGCCGCTTGCGTTTGGTCAGATCGGCAAGATGGGTAATAAATATCGCAAACATAAACACCGCTGCCACCCGGTGAATATATCCAGCGGATTCAAATCCGCCGAATATATTGGATAAGATGCGCGCCCAGGCCGTATTGGAAAATTTCAGTGTGAGACCTGTCAAAGCGAGACTGATGAAACTGACGATCATAACGATGTGCAAGAGGCGGTTGAGCCGCGTAAATCGCTGATACTGCTTTTCATTCGGATCGACGGCATATTCCTTGTGCGCATTGCGCATCTGAAGTGCCCGCGGCAGCCAGAGTAGTGTGTGCAGACCGCCGAAGAAAAATGTCGTGAGCAACAGGCCGGTCATTCCCCAGAATACCCAGAATAGCGCTGGATATTTGTCCGGATCGTGATGCGTGGCGTGCGTAAGGTAACCGGCAAACCTACGGTTAGCCTCAGGGTGGCATTTCTGACACGTGGTCACCACATTCTCACGGCTCAGGTGAGAGGCCGGGTTTGTGACCGGAAGAATATCATGCGCACCGTGGCAATCATAGCATTTCGCCGTTTTCGTGTAACCTAATTGAGAAACTTTTCCGTGATACGTATCGAAATACGTTTTAGTAATGTCTTCATGGCACTTGCCGCACGTGCCGGTAATGGCCAGCTTGAATCCGGTCTCGTCCGTACGTCGGATCGTATGAGCCGTATGACAGTCGTTACATACGGGAAGCTCTTTGTCCGATTTGGACACGCCTCGGGCATGAATACTCTTATTGAAGGTCTCCTCCACCCCGTTGTGGCATTTGCCGCAGGTCTCCGGTATGTTGCTGAAATGAACACTGGATAAAGAATCCGATGCGGGTAATTCACGGTGCGACGTATGGCAATCGGTGCATTTTGCGGTCACAAGCAGCCCGCTCTTGAGCAAACCCTTGCCGTGGATGCTTTCTTCATAATGTTCGATGATGTTGTGCTGCTCACCTTTGTAACGTACGGCGGCCTTTTCACCCTCGCGGTGACACTGGGCACAGAGTTTGGGAATATTCGTTGCAAAGATCGGAGAAGCCGCATTCTGTTTTCCCAGAACGTTGTGCGTACCGTGGCACTCGACACATACCGGGGCGTTCGGATCGTCTTTCGCGTGCAGTTTGCCGTGCGTGCTTTGTTTATAATCGTCTCCCACCTCCGCATGGCACGACGAACAGTCAACTTTCTGCGTCAAGGATTCGCACGGTCGTTCCTTCCCGGTCGGCGTCACACCGGCATGACACTGACTGCACGCCACTTTGTAGTGCATGGACCCGGACACTTCGCGTTCATTGACATACATGGCGCGTCCGTCCTTGGATTTCAGATCTTTTTTGTCATGACAGATCATGCAGTCGGAATTGGCCATGCCCTGATCGTAAAAGACTTTGCGCGCTTTGTGCGGCTGATGGCAATCCACACACGCCGGCAGAACGTGCGCTTCCTTTTCCCACAATTCGCCTTTGATCACTTTCTGGTGAACGGCCTCGATGGCCTGATGGCACTTGGTACATGTCTTGGCAATATTCACGCGCGCGATGGAGGAACGCGGATCGGTGTGGGGCAGGATGCGGTGAGAGGAATGGCACGACGCGCAATTGGCGCTCACGGCCAATCCTTTTTTCAGCAACCCTTCGCCGTGAATACTCTCCGAATAATTCTCAAGGATATGCGATTGCGGAATATCGTATTTGATCTGAACGGGAGAGCCTTCGTGGTGGCACCGCCCGCAAAGTCCGGGAATCTTGACCGCCGCAACGGGAGAATTCTGGTTGTACTTGGAAATGATTTCATGCGGAGCCCCGTGACAGGTAGTACAGGTCGGAGCCAATGGATCGCCGGCTTTGAAAGCCTGGCCGTGAAGCCCTTCATCAAAATATTTCTGAGCCATGGTGTGGCACGAGGCGCATTGAGCCTTGGAAACGAATTCTTCGTGAGGCATCTCTTTCCCGGCCAATTCCGCATGGCAACCGACGCACTTGACGTCCTTGTGTGAGGACTGAGCAAATTTTTTCTTGCTTACAAAGAGACTCACCTCTTTGTTGTTCCGCTTGACCGTCAGCGTGATGTCGTCGTGGCAGTCAAAACAATCGTTGTTCTCCTGCGCACGCAAAGCCGATGCCGCCGTAAGTGCGGTCAGAAAGACCGCCGCGGCAAACCATCGGCATACCCTGATGATATTTGATCTTAATTTCATAACGAATTCCTTTTCGGTCTTACCGTCGTGTCGATCCATCATCCGGCTACAATTGATTCTTCATCGACTCTTCGTATTCTCTTCTTTTTATTTCCTGCAGTTCCAGAGGATGTTCTTCGTGCATCTCTTCTTCCGACACTTTTCCAGTCAGCCAGGCCAGGCTCATCGGATAAACTTCGGGATTAAAAATAACGAAGTAGAAATGCCATACTATGATCGCCAGCGTGGCCAGAATCGCTTCATAGAAGTGGATCGTTCGCGCGATATCCCAACCCAGCTTGGAGAGCATGCCCATGGAAGTATTCTCAAACCACATGATAACACCGGTGATTCCCATGACGATCGTGCCCCAAACGAGAGCCCAGTATTCGCTCTTTTCGATATAGCTGAACCGGCCAAATTGAGGTTTATGCTCGCGTACACCCGCATAGTAACGTATCGCATTCAGTACGTCCGTAAGATCCTGAGGTTTGGGCAGAAGATCTTTTACCAGCTTCCGGCCCCGCGGGGTAAAGGCGAGATAGTAGATATGATACAGGCTGGCGAGTACCATCGTCACACCGGCAATACGGTGTATCCAACTCCGGAATTCAAATACATTGTCGCTTAGACTTCGGATAGCAACCACCCACCAGGCCTCCGGATACCTCAGCATGAAACCCGTGATCACGAGCAGGAAGAAACTAATGACCAACGTACCATGCTGCAGCCGCTCATTGAGCGTCATGCGCTCATACATGCGGTGTTCGATTTCCTCCGGTTTGATCAATCCCTGATGTATCTTAAGTTTGTGGCGCACCTTTTTGACAAAATCAAACACGTTGTGCAGACCCATACCGCCAATGAGTACTACGATCAGCCAGAGATACAGATTGGCGATCCAGTAGAGTATCGGATCCTCTTCTTTGGAGGCTGTGGTGGAATGAACCGATCCGATGGTAAACCGCGTGTTCGCGCCCGGATGGCACTTACCGCATGTCTTGACCAGATTCTCTTTGTTGACCGTAGACGTCGAATCGCTGGACGGCTTGATGTTGTGCGCGCCGTGGCAACTGGCGCAGTTGATCACTTCGACCGACCCGCCGCGAACGGAAAGTCCGTGGTAACTGTCGGAAAAACTCTTGAACCGTTCCGTTGATAATCCGTATTTCTGAGACATCTTGACCGAAGCGTGGCAGGTACCGCAAACCTGTTGAGACACGTTCTTGGCGGATACCGGTGAATTGGGATCGGTGTGTTTTAATATGTCGTGCTCACCGTGACAATCCGTACAGACAGGCGCATCTTTATTCCCTTTCACAACGGCGGCCGCATGGACACTGGTGGAGAATTCTTTTTCGATCCTGGCATGGCATTGCGAACACACGCTTTCGATATTCATTTTGTTGACGCGCGATTTTTCAGAGATGCTCTTGTTCATCTCGTGACTGCCGTGACAACTCACGCAGTTGGCCGCCTTGGCGTTACCGCTGCGCAGCGCCGTGCCGTGAATACTTTTATCATAAGCGGCGATAAACTTGGTGCCTCGTACGGTTTTGTCCGCCACCTCGGGATTTTCCAAGTGGCACGATACGCATACTTTTTCCTGGGCCAATTTCAGCTGAACGGAATCCAGAGCGGCCGTGACTCGTGTGATATTGCTTTGATGGCAGTCCAGACACATGGGCGCTTCCTTGATGCCCTTCTGCGCCGCCGCGTGATGTTCTGAATTAACGAACTTTTCCGTGACTTCATGATGGCATTTGCCGCAGGCGTTGATCAGATTGCCTTTACTGAACTTCGTGCCTTCGATCTTGGGGGACTGAACTTCGTGCGTACCGTGACAGCCTTTGCAGTCCACATCTTTGGTTCCGCCCGTTCCCGAAGCTTTGACCATGTTGATATGAAAGGCGTGTTTGGTCAGGGCTTTGTTGTGACACGAAAGACAATTCACCGGGGTCATGGGATCCTTGTGAGGAACGTTGTCCGGATCAAATCCCGTGTGGCATCCGACGCAGGCGACTTTGGCATGCGTGGAGTGGCTCAGAATCTTGTCATCCACAAAAAGGGACACTTCTTTCTTGTTCTTGGTCATGGTAAGCGATTTATCGCTATGGCATTCCAGACAGGCCTGATTGGTTTGCGCGATCAGCCTGCCGGTTAGCATGATCAAAAAGAGCACCGTCCATTTTAGTCGTGTCATCATTGGGTATCCTTAAGAAATAGAATCGTTTTTACAAAAAAAGACCGTCCATCCAATTCGCCCGAGATCGACGGCCTGTCATTAGTCAATTTTACCGGTCTTTCACGGTTCTTTTAGTGTCGAAAGCCACTTAGCCAGAGTCTCAATGTCCGCACCCTCCGACTTGAGATTTTTCAGATGTTTCTTGCCTTTGATAGACTCCTCACGGTTCAGGTATTTTACAATGAACTCTCTGGAGTAGAGGGATCCCGCATTGGAAAGATCAGAGATCTCCTTTTGGCCGGTATGCTTTATGCCAAGAGCCCGGATCGAATGACACCGGTCGCATTTCTCATCTGTGAAAATCGTCTTGCCGTCGGTGACGGTTGTCTGTGCACATGTTCTTCGTGGCATTAAGAACAATGCCGCCAAAGTCAGACACAGACATAAGAATACAACATGCGTTTTCATTTTTTTATGGAGTTAATAGGGATTTTGCATGTAACTTTTATGCGTTAAAATACTAATTTATTAAGCATTTATCAACGACCGATGTCATATGATTTTATGATTTTTGTCATAAAAACACGTAACAGAAAAACATACACTTCCAAGGGAAGGAACATGAACCAATGCTGTATGTAAGAATAGAAAAAACAAAACGTTCTAATAAGCGGCTCACGCCGGACTCATTAGAACGTTTTGTTAGAATTCAGAAAAGCGGAAGAGGGGCCGATTACTTCGGCATCGGGTGCGCTATTTTCTTTGACATTTCTTCAAAATTGAATCCGGCGAAGGTCGGAGACTCTTCGTTGTGGCACTTTTTGCACAAAGCTTCATCCGGTTTAAGAAGTCCAACCGTTGCACCATCGATCTTCTTGGTCGAAATATCCGTCATGACCTGCTTGGTCCAATAGTCGCCGCCGGCGCCGTGGCAGGATTCACAGCTCACGCCGTCTTCTTTTTTGTATTTCTCACCGAGGAATTTGGCATCAACGCCAAATCCATCGATATGACACTTCACGCATTTGGCGTCTTCCTGCGGATTGGTCACGCCAACTTTCGCGCCAAGTTCTTTGGCCTTGTCGGTCGCCAGAGTCGCAAAAGCGCCGGCATGTTTGGATTCTTTCCACTGCTTGTATTGAGCGCCTTTTTTGTCGGACATATGGCAGGGTTTGCATTTATCCGCGCCGACAAATGTTCTCTGCGGTTCATCGCCGGCCACTCCGCTCACTTCCATCGATGGCTCAATGTGGTTCTTGACGGTGAACGAGATCAGGAACAACGCTACAACGGTCATTACTAGTGTAGTTTTCAATGTATCCTCCTTGGTAATTGGTTGAAATGTGACTTAGTTCTCATCGGCCATATACGTGACGATCCATTCATATATCAGATCTTGGTTTGCCTGACTGACACTCATATGCCCTGCGGCCAGTTTGGTGATCAGTAAACTATTCGCGTCGCCAGGAATGACATTGGCCGTCGCGTCAGTACCATTCCCCAAGACGCCGGCATAAGTGCTCAAATCATAGTTTCCAAGTTTTACGCCTGTGGAATGGCAGCTGGAGGCACAATTGGCGTCCAGAAACGGCTTTATGTCGGTTGTGTAAGTCAACGGAGTTGGAGGCCTTTCTTTATAACTGGTCGTAATATCAGCACGATCACTGCAACCGATAATGAATAACGCCCCAAACATAGTGGTAATTGACAAAAAAGTGATGATTTTTTTCATGATGACATCCTATCGTTTCGATAAAACACTCATTATTTCATTATTAGAATGAATGACATCCCGAAGTCACGCATGTCGGATTGGCATTTTCCATGTCGTGGCACGACGTGCAGTTCTGCAGGTCTTTTCGGCCCAGTTTTGCATGCATACCGCCGTCAACCGTGTTCTTGAAATTCGGTACCGCATGCCAGGCCGGTTTCATGACTTTGTTGTTCTCCGCATGGCATTGTCGGCAGAATGACTCCTCTTCATGACAGCTCTGGCATTCCGATATTTTAGCTTTTGCTTCAAAGCGATGCGTGAATACATAATCAAGCGCATGGGCTTTCTCAAGGAGCATCGTGCTGTTGCCGCCCGTTCCGGACGGAGCCATCGAGGGTTTTAATTCGCCTTTACCTTTGAATGACTGCAGACTTCCGCTCTCATGGCATTCGGAACAGGTTTCTTCTTCATGGCACATCTGGCAATTGGCCGTTCCGGCCGCCGCGACCACCTGCTTATGCGTACGGATAAAGTCCGCTTTATGGTCTGCCGGTTTGATGAACCGGATATCGGTATGGCACGTGCGGCAATCGTTGCCGGCGTCTTTTCCTTCATGGCAGCCCATGCAGGATTCCATCTTGGGAAGCGCGCTGACATTGACATAGTCTTTCTGCGCAATGTCCGTATGGCATGATTCGCATTTCATACCCTGCGCCGACATATGAAGCTTGTGTGAGAATACGAGTTCCCGTTTCGGGTTCTGAAATGAGGAATAGGGCTCGGCCGGCTCCAAATGACAGACCTTGCAGTCGGTAGTCTTTTGATCGTGGCAGGTATAGCACTGCTCCATTTTTCCAAGATTATTATCCGACGACTTCTCGCTCTTTTCAATTCCCGCATGACATTGCGAACACTCGGCTCCGGCTTCGGTCATGTGAAATTTATGGCTGAACTTGATCAGCTTGCTGCGATCCTCTTCTTTGTAAATGTCGTGATATTTATGACCGAACATTTTCTGGACCAATTGGGATTTTAGGAATAAACCCGAAACCGCTTCCCGCCCGATACCGGATAAAGACAGCATCGAGAGAACCAGTCCTGCAAAAGGGATCATCAGCAATAAAGATGTTTTGTTTTTCATGTTCTTTCACCCTTTAGAGTTTATGAAAAATCCAGTAATTGGCCCTGACAAAAAGCCTGACGTCGCTCTTATTACCCGCGTAAACCGGGGAAGATTTCATATTTTGAGAGAGGAACTGTCCTTCCACGTCCACGTTCAGCGAACGCAGGATCTCGTAATTCACGCGAGCAATGGCTGTGAAACTGGTATTGGTCTCACTCAGCACCTGACGTTCCAGATTGTAAGGATCCCAGAATGGATCCACGGGTCCAAAACTCTTCTTCCCGATATCATCGGCCAGATCAAAAACCGAATAAGAAATCGAACAATCGGTTCTCAGTTTGTCGTTGACCGGATAATACGCGGAGGCGCTGACCATGTCGATCGTACCGCCGTAACCCAGGCGTCGCTGGTAATTCAGATTGGTTCTCCAGAATCCCACGCCTAAGCCGTACCGCCAGGCATCTTTGAGATCGTAGAACACATTGGCATACTCTCCATTGACTGACCAAAGATCATTGATACGGTAATTGCCCCGCAGCCAGACCTCCTGGTTGGCGTGCATTTCATCAATATTAATGAAACTGTTGCTGTAAAGCAGATACGGCCGACGGTAGATGTATTCGATACCCACAAACAGATCCTTATTGTGGTGGTACTGAAGATCGGTGGATATCCGCCGGATATTGCTTTGATGCATGTCGTATTCGAGATGATAGAACCAGTTGACCTTACCGAAGAACATACGGTTCACGTCAAAGGCTACCAGACGCTCCTCCATATCCGATTGCTGGATAAGGCTGTCGCCCCCAAGGTGATTCAGTCCGTATACAAACTTACCGTCTCGGCTTTTGTCCGTGAAGGTCAGCGCGGCATTCGTTTGGAAAAATTTCGACGTGGAAACTTTCGCTCCCAGCGCGTGCCTTTCATAGGGTCTGAGCATGGAGACGGAACCATCCTCCGGTGGCAAAGCGCCGAAGTAGGCCGTTGCGCTATAGTCCTTGGCGTGAGAATAGTCCGCGCGCATGCCGTCGATGGTCGGACTTCGCAATCCGGTGAACACTTGTTGGCGTCCTACGCGAAGATCCAGTTTGTGCGTTTTCTGATCCGTGTTGTGCCACTGGGCATACAGGCTGTAGATGCGGTACTCGGGACTTTCTTCCGTTTTTTCTCCCATATCATACGAACCGCGGAAGTACGTATGGAAAGACAAATTCGGAAGTCCCACGCCGTATGCGTGGATGATCCCCGTCTGGTATCCGCGGAAACTTTTAGCGGCCGTAGAATCGGCGAACTGGTTTTCCCAGGAATAGACCGACGTGGAAAAACGCGCATTCATCGTTTGCGCCTGCAGCATGACCGGCAGAAACAAGAAAGTCAACACGAAAAAACTTTTTGATTTCATTGTGACCTCTTCGATTACAGGTAGAGTTAGATAGGTAGAGTCTAAATACGTTCTAAAAATGTGTAAAAAAATTGTAAAAATCCAACTTTTTTTTGCTATGCTACCAAAGAAAGACCTAACAAGGCTTTTGGTCGAAAAAAAGGCTCCGCCTCATGGCGGAGCCTTCTTCCCAACTTAAGGTATCAGAAAAAATCAGATCAGATTACGGGAACAACGCGATCGTGTTCGTCAAAAGAGCCGAGGTATAAGCCGTATTATGAATACCTAAGCTGGATTCGCGTAAGCAGAATTGGAAATTGATCATAGCGCCAATATCGCGAGCCGTCAGAGACGGGAATTTCGGTAGCGCAGCGTTTGCATCTTTTTGTGCTTGTGTCCAGGAACTGCTCGGAGCAGGATTTCTCCATGCCGCACCAGGATTGCTGGAAGGATCATAGATATCAAGATATCCATCCCAGTTACCCGTCGTCAAACCGGCCCACAGATTGAGTTCAGCATCCGTTTCGGAGTGCAGAATCGGTGTTCCACTTCCAAGAGCATTGAGCTTGGCTGCCAATTGATCCAACTGAGCTTTTTGTGCATTTCTCGGAGTTGTCCATTTGGTCGTTGAAGAAGAAGAAATAGGCGAGGCTGAATGGCATCCGGTAACGTTGCAGCCTTTGAAATTACCCTGCACCATGAACGTATGTCCGCCTGCGCGACCTGTGCGGTCCGCCATATGGCAATCCTGGCAGGAAGCTACCGTCGTATGCGGAGAATTTGCATAGGCTGCCGTTCCGGTGAATTGAACTCCGCCCTGGCCGGCATACACGGCACCTACGACACCATAATGAACATGTGTTCTGTAGCTAGGAATGATCTTGTTAGGATATGCATTGCCTACGGCTGAATCATACAATACTGTGCTCGGTGACAATACAAGGGAATCATACTGGACGCGATTGCCATTCGTATAGGACGAACTGTAGCTCATAGGACGTGGTTGATGGCACTTGGCGCAAAGATTGGACTGTCCTCCATCGGCCGTAAGATTAATCGTCTTGGTGGCGCCCCACATGACCATCGGAACAGCCGCTGTCGTCGTCAGAGCATTGTCGGCATCCGTATAGGTCTCATGCAGATTGGCATGGCAGGTTCCGCAGCGGATCTCGCCCAGAGCCTTGTCAGAAGTCGTCGAATACTGAAGAGAATATTTCGGAGGCGTCGCAGTATTCAGAACAAACTGCCCGGTCGCGATCGTCGGATTGGCGACCACATATAAGAAGGCTTCCTGAGCATGGCAGGGCGTGCAACCCGTATTGCCGGCTTCTTCAAATGCGGCTTCACCGTAAAAATGTTTTGAAAATTCGAATTCGAGAGCGATCTGATCAACAACGGCCGGAGTATGGCATTGTTTACAGGTTTCGTTGGCGTCCACGCCGTTGATACCGTTGATACCGTTGATACCGTTAGTACCGTCGGCACCGGCCGGACCTCTGGGGCCTTCGCAGCTGATCATGACAAATACTGCGAGGGGCAGTACCATAACAGCTAAGAATCGGAATACGTTCTTCATTTTAACCTCCGCGGTTAGCGTTAAATTAGGGTTTCGAGTAACTTGGAGAGCATTATCGTCAGAATTGACAAAAAACAGACAAAAAACTTACAAATTCATTACAGTCAAGATAACCTTTGTGTAGTTTTTAAACAATGACATTCGTCATGTTTTTGTAAAAAAATGACTTTTTTTGAAGTTTTTACGAAAAAAATCATACCGTAATATTGACAATAATTAGTTGTAAAAATTACACTTACATATTTTCATGTTTTTTGCTCATTTTTTCACAAATATTTGTGAATTTTTTTTCTTGTTGAACATGTCCGTACAGGCCAAACCAATAAAAAAATAGGCAGAGATGGCCGGGGTTAAGAGGGGTCCCGTTTCTCTGCCCTTATTAAAGTAGGGGGTGTTGTTGTGGTAAGGAGTTCCGCCTCGGGTGAGACGGAACTCCGAAGCTTTTATTTTTTCACTTTCTCATTTATGACAGCCTGCGCCGCGGCCAATCTTGCGATCGGAACGCGGAAGGGTGAGCAACTCACATAGTTGAGCCCGATCCCGTGACAGAATTCCACGGAATTAGGTTCGCCGCCGTGCTCGCCGCATATACCTATCTTCAGATCCTTACGCGTACCGCGCCCTTTGTGGATCGCGATCTTCATTAATTCTCCGATCGCGCTCTGATCGATGACCTGGAAGGGATCCACCGGCAAGAGTTTCTTGTCCAGATATTCCGGAAGGAATCCGCCGATATCGTCGCGGGAGAAACCAAAGGTCATCTGCGTAAGATCGTTGGTGCCAAAGGAGAAGAATTCGGCTTCTTCGGCAACCTTGTCCGCCGTCAAACAGGCGCGCGGGATTTCGATCATCGTTCCGACGAGGTGCGGGATCTTCTTCATGCCGAATTTTGTCAGTACTTCATGGTACACCTTTTCAACGACGGCCTTTTGATTTTTCAATTCCATATTGACGGCAACCACCGGTATCATGATCTCTGGAAATACTTTCTTGCCTTCCTTGAGCAATTCTGCCGCCGCTTCGAATATGGCGCGAACCTGCATCTCCGTTACCTCCGGATAGGTTACGCCAAGGCGCACGCCGCGATGCCCCATCATCGGGTTATTCTCATGCAGATCGTCCGCACGTTTATTGAACTGCTCCGCCGTGATACCGAGGCTGGAAGCGAGTTTCGTACGTTCTTCCGCATGCTGCGGTACGAATTCATGCAATGGCGGATCAAGCGTCCGGATCGTGACCGGATAACCGTTCATCGCCGCCAGAGTACCTTTGATATCCGACTTGACGAACGGAAAGAGTTCATCCAAAGCCGCGCGGCGTTCGTCCTCATTCTTGGAAACGATCATCTTGCGCAGGAGGAACAGAGGCTGTTCGGAGTGTTTACCATAGAACATATGTTCCGTTCTGAAAAGACCGATGCCTTCCGCTCCGAAAGCGCGGCCTTTGGCGGCGTCTTCCGGCGTGTCCGCGTTGGTGCGAACCTTGAGACGGCGAACCGTATCACATATTTTCATGAACTCAATAAAATTCGGATTATCCTCCGCGGCTTTGATCATCGGGAGGGAGCCTTCGTAGACAAAGCCGGCGGTTCCGTTTAACGTGATCCAATCGCCTTCCTTGATCTTGTGTCCGTTGACCATGAAATATCTGTCGTGCAGGTGGATCTCGATCTCGCCGGCGCCGACGATACAGCATTTCCCCCATCCGCGCGCTACGAGCGCCGCATGGCTGGTCATGCCGCCGCGGGCGGTGAGAATGCCTTCCGCTGCGCGCATACCTTCGACGTCCTCAGGGTTGGTTTCTTCGCGCACGAGCACGACTTTCTTACCCTGTTTCGCCCAAGCTACGGCGTCCGCCGCCGAAAACACAGCCTGGCCTGCCGCACCGCCGGGGCCTGCGGGCAACCCTTTGGCGATCGGTGTCATTTTCATTTCCGCAGCAGGATCAATGATCGGATGCAGGAGTTCTTCTAACTGCGCAGGGGTCACGCGCATCACGACTTCTTCTTTATTGATCAGTTTTTCTTTGTACATATCCAGCGCCATCTTGACGGCGGCCGGACCGTTGCGCTTACCTACGCGGCACTGCAGCATCCACAATTTGCCTTCCTGGATGGTGAACTCGATGTCGAGCATGTCGCGGTAATGTTTTTCCAGTTTTCTTTCGATCGTGTGAAGCTGTTTGTAAGCGCCGGGCATCGCCGTTTCAAGAGAAGACAAGTGCTCATTGTGCGGGTTCTTGCCGATCTCATTCAGCGGATTCGGAGTGCGGATACCCGCTACCACGTCCTCGCCCTGCGCGTTGGCCAGCCACTCTCCGTAAAAATGATTGTCGCCTGTCGCCGGATTACGCGTAAAGGCCACGCCCGTTGCGGAGGAATTGCCCATATTACCATACACCATTGCCTGCACGTTGACAGCCGTTCCCCATTCATCCGGAATTCCTTCGATCTTACGGTAGGCTATGGCACGTTTGCCAACCCAGCTGGCAAATACGGCGCCGATCGCTCCCCAGAGCTGTTCCATCGGATCTTCCGGGAACGGCTTTCCGAGCACATCATGAACGCGTTTTTTGTAAATGGTAATGAGTTCTTTGAGGTCCTCAGCCTTGAGGTCGGTGTCCTGTTTGGCACCGCGTTCGGCTTTCATCTTATTCAGATCGCCTTCGAGCAAGTGGCGGATACCGTGACCGTCTTTAGGCTCGATACCGGCGGCTTTTTCCATCACCACATCGGAATACATCTGAATGAGCCGCCGGTATGCGTCGTACACAAACCTCGGATTTTGAGTCTTTTCGATAAGGCCTTTGCAGGTGGCATCGTTGAGACCGACGTTGAGTACGGTTTCCATCATGCCCGGAAGAGATCGACGTGCGCCGGAACGAACCGAGACAAGCAAAGGATTCTTCTTATCGTCAAATTTAGCGTCCATGATCTTTTCAACAAAAGCCATGGCCTTTTCAACCTGAGCTCTTACTTCAGGGGGGAATTTTCTTTTATTCTTGTAATAATAAGTGCAGACTTCGGTCGTGATCGTAAAACCGGCAGGAACCGGAATACCGATATTGGCCATTTCGGCCAGATTGGCTCCTTTGCCGCCGAGCAGATTTTTCATGTCGGCCTTACCTTCGGCTTTGCCGTTTCCGAACGTATAGACCATCTTTTTGGATTTATTAGCAGACTTGCTTTTAGGTTTCTTTGCCATGATGCAGTTTGACTCCTGTTTGAAACATTCTTGAATTACTCAAATGTAAGTTATCTTATATTATTAAGCTAAGACATTGGTCAACATAAAACATGATTTTTGTCATGTTATGATGAAAAAGTCAACAATTCTGCGAGTCGAAAGGTTAATTCCAGCGAACAGGAAATCACAAATCCCAAAATACAAATGACAAAAAAATTCCAATGGACAATTCAGCAAAATCAACTTACCGGCATTTAGGCCATTGATTATTTAGAGTTTACTTGTGATTTGGCTTTTGGGATCTGAGATCTTTCTTTTTCAAATTCTTCTGCATTTCAAAAAATTGTTTCAGTTCCTCCCGCCTGTCCCCCGGCAGTTCGTGCCAGCGAATCCCCTCGATAGCTCCTTCGATGGCATTGAGGGAGCTCAGACAGGCCTCTTTGTCGAACGCCTTGATCCTGAGGAAGGCCTTTTCTGCGCCTACTTTCTTCAATTCGTGATACGAATGGATATCGGCCTTCCTTAACTTTTCTGCCAAGACCTTGCCGATATTAGGTAATCGGCTGATCTCATGTTTCTGGCGGTTGTGAATGGAGTGCGGCATGGTTCATCCTCCTATTTGTTTATTAACCGCGGATCAGAAGGATTTTGACGGATCATCGCTGATAATTCTTATAGAAGCGATCCGCGTCTATTTTCCACTTTCTCGCCGAAAAATAATGGTATCGGTCGGTGCCGCATCATGGCTGAATCCGACACCAACCAATGTGCCCACAGCGCCGAGCCAAATGCCCTCGACCCTGCGCTTGTCTTCATCCTGCTTTTTTTCAAATCCGGCGGTTGCGTAAATAATGGCTCCTGGGGTTAGCCCGATCAAAAACCCAAGCCACATCCCTTTCGCCATATTTTTGTATCGGATCTCCCTGACACGAACCATTGCAAGCACCGTGTCCGCCTTTTGATCATACCAGGAAGCGTAAATCGAATCTTTCGTCATTGAAAGCTTAGAAAAGACCAGACGCGTATTGTCATTGAGCAATACAGTCGGGCCTGTAATTTGCCGAACGGATGCCTGATGACCGTCGTATTCCACCGAACGCGATGAAGCGCATGATGATAAAAAGAAGAAAGATACCATCTTCGCTGTGCAAAGCCATTTCGAACCGATTCGACACATCATGACAAACAAAAAGGGCGAAGAACATTTCTTCGCCCTTTACCATAGAAAGAAGTTGTTACTTTTCTTGCGCTTCCGCAACGGCGATTGCCGTGATATTGACGATATCCTTTACTTCACTGCCTTTTTGCAGTAAGTGCACGGGATTACGCATGCCGACGAGTATCGGGCCGATCGCTTCGGCGCCACCGAGCCGGGTCAGCAGTTTTACGGACGCATTCGCCGACTGCAGTTCCGGGAATACCAGCACGTTCGCGCCGCCTTTCAGGGAACTGAACGGATAGTACTCGTCGATGATCTCAGGCACCACGGCCGTATCGGCCTGCATCTCGCCGTCGATCATGAGATCGGGCCGGCGCTTGCGTACGATCTTGAGCGCTTCGCGGATACGGTCGCCGTCCTCGCTCTTGACGCTGCCGAAATTGGAGTACGAGATCATGGCCACGCGCGGCTCGATATTGAACCGCTTGGCGACCTCTGAACTCATGATCGCTATTTCTGCGAGTTCCTCCGCCGTCGGCAGGATATTGACTGTGGAATCGGCGCAGAAATATATCTTATCTTTGATGATCAGCATGTATACACTTGATACGCTGGTAATACCTTCGGCCGTCTGAATGATCTGAAGAGCCGGGCGGAGGGTTTCGGGATAATGCTGTGTCAATCCGGCGACCATGCCGTCGGCGTCGTCCATGCGCACCATCATCGCGGCATAATGCGTCGTAT
Source organism: uncultured Bacteroidota bacterium (assembly GCA_964415295.1). Lineage (GTDB taxonomy): Bacteria > CLD3 > CLD3 > SB21 > SB21 > SB21. Next base: position 110,560 of record CAYPYN010000002.1, read on the forward strand.
CATGCATGTGGATCAAGGCATCACCTTCGGTCACGCCTTTGCGCTGGCGGAGACGATAGTATTCGTCCGCATAGGAATTGAGCCGCTTGGATGTCTTGGGATCGAGGATCTGGATGCCTTTCAGATCGAGATCGAGTTCTTTGGCGAGATGTTTGATCTTTTCTTCGGAACCCAGGATAACGGGCTTGGCAATGCCTTCGTCTTCCACGATCGCGGCCGCGCGCAGAACTTTTTCGTCCTCGCCTTCAGGGAATACGATACGTTTCGGATTACGTTTGGCGCGATTGATCACCGTGCGCATCACTTCGCGGGATTTCCCGAGACGGTTCTCCAACTGCTCTTTGTATTGTTCAATATCGATCTGCACGCGGGCCACACCGGAATCCATCGCGGCTTTGGCGACGGCAGCAGCTTCCCATATCAGCACGCGGTAGTCGAAAGGTTTGGGTATCAGATAGTCCTTTCCGAAATGCAGGCGCTGATTGCCATACGCTTTGGAAACGGAATCCGGCACGTCCTCTTTGGCGAGTTCTGCGAGAGCAAAGGCGGCCGCACGTTTCATGTCTTCGTTGATCGCCGTGGCACGTACATCTAAAGCGCCGCGGAAAATGAACGGGAATCCGAGCACGTTGTTGATCTGATTCGGATAATCCGAACGACCGGTTCCCATGATCACGTCGGAACGTGCGTCCATTGCGTCTTCGTAGGTAATTTCCGGATCGGGATTGGCCATGGCCATGATTAGCGGATTGGGTCCCATGGACTTTACCATTTCTTTCGTGACACAATTAGCTACGGACAGTCCGGCAAAAACGTCCGCACCGACCAGCGCTTCCGCCAATGTGCGGGATTTGGTATCGTTGGCCAGAGCTTCCTTGTAAGGATTCATACCGTTGGTGCGGCCTTTGTAGATGACGCCTTTGGTATCGCAGAGAATCAGGTTCTCTTTTTTCACACCGAGGCTGATGTAGAAATTAGCGCAGGCAATGCCCGAAGCGCCGGCACCATTCACCACCACTTTGATCTTATCGAGTTTCTTGCCCAATATTTCCATCGCATTCATCAGCGCCGCACCGGAGATGATCGCCGTACCGTGCTGATCGTCGTGGAAAACCGGGATCTTCATCGTTTTCTTCAATTCTTCTTCGATATAAAAACATTCCGGCGCCTTGATATCTTCCAAGTTGATCCCACCGAATGTCGGTTCGAGCAATTGCACCGTCTTGATAATCTCGTCGGAATTGTGCGTATCCAGTTCGATATCGAACACATCGATATCGGCGAAGCGTTTGAAAAGAACGCCTTTGCCTTCCATCACCGGTTTACCGCCCAGGGCGCCGATATCGCCAAGCCCGAGAACGGCCGTACCGTTGGACACCACGGCCACCAGATTGCCTTTGGCTGTATAGAGGTATGCGTCCTCCGGATTCTTTTCGATATGTAAACACGGTATCGCTACGCCCGGGCTGTAAGCCAACGAGAGATCTCTTTGCGTCGTGCACGGTTTCGTCGGTATGACTTCCACTTTGCCCTTACGTCCCATCTTGTGGTACTCAAGGGCTTCTTGATCCTTGATCATTGTAATCCTCCTGCAGTCGTAACTCTGTAAGTTACCGATCGCTTCAAAAGTATGTTTAGATAAGAATACGTTGTTGAATACAGATGAACAGACATGATCGTTTTATCCATGAGATTCATTTCACAAATTTAACAAATCCAACCAAAAAAAAACATGACCTACGTCATGTTATTGGAATTAGTAATAATGTGGTAAAAAGCAACGTAGAAAGGATTTACACAAAGCTCATACAGAAACATGGGGGAAAGCAATCACGGAACCGGATTGATCGGCGCTGTGAGGTTATTCGGCCCGCATGACCATGATCGTCGTGTCGTCCTCAGGGCGCTTGTGGCCGCCAAAGGACTTGAGTTCTTCCTTTATAATACGAACCAGTTCGGACGGAACGGCGAGGCGGTGATCGCGGACCAGTTTCAGAAGACGTTCATCACCGAATTCCTCATCCTCGGCATTATGCGTTTCTGTGACCCCGTCCGTGTAAAATACGAGCAGGTCGCCGGGATGCAAACGCACCGTGGCCGAATCAAATTTGGAATGTTCGATCAATCCAACGGCCGCGCCGGTCGGTTTCAGCCAAAGCACTTCGTCGTTTTCCCTCCTCAAAAGCAGCGGCGGATTGTGGCCTGCGTTGCTGAAGGTCAACGATCGTCTGGCTTTGTCGTATTGTCCGAGGAACAAGGTCACGAATTTGGTCAGCCGGATATTGTGAACCAGAAGGCCATTCAACCGGTCCATGACCCTGTCCGGAGAGAGGTGATCGTTGACCAGGATACGCAGCGACGCCTGCAGATTGGCCATGAGCAGGCTCGCGGGCATACCTTTGCCCATCACGTCACCAATGGCAAAACCGAATTGTCCGTCACGATGTTCAAAAAAATCGAAGTAGTCCCCGCCTACGATCTGCGCCGGCTGGCTGAATACGGACAGCTTGAGTCCCTTCACTTCCGGGATCTTGTGGGGCAACAGCGCTTTCTGAACCTTCTGGGAGAGTTCCAGTTCCTCTTCCAGCCGGGATTTTTGTTCTCCCGTCATGTGTTCCAAGCATACGCATGAGGTATAATCCATCTCCAGCCGTGTCGCGTCGAGATAATCATGGCATACATCGCACAGACCCAGTGTTTTGTCCTGTGTTTTGGTAATGGCCTTATCCAGCGTATGGAGATGCTCTTCGATCCGGTTCTCATTCTCAGGACCTAACCGCAGTTGTTTGGTTTCTGGCGGCGTATTTGAGAGCCAGTCCTCGAGATTCTTTTTTTGCGTGACAAGCCCCTCGCGCATGCGGTCAAATAGATCGGTACTCATGAAATATCCTTTTAAAGCCACATACGGAATATATGATAAGGAGTTTCGGGTTTTCAGGTAAAATTCTTAACACGGATACACGGAGATCACGAAGGTTCACAGAGTCATTTTTTTAAATTGCCCCGTGCTCTCTGGGCTCCGTAGTTAGTACAAAAAAACGACCTTGAAAGCTTTTGGATTTGGACTTTCAAGGTCGTTTAAAGGTAGGATTGGTTCGGTTCAAAGTTCTCACCCCGACTTATGATTTGCGCAGATTCAAACAAATGTGTCTGACCGTCTTGCTATCATCGAAGCGGGCCGCTTCTTTGATGGCATACAGCCCGGTATCCTGACCGAGTTCCGCCAGAGCCATCGCCGCAAGAATACGGAAATTGGCGTCCGGATGATTTCTCAGGATCCTCATTAACGGGATAACGGTCAATGCCATTTCTTGATCTGAATACGTGCGCTTGATGTCCGCGATAGAAAAAATCACGCTTTCAAGGAACTCACCGTCCACTTTGTTGACGGTCAGTGCGAGGTTCATTTCCGCCGCGCTGAGTATGGCGTTTTGTTTCTCGGTGCGGCCGTTCACACCGTCGCCGCCGTACACCGCGGCTGACCACACGAGCATGGCCGCTGCGGCCAATACCAACGACTTCATAAATGCCTCCTTTCGGATGACCAGTGAGAGCATTTCATTAACTAAAGCCGTGCGCATCGACTGACCTTATTTACGTGAAACTAAAAAGAAATGTTTCACAAGCGTCATTCTTCAGGCATAACCGGTAAGTCGGCCTGCGCCATACGCTTTCTGAGGTCCGCTTTATGTTTCGCCGGATAGGATTGGCGTACAGAGGGATCCGGCGGTCCGGGCGGCGTGGCTGAGCCGGCAAGATAGAAATAGCTTCCCCAGTTATAATTATAAGCCCACATAAACCCGCCTCCGTCCCCGTGGATATTGCCTGGCGTTCCGGCTGTCAGAGGCGGACCATCGACCGCCGTGATACCGACAAAACCGTAATACCATGTGCTCCCGGCCGGCATTGCGGGTAAAAAGCCGGGCTTGTTCAGCGTTGTGTCCCTGACATTGGTCTCGAAAAAATAATCGTAATGGCATTGGTACTGCGCATCGTGAAAATGGTACTCAACGTAAACCTCGTAATGATCGCAACCCGCGCTCGACCACCGCATGTTGAGATCGCTTCCGACCACGGTACTATTGTCCGCGGGCTGAAGCATATGGAAGGCCCTCGGCATCATCACGGATCCTTCGACGGTTCGGCTTCCAACCTTGATTTTCAGATCGCATTTAGTTCCGGGCATAAAGACAGTATCGTTGTAGTCAAAATCACTGTAATACGGATTATCGGGAGCAATACCATTGATCGTAATTTCCGGAACGGTATCGTAGAAGTTCACGACGACATCGGCATCTCCGTAATAGCTTGAGTCGTACTCCCAATATTCCGTTGCGATAAAAGCCGCCGCAAAGATCGGATCCGGCGTATCATAAACATATTCGGTCACGTATCGGTTCTCGACAACTTTGTCACAGCTCATGAAGGCCATGAGTAACATGACGGTGGCCCGTGTGAGATTTCTTGTTTTCATGTTTCCTCCAGGTTTCTGTTCCGTACAAACTTTCGTTATTTGTTTGTCACCCGAATCAAATATGCCGGGACCTCATCTCCTTTCTGAATGCACATATGAAACAATAATCTTTTGAGGCATGAAGACCGCTTAACAGCGGCGGGAAGTCTTTACTATATGGAGTATAAATAGCTTAGATAAAATGACAGTTTTTTTTATAATGATTTGGAAAAACTTCAAAACAAAAAGGGCGAAGATCATTTCTTCGCCCTTTACTAATAGTCTATGCTCTCGCGTATGGTATTACGCTATGGAAAATCTCATTTTAAAGAGATTCTATTCGACCGATACCACCACAAAATCCAATTTTTCTTTGTCGGCCGTGATCGTTCTTGTTCCTTCCACGATCTCACAAATGCTGAAAATGCCGTCCATCTCAAGTTTGATCACTTTCAGTTTCCCTACAGCGACCTGTCTCTTGAACATTTGTCCATCCACGGTGATCTCTTCTTCACGAATGACCTGGAATTTGTCCCCTTCCTTGACCCCCAAGTCCCTGCCGCAACTGATCAGAACCATGTCCTCTTGTTTTTTGGACTTATCTTTCTTCTTATCCTTCTTGTTCACTTCCGGCTCAATGAAACGTACGATTTTCCCTTCGACGGGAAATACGCTCTTGATACTTCTGCTGATCTCGCCGTCCGCATCATCCAGCGCGTCATACGCTATGTTGGCCGATTTGTCCTTCTTCTTGTCCGAGACACCCGTGATATCCTTGGATGCAACGATCTGACCCGTGGTCACATCGATGATCCGGATGAGCAGGTTCACTTTACAAGAACTCTTCTTATCTTTCTTTGACGTGGTCGTGTGAATATTGACGATCGTTCCTTGCACGAGGAACTCCGTTCCCAGCATTGCGCCCAGAGACACGGCCTTGCTCGGATCGGCCAGATCGGATGTTTGCAGATTCTGTTCTTTCAGGATCTTGTCAATGGCGGATCTTTCGACGACAATAAAGCGCTTCAAGCCGACGAACGTATTCACCAGTTGCTGCGTCACAGTCTCAGCAAATTTCTCTATTCCGCCCTGATCGAACATCTGTCGGTCACTGACCGCTCCAATTTCAAATGGAAGAACGGCCACACGGGGCTTCTTCTTGATTACGCTCACTCTGTCCTGGCCAATGGCCGAACACGTAAAAAACAACAAAACACATGCAATGAGTATCTTCATGATAAAAACTCTTATAGTAAAATATGAATGTCGGGTTACCCTCTTCTTAATGGCACGCAAATTTATCTCACCTAATATATAAAAGCAAACGGATTATTTCAGAACCATTATTTTGCGCCAAAAAAAAGGGCGAAGATCACTCTTCGCCCTTTATTTGGAAATTGAAGAATGTATTACAACACGCTCTCACCAGGATATTCGTATTCGCCTTTGAAGGCGCGGATGCCCCATTCGAAGGCTTCTTCATTAAGCGGGATCATGGCGCATTTATCTTTGAGCGCCTGACGGATCGCCGTGAGGAAAGTTTCCTTCGGGAAAATATCCGTTGCCGCATGCAAAGCGCCGAGGGCGACGATATTCTTTACCATCACTTTACCGAGATCCATCGCAATCTGCGTGAACGGAATGCCGTAGGCCATCGTGCCGTGATTGAAGATCGGCGGCGCGGTGATGACGGAACTGTCATAGAGGATCGTTCCTCCGTTCTGCACGTGCGGACCGAATTTGGCGAGGCTGGGCGCATTGAATGCGATGAGGATATTAGGGTTCGGTGATGCGGGTGACAGCACTTCCCCTTCCGCGATGTGCACGTCCGCGTAGGATGTTCCGCCGCGCGATTCCGGACCATAACTTGGAATATGCGTTGCGTCAAATCCCTCATTGATCCCGGCGCGGGTGATCAGCATGGCCGCCGTCTGCGCGCCGTCGCCGCCGGAGCCGGCGAGCTTCAGCGAGATATCGCTCTGCGCAATATGGTGCGGAAAACCGGCGCTGAAACGCTGAACTTTTTCGCTCGTTCCGCCGATCAGGTCCTTCAGTTTTTCGGAATCGTAACTCGGTTTGTTGAGCTTGAACCACGGTTCGCGCACTTCATCCTTCTTGACACCGAGCGGATAAACCGGCACCATTTTCTCGCGAACCCACACTTCCGCTTCCTGCGGCGTCATTTTCAGATGCGTAGGACATTCCGCCAGAACCTCAACGAATGAGAATCCGCGGCCTTCGACCTGCATTTGGATCGCCTTCTTGATCGCTTTTTTCGCATGCGTGCGCTGTTTATTGTCAAACAAGGCCACCCGTTCCACATACATCGGACCGTCCATTTGCGCAATGATCTCCGCCATGCGAAGCGGCGTGCCCATGATCGGTCCGCGTCCGTGAGGAGACGTCGTGGTTTTCTGTCCCATAAGCGTGGTAGGCGCCAATTGACCGCCGGTCATGCCGTAGATGGCGTTGTTAATGAAGATCACTGAAATGGGAATGCCCAACTGAGCCGCCTGCATGATCTCCGCAAGGCCGATCGAAGCCAGATCGCCGTCGCCCTGATAACTGATGACAATGGCTTCGGGATTGGCCACCTTGTGTCCCAGCGCTACCGCCGGCGCGCGTCCGTGTGCCGCCTGCGTATTGCCGACATCCATGTAATAATACATGAATACGGAACATCCGACCGGCGAGACCAGAACCGTTCGATTCTGAATGCCCAATTCGTCAATGGTCTCACCTAAGAATTTGTGCGCAAGACCGTGGCCGCATCCGGGACAATAATGCGTGGAATTGGCCTTGAGCCCTTCGCCGTGAGCGTGACGCTCGAATTTATCATAGAAAATACTCGATTTCATGCTACAACCTCCTCCACCGAAACGACCTTTTCGATGATCTCTTTGAGTTGCGGTAATACGCCGCCGAAATGCCGGACATGGTCGATCGCCGGGATTTCGAGGCCGTGGTGGCTCATCGCCAGCCGGAGTTCATCCTCCAGCTGTCCGTTGCCCGCTTCGACCATGACGATGTGTTTCGTATGGTTCAAAACCGGTTTCAACAGATCGATCGGGAACGGCCAGAGCGTGATCGGCCGGAAAAGTCCGACCTTCAGGCCCTGTTTACGCAATTCTTTGACCGCTCCTTTGGCCATACGGGCCGGGGTGTTGCATGCAATGATGATAATCTCCGCATCGTCGCAGTGATACATATCCGCGCGCTGTTCATGCTGCATCATCTGACGATACTTATTGTTGATGTGAATATTATTTTTCTCGAGATCGACTTCATTGAGTTCGATCGAGCAGATCAGGTTGCGCCGGTGCATTTCATCGCCGTAAACTGCCCATTCCGGAATGCCGGGCTTGACCATGGTCTTCGGCAGATTCACACGTCCGGTCATTTGTCCCATATAGCCGTCGCCGATCATAATGACCGGATTGCGGTATTTGAACGTAAGCTCAAACGCAAGGATCGTCAGATCGAGCATTTCCTGCGGCGTGTACGGCGCCAGCACGATCGCGTGCGTATTGCCGTGACCGAGCCCGCGGCAGACGAGTTTGATGTCCGCCTGTTCCGGCGCAAGGTTGCCCAGACCCGGCCCGCCGCGCATGATATTGACAAATACTCCGGGGAGTTCCGCACCTACACAGTACGAAATGCCTTCCAGCATAAGGCTGAAACCGGGTGATGAGGTGAATGTCATGCAGGGAAGTCCGGCGCCGCTGCAGCCGTACATCATGTTTACGGTCGCAACTTCGCTCACGGCCTGAATGAAGACGCCGTCCATATCGGGCAGAATCTTGGCCATGAGTTCGGCGCCTTCCGTCGAAGGCGTAATGGGATATCCGAAGAAATGACGGCATCCGGCGAAAAGCGCTCCGATGGCGGAGGCATACGTGCCTTTGGTCACCAGCGATTCCGTCAGAGGGAACGGAATGACCTCCCCGGGAATGGCCTGCGGCTTGACAGACGTCGTTGGCCGTTGGCCGAGCATCGTTCTGGGATCGGTTAATTCAAATTGGAATTCCGTTTCCTGCGGACGCAGGCCGTACGGTTCCGGGCAGGCGCTGATACACAGACCGCATCCCGAACATTGATCGAGATTCAATTCGATCGGGATCAGACCGGTCTGAGGATTCACCTCTTTGCCCATAGTGATGCATCCCTTCGGACAGGAATCGATGCATCGCCCGCAGCCCTTGCAGTACTCCGGGAACACAAATGGTTTTGGTCTTGATTTCATTTTCTCTCCTTTTGGAAAGGATTACCGGTTACGAAAACACATGAGTTAACAAATATGCAATCTAATTATGTTTGGAGGTCTCCTTTTTTGTTTGACGGAACCTGAGAACATCATGAATGATACTGATCAGAACATCTTGGACGGATCTTCCGACTTCCTCAGAAAGCCCTTCGCCGTTCCCAAAATCCGCGCCGTCGACACCGTACAAGATCAGATCCGGTGTCTCTGTTTTCAACGTCTTCGCCAATTCGATCGCCTCGGCTACACTGAACGCATGAGTTGAATAATGGAAAAAATCGAACGGAATGGTCTCGGTCTTCGGCTCGAACCGGTGAACGGTTCCGGGAACGTGATCGGAACTTGAAGCGTCGATCAGGATCGCCAAACGGTAGTCTTTCCAGGCTTCCATCAGCGATGCGCCTTCCCCGCTCATCTCAATGACCCGAATATCCGGGAATTCCAGTTTGCCTACTTCGCGGGCGATAACCAATCCCGCACCGTCGTCGCGGCGGAACGCATTGCCGATACCGATGACCAGGATGTCCGGTTTTTTCTGCTGATTAATCATGCTCGTATTCCAGTTTAAGGAAATGGGTGGCGCACGAAATGCAGGGATCATAATTACGTATGGCCTGCTCGCACTGCCACGTTAGTTTATCTTTTTCAAGATGCGCATTTTTTTCAACGAATTTCCTAAGGTCCGCTTCGATCTGTTTTTGATTCTGCGAGGTCGGGGGTACGATCTTGGCATCGGTGATCACGCCTTCGGCATCGATGGAGTACCGATGATAACAGATCCCTCTCGGCGCTTCCGTGCAGCCGAAACCGGTTCCGGCCTTCGGTTTGAGTTCCAGACGCGACACCGCAGGTTGTTCGTAATTTTCAATGATCCGGATCGCTTCCTCGCAGGCATACAGCGTTTCCAGGCTGCGCACGATGATGCTCTTGAACGGATTGTAACACGGCGGAAGAAAGTTGATCTCCTTGGCCAAAGACTTGACCGTCGGCGTCAACTGTTCGAAATTAAGATTAAATCTGGCCAACGGTCCGACTTTATAAGCGCCGCGGCGAACCAATACGCTGTGCAAAGCATGGCTGTGCAATTCGTGGATCTCTTCAAAATGCCTTTCATAATCGCGGATCTCAATATTAAGGCCTTTATTGGAAATGAGCCGTCCGTCGATGATCGCATATTCATCGTCTCGGTGCAGGGCCACATATTCGTAATCCATTTCAAAATCGGGGAATTCCAGTCCCGCCACCCATTTCACCGTCTCGATCGATGCCTCGCGCGCCCATTTGAGTTTCTCTATGAGAGGCCGAAGTTCCTGCTTCGACGGCGCACGGTAGAAACCGCCGACGCCGACATTGACGGGATGAACCTCCCGCCCGCCGACGATCGTCATGATCTCGTTACCGATCTTCTTGAGCTCCAACCCCCGTTTCACGGCATCGGGAAAATTACCGGCCATATGAATCGCGCTTTCATACCCAAGAAAATCCGGCGCATGAAGCATGTACACATGCAGAGCATGGCTTTCGATCCATTCTCCGCAGTAAATCAGCCGACGGAGTTCCCGCAAGGCGCCATCTACTTTGATCCCAAGGATATCTTCCATCGCATGGGAGGAACTCATCTGATACGCGATCGGACAGATTCCGCAGATACGGGCGGTGATATCGGGCGCTTCCGTGAATTTGCGCCCGCGCAGGAACGCCTCAAAAAAACGCGGCGGTTCGAAGATCTTGAATTGGACTTTTGACACTTTCTTGTCCTTGATCTTTACGATCAGCGAACCCTCGCCTTCGACGCGCGCCAGATAATCCACTTTGATCGTTCTAGTATTCATAGGCTTCACTCTCCTTGCGGCACGCATCGGCGTAACAATTAAAGGCGCGGAACGATCTGATAATATCCGGATCGCTCACGTTGAGTTGGCTCCATGACTTACTGAGCGAAGACATGTTAGGCGTCTCCTTGGGGCCAAAGCATCCGTAACAACCGCGATGGTAAGAAGGACAGATGGCGCCGCACCCGGCTTGCGTAACCGGACCCAAGCACGGTATTCCTTTGGCAACCATCACACAGGTCGTTCCGCGCTGTTTACATTCGAGACAAACGCTGTACGTCGGCGTATTGGGTTTACGCCCGTTTAAAATAGCGCTGATCATTTCGATCAATTGCGGTTTGCTGATCGGGCATCCCCGCAATTCGTAGTCCACAAACACGTGTTCCGCGATCGGCGTAGACTTGCTGAGCGTCTCAATATGTTCCGGATGCGCGTACACGATATTGGTAAAATCTTTGACGTTCTTAAAATTGCGCAAGGCCTGGATCCCGCCCGCCGTGGCGCAGGCGCCGATCGTCACCAGCACGCCGGAAATACGGCGGATGGTGTGGATGCGCTCCGCATCGTGCGGCGTAGTAATAGATCCCTCCACCAGAGAAACGTCGTAAGGACCTTTCATCACTTCGCGCGACGCTTCGGGAAAATTGGCAATATCGATCCGGCCGATCAGACTGAGTAATTCGTCCTCGCAATCCAGCAGGCTGAGCTGGCATCCGTCGCAGGAGGCGAATTTCCATACGGCCAGTTTGGGTTTATGCTTATGCGTCATATCACATCTCCCTTCGGATCAGAAGATCATGGATCTGGGCGTAGTTGAATACCGGTCCGTCTTTGCAGATGAAGGTCGGACCCCACTGGCAATGCCCGCAGAAACCGATGGCGCACTTCATATTCCGCTCCATAGACATGTATATCTTTTCCTGGGGTATGCCGCGGCGCAAGAATTCCTGCGCCGTAAAACGCATCATGATCTCAGGACCGCAGATCATCACTTTGGTTCTCTGCGGATCGATCAGCGCCTTGGCGATCAGCGTGGTGACCACGCCGACATTACCGCGCCATGCGCCGCTGGAACGGTCCACCGTGACCGCCACGTCCATATCAAGGCGGGCCCGCCATTTCTCCAGTTCCTTTTTGAACAGAATATCCGCCGGCGTGCGTGCACCGTACAGAAGGACCACTTTCCCGTATTTTTCTCTGTTCTTGATAATATGGTAGATCGATGGACGCAGCGGTGCCAAACCGATACCACCCGCCACGATGACGACATCGTGCCCTTCGGCCTTTTCCACCGGCCAAGCGGTTCCGTAAGGTCCGCGCAGACCCAGCATGTCGCCTTTCTTGAGCTTCCGCATGGATTTGGTGACGGTCCCAACCGCTCTTATCGTGTGAATAATGCTGGACCGTTTGGACGGATCCCCGCTGATCGAGACGGGAACTTCACCGACACCGAAACGGTACAGCATATTGAACTGGCCGGGCTTGAAAGTAAATTCGCCGTTGTCCAGCGGCTTCAGTTCAAAAGTGAACGTATCGTGCGTATCTTTGACGGCGCGGCTGATCTGGAACATCCGCGGCAGCATCATATTTTGGATTTCCGCTATCATATCTCACCAATCCGCTTTAGCTCCGTACACATCCATGAGTTGCAGTCGTGTAGCCTGGAGACGTGAAGAAACAACGTTAAAGAACCGTTTGAGCAATTGATATCCCAGTTCGTGGTTATCTTCGCTCTTTTTCCGGAGACATTCGCCGTCGAGAGCGATCGCCCGCGTCGGTTCCACCACCCGCGCATCAAAATGCCAGTAGTACGGAGGAACGAGCCATGACCATCCCAGCACATCGCCCGCTTCAAGCGTTTCGACCACCACATGGCCGCGGCCGGGAACGAATATCTCCACCGCGACCTTGCCCTGACGGATCAGATAGACCTTTTTGGCCTCTTCGCTTTCGTGAAAGATGAATTGTTCGGTATCATAACGAACGTTGGAGGCGCAGCCGACAATGACTGGAAACAGTTCTTCCGGGAAGTCCTGCAGGAAGGCGTGTTCTTTCAATACTGATTCTAGATTTTCCATGATTTCCCCCGCTTTAAGTAGTGCACTTACTTAGTACGGTTAATAGTTCGGTTTATTAAAATTCACCGGAACGATGTCCGGCACGTTAATCATCCTCTTCGACCAAGACTTTCTTTTCACCGGCCCGAATAGCCGCCGCTTCCTCCGTAAGATCGATACCGACCGGACACCACGTAATGCACCGCCCGCATCCGACACACCCGGAACTGCCGAATTGATCGATCCAGTTGGATAACTTATGCGTCATCCATTGGCGGTAGCGCGCTTTCGGCGTCGTGCGGATACTGCCGCCGTGGATATACGAGAATTGAACGCTGAAACAGGAGTCCCATGTACGCCATCTCTCCGCATGCTCCCCGCCGAGATCGGTCGTATCGGTGACCGTCGTACAAAAACACGTCGGGCAAGCCATGGTGCAGTTGGCGCATCCCAGACAACGCTTGGCAACCGTATCCCAGATCTTATTCTCAGCGTTACGGTTCAGAATTTCTCTGAGACCGTCCGTATCCAGCCTTTTCGATATTTGCGCTACAGCCTCTTTCACCACCTTTTCGGCTTTGCGGACATGCTCATCTTTGGCGGTGACACGGGACACTTCCGATAAGATCTCACGGCCAAGATCCGTTCCGGACTCAGCCAAGAAATAGTGATGAGACCCTTCCAGGATTTCCGTCAACACCATATCAAAATATTTTTCGGCTTTCGGCCCCGTATTCATAGACGTGCAGAAGCAATTGTGCCCGGCGGCCGAGCAGTTGACCGCCACGATGAATGTATTTTCGCGGTTACCGATATAGGACGGGTCTTTGTATTCAGCATCATAGAACACCTTATCCTGTATGGCGATAGCGTTCAAGTCGCACGCACGCACGCCTATAAACGCGCGTTTTACCGGTTCGGGAACATGATTGGTTACCTCAAATCCTCTGCCGTTCTTCTTAGCCGAAAAGAGTTTGAGGGACGGCGCATGCAGGAATTTTTTCCATGAAGCGGAAGTGAGTATATAACCGAACCATGCATTGTCGTTCCTCTTCTTCAAACGGTAAGCGGCGCCGTTGTGTTCCTCGGTCCAGCCGGCGGGTAATTGATCGGTCGTCTTGATTTCTTCCAGCGTGATGGCATGGTCCCTGAGGGTTGGCCCGATGGTAAGGTAGCCGCGGACATGCAACGCTTCGAAAAGTTTCTGAAGTTCGGTACTGTCTATGATTAGTTTTTCGGATCCGGGATTAAAAAGCCTCATACGTGCTCCTTGCGGCCCGAGCGTGTCAATGAATGAAGAAATTATATTTCAATCGTTCATGAGCCGCTTTAGCTAATTCTTCTCTGAAATTGGGATGAGCGATCGCGATCAGCGCCTCCGCCCTTTCCCTTAAATTTTTTCCATGCAGATACGCCACACCGTATTCGGTCACTACGTAATGCACATCGGCACGCGTGGTCACGACCCCTGCGCCGTTCTTAAGTAACGGGGTGATACGCGAGGCCTTGCCGCCCTGCGCTGTCGACGGAAGCGCGATGATCGGCTTGCCGCCCTTGGCGTAAGCGGCGCCGCGGATGAAATCCACCTGACCGCCAAAGCCGGAGAATATTTTCGTTCCGATCGAGTCGGCGCAGACCTGGCCCGTAAGATCCACTTCGATGGCGGAGTTCACGGCTACGATATTCTCATTGCGCGAGATGATAAACGGATCGTTGGTGTAATCCGAGGGATGAAATTCGAACATCGGATTATTGTGTATATAATCGTACAAATGCCGGCTCCCGAGCGCGAAAGTTCCGACCACTTTGCCCGGATGGAGCGTCTTCTTGGTCCCGTTGATGATACCGGCCTCGATTGCCTGAACCACGCCGTCGGAAACCATCTCCGTATGGATGCCGAGATCCTTGCGATCGTACAAAGCGGACAGGACGGAATCCGGAATCCCTCCGATACCGAGCTGCAGCGTGGCTCCGTCATCCACCAGTTGCGCCACATGCTGGCCGATACGGCGTTCGATGTCCGTCGGCTGTGCCCGGTCGAGTTCGGGAATATCCTCGGAAACTTCCACGATGCGGGTTACTTTGGAGACGTGAACAAAGCAGTCGCCGAGGGTGCGCGGCATTTTCTCGTTGGCCTGCGCCAGAATGATCTTGGCGGACTTGACGGCGGCCATCGTGGCCAGGGTTTCCACGCCGAGACTCATAAAACCATGAGCATCCGGCGGCGTGGTCTGTATGATCGCCACATCCAGACGTTCCTGTCCTGAAGAAAAGAGCCAAGGAATCTCATGAAGGAAGACAGGAATGTAATCCGCACGTCCGTCGTTCACCGCTTCGCGGTCCGCCGGACCAACAAAAAGGGAGTTGTGCCGGAAGTGTCCCGCCATTTCAGGTTTTGATAAAGGATCGTTTCCGATGAGCAGAACATGAGTCACTTCCACATCGGTCAATTCGTCTTTGCGGTCCGCCAGTGCGTTAAGCAACACGTAAGACGTAGCCGCATTTCCGCTGGTAAAAATCCTGTCGCCGGGTTTTATAAGAGAAACGGCCTCCGGAGCCGTCACGCACTTTCTTTTGTATTCTTCATTCCATTTCATGGCCGGTTATCTTTCTTATCTTTGGTCACCAAAGGCCGCCTACTGACCTTCGTTTTTTCACCTTAAGTTAATAAAAATAAACCCAAAGTGTTAAGACTTGGGTCAGGTTTAAACATGATTTTTGTCAGGAAAAGATTTTTGGAGGTGCTGAAATGGGCGAAAATGAGGGAATAACGGCAAATATTGTTGAATATTACTACAAACCCAAGAAATCCATGTTTGTTTCAAAAAAGGAGCCTAAAGAATGAATATCTCTTGTGAAACCCGATAATGAAAAGTAAGGGCACTCAGTTATCGGCTCTTTTTGAGCGCCAATAATTGCATGCCCTTACCATATCAGTGTGTCCGGAGTGGATGGATCTTCAAAACGCAAGTATCATTCCGGCGCCCAATTTCCCGAATTTATCAGTAAAATTGTAAGTGTATTCCGCGGCCAGCCGGATATTTCGTCTCAACATATACCCGACGTGTCCGGTAACCGATTTGTAATTCACATCGGCGCTGTCCGATTTTACCCAATTGAACATACCGACTCCATACCATTGGCTGTCATCACCACGCGGCATAAAGACCAGTTCCCCGAATGCACCCTGCGTTTTAATGTCATGCGCGGCGGCGACGAAAGAAGGATTCTTGTCCTTGCGCTGCAGGTACTGCACATTGATTTCAAAAGGATCGATCGCCAATGTAGCATCACCCCCGGCCATCCATAGGGTGTTCGTAAATCCGGACTTTCTTTCCTTGCCGAAATAACCTATCCCGCCGAACCTCACGTTTTTGGAGATGTCCTGCGAGACCCGTCCTACAACATTCTTGTTCTTGTCGTCATCAAAATTTCTCGCCGCGTTGGCGGGACCGATACCAGCTCCGTTGAGAATCTCCAGTGTAATATCCGTTCCGGTTTCAAAACCGTATGTCAGCATAATACCGCGGTCATACGAAAGATCCGCCGTAGAATGGCCTATCTTGGTTTTGTAGATCTGATAATCCTCGAAGGTAAGTCTCAGTTCCCGTTTGAACAGAGGATCTGACACCTGAAATTGGCCGACGTAGAAGTCCAGATTTGATCCGAAAAGGTCGTTGTACATGACAAAAGCATCCTCAATTCCGGCAACTTCTCCGCGTTCCGAATAGAAGAAATAGAAGTAGTAAGAGACATTCTTCGTCAATTCACCGCCCGACATGAGTTTTAAAATGTAAGGCGAAGTGAGGTCCGTTTGTTTTGATTTCGCGTTATTATAGTTCACGTATCCTTCAAGTCTCAGTGCGACCGGAATATCGCGCAACAAGGACAATTCACTGTCGCCGGTTTCCAGATAGTACCGAGGCGCTTCTTTGTCCTTAAGAACAAATCCGTTTCCCGCAAATTCCTCGCCGTACGGTTTCAGTTTCGGAAAAGGTGCATGACAGGTCTTACAGGTCATACTGTATTTTCTCGCGAAAGCCGGTATGGCATAAATATGTTCGGCCAGCAAATACGACAGACCGACAAAGAGGCAAAAGAATTTCAGCATAGGTTTCATATCATCCTCCATCGTCTGGATTATTTCTGAAATAATTCTAAGGGAGAATCTTTATCTGCGTTGTATGCTCGTTCACTTTGATGATCTCGGCTTCGTCCGCCGGAACACCCAGGTAATCCGCCACGGGCTTCACCAGCTTTTGATAATTCAATACCGCGGTGACCCGTAAGATACCCGGTGCGACGTCGTTGGGAAGCGTGAATGTACAAGTCTCGATTTTTGTTTCGCGCGGACCCAGCCGGTAATCCACACCCTGCGTCTTCGTATTCCATTGCTGAATGGTCATGCGTCCTTGAGGATCAAAATACGGCATACGAAATATCCTGTCGCCGATCGGAATGCCGTCGCGCTGAACGCCTTTGAAGTTGGGGTCGTTCAAAGCAATGCCCATATCCTGGTACGCGAGCACATCCGCTCCGATCGTATATTCCTCACCTTCAAATCCTTTCTTGTCCACGGGCAAATGGTACGTTCGGCCTTTTGAGTCAACGGCTTCGACGTGCATCCAGACGATCCGGTCTTCAACGGAGCCCGTCGGGAATTTGTGGCCGGTCTTCTGATTGAAAAGAGCGATCGTCATTTTCACCTTATCACCCGGCTCGGCTTCCCTGATATCGGGGTGGATTCTGAGCTCTATGGTACCCTTCACTTTGCCCGGGTCATGCGCTCCGTGGAACAAGTGCTGGCGAACGTCATCGTATTTCTCTCCCATAGCCGCCGAGAAACCCGGAGCACTGGTCATGTGGCAATTATGACATTTGACTCCTTCTTTTGCATACGGGCCGGCCTTCCATTCCAGATGCGTGGATTTCACCCATACTCCGTATGGATCCTTTTCATTATGGCACGTTCCGCAAAACTCCGCGGTGGCCAGAAAATCCGACTTTTGCATCTTGTGCTCAGGGGAATTATCGCCGTCACGCGGACCGTATTTGATTTCTCCGGGTTCTATGACAAAATTGAAATTGAAAGGCGTATCTCCTTCAAATCCCGTAATAGAATGGCAAATGTCGCAGGAAACAGATTCGTTGGCGCGGGAATTTTTGTCCGGTGTCGGCGGCGGAACGTCTCCGGCCAGAAACGCCATCGGTGAATGACAGCCGTTGCAGCCGGCCTTCACACCCGCCACGACCGGATCTTTTTCCGCATGGGGAACAGCCAGTTTGAAATATTCGATCTCATCCCAGTGATGCGTATAGGCCTGCGACATCATCGCCTGGCTCCATTGCTGATAAAGATCCGTGTGACAAGCTGATCCGCACAATTGAGGCGTTTGAAATTTCTCATACTTTATCGTGCCGAGAGCTTGGTCACCTGTTTTTTTCTGCGCGTTGCCCGCGGAAACCAGACAGCATGTTAAAGCCATCAAAATCAAAATCTTTGATTTCATATGCGGCTCCTTTTCCTCGTAATGATGGATATGAACAAGAAAAGCTCCGACCGAGCAACAGACGACTCACCCGCTACTTTGTCACGAAACCACCTTCAAAAAAGAAGTAATGAAGGCAAGTCAACTTTGTATTCTGATGCCGATGCCGGTATTTCTGAAATGAAAATATAACTTATTTTTGAATGTACGGATCACACATAACAAAGACTATGACACCGGTTAGTTTAGAAACTGATTGATGTCAGAAATTTAGCATGAGCAAAAACGAATTTGAGGGGAATTCAGAAGCTACTGGGGGAAAGCGTTGATAATTTCAACAAAGAGATGGGCAAATGTGAAATCAGGACTATAAAAAAAGCGAAAGAGCTCAGTTTTTTTTGCAGCAACCCAATGCTTCAGCGGGCTCTTTAGGCTTTGGCCAGAACCAGCTTCAAATTAAATTTCTTTTTCTCACGGAGAACCTCCAGACTGACCGAATCGCCGGTCCGGAGATCGTCGCCCAGAATGACCTTTCGAAAATCGTATTCACCGTTCACGTTCTGCCCGTTGATCCTGAGGATCACATCGCTGACCCGTAATCCCGCCTTTTCTGCAGGCCCGGTCTTTTCAACTTCGGATACGACGATACCCTGAACCTCACTCATTCCCAGATACTGCGCAATCATGCGGTCCACCGCTTGATATTTGAATCCCATGGTGAACGATCGGTCAACCGATCCTTTGGTCTTGAGTTCCGGCAAAATCTTGGCGATCCGGTTGATCGGAATTGCAAACCCGATCCCGATATTGGTCTTGGCGGAACCGCTCCCGCTATAAATGAAAGTGTTAATACCTATGACTTCACCCTGTGAATTTACGAGCGGACCTCCGCTGTTCCCGCCGTTGATCGCGGCATCGGTCTGTATCATGTTCTGATACGAATGGCTTCCGTCGATAAGTCCGAAATCCCGTTTGGTCGCGCTGATCACACCCACGGTAACGGTCGGCTGATTATTGATATCGAATAGACCAAAAGGATTGCCCAGTGCGATCGCCCATTCCCCGATGATCAGATCATCGGAATCGGCAAAAGAAAGATACTTCAATTTACGGTCGGGTATAATTTTCAGGAGCGCCACATCTACCGTACGATCCATCCCGACGATTTTTGCCGGATACTTGGATCCGTCTGTCAGAGTCACAATGATCTCGATCGCGCCGTTCACCACATGTTCATTGGTTAGTATATAACCGTCGTCGGAAATGATGAATCCCGACCCGAGACCTTTGACCTTATCGTAATAGCGCTGTTTAGGAAAAAACTGACTAAAGAATTCGTCGTTAAAAAAAGGATTGGAATACGTGTATTCCTGAATGGACACGACATTGATGCCCACAATGGTCGGCACCACTTTTTTTACGGCCCGCGTAAGCGCGTTCTGGCGTGAACCCGTGACATCATCCTGCGCCCTGACAACGGACGTCGACAGAAGCAGCACAAACAACGATTGAATTATGGTTCTCATGATCTTCCTGTTGGTTTCGATTTTCATTAGCTACGGGGAATGACCCCTAAAAGTTACAAATCCCTGCGCCGCCGATGCGCAGGGATTTGTATAAAAGATCTATCATGTGGAATGATTTCTATTTGCCGCCCTTCATTTTTGCCCAGTCTTCCAGGAATTTCTTCAGCCCCAAGTCCGTCAATGGATGATGGATCAATTGTTCGATGACCTTAAAAGGCATGGTGCAGACGTGCGCGCCGATCTGGCAGGCTTCGACCACATGCATCGGGTGACGAACGCTGGCTACCAGTACTTGCGTCTTGTAGTCATAGTTTCGATACATCGTACAGATTTCGTCGATCAACTGCATGCCGTTGGTGCTGATATCGTCCAGGCGCCCGACGAACGGACTGACAAAAGTCGCCCCGGCCTTGGCCGCCAATAAAGCCTGGTTGGGCGAAAAACACAACGTAACATTGGTTTTGATGCCTTCGGAAGAGAAGATCTTGCAGGCCTGCAGTCCGGCTTTGATCAAAGGCAGTTTTACGGTGATATTCTTATGAAGCTTGGCAAGTTCATGACCTTCCTTCAGTATGCCGTCCAGATCGGTACTGACGACTTCCGCCGATATCGGACCGTCCACCACTTTGCAGATCTCTTTGAGTAATTCGATGAAATCCACATTTTTTTCTTTAGCGACGAGCGACGGGTTAGTGGTCACGCCATCCAAAACGCCCATGGAAGCGGCCTCCTTGATCTCATCAAGATTGGCCGTGTCGATGAAAAACTTCATAATTTCTCCTTGTATGGTTAAACATTGTAGTCGAGTTGTAATGCATCAAAAGTAATTGAATGGCGCATGTAAATCAAGAAAATCTTTGGGCGAAAATAATTGGATTTGATAATGAATGGGAAAAAACTGTATCTTAGGCGCGTTCACTCTCAAAACAGAATCGGTGCTCGTAAAGCATGAATCAGAAACCAACCCCGTTTAAGCTGACGTCCGATTTTATTCTCCAGGGCGACCAGAAAGCCGCCGTGGAAATGCTCGTCAAAGGCCTTCATGATGGCCAGAAATTCCAGACGCTGCTCGGTGTTACGGGTTCAGGCAAGACCTTCACGATGGCTAACGTGATCGAAAGGATAGGCAAACCGACCCTTCTTCTGTCGCATAACAAAACGCTCGCCGCACAGTTGTACGGAGAACTCAAACAATTTTTTCCGGAAAACGCCGTCGAATATTTCATCAGCTATTACGATTACTATCAGCCCGAGGCGTACGTGCCCTCCAGTGATACTTTCATCGAAAAGGATATGTCCATAAACGATGAGATCGAGAAACTACGTCTTCGCGCGACGAGTTCACTCTTAGAAAGACAGGATGTGGTCATTGTTGCCTCGGTGAGCTGCATCTACGGCATCGGATCTCCCCAGGATTACAAGGATCTTTACGTCTTCGTAGAATGCGGACAGAAAATAGAGCGGAATAGGATTCTGGAGCGCCTGGTCGATATGCAGTACAACCGTAACGACATGGATTTTAAACGAAGTACGTTCCGCGTTCGAGGCGATGTGATCGACGTCTATCCCGCGTATGAGGATTATTTTGTACGTATCGAAATGTTCGGCGAGGAGATCGACAAGATCACCTACATCGAACCGGTCTCCAATAAAGTCATCCGACGATCGCAGACGGCCGTGATATTCCCTGCAACGCATTTCGTGACCAGCGAGGCCAAACTGCATCAAGCCATCCTGAGGATACAGAAGGAACTGGAAGAGCGTCTGGCGCTGTTCCGTTCACAGGGAAAATTACTCGAAGCCCAGCGCATCGAGCAGCGTACTAAATACGATATCGAAATGATGCTGGAACTAGGCTATTGCTCCGGAATAGAAAATTACTCCCGCCACATCGACGGGCGCGGCGAAGGCGAGCGTCCGCATTGTCTCATGGATTATTTTCCAAAAGACTTCCTGATGATCATCGACGAATCGCACGTCACGATCCCGCAGGTTCGCGCCATGTACAACGGCGACCGGGCCCGTAAGACCACGCTGGTGGATTACGGATTCCGCCTGCCGTCGGCGCTGGACAACCGGCCGCTGAAATTTGAAGAGTTTGAAAAAATGCTGGATCAGGTGATCTTTGTCAGCGCAACACCCGCGGACTATGAATTACAGAGAAGCGAGGGCGTCATCATTGAACAAATCATCCGCCCGACCGGACTGCTCGATCCGCTCATTGAGGTAAGACCTGTTAAGAACCAGATCGACGACCTTATCCATGAAATTCGAGCCTGCACGGCCAAATCGGAACGCGTGCTGGTCACAACATTGACGAAACGCATGGCGGAAGATCTGACGGAATATCTGTCCAATCTAAAGATCCGTGTCCGTTACATGCATTCAGAGATCGATTCGCTGGAGAGGGTCAATATTCTTCGCGACCTCCGTCTGGCGGAGTTTGACGTGCTCGTCGGCATCAATCTCCTTCGCGAAGGGCTGGATCTACCCGAAGTCTCTCTGGTCGCCGTCATTGACGCGGATAAAGAAGGTTTCCTCCGCAGCGAACGTTCCCTCATGCAGACGGCGGGCCGCGCCGCGCGTCACGTAAACGGCAAAGTGATATTTTATGCGGACAAGATCACCGACTCCATGAAATCCGTGATCGACGAAACCAACCGGAGGCGGCAGCTCCAGATCGAACACAATGCGGAGCATGACATCACACCGACCGGCATTTCTAAGTCGCGGGAAGAGATCATCAGAGCCACTTCCGTGGCGGATTATTTTGTATACAAGAGCGAACAGGACGAGTATCGCAACGTTGCCGAAAATCTCCCTGATTATGACGCCATGATGAGTGCGGAAGACAGACAAGAACTAATCCGAAAACTGAAAAGCGAGATGCAGGAAGCTGTGAAGAAGCTTGAATTCGAAAAGGCGGCGCATTTACGCGATCAGATAGCAAAAATCGAGGGCAAAACGTAAGCAATACCGCCATTTCTCTTGCCATTATCTCGATCCTTGGCTATATTTCCGCCCATATGAACTGCAATTATGCTTTTGGCATTTTGTTCTTTCTCAGTATGATGGCGATTGCCGGCTGCGGCGGGTGCGATGCGCGTAAACTTGAAAAGGCCGAGCCTTTCTTCAGAACGGGTGTCGCGCTGGAACGGGAAGGAAATTTTTCTTCGGCTGCGGAACAATACCGTTTGGCCATTGAAGCGTTTCCCGACTACCGCAACGCCTATTTTCAACTGGGCAATCTGTATGACAAAATGGGAATCCCGGCGCGGGCGCGCGACTGTTTCAGCAGAGTCGTTGAACTGGATCCGGATTTTGCCGAGGGATATAATAACCTGGGTAACGCGTATGGTCAGCTCGGTAAGCTTGATTCGGCCATCTGGGCCTATGCGGAAGCCATCAGGATCGACAGAAGGCTGGCAAGTGGGCATTTTAATTTAGGTCAGGCTTACATCTTGAAGAGGGAATTTGTCAAGGCGGAAGCCGAATTGTCGGAGGCGGCTGAACTGGAGCCCGCCAACTCCAAATACGTCATGACCCTGGGCCTTCTCTACTCCACTCAGCAGAAATTCCCAGAGGCGGCGGATCATCTAGAAAGAGCGGTCAAATTGGATGACCGCAGTACCCAGGCTTTTTATCAGCTTGGCATGGCTTATAAAGAACTGAAAAGGTACGATGAAGCTATCGCATCCTTACAAAAACACCTGGCGTTACTGACCGATTTCCAGGAACAGAATATTGTCCGGATAAAGATACGCGACATCCAAATGCTCAAGGCCAGGGAAAAACTCGCAAATTCAAAAAAAGGGTCCTTTAGACCTTAATTTTCTTATTTTTCGTTTACTTCCGGTCAAAAACCGCAATGTATAACTAATTTGATTAGGATTCATGAAACCAGCCACGCCTTCGTACGAAAACGCAACGGTTGAATCGGATCAAAGGTTCATCGAACGTATCCGCCAGGGGGATGAAAGGGCCCTCGCCGAACTGTATCGGAATAATATCGTGATGGTTCGCAAATACATCATGGACAACAGCGGACGCGACGATGATGCGCAGGACATGTTACAGGATGCCCTGATTGTTCTTTGGGAAAACGTAACCCGGGGCGATTTCGATCTGACCTCCAAGATCAGCACCTATATTTACTCGGTGGTAAGAAACAAATGGCTGCGCGAACTGAACAAGCGCAAGGTGGGAAAGGTCAGCTCGATCGAAGACCATGAAGTGGTGGAAGAACGGATCGACGCTTTGAGGAACATCATACATAAAGAAGAATATAAGGTCATACTGCAATGTATCGGTCAAATGGGAACGACGTGCAAGAAAGTACTGACCATGTTTTACCTCGAAGAAAAAGGCATGGAAGAAATAGCCCGTGTCATGCATTTCAGCAATACCGACGTTGCCAAAGCTAAGAAATGGCAATGCAAGAAAGAGCTGGAGAAATTAGTGAAAAAAGAATTCAAGTAAGACCCTAAAACCCTTTCTAAGAATAAAAGAGAAAAGAGTTCCATGTTAACCCAGGATGAAAGAAATTGGCTCGAAGAAAATGATGTGCTCGACCGGCATATTTTCGGAAGGCTGACCGAGGAAGAATCGGCCCGCCTGCAATTTCTTCTCGATAAAGATCCTTCTTTCCAGGAGGAATTCGACCTGAATATTGCCATGGCGGCCGCTATTCGCCACAATGGCCGTCTGGAAATGAAACAACGTTTGCAGACTTCGATCAAAGAAGACGCGGGCACTCCCACCGAACCGGTGGTGCTTCCAATGACGGCGCGCGAATCCGGCCGGCGTGAAGGGTTTCCTTTATTGCTCAAACTCGCTGCAGCGGTTTTGGTTCTCGCCGGCGCCTCGGTCATCTTCTACCAACTGTTCTTCAGCCGGCCCGTTCAAACGCCAATGGCCGACGAGCAAATCAAGAAAGAATCAACACCGGCTCAAACCGAGACGCCCAAAGAGTCGGTGCGTATGACACCGCCGGACGAATCCAAGAAGGTGGCCGCTAAGAAGAGTACCGGTAAACAGAAAGCCGAAGAAAAACCTATGATCGCGGCCACCCCGCCGGAAAATATACTGCAGAAGCGCAACCAGAGGTTTCATGCCGAAAGCCTGATGATGCCCAAACCCAATGAGGTGGATGCGGTGGTCATTACAGAGGACGTGAAAACGGAAACACCGACCAAGATCCTGTTCAAGAACCCGACGGACCTGATAGCGGTCAACATCAAGGAAACGCAATCCGAAGAAAACGGCCGGCTGGGATGGTTCTACGTGGTGTATGAGAATCGGATACTCAATGTCTATATTGATAATTCAAAATATCTGGCCTTGTTCCGGAATGCACGCCTGACCGAGTCTGCGTCGGCCTTGGTGATCGAAATCAGAGACGCCGCCTATACTGTGGACCTTAGCGCCAAAGACAAATTCAAGAAAGCGGTTTTGAAACCCTGATGAACAAAAATGTAAAGCCGGGCGGGATCATATTACTCGGCGGTAAGTCGCAAAGAATGGGAACGGATAAATATCTGCTCCCATTTTTTAATTTGACGCTGATCGAACGACTCATTCGCGAACTGGAGAAGGAAACGGCCGAGGTTATTTTGATCAGCAACGAACCGGAGAAACTCCATTTTCTGTCAAATAAGAAATATAAGGATATCCACCGCGTAACCTGCGCTCTGAGCGGTCTTCACGCCGGACTCACCCATTCCCCGTATGAATACAATTTCGTATTAGCGTGTGATCTTCCGCTATTCGACACCCGTGCGGTTCCGTATTTCTCAAATCAAATGAGGAGCGGTGTACAAGCGGTCGTCCCATTGACAACTAAAGGATACGAACCACTGTGCGCATTGTACTCCAAGAATTGCCTGACAGAAATAGACCGCATGTTTGCTGAAAAGAATTATGCCATTCACGGACTATTGGATCGTATCGGGTTGGAAACCATAGATTCATCGCAGATCGAAGCGATCACCCACCCGGACATTTTCTACAACATGAATACGCCTGAGGAATACCGGGAAGCACTTTCCAAATTTGAAGCCTTAAATAAAAAAAGCTGACCCATGCAGGTCAGCTTTTTTGTTCAAAAGATCTTCTGAATCTTAGCGAATTTTGAAACCGAGTCCGACATTGGCCGCTTTGTATTTACCCAAATTGATATCGGCGTTGACATACATCAAGAGTAAATTGATTGTAACACCGCCATACAGCCTGGATTTGTTAGTGCCATCCGCACTGAATTCAATCTTGCCTGCGCCGGTTTCTGTATAGGATATATCCGACGAGGAAGATTCCAATGCAAAGCCTCCATAAAAATTAAACAACAACAGACTCTTGCTGGCCAATAAATGGTACGATGTGGAAGTCGCGGACAAATATTTGCCAACATCAACACTTTGATAGGTGAATCCGGCGGCCACATCAAGCGGTAACGGAACAGGGATCCATTGATTCAGGTTATGTTTAACGCCAAATCCGAGCATACCTACTTTGCCTACATCACCGGCATCTATTTTTGGCATGAATCTCAGCACAACGTCAGTCTTGAATGGAACTCCAACGGTAATCTGAGGGGCCACAAAAGGTATTGTATTCGGTATTTGTCCATCAGGAAATGTTCCCATAACGTACGTGGCGCCCTTGTCACCAATAACTGTAGCGGTCGGTTCCGTTTCGCCGACGGGAATGAATGTTTTGTCCTTGTTAGGAGCCATAGCCATCATGGCAACAACGCCGAATTCCAATCCTAAAATGGGATGTGCATTGGCCGAATGAAAGAAACCGCTGCTCATGTTCATGCCGGTTCCATTTACTAATGGCTGTATATACATTTTTCCATTAGCCTCACCTAATTGCTGCAGAGCTTCTAATACTTTGTCCTGCGCTCTGGCCGACGCCGTAAGCAAAACCAAAGCTGTAATTACACTCAGAAATCTCGTAGCTTTCATGACATCACTCTCCTCATTTTGTTATTTGACTTAGTGAGAACCACCTGATAATGTATCCAAAAGACGTGCCGTTAGCAAATATTTTGGAGTTCCGTTGTTATTATTGAGTTAAGGAATAAATCAATACAAAGTAGTCGCAAAAAAGATATTTTAAAGTCCGTTCTACTGTCTTTAATGTGCGACTTCTATTGTTCCAATGTCTCCATTTCTTCCTCAAGTAACTGCCTTTGATACATATCGGCATAATGACCCTTCAAGGAGAGAAGTTCCTCATGGGTCCCGCGTTCAATGATCTCACCATCGGCCAGAGTGATAATGAGGTCGGCGTGTTTCACAGTCTGGATCCGGTGACTTACGATCAGACAGGTTCGCCCCTGCATCAATACGCGGAGGCGCTTAAGGATCTCATCTTCCGTTCGCGTATCGACGCTTGAAAGCGAATCGTCCAATATCAGTATTTTGGGCATGCGAATGACCGCTCTCGCCAGCGCAAGCCGTTGTTTCTGCCCTCCGGACAATGTGATACCACGCTCCCCGATGATCGTGTCGTATTTTTCCGGAAATTCGTCGATATTGGATTTCAATTGCGATACCTCGGCGGCCCAGTCTACGCTTTCCATGTCCGCTTGCTCATTCCCGAATACGATGTTTTCATAAATACTGTCAGAAAACAGGAAATGGTCCTGCGGTACCATACCGATCTGAGCCCTCAATGTCTTCAAAGGGATCTCGTGTATTTCAAGATCATCAAGAAATAATCCTCCTTTAGGCAAATTGAATAAACGCGGGATCAGATTAACGAGAGTACTCTTGCCGGATCCGGTCTGTCCGACTATACCTACGGTCATACCGGGTTCAATGATCAGATTGATACCGCGTAAGACCTTTCGGTCGTCGCGGTAAGAGAAATCGAGGGATCGGAATTCGATCTTGCCTTTCAGGCTCTGCACATCCCTCACCTCCGGGCCGTCCTTGATCTCCGGTTCCGTTTCAAAAATCTGATTCATACGCTTCATCGAAGCCGAACCTCTTTGAAAGATGCTCAAAACCCAACCCAATGCGATGATAGGCCAGATCAACATGGCCAGATACTGATTGAACGCGACAAAATCCCCAAGCGAAATGAGTCCGGTCGCGACCTGACGGCCTCCGTACCACAGCAGCCCCGCAACGCTCAAACCGATCGTGAGGATCACGCTGGACATCATGACGCCCCGAACCAGCACCATGGACATATTCAAACGGACATAATCACGGCTCAGGTCTTTGAACTTAGCAACTTCGAAAGCTTCACGGACATAAGATTTGATAACGCGAATTCCGGAGAAATTCTCCTGCGCGGCCGAACTGATATCCGAAAGCTTTTCCTGCACTCTTTGGGAACGGATATGGATGAGCCTTGACAGCTGGTTGATCGCAAACGATAGCACGATCAAAGGTATAAAAGCGACCAGCGTCAGTTCGGGACTAATATGAATCATCATCGGCAGGACATAAACGAACGAGACGATCGTATTGGCCGTATACATGATCCCGGGGCCCAACACATCCCTTACGTTACCAAGATCATTGATCATTCGGCTCATCAGGTCGCCGGTCTGCGTATACTGGAAGAACTTTACGGGCAATTTCTGCAGATGGGAGAAGAAATCACCGCGCAGATCGTATTCGATCTTTCGCGAAGCGACGATCAGAGTTTGACGCATGAAATATAGAAAAACGGCGTGCATGAGTTCCATGCCTAAAAACAGAACAATGTACGCTATCACCAGCTGCACTCCGAAAGTCTGTAATAACCATTCTGCGGATGATGAAAAAGGAGAGGCTGCAGTCTCTCCGAGCCCCGTCAGAAGATCGATGGCTCCTTTGGTAAACTGCGGGCTCATGGACTGAAAAAGATTTTTCAGGATTACGAATAAGAAGCCCAGGATGAGATAATAACGGTATTTGGCAAAATAAGGTTTGAGTCGACGAAACATGATCTAATGCGTAAAATACAACTTGTTTTCTGTGATGTATCGCTCCACGGATTCAGGAACCATACCATGCACCGATAATCCTCTGCGAAGGCGCGATCGGATTTCAGATGAAGAAAAATCGGTCAGAGGCACATCCAGCATGACGGCGCGTTCCATAAATCGCTTCTCGGCATGGGCCGTATCGGCGCCTGCTCTCGGATATACGATGAAACGCACCTCCCGAATCAGCCGATCGGGTTCTTTCCATGCCGGCAGGCCCAGTAGTGAATCCGCCCCAATGATAAGGTGCCACTCAACGCCGGGATGCACTTCTTTCATCGTTTCCAGAGTTCGCACGGTATACGATAGCCCTCCCAAGCGGAATTCCATGTCGTCGGCCGCCATACACTTCTTCCCTTCAATAGCCAGGCGAACCATATGCATTCGATGTTCAAACGGAAGAATGTGTTGGTCTGTTTTGTGCGGAGGACGGGCCGACGGAAGGAAAAGTATTTCTTCGACCTCCGTTCTTGTCAGTACGGTTTCGGCAATGAGGAGATGGCCATTATGAACGGGATCGAATGTGCCCCCGAAAATCCCGAGTTTTTTCATTGAACCGGTATCAATGGATCGCTTCGCTTGCGACCGCCGTCCTATTTTTGTTCTTTTCTTTTTCCAGTTTCGCCTCTTTTTCCTTGATCTCCGTCAGTAGATCTCTGGCATCTTCAACCAGCGATTTCTCCTGAGGATAGTCGTCAATGAAGCGTCTGAGGATCAACGTCGCCTTCTGGTACTCACCGAGTTTGAAATTGCAGTAGCCTTTCCAATATCTTGACCGGCCGGCATAAGGCGAATCGTAATAATCGATGATAACCTGATCATAATACACAATGGCCGCTTCAAATTCGCTGATCTTGCGGTAGATATTGGCGCTCTCGAAATGTTTCCGGGCCAGTTTGAGCTTGATCAAAACAAATAAGGAATCCACTTCCCTGCGCTTTTCACTTTTCGGAAAAAGATCCTGAAAATTCTGAATGGCCTGAACGGCATCATAGGTAAATTTCTGATCCAAAGCATAACCCGGTGACAGTTCGTTGTAGCATACCACGAGACGATGCATAGACGTTTCTACAAACTCGCTCCGGGGAAAGCTGGAAACCAAACGGTCGTACTCCGAACTCGCCGATACGTAGTCCTTCTGCTTGAAATAACATTCGGCCAGGTAATACTGCGCATCGTCGGCGATGTCGGATCCGCTGAACTTATAAGTGATCAGAGAAAACTCATCGGAGGCTTTAATGTAGTTCTTCTTATTAAAATATTTCATCGCGTATTCGAAATGCTCACGCGAGGTCATATACTGCGTGACATTCTTCTTACTGCATGCATTCAAAAAGAGGCCGCATGCGATGATCAGACTCATGGAAAAAACTATCCTACGGAACATAAACTCCTTTTTACGGTTCGATAAGTTTATATGATTTCAAATCTATTGTTTTCGGCAAAAGTATCCTCAACTTCCCCCTTTGGTCAGCTCGAACGTATGTTTGAGGAAGATCTTGAATTTATCGGAGTTCGCGATGCGGTCATATTCGATCTTGATGATCGTCGAAGGTTTTCGATAGGTTGTTAACTGGAATTCAAGTCTTTTCAGTTGATCGTAATAGCGGTTCTGAAGCGTATCAATATACATCTTGAACTTTGCTTCGTTTTTCTTATCGGCTTTGAGTTGCTGGATCAGCGTATCGACCACCGTGCAGGTCTTATCAATATGATTGGCCAGCTCGCTTTTCAGACTGTCCAGAGCGCTTTTGTAGATGACCCATTCTTTGGTTTTACAGGATTCGGCAAATTTAAGGGCTTTGGAAACGTACTGCTGAAAACGATCGTCGTTCATGAGCGCAATGAATTCCGACCTCACCAGAGGTGCCGACTTTTTGCCTCCCTCAAGGCTGTCCTTGTTATCCGTGATCGCAAAGAAATCGTCGTCACGGAGCTTGGTAATGACCTCTTCATGTGTGGGATCGGTATCTTCCGAAAGTGCTGACAGAAGTTTATTAAAGAAACGGTGGTATTCGTCGATAAGAGGCACCACTTCCCGTTTGGCGCGGATCTGCGTATTCTCAAAATGGCGCCAGCCGATCGCATCCTGAATCAAGGCCAATATGAGATTGAGCGCGCGCTGCAAGTGCCTCGGATATTCGGGTTTGTCAAGACGGCGTGTGACCAGATACGTCGAATAATTCTTAATGTCCAGCAAAGTCTCTTCAAAATTATCGTCTTCTTCGGCCTTTGTCAGAACCGATTCCGGTATGATGTTTTTTTCCACGGCATCTTTTTCGATCATCTTGACGGAATCCACCTTGAAAAGCGCTTTGACCTTGGATTCAACATACTGGGCATTAAAATCTTCACCGTCGCCCTGGCCGCGCGTGATCGTCCCGGCCTTGACGTAATCGCCGATCGCGATCCCCAGTTCAATCTCATTGATCAGATCAAGAATCTTGAATGTCCCTTGCTGATCCAATGGGATGTTATTTTCATCAATGACCGCCTCCACCTGGTTCATGGTCAGAAAGGCCCTTTCGGCTTTGTTGAAAAAGCCCAGGCGTTTGCGGATCTCGTTCAATTCTCCGATCTTGCGACTCAATTCGTATTCATCCACATCCATATCTTTGGTGAGCTTGGTAGAATCAAGACTAATATGGTCCGTGGACATCTGGAGCAGATCGATATTGATATTGAATCGATTCATCAACCGGGCGGAAAGATAGCGGGAAGCCAGAGCGGCTTTTTTGATATCCGGATCTTCTTCCTTCATGACGCCTTTATCGATACAGGGCAGCTCCTGTTTGAAGTACTCCACCACACGCTGTTTATCGGATTTTTCAGGATCCAATTCACCGATGAGTTCGACAAATTCGTAAACTTCCTTGATCTGAAAACCTTTAACCTTGAAAATCATCGAAGTGAGATACTGGGTTTCGCGCGCGATCTCGGTCAGTTTTCCGGGTTCATGCAGGGATTCATCCGGGTTATCCAGACGGCGGGCAAAAGAAATGGCCGCTATCGTCTGATCCGCGATATTGTCGGCAGCAAGCGTTTTGCGTACCGCATCTTTCAGACTCTCGTCCAGCGGGGAGTAATTATCCTGCACCAGCTTCTCCTCGTACTGTTCGAGTGCGACGTCCACTTCCAGTTCGTTGATCAGCTGAAGCCATTCGAGTTTTTCCGTCTTGGAGCCCAACTCGATATTAAGGTCGCCCGACAAAGTGTCCTCAATGATGTGGTCCAGAATGCGGAATTGCCGCCGTATGTTATTGGACTGACCGAGCCGGTTGATGATAATGCCTTCCAGTGTTTCATTGGGATAACCGTACTCCGCGAGGCGCATCTGGATCTTGGACAGAAGATAAATATTGATCATGTCTTTCATCGTGATCGATTCGCTCTTGCGCATCGTCTCATCCCGCTTCATCGCCTCCGCCAGCAAATTAACGATAAAAACGCTTTTCATTTGTTCGTCGCCGTTGAGGTCCACGCGATCGATCAACTGGATCAGTTTGATCAGCGTTTCCGTATCGCGTATCTTCTTTTCGAAAAGATCCTTGAGTTCCTTGGAACTCCCCGATCCGCCGGATTCTCCGCCGCCTTCCGAAGCCGCCTTTTCAAGAATGATCGTAATGATAGCATTGGCAACCGAGCTGTGGTACAATTCGTTCAGTTTCCCTTCAAAAATGGGCGTGCCAAAATTGGAGGATTTATTGACCAGCAGAGAGAGTAACATGCTGATCACGGGTTCCGGCACGGTTTTTTGACCCAGCATGACTTCCATTTTGGTCAGCGCCGCAATATCTTCCAGTTTGCTAACCAGCAGGGTTTTTCCGCTCTTGGTCTTTTTGACGATTTCTTCTTCAATCTTTTGGGTAACAACCAGCAGTTCCGATTCGGTGAATGAACCGATCTTGGACTGGAACTGCGTCACATGTTCCGGCATCAGTTTCCCCGGAAATGCGGGAGATTGCACCAGTGCCATCAGCTTATCGAGGGCCGCCTTTTGATCTTTGTCAAGAGTAGGTGCCGTGCGCTCGGTCATAAGTCACCTGTCCGGATTGAACTCATTAACTTTTAACAATTTGAAAGAAAATCTAACATAATAGAACCATCTTATCAAGCAAATTAAAATGAATCTCACTTGACTTTTCATGCCCATTTCGATACTTTGCCTGCGTCCACTATGATTAAAACCCGGGCCCCGCAAATCCTTGACCCATGAGTGATATTTCCGTTTTAGAGATCGTTATTTTTTTTGTGCTGATCTTCTTGTCAGGTATCTTTTCGAGCGTGGAAACCGCCATGCATTCTCTCGGAAAGGTGGCCATAAAGAAAATCCTCAAACGCGGCGGCACGCGTGCCAAACTGCTGGGAATCTGGTCGTCCAACCAAAATAAATTCCTGACTACGATCTACGTCGGCAATAACATCCTGAATGTTGGCGCCTCCGTGCTGGCGTCCAGCATCACCATCGATGTGGCGCGTCACTACGGTTACCGCGAACCCTACGCCCTGGCCGCGGCCACCGGCGCGATCACGTTCGTACTACTGCTTTTCGGAGAAGTGGTTCCCAAAGCCATAGCGCAGCATAACCCGGAACGGATATTCCTCCTTCTTGCAGCTCCGATCAATATCGCCCTGACGATCCTGCGTCCGCTCAGCGCATTCTTTGAGTGGATCTCACGCATTTTTGTGACAATGCTGGGCGGAGCGGAACAGTTGCGGAGCCTGGCCGTGACCGAAGAAGAGATCAAAGCGATCATCGAAGCGGGTGAGATCGACGGCGCAATAGCGGAAGAAGAAAAGGAAATGATCCACAGCGTCATCGAATTCGGCGATACCATCGTCAAAGAAGTCATGGTACCGCGCGTGGATATGGTGGCCGTCGAAGTGGGAACCCCGATGGAAGAGATACTTGAGATCATGGCGGAAGAAAAACTGTCACGGCTCCCGGTCTATGACCAAACGGTTGACACGATCGTCGGCGTGCTGCACATCAAGAATATCCTGAACGCCTGGAGGAAGAACATCAAGGAAATGTCTGCGATTGAGTTCATTACCATGCCGTATTTCGTTCCTGAAACCAAGAAGGTCTCTGAACTCCTTAAAGAATTCAAAGCCAATCGTATGCAGATGGCCATCGTCGTTGACGAATACGGAGGCACCGAAGGACTCGTGACCATGGAAGACCTCGTCGAGGAGATCGTGGGTGAGATCAAAGACGAATACGACGACAGCACCTCCTTGATCAAGAAACAGGACGACGGTTCCTACCTGATCGACTCCAAAGTGGAGATCCATCAGCTGAACGAGCAACTGAATCTGGCCATTCCTTCCGATGAATACAATACGGTTGGCGGCTTTATCCTGTGGAAACTGCGCCGAATGCCAAAAAAGAATGAAGTGGTGCAGCACGACAATCTTAAATTTACGATCCTGGAAGCGGATCGAAAGAGGATCTACAAAGTGGCCCTAAATATCGTCTCATAAGAACAGAACTATGGTTACCATATACACACAGGTACATGAGAAGGATTTCGTCAATACCTTGTCGCTCGACGAATTGATCATATATCTGAAGGATCCTAAATCCGTATTCTGGATCGACCTGGCCGCTCCGACCGAAGACGAGATCATGCGCCTTCAGTCGATTTTCAACTTTCATCCCCTTTGCATCGAAGACTGTATGACGTATTCCAATCATCCCAAATTGGAGGAATTCGACGAATACGTTTTCATCGTCACGCATGAACCGGAGATCGACAGCGCCACGCACGAACTGAAACGGCCCGAGATCGATTTTTTCCTGGGTAAAAACTACCTCGTATCCGTTCATCATCATCCCAGCAAGGCCGTAGAACGAACAATTCACCGTTGCGAAGCCCAGTTGACTTACCATCAATCCTTTCAGTACGAAAAAGCGACCGCCAAGACGGCCATCAAAGATAACACCATGTTCCGCAATTCCGATCTGATCCTCCACGCCATTTTGGACAGCATAGTGGACGGCTATTTTCCGCTGATCGACGCCTGGGACGACACCATCGAAGCTTTGGAAGACCGTGTTTTGGCCAATAAACCCGAACAAAGGATCTTGCAGGAAATACTAACCATCAAGCGCCAGTTGTCGGGTTTCCGCAGAACCGTTACACCACAGCGGGATATGATGGGCAAACTGATACATACCGACAATAAAGCGATCGCCAAAACATCCAATCCCTACTTTCGCGATGTGTACGACCACTTACTCCGTATCACCGAAATGCTCGACGGACATCGAGACGCGATGGGTAATGTACTGGAGGCTTATTACTCTGTTCTGTCCTATCAGATCAACGAGAATTCCCGGGTAGTCAATTTTGTCATGCAGCGGCTGACGATCATCACTACCATATTCATGCCTCTATCCTTTATCGCCAGCGTGTACGGGATGAATTTTGAGAACATGCCGGAGAAGAATTGGACATACGGTTATTACGCCGTACTGATCGTCATGGTCATCACGGCTCTGCTCATGCTGATATTTTTTAGAAGAAAGAAATGGATATAGATCTCAATAAGAAAAGGAACCATGCATACTTCCAAACTGATCGACGTTGAGGATATCAAAGAGCCGGTGGTTACCCTCGGACTCGCCAAAGAGCACGGACTCAATGAGGAAGAGTATCAGAAAATTCTTGGGATACTCGGAAGGACGCCCACCTTCACAGAACTCGGTATTTTCAGCGTCATGTGGAGCGAGCACTGCAGTTACAAGAATTCCATCGCCGTCCTGAAGACCCTTCCGAAACAAGGCCGTCATGTATTGAAGGGCGCGGGTGAGGAGAATGCCGGTCTCATTGACATCGGCGACGGTTTGGCCGTCGCATTTAAGATCGAAAGCCATAATCATCCTTCGGCGGTGGAACCGTATCAAGGCGCCGCGACAGGCGTGGGAGGCATTTTGCGCGATATTTTCACGATGGGAGCCCGACCGGTGGCGGCGCTAAATTCGCTCCGCTTCGGCCGGCTGGATAATCCGCGCGTCAAGTATCTCTTTGCCAATGTGGTCAAAGGCATCGGCGACTACGGCAACTGCTTCGGTGTCCCGACCGTTGCGGGTGAGGTCTATTTTGAAGAATGTTACACCGATAATCCGCTGGTCAATGCCATGGCTGTCGGTATCGTCGACCACCGTCAGACCGCCAGCGCTATAGCCAAAGGCGAAGGCAATCCGGTCATGATCGTCGGATCATCCACCGGACGTGACGGCATTCACGGAGCCACCTTTGCCTCGGAAGAAATTTCCGAAGCCTCGGAATCCAAACGTCCCAACGTTCAGATCGGAGATCCTTTCACGGAAAAACTTCTTCTGGAAGCCACACTCGAGGCGATCCAGTCCGGCCATTTGGTCGGAATTCAGGATATGGGCGCTGCCGGACTGACGTGTTCCAGCGCGGAAACCAGCGCTAAAGGCGAATGCGGCATGGAGATCGAACTTTCGCTGGTACCTATGCGCGAAGACCGCATGACGCCCTACGAAATCATGTTGTCCGAGAGTCAGGAACGGATGCTTCTCATCGTGAAAAAAGGCTACGAAAAACAAATACAGGACATTTTTGAAAAATGGGACCTGCATGCCGTTACGATCGGCCGCGTTACCAGTGACCGAATGCTCAGAGTTAAGTTTCAGGGTGAAGTATTCGCCGAAATTCCTTCCGAATGCCTTGTACTCGGCGGCGGGGCACCGGTGTACCACCGGGAAACCTCACGTCCAACGTACCTTGATCAGGTACAATCATTCGACGCAGAAAATGTGCCGGAACCTCAAAACTATGAAGACGTGCTGAAAAGACTGTTAGGTTCTCCCAATATCGCGAGTAAAGAATGGGTGTATGAACAATACGATTCAACCGTCAGGACCAATACAGTCACGCTTCCAGGGAGCGATTCCGCCGTGATCCGCCTCAAGGGAACTAACAAAGCGCTCGCGATGAAGACCGACTGCAACGGACGCTACGTGTATCTCAACCCGAGACGCGGCGGGCAGATCGCCGTTGCGGAATGCGCGCGCAATGTGGTTTGCTCCGGCGCAAGACCGGCGGCGATCACCAATTGCCTTAATTTCGGCAATCCATACAAACCCGAGAATTACTGGCAATTTAAAGAAGCCGTGGGCGGGATGAGCGATGCCTGCAAAGTTCTGGATACGCCCGTCACCGGCGGCAATGTGAGCTTTTATAATGAAAGCCCTAACACCGCCGTGTATCCGACGCCGACGATAGGTATGATGGGTATCATCGAAGATATGGCGCACGTGACGACGTCCTGGTTCAAGACCGAAGGCGATATCGTTTTTCTTATAGGTAAGAATCTTTTTGAAATCGGCGGCAGTGAGTATCTGAAGGTCATGCACGGCCAGGTCAATGGTGATGCGCCGTTCATAGACCTTACGTATGAAAAAAATGTTCAGGAACTCACTCTTAAGGCCATCACGTCCGGATTGATCCGGTCCGCTCACGACGTGTCGGACGGCGGATTGGCTGTGGCCCTTGCGGAATGCTGTTTGCAGGGAAAAAAGAATCACATCATCGGCGCGCGCATATCCCTGACGGACATCATCAGACCGGATGCTCTTTTATTCGGAGAGTCGCAGTCAAGGATCATCGTGAGCGTTTCCCCGGACCATAAAGCGGCCTTCCTGGAATTGTCCAGGAAGTCTAAAACAGATGTCTCTGAAATCGGGCTTGTTGGCGGGAATAATCTCCGGATCAACGATTGGATCGACATAGACGTCGCGGAACTAGAATCCCTGTACCGAAATTCCATCAGGCAGATCGTAGGCTGATCTCCCGATCACATCTTTTTACCTTCCAATTCGATCACCGGCATGATCATTTCTTCCATGGAAATGCCGCCGTGCTGGAACGTATCCTTGTAATAATTCAGGTAGTGGTGATAATTTGTCGGGTAAACAAAATAATAATCTTCCTTCGCAATAATATAATGCGTGTTAACGCCGCGCGAAGGCAATTTTAAGTCTGCGGGATTCTTGACGAACAGCGCGTGCTTCGGGTTCGCTTTGATATTCTTTCCGTATTTGTACCTCAGACTCGTCGACGTCTCTTTATCCCCGATCACCTGAGTCCCATGCAGGCTTCGGATGCTCCCATGATCCGAAGTAATAATCACCGAGCAGTCCAATTTCGACAGCGTTTTCAATATCTCAAACATCGGCGAATGGATAAACCACGAATTGCTCAGCGAGCGGTACGCGGGTTCGTTGGGCGCGATCTCCTTGATTACGGTTGAATCACTGCGGCTGTGCGCAAGAATATCGAGGAAATTAAGCACGATCGCCGTTAACTGCGTTGATTCTACATAACTGGCGATATTCCCTTCCAGGTTCTTTGTA
The DNA here is from genome assembly GCA_964415295.1 of uncultured Bacteroidota bacterium. Lineage (GTDB taxonomy): Bacteria > CLD3 > CLD3 > SB21 > SB21 > SB21. Next base: position 148,549 of record CAYPYN010000002.1, read on the forward strand.
GCATCAATATTCAGCAGTTTGATATATTTGGCGTCCGTTTCGATCGGAACACGGTTGATCTTCAGCTGGTAATCAAGAAGCTCTTTTTCAAAACGGTTACGGCTGGAATCGTCCTCCTCGCCTTTAGACCATATTTCAGGAAATTTATTCTCAATCTCGGATGGAAACAGGCCGCTGAAAATCGCATTACGCGAATACGGCGTCGCTGTTGGCAGAATGGAATAGTAGAAATTCTTCGAGATATTAAAATATTCCTGAAGTATGGGTTCGAATCCGAGCCATTGATCGAGCCGAAGGCAATCGATCACGATGAAGACGACGCGGCGCTTCGCAGCGATCTTCGGAAAAATGTAGTTGCGAATGATGTCGGTGGATAATTCCGGGGAATCGCCTCCGCGGTCGTGGATCCACCGGTGGTAATGGCGCTCGATGAACTTGCCGAACTCCACATTACAGGCCTGCTTCTGATCATTGAGAGTCTGCCGGAGACCGAGATCGCTGTATTCGTCCATTTCCCTGTCCCATTGGGACAATGAAAGATTGATATCGTACCAATCCCTGAATGACAATTCCGACATCAATTGCTGGGTGATCTTATTGAATTCCTGAATGTAATCCCGCGATATTTTCTGTTCGGTAATCTTTCTCGTATCGAAGATCTGTTTGCAGGCCAGCAGAATCTGGCTCGGGTTGACGGGTTTGGTAAGATACTGATCGATCTTGCGTCCGATGGCGTCGTCCATCAGTTTTTCCTCTTCGCTTTTGGTGATCATGATCACCGGGAGCGCCGGATGCATGTCTTTGATCTCCTCCAGTGTCGTCAGTCCGTCTTTGCCGGCCATCATTTCATCGAGAAGCACCAGGTCAAACCTCTCTTTTTCGATCTGACGGATGGCATCTTCCCCGTTGGTCACGGGCGTTACGTCGTATCCGCGCTGCTGGAGAAACAGCATATGCGGTTTTAGGAGTTCGATCTCATCATCGGCCCAAATGATTTTCTTTCTTTGCATACGTTCACCTCAATTGATTTTCATATTCTGAATCCGTCGTAGCAAATCCTATAGGCCTTCCTTTCATATGAGTCAATCATACGTCGACGATATCGGACAGTATTTCGGCATTCTCGCGGACTTTGTCATATTGTTTGCGGACCCCGGATAGTTCATCGCCGAATTTCTCAAATTGTTTCTTCAATTCCTCTTCGCTTTCGCTGCGCAGGAAGATGTCGATCAGCTGCTGTTCAAATGTTTTCTCTGTTTCGACATCGCCCAGAATCATATCCAGTTCCCCGATGACCAGTTCAAACATACGTATCTTATTACTCAGCAGTTCCAGTATTCTCGCTTCGATCGTTTCCTGTACGGACAGATTGAACACCATGACCTCCCGATCCTGACCCAGACGGTGCACGCGGCCGATCCGCTGTTCCACGCGCATGGGATTCCACGGCAGGTCATAATTGATGATTTGCCGGCAAAATTGAAGATTGAGTCCTTCACCGCCCGCCTGCGTACTGATGAGAATCTGCTTGTTCTTCTTGAATTGCTCGATTGCTTCTTTGCGCGCCTGTGTACCGGAGAGACCACCATGGAACAACTCCACCGTAAAGCCTTCGCGCTCCAACTCCATCTTCAGCTGGCGCATCGTATCGATGAATTCCACAAAAATAATCGTTTTCTCTGGAAATTTCTTCAGGATCTCAATAGTGGCCGCGCTTTTGCGGCTCACGGGAATCGACTCGCACAGCCTTACAAAATACTGCAGACGTTCCTTGGTCTTTTCCGGGTAAGGACGCTTTAGAAAATTCAGTAAAGTATGCCTGGTCGCCTGCGGACTGCTGCACACTTCGCGCTGCAGGGTAATGAGCGAGAGCACATGCACTTCAAAGGCAGTCTCCCTGCGGAATTCCTCCCGCACGTAATTAGTGACTTCGTTGTACAGTTCCCGCTCGGTTTCCGACAATTCCAGATAATAGACGGCCGCACGGCGTGAAGGCAAACTGATGCCCACCTTATCGCGCCGGTTGCGGATCATGACCTCATTGAGAATGTGTTTGAGCTGGTCCTCGTTGTTGGGAAGCCTTGGGTCGTCTTTCATCATGAATTTTCTCTTGAAAGAACGGATCGTTCCGAAAAGGCCCGGTTTCAAAATAGTCACCAGACTGTACAGTTCGGTCAGATCGTTGTGTACCGGTGTCGCCGTCAGCATGAGCACGTATTTCTTTTTGATCTTGTTGACGAATTTGAAACCGATGGTCCCGCGGTGTTTCAGTCGGTGCGCTTCGTCCACGATGAGGAGATCGAATTCCCTTGAGAGCACGATGTTCGCCGCCTCATTTCTTTTGGCCAGATCGATCGAGGCAATGATCCGCGGTTCACGCCAGTCGTCGGGTTTCTCGGGAACTTTGAAATGTTCGCCGAATTTAACCAGCATCTCGTCCTGCCACTGCCCAACCAGCGAGGCCGGGGTCAGGATCAGAATATTCTTCGCCAGATTCCTTTCGATCAGCTCTTTGGTAATAAGTCCCGCTTCGATCGTCTTGCCGAGACCTACTTCGTCGGCGAGCAAAACCTGTCCGCGCATCCTGCGCAAGGCTTCAAGGGCCGTATTAATCTGATAATCGTAATGCGTGATATTGGCGTCATTGACGGAGATCAGCCTGTCAAATCCCGAGATCAAATTGAGTTTTTCCGCTTCCAGACGGAGCGCATAATCATCGAGCGAGTCATACTGTTTCTGTGAAAACAGGTCCTGGAACGACATATCGACCTTGATCTCGATCGGCGGCAGCTCGATGTTCTCTTTTTTGAAGAAATCGAGATGCATTTCATCGGTCTCAAAATCGTAACCGCACCGGAAGCATTCGGCAACAGAAGCCTGATCCAGCCAGCCGCAGCGCGGGCAACGTTTGGATTTGACCGCTTTCGCTTCGGTCTTGAATCGCTTTGTGAATTGTTTGGGCTGCTCTATCTCCAGCCACTCGAACCTTTCACGAGACTTTGAGGCTTTCGATCCTCCCGGCGGCTTTTCCAAAGCACGCCGCACCGGAGTTTCAGGGATGTCAAGCGAATCAAAAATACTCTTGTCGGACTTTTCCATGAATTCAAATAAATAAAAAACCAGCCGTTCGATCGATCGTACACGCTGGTTTAAGATTAAAGAGACCTTTGTAGCAAGTTGCTATAATTACATTCTCCATTTGTTACGCTTTCAAGCTAACCCAATTACCTTATAAAATCAAGCCTTATGTCTACCGGATCCTCACGTATCCGTGTTCGTACCCGTCAAACGCATTGTCCTTCAGTTTAAGCGTATCCCGTCCGATCATCGTGATGATTTGGGTCTTGCTGAGCCCGGATAAGCGAAGGACAGGACCGGGCGTATTGGAAAAGATATTCCTTTCGATCTGCACCTGGTAATTGCGCCGCGTGATAAGCGAGTCTCCGGCAAAGTACATGATAAGGTGGTCTTTGGATAATACGATGCGCTTGACGGTCTTGGATTCCCGGGAACTGATCGTCTGACCGGTGAATCCGCCGGTCGAATACATCCACTGCCATTCACCGTAAAGAGCGCTTTCGTTCCATTCCTGTTCCTGCAACACGCAGACGGCGGTCATGAGTATCAAAGCGTTTCGCATGGCTTAATTTGTATTGGTTTTTTAGGAAAAATTCGATTACTTTTTAAAAAATGAAGATATTGTGGTTCAAAGTCAATACGATCATTACGAAGATCCTGTTCTTCGAAATCAATACGCTCACGCTGATCTCCATGATCCTTTGGACCTTTGTTCAGCACGAATCGGCCGTCATCGCATGGTATACGCTCCTGCTTCCTTATTTCAAACACTGGTTGAGCACGGCCGGTGCCGTCTTCGTGATCGTTTCCATCATCGATCTTTTCTGGCTGTATTTCCTGTTCTATGTCAATAAGAAATTGCTAAGGCAGTTGATCAAATGGTACCGCATGCGTGTGTGGATCGACCGGCTGAGCCATAAACCCTGGTTCCAGAAGATCCAGAAACACTTCCAGGAACGACCGCACAGCGAAGCGGAACTATTGCACGTGCAGCCTCACGACTCCGGATTCAGACGATTCATCAAACAATCCGAACACTTGGGGATCGTCATCATTGCGGCCATTCCAAGCCCGGGGCTGAAAGAACTGGGGATCATCATGGCCCTTACGCCAAAATATAAGCGATCCGGATTTTGGCTGATGTACATCGGCGGAATTATCAAGACCATGGGCACATTGCTTGTCTACGGAGGACTTTATAAAGCGTTTCATCAGTATTTTCAGCAGATCTTTTCCTGACAAACGATACCGATTAACCCGGAGGAGAATACCATGACGGCCATTATTATCGGTCTTGCCCTTATAGGGCTCAGTGTTTTGCTTATATTCCTGCGCAGAAAAAGCCAGGATAAGCTTCTCGAGATCAAATCCACGCAAACGTCTTCCGCCAAAGATCTTGCCGATCTTTGTCAATCCGTCAAAGACGGGATAGGAAACAGCGGCGGTTTTAGCCAGCTCGCCGAGGTGAAGGGCATTGTGAAATGCGACAAACCGGTCTTTGGAGAATTGTCCAAGCAGGCCTGCGTGTACTATGAGATGAATGTCTCGGAACGATACGAGGAGACCTATTACGAAAAAGATTCCAAAGGCAACAGCGTCCGCCGAACGCGGACGGGTTCGGCGTCCGTCGCCGGCAACTCGCAATCCGTACCTTTCGAAGTGGAAGACGCTACCGGACGTATTACGGTCAATCCCAATGGCGCCGATATCGATCCCGTCCAGGTCGTAAGCAAATACGAACCGAGCATGCAGGGACGTAATACCATATCCATCGGCAGTTTCTCGTTCAACGTCGGACGCAGCACCAATGACCGCAAGATCCTGGGATACGAATTTACCGAAAAGATCATTCCTCTGGACCGCCGCGTGTATGTGATCGGCGAAGCGTCGGACTCCTCAGGCGAACTGATGATCCGTCAGCCGTCCGAAAAAGGGAAACCATTCATTGTCACGCTCAAATCGGAAGAAGAACTGACCAAAGAAAAGGAATCAAACATCAATGCCATGCTTTATGGGGCTATCGCATGCCTCCTCGCAGGCCTGGGCGCTATCGCGTATGGCATTCTGGCCAAGCCCTGATCATAATACTGAAAGGAATCCGTTATGTTATCCAAAAACCTCCAAAAGGCGATCAACGACCAGATCAATAAGGAATTTTTTTCCGAATACCTCTACCTGTCCATGGCGGCGCACTGCAAGACCGTGAACATGGACGGTATAGCCAATTACTTCCTCGTGCAGGCTCAGGAGGAACATTTTCACGCCATGAAGTTCTTCAATTTCGTCAACGATCGCGGCGGTAAAGTGGAGTTAAAGGCCATCGCCGCACCCAAAGTGCATTTCAAATCCCTGATCGAGATCTTTGAAGAAACGCTGGAACACGAGAAGCTGGTGACCGCTTCGATCCACGGTCTTATGGAGCTCGCCATCAAGGAGAAGGACCACGCCGTGACGAGTTTCCTGAAATGGTACGTGGATGAACAAGTCGAAGAAGAGGCTACCGTCGGAAAGATCTTGCATAAGCTTAAATTGATCGGCGCCGAAGGACACGGCCTTCTGATGATCGATAACGAGCTTGCGGCCAAGGTCTTTACTCCTCCGGTCGACAACGCGTAATAATCGGCATACCTTTCAAATAACCAAAGCCAAACCGCATGCCGCGCGACATACCCGTCGGCAACGGAAGCCTGCTGATCGGATTTGACAAGAATTACTACATCCGCGATCTGTACTTTCCGTTTGTCGGCAAAGAAAATCACGTACAGGGAAATGAATGCCGTTTCGGCGTATGGGTGGACGGCCAATTTGCATGGATGCACGAGGATTGGGACAAGGAACTCGATTACCTCGACGATACCATGGTCACGGAGGTCCGGCTGACCAACCTCCGCCTGGGACTCCAGTTATCCTGCAACGACGCCGTGGATTTCTACGAGAATATTTACCTGCGCAGGATCACGGTACGAAACCTACTGGATAAACCGCGTGAGGTCCGCATTTTTTTCCATCACAGTTTCAACATTTCCGAGTCGGACGTCGGTGATACCGCCCTCTTTGACCCCAAGATCAACTGTGTGCTGCATTACAAAAGCGACCGTTTCTTTCTCATGAATTTCTACAACGACGATCATTTCGGCGTAGATCATTACGCGATCGGGAAAAAAGGAGGCGGTCTCGAGGGCACCTGGCGCGACGCCGAGGATGGGAAGCTGGAAATGCATGCTATTGCCCAAGGTTCCGTTGATTCCACCATCGGCATGTTTCTCAAACCCTTGCCGCCGAAAGGATCCGATGAATTCTACTATTGGATCATTGCCGGGAAGACGTATGGGGAATGCGCCAATAATAACAGTTTTATCCGCCAATACAATCCCGACCGCGTTCTCAAGCGAATAACCGATTACTGGAAGCTATGGATCGAAAAGGAAAGGATCGACTTTGATGACCTGCCGGCCCCGATCGTCCGCCTTTTTAAGCGCAGCCTGATCACGATTCGTTCGCAGATCGACAATCACGGGGCCATCATCGCCGCCAACGATTCCGATATCACTTTCGAGGGCCGCGACACATACAGCTACATGTGGCCCCGCGACGGCGCCCTGGTGGCTTATGCGATGGACCTGGCCGGGTACGGTGCGGTGACGCGGCGTTTTTTTGAATTCTGCGCGCGCGCCATCAAGGATAACGGCTACCTGCTCCACAAATACAATCCCAACGGTACTCTGGCTAGTTCATGGCATCCGTGGGTGATGAACGGCCATACACAACTGCCTATCCAGGAAGACGAGACGGCGCTGGTCGTGTGGTCGCTGTGGAAACACTATGAAAAATACCGTGATGTGGAATTCATTCAGCCCCTGTATGGTCCGCTGGTGATACGCACGGCCGACTTTATGTGCCACTTTCGTAACGAAAAGACCGGTCTTCCGCATCCGTCATACGACCTTTGGGAAGAGCGTCACGGCATTCTGACCTTCACGACGGCTTCCGTGATCGCAGGGCTGAGTGCGGCTTCCGAATTCGCCCGGCTTTTTGGAGAGACCGACAAGGCTGAAAAATACGCACAAGCCGCCGCTGAAATGAAACAGGGGATGGATCGCTATCTATTCCACCATGAGAGCAACCGGTTTGTCCGAATGGCCAACCAAAAGCCGGACGGCACATTTGACTACGATATGACCATTGACGCCAGCATGTACGGCATTTTTGCATTCGGCGCGTACGATCCGCACGATGCCAAAGTTGTATCTACAATGAAAGCCATACGGGAACGTTTGTGGTGCAAAACCGAGGTCGGCGGCATCGCCCGTTACGAGAACGATTATTACCACCAGGTAAGCAAAGATGTCGGGAATGTGCCGGGTAATCCGTGGTTCATCTGCACGATGTGGCTGGCGCAATACCAGATCGCCAGAGCGCGGACACGCGCGGAACTCCGGGAGGCGCTGCCCACGCTTGAATGGGTTGCATCACGATCTCTGCGTTCCGGTGTCCTTGCAGAGCAGGTCCACCCCTACTCCAACGCGCCGCTCTCCGTATCACCTCTGACATGGAGTCACGCGACAGTGGTCATGTGCGTTATGGAATATTTGAAAAAACTGGAAAGCCTCAATGCTTGTAAGACGTGCGGACAACCGACTTTTCACGTCCATAGCCAATAAAAAAGGCTGCGGCAACATGACATTGCGGCAGCCTCTGATTAACGCTCTTTATTCCTATCCGATCATTTTATCCACCGTAGCCGCCATCTGGTTCACGTCCTGAGAATCCACCATAGTGGAGTTGGTCACTGTTTTCAATTGATTCACTACAGCCGTGTCGGTGTTGGAATCCGTGATAAAGATGAAAGGGATATCCTGATTATCTGAATTCTCCCGGATCTGCATGCAGAAATCGTAACCCGAGATCTCATCGTACTTGAAATCCGAAATGATCACGTTGGGCTTCAGGCTTTTCAGAGCAGCGATGCCTTCGGTGATACTGTCCGCGGTTCGGACCTTATGACCGAGGCTGGACAGATTTTTTTCAAGGATCTTGCGCACGACCATGCTGTGATTGATAACCAATATGGACCCGGTCTTCTTGGACGGCGCCTCTTCGGCTTTCTGTTCTCCTTCGAATGAAATGATCTTGGGCTTTATGACAAATTGCCCATCCTCCCAACTCATCATCTGATCAAGGGCTTCGTCGTCATTGAAGTTTTTCAGTTTGATATTCTGCAGAACGCCTTTGTCGTAAGTGATGATCGCCGTATCCCCGTCATGGGTCACCTCCAGAGTGCCGGTCAGGGAATTGGACTCGCAGAAACCTATGACTTCCGTGATATGTTTATCTTTAAGATTTCCCGACGGCCCGGCCGGAGCGGCGGTTTTGATCTGTTTGGCCTTTTCCGAAACAACGGCATTGGTATCTCGCAGCCGCTGGCTCATGATCTTACTCATGGCTATCGAAATGGACGGGTACTTTTCGAGGATCACGTCGAAGTCGTCCTTTTCAAGGACGAACGTCTCGGTATCTTCGGCTGCATTGACCGTTGCCGAGCGAGGTTCTCCCGTCAGGAGCGACATCTCTCCGAAATAATTGCCCGCACCGATGTGCGCCAAAACTTCGCCGTTAGCGGCCATGACGGCCACTTTACCGGAAAGTACAATATACATTTTATCACCCGGGTCGCCGATCTTACAGATCGTACTGCCCGCTTTGAACTGTTTGAACTTCAGCTTTTCCGTGATAAAGTCGATACTGTCGCGGCCGAGCGAGCGGAAGAAGGGAACCTGTTTGAGGATCTCGCCAATTTGGATCATTCGATGCCTCCGAAGAGATCGGTTTCATGTGAGAATTGTTACAAACAACGTGAAACTAACAAAATTAGAAGAAGATAGCAAGTTTTTTTAAGACGTAGAGTATGAAGAAGATCAGCAATAAGAGAAAAAGGAATTTCCTGGTAAACGGAAAGGATACGGAAGATGATCTTGGAAAATGTATACGTTGCCTCCGCTTGACCTCGGGGTCCTTTTCCGGCTTGTAATAAAGCGGTGTATAGTCAAATTTCTTATTTTTGTCCTGTTTGAAAATCATACTTAAGTGAATATACCTATTCCGGGATTGTCATTCAAAATAATTTTTCCGTCCGTAATGGCAATCCCATGGAAAGGATCGTCCCGGATCAGGAGGTGGCCGTCGAGATCCGCAAAATCAACCAAAGGCGAAAGATGGGCCGCCGCGCTTATTCCAACGGAGCTCTGTATCATACAACCCAACATCGTCATCATTCCGTGCTGCCGGGCCGTATCAATCATCCTTTTCGCCTCAGAAATTCCGCCGCACTTGTCCAGCTTGATATTGACGCCATGAAAGCACTCCTTGAGTGGTGAAATGTCATTTGCCGTTTTCACATTTTCATCGGCAAAGAGCGGGAGGCCGGCGCGCGGCTTCAGCCAAGCCATTCCTTCAAGATCTTCCTTCGGCAAAGGCTGTTCGACCAATTCCACGCCCTGACGCGACAACCATTCGATCTTCTTGGCCGCTTCCTCGCGGGTCCAGCCTTCGTTAACATCCGCGCGGAGCTTTTTCGGAGTCGCTTTTCGTATCGTATTTATGATATCGTAGTCCCGGTCTCCGACGCCCAGTTTGATCTTCAAGATCGGATAGGGTTCCGCTTCCCGGATCTTTTGCTCGATCATGTGCGGTTCGTCGATACCGATTGTAAATGAGGTCAAAGGCGTCCGGGTCTTATCAAGACCAAAATACCGGTAGAGCGGTGTGTTGTTTTTTTTACCGATCCAGTCATGAAGGGCCATATCGACGCCGGATCTTGCCGACGGACTTGCCGGAAACCGCTCCTCCAGGATCCGCATGATACACTCGATATCCGTGGGACTCTCAAATTCGGGCATCAAACGGCTGATGTGGTCGAGACAAGTCAAAACGCTTTCGGGAGGCTCTCCGTAATAACGTGAAGGAGAAGACTCGCCGATTCCTCCAAATCCGTCATGTTCTATTCTGACGATTATGACATCCTTTGAATCAATACGGGAATCGGAAAGGATAAAGGGATGAAGCAGATGCAACGAGCGAAGTTCAAAACTTAACCGCATGGATTCAATTTAACAAACCGACGATCAGATTATTCAATAACCCCAGCAAAAAAGCAAATATCGGGCTCATCACTTGGTTGATGATCCCAAGGGACATCATCGCAACAAGGATGAACATGCCCATAAAACCGAGACTCCGGTATTGTTCACCGAGGTGCGGCGGCAGTAAACTGGCCACCACGTGAGATCCGTCCAAAGGCGGTATGGGAAAGAGATTGAATAACGCCAAGATAAGATTAATCTCGATACTGTATTTCATAAATTCCAAAGCAAATTCGGCCAGCTGAATACTGCCTTGGGATGTGGGGGAAACGGTTTGATAAATCAAAGATATCGTCACAATGATCAGGGCCGAAATGATGGCCAGAATAAAATTAGACGCCGGACCTGCCATCGAAACGTAGATATCATCACGCCGAAAATTGCGGAAGTTATTGGGATTCACCGGAACAGGTTTGGCCCAACCGAACAATATACCTGCGTTGGTAACGGCCAGCAGAATCGGTATGATGATCGTACCCCAGAGATCGATATGTTTGATCGGGTTGAGAGTAATTCGCCCTTCACGGTCGGCCGTATCGTCGCCGCACCACTTGGCCACCAAACCATGAGCGCATTCGTGGATCACCACCGCAAATACCAATACCGGTAAAAAGACTAACTGGATCAATTCATGTTCCTTTCTTTAATTCTTGGAATGGCTTATGTATACAAAAAATCCCTTCCAATGTCAATAATATAAGCCGTCCGGCGATGTCTTATTCCAGGCGTTTTTCAAAATAAGATTTGCCAGCTATCAGAATGACGAATTCGCCTTTGGGCTCGTTATTCTCAAAATGGGCTCGCAATTCTGCGGCGGACCCCTGTAGGATTTCTTCGAATTTCTTGGTCAGCTCTCTGGCGATCACGATGTGCCTTTTCCCCATGTGCTCCTCGATCTCCATCAGCGCTTTCACGATACGGAATGGCGACTCATACAGAACGATCGTTCGGTCCTCTTCCGCAAGTTTTTTCCACGCGCTTTGGCGTCCTTTTTTGTGAGGAAGAAAACCCTCGAAAACAAAACTGTCCGTCGGCAAACCCGATACAGCGATGGCCGACAGCGCCGCATTGGCGCCTGGAACGGGAACAACAGGAATGCCTTTGTCGCGGGCTTCGCGAACTAATTTGAAAGCCGGATCGGAAATGGTCGGCGTACCGGAATCCGAAACGACAGCTACGGACTTGCCTTCCCGAAGAGCCTCCAGTATTTCCGGGATCTTACGAACCTCGTTGTGTTCGAAAAAACTCGTCAGACGGTTCTGTATCCCGTAGTGATCCAGTAAAACGCGTGTGTGGCGCGTATCTTCACAGGCGATGAGATCCGCATCCTTCAGTATCCGGAGCGCCCGTAAAGTGATGTCCTCAAGATTGCCGATCGGGGTGGATACAATGTACAATGTTCCGTTCATTTCATCTTCTTTGCCGTTTGAATGATATCTTCCTGCAGTTGCTGTAAGTCCGACTTCACAATATTGTTGTGGGAAACGATGAGGGTCTGAAATCCGGCGAATGAGGGCTTGTTCTTTCGGAATACATCGCGGAAAACACGCTTATAATAATTACGTCTGACCGCATTTCCTGTCCTCTTTCCGCAAAGAAAAGCCGCCTGAGCGGGAATACCGGCGGACGGCTCCAGAGGCAAATATAATAAATAAACGAACCGGCCGGAGACTTTTTTTCCTTCTTTGAAAAGCCGGTCGATCGCATCCCGATGACGCAGGATCATTCTTTTTGGAAGGGATTCCGAAGGCATGATATTAGACCCTGATTATTTCAAAACTTTCTTGATCCCCGCCTTTATCGCCTGTGCCATCTTCTTTTGAAATTTAGGACTGACGATCAGTTTTTCCTGGTCGGGCAGAGATAGGAAAGCGCATTCGACTAAAACGGCCGGCATATGCGAGTTGCGGCAGACGGCCATATTTCCCTGAAAGACTCCGAAATCGGGCAGACCGCTTTTGGAAACCATTTCTTTCTGGATCGACTCCGCCCATTTCCGGCTCTGGGGATGGTAGTAAATCACCGAAGGACCGAATCGCTGGTTCAGAGGACTTACGCCATCCGGTGGCGCGTTGTGATGAATGCTCACGAAAAGGTCGCACCGGTTTTGATTGGCTATCTTGATCCTCTCATACAACGACACATTCTGCGAGGTGTCCGTGTGGGTCATAACCACAACAGCGCCGTCGGATTCCAGTTCTTTTTTCAGAGCCTGGGCTACTTCCACGTTGACTTGTCTTTCGGTAATGCCTCTCGGCCCCGTCGCCCCAATATCTTGTGAATGCCCAGGGTCAATGCAGACCTTCAGACCTTTCAAACCCCTGGTTTTCGGTTTATGGCGGATCGTCCAGATCAGATTCGTGCCGTCGTACTCGGTCTCATATCCCCAATGGTGCGTGTCGGTCAGATCGACCTTCAGACCATACACATCCGGCTCCGGCTGTGACCACATCACGCGGCGCACGTCGGGGTCTTCACTCTCAAATCGTATCCAATCTGTATCGCTGATCCCGCCGAAGACCCATAGCTGCAAGGTGCGCTCGTCGGTTTGTTCGATACGATAGGGAAGCTTTTCGGACATGATCAATTTGATTTTGGTCTGTGTCCCCTCTTTCCAAACGCGGACCAGCGGAATAAAGCTTGTCGGGACTTTGGTAGCACGCGGAAGAAATCTGACGTTCTTTTCCGCAATCCAGGCTTCGTGCCGTTCGGAAAGCCGCAGACGGATCTGAGATCCCATTCTCCCATCCGAAGCACAACGGATACCCGGAGGAATAAAATAATAATACGCCCGCCCCGGCGCCACGGAAGCCGTGTTGAATTCTGAGGTAAATTCTATCACACGCACATCGGCGTCTTGAATGGTGTTCAGTCTGGCCAAGGCATCTACATAAACGGTGTCCGCTCTTTTCACAGCATAAAAACGTATCCGCGCATCTTTTAATGAAATATCAAAAAAGTAGTCGGCACTGTAAATACCGGGCGCCGGCAGACGTTTGGTCCTTTTGCCGATGCCGAAAACCGACTCACCAAAATTGTCCATAAGTTCCGGTTCGGCTTCAACCATGGGCCGAAAAGCACTTACCGCGATACCGTCGGAATTGAACACCGAATAAAAGACACTGACACCGGGCGTTGCGCGGCATTTAAGGGCTATGCGATCACCGGACCGAAGCCAAATGGTGTCGGATGGAAATAAGAACCCGGCATCGACCGCAAGTTCTGACGAATCAATGGAAGCCGGAGGCCCGGGAATGCGGATCTTCCTGTCTAGAACATAAACTGAATCCTTTGATTCCACCCGGCATGAGAGAACATAACCGGAGTCCGAAGCAACTTTGGCAGGGTCAAGTCCGACATAGCCTGCAAAAGCCCCGTCTTCAGACAACGGGATCGATTGTTTTTCAATATGTAATGTTGAATTAGGAATATAAATCTGACCAAGAACCAGTAACGAGTCCGAAGTACTTACGAGCATATTCGAACGGGGATAAACCAAACGCAGCGGATCGCTTTGGGACAACGCAGCGCCGTGGAAACAGAGGTAAAGCAAGATAACGGCTACGATTTGCACTGAACGTTTCAACGGATGCTCCTAATTGCGGCGCTTGAGAAGAGTCTGTACGCGATAAAGCGATTCTTTCGCCGATTCATACTCCGGACAGATGGCGCTCGCTTTTTCATATTCCGCCATCGCTCCCAGCCAAACGCCTTCTTGTTCCCTTATGCGCCCCAAATTGAAATAGGGGTAATGGCGCGCCTCATACCTCAACGCTTCTTTGGCGCGTTCGAACCATGGTTTCGCTTCGTCATATCTTTTCATACTCATCAGGTATGCTCCGATATCATTGTAAGGATTGCCGAAATCCGGATCCAAGGCGATGGCCGTTTCGCACTGTGCGATGGCCTCGGCCATATTCCCGTCCAGACTGAACGCCCAGCCAAGAAATGTGTGGGCTTCGGAGGTTGGGTACACCAATATGGATCTCCGGTAAGCTTCTATGGCCTCAGGAATACGGCCGGCCATCTGAAACTTGTACCCTTCATTGAAATGATACTCCGCCTCGCGCAATAATGCGCTGTCGTGCTTTCGAAATGTGTCTTCAAACATGGTTTAAAATATAAGCGCTGCGGTCAATGTAGATACAACAGGAACCAATTTCAAGACCAACGGTGCAACAGAGGTCGTTTCGGCCAATCATGAGCTGTGAATCGATTGCGTATCTTATTCAGATAAAAGGATAGTGATCACGTCCCTGATGGGTTTGGATCTGCCTCCAAAATCTTCTTTCACGGATCTTTGCGGTCTTTGGCCTTCTCCTCTGCGCCTGAGTTGGTTTAAATAAAAAAAGCGAAGATCATCGCTTCGCTTTTTCTTCAGGACATTCCTCTCTCAATCTTTGATCTTGGCCCGTGCTTCATCGGCTTGGGAACCCGTTGGAGTCAAAACCAGGTAGCGTTTATAATACTCTTTAGCCTCCTGCTTCATTTGTTTCTTCTCATAACAAGAAGCCAGATTAAACACCGAAGGAGCAAACTGAGGATCGATGTTCACCGCTTTGCGGTAGCTGTCCAGCGCCTCGTCCAACTGACCGTTGGCCAAATAGCCGTCACCCAGACTATCGTAAGAATTGGCATTATCCGGATCGAATTGGACCATTCTCTGGAATTGCGCCACTGCTTCGGCATGGCGCTTCATTCTTAAATACAAATAACCCAGTTGATGATAAGGAAGCGCTTTTTGCGGATTGACCGCAATGGCTTTCTTGTAATAATTCTCGGCCTGATCCCAGTCTTCCTGCCGGTTATAAATATTGGCGTAGGTCACATAGCCCCTGTAGGCATCAAGAGCCAAGATCGCATCGGCCTGACGCTTGGCTTTTTCCACGCTTCCGCCCATGATACCGGGCGCCATGACGTAGAATTGGCTCAGAGCCGTTCGTGCTTCTATATTATTCGGATCGAGTTCCACGGCCTTTTCCATCTCGCTTTTGATTCGGGGCGCCAGAAGGGCTTGTTTGACGACATTGCTTCGCATCGCCTTATTCCCCAAGGCACCCGAAAGCGTCAAGTGATAGTTGGAATTATTAGGCTCGCTGTCAACGGCCTTTTCGAGATATTCGATCGCTTTGTCGTAATCCTGTTCATGACGCAAATAAATCGAACCAAGCAAATAATTGGCCTCTGCATGATAGTTCGATCGGCTCAAGATACTCTCGCAAACCGCTTTGGCCTCAGAATATTTTCTGCTTTTGAATAATTCCTTCCCTTTTTCGAGCTCGGACTGAGCATACACCGTGTTCAGACAGACGCTGGATAACAGCAACGCTATGACAAAACATCTCATAATACAGCCTCCATTTAAGTACCCAAAAGATCTGTAACAAAAAGAAAAAGCGAGGCGCTAATGCATCTCGCTTTTTCTTTCTAAAAGTTCAAGCTCACATTACTCGTAACGCAGGGATTCGATCGGATCGAGTTTGGAAGCCTTGGAAGCGGGCCACATTCCAAAAATGATACCGATCAGACTGCAGAATACGAGACCGATGACCGCCCAGTCGTAAGGGATCGTGACGGGCACGTTGACCAAAAAGCTTACGATATTGCCGATAGCGACACCAACTGCGATACCGATAAATCCTCCGATCTCGCAAAGGACGACTGCCTCGATGAGGAACTGCAGTAGAATGTCTTTTCGTTTGGCGCCTATTGCTTTGCGGATCCCTATCTCCTTGGTTCTTTCCGTTACCGATACCAGCATGATATTCATGATACCAATGCCGGCCACGATCAAAGCCACCCCGCCCATGGCAATGGCCACAAGACGAATGACCGCGGTCATTTCACTAAAGGCGCGTACCATACTGTCGTTGGAGAAAATATCAAAATCGTCCTCTTCCAGAGGTTTGACCCCGCGTGCGATACGCAGTACGCCGCGCACTTCTTCGATGAGATCGTCAAGTTTGACGCCCTCTCGCGCCTTGACGGTAATATTGACCGAGCGGTCACGACCATCGGAGTCTTTGAGACCAAACTGTTGTACAAACGCCGAGATAGGGATACAGGCGCTGTTGTCGCCCGATCCGGAGGGTGTGTCGCCCAATTCTTCATAAACGCCGATCACCGTATACTTTTGTCCGCCGATCTTGATTACTTGATCGATCGGATCCTTGAATGGAAACAGCTTATTCACAATCCGGGAACCGATCACGATCACATTGCGTCCTACCTTGACGTCCTCATCGGAGATAAAACGGCCGACGCCGACCAGTTGATTGTTATTGATCTGAAATTCAGGAGTACCTCCCGCCAACGACACATTCGGATTTGTCTTTAGATCCTCATGCGCCAGCGTGGCCGGCTGTTCCCACAATTCTGCTCCTACCAGTTCGGCATCCTTGACCTTTTCTCGTATGAGATCGGCTTGTTCGATGGTCAATGGCTTGCGGCGCATGATCTTACGCCAGTTCTGACCGGGCCCTCCGATGGCCGGCCATTTTTGGACCTGAAAGGTATTGGAACCAAGGCGGCTCAGGTCGCTGTCCATTTTCGCTTTGATCACCGCGATTCCCGTCATCACCGCAATAATGGAAGCCACGCCTGCAATCACGCCGACCAGCGTCAAGAAAGAACGGAGTTTATTCGTAACCACGGCATTGAAAGCCATCTTAATATTTTCGCCGAGATCCGTTTTCATAGATTTCTTTCGTTATAGTCGTATGGATAATTATTCATAACGCAATGCGTCTATCGGATCCAGCCGGGAAGCCTTCAATGCCGGCAAGAATCCGGACAAGATACCTACTAAGATCGCGATAAAAATGGCCACCAAAATAACGCCGATCGATAACTGCGCCGTAAAGAAAATATTGATCACGTAGCTTATGATATAGGACAGTATCAACGCAATGATGCAACCGATCATACAGATCATGGACGCTTCAAACAAGAATTGAACCAGAATCGTTCTTCGTTTGGCGCCGATGGCCTTCCGTATTCCGATCTCGCGGGTACGCTCAGTGACGGATACGAACATAATATTCATCACACCGATGCCGCCGACGAAGAGAGAGATACTGGTGATCATAACGCCGACCAAGCCGACCACACCCATAATCTGATCGTAGATCTTGGTGAACGTATCCTGCCGGTTGATCGAAAAATTTTCTGCGGTAGTAGGTTTCAGTTTGCGGATCTTTCGCATCGATCCCGTGATTTCGTCCGACGTGTCCTCCATAAGGCTCATATCCTTGACCTTCACCGCCAGCTGAAGCCCGCGGGATCTTCCGAAAGATTTCAAAAAGGTCGAAATCGGAATGGCTACCTGTGCATCCAGGTTGGGACCGCCCAATCCTCCGAGAAAACGTCCTTGTTTTTCCATGACCCCGACGATCTTGAAATTATAAGTGCCGATTCTCAATTTTTTCCCTATAGGGTCTGTATTCTCAAATAGCTTGTCTTTAACATCGGCTCCGATTACACAAATATACTTCGAATTCTCTACATCCAGCGCCCCGACAAACCGGCCTTCCTCCGGTACGGCGGATGAAGTAAATAATTCTTTTTCCGTCGTCCCCCTCACGAAGATATCATCCAGAGTCTTGGATTCGTACTTGATGGGACGAACGGTGCCCACGCTTGGATTGACGGCCACGACTTTATCTCCAAGCGCCTTTTCAAGCTTTTGAGCTTCTTCGAATGTGATTTGCGGACGATTGCGGTATTTCCACCAATCATCCATAATGATCCAAGGATGTTTGGAAACATAGAGAACATCTGTACCAAGAGCGGATAATTGCGACTGGAACGAATTTCTCATGCCCACCATGACCGTCATGGTAGTGGACACGGCCGTAATACCGATCACAATTCCAAGCGTGGTAAGAAACCCGCGTGCCTTATTGGCCCGGATCGCATTAAAAGCAATACGCAAGGCTTCCATTGTCTCATACAGCAAACGTCTCATAATTTATCCCATGACTTTTAGATGTTCTAATAATATTAGGCGTCCACGAGAACCTTCTTGAAAACTTTGCGGCCGTTGATCTTCTCGTCGATCTCCACGCAACCGTCCTTCAACCGAACAACCCGACGTGCGTGCGACGCAATATCCTCTTCGTGAGTGACCAGGATGATCGTATTGCCGGCTTTATACAAATCCTCAAAGACCCCCATGATCTCTTCGCCCGTCTTGGAATCGAGGTTACCGGTCGGTTCGTCCGCCAGAATTATGGAAGGATTGTTGACCAAAGCTCTTGCAATGGCCACGCGTTGCCGTTGACCGCCGGACAGTTCATTGGGCTTATGTTTCATACGCGCCGTGAGGCCTACTTTTTCTATGGCATCCAAAGTGGCGCGTCGCCGTTCCGCCGCATTGACGCCCGCATAGATCATCGGCAATTCTACGTTATGGAAAACGTCGGAGCGCGGGATCAGGTTAAAATTCTGAAAAACGAAACCGATCTTCTTATTTCTAATCTCGGCAAGGCGGTCGTCGGTTAATCGAGCCACATCCTGACCCTCAAAGAAGTACTCTCCGCTGGTCGGCGTATCCAGACAGCCGATCATATTCATCATCGTCGATTTGCCCGAACCCGAGGGACCCATCAGGGCGATATATTCATTCTTAGCGATCGTCATGGTGACGCCGCGCAAAGCATGAACTTCTTCCGTACCGATCTGATATACCTTGGTTATGTTTCTAATATCGATGACCATGGTGTAATACCTCTCTTCTCGCTCACGTTAACGTTTAAAGAATTAGTTACCTTCGCGTTCTTCGGGATTGCCGCCTTTGCTGGGCTTTTTCTCATTATCTACTTTGACCTTGGAACCATTTTCCAGCAATTTGCTGATCGCGCGGTAATTCCCGATCACTACTTCATCCCCTTCTTTAAGTCCCTCGAGGATTTCGATATGCGATTCGCTTTGAATACCCGTTTTTACCGCTTTGGCAACCGCCGTTCCGTTTTCAATCACGAAAACCACTTCGACCACGCCGTCTTTGTTGGGCTTAAATTCATTGGCCGTATCGTTGGCAATGGCCGCGTCTTTTTCGATACCTTCCTTACGTTTCAGTTTTTCAGGAAGACGCACGGTGACGCACTGGATCGGAACGTTGACTACGTTGGTCTTGACGTCGGTGGTTATGTCCGACGTTGTGGACATGCCGGGACGAAGCGTCGGCATATTGTCCGACAAAGCAATCTTTACTTCAAATTCGGTCTTCTCTTCCTGAGTTCCGGCCGATTTGATGTTCGCCGTATTGGCGATCTCGGTGACGCGGCCGTGCAGTTTTTGTTCGTTCAGAGCGTCCACTTCGATAACGGCCGTATCGTTAAGACTTATGGAGACAACATCGTTCTCATCCACATTGACTCGGGCTTCCATTTCCGCCAGATTGGCCACCACCATGATGACGTCCTGAGAGAACTGCGATCCGAGGGCAATTTCACCTTCTTCTTTATTGAGCTTGCTCACTGTACCGTCGATGGGCGAATAGATTTCCGTTTTACTCAGGTTGTCCAGGCTTCTGTCCAGATCGGCCTGCGCGGCGTTGACCTGACTTTGGGCAGATTCCAAAGCAGATTTACTGGTTGATAACGCGGTCTCTCCGGCCTGCAGTTCCGACTCCGAAGCCAGGCTCTTATCAAAGAGTCCTTTGACGCGATCATAATCCTGTTTGGCTTTTTGCAGGGTCGCTTCGGCGGACACCACCTGCGACTTGGCCCGCATCAGTTCGGCTTTGGACTGATTGACCGAGGCTTCATAAACAGTACGATCCAGAGACACGAGCAACTGTCCTCTCTGGACACGGTCGCCTTCTTTCACGGTCAATTTCATGATCTTAGCGCTTACGTTGGAGCTTACCTTCACGTCCGTCACAGGCTGAATCTTTCCGGAAGCGCTGACCGTTTTGATCACATCGCCGCGTTTTACTTTCTCGGTCTGGACCTCGACCGCGACCTCTTTCTTATTGCTCAGGTTAAACACGACTACCGCCGTGATGACCACCGCCAAACCGGCGCCGATGAGGATTTTTTTCTTCTTGGACATGGGGTTTCTCCTTTTAATAAGGGTAAATGCTATAACTTATGCTCAATTGTTCAATTGTCCCACCGCGAGCAGATACTGCTGACGCGCATAGACGAAATCATATTTGGCTTGCGTGTAGTTGGCTTCGGCGGTCGCGTAACCCGCATTGGCCGTAATCTGATCCAACAGCGTTCCGGCACCCAGGTTGTACCGTTCAGTGGCCAGGCGCAGATCCTCTTTGGCCGATTTCACATTCTCATCGGAAAGCTGAACGTTCTCATAGGCCGTCTGCATATTCAATAGTGCGATCTTAATGTCAAGGGCTACTTTCCTTTTTGTGCTTTCCATATTGCTTCGTTCCGTCTGATAGCGCTGGTCCGCCTGGATCACGCCGCTATTGGTCTGAAATCCCGAAAAGATCGGCACGGACAAACTGAGGCCGACAGAAGCGTTATCCCGGTCGCTGTACCTGTCAAAATTCATTGCCGTATTATTCCATTGATAACTGGCCAGTGCCGACAGCGTCGGGTAATAACCGCTCTTGGCGATTGAGAGCGAGCGTCTTGAACTTTCGACCTTCTTCTTCGAGGCCAGGTAGTCCTTGCGAGTGTCTAAAGCCGTCTGATAGGATTGATCAAAATCAAATTGCTTTTGATCGAACGAAACTTCCATTGGCAGTTCCCTCAGCTCAAACTCGGTATTCACATCTTCTCCGATCAGGTTATTGAGGCTGGCCTTGGATGTTCTCAGATTATTCTTCGCTTTATTCACGGCCAATTTATCAGAACCAACCTGTACTCGCTGTTTGTAAACGTCGGAAAGAATCTGGGCGCCCAGACGATTGCGCTCCTCAAG
Source organism: uncultured Bacteroidota bacterium (assembly GCA_964415295.1). GTDB lineage: Bacteria > CLD3 > CLD3 > SB21 > SB21 > SB21. Next base: position 169,656 of record CAYPYN010000002.1, read on the forward strand.
GCGTTTTAATTGTTCTTCGCTGCGTTTGAGGTTTTCTTCCGCTATCTTCAGCAACTGCTGATTCTTTAGAACCGTGATATAAGCCTGGTATACATTCAAAGTGACTTCCTGCTTGGTATTTTCATAATCGAACTTTGCGGAGCTCTCATCCAGCCGGGCCTGAGTCATTTCGTCAAACTTCTTCAAGCCGTCAAATATCACATAATTCGCATCCAATGAATACGAATAGGAGTTATTCGAAGCCGAACCTCCGAAGCCGGTGGTTCCTGAAACATCGTTGAGCATGGAATGATTAAAATTGGCATTGGCGCTCACCGTCGGAAGATTACGGCCCCAGGTCTTGGGAAGCACGTTGGCCACTGTGGAATTGTATGTATTCATGGCCGCGATGACCTGGATGTTGTTTTTCATGGCAATCTTGACCGCTTCATCGATATCGATGGCTTTTTTTTCCTGTGCGTTGACCATGGATACCAGCAACGCCATTGCTAACAAACTCCATTTTTTCATAGTATACTCCTCATAAATTTCGAGATGATTTTTTAACTAGTTCAGTATTCGTATGGATATATAAATTGTTTCAAATTTTTTACAAAATTACGGAAAACATTCAAGATTTCAAAGCCGGCCTCCCGGATTAGACCGGGCACGAGCCAAAAAGTTCAAATAAAAACTCCCCGGATCGGGTCTCCGGGGAGTCAATTTTCGGAATTTTGTTGATAAAACGGCTTATCCACCCACACGAACGCCTATGGCCGTGAGAGCGACACTGACCAGCACCCACAACAACCACAACCCGATCACCAGTCCGGCCGATTTCTCTTTGGAAAATTTATACAGGACGGACAATCCGATGATGAGAACGCCCAATTGCCAGAAAGTAAAGATATCAAATTTGCTCAAAAACACATATAAAGGGGTCCGTGTCGCATCTTCGCCAAGAAAGATCCCGAGCCCTGTGTCGACGCGCATCGTTTGATTCAACATCATAAGGGGAATTTTGATGATAGCTGCTAGAACATCTATTAAACCGCTGTATCCGAAAATCGATAACACCTGCACATAAGTTCCTTGCCCTTTGAGTATTTTGGATCCACCCAAAAAGAGGAACAAGGCGCCCATCAAATAAATGATGACTACCATGATCAGGCCGATGCCTATCCCGACGGCCCAGAATTTTTTCATCATAGAAATCGCCTGCTCGGCGGTCTGTTCCTTCTGGCTGTCCGGAATGTTCGGGTTTTTCATGATCGACTCCTTGGTCGCCACCGTTTGTTCTCTTTGTATGACCTCCTTCAACAAAGTGCTGGTTGTCAGGAAGATCAGAAATATGAAGAGCAGCGGGGTCACCCAGTCCGGTTTGGCTGTGAGTGCTTCAAAAGTCTTCGTAGGCGCGAGGAATACGTTGACGATGCGGTTGAATACATTCATTTCAGGAACGGTCGGATTTTGATTAACGTCCATGTCACTTCTCCTTCATGATTGATGGGGCTTAACAAGATCAGTTTGAATTTAGGGTTTCAAAATGATTTTTCCAAATTGTTCCGCCTGTTTCATCCTTTGAAACGCTGCGGAGAAATCCCGAAAGGAAAAGACTTTATCTACGGCGGGTTTGATGCGATGGCTTTCGAAAAAAGCGATCATCGAGGCAAAATCGTCCCGTGTGCCCATCGTAGAACCTTGTATCATAATCTGCTTCCAGAATAACTTCCTGAGATCCAGCAATTCCGGGTTGCCGGCCGTGGCACCGAAGTTAACGATACGCCCGCCCGGCTTTACCAGGTTAACCAGTTCGCCAAAAGTCTTACCGCCGGCACTATCAATGATGAGGTCGATGCCGCCGTGTTTCTCAGCGACAGCGGAAAGTTTTTTGAATCCTTCGCTGTCACGGTAGTTCTCACCGTGAAGCGCACCCCATTTGACCGCCTGCCGGATCTTGTTTTCCTCACCGGACGTTACAAACACGTTGGCGCCGGCCGCCACGGCCATCTGCAAAGCCAGCGCGGCAACACCGCCCCCGACACCGGTAATAAGCACGCATTCCTTGGGTTTTAATTGACCTTGGACAAATGCCGCCCTAAAAGCGGTAAGCCCTCCCAGAGGCAGAGCAGCCGCTTCTTCGTCGGACAGATACGACGGTGCCTGAAACATATTCTCCGTTGGAACAACCAGGTACTCGGCTAGAGTACCGTTATCCGGCATACCAAGTATTCTGAAGTCTTTACCCTGCGCGCGCGGATCGGACCCCCAGTTGAAACTGGGATGCACCACTATCCGCTTCCCGATCCATCCGGCATCTTGAGCATCACAGGTGCTGACCACGTCACCGGTTCCGTCTGATCCTAAAATGACCGGCACTTTGATCTTCGCATAGAGACCCTGCACGATCCACAGATCCCGGTGATTAAGCGCCGACGCTCTGATCTTGACGAGGGCTTCACCAGAGTGAACCAAAGGAAACTCTACATCCTCGTATGACAACTGATCAATACCGCCGGTCTGGCGCAGTACGATAGCTTTCATTGTTTTCATTATGATGTCATGTCCTTATGCTAAAAGAATTTCGACCAGTCCACCGTCGCACTGGAGCAACAGAGTTTTCACAAAATAACATCCAGTGTCTCTTAATTTAGTTTTATGCTTGAATGTTTCATAATGAAGCAATCCAATCAAACTGAAACAATATTTCTTCCAAGACGATCGGCTACAATATTATTAACTATTTGATTTTTATAAATATAATGTAACCGATTTCTTGGCAGTATATTTGTATTATGTTAATGGCAGTTATCAAGATTCCAATTATTAACATGCCTGGAGGCGATTTGTATGCAATCAAAAGAAAGAATTACGGTTGACAAGAAGTCCAAGAATGTACCTTTGTTCATGGATTTGGAAAGCCGTATACTTCGTTTTGGTCTTGATTGTGAGCCCACTTCGGCCAATGTTGTTGCTAAGCGCCTGCGCATGAAAGAGAATCATAAGAATGTCAGCATGATCAAGTCCATTCTCGAGAAACTGATCCGGGAAAAGAAAGTGTATAAATTAGGAAGCCGCTATGCCATCGACTTCGGCGGCGGCATGAATCTTATGAAGTCCTTCTGTATAAAAATCTCCAACGAGAATTACAAGATCAACAATTTTGTTTTCGACCATATTAGTTCTCAAACCTAGGGGAGGGAATGGGATCAAAAAAAAGCGCCTTGGTTTTCATCAAGGCGCTTTTTTTATTCACGTCTACTGATTGGTTTTAGCTTCCGCAAACTTTTTCGCTTCGGGGAAATACCGGACGGCCTGTTTAATGACCGGATCAGACATAAGCCTTACCTGTGCCGATTCGTTGAGGCTCCAAATGTAGCGCGCTACTTCCGATTTGATCACATTCTTCATGTCGTCTCCGTCTTTGACAATGGCCTTTTCGTCTGCCGGTACTCCTTTTTGACCTCCAAGCCGGATCAGATTCTGAAAGGCCTCATCATCGATCGCATACGACCTCAAAAATTTAGGATAGTTCTCTTTATACAGCGCACGCAGTGCAGGCCCGTTCTTTTCAAGGAACTTATTCACAAACTCCCGAAACACGCCTTTGCTCCACAATTTAGCATAATAAACCGTGAACGTATCGTTTTCCAAATGATAATCGGGAACGATGCCGCCGCCGCCGAAAACTTTACGACCCATGGCAGTATAAAAAACCTTGGTTGAGTCGGTGTGGAGCGTGTCGTTCAGATGCGCTTCGCCGTAATAGTCTTCGACAGACTTACCGTTGTACGGTCGCTGGATAAGCCTCCCGCTGGGCGTATAATAACGGGCCGTCGTAATCCGAACAGCCGAGCCGTCGTTGAGGTCGTATTGCGACTGCACCAGACCTTTACCAAAAGTTCTCTCACCTACCACGATCGCCCGATCCAGATCCTGCAGTGCACCCGAAACGATCTCGGAAGCCGATGCAGAAAACCGGTTAACCAGTATGATCATCGGCATCTTCCTGTGCGATAATTTCGACGTCGACCGGTATTCTTTGGAGGAATTTCCAATACGTCCTTTGGTATAAACGATCATTTTGCCCGCGGGAAGAAATTTGTCCACGATCATTTCCGCCTGCTCCAGATATCCGCCCCCGTTATTCCTCAGATCAAGAATGAGCCTCTTCATGCCGGAGGAGTGCAATTCATCCAGCGCACGTTCAATCTCTTCTTCGGAGGTTTCCGCAAATTTGTTCAAACGAATGTAACCGGTCTCATCATCAAGCATAAATTTAGCGTCCACCGTGAAGATCGGTATCTTATCTCGGACAATATCAAACTCCAGCCACTCATTGACCCCTGGTCTTTCTATGGTCACATGTACGGTCGTTCCCTTAGGCCCCTTAAGCCTTCTAAAAACATCTTCCGTAGTAATGTCCTTCGCGGATGTGCGATCGATCTGAATGATCTTATCTCCGGCCAGGATTCCGGCACGATCGGACGGCGTACCGGGAATCGGCGACACCACCGTTAAGATGCCGTTAACGATCTCAAAGGAGATGCCGATCCCCTCGAAATTACCCTGGAATTCCTCTTTGACCTGCTTCATTTCCTTTGGTGGGATGTAGACGGAATGCGGGTCAAGACCCTTCAATGCACCGACAATGGCGTCGTCGATCAGTTTATTGGCATCCACGTCTTCGACGTAGGTCTTTTCAATCACATCGAGTACGCCATTGAGTTTGCCTGCGCCGGTCGCGCTCATTCTCCCACCCTGGAGGAATTCGGCCGCAACGGCGATTACCACGACCACGAATAGGGCCGGCATAATGATCTTCTTATTCATAATGACTCTATCCTAATTTTTTCATTTCGTTTTAGACTTGATCTCCGAAAATTTCCGGGCCTGAGGGAAATAACTCATAGCCTTTTTCAGCGTCGGGTCGTTGTGGAAACGGACCTGAGATGCCTCGAAACTGCTCCAAATGTAACGGGCCACTTCTGCCTTGATCAGGTCTTTCATGTGGTCCTTATCTACATTTACTGCGACCGGATCGGCCGGTATGCCTTTCTGGATGCCGATTTGGACCATTTCCTGCACATCCGCGTCGGTCAGGTCGAAAGACCCGATGAATTGAGTTAATTTCGCTTTATACTGCTCACGCAACTTAGGTCCGTTTTTCTCGAGGTAGTTGTTAGTAAACTCTCTGAAAACACCTTTGCCCCAGAGTTTGATATAATATGCCGTAACGGTATCGTTATCAGGGATCTTGAAGTCCGGAACAATACCGCCGCCTCCGTACACTTTGCGTCCCAAAGAAGTGTAGAATACCTTGGATGTATCCGTTTGCAACGTGTCGTTGAGATGGGCTTCGCCATAGTAATCTTCAAGCGACTTGTGGTCGTAGGGCCGCTGTATGAGCCGGCCGCTGGGCGTATAATACCTTGCTATAGTGATGCGCACGGCCGAACCGTCATTGAGATCAAATTGATTCTGCACCAATCCTTTGCCGAAACTGCGCTCACCGACGACGACGCCGCGGTCCAGATCCTGTATAGCACCGGCGACGATCTCGGAAGCCGATGCGGAGCCGCGGTTGATCAGAACGACGATCGGATAATTACGGTACGATTTCTTTTCGGTGGAGTAGAATTCCTGAGTCGATCCAGGGATCCGCCCTTTCATATAAACGATTTTTTTGCCGCCGGGAATGAATTTATCGACGATCATCTTAGCTTCATCCAGAATGCCTCCGGCGTTATTTCGCATGTCAAGGATCAGTTGCTTCATCCCTTTGCCTTCCAGTTCCGTCAGCGCCTGTTCGATCTCGTCCGCCGTCGTCGCGGCAAACCGAACAAAACGGATATAACCGGTCTGATCGTCGAGCATAAATTTGGCATCCACGCTGTAAACCGGAATCTTATCACGGATAATATCAAATTCCAACATGCCCTCGATTCCCGCCCTCTGAATGCTTATATGAACGACAGTACCTTTGGGCCCACGCAACTTATTAACGGCCTCATCCGTCGTGATTCCTTTTGTGGAAACGTTATTGATCATCATCACTTTGTCGCCGCCCTGGATACCGATCCTCTCAGAGGGGCTTCCCGGTATTGGCGTCACAATCGTGAGCTGGCCATTGATCACATCAATCTGGCTGCCGATACCTTCAAAATTGCCCTTAAATTCCTCATTAACTTGCTTGAGCTCTTTGGGAGGAATATACACCGAATGCGGATCCAGACTTTTCAGGGCACCAACGATCGCGTCGTCCACCAGCTTATCGCCATCCACTTCTTCCACATACGTCCGGGCAATGAGGTCCAGCACGGTGTTGAGCTTTACGATGTTTTTGTAAGCATTTTGGCCTACCGTCGTAAAACTCATGACCGTAATCGCCACAACGATGATTGCCGCCGCGGTGATCCAGATCTTTTTGTTCATAGTGAACTCCCTTTTATGGTTAGATATCAACTTTTCGCGAAAGGCTCAGCCGTATGTTTACGTTTCGGCTCTCGTTTGGTTTCAGAAAAATCCGCCAATGCGGGAAAAGGCAGGATTGCTGATACACGCGTTCAAATCCTTCCTCGGAAAGGGAAATCGTTTCCACCGGGTAACGCCATACATCCGCTGGTGTCTCCATTTGAAGGTTAAGATGAACGCTGAGCCAACGATCGATCATGCCCATTTCTGCAACATGCCCATGAGTACCCTGACTTGCCAGACGGCGGTCGGATAAGGATTGACCTTCAATATAATAATAGCGGTCATCCGCGTTCCCGGCAAGCATGGTCAGATTCAATTCTGTACCAAACAAGACTTCGAAAGATCTCTGGCCTCGGTTCAACAGGGAATAATCCATGGTAATCTCCGACGAACCCGGAACGACCGACAACGTCTTCCTCATTTCTAAAGGAACAGGTCCGTTACCTGCTCGAACAAATTCGAATCGAATCATATGCTGGTCGGACAGATCGTTTACGTGGAACGGTCTTTCGATGAAATCGCCCCACTCTTCAAAATTTCCTTTATTGAACTCCTCCAACGTCGTCTGAACCGGAATCACATGCTCAAGAAAACTCTGGCGGGTATATTTATCGTAAATCAAATATTCGTGTAAATTCTTTTCTTTGGACATTACGAGGTCGTGGATGCTGGCGATCTCGTTACTCTTCTTCTGAGTTTCATCATTTACAGATGTCCTGCCGGCTTCAACCAGTTTTTGATGATAACCCTCCTCCCGCCGCGTCATTGTATCGCCGAGATTGATCGGTACGTCTTTATAGGATAATTCAAAAATTCCGGCGCCGTGTTCGGGATCAACATAAATATCCATGGCTTTGGTCTCGATTAACACCTCCTCGCGGCCGTTGGCATCATAATCGTTATGCTCAACGAGACGCCAGTCCGCCCGATCGCCGTGTTCGATCACATCCACAAAATTTTCGCATAGCAGCATTTCTTTGTACATGGCATAACGGATATTGTTGAGATAAATTCCGCCGAAAACGCCGTGCCAGTAAGGGCAATTGCATTGAGACGCCCACAGGTGGTCCTGCGCTTTTTCAAGCAATACGGCCTTTTCTTCTGCCGAAGACTGAGCTTCGCCGCTCAGAACGGCTTTGAGCATCTGTATCCGCCGGCTCAAACGGAGCATTTTCTTATGCATCCGATTGGCCTCCGGATATTTGACCGAAAAATTACGCCAGAAACCGCCGCGCACGAAAATGCCATACGCATCAAAGAGTTTATTTTCTTTCAGAGTTTCTTCGAAGGATTCGTAAGCCTTGAAACTTTCGACCGGTAGCGCCCAATGCTGCATCTCACTGTAGGATGAGGTCGGGATATAAACGCGGCCGGCCGGTTTGACCTTCCGAAGCGCTTCTGAAAAATGCATGAGGCGTATCCAATCCTTATTCTCTTCCAGGAGCGTAAAAAACTTTTCCAACCAGCGATCCTCGTAGACGTGCTTGTAGGTTTCAGGCCATATTCCGAATTTTTCTCCGTCATCCGCAAAAACAGCTAACCGGTCCCCGTCTTCGGTGGCCAGTCCCTTTAGATATTCAATCGTCTTTTCCGGCTCACGAAAAGGAATCGTATACCGTAAGGTCTTGCTGATAGGAAACACATCTATCTTGTAACCTTCTTCTTCGGTCACGAAATAGCCATTAAGCTCGTCCTCCTGCAGACCGGTGTATTTGAAATGCGTATCGTCAAGGATCACGTAGCGCATCGAAGCCTGATGGATCGGCTTAGGAAGATGCGGTTCCCAAACCCTTTCTGCGATCCACATGCCCTGGGGTTTCGCGCCCAATTTTTGCTCGCAATAGGCGCTGAGTTTTTTTATCTGCCCGAGTTTGTCATGATCCGGGATCACGGCCATGATCGGTTCGTAAAATCCGCCGCCGATAACTTCCACCTGACCGGACGCAATCATGACGCGAAGTCTTTCCAGAAACTCCGGGTACGTGCGATCGATCCAATCCAGCAGAACGCCCGTGAAGTGCATACCAACTTTAACGGACGGAAACCGGCTCAGCATCGACAGAAAGGGATCGTAGGCCTTACGATAGGCTTCTTCGAATACAAAATCAAAATTACCGACCGGCTGATGATTGTGAATACCGATGATGAAGTTTATTGTTTTCAACCTGCGACCCTTTATTCTACAATGGCTTTGACAAATTCGTGCGGATCAAATTCTTCCAGATCTTCCATGCCTTCGCCGATTCCGATATAATAGACGGGTAAGCGGATATCCTGCTGAATGGCCAGAACCACTCCGCCCTTGGCCGTCCCGTCCAGTTTGGTCATGATCAATCCGGTGATCTGCGCCGTTTGAGAAAACTGCTTGGCCTGCTGAATGGCATTCTGGCCCGTTGTTCCGTCGAGTACGAGCAAGGTTTCGTGCGGAGCCTGAGGTATCTGTTTCTCGATCACGCGCCGGATCTTCTTCAATTCTTCCATCAGATTGATCTTGGTGTGAAGACGGCCCGCGGTATCGATCAATACGACGTCAAACCCGGCGGACCGGGCTTTGCCGAGCGCATCGAAAACGACCGAAGCCGGATCGGAACCTTCGGCCTGGCGGATGATCTCCACGGAGGAGCGCTGAGCCCAGATCTCCAATTGTCCGCCGGCGGCGGCGCGAAAGGTATCGCCCGCTACGAGCAATACTTTACGTCCGGTTCGCGCGAACCGATGAGCCAGTTTTCCGATGGTGGTGGTCTTACCGGTACCGTTAACGCCTACGATCAGAATGACAAACGGGTGATGGTCGGACAGTCTTTTTTCGATCGAAACGGAATCGGAAACCACGATCATCTTTTCGATCTCTTCCTCCAACATTTGGTAGATGACGGAGGTGTCGGCCGTTATTTCTTTTTTTACACGCTGACGAATTTTGTCCAGGATCTTATGCGACGTCGCAACGCCTATATCGGCCGTGATCAGAATCTCTTCGATCTGCTCCAGCAGCGCATCGTCGATACCGGTTCGCCCCTGTAAAACGGTCGAAAGACGGCCGAAAAGATTATTCCTCGTTTTCGTGAGTCGTTGTTTTAAGATATCAAGCATGGACATGAATGAACCCCAGACCCCTATTTTCTGATAAACCACACATAAGAGTGAATCATGATTATTCCGATCGCATCGGCCATAAGGTCAAAAGCAGAAGCTTGCCGGTTGGGCACGTACATCTGATGGAACTCGTCGGAAAGAGCATATACCAAGCAGAAGACTAAACTCCACGTGACGGCCCACCTTCGGCTTCTTTGCCACACCTGTCCGTAATGAGCGAAGGCGCGTGAAGAAAAAAAAGCCAAAATTCCGAAAACCGCACTGTGAATCAATTTATCCGCTGACCACATATCCAGCGGAGGCAGGGACGTACCTGGTATCGACGACGAAATGAAAATCAGTGCGCACCACCCTATCAATGGAAGAAAGAAATTTATCTGCAGTTGAGACATGGCATTAATTGAAAAAGACCAAATCAGCCTAAAAGGCCTGACCCAAAGTGATCTGGAAAGCGATAGGCGAAATCAGTTTGGCGCCTTTACGGGTGATCGTGCGGATCTGCTGGGTATCCACGTCGCGCACTTTGAGTTTCTGGATGTTGATCAACTTGTATCCCACGTCAATACGGATTGGACCAATCAGCGACCGTATTCTGGTTCCGAGACCTGTAGCGCCTACAGGTTTGGACGGAATATCTTTGCTGAAGTTCTTGAAATTATATTCGGTCCAAACGTTGCCGTAGTCGAAGAATGCGGCGAGGTCCATACCGCTGATAACATCGTTGGGATTGCGCGACACGTACAGGTTGTAGCGGAACTCGATGCTTGTTTCAATAATGCTGTTACCGCCGAGAAAGGTCAGTCTTGGACCGCCGGACGTATCTTCCTCGATGACTCCTAATTCTTTAATGCCCCATCCGCGGATACTGTTGGGACCGCCTCCGTAGAACTGTTCGCTGACCGGTATCTGCGTTTTGGTTTGTCCCACATAATACGGGATATCGGTACCGAGCCGAAATCGAAGGGCCAAGGTCATGCGTTTGGTCAGGCCGACGTATTTTCTGTTATCAAAATTCAGTTTAAGATACTTGAGGTCCGACGGCAGCAGAAATCCGGCAAAATCGCTGTTGGCATAGACCAGAAAGCCCGTATTGGGATAGAAGAAATCGTTGCTGCTGTTGAATGTGAATCCGAGTCTCGAATTGGTCGTGAAGAAGTTCTTGTCGGTATTGTCGCTGGCCTCTGTCCGGAGAAGGATCTTCCTGGTAAACGCCAGCGGCGTCAGGTTCATGCTCAATTGCCGCGTAAGCTGTCGGATGAAGGTCGGTGAGACTTCGTAGTTGAGTTCGTCGAACGCTTTGGTATTATTCCTTTCGCCCGACAGCGTGATCAAAAGGTCATTTTCCGCATCTTTGGTGAACGGCAGAACAAAAGACGGCTGACGAAAGGCGATCTTGCCCTGCATGTAATTGGCAAAATACCGGTCGGCAACGAATCCTTTACTCACCTTTCCGGTGACTTCCAGTTTACGCGCTCCGCCCATGAAATTGCGGCTCTGCCACGTAACCTGCAAAGCGAGGAAAGGAAGATTGCTGAGTCCCCGTCTCTGGTCGGCCGGAAGATCGGTGAAGTCCGTCGTAATACCGAAACCGGGTTTGATGATCTTTTCTTTTCTTTCATTAACGGCCATGGTGATATTCAGCGTATCCACCGGAATACCGTATACTTCGAGATCCAGATCCTTGCCAACGAGACGGTTATCGGATTTCTGCTTGATCGAATCCAGTTTGAGGGCCAATTCTCCTCTCGAGGAAACCGTAGCGGAGTCGATATGACCGCGCTTTTTGTTGAGAATCGGTTTGACGGAGCGGAACACGCTGAGCCCGTTGATCTGGCCGACGCTGAGACCAAGTTTGTCGGGATCGAACGGACGCCCTTCTTTGTAGCGCACCTTCAGCAGGACTACGTTGTCGTCCACGATCTTTTTGGTGGTGTCCACGGGCGTTTTATCATTCGGCCCTTTGTAATAATTGCCCGCGACATCGGTTTTGCCGAAGACGGTGTAGCGGCCCGGCAATACGGTATATTCAACCCTTACTTTTCGCGGTTCGCCGGCCACCGTATCGATCCGTTCGGATACCTCCGCCGAAAAGTATCCGTGTTGTCCGAAAATCTTCTGTATCGTGGTCTTGTCGAGATCGATATTTTCTCGTGCCAGGATGTCCCCTTTCTGGACAATGAGTTGGGACACGATCTTCCTGGGTTCCAGATCCCCTTTAGGGTCGACGATCGGAATCGACGAAACGACTTTGATCCCGGGATCCGCTTCGAGTTCCGTCGGCTTTCCTTCATGGATGTATATCTTGACCAGGATCTTTCTGCGGTCTTTGCTTAATCTGGCTTTATAACGAACGATCTTGGCGTCAAAATAACCTTGTTCTTCGTACAGCGACCGGATCAAGCGCAGATCCTCCGCGAGAATTTCATTGACGAAGAAATAACGGTTGGATCCGAGCTCCGGATCAATAAAAGTCAAAGTCACGATGCGCGTTAGGTTATTGACAAACCAATAACCGGCCCTTGCGAAGAACCCGAGCTCCCTGTCCTCTTCTTCCCCAACTTTGAGAGAGAGATTCAGCGTCGCATCGTCGAAGACTTTCAATCCTTTCTTTTTGCCGCGTTCATCCACACCTTCAAATTCGTATTCCTTTCCGTCCACAAAAACGCTGTCCTCATAGAGCGGAAGGGAATCGATCCAGATACCGGAAGAATCGTTATACTCCTCACGGAATCGTTCCTGCGCCTTTTCCGACTGCGCGGAAACAGCAAAAGGGACCGCCAGAAGGAGAATCCCCGAGAATAGAAACGTGAGATATGGCAATGGACAACGCATGGATGGATGTTAAGGGATTTTTTTACCGGGAGGAAGTTCCTGCTGAAGTTTCTCGACCGAAAGACCGTTAAGAAGTTTTTCGTCCACTTCGATCTCATCGACAATTCCGATCACGGCCGCTTCGATGGATAGTTCATTTGGACGGTCGGTCAATGCCCTGCGAGCCGCATGTCCGTAGGAACAAATAACCAGTTCGCCGATCCCTGCCCCCAGCGTATCGGCGGCCACCACCACGTTCGTATTGGGAGCCTTATCGATATTGACCGGATGAATGAGGAGGAAACGCAATGATTTGACATTGTCCACTTTTTTGGTAGCCCAAACCGTTCCTACCACGCGACCAATGAACATATCCGATTCCTGAATTAAACGAAATTACTTCTAAAATACGATCGTATACACCGCGAGTCCGCCCGCCAGACCGCAGATCATATTGACGCGGTCGTTGTGAAAGAACTCCCACCCGCGAACGAGCGTCGTGACCTTTTCGCAGTGCACGCGGCGTTCCGTGATCTTGCCGCAAAGATCGCACAAGTACTGCGACTGCAGAGTAGCGCCGAGCAAACTATCCACGAGGCTTCCTGCCACGCCCGACAAGATAATCCAAAAAAAATTCATCTCCAATGAACTTTTGAAAAATAACTCCGGGTTGACCAGGTATCCGCTGAGAGCGATGCAGAAAGCACCGAGCGCGCCTCCCAGGGTTCCAGCCAGCGATATCCCGCCGGATGTTCCGGGCTCTACTTTTTTCAGCGTTAGAATACTCCTCGGCGTGGATTTGAAATAGACGCCGATCTCGGTGGCCCACGTATCGCTCGTCACAGCCGCCAGAATACCCAGGAACACCGGGTACCAATTGGCATGCGGAAAGTAATAGGCGGCCACGATAATAATCCCGGCCAATCCGCCATTGGCTATAACCTGTGCGGCATCGCGGGTACTGCTTTTCTCAAAGACCAGATCGAATTTTTTCTTCCGGCGCTTTCCCATTTTGGAAAGAAGGCTTGACGAGACAAAGAATGTCATGATCGGTGTGGCCCATACCCAACCGCCGAGACCGAAGATCAGCGTTCCGAGCACGAACGCGGTCACCGAACCGCCGGCATTGAGGAAGCGAAGGTAATAGGATAATACGGCGGTAACAGCGGAAAGAACGGCCGCCAGAACGAATTGCGACGCAAACGTCTCCGGTGAACCCGTCATGATCTGGACAACCAGCGCGACGCTCAACGGGATGGTCAGATTATCCGATCCTTTTGCCGATACGGCCTCTGCCGCGGTGGCCATCAGGGCGCCTGTAAAAGCGGTCAACAAGGCGGTACGGCCTGACCAGACCAGTATGTCCCATCGGTCCAGAAAATAGAATGAGGCTAAAATGACGAAAAAAGAAACGACAAACATCCCGAAGGAACCTTCGAGGCTTTTGCTATCCCCGGTGAGATTGTAGGCGTGCGGCCGTGTAAAGCGCGTGCCGACCAACGCGGCCGATGCATCACCGAGCGCCAGCACCAGCATGGAGATCATCAGCGCCGCCTTGTTATTCTCCCAGCACAGTAACGTCAGGATCGTGAACGCCAGCGGATACCAAGCCGTACCGTACGTGGGCCGTCCGGTTCCGTGGATACCTTTGAGCCAGTGAAAGCGGACCGCGAAAAAATTGAAAACGGTAAAAAAGGCCCCGAGCGCTGCCGCGGGCAGCGGAGACACCAGGAAAAGCGGCGCGGCAAAAACGAGAAGACCGGTTCCGATATGGGTGATCTTTCGGGTAACCTCGCCGGACCATTTAAATCGGCGGCGGATCAGTTCCACCGCGGTCAGCAGCGTACCCAGGATCAGAAAGGCCGACAGTCCGTAGAACCAGTCGCGGGATGAAGTAGATTCAAGCATGATTCTTGACTTGGAGTATGGGTCGATTTGCTTCTTTCGGAAGCGCGGATCTTAACAGGTAAACCGTCATTGGGCAAAACTTCAAAAGGACATATACCGACACGGGCGCATGGATCCGGGTCATACGTTATCGAGCGCGCTCCTAATGTCACCGATCAGGTCGTCGCCGTCCTCACAGCCGACCGATAGACGCACTAGGCCGTCGGTCAAACCGAGTTTCAGGCGGTCTTCCAGCGGAACCGATCCGTGCGTCATGCTTGCAGGATGGCATATCAGACTTTCTACGCCACCGAGACTTTCCGCAAGGGCGAATATCTTCACATGCCGGAGCAGATTCTTGCCGTTTTCCAGCGAACCTAATTCTATCGAGATCATGCCGCCAAAACCGCTCATTTGTTTCTTGGCCAACTCGTGCTGCGGATGCGAAACCAGTCCGGGATAATAGACCTTCTTGACTTTGGGATGACTGTTAAGAAAATGGGCCATTTGTATCGCATTCTCGTTGTGCTGGCGCATACGCAGGGCAAGTGTTTTGGTCGAGCGCATCACAAGCCAGCAGTCAAAGGGCGACGGTACTCCGCCGATCGCATTCTGTAGGAAACGCAGCTTATCGTGAATGTCCTGACCGTTGGTTACGACGATGCCGCCGATCACGTCGCTGTGTCCGTTGATATACTTGGTGGTACTGTGCAATACGATGTCGATACCGAATTCCAGCGGCCTTTGAAAATACGGGCTCATGAATGTGTTATCCACAACGGTGATCAATGATTGCTTCTTACCTATCTCTGCCACCGCATTAAGGTCCGTGATCGTCAACATCGGGTTGGTCGGCGTTTCCACGTAAATCATTTTCGTGTCTTTAGTGATCGCCGACCGGATGTTCTTTATATCCGAGGTATCCACCCAGGAAAAGGTCAGACCGTATCGGCGCATGATCTTGTCGAAGAAACGGAAGGTGCCGCCGTAAACATTATTGGACACGATCACATGATCGCCGGAGCTCAGAAGTCCGGCGATGGCCTGGATGGCCGACATACCGCTGGAGAAGGCCAGTCCGAATTTGCCTTTTTCGAGCGCCGCGATATTGTTCTCCAAAGCCACGCGTGTGGGATTGATCGTTCGGCCGTAGTCGAAGCCTTTACTGACGCCTAACTCCTCCTGCGCGTAAGTGGAAGTCTGGTAGATCGGAGTGATCACGGCGCCGGTGGTTGGATCGGCAGTCTGTCCGGCATGTATGGAATCCGTTAAAAAACCCATTTCAAATATCCCTATTATTTTACGTTTCTAGATAACCGCCAAGCTCGCTAAGACCGCAAAGTTTTTTTCGATTTTTTTTGCGCCCTTTGAGCCCTGCAGTTTTATATTTTTTAATTATTTTTCCGCCAGGTAATCCAGTAGATCGATGCGGGTCATGATGCTGATCGGCTTGCGCTGGTCGTCCACCACGACGACGGCATTGCTCTGCCTGAAACTTTCCTGCAGCGTCGAGATCGGCGTCTGGGGACCGACGATCGGAACCTGCCGGTTCATACATTTGGATATCAGCGACGAACTCTGACCTGCGCCTGAACTCAGGTATTCCATCAGGTCGGCTTCGGAAACGATGCCCACCAGCACACCTCCGGACGTAACGGGCAGCTGTGAAATGCCCTTTTCTCTCATGACGGACACCACCTGCTGGATCGTCTTCATGTCGTCGGAACACACCAATGCGGGCCGTTGTGAACGGTCGAGGATATCTTTGACTTTACCCTGGATCGGTTTGGATTCAAAAAATTTGTTCTCCCGCATCCATTTATCGTCGACGAATTTCGTCATATAATTGCGCACGCCGTCGGGTAATACGACCACGCAGTTCTGCCCTTCTATAAGTTTTGGCGCCTTCTGCAGAGCCGCATAGAGAGCGGAACCGCTGGAACCTCCAACCAACAAACCTTCCTCGCGGATCAGTCGACGCGACAGGAGGAACGACGGCTGGTCCTCGGTCTTGACCCATTCGTTCACCAGGGAACGGTCGAGCACATCCGGGACGAAATCATATCCGATACCTTCGACCTTATAAGTGCCCACATCGTTTCCGCCGCCCAGGATCGATCCTACCGGATCGGCGCCGACCACGATACATTGGGGATTATGTTCCTTCAGCCTTTTGGCGACACCGGTAATGGAGCCGCCGGTACCTGCACCCATGACGATCATATCGACTTTGCCGTTGAGATCCTCGATGATCTCTTTGGCCGTCTCGCTGTAATGTACCAGCGGATTATTGGGATTGGAATATTGGTCCAGAATATGGGCGTTGGGAAGTTCCCTTTGCAGCCGGCGGGCGACGCTGATATGGCTTTCCGGAGAGTCGAATGCGGCTTCCGTCGGTGTACGGATGATCTCGGCTCCGAGGGCCTCCAGCACCACTTGTTTCTCACGGCTCATTTTCTCGGGCATGGTGATGATCACGCGGTATCCGCGCACGGCGCCGGCCAAGGCGATGCCGATACCCGTATTCCCGCTGGTCGGCTCGATGAGCGTATCGCCCGGTTTGATGCGCCCTTCGCGCTCCGCCGCCTCGACCATGGCTTTGCCGATACGGTCTTTGAGGGAGCCGCCGGGATTGAGGAATTCGCATTTGGCATAAAGATTACACGCGAGCTGTGCGCCGACACGGTTGAGTTTGACGAGCGGCGTCCGCCCGATCACTTCGATGATATTGTTGAATTTCATGCTCTCTTGGGATGAGTTATACGATTAGAAGTTGATTGCGCAGCGTCAGAAAATAATCTCTTTCCTGGATATCAAGGACTGCAGGCGGTCGGTTTCTTCGAGAGATCGTTTGAGAAATTCGTTGGTCTTGCTCTTATCCTCGCCGAGAATAACAAGGAAAGCGTCGGACAGCAATTGCGTGACAACAAAGACCCGTTTTGCACCGACCGTCACCGTGGTTTGAATATCCTCGGATGTACCGTTGGAGGCTTCGGAGGCGGGTACGGTAAAGATCCGGCGGCCCTGATCGAGGAATACGGATGCAAATGAACCCAGTTGGGCCTCGGCGGTTTCGTCTTTCACATTGGACTGCAGCGGCAGACCGTCCGAGGATACGATCGCGACCGACGTGGCCGGAGCGATCTTTTCTATGTTGGCAATGACCTGATCGAAGAATTCTTTATGGGATATCATGACGTACCTTCGCTAATTCACATGGGTTTTGAGTTCCTTGAGAACACAGGAAATGTCGTAAAGCACCAGACCGAGTTTGGCGCTGGTGGTGGTGAAAACAGTGAGCAGAGTATCTTTGCCCGCGCGGGTAATGATGATGAATCCGTCCTTTCCGTGGATGGAGATCTGCGACATCTCCCCCAGCATGGCGTCTTCCGCGCTGGTCTCTCCCTGATTGATCAAAGCGGCGGAGATGGCGGCCACTTTTTCGGCTTCAATATTGTCCGGAAGCAGCGATGCGATAATGAGACCGTCGTTGCTCACAAGGGCCACGGCGCTCACGCCCGGCGTATCGTTTCTTAAGCGCTTGAGAATTTCTTCCATTGTCCACCTGTCAAAATGAGTTTAACCGAAGGAGAGAAGTGATTTTTGAATGCGGCAAATTAACGAGAAAATCCAATAAAGTCAACATGCAAAAACCGCGGGAAACAGCGGTTCGGCGGCTGTCACGCCTCGGCTTCTTTGAAACTGCGGACGGCGGCCTCGACGCTGTCGTAGAACTCGAATACGCGGTCCAACTTGGCTATTTCAAACATTCTTGCCACCTTTTCATGCGCGCCGATGATGCGCAGGTCGCCGTTCTCGGCATTAAAAATGCGGCGTCCGAGCAGAAGCGATCCGAGACCGGAACTGTCTATAAAATCCACTTCCGTCAGGTCCACGATCACTTCGGTGATGCCGGCATCCTTCATTTTCAGGAATTCCTGTTTGTATAATTGCGAGATGCGGCTGTCCAGCCGGGCATCCTGGACGCGAAGGACGGTCACTTCGTCCACGTCTTTTTCCGTGAAATGAATTTGTTTTTCTTCCATGACTTATTCTCCGTTTTGGGATCGGTGAAACGTTCCTCCGTTAGCTCAGCGCACCAGATGACAACTCACGCCGTGGCCTCCACCGGCATCTTTGAATTCGGGTTCCGTCTCTGCACACTCCTTTTTTGCGACCGGACATCGCGTATGGAAAGCGCAGCCGCCGGGAGGCCGGTACGGGCTCGGCATCTCTCCTTTCAGAACCGTGCGCACTTTCCGTTGAGCCGGATCCGGCACAGGTACCGAAGACAACAAGACCTGCGTGTAAGGATGCAGCGGATTGACATACAATTCCTCCGCATCGGCGATCTCGACGATCTTTCCGAGGTACATCACCGCCACGCGGTTGGATATATGGCGAACCACCGCCAGGTCGTGCGCAATAAAAAGATAGGACAATGCGAGTTGTTTCTGCAAATCCGACAAAAGGTTGATGATCTGCGCCTGGATCGATACGTCGAGCGCGGAAACCGGTTCATCGCAGACGATGAAACGCGGCTCAACCGCCAAAGCTCGTGCAATGCCGATCCTCTGGCGCTGACCGCCGGAAAATTCGTGCGGATATTTATGCCTTTGCGCGGGTGAAAGGCCGACCATGTCGAGCAATTCGCCGGATCTTTTTGCCGCCCCGTCGCCTTCGGCCAGTTCGTGGAACTCGAGTATCTCGCGCAGCATGGCATCCACGGTCAGCCGCGGATTGAGCGATCCGAATGGATCCTGAAACACGATCTGTAAATGGCGGCGGTACGGCCTCAATTCACGCTGGCCCAGAGCCGTTATTTCCGTATTGTCATAAAGAACGCGGCCGCCGGTCGGTTCGATCAGCCGGAGCATACAACGTCCCGTGGTGCTTTTCCCGCAGCCCGATTCCCCGACCAAACCCAGCGTTTCGGATCTTTCGATATCGAAGGAAACGCCGTTCACCGCGCGGGCGGTCCGGACTTCTTTGCGGAAAAAACCTCTTTCAGAAACAAAATGTTTCTTCAGATCACGAACACGGATAAGCGGTTCGTGCAATTCCGGAGCCATGTAAAAATGATCTTGTTAGAAAAATCTCTATTCAAAAGTACGGCACGATCCACGAAAAGTCAAGCGGGCAAGGGGTAATTTTTTTTGAAGTGAGAAAATTTCTTTAGTTCACATAGGTTTATTCGTAACTTCCTATTACGTAAGCCGCCAATAAAAAATAAAAATATTTTGTAATTTTCTTACCAATTAAATACACCATATGTAAAGAATCGGTTTGCAACTCATTTCTTTACGTATGGGGAGGTGATATAAAATGATACGTAACAGCATTTTAATAATAAGTCTGATATTCATTACCTGGGGGATTTCCTGCGACTGGGGTGAACGTAAAGATAATACCTGTGATGACGGCGAGATCAGCGCCGCTGATGCGGTGTGGTCGCATGGTGAAGGCGATCTGCAGAATAGCAAACGCGCATCGGGTATTCGTCCAAAAGGCTGTATCACGGGCCCTCAGACGGCACCTCAGGTTCAATGGAGTTTTCAGATCGGCGGGCCCGGTCTATTTTCTCCTCCGGTCATAGATGATGACGGAACGATATACATAGTCGGTGAATATCCGGGAGAAGTAATAGGCGGTGGTGTCCGTAAAGCTGGGATAATGGCTTTGACCCCCGCAGGAACTATGAAATGGTTTTTCCAGATTCCGCTGGATGTTGGAACAGGTATTACATATTTCTACACTGAATCCGTAGCTTTGGATAAGAACGGTCTGATTTACTTTGGTGCTTGGGATTCAACATTATATGTAATTAATCCTAACGGTACTTTGAAATGGAAACATTATATCTCAGGTATACCTGAGTTTTCAAGCTCGAGTAGTCCAGTTGTAGGTGCTAATAACCTGGTATATGTTGCTTCACCGGATACAGTTTACTGTTTTGACTGCCACGGGAATATTAAATGGCGATATGCAATTGAAGAGGATTGTTCGTATGCCTCACAGATCAGTTTGGGTCGAAAAGGTATTTATATAGGCTTATACAGAACTGGCATTTTAGCGATTGATTATCTTGGCTACAAAAAATGGATTTATAGTGTTGATTTTCATGATCTTGATTTTGATCAAGGTATTATTATTGATGAACAAGAAAACCTGTACTTCAAAATCAATCACTTTGAAGTGCTTTCAATTAACTCTAACGGTCAGTTCCGCTGGAACGGAACAACAAGCGATTTGGCGGGACAGCCTGTCTTAAGAGGACAGTTTTTGTATCTTCCAGTGGGAAGAACGTTGTTTAAGATTGACAAGGATAGAAATGAAATTGCATCTTCTATCCTCCTAAGCAATTACATTTATTATTCAACATCACCGCTTGTAGACGACAATGGGACCATTTATGTCGGAAGCATTGGCGGGTATGTTGATGCCATTTTTGAGGACTCAACTCTATGGTCCATGCAGTTTCTACCGTTCGGATCATTTATTAACATTCGGACGTATCCTGCCCTTAGTAAAAGCGGAGCGCTTCTGATAGGAACCGCATGGACAGGAAATTCAAATGAAATATTTGGACTTTATGCGCTTAAGTAACGGAGAATTACAATGAAAACTTTATATGTAATTTTGTCTTGGTTGTTTCTATACTCTTACAACGCATATGCAGATTCAAGAGAGATGATGATAATTATCAATGATGATGACACTTCGGGATATGAAATCAACTGGATTTCGATTAAACATATTCCTAGTGGCTTTATCCACTATGATGGTGATCTCCTTCCGATGACACAGGAATCTCAATATGCCTCTCCAAATCCACACGCAGTTGGAGGCATTATGATCTTGGGAGCAGCCTATAACAGTAACTCAAATTCTGGCACCAATGGAATTTTTGGTTACGGGCTTTATTACGTTGAAATAAGACGGTACAATGTACCTGTGGGTAGTTGTTATATTGATACAAGGGATTGCAATTATGGATATGATTCATTAGGTGTGGAGAACCCTAGTCACGACGGATATACTGAACAGGATTTTGATTTAAGATTTACACCAAGTTCAAGTGGTCCAGGTAGTTTCAAAATCAAGCTCAGACAAGGTATTAGAGTGTTAGAAAAGACTGGTGCGGGAACAGATACGTTAGAAATATGGGATTTGGCGGCTAGACAAAGATCTATTCAATTTTTCCAAAACTTCCGGTTTCAAAATAATTCTCTAGATTCGATTGAAGTAAAAGTAGGGAACGTTTTATATAAATTAAAATCCTCAGACATGCTTCAGTTAGCTTTAGGTTCGACCGCAACTACGGTTACCGTTCAAAACCGGATACGCCTATTTCCTCCTCCATTACCCAACCTATATCTTAACTTCTCGTCTTGGGAAAACGGACAGCAATTCGATACCGTTAGGACTATTACTTCGTCGGTCAACCTGACATCGATTACCGCCAATTACGTTCTCAATTTTCAGGACTGTTCTATTGGAGGACCTTCTTCCTTTGTCTTTAGCTCCAATCATACCTATACCGCGTATCATCAGGTCTTGGGTCTGCCAACGGACTACGAATACTACTGGTATATCAAATACGACAATAACGGCACATGGCAAGACTTGGGACAAGGGCCAAAGGAATATTCTTTTATTCCAATCCATAGTTCATTTGAACTTAAATGTTACCTCAAAGACAAAGTCTTTAATATCGGCGTCTGGTCTCCCGGGTGGAATACACGCCACTTACCGTAACCATCGACGGCCCGGGCGTCTTTACCAGTAAGATACTCCTTACCTACACGGCCATGCATCAGTCTTACAGTGGCGTAACCTACGACTGGTGGATCAAGTATGATTTTAATGGCACATGGCAAAGGCTCGGCGGCGGGCTTCAGACCAAGAGCATCATGTCCACGCCCGATCCGGCCTACAGTTTCTATATCAAATGCTATGTCAAAACCGCCTCCGATACCATCGGCGTTTGTTCTAACGAACACAGGGTCTTATACGATGACATACCTCAAATCGCCTTTTCAGGCGGTATGCAAACCTTAAACGATAATACCTATATTCAAGCCACCGATACCGAAACCAAGTGGTGGCCGGTGCATGCGGATAGATTAACCTTAAGTCAAAAAATAGCGATCCTTCTTCCCATCGAAGAAACAATCAAAGAACTTACTCACAGGTTCCGGTGGAAAGAATCCGATCCTTTCATCGCAGGTAATGATTCGGCTTTATTTGACGAAACAACCAGTATGACCAAGGAAGGCGTGGAGGAACCGCTTCGGGGTAATAAAGAAATTGACAGAAGCAGGCTTTCCAAATCCGGTTCAAATAGCGAGACCTTAGTTCCTTATCGATTCGAATTAGGAGATAATTACCCCAATCCATTCAACCCCAGTACTACGATCACCTTTGAGCTTGGTAAAGTCTCCGAGGTCAGGCTCACGATCTACAACGCTTTGGGACAGAAGGTCAGGTCATTAAACGAAGGAACAAGATCGGAAGGCCGATATGATATGTATTGGGATGGAAAGAACGATCAAAACGTACAGGTTCCAAGCGGCATGTATATCTACCGCCTGGAGGCCGGAGAATTCACACAAAGTAAGAAGATGATGCTGGTGAAGTAAAAGTTGAATTAAGAAAAAGAGACGTGAGATGATATAATGGCCATCTCACGTCTTGTTTTATTTTTCATTCTAATCCTGACAAACTCAAAAACTCGGAATTCCAAATAAAAACAGGCTCAACACTCTTCTCATTGAGGCCTTTTCCCTTGAAATTATTTAATTTTTGTTTAGATTGAAGAAACATTCGTTCCGGTCGCGGCGTATAGCCTATCATCTTGCCAATGAGACCTGGAGTTCCGATCCATGGGGTTATTCTGTAGATCCGCTGTAATTATTTTCACCTTTTTAATTGGCGCATCGCTCGCCGCGCAGCAGAAAAACTACGCGGTCGAGGGTACCGTTCTGGACCTTTACACCGGACGCCCGATGCCCGCGGTGAATGTGTATATCCAGGAACTCCAGAAAGGCGCCGTCACCGATTCCGCAGGCCGTTTTCGCATCGAAAATCTCAAAAAAGGTATCTACACGCTTGCCTTTACTCGTGTCGGCTATCAGAAACTGACGCGCAAGGTCAATTTTGAACGGGATCATGTTATCAAGCTGAGCATTAAGCTTGAGGAACAGTCCATCGTATTTGAAGCGGTCGAAGTCACACCGGGCGTGATCGAGCTGTCTTCGGAAGAAGGCTCTTCCTCGACTGTGACCAATCAGGAGATCATGTCCGCGGCGAGCGTTTTCACGAAAGACGTGTACCGCAGTCTTCAGACCGTTCCGGGCGTGTCCAACAGCGAATGGAGTTCCAAACCCCACATCAAAGGCGGCAATCCCGACGAGACCGCCGTGATCATCGACAATCTGGAGATCTACGAGCCCTTTCATCTTGAAGAGATCGACGGGCCGTACAGCGTCATCAGTTCCGACCTCGTGAAGGATATGAAACTCATCACAGGCGGCTTTGCGTCCAGGTACGGCGATAAGATGTCCGGCATTCTTAAGATCAATACCATCGACCGGGTGGACGACGACTCCATCAAGGCCTCCATCGATTTTTCCAACGCATCCGCGAGCCTCAACCAGCGCATCAGCGACCGGGTCAATGTGTTCTTCAGCGGCCGGCGCAGCTATATCTATCTTCTGGAGCAGGCTTCGGATAATAATTTTCCGACAGTCGTTTACGATCTCTGGAGCAAGATCGACTACAAAGCCGACCCGAAGAACCGTTTCACGCTCAACTTCATGTTCCTCAAAGACGAGATCGGATACAAACAGGACTCCACGTACCTCCGCCGCGAGTTCTTCAAGAGTTATAAAATGAATTATTATGTCTGGGCCAACTGGAACCGGCTTACGGATGAGAACCGCTACGCCAATACGACGCTGGGATATCAGAACCTCGATAAGCACGCCGACTTTGCCTTTGACGGAAGTTTCTCCGAAGGCAATGCCGACCGGCGTTCTACGCAGATTATAACGCTCAATCACGACCGGTACTGGAAGATCAACGGCGGCCATATTCTCGAATTCGGCGCGTCCGCCAACGTGTTCGTGAACGACTATTTCTACCGCGAATTTCGCGTCAATCCTACCGAAACGACGCCGTATGCCGTTTCCACCGATGTGGTATTTGTCAATACCGACTTCACCGGTTTTACGGCCGCGGGATATTTTCAGGATACCTACCGCTTCTCGGATAAGGTCAATTTTCTTCTGGGTGTAAGAGTATCAGGGCAGAGCTATTCCGACCGGCCGCAAGCCGCGCCGAGAGCCGCGCTGAGTTATACTCACAACGATAAACTGAATTTCAAGTGGGCCTACGGATGGTATTACCAGCCGGATAATTTCCAGAAAATGAAAACGTACGAAAATCAGTACCAATTATTTTCAAAGCCTGAAAAGAGCATTCACTACGTCATGAGCGCGGCGTATGCGCCCAATTCCGATATGGGACTGACGGCCGACCTGTATTACAAAGATTACCCCCGCCTCAACGACGATTATAATTTTGATTTCTCCAACCGTATCGAAGGTGTCGGTATTATCGATAAGCCTTACAACACGACGTCCGGCTATTCCACGGGTCTCGACCTCTATATGAAAAAACGCTACGGCCGCATCAATCTGCTGACCATCGGTTATTCTTACTCCGTCAGCCGGATACGCGACCATCTTCACAGACCCACGGCCAGGGACCTGGACCGCACGCACTCCATAGCCGTCAATAATATTTACAGCTTCGATCACGGCATCAGTTTGAGCACATTATTCCGGCTGCACACCGGCGATCCTTATACGCCGAGCCGTGTAAGAATTCTCGGCGACAGTTCCGTCACCGACAGCCGCGTCTATTACCTGACGGATAAGAAGAACAGCGGCCGCCTTCCGCTTTTCCACTCCCTCGATATCAAACTGGAAAAGCGGTGGAACCTGAACCATATGTATCTGGTCACCTATGCCGGCGTCATCAATGCCTATGACCATGATAACGTGCGCCAGCGCGCATGGAAACGCGAGGTTGAGAACGGCAAAGTGGTCGCCTACACCAAAGAAGACCAGCTCTATTTCCCGCGCGTGTACACGCTGGGACTGAGCCTGGAATTCAGCATTCCGAGGAATCGGTAGATGGAAAATATAATCAAAACAGCCGCATTCATTCTGTTGATCGTAACGGCCTTCTCCTGCGATACGTCTTCCTCCGGTCCGAGTAGTGAGATCGGAAAAACGCTTGGATTCAGCGGCGAAGATTACGCTTACTCCATCGAGCCGGCCTCCGACGGCGGCTTCTTCGTCACGGGTTATACGAACAGTATCAGGAACAATTACGATCTCTTCGCTATTAAGACGGACAAGAAACTCAACATCCAATGGTCCAAGACCTTCGGCAACAGCAACATCGACAAAGGATACAAGGGGCTTGAGACCAGGGACGGCGGATTCGTAACGCTTGGAACCGTGTATATCGGCCCGGCCAATAACGATATCCTCTGCGTGAAACTGGACAGCCGCGGCCGGATGCTGTGGTCGCGCCATTTCGGCGGCACCAAGAACGAAGAAGGAAGATCGATGGTGGAGTTGCCGGACGGAGGGCTGCTGATCGCTGGAAGCACGGAGAGTTACGGCAACGGCGATAACGATATCATGCTGATCAAAGTGGACGCCCAGGGACGGCTCAAATGGATCAAGACCTACGGCGGCATCGCATCAGACCGCGCACTGGACATCAAGACCACCTCCGACGGAGGATTGATCGTGACCGGAAGGACCTCCAGCTACGGCGGCGTGTATACGACATTTCTTCTGAAGACGGATCTGGACGGAAACCAGTTGTGGTTCTCAGCTTCCGGCGGTTCTCAGGATGAAGGCCAATCGGTAGTGGAAATGCCCGACGGCGGATATCTTACCATGGGCCGGATTTACGTGGGGCTTGGCAATTACCAGGCTTACATGATCCGGGCGGATGCGGCTGGAAATATGAATAATTTCTATATCCTCGGCTTCACGTCTTACGAAGAAGCTTATTCCATTACCAGCTCCGGTGACGGGAACTTCGTTGTTACCGGGGAGACCTTGCTCGATAATAGCGCGTCCGATTACCAGGTCCTGATTTTCAAGGTCACTTCATCGGGCAACGTGATCTGGGTCAAATCTTACGGCGGAGAAAAAGACGACGTCGGTTATTCCATCCGCCCTACCGGCAATGGTTACGTCGTGGCGGGCTATTCGCTCAGCTACGGCCACGGCAATGCCGATATTTATGTGCTTAATATCAATGAGGATGGGGAATTGCAGTAGGTCTTAGTTCTGCTTATTATTATGTCTGCAATCAAAAAAATTTTGTAATTTTCCTTCAGGGTTTTACACTATCTAATAAAGACAAACCCTGGAGTTATTATGAAACCAGTCTTTACCTTCCCGGCTTTTCTTACCTTTCTTTTTTTAACGGCATCGTCGAACACACTAAGTCAGGATCAGAACTGGAAGCATTTTTATTTCAAGAACTATTCCGGCTATGTCGCCGATGACAGCAATTACGTCTGGGTTGCGGCCGGCTATAATACCTTGACCCGGTTTGATAAGAACGCGGGCTCTTTTCAAAAAATAAAAGGTGAAGACGAACAGGTTAATAGCTTTTCCAAGACTTATTACCCGTTCGCCGCAGACAAACAGCACCGGCTCTGGTTCAACGACGCCGACGGACTTTCCAGGTTTGACGGCAAACAATTTATCCCTATCGCCAACTCCCCGATCAAGGATTTTTGGGATATTGATGTTGATTCGCTTGGACACGTATGGTTTTGCAAACATGATACACTGGTCAAATACGACGGTTCGCAATTCACCGTTTACACGCCGTCAAATTCCGGGCAACCACTTTTTGACATAAACGATCTGGACATAGACCGGCATGGAAATATCTGGCTCACAACTGACAGTACCCTGGCTAAATTTGACCGAACCCAATGGACGATTTACAATTCAGCTAATTCTCCTTTGATAAGTCCCCGGGGCGTAAGTGTCAGTAACAACGATCGCATTAATGTATTGGACGGATCGCGCACACTCAGAATATATGATGGAGTCTCGTGGACGTCCTATCCCTTTGATACCTGGGGATATGCGTATAGCATCACTTCAGATCAAAACGGCAATGTCTATATGGGCGGAGGTCGAACAGGTATAATTAAGTTCGACGGCAAAAGCTACACGTCCTACCTCACCAGTCACTACGGCCAAAATGATGATGTCTGGTCGCTGACCATTGATGCGCAGGGAAATGTTTGGGCTGCGGGAAACGGATCGGCATTGTCAAAGCTGACTCCGGAAGGTATCGTCTTTTATGGTCTTGAAATTCCGGGTGAGTCTGTCCATTGTGTGGCTATTGACAAAAAAGGAACGAAGTGGTTCGGCAGCGATCTTGGCTTAGCCCGTTTCGATGGCCATCATTGGCAGTCATACAATTTTTCAAATTCGGAATTACCTGGTCCTAATATTTATACTATGGCTCTGGATAATCACGACAATCTATGGTTAGGCGTTAGGCAACTCCATTATTCTGTCTTTAACAGCGATACACTGCAAAACGGTTTGGTCCGTTATGATGGAACAAACTGGACTGTATATAAAGAATATGCGCCGCCTGATCCACAGAAAAGCCAGACTCTCAAAGGAGGTTTGCCGTCAGACATAATAAATACGATTCATGTTACCAAGGATGGAAACGTATGGCTCGGTACTCAGGATGCGGGTTTGGTGAAGTTTGATGGCTCCGAGTTCACATCCTATACTCCAGTAAATGCAGGCCTGCTATCTTACGGAGTCTCGGCTGTCACATCTGATTTGTCTGGCTCACTGTGGATCGGTACAGACAAAGGAGTATCCGTATGGAATAAGAAAACCTGGACAAATTATACTCCCGCCAATTCAGGAATCGGTAAGGGAATAATCCGGAAAATCCTCGTGGACCGCAATAATGTAAAGTGGTTTGCTACCTCAGAATGGTTAATTAAATTCGACGGAACTCAATGGATTACGTATGATACTTCTAATTCTCCGATCGTTTCCAAGGATATCCGATCGATCGATATGGATTATCATAACCAAAAGTGGATAATTACAAAAGGACAGCAACCCGGCTTATTCCGCTGTAACGGAAACGATTGGAGTGTGTATTATGTCCCCTCAGAAGGATTCGATAATTCGGATTTTCTGAACGATGTCAAAACAGACTTGAGAAATGTTTGGATAACAAGAGAAGATGGAATTTCCGTTTTCAATGTCAACGGCATTCCCGATCTGGGCGTTCCCGGTGTTCCGCCGGAAACCGTCACGCTCAAGCAGAATTATCCCAATCCTTTCAACCCGGAAACGACGATTCGTTATGAATTGCCAGCCGACGGAAAAGTAACGCTGAAGATCTACAATATTCTAGGACAGGAGATACGAACGTTGGTAAACGGTGAGCAATTGGCAGGCCCTAATGAGGTCGTGTGGAATGGCACCAATGACAGGGGGAGCCGAGTTTCAAGCGGGTTGTATTTTTACAGACTTCAGGCTGGTAAGAAAGCGGAAACGAAGAAGTTATTATTAGTGAAGTAGGCCAGACGTCAAATGTGAAACGGCACCCATCGATACGCCCCGCTCTTAGAGACGGGGCTACTCAGGGTGACCTGCTTATCGGCGTTTGGCGTCTATCGAAATAGTCATACCTGCAAAACACCAAAATTTGGTGGCGGGACATTGGGATTATTCATCGCGATGTCGAGACAGCGGATGAGAACCTCGCGCGTTTCTTTGGGATAAATGATCGCGTCCACCCACAGGCGCGCGGCGGCGTAGCGCGGATTGCCCTGCTTCTCGTAATTGGATTTGATCTCTTCGTACACTCTCCTCTTTTCTTCTTCGCTCACCTGTTTTCCCGCAAGCCGGATCTCCGTGATCGTGGACGCCGCCTGACTGCCGCCCATGACGGAGATATTGGCCGTCGGCCATGCGAAAATAAATCTCGGATCGTACGCTTTGCCGCACATGGCATAATTGCCCGCGCCGTAACTCCCGCCGATGACGATGGTGATCTTGGGCACGACGGAATTGGCGACCGCGTTGACCAATTTAGCGCCGTCCTTGGCAATGCCCGCATGTTCCGCGTCGCGGCCAACCATGAACCCATTCACATCGTGCAGAAATAACAGCGGAATGCCGTCCTGGTTGCAGTTCATCACGAACCGCGCCGCTTTATCGGCGGCCTCGTTGTACATCACGCCGCCCATCTGCATTTCGCCTTTGGCCGTGCGCTGGATCATTTTCTGATTGGCGACAATGCCGATCGCATAACCGCCGATGCGCGCCGTTCCGGTCACTACTGTTTTTCCGTATGTAGCTTTGTATTCGTCAAATTCCGACCGGTCCACGATCCGCGCAATGATCTCGCGCATATCATATTGACCAAGCCCTTCCGGGATCACCCCGTGAATTTCCTCCGGTGAGAACAGCGGTTCCTCCGAAGCGATCTTGTTAAACGAGGCCAGCGGTTTGTGACTCACCTTGCCCAGAATATCGCGGATGCGCTCGATCGCGGCTTCGTCGCTCGGTTCGTGATAGTCGGCTGTGCCGCTGATCGCGTTGTGCGTGTGCGCGCCGCCGAGCGTTTCCTGATCGATCACCTGCCCGATCGCCGCTTTGACCAGCGCGGGCCCGGCAAGGAAAAGGCTCGCGCCCTGAACCATGATGAATTTATCACACATCACCGGGAGATACGCGCCGCCGGCCACGCACGGGCCCATTACCGCCGCCACCTGCGTGATGCCCATCGCGCTCATGCGGGCGTTGTTGTAAAATATTCTGCCGAAATGATTCTCATCGGGGAACACCTGATCCTGGAGCGGCAGGAATACGCCGGCGGAATCAACGAGATAGACAATGGGCGTATTATTCTTCATCGCGATCTCCTGCGCGCGAAGGGTCTTTTTGACGGTCAGTTCGAAATGCGCGCCGGCTTTCACAGTGGCGTCATGAGCAACCACTATGGTCTCTTTGCCGTGGATCATCGCCACGCCGATAATATTACCGGCCGCCGGACTGCCGCCGAAATCCTCATACATGCCGTTCGCGGCGAAGATGCCGAGTTCCATGAAGTAACTGCCTTCGTCGATCAGCTTCGCAATGCGCTCGCGCGCGGTGAGGCGGTTCTTCTGATGCTGTTTCTCGATATTCTTCGGGCCGCCGCCGAGACGCAGGGTTTCCTCTTCCTGTTTGAGCTGGTCCACCAGCTTGTCCATGAAGGCTGTATTCTTTTTGAACTTATCCTGATTCCATTTTTCAGCAGGTGTGCCGATCACTGACATAGATTCTCCTCAACTATTGTTCTCCATACATTAACCACGAAGTTCGCAAAGGTTTAAACAAAGTTCACAAAAAATTTCTCTTTGTGATCTTCGTGTTATTTTCTTTCAGTTCTTTGTGGTTAAGAAAATTCACTTTAACAAAGATGAAACATCGATCATCCAGACGTCCGTGTTCTTTCCAGCCTGAAAGACAACCTTTTTCCCATCGGGTGACCAGCGTCCGTGCGTTTCCTGATTGGTATTGTCCTTCGTCAGTGTGCGCGTGGTCTTTTCGCCGCCGGAACTGGACAATATCCAGACGTCGCGGTCGTCATACCAGCTTCGTGTGAAGGCGATGATCGGATGCGTCGGTGACGCTGCAGGGTCTTCGTCCTTCCCGTACGGTAATTTATCCCGCGTCACGGGCAACGGCAGTCCGCCCTCTTCCGCCGTCTTCCAAATACTCCATCGCTTCGCCCAGTCGGATTGGAAAAGAACCGTCTGATCGTCGTCGGTAAATCCGGGATTCAATTCGTTCCTCTCATCGATCGTAAATTGCGTCGTTTTATTTGACTTGATCTCCTTGATCCATATATCCGGGCTGCCTTTCTTTTCAGAAACGTACACGATCTTATCCCCGTTCGCAGAAAATCGCGCCTGATAGGAATCGGAAGTATCGTCGGTTACCGCCAAAAGATAATGCGCTTGTTTGCCGACAGAATCAAGAACCAGCTTGGTGATCCAGATATTCTTATTACCCGTACGGTCGGACGTAAAGATCATGTCTTTCCCGTCCGGAGAAATATCCGGGTCGAGATCGTTTTGTTTTGCATTCGTAAGCTGAATTTGTTTTCCGGTAGCCAATGCCAATCCAAACAGTGCTTTTTTGCCGAGCCGATCGGAATGGAATATCACGTACCGGCCGTCCGGTGTAAATACCGGCGATTCGTCGTTGGCCGGGTCATCGACAAGAACGGAATCTTTCTGCGTTTCCGCATCGATGATCTTGATATCCCAATTGGGCGCCGTCTCAAAAAGGATCTGCTTGCCGTCGGAACTCCAGCTTGGGTGGAAATGGTCCTGAAGGGACTTCGTCACCATTCTGGGTTCGCAGCGATCCGTCGGTGTAATATAGATCTCATACCGTCCCGACGCATCGGAAGCATAGGCCAGCCATTTGCCATCCGAGGAAACCGACGGCTGCCATGCGTTGCCGTTGGTTGAAACAAAAGGCTTCAGGTCTTTACCGTCGGCAGAGATCGAATAGATCAGGTACCGGCCGTCCTCCTGCCGCGAAAAGAATATCTTATCCGTCAACGCGTCCGGCGCCGGATGGTCGACCGCAAGGTCGTCTTCGTAAACGGTGACCACTTCCGAAAAATTCTGAGCGTTGACCCGGCAAATACTATAATGGCTGTTCTTTTTCACAAAATAGATCCAGCGGCCGTCGGAAGACCAGGCGGGACTGAATTCATCCGCATCTTCGGACTTGGTCACCTGCACCAGCTCTTCCTGCTTATTGATGATCCAAAGGTCGCGGCGGCCATTCATCAGCGATGAAAAAACGACGAGTTCGTTGTCCGGAGAGAACTGCGCGCCCTCGTCGACGCCCTCGTTGGCGGTAAGCGGATGGATACTGCCGTCCTCCAAATTGCATATAAAAACGTGACGATCGCCCAATTGCGATGAGATGTAAGCGACGAATTTCCCGTCCGGCGACATACGCGGCTGGCCGTCGTAACATGCCAGCGTGGTCAACCTCTCCTTATCTAATCCCTCCGGGCCGGTGATCTTATTCTTTTTGCCGCATCCGAATTGAACAACCATTACAAACGCCAATAACACGCGAAGCATCATTCGAGCCATCTCCATAAACGTTGGACAAAACCAGACGAAACTACGCAATAAAACATTCAATCTCACCAAAAAAATGTTTCACAAATTAATATCGGCCGAGAAGGTCAGTTTTCTCAGAACATTTCCCCGGATCGCATCGCCGCCGGAACCGATATGCTCCAGGTCGTCGCGGTACAGTTCCCAGTACTTAGCTCCGATATTCACCCTCTTGTTCCAAGCATATTTCAGCAGAACATACCAGCGGCGGCCTTTTCCTGAAAGCGGCGTATTGGAAAAAACGCCTTCCACGTCGTTCTCAAATTCATAAATGGCCGAGGAAAAGCCGGGCGTATCGAAAAAACTCATTCGCGCATACACCGTCACATCCTTTCTAAGCCTGGCGCGGATGTCTTCGTAGAAAAGTATCCCTTTTTCGTAGGAACCGGCGATATGCTCGATACGGTAAAAAGACTGCTCGAAACGCGAACGGAGCCGGATCTCAGACGACACGGCAAAATCGAATTGCCAACGCAGACGCCTCGTGATTTCTTTTTCCACCACGGTGATATCCCGGCCGAGTTCATCCTGCGTCGGGGCCGCGCGATCCTTTCGTTCGTTCTTGAACTGCACCTGCATCTCCAGCCCCGGCCAGACCCGCTCTTCCCAGCGCGCCAGCAGATCGTCGCCCGTCACGGATTTCGGCACGTTGTACGTGCGCCACGGATAACGGTAAATGTCGTAATACGCATGCACCGCCGTTCCGCGCCTCGGCTTCAACTTGATCCCCGTATACACACCTTCCTCGTTCTGCGACCGGCCGTTCTGATCGCCAAATGCGTAGGCGTGCCGATTTTGAAAATCTTTGGCGTAATGGCGGTAAAACACCACCCACTCGATCGATGGCCAGTACCCCTGAACTCCGGAATTATACGCCAGATTACCATGCTTGTCTCTTGCCGCCTCACCAAAAAAATTAGCATTCCCCAAATACAGATCGTGATGAATACTGAGGACGGAATTGGTATGACCGGCAAAATTGTAAAGACTTCGGATGCTGTCGTTAGTGACAAATCGCCGGTCAAATTGCTGTCCGTAATAAGTAACGCCGATATTGGAAGAACCAAACCGGTAACCCACGTTCACCCCTCCGAGCGTCTCCAGCAGGTAATCCTGCCTGGTGATCTCCGTTTCGGTTCTGTGGAAACCGTCCGTAAGAATAGCATTGACCGTGCCGTCCTCGTTGTAGGACGCATCAAAATATTTGTAACTGTAAAAACCGGTTATGTCAAAGTTCCTCAGCACTTCCACCCGGCTGAGATCCGCCTGCACCGCCGCGCCAAAGAAGCCGGCGTTCTCGGTCGCATAGTTGTAAGCCCGGATGCCGCGCCCCTTCTTTTTTACGGAACCCACCGTTTCACTTCCCTTGGACATACCCGAACTGCCCCACATCGATAAGGCCTGGCCAAATTCCAATTGGTAATTCCCTATAACAGCCTTTTTGAAGAACGGAAAATTATTGAATTCGATGAACCCGACCTGGTGATCGTACAGCTTTGATTCGCCCGGGTCCTTTTCCAGGACCACACCGCCGCGGATCTCGGCCAGCGGCCTCGAACGCATGGGATAATAGGTCGCGTTGAGCCGCTGATAATACTGGTAGATATTTCCGTCAAAACGACCTTCCCGGAAATCCCTGGATGTTTCTACATTACGCTTGGCGCGCTGACGGTAGGCGATGTCGTACCGTTTAGAGCGTGAGTTAGGATCGGCGGTGACAAACTCCTTCATCCCGACAAACACCTCTCTCGTTAATCCCGGAACCTTCAGAAGATCCCTCACCGACCGAAAAGTATTTTTTTTCCTGTAATCAACTATGGCCTTTGAAAGCAGCGGCGGCAAACCAGGAATATTCTCGAGTTCGCTCTGAGAGGCCGTATTGAGATCAACGGGGTTTTGGCGGTAGTAATCCATTTCCTCTGAGATCTGTGTGGCATCGGACGATTCTGAAAAATTCTCCAGCCATCTTTCCTCGGCATCGTTCGTTGTCGGCTCAAGAAAGATAGCGGAAGTGTCGGGAACTTCTTGAGAATAAAGGCTAACTGCCGCAACGCATGATATCAGACAAATCTCAATAGACAATCTACAAATAAACTCCAAATAACATTCACCGAAACGTCCGACGTTGCCGATGTTGGGTATTTGGCTCATGGGGTTCTATTTGTTTTCGAGATTTGGAGTTTGAACGCGGTTTATTACCGGTAACTGCTTTGGATCGTTCTGGCCGGTTTACGCCGGATGTGGAACGAGGCCGAGACGGCATGCGTCACGCCCAGGTCGGAATGCGAATAGATCGCGTAGTCGATCACGCCTTTTCCGAAGTCAAAACCGAGACCGGCGGAGAAACGGGAAGGCTCCGTCGCCACGCCCAGCCGCAGGAATAATTTGTCGAAAAATTGGTATTCGGCGCCGAAACGCATGTCGGCCGGGAACCGGACGTCTTTGTAAACATCGGCATGGAGTAAGAGCGGATCGATCATTCGGACACTGAGACCCGTGGAAAAGGTTTGCGGCAATGCATCGCCTTTGATCGAAGGCCGGTTGACATTTCGTGCCGAAAAACCTACGGTCATTCTCTCGTGCGGTCTGAAAAGCAGGCCAAGATCGACGCCGACCGTCGATGCGGATCCGGCGTCTCTGATACTCAGGTGATCATAATTGATTACAGCGCCGTAGATCAGTTTTTCCCTGAAACTTCCGCTGTAGGCAAAACCGAGAGTTGTTTCCCTGTAAACATCGTAACCATACGATTCAAAATTCAGCGATCCGTTCCCGAAAGTCATCGGATAGGTGAAATTGAAAACCGTCGTGCCCAATTCTTTGAGATTATAAGGGGCCGAATAGAACGTCTGGGCGTATGGATTCGCGATCTGCCACAGCCCGGCCGGATTGTAATACATCGCATCGCCGGTATTGGCAACCGCGACGAATGCGCCACCCATACCAAGCGGACGCGCGCCCTTTTTCGTATCAAACGATGCACGGGCAACGCCGGTGATGCATAATACGCCGGTCACTATGAACAAAGCTCTGCGGAACATGCGGTTTCAGGTTTTAATTTGCGTTTGGAAGGCCGTCCGGAAAAAGTAAATATTTCAGGCTCAAGAATCAAGGCGCGACGTTTATATTGAATTCTTTTCCAAAATTCGTTATTCTGAATTTGATCACCAACCATCCTGTCGTTCTTATTCGGAGTTTCATATCTATGATTTACAGAGTATTGTTATGGACCCTCTGTCTGGCAACCGGAATAGCGGCGCAGAATAAGATCCCGGTTGCTGTACTCGAATTCAAAGCCTCCGGCGGCATTACGGCCGACGAGGCTTCCATTCTGGCCAATCGCTTTCGCGGAATCCTGGTCAACACGGACAAATTCGATGTCATCGAGCGGGAGCAAATGCATACTATCCTCAAGGAGCAGGATTTCTCGATGTCGGATAATTGTAATTCTCAGGAATGCGCCGTTCAGATCGGACAACTCCTTGGCGTCAAACAAATGATCGCCGGCAGCGTTGGAAAGCTGGGTCAAACCTGGACGATCGATCTGCGCCTGATCGACGTAGAAAAAGGGAAGATCCTTCAGAATATCTCGAAAGACCATAAAGGCGAGATCGACGGCCTGCTCGATGTTATGAAAACCATCGCGGCGGCTTTTGCAGGAGGAAAGACCGGCCGTTCGGATGATAAGAACGTTAATGCCATGTCGCTGAGTCAGTGGGAAATTCTGGGAGGAACGTGGTATGAAAAGAACGGAGCCATATTCGGAAGCGGCGGTCATATCGTGTACCGGGAGCCTTTGGAAGATTATACGATAGAACTTACCGTCGAAAAGATGGCCGGACCCGATTGGGCGGCCGTCTCAGTTATGATGCGATGTAATCTCTTTGAAGGCGGAGGCAAACAGTACAGGAATCACACATCCGATCTGCAGGGTTATGGTTTTAATTTTGGCCACAACCGCCGTTTTAACGTGTTCAACGGCGTCGGCGGCGCGTGGTATTTGATGAATCCCGCCTGGAAAGAATTCCAGTTTTCAGACGCACTCCAGGAAAAAGTTAACCGCATACGGATCGAGAATATTAAGGACCAGTTGAGCATTTATGTCAATGATCGGCTGATCGCTTCATTCAATGACAAGACCCACGGTTTTGGCGCGCCCGGCTTCTGGGTGCAGGAGCCTTCACAGATCATCAAATTCTCAGACATTCACATAACTCCGAAATAACCACTACCTCCAATGAATACGTTCCCCTATTCATCCGCCCTGATCACCGGCGCGTCTTCCGGCATCGGAGACCAACTGGCCAAAGATCTCGCCAAGCTCAATGTTTCGCTTGTGCTGGTAGCTCGGTCGAAAGAGAAACTCGAAACGCTGGCCGCCGAACTCGGTAAGAACGGTTTGCGCGTTATTCCTCTGGCGCTGGACCTGACTTCGCCAAAGGCGGATGAGATCTTGTGGAATGAACTTAACATGCGAAAAATCGATATCGATCTGCTGATCAATAACGCCGGATTCGGCGGATACGGTTATTTCCATGAATCGCCTCCCGACCGCCTGGCCGATATGATCGAACTGAATGTGAAAGCGCTGGTTCAACTGACGCGCCGTTTCTTGCCGCCCATGATCGACAGGAACCACGGAGCCGTAATGAATGTGTCCTCGGCCGCGGGATTCCAGCCGGTCCCGTTCATGACGACCTACGCGGCGACCAAAGCCTTTGTCAACAGTTTCACCGCCGGCATCGCCGCCGAATACCGGGAAACCGGTCTGCATTTTGTATCGTTATGTCCGGGCCGGACGAAAACCAATTTCCAGGTGTCGGCCGGTTCACAAAAAGTCCGCATTAAAAGCCGTGCCGCCACGGTGGAACAGGTTTCCAGGGTAGCGATCAGGGCCTTGATCAGCAACGATCTCATCGCCATCGAAGGATTCAAAAACAAAGCGCAGACGTATTTGCAACGTTTGTTTCCTCAGTCGGTCGTATTGTATCTCGCTTATAAGATCTTTAAACCTAAAAAACATACATCAACCTGATCATATCAAAGGAGCAATCATGACCTCACGCAGAGAATTTTTGAAGACCGGCGGTGTTTTAGCGGCCGGAGCCGCCGGATCGGCCTGGCTCAATGGTTCCGCCGAGGCGCTTGCGCAGGCGCAAACCGTGTCCGCCCCGACCAAACATGAATTACCAAAACTTCCTTACGCTTACGATGCGCTTGAACCTTATATCGACGCACGCACGATGGAACTGCATCACACCAAACACCATCAGGCCTACGTGACGGGACTCATCAAAGCCGAAGAAGAATTAGCTAAAGCGCGTGCGGCGGGCGATTACGCGCTGGTCCAGCATTGGTCGCGGCGTGCAGCTTTCAACGGCGGCGGCCATTACCTGCATTCGATGTTCTGGAAGATCATGGCTCCCAATGGAAAAGGCGGCGGCGGTGAACCGCAGGGCCTGATGATGGATAAGATCAAAGAGGATTTCGGCGATCTCAAAATGTTCATGGACCACTTCTCGGCCGCTGCGCGCGACGTCGAAGGCGGAGGATGGGCGCTGCTCCATTTCAGACGGTCCGACAAGCGCCTTATTATCCTGCAGGCGGAAAATCAGCACAAGTTATCCGCATGGGATACCGTTCCTCTCATGGGCATCGACGTGTGGGAACATGCGTATTACCTGAAGTACCAAAACATGCGGGCCGACTACGTCAAAGCCTGGTGGAATGTGGTCAATTGGCCTCAAGTCGCGGAAAATTTAAAAGAAGTCATGAAATAGTATTCATCGCCGAAAAGCAGGGAGAGAGCCGGTGAGAGCCTGCACTCTTCCTGCTTCCGGTATCACCAAAGGACCGCTTATGCCCGATCGCCGCCCATTGGAAGAAAAAGAGATACTTTCCGGCCTCGAAAAACTCCCGGGCTGGCAATACCGTAATGGCCGCCTGCACAAAGAATTCCGTTTTGCCGATTTCGTTCAGGCCTTTGGATTCATGACCCGTGTGGCGCTCTTAGCCCAGTCCATGGATCATCACCCGGACTGGTCCAATGTATACAACCGCGTAACGATCGATCTCTACACCCACGACGCCGGCGGCGTAACCGGGTTCGATCTGGCATTAGCCGAGCGAATTGAGGCAGCTGAGTAGCGAGTTTTTTCTTGCAATCGGATCGATTTATCCATAAAATTCTTGTCAATCCTGCATTTTTCAAGATCAGATAAACGTATCGCGGATGGTAAGCCGCGATGCACGGAAATATTTCAATTTTCTCAACTTCATTTACAACGTAATCCATGAACGCAAGCGGCCATACCACAACGGGCGAACGCAGAAAAATGTACGATTTAAGGGCCATTATCGATTATTTGGCCGAATCGGCGGGCTCGCGAAAACAAAACGCCTGGGAATCTTTTTCCGAGATATACGATCTCATCCACCGGATACTCAAAGAAAGCCGCGATCTTTCGGTCTCTGAAGAATTGCTCCAAACGTTCGAGTCTAACCGAAGGATCATTGAAGAGATCTACAATAAAGACGGCCGACGTTTCAGGAAATTATCCAATCCGCTTCTCTCGTATTTTGGTAAACTGGTTGACATGAAGGACCGGCTTTTGAACAAAAAGAGCGGTATGGAGGCCGGAGAAACCGTCAGCGGCGAAGCGATCGATCAGTTTCTCCGGGAATATGTGGTGCATCCCATCCGGGACGATCGTGTTGTTTTCCTGCTTCTGGTGACAGTGATCTACCGGCAACTGCAGTCTTTTACGACATCGGTCTTTATGGATGCCGTACGGCGTCTTGGCGGATTTTTTGAGAAGCATGAAGCGCGGATGGATAAAACGGTTTCGATCCTGATTTATAATTCCTGCCACGCTTCCGTGGACGCCATTGAGGAAACGGACTACAGCCACGCGAGCATTTACTGCGAACGCGCCGTGGAACTGTTTAAGATGCTGGAGAGCGGCTCCAAGCTCAAGGAGGCGATACGGTCGCAGATCGAAGAAGCGATGCGTATCACTTCTGAAAGGCTGGTCAACCGGATCCAGGAAAAAGACGAGACGGAGCAGATACGCATTATCGAGTCGCTCGTGGAGCGGCTGATCAATATCGATCTGATGGCCTACCTACTGCCCAAGCTGATGTTCTTCCTTATTCGCGCCCAGCGTTACGAGGACTGCATGGCGCATCTCGACCGCATCCTGGGCTCCAAGGACATGACCAACGATTTTATGGATTATCAGACCGCGATCACGATCGGGTACGAATGGTGCGATTCCCTGCTCAAGGCCGAAAAATATTCCCGCGGCAAAGTTCCGTTCAGTTTTTACCAGAAAGAATCCGACAACATTCGCAAAGTATACGATCTGGCCAGTAAAGTGGTAGTTCCGGAGATGGAGGACGAAACATTTTTCAATGTAGAGATCGAAAAACTGGCCGTCACTTTCAGCCACCTCGGCACCCTGTTCTTCCTCACAGGCCGTGTGGAGCTGGCTGCCGAGTGCTACCATAAGAGTTTTGAAACCATCTTAAGAAAACGCTGCAGCCGCAACCGCGATTCGGTGGACGAAATCATGGACCGTTATAAAGACACGATCCACCATCCGCTCAATACGGCCCCGGTGGAAGCGCATGCACTGATCGGCACGTATGCTTCCGAAAAGGGATTCGACTATCTCATGGAACTTCAATTGAAAAAGTGGGATGAGGATGGCACGGCCTATAATCGCGAGGAACAAGGCTTTTCAACTCTCATCAATCCGCAGAAAGAAATGATTTCAGATTTGATGGACTCCGCGATGCACAAGCTGAAAGTTCATTTCTCAGAACCTTACGAAGGCTACAAAGAGTTTATCCGCACCCGATACCAGCAAGTAAAGCAGAGAATGCGCCTGGACGGCTGAACGCTGCTTTTACAGCCAGTACAACATGACGTAGATCGCTACGCCGCTCACCGAAACGAACATCCACACGGGCCATACCCACCTCACCAGCTTTTTATGTATCTCAAATTGATCGTGCAGCGCATACCATACCGCAATGAGTATGAATGGCACCATCAGGCCGGCCAAAAGGATATGCGGTATGAGGATCAAAAAATACAGCGTGCGGGTCCAGTCGTGATGCGGATATGGAACGGATCCCACCTGGGCATGATAGATAAGGTACGATATCAAAAATAATCCGGATACGACCAAAGCGCTGATCATGATTGTCTTATGGCGGTTGCGGGCTTTTCTGCGGATCTGGACATAACCCGCGAAAAGCAAAATGGCGCTGAGGAGATTCAAAGCGGCATTGACCGACGAAAGATCTGTCACCGACATGTTCATTCTTTCAATAATGTAAGAATATCTCTTTCAAGGCGCATTAAGGACGGATCGTCCTCGCTGGCATAATAACCCCGAACTCTTCTCTGTTTATCAATCAGAATCAACTTCGTACTGTGCAGGCCTGGTGAATCCCCACCGGCCAGCATGAAGGCCTTTTCCGACAGATCTTTGACCTGCGATATGGGTGCCCGCAGAAACAACCATCGGCGGTCGTTGACCTGGAATCGTTTGGCATATTCCTGAAGCGCCGTCAGGCTGTCGCGGTCAGGGTCGACGGATATGGAAACAAATTGTACGCCGGCCATGTCGCGGAATTTCCTGTAGAAAAAAGCGACCTGACCGTTCATCTTAGGACAAGGTCCCTCGCAGGTTGTAAAGAAAAAGTTGACCACGCTGACACGGTCTTTCAGATGATCGGAGCCAAAAGGTTCTCCGCTCCTTTCGGTGAAGGTAAACTCGCCGACGGAACCAAAGACAGGCATACGGTCGTCTGAAATCTTATAACGGTATACTATCAACGCGGCGGCTATAAGGATCAAGAGTAATCCTGCAAGACCCATAAAGACTTTTTTGACCAATTGATCATTCATAACGGTGCAATGTATTCTTTTTTGGATATTAAAACAAGCCCGTCACCGGAAAAGGTCCGGTGACGGGATGGAGGTACAATTACATGAGAGGATTATTTCGCAGGATCTTTGGCCACGGCCGATGAATCGCTTCCGGCCGCCGTTTTTGTCGAATCATTCTGATAGATCACGGCTTTTGACTGGATCGGTTTTTCCACAAAATCGTAAATATCATCGCGCCGCATCGTATCGAACATGGTCAGCACGATAAAGATACCAAGAAAGAGTATGGAACTTGAGAAAATAACGAGGTAAACCTTATTATCGTACAGCAGATGCATGAAAATAAGCGCGACCAGCAGGGCCTTGGTAACCGCAACCGCCATGGCCACAATCAGGTTCCACTCTCCGAAATGGAATTGAGCGACCCAAACGGTCAGCGCTGTGAGAACGAGCAAGGCCGATCCCACGGCTATATACGTGCCGACCGGCAATACATGAACGTGATGTTTGGAAGAATTTTCTTGGCTCATTGTAATTATCCTATTAAATAAAATAATGGGAATAAAAAGATCCAGATAAGGTCGACCAGATGCCAGAACAGACCCGTCATTTCAATGGGCGTATAATACTCCGAGGAAAACGTATCCTTTTTGGTCTTGTACATCAGCCAGCCGATCAGGCACATGCCGCCGACAACGTGGATACCGTGCAGACCTGTCATCATGAAATAAATGCTGAAGAAAATGTGAGGATTATTCCCTTCGATGCCTTCGAATGAATAAAAACGGCCCGGCAACTGCCCCACGTGGATCTTATGGGTGTATTCAAAATACTTGATCACCAAAAATGTTCCGGCAAGCAATAACGTAAAGAAAAGATACGTAAACGTCTGGTTCTTCCGATCCAGCTGCATGGAGCGGATCGCAAGGGCCATCGTAAGGGAACTGGTGATAAGGACGACCGTATTGATCGTACCCAGCACGACGTTCAGCTCCCTATGCGCATTGGAGAACATCTCGGGATACCAGGCCCGGTAGACCGCGTAAGCGCAGAATAGGCCGCCGAAGGTCAGGACCTCCGTCAGCAAAAAGAACCACATGCCCAGCTTGGCCGCGTCCTTCTGCTGCTCCATATCCGTAAAATGGTGCGCGAGATGGGTTGAATGTTCAGCCGCATGATTCATGGAATACATTCCTCTTATGTTAAAAGTTTATTTCACTTCCGACTTCGCGTCTGCTTTCTTCCCGGAAAAGCCCGGTGTTCCGCTATAAGTAATCTCGGCCATCATGGCGTCGTAATCGTAGGGTCCATGAACCGCGATGGGCTGCCGGTCAAAATTATGATGCGGCGGCGGCGACGGTGTTGTCCACTCGAGCGTCAAGGCGCCCCACGGATTATTTCCGGCCACGGGCCCTTTGAAAATGGCGTGGATCAGATAAACCGCCATGATCAGAAAACCGAGTCCGATCAGCCAGGTTCCTACCGTGGAGATCTCGTGCAGGGTCTGGAAACGGTCCACATAACTGAAATAACGCCGAGGCATACCTTGCGTTCCCAAAATGAACTGGGTAAAAAACGTCAAATTGAATCCAAGAAAGACCAACACGACCGAGACGCGCGCCCAGGTCTCGCTGTACATCTTTCCCCAGATCTTCGGCCACCAATAGTGGATACCGCCCATCAGCGCCATGACCGTTCCGCCCATCATCACATAGTGAAAATGCGCGACGACAAAATACGTGTCGTGAAGATGCTGATCGAGCGAGATCGCTCCAAGGAAGATCCCTGTAAGACCACCTATGGTAAATAAGAATAGGAATGCGAACGTCCACAGCATCGGCGCTTGGAAACTGATCGATCCTTTGTGCATGGTCGCCAGCCAGTTAAATATCTTGATACCCGATGGAATACCTACCAGGAAGGTGATGAATGAAAATACGACCGCAGAGAATTCCGATTGGCCTGCGGTGAACATGTGATGGCCCCATACAAGGAAACCGGTCATTGCAATGGCGAGACTGGAGAAACCGACGAACCGATAACCGAAGATCTGCTTGTGCGAGAAAGCCGCCACGAGTTCAC
This sequence comes from uncultured Bacteroidota bacterium, assembly GCA_964415295.1. GTDB lineage: Bacteria > CLD3 > CLD3 > SB21 > SB21 > SB21. The sequence continues at coordinate 213,179 of CAYPYN010000002.1, forward strand.
TGATGATCGCCATGCCGGGCAGGATCATGATATAGACCGCTGGATGCGAGTAGAACCAGAAGAAATGCTGGAAAAGCACAGGATCGCCGCCCATTGCGGGATCAAAGATACCGATACCCAACCCGCGCTCCAGCATGAGAAGAACCAGCGTGATGGCCAAAACAGGCGTTGCGAGGACCTGAATGATCGCCGTTGCATACAATCCCCAAACAAAAAGAGGAAGACGGAACCATGTCATTCCGGGCGCACGCAGTTTGTGTACCGTAACAATAAAGTTAAGCCCGGTAAAGATCGATGAAAAACCCAGGATGAAGACCGCCAAGGTCATGGAAATGACCGACGTATTGGTCGTCGTGCTATAAGGAGTGTAAAACGTCCAGCCCGTATCGACAGCGCCGCTGATCATAGAATATAAGGCAAAAATGGCTCCGACCACGTACACGTACCAGCTGGCGAGATTGAGACGCGGGAAAGCCACATCCTTGGCGCCCAACTGGAGCGGCAAAATGATATTGCCAATCGCCGCCGGTATCGACGGAATGATAAAAAGGAACACCATGATCGCACCGTGCAGCGTAAACAACTTGTTGTACGTATCGGGATCAAAATAATCACGCGCCGGCGTCATCAGTTCCAGGCGCAGCAGGATCGCAAAGATCCCGCCCATCAGGAACATCGTCATGATGGCGAAGAGATACATAAGTCCGATACGCTTATGATCCAGCGTGAAAAGCCACGACTTCAGGCCTTTGGGGTCATTCAAATAATTGACTTCGGCATAACTTTGCGAAGCGGTTGACATAACTTTTCCTTCGTTTATGATTTTATTTTAAAGTTTTGATATACGCGATCAGCGCGTCGATCTCGCGGTCCTTCAGAATGCCCTGATAGGTCGGCATCACAGGCTGAAAACCGGCTACAATACGCGTCTGCGGATTAAGGATCGATTCGCGTATATAATTCTCATCGACGGTTACCACGGAGCCGTCCGCCATCTTCGCTTCATGACCGTAAATGCCCTTCCAGCTCGGACCTGTTCCCGGTTTGCCGTCCACACTGTGACAGGTGACGCACGCTTTGGACGTATACAGTTTCTCGCCGAATGCCTCGGGCGCCATGCCTTCCCCGCCGGCGCTGTTGGTTTCCAGCCATTTATTGAAATCCAATTCGCTCAGAACCCTGACCTTACCGACCATTTCCGAATGTTTCGTGCCGCAGTACTCGGCGCAGAAAATTTCAAACTCGCCGGTATAAACCGCTTCGATCCAGTTCACGGAATAGCGGTTGGGCAACACGTCACGTTTGGTACGAAATTCCGGTAGGAACAGGCTGTGGATCACGTCTTTGGATGATTGCAGCAGTTTGATCGGCTTACCGACCGGAATGACAAGTTCATTCACCGTGGTACCGCCTTGGGGATATTCGAATGTCCAGAACCATTTCTGGCCGGTCACTTTGATCTCCATGGCATCTTTGGGCACCACGCTCATTTTGATGTAATCCTGGAACGCCCAGCCGAATACGGTGAATGCCAGCACGGCCGGTATGACCGTCCATACCAGTTCCAGCGTGTTGTTGTGCGACGCGCCGGTCGTCATTTCCTGTTTACGGCGGCGGTGCTTCAGCGAGAAGTAAATGATGCCTGCTGTGACCAGGGCGAGGAAGAAGATCGAGCAATAATAGATGAAATAAAAGATCGCATCGATATCGCCCGCATACGTAGAATTCGCCGGAGGCATCCAAAATGAACTGCTCTCATTCATGTTCTTTGAACTTTCCTGTTAATACGAAAACAATGTTATATAGAAATGGGTATTTAATTCGAGTTTGACGTCCGGTCCCTTCTCCACATGACCAGAAGAAAAAGGCCCAGCACCACGATAGTCGCCAGTCCGCCGAGTTTCATGACATTCATCGCCATGACGACATAACTCTTTGCGTTGGGATCGTAGTGAAAACAATACAGCAAAAGCCGGTCGATCGTATTCCCTATTTTGCCTTCGGAGGCCTCCACCAGAGACAGCCTGAAATCACGCTCTTTGAACTGAATGCCGTACAAGTAACGCGATATCCGGCCGTCTTCGCTCAGTAGGAAAATCACCGCGGGATGCGCGAACTCCTTGCGTTCTTCCACATAAAAATACTTAAAACCCAACGCCGCCGCGAGTGTATCGACCGCTTCCTGACGGCCTACATGAAAACGCCATCCGTCATTTCCGTCCGGCTTCGCCAGGTAATTGAGATAGTTCTTTCTCTTGATGCCTGCCAGCTCGGCGGTCTCCGAGGTATCGATGCTAATCGTCACGATCTGATAGTCCCGGCCCGGCAGCCAAGGATTCTGCTTGATCGCGTCGGCGAGTCCGTTGAGCACCAAAGTACACAGCATCGGGCAATTGTAATACGCAAGTACCACCACTACCGGTTTACCGCGGTGGAAATAGTCGCCCAGGTGAACTACCTGCCCGTCGTCACGGGTGAAAGCGAGATCGAGCGGAATAGTTTGTCCAAGATGCTCCTGCACATCAATACCGCTGACCGGCGGCTTATCCATGACCACTTGCGCGTGGATCGGACTTTGTGATAATTGTAAAAGAACAGAGATACAGAGTAATTTCAAACAATAACGCAACACGATGACACTTTCTGTGAATCCGGTCTTACTTCTTGACCGGCTTTGAGTCCTTCGATTGCGAACTGCGGTAAGCCTCTTCGGCTACGAGTTGCATCGCGCGCTCAATGGGGATCTGATACACGCCTTTGGCGGCATCGATCACTTTGTAATTATTCAGGATCTCCTGTTCCTTGACCCTGATGTCCCGCAACTGGGCCGAGGGCGGCTTGAGAACCGCTTCGGTCACTTGCTTCTCGACCGTCATCGTGAAAAGTTCCGCCAGAAAAATGATCATCACGACGACCACCGCTAAAAGAGAAACGGTAGCGATAATGATCTTGCGCGGATTGGCATCGCGGCGCTCGTAATCGACGCCGCCGTGTTCCGTGCCTAATTGCTCGGGATGATCCCCGTGGCGCTCATGTCCAAATTTGTTTAGTTCGCTCATAACGGCATCCTATGGGTTTGCAAAGTGCAATGATTTTTCGAGTTTGGGATCTTTGACAGGGATCAGCGCGTGGGCGGACATACGCACCCACATCATCCACAGGAACACGCCGCCGATACCCACCAGGGTGGTAAGATCCATCCAGGATAATTGGAATCCGTGTTTGTGAAGGTTCGGGAAGATATTCCAGTACAAATCCACCCAATGCATCAGCAGGAGCCAAATGCCGATAAATGCCATAGCCGGCAGACTGCGCTTGGTGGCGCGCGGGATCAGCCAAAGGAAGGGCAACATCAGATGTCCAAATATCAGCAACAGGCTGACGTATTGCCAGGAACCTTCCCAGCGGTGCAAGAAAAAGATCGTCTCTTCCGGAATATTCGCATACCAGATGAGGAAGAATTGGGAGAAAGAGATATAAGCCCAGAAGATCGTAAATGCGAATTTCAGTTTACCCAGATCGTGGTAATGTTCGACCGTGATCTGCCCGGCCAGCACGCCGTTCCTGCGAAGTATCTGCGCGAACAGGTTAATAAAAGCCAGACAGGCCAGAAGACCGGCCGCAAAATACCATACGCCAAAGATGGTCGAGAACCAATGGGGCTGCAGCGACATGATCCAATCGAAGGCAGCATAGGTACAAGTGAATGCGAACAGGATCATACCCGGTGCGCTGATGCGGCGCATCTTTTCATTATTGGACTGGTCGCCACTGTCCTGCTTTACGGACATACCATACAACGCGCGCGCGAAAACAAACCAAATAGCAAAATAGACGACCGTTCGGATGATAAAGAATGGTTCATTAAGATATCCGGACTTTGCCTTGAGAATCGGATCGGCGTCCACCGCTTCGGGATGGCTCCAATGATACAGATCATGAAAACCGAAAATGAGCGGGATGAAGAAAACAAACATGACCGGCAGGGCGATCATAACGGTTTCCGAAATGCGGCGCAACACAATGCTCCACTCCGCTCCCACAAGGTGATTGAGCAGGGTGAAGAACAAGCCTCCTAATCCGATCGAGGTCCAGAACACAAAAGCGACCAGATAAGAATGAAAGAATTGTTTCGAATCCACAAAGTAACCGGCCGCGCTCAGCGCGAGCCCGAGGATGCCCACGATCAGGGCATTTCTGCCGAACGAACCGGGCTCCGTCAGTTTGAAAGTTTCAGTATTGATCTTCATGGTTTTTTACTTAAGATCCTTTCGCATTTCTTGTGGTACGTCATCCAAACCGGCGTTTTGGCTTCGCTGAAGAGCGCGGATGTAAGCGACGATCGCCCATCGATCGGCCACGCTGACCTGGTTCTTATAGGATGCCATATTACGAATTCCGTTGGTCATCACATCAAAAAAGTGCCCGTCGGGCTGTTTTCTCAGAACATCGGTATGATAGGACGGCGGAGGCAGATAGCCGCGCTGAACGACAATACCGCGCCCGTCACCTACGGCGCCGTGGCAGGGCGAACAGTAGATCGTATACTGCTCCTGGCCACGCTTCAACAGGTTCAAGTCGGCGGCGACCGGTGACTTAGCGATCAGACTGCCCTTTTCATCTTTGCCGGTATAATAGGCCGCATCGGCGCGTAAGTGGCCACGCGCAACCGTACCCGCCACCGGAATCCGCATCGTGGAGCTGTTCTCAAAAAAATCGGAATACGACTGCGGCTTGTACTTCGGCTGATGATCCATGTTAGGATTCAAATGGATCGGGGGCTGATCCGAAGGACGGCCTTGACAGGCGCCTATCGAGACCGCTAACGCGACCCACACCAATTTCCGGAATCTCTGATAGTTCATAAATACTTCTGATTTATAGGTGATTAATTTATCCTTGAATGACTTCTACATTTCTTCCGCCGATCGAAGAAAGGAAACTCTTCACTTTCGATTCCTCAAATTGCGGGTCGTTGGACTGAATGCTGACAAAAAATCCGTCGTCCGTGACTTTAGCAAAATTCGCCGAGTTGAACAGCGGGTGGTACGGCATGGGCAACTTATTCAGCGCCAGCATCCCGATGACGGCGGTTAAAGCTCCCGTCAACACGCCGATCGCGAAGATCGGAGGCGCGTAAGCGACGTAGCTGAACAACGGCTTTCCCGAGATCACCAGCGGATACGCTATCACGCTGACGTAGTAAGTTAAGGCGATCATACCGCAGACCGCGGACATGGCAATCACGAAAACGATCTTGGCCAGAGGGGAACGGGACAAGCCCATCGCCCGGTCCATCCCGTGTACCGGGAAAGGTGAATGGCAATCGAATTCTTTATAGCCGGCCTCGCGGGTCTTTTCGGCCGCATGGAGCAGCGCTCCCGGGTCGGTAAACTCCGCAACCACCAACGACATTTTCTTTTCTTCTTTGACCTTAGTTTCGCTCATGACAAAACCCTATAAGTTATGATGCAACTTTTAATGTTTACCGTTATGATGATGCGGATCCGCCTGAGGCAATATGCCCTTCACTTCTGCCATGGCGATCATGGGCAGATACCGCAGGAACAAGAGGAACAATACAAAGAATAATCCGAATGAGCCGATGAACGTCATCCAGTCCCACGGCGTCGGACGGTAATAATCCCAGCTCGACGGCAGGTAATCGCGCGACAAAGTCACGATGATCACGAACCGTTCGAACCACATACCAATATTAATAAAGATCGAAGCGACAAACATGACCGGAATACTGGTTCTCCATTTCTTGAACCAGAAGATCTGTGGCACGACCACGTTACAGAAGATCATGCTGAAATACGACCACCAGAAAGGTCCGAACGCGCGGTTGATGAATGCGAACCGCTCATACCCGTTACCGCTGTACCAGGCGATGAAGAACTCACAGCTGTAGGCATAACCGACCATCATACCGGTCACCAACATGACCTTGTTCATATTTTCCAGATGGTAGATCGTAATGACATTTTCTAATTTGTATATCTTGCGCGCCAGAATAGCCAGGGTCATCACCATGGCAAATCCCGAAAAGATAGCTCCGGCCACAAAATACGGCGGGAAGATCGTCGTATGCCATCCGGGAATGATACTGGTGGCAAAGTCGGTGGACACGATACTGTGCACGGACAACACCAGCGGCGTAGAAAGACCGGCCAGGATCAAATAGGCCATTTCGTAATGTTTCCATTGTTTATTGCCGCCGCGCCATCCCATCGATAGAATACCGAAAATGATCTGACGGGTGCGCGTCTTGGCGCGGTCACGCAAGGTCGCGAGGTCCGGGATCAGTCCGACGTACCAGAATAGCAAAGAAACGGTGAAGTAAGTTCCAACCGCAAAGAAATCCCACAGCAGAGGACTGCGGAAATTCGGCCACATCGCCATCTGATTAGGCACCGGGGCAAACCAGTATGTCACCCAGATACGGCCGACGTGAATACCGGGAAACATCAGCGCGCAGATTACGGCGAAGATGGTCATGGCCTCGGCAAACCGGTTGATCGATGTACGCCAGCGCTGACGCAACAGGAAAAGGATCGCCGAGATCAGCGTACCCGCGTGGCCGATACCGACCCAGAACACGAAGTTGACGATCGCCAACCCCCATCCGACGGGATTATTGATCCCCCAGATACCGGTTCCCTCAAATATCAGGTATGTCACCGCGATGAGCAGAAGCAGCAGAGCGGAACTGGCGACCAAAAAGGCCAGGTACCACGGTTTCGGCGGTTTATTCTCGACCACCTCGCTGATCTGATTCGATATGCCTTTAAAGGTCGCATTGCCCGTGATCAACGGCGCTTCTTCGACCATGGCTTCGGTAGGATTCGTTGTTGCTGCACTCACAGATTTTTCTGTTTAAGTTATGAACTTCAGGTTAATTAATTTATCGAACGCTCAGGCGTTCTTTGTTTCTTCCAGTTCCGGATTCGGATTGCGCAGTTTGGCCAGATACGTCGTACGCGGACGCGTATTGAGTTCGCCGAGCAACGAATACTGCCGGTTCTGCTTCTTGACCTCGGAGACTTTGCTGTTGGGATCGTTGATATTTCCGAACACAATGGCCTGCGTGGGACAGCTCTGCTGGCAGGCGGAAATTACTTCGCCGTCCTTGATCTCGCGGTTCTCTTTTTTCGCCGCGATACGCGCGCCGCTGATTCGCTGCACGCAATAGGTGCACTTCTCCATCACGCCGCGCATACGGACGGTGACGTCGGGGTTCTTGGACATCTTGAGAATTTCCGGACCCTCCACCTGATTGAAACCGCTGGTTCCGGGATTAAATTCGAGGAAGTTGAACCGGCGAACCTTATACGGACAGTTATTGGCGCAGTATCGGGTTCCGACGCAGCGGTTATATACCATCACGTTCAAACCTTCGCTGTCATGTACGGTGGCCGCAACAGGGCAGACCTGTTCGCAAGGCGCCGTTTCGCAGTGCTGGCAGGCGACGGGCTGGTAAGCGATCTCCGGCTGTTCGATATCGCCGCTGTAGTAGCGGTCCATGCGCATCCAGTGCATTTCACGTCCCATCAGGATCTGCGATTTGCCGACGATCGGAATATTGTTCTCGCTCTGGCATGCGATCGTACAGGCATTGCAGCCGATGCACGCATTGAGATCGATGGACATACCCCATTGATAACCTTGACTGTAATCCTGGGGATTGTATATCGAGATCGGCTGGCCGTCCTTGCCGATCAGCTCTTTGTTCATCTCGCCCTTTTCGGCGACAAATGCAGGATTCTTCTGATATTCTTCCAGGGTTCCTTCGCGCAAAATCGTCGGTACTCTACGCGCGATCTCATTGGCGGCCAGCGCTTCCGTATCGAATCCGCCGTGATCCTGCACCGTTCCTATCACATAGGTCTTGCCGGTCTTGGTGATCTGAGCGCCCAAACCGAAATCCTGAGCGTCGGAAGTGCGAAGGAGGTACGTATTGACGCCGACACCATTACCTACACGGCCGGCTTCCGTCCTACCGTATCCTAAGCTCACGGTGATGGAATGATCTGCATGGCCGGGCTGAACCCAAACCGGCATCTCCAGTTCGCGCCCCTGGTATTGTATCTTTATAATAGCTTGTTCGTTCTTGCCTTTGATGATATCGTTTCCAAGTCCCATCTCTTTGGCCGTGGCAAAGCTGATCTGCGCCACGTTATCCCAGGTGATCTTGGTCACCGGATCGGGCAATTCCTGAAGCCATCCGTTATTGGCAAACCGTCCGTCGAAAGTGGAAGCCGAGGATTGGAACACGATTTCCAGGTTGCCCGCCGCCGCCGCATCCGTAGCAAATGGATGCGCCGACAAATAGGCCGAGTAGGATTTCGTATCTAACTTCGGAGCTCCGGCCGGCAGCGCGCTGTTCTCCAACACGCCGTCGTGGAGGACGAGGCGCCACGATTTTTCATAATCGCCCTTGAGCAGACCTTTCCAGTTCTCACGAACCACATCGTATCCGCGGTCGTCCGCAGCCTTGGCGATCAGGCTGAGAAATTCCACCGGCGATTTTCCGCCGAATAACGGTTCGATCAAAGGCTGTATCACGCCGAGCGAACCGTCGGAAGAACGCACATCGCCCCAGCTTTCGAGGAAATGCGCCTGGGGAATATGCCAGTCCGCAAGTTTCGCTGTTTCGTCGTAATATCCGCTCAGGCTTATGGTCTGGCCTACTTTCGCCATCGCCGATTCGAATTCCAGATCGGCCGGCGCGTTGTAGACCGGATTGCCGCCCATGATGACCAAGGTTGTCACATTGCTCTCATGCATCTTCTTCACAAGAGCCGTGAAGGCCGCGCGGCTTGGAACGGCCGCATCTTTCATTTCACGGTAACTGACCGTGTTGCCGATATTATTGAGCGCTGCATTGATAGCATAAACGAGCGCGTGAACGGAAGCCGGTTGACGGGAGCCAGCCACCACCAGCGACTTACCTTTGGCGCGGATAAGGTCTTTGGCAACAGCGCTCAGCCATTTCTGATCGAAATTGCCGGCCGCTGAGCCCGACGCGCCTTCGACCGTAACACCTTGCGCCGTAAGCTCTTTCGCCAAGGCGGCGGCAAAAGCGCCGATCTGACGGCTTTGCAAGCGGAGACGGTGATCGGCCATACCGCCGGTAATCGAAAAAACGCTTTCTACTACGTACAGGCGGTTCATCGAATCCTTCTCGCTCTTCACTCGGCGACCGTCGGCAAAACCGCGTGCGGCCGTCACGTTCTCCGAACCGGAATAGAGGAAATCCGAATCAAGGGATAGAATGACCTGGGCCTTCTGATACGCATACGCCGGCTGATAATATTTGCCGGTAGCGGCCTTCACGCCTTCATACAAATTCTCGTCGCTCACCGGTTCATACGTGACCCAGGCGGCGTTGGGAAAAGTTTTCTGGAATTGCGCCTGCAGAATCGCCAAGCTCGGTGATGACCAGGATTCGCTCAGAACGGCGAGCCCTTCGCCTTTGGAAGTCTTATACTGTTCGTACAGCCCGCGCCAGAATGTGACAAAATCGTTCCAGGCCTTCTCCTCATTTTTCTGCATGATGAACTTGGAACGGTCCGGGTCATACAATCCCAGGATCGCCGACTGCATGAAGGCATTGGACGAGCCGAGCGAAGACGCGTGTCTTTCATTACCCTCGATCTTCGTCGGGTGACCTTCGTGGCTCTTGGCCAGAACGCCGTAGGCATTCAATCCCATAGGCATCGTGGTCGCGTACCATTCCGCAATACCCGGAATGATCTCTTCGGGTTTGATCACGTACGGTATGATCTTTTCGACCGGTCTGCGGCAGCCCGCCAATCCGGCCAAAGCGATCGATGCGCCCATCAGGCCGAGAAAATTGCGGCGTGTGACCGGGTTGGTCATTTCCGACGCGTTCTCGGGAAATTCACGTTGAACCAATTCTTTAAATTCCGGCGTATCGGCGAGCTGATCCAGACTGCGCCAATATTCTTTGCCGTTTTGAACCATCATATTCTTGTTTATCGATGACATGCGGAACAATCCTCCGGTGGAGCAATATGTTTTTCTTTTTTAATTTTTTCGGCGAAAGCCTGTTGATCTTTGGGCGGGGTCCAATCCATATCGGTGATCTTGACCTTGGTCAGATCGCGAAGATGTTGGTCGGGGTTGCGGTGGCAGTCGAGACACCAGCCCATGCTGAGCGGCTGTTTCTGTTCCACCACTTCCATCTGAGCGACGTTCCCGTGGCAGGATTCGCATCCGATTCCGCGGTTAACGTGAATGCTGTGGTTGAAATACGCATAATCCGGCGTTTTGTGAACTTTCACCCATTCGATCGGCGTGCCGTTCGTCCAACTTTCGCGCAGAGGCAAGAGTTTTTCACTCTGCGGCAGGATCAGGTTATGGCAGTTCATACAGGTGGCCGTCGGGGGTACCATTGCCGTTGCGGATTTCTCTACGCCTACGTGGCAATAGCGGCAGTCCATTCCGAGATCACCGGCGTGCAGTTTATGGCTGTAGGGAATGGGTTGCTTGGGACGGTAACCGACGTCGGTGAACTTTGGCGAACCGTAATACCAGAAGAAGCCGGTCGCCGCGCCGCCCAACACCAGTACAGCCACAAGCGTGATCAGAGGAAGCTTATTCGCTGATTTTGGGAATATTTGTGGCACGTGTTATCTCCTTAAAGTTACAACATTCACAAATTGCTATCGACTTACGCAACGGTTAATAAACAACATAGCCCTGCGTATGAATAATAAATGGTCCAATGTGAGAAAGGCGATTAAGATCGGATATTAAAAAATATCAGAACGGGACAGAATATATCGGGTGACCTTTAAACATGCAAGAAATTTTTACAATTTCCTTACACGCCGGGTTCCTCCCGCAGAACTAGATCCTTACGCCGACGAAACTATCAACGATCATGGCAAAGAACAGCACAAACAGATATACAATGGAATAACCAAAGAGTCCGCGGATGAGCTTTTCCGATTTGTCCTGCATGACACGGTAGGCTTTTTTGATAAAGAAGAATCCGAGCACGACAGCGACCACGGCGTAGACAAGACCGGAGTGGAACCAAATGAGCGCGAGGCTCATAACGACAAGGGCCAGCGTATAATAGAACATTTGCTTCAGTGTGGCATCGTCGCCTTTGATGACCGGCATCATGGGCAATTTAGCTTTGACATAATCGTCCTTGCAGAAAAGGGCCAGCGACCAAAAATGGGGCGGCGTCCAGAGAAAAACGATCGCAAACATGATCCACGGTGCCACGGCCATTTGCCCTGTCGCGGCGGCCCAAGCACCGACCGGCGCCATCGCCCCCGCAGCGCCGCCGATCACAATATTCTGCGGCGTGTTGGGTTTCAGGTAAAGGGTATAGAATAAACTATAGAACAGAATGGTCGCCAGGGACAGGATCGCGGTCAGAAAATTGAAGACCAACGCAAACATCAGGACTCCGATCGCACCGATCGAAATGGAAAAGATCAGAGCGTGGGTAGCGCCGATCTCGCCCATCGGCAATGGCCGCCGCTTTTTGGTGCGGTCCATTTGCGCATCGATATGACGCTCAAAATACTGGTTCAGCGCATTGGCGCAGCCGCCGGTCAGGTACAAGCCGATCATCATGAGGAGGAATTTACCGGGTTCGTGCACCATGCTGCCTTCCATAAATAGGGCCGTGGCACCGGTGAACAAGACGAGCAGCATGATCGTCGGCTTGGTTAAAGTGATGTAAGATGAAATGATGGATTTCACTCTTGGGATCAGACTTTCACGATGTGAGAACTTGTTTAATTGCGGCTAATCTATACAACTCGCCCCATATTGTCAAATTTTATTTCATTTTTTTGTGAAAGGCTATGTGCGAGGAGGCCCGCTATGCTCCCGTTTCCAAGTCTCTGTTTGTTTTTTTTCAAAAATAGATGTAATTTTATCGTGTCGTAGCGCACTACCAGAATAAGGACTTCGGAACGCCGCACAAACCTGATGAGGTTATTATGAACATTTTTACCATCCGATCTTGCGCTTTTTTAGTAATAATCGAATTTTTCCTCCTTCCCGTTTTTGCCGTGGCCCGTATTCACGGCCGCATCCATGGGAAAGTGACCGATAAGGAGACGGGCGACGCATTGCCGGGCGTGACCATCCGGCTGACCCATAGCGCGATCTCCGCGGTCAGCAATGCGGCCGGGGAATTCACCATGATCGGCGTTCCGGCCGGCGCTTACGATATCAGCGCCGAGAACGAAGGCTACCGGAAGAAGACTTATAAGGGCTTCCAGGTATATCCCGATATGATGAATGAAATTGCATTCGCGCTGTCCTCTCATAGCGCCGGGGCCGAGGATGAAATTCTCCCGGCGCAAAACCCGTCCTATCAACCCAACGACCCCTACTTGCGCCGTTTTATCAGCGCCGAAGATATCGGCCGTCAGCCTCATCGCTCTCTCAACGATATCATCCAACAAGCCGCCGGAGACGTTTATCAAAGGGCGATTTCCCCCACGTTACCACTTGGGGAAAGATACATTAGGACGGATGAACTCTTCTACCGCGGCGGGGCGGCCAGGGAGGCCGGATATTACATGAACGGGCTCCGCCTCAACGACGCCAATTCCGGCGGCACGCATCTCACCCTCCCCTATGGCGCGATCGAACTAGTGACCTTGCAGACTGGAGGCTACGAAGCAAAGTATGGACAACTGGGCACGGGCATGACGCACATAGTTCCCAAACGTGGCGGCAAGACGTTTTCCGGTTCGGCGGAACTCGTAGCCGGTGAATACGAACGCAATGTTTACAGCATAACGGTGGGAGGACCTCTTCTTGATGATCGTACGCGTTTTTTTGCCGCCTTGGATTATACAGCTCTCGAGGACGCGGAGCCGGGCGTATTCGGTCACCCGCTTGTACGCTACAGCACCGCAGGGATAAAGAATCCAGACCCTTCTCTCAACGATACGGCGATGTTTGCGACGGATCGTAGCGGGAAACTGAAATACAAACACGGCGCAAGACCGGAGCGTGTCAATGCTTCGGATCTGACGAATTTATATGTCGGTTTGTCGTACGAACCCAGCGCCGTGATGCTATTCGATCTCACCACGTTATTCTCATCGATCAAAAAAAATCAATTCAGTTCGTCGTATTTATTAAGCCCCCACGGCGTGCCGCGCGAAGAGAGGTCTTCGTATTTGGTTGATCTGACGGGAAAATATGTGCTTTCTTCTGACATGTACCTTCAGGCCCATATCGGATGGTATTCTTCCGACGACAAGATCGCCGCCAGATCATTTTTTGACATGGGCGACCGGGCTATTGGAATCTTAAATAGCGAAACCCGCGGAAATACCAGGTCTAATACTTATTACGGAGACAATCTGTTGTCAGATATCGATCGCGAATTTGTCAATTATAAGCAAAGCGAATCGGATGTGTGGCTTGGCGGATTGAACTTCAACTGGCAGTGGAATAAAGAACATCTTATCGAAAGCGGTTTCGAGTTCACGAGTCATACCGAGCGTATGCTTGATATGACAGATATTGGAAGTCCGATTTTAGGAGCAAATAATGTTTACGGGTACAGAATTGAGTATAATGATTTCTACATATTGAACGTCACCCATCAGAATAAAGACGAGGGTACTGGCTTTTTCCTTTTAGATGGTCCGAAAAAACCTCTCACAGTGGCTTTTTTCGCTCAGGACAAATATTCCATTGATAAATTCACATTCTCTGGCGGCTTGAGAGCGGATTATTTTTCAACAAGAATGAAAACAGTCAAGGTAGAGAATGATTATTGGTGGCCAACGCGATATCTAAAATTAAATGAAAATAAGTCATTTGTAAAATGGAGTCCTAGGCTGGGAATTTCTACAGAGCTTAATAAGAATGTCAACATTCACGCTAATTACGGGTGGTTCTACCATCTTCCAGCTTTTGAGAATTATCTCGTTAGCAGTCATATGGTCCAAAAGATGCTCATTGCACCACCGTTTGCGAATTATACTCCAAATCCGATCCTCGAGCCCGAAAAAACAGAAGCGATCGAATTCGGTTTGTTCTATCATGCGGCCCGAGTTTCTTTTGATGCAACTTTTTTCCGCAATAGTGTTAGTGATGTGATTGTGAAAGGTCTAAAACCGGATTCTCCAAACTCTCTTTGGACTTTAGACAATTCCGGACCAACCGTTGTTGCTGGGTTTAATTTTCATTTTGAGGACCGGATTACCGATAACTTTACAACGGGCGCTTTCGCAACATTCCTTCGGTCCAGCACCAGTGCATCGGAAAGCAGTACGGGATTCCGTTCAGATTGGTTATTGGAAGGTCAAACACAGATCGAAGCGCCCTCGGACCATGAACAAAGGACAACAATAAAGTTGTTTGCCGATGCCCGTCTTCTCAAAGGCGAAGGTCCGCTGACCGGCGATATCCGGCCTCTCCAAAACACAAACTTCTTCGTGTGGATCAACTGGGCCAGCGGTTTTCCCTACACACCGTATCCGGTGGCTCGCTATATCTATGCCGGCACGAGCACTACGGCACCGATCGATGATAGAAATTCCAGAACCACACCGCCCACCATGACCGTGGATGTGAAGATCACTAAACAGTTTGATGTCTCGGGCCGCTATCATGCCACCGTCTATTTGGAAATTTGGAATCTGCTCAATCGTAAGAACCCGGTGCAGGTTTTTTCGGCCACGGGTCAGGCCGATTCGGACGGTTATCTCGGCACGCCGGCGGCGCAGACACTGAGCACCCGTCAACGCCAGCAATACGAGTACGTGATGAAAGACAATCTCCATTATTCCAACCCGCGATGGATCAACGTGGGATGTAAAGTGGAATTTTAATAATCAGAAAATCTATTTCGGAGCTATGTGATGAAAAAATTCTTTTATTTGATCGGCCTCTTTTTGGCCGTCATCATTGTCCTGCCCCATTCCAGTGCCGTGGCCGGCGTCACAGGACGATTGAAAGGCCGAGTAGTAGACAAAGCAACGCGAGGGCCATTGGCGGGCGTAACCGTCCGTATCGAAGGAACATGGCTTGAAACCGTCACAAATGACAATGGAGAGTTCTATTTCATGGCCGTGGAGGCGGGCGAGCACAAAATAAGTATCTCGATGGACGGCAATTCCTATTCGGTCATCGTAGTCGTTCAATCCGACATCGTCAACGAGATCGACATTGCAGCATCCGAAGTTCCGGAAAGCGACGGTACATCAAAATCCACGACTCTTTTTTCACGACCTCACTCAGATCCCTACAGGACGGTGTTAATTACGAAAAAGGATCTCGCAACAAGGCCGTACCGGAACGTTACCGACATGGTGACCAATTCGACCTCTTCTATTTATCAGCGAAACGGTACGCCATATGTTCGTGCCGGCGCATCGGGAGAAATGGGATTTTTCTTGAATGGAATAACGATGAATGACGGATTTGCCGGTAATGTATTCCTCACGCTTCCCTACGGCGCGATCGATCATTTGGAGGTCAACACAGGCGGTTTTGATGCCAAATACGGAAATTACGGTTCCGGAATCACACAGATCGTTCCCAAAAGAGGCGGACACACGTTTTACGCTTCTGCTGAATACGTAACAGATGCCGCCTCGTCGGCCCTGGGTTCTGAAAGTTACGGACGGAATGTTTATAGCGTTGCATTCGGCGGTCCGATCATCAGGAATACCTTGCATTTTTTTGCAGCGGGTGATCTTTCAGACACCGATGATGCAAACCCGGGCGTTTTCGGTCATCCGGTCTTGCGATACAGCACCTCCGGTATCAGGAATCCTGATCCCACGCTCAACGACACGGTCTTTTTTGGTCCATACAAGAGAGGGCCTCGCCCTGGACTGGTGAATTCAGAACGGTTGACCAATCTATATGGAAATATTTCTTACTCGCCTGCTTCGTTTATCCAAGTGGACGCAATGACCATTTATTCTTTTTCAAAAAGGAATTTGTTCCGAAATCCTTATCTGCTGATGCCCGGAAGGGAACCGCATAGGGAGCGCTCTGCCGTATTCGCAGTCCTCCAGGGAAAATACGATGTGTCAAAAACCATCTATGCAAAGGTCAATGCGGGCTTTTATTCAACCAAGTACGACGAGATACAACGTGATCTTTTCAAAAAAGGAGATGATGCTCTCTTATTGTTAAATACATACACCCGCGGGAATACAGGGGCGTCAACCTATTTTGGTGACAACTTAATTTACGACATTGAAAGGGGTTCAATAGTTTTTAAGAAAAGCGAGTCGGAGGCCATGACGGCCGGATTGGAATTCGGTTGGCAGCATAATGATAATAACTTCATTCAAATCGGATTTCAATCAACCGCGAGCACCGTACGTGTTTATGACCTCCAGGATCCCGGATATCCTTATGGAGGATCTAATAATTTCTATGGCTATCGGGTTGTCTCGTCGCCAGGGCACTTCAAACTAGAACACCAGAATTCTGACGATTTTGCGGAAGGTACCGACGGGGCAAAAAGGCCCGTCCATTCTCATTTTTATCTTCAGGATGAGGTTTTGTGGGAGACCTTAAAATTACGTCTCGGTTTGAGAGGTGATCTTTTTGACCCTGGAACGAAGATTAT
This sequence comes from uncultured Bacteroidota bacterium, assembly GCA_964415295.1. Lineage (GTDB taxonomy): Bacteria > CLD3 > CLD3 > SB21 > SB21 > SB21. The sequence goes on from CAYPYN010000002.1 coordinate 229,791, forward strand.
AAAAGACATATCCTATCCGACCGGTCCAGACCAACAGTTAGGTCCTGAAGATTTCAAATCGTCAGGGACTGAGTTGCGTTGGAGCCCCCGAATCAATGTTTCAGCAAGATTGTCTGATGAAGCTTCGGCAGCAATCCATTACGGTTGGTACCGGCAAATGCCTCCCTATAGCTACTATTACGTGGGGATGGATTTTCTGGAACGTCAGTCCATTGCTCCTCCGTTCTCAGCGCTGATCGGCAATAGTGCACTGAAGCTCCAAAAAACAGAACTGATCGACCTATCTTTCAATTATAAGACCAGGGATCTGTTGTATTATGCGTCCGGATCCTTGTACCGCAAGAACATCACGAATGTGGTGGGAAACGGAAATATTACATCATTCCCCAATGGATTACATACATACGGAAACTACGATAAGGGATACGTCACAGGCATCGAGATTAGTTTGGGCGGCAAAGCCAATCAGAATACTTCCATTGGCATTGACGCTAGTTTTCTGGATACAAGGATAAGCGGATCAGGAGACAACTCGGGTTTCAGACCTGCGTGGCTCGGTTACTCAGATGTTAAACTTAATGCACCCATGGATCAAGAGCAGAGTGAAACTTTTCGATTCCATGCATTAATGAACATCAACAGAGGAGAAGGACCTGGCGTCTCAGGAATTCATCCTTTTGAAAACGTGAGCCTCTATGTTTTTGGAAATTGGCAGAGCGGTTTTCCTTACACACCCGTTCAAATCACAAAATATGCCCTGGCCGGTGTCCCGAGCCCAAGAGCAGTAGCGCGGCGGAACTCAAGGAATATGCCGTCCACGTTCTCTGTCGACATGAAGTTGACCAAACAATTCGAATTTTCATCCGGGTTTCGAACGACGCTTTATGTCGAAATACTGAACCTCCTGGACCGGAAAAACGTGATCGATGTCTTCAACTCAACAGGTAAACCCAACGAGGATGGGTTCTTAGGTGTCGGAGGCTATTCTATGACTGCGCGGGAATTGCAGCAGTACCGGTATGTACTGAATGACAATTTTCACTACTCGGTTCCGCGGCTGGTCTATATGGGTCTAAAACTCGAATTCTAGATAAAAAAAAGCCTCGTCAGATAAACGAGGCCTTTTCTATCACAAGAACTTGTTACTTCCTCGGCACTCTCTCATCCCGCATCGCGCTTTGGTAAACGAAATACGCCACGATCGCCGCATTGCGCTGCATGTCCTGCGGGATCACGTGGTCGTAGTTATCCATATTCGTGTGCCAGGTCTTCGGTCCGTATTCCAGCGGGTCCTGGATAAATTGAAAGCCCGGCAATCCCGCGTTGTCAAACGACACGTGGTCGGTACTCCCCGTTCTCTCAAGCGAGATTGTGGACGCGTGCCATCCCCGGAACGGCTCGAGCCATTTTCGGAAAATCACAGCCGCGCCGTCGTTGCCCTGCATGTGAATGCCTCGGATCTGGCCGCCGCCGTTGTCGAGATTATAATAGACGCTGAACTTGTCGTAGCCGGGTTTTACGGATGTCGAATCTTTCAGGTAATTCTCCACGTAATGGCGTGATCCCAAAAGCCCTTGCTCCTCCGCCGACCAGAGACCGACGCGAATGGTGCGCCGCGGTTTGATATCCAGTTGTTTCAGTATACGAACGGCTTCCATCATGACCGCTACGCCGGTGGCATTATCGGTAGCGCCGGTGGATCCGTGCCATGAATCCAGATGAGCGCCGATCATAACGACTTCTTCTTTAAGGTCCGTTCCTTCCCATTCGGCGATGGTGTTGTAGCCTTTGGTATCCTTCGTGTGCCACTCGACCTGAAGTTCGCACTCCATCATCACATCATGACCATTCTTCACGATCTCGGCGATCTGATTGAATTGTTCCGCGGCGATCACCACCTGCGGCGCAATAAACGGAAGCTTCACATCGTAAGGCTTCGGGTTCTTCGGGCCGAATACATCGTTCTCATCTACCAACGGCATATTGGCGCTCTGTACGGTGACTACGCCTGAGTTCCGGCTCGGTCCGCGGCCGCTGCTTCCCCCGTCCAGGATCAGCGCGGGCTTTTGTTCGTTGACCCACGTAAATATCTTCAGTCTTTCAATATAGCCAGCAAAACCTGGCGAATTCCTGAATTGCTGACGCCAGCTTCCGCGCGGTTCTTTGTCCTGCGGGGCATTAGCCATCGCCAGAAGTTCGCTGTCCGACACCCGCTTCGCGGCCGCCTCGAAGGAAGGTTCTACTTTTATCTTGTCGCCCAACAATATGATCGCGTTCTTCAGTTTACCGCCGTATTTCGACTTGACCGAATCCAGATTTCTTTCATTGATATAAACGATCTTTCCTTTGACAACGCCGTTGGTGGCCGGCGACCACGCCTTGGGATATGCGATCAGCTGATACGCATACGGTGCGGTAACCGATGCGCGGAATGATTTGATATCCCATCCGCGGCCAAATTCACCCCAAGGATCTACTTCGGCTTTCAGACCATAAGACGCCAGGGTCTTCTGTGTCCAGGCGTTTGCAGCCGTCATGCCTTTGGAGTTGGTTAGTCGCGGACCGATGACGTTGGTCAGTACGTTGAGAAGATCCATGACCTTCGAATTTTCCAACGCTTCCTTCTTGATGTTGTATGCAACCAGCGTATCCGTATTTTGAGCCGTTGCTCGGCAGACGAAAAACAGTACCGTCGCAAGAGAAACCAGCAGGAACCTTTTCATGATCACCTCATTACTAGTATAATGGTCATTATGATGGATAATATTAAATTCAAATCCAAGAATAGCCGAATTGTTGATGGTCTGTGATTAAGGCAAAGATCGGTTTGTCAATATCTCAATGATATCCTCGAGCCCTTTTTCCTTAGCCACATCCAATGCGGTTCGGCCGCGCCGGTCTTTAGACGAAGGATCCGCGCCGGCTTTCAGGATCAACCTCACGGCCTCTATCCGGTTGTATTCCACGGCCAGCATGAGGGCTGTTTGGCCCTGATCGTTGACCGCTTTGGTATCCGCTCCGGCTTCAAGCAGAACCGAAACGATCCTCCCTTTTCCTTTTAAAGCCGCCTGCATCAGGGCGGTGAAGTGAAATCGGTCCTGCGCATGGATATCCGCGCCGTTTTGCAGAAGGAGTTTAATGACATCCGCGCGGTCAAACAGGACGGCAAAGGTCAGCGCCGACTTCCCGTCCTCATCTTTGGCGTTGACGTTAGCGCCCTTCTTGATGAGCGCTTCGGCCACTTCGGCCGGTGCATAACGTGCGGCGTACATCAGAGCGGTTTGCCCATTCGTGGCCACCGCATTGACGTCGGCCCGTTTGGCCAATAAGAGGCGCACGACTTTGGTGTGACCCTCGCGCGCGGCAATCATGAGAGGTGTAGGCTCATTGAGTTCGCCCTGCGAGGTGGAGTCGTACGAACGGAGAAAGCGGGCGTTGGGGTCCATGCCCGATACCAGGAACAGATTCGTCAGTATCGCGTCCCCTTTCCGTAAACGATGCAGAAACGATTTTTCGCTGTATTCGATGCCAAGGCGGTCCAGTTCTTTCCGCGCTTTGTCTTTTTGATTGCCGCAACCGACAAGAACAAACGCCGCAACGAGCACGCTTAGTCCCGTCCTCCACAATCCAGTCGTCATCCCTTATCCTCCGTAGCTCCAGCCCGTATCCCGAAGAAGAATAGGTTCTTCTTCTTCCGCTTTGACCCGTGCATTTATGATCTTCCCGATGATCACCGTATGATCCCCTTTTTCGATTCTCTCTTCGACCGTACATTCCAAAACTGCATTCGCATCTATAAAAAGCGGGGCGCCGGTTATGCCGGTATCGAATTCAAACCCGTTGATCCGGTTCCCTTCCAGATGGATCTCTTTGAAAAACTTGGACGCCATATTCTTTTGATTCTTTCCGAGAATATTCAGAGCAAAACTTCCGCTCTGCCGGATCGCCTCGTTGGGCCAGCTTTCCTTACGGATCCCCACCATGACCAGCGGCGGTTCAAACGACGCCTGCGACACCCACGTGACGGTGGCCGCGGCATACGGCATGGACTCCTTCGGATCGGCCGACTTGGCGGTAATGATATAAAGTCCGTATTGGAACATGCGCAGGGCGCGTTTTTTATCGCTCAGATTCATACTATTCTCCGTTTAATGAACCTCAAATGGCTTGGCGTTTTTCCGCAGCATCGTGACCACTTCCGCCAGACGTTTACCGGCGTACACAATCTCTTCTTCCGTATTTATCCTCCCGATGCCGAACCGAAGCGAGGATTTGGCCTGTTCGTCGCTGAGTCCCATCGCGCGGAGTACGTGCGAAGGTTCCGGTGTCGCGCTCGTACATGCTGAACCGGAAGACATGGCTACTTCTTTCATGGCCACCATCACTGAATCGGCTTTGGCATCTTCGAAGGCCATATTCAAATTATTGGGCAAGCGTCGGATCGGACCGGAAAGACCGGATCCCTCGGTCAGAATATCGATGGCCGGCCCGTTAAGGCGGCACCGGTCGAGTGATGTAACGAGCAGGTCGTACAATTTATTTCGCAATTTCAGACAGTGGCGGAAATTCTTTTCTAATTCCATCCGGGTCAACTCCGCCGCTTTACCTAATCCGACAATACCGGGCACATTCAGCGTACCCGAACGCATATCTTTTTCATGACCGCCGCCGTCCATTTGCGCGGCCAGTTTCACCCGCGGGTTTTTTTGACGAACAAAGAGAGCGCCAACGCCTTTTGGTCCGTACATCTTATGCGCCGACAGCGAAGCGAGATCGGCATTAAGATCATAGACGTCCACGTTGATCTTACCCGCGGTCTGTGCGATGTCGCTATGAAACAAAATCTGATGCTCCCGCGCGATGCGTCCGATCTCGCGGATGGGATTGATACCCCCCGTTTCGTTATTGGCCATCATGACGGAGATGAGGATCGTTTTCGGTGTGATCGCGTTTCGGACGGAATCGGGATCAACCGTCCCGTCGCCCTGCACGGGCAATACCGTGACGTCAAACCCCCATTTCTCGAGATGTCCGCATACATCCAGCACGCACCGGTGTTCGGCCGCATTTGTGATGATATGCTGGCCTTTGGCTCGGTACGTTTCGGCAACGCCTTTGATGGCCAGGTTATTGGATTCCGTGGCGCCGCTCGTAAATACGATCTCCTTTTTGTCTGCGTTTATGAGTTCGGCGACTTGTCCCCGCGCCAGTTCCACAGCCTCCTCGGCCTGCCAACCGAATGCGTGGTCACGGCTGGCGGCATTGCCGAATCGGTCGGTCAAATACGGCATCATGGATTCCAAAACTCTTGGATCCAGCGGCGTGGTGGCGTGATGATCGAGGTAAATAAGCTTTTGATGCATACGTATTCTTTTTTGAGTCGAGCAATGTAGACATTCATCTTGGAAAAATCAAGCCGGATACCCAGCTTTCTGTTGACATTTTCTATCGAATCGTTTATGTTGTTTTTTCAAAAAGACATTATGAAAAAAATAAAAGTCGTCATATTGGGCGCTACCGGAACGGTAGGCCAGCGGTTCATTCAATTACTGGATGCGCACCCGTATTTCGAGATTTCGGCGTTAGCCGCTTCTGAAAAATCGGCCGGAAAAAAATACAAAGAAGCCGTTCATTGGAAGCTCGATACGCCGATTCCGGAAAACATCCAGGATATGATCGTGCAGGAATGCAAACCGGGAATGGATGCTCGGGTGGCGTTCTCGGGACTGGACTCGTCGGTGGCCGGCGAGGTGGAACTGGAATTTGCCAGTAAGGGCTATGCGGTCGTGAGCAATTCCAAGAATTACCGCATGGAACCCGATGTACCGTTGATCTACCCGGAGATCAATGCCGATCATGTGGCTTTGATCGCCTATCAAAAGAAGAATCGCGGGTTTGACAAAGGATTTATCGTTACGAACTCCAACTGTTCCATTATGTCCTTCCTGCCGATCATCCATGTGATGGACAAACATTTTGGCGTGGACATCATGAACGTGGTCACCATGCAAGCCGTCTCCGGAGCCGGATATCCCGGTGTAGCGTCATTGGACATCTTAGGAAATATCGTTCCTTACATCGGAGGCGAAGAAGAAGAAAAGATCCAGACGGAACCGCTTAAAATCCTGGGCCAATGCAATAACGGCCGTGTCGATTTTTCGAAGATCCGGATCAGCGCATCGGTTAATCGCGTGCCTGTTCTGGACGGACACCTCGCATCGGTGTCGGTCAAACTGCGCAAAACGACCTCGGTCGATGAAGTAAAGAATACACTGAGAAGGTTTACCGGTGTACCGCAGGAATTGAGACTCCCGCACGCGCCGGATCGGCCGATCATTGTTCATGAAGAGATCAACCGCCCTCAGCCGCGGCTCGACATCCATCTCGATAAAGGCATGGCGGTCTCTGTGGGACGAATTCGACCTTGTTCCGTCCTGGACTACAAATTCACCTGTCTCGTTCACAATACGATCCGCGGGGCGGCCGGGGCGGCTATTCTTAATGCCGAACTCCTGTACGCCAAGAGATTGCTGTAAATGAAGAATAAAGCGGACGGACTCCATCAATCGTTCGTCTGATGGAACTAACTTAAGCCTGGAATTATGATCGTTATTAAATTCGGCGGCACTTCTGTTCAGGACGCCGCATCCATTCGATCGGTGATAGCGATCGTTCAAAGTAAACTTGCCAAACGGCCTGTGGTCGTTGTCTCGGCCGTGGCCGGCGCAACCAATCAGCTTTTGGAGTGCGCCCGTTTCGCCGTTTCCGGAGACAAAGAAAAAGCCATTAATATTCTGAACGCCCTCCGCAACCGCCATCTGGAGATTGCCGAAGATCTCGTCAAAGACTGCGGCGAATTGGATCACATCAATAAGACCATTGACGATATTATTACCCGGCTGGCCAATCTCGTCGAAGGCGTTTCGCTGATAGGAGAACTGACGGACCGCTCTCTTGATACGTTTGCGGCGCAGGGTGAACTCCTGTCTTCGAATATCCTAGCGCCGGCCATGAGAGAAGCGGGTCTGCCGGCTGTGTGGTTCGATATCCGGAAGGTCATGATCACCGATCGTCAATTCGGCAGCGCCGCGCCCAATATACCGGAACTGACCAAACGCTGTGATGCATCTATGAAACCCGTGCTGAACGGAGAACCGTTTATGGTGACCCAGGGCTTCATCGGTTCCACCTCCGACGGCATTACCACCACGCTGGGCCGTGGCGGATCGGATTACACCGCCGCTCTGCTGGGAGCTGCGATGAACGCCGAGGATATCGAAATATGGACCGATGTGGACGGCGTTCTGACCACCGATCCGCGAATCGTCAAAGAAGCCCGGCGCGTCAAGCAGATGAGTTTCCAGGAAGCGTCGGAACTGGCGTATTTCGGCGCCAAAGTCCTGCACCCGGCCACGATCATTCCCGCGGTCGAAAAGAACATCCCCGTTCATGTCTACAACACCAGGAACCCCGGCTTCAGCGGCACGCTGATCGCCGCTAAACTGCATCTGTCGAGCGAGGCCGAACGGTCCTCCTGCGTGATCAAGTCGATCGCTTTCAAAAAGAACATCACCATACTGAATATCACGTCATCGCGTATGCTGCTCGCACACGGTTTTCTGTTTTCGATCTTTGAGATCTTTAAGAAGAACAAGACCGCCGTTGATGTCGTCTCCACAACCGAGGTCAGCGTGTCACTCACGATCGACAACACGGAAAATCTTGAATCGATCGTACAGGAACTTTCGGCTTTTTCGCAAGTACAAGTGGAATCCTCGCGCGCCATCGTATGCCTCGTCGGGGAACAAATGCGCAAAACACCCGGCATCGCGGCCCGTACGTTCGGGGCCATACGTGACATCAACATCAATATGGTTTCACAAGGCGCTTCGGAAATCAATCTCACCTTTGTCATCGATCAAAAGGATGTCGATAACGTCGTGCGGCGCCTGCACGACGAATTCTTCTCGGGGCCATTGCCGGCCGATATTTTTGAATCATGACCAAACCGGGAGCCATTGCCATGAAGATCGCATTGATCGGATACGGTAAGATGGGTAAGGAGATCGAACGTTGCGCGCTCGAAAGAGGCCTGACCGTTTCCGCCGTATTCGATGAAAAGAAAACCGTTACCGCCGACGCTGTGGCCGGCGCGGATGTCTGCATCGACTTCTCTATTCCGGCGGCCGTGCCGGACCATGTGAAGGTTTACGCCAAAGCCCGCAAGAATGCGGTGATAGGAACGACCGGCTGGATGGAGCACCTTGATGCCGTGACAAGAACGGTAAGTTCATCAGGGATCGGACTCATCTACGCCTCCAATTTTTCCATCGGTGTCAACGTTTTTATGAAAATCGTTCGTTATGCGTCCCAGATCATCAATCAATTTGAGGATTACGACGCATGGATTCATGAGGTCCACCATAACCAGAAGTTGGACAGCCCCAGCGGAACGGCGCTCAGTCTCGCCAAGATGATGATCGATACGATCGAAAGAAAGAGTTCCGTGTTAACGGAAACCAGTAAAGGAAAGATCCGGCCCGATCAATTGCATGTAACCTCATCCAGAGCAGGAGCGGTGCCGGGAACGCACGTGGTCGGTTTCGATTCTTCCGCCGATACGATCGAACTGACGCACACAGCGCGTAACCGTTCGGGATTCGCGCTGGGGGCTCTGCATGCCGCTCAATGGATCCGGAACAAACAAGGTCTTTATACCATGACGGACGTTCTGAAGTAACACCCGAAATATTATGGACCACAATATCACATCCATCATCCTCAAAGGACTTGCTCTGGGCTGGTCGGTGGCATGGCCGCCGGGACCGATCAATACGGAAATGATCCGGCGCGGCCTCAGCGGCCGGTTCTGGAATGCCTACTCGGTTGGGCTGGGCGCTTGTTGCGGAGATTTCATGTGGGCCGTCGCCACCGCGTTGGGGATCGGATTTATTCTGAAAGAGGACAGCGTCAAACCTATCCTGGGAACGATCAGTTTACTCCTGCTTCTTTACCTGGCTTATTCATTTCTACACGGCGCCTGGAAACAATGGCAAAAACAAAAGCGCGGGGAACCGATAGTGTTTGATGAAGGCATCCATTCCAGCAAGCGCGGTTTTTTTCTGGGGTGGACCATGGCTCTCTTGTCACCATGGAATTTGGCCTTCTGGCTGGCCGTCATGGGTTCCCAGTCGGGCTCCGCGATGAGCTTCGGGGAATCATTGATACTCGCCGGCGCTGTCGTGACGGGCGCCTCGGCATGGGGACTGGTACTGACCATCTCCGTCAAATACGGCGCACGATTTACAAGCCCGGCATGGGAGACCGTGACGCGCGCGCTTACCGGAATACTGATGCTCGTTTTTGCAGGAATGCTGCTGTACAGTCTTTGGCTGGAATAAAAAAACTCCAAACGTACGAACGTTTGGAGTTCCAAAAAAGAATTCAAAAAAATTTACAGAATCTTGCACAATTTCAGGTATGACGCACTGAAACTGTGATCCATACTTTTCAGTTTATCCAGATGCACCAGCGGCTTGACCTTGCCGTCCTCTTTGACTACCGACAGGCACGCATAGCCATCCTCTACAAAACGCGGGACACCCGTCGCGCTGATGATCTTGTTGTCCGTGCAGAATTTGTTGAGTTGGGCCAACTGCACGTTGGTCAGATCGTTGCACAGGTAGACCAGGTCCACTTTGATATTTCCGTTGACGATGGGATCCAGGGAACTCATGCTCACAAATTCCAGCTGGAAGAGTTCCACCGGCACTTTTTTGATCGACTTTCCGGAGAGTACGGACGCTACCTTGTTGGAGTTGGCGTTATTACCGCTCTTGGATATCACCAATACCGTGCCCCCTGTAACCTTGGCATCATAAGACAGGCTTTTGAGAATGACATCCACGTGCGCCGCCTCATCGACGTCCATCGGGTTTTGCGCAGGAAAGAAGGCAAAGAAGAAAAGAAATCCGGCCATTAGTTTCATAGTATCTATTCCTTTTGTTAATGATTTCGAACCAAGGGCGGTTAATTTACCAGTATTTATATAGTATGCAAGAAAAAAATTAGTTATCAAAAGATGGGTTGAAATTGATTCCGATTTTTAGTACTCAATGAGAAAATAAGGAAAGCCACCATGAACTCAGCATCATTACGCGGAAGCGGCGTTGCCATCGTGACGCCCTTCCTGAAAGACGGCAGCGTGGACGAGAAGTCCCTGCGCCAACTGGTCGATTTTCAGATCGAAAACGGCACTCATTTTATTATCCCCTGCGGCACCACGGGCGAGTCCGCCACGATGAACGCGCAGGAACGAAAATCGGTCATCCGCATGGTCATTGAGCAAACCCGAAAACGGGTTCCCGTTATCGCCGGCACCGGTACCAATGCGACCGCGTCCTCCATTCAGTATTCCAAAGACGCCGAAGAACTTGGTGCGGACGGCGTTCTGCTCGTTGGACCTTATTATAATAAACCAACTCAGGAAGGTTATTTTCAGCATTTCAAGGCGATCGCCGAATCGATCTCCATTCCCGCTATTTTGTACAACGTGCCAGGACGCACCGGAGGCAATATCGAACCTAAAACCATCTTAAGACTGGCGGAAATAAAGAACATCATAGGTGTGAAAGAAGCTTCGGCGAACTTCGGGCAATTTATGGAAATTTTAGGTCAACGGTCAAGAGATTTTTTGGTTTTATCCGGAGACGATGCCCTGACCCTTCCGATGATGGCTCTCGGCGCCGACGGCGTCATTTCCGTGGCGGCCAACCAGATACCCCGCGCCATGAGCGACATAGTGACATATGCGCTCAAAGGAGATTTCACCAAAGCGCGTGAAGTACACTACCGTTACCTCGAACTCATGAATTTCAATTTTGTCGAATCGAACCCGATCCCCGTCAAATGCGCGTTGGCTATGATGGGCCTCATAGGCGAATACTATCGCCTTCCGCTCGTTCCCATGCAGGAGGCCAATAAGAAGAAGATGAAAGAACTCCTGGTCAGGCTGCAGTTGATCAAAGGATAATCATAGACAGTCATTACCGTCAGACAACGGACGCATGGGCTGGGCCCGGCGTCCGTTTTTTGTTCCTTTCCGTGGCATTTTAATATTTTTTTCACTATCTTTTTCCGAGTGAAACGACCACTGAAACGGAGATACGTATGTCCTATTATGCCCTGTCCAATCCGCTTTGCCGGATTCTCGATAAGAACCCCGACGCTTTTACCCGCAACGATCTGATCGGCGTCATTGAAAAGAAAAATATAGAACGGATCACATTTCACTATACCGCCCTTGACGGAAAACTCAAAGAGCTCAAGATTCCCGTCACCGGCCGCGGTGTGGCCGAGCGCATCCTGGCCGAAGGCGAACGCGTCGACGGTTCCTCTCTCTTCAAAGGAATGGTGGACGCCGGTCTGTCCGATCTTTATGTCGTGCCGCAATACCGGACGGCTTTTCTGAATCCTTTCGACGAATACAGTCTGGATTTTATCTGCCGCTACTTAGGGCCCGAAGGAGAGCCTGCGCCTTTTGCCATGGACAACGTACTGAAGGCCGCGTATGAACTTTTTAAGAAGAATTGCGGCATGGAACTGCATGCCATGGGCGAACTGGAGTTTTACCTTTTGAGCCACGACGAGGACGCGATCTACCACGCATCCAAACAAAAAGGCTACCATGCGTCCGCGCCTTTCATAAAAAGCGGCCCGATTCTCAATGAAATGATGCGTCATATCGCACAGATCACCGGTTCCGTCAAATACGCGCACAGCGAAGTGGGTTATGTGGAACACGTTTTCAGCCAATCCGATGAGATCCGCGGCCGGCAGGGAGAACAACTTGAGATCGAATTCCTCCCCACACCGATCACCGATGCCGCCGACCACCTAGTGCTTGCGCGCTGGCTTATTCGCAATATCGCTCACCGCAACGGCTGCGTAGCCACGTTTGCGCCCAAGATCGAAGAAGGCGTCGCCGGCAGCGGGCTACATGTGCATATGGAATTGATAAAGAACGGAAAGAATATCATGCGTAACGCCCAATCGGAACTCTCCGATGACGCTAAGAAAGTGATCGGCGGACTGTGCACATACGCGGACACTTTGACGGCATTTGGCAATACAACGGCCGCATCCTACCTGCGTCTTGTGCCCGATCAGGAGGCGCCGACGCGCGTATGCTGGAGCGATCTGAATCGAAGCGCCATGATCCGCGTTCCTCTCGGATGGAGCAAGATCCATAACCTGGCCCTCAAGATTAATCCCAACGTATCCGAATCGGGCGAAGTATTGTCCAACGCCCAGACGGTCGAACTCAGAACGCCGGACGGAAGCGCTTTGATCCACTTGCTGATGGCCGGCATCACCATGGCCGCCGAATGGGGGCTTTCACATCCCGAGTCTCTGCCGCACGCCGAATCGCTTTACGTGAAGGGAAATATTTTCAAGGACAGGGAACTGCTGACAAAACTACCGTCCATTCCGCGCAGCTGCGTGGAGTCGTCACAGATCCTCGACGACAAACGGGATTTCTATCAGCGCGAAAAGGTTTTTCCGCCAAGCGTGATCGATTATATTACCAAATTGCTCAGGGGCGAGAACGACGAGATCCTCAATAAAACGCTGGGCGAACTGCCTCCGGACGAAAGACTGAGCGAAACGCGAAAGATCATGCACAAAGATCTGCATCGCCATTGAAAAATTTGCTTGTTTGTCTTTGTCTTTTTTTGTAACGTGCGGTTAATCCATTAACATGCAAGGAAAGTTCTATGCTCAGAATATGGTGCATCGGCGTGATCGCGGCCGGCCTGCTTTCGTTTCCGGTCCGGGCTCAGGAAATATCCAAAGAATTAGTCAAGCTCGATCCTTTCACGGCTTCAGCGACACTGGACAATCTCGGCAAGACGCATTACGAACAATTGGTCAAAGAACACGAGGCCAAACTGGCGGAAATGGCCAAAGCCGGTGTGGTGATCGTCAGATCGGATACGGCTTTGTCGGTGGACAAACCCACGAAGATCGCATTCGCCTGGCCGGTCTCCAACGGACAGAAATTATCCGATAAATCCAATATCAAGCGCGATCCGTATACGCTGACCTTGTCTCCGGCCAAAGATTCTGCCAATAAGGACGTCGCTCAGAAATGGCAGGTTTCGTTCAAAGACGGCTCGGTCAAGGCCATTCAATAACGCTCCAGTCATCATTGAAATGAGAACTGCAAAAAAAATACTAACGACCGGCTTGACGGCGGTCTATTTTGCGCTAGCCCTGATTGGCCCTTTTGCGCTGTTCCATCAGCACCAACTTCCTCTGCAGGATCTTGTTGACAGGCCTTCACATGAACTGCACGACGCTTCCTGCGATTTCCACGTCAAGACTCACTTGCATCTGTCGGATCACTGCGCCGCTTGTCAGTTCACTAGCCTCAAACAAACGGATGTTACTTCCTATGGCCTGCTGGCCGATAACGGCCCCGCAAGCTGTTTCTCAACGTATGATATTCCCGCGGTCGTAACTCATCCTTTTCTCTCTACAACTTCCGGAAGAGCGCCTCCTTCATTTCTTTCCTGATCTCCTGATCATCCACAATTTGTACAGGAATTTTCCTTCGGCCGTAAGGCCGAAGATGTTTTGCTTTTCCTGTTTCATTCAAATCAAGGAAAGAAATTATGCAAAGAATAGCGCGGTTTCTTGTTTTTATGTTTTTGACGTGGTTCGCCAAAGCTCAAGGTCAGACATCTCTCAATCCGGATATCAGCGTCATCCCCGATTTCAGGACCTACACCACCACGCAAAAAGGTAATCCGGACAAGAATAAGGTCAATTTCACCATGGAGGAAATTGAAATGGCGATTCAGGCGCCTCTCAATCCTTATTCCAGAGCGGACGTATTTGTCTCATTTACCAACGATGAATCCGAACCGGTGGACGTCGAAGAAGCTTATTTTACTATAGAAAAAGGGCTGCCGTGGAATTTCAACATCAAGGGCGGAAAATTCCTCGTGGACTTCAGCAAGCTCAATACCACCCACTCTCATATTTTTCCATTTGTCGAACGTCCGCTGTATCAGCAATACTATTTTGGTGAAGAGGGTCTCAAGGATGTAGGAGTTGAACTAAATACTTTGTTGCCGACCGGAGACATTTATACCAGGATCAGCGGAACGGCCGCAACCGGAGATGAACTCGACGGCGGCCGCAAAAGCCTTCTCTACACGGGACGCCTGAGTTCGTTTTTTCAACTGACCGAACTCTCTGCTTTGGAAACCGGTGTAGGTACGGCCACCGGTATCCGCGATACGCTTGCTAAACGCTTCAATTGGTACAACGTGGACGCCAAATTCAAGTGGAAAAAAGACCGTTATACCTCCCTGACATTGTGGGCTGAAGCGTTAATAAGCCGATACAGCGGGCTAAACACTTTCGGAGGATATGTGGCCGCGAATTATCAATTCAAACGCCGATTCGAGATCGGTTCCAAACTCGATCTTACTCAATCCATCGATTCCAAAGAAAAGACCCGTTCCATTTCAGGAAATTTCAATTTTCTTCCGGTAGAGGAGACGCTCGTTTTCCGACTACTCGTAACACGCACCAAAGCCGAGCGCGAAAGAGCCTACAACACATACATGCTTCAGGCATTGTTTTCTCTCGGACCGCATAAAGCTCATATTTTTTAACAGAGTCAATGACTCACAAATCGAAAGAATAAAAATAATGAAATATAAAGTGCTTACATTTTTCGGATTGTGGACGGCGATGTCGTTATCCAGCGTCTGGAGCCAGATTCATATCGTAACCAGCACAACCGACCTCAAGTCGATCGTAGACGCCGTCGGCGGCGACAAAGTTAAGACTTTCAGTATCGCCCGCGGAAATCAGAATATTCATTCCGTTGAAGTTCTCCCAAGCTACATTATCAAAATCAGCAAGGCTAAGGCTTATTTCAAAATAGGCATGGGACTCGATCAATGGGCCGACCCGCTCATCCAGGGATCGCGCAACGAAGAATTGCTTATCGTTGATTGCTCGAAAGACATCGTGAAGCTGGATGTACCCAATTATAAAGTGGACGCAAGCCACGGCGATGTTCATCCTTACGGTAATCCCCATTACTGGCTCGATCCAAACAACGGGATCGTGATCGCCAGACAAGTGTTGTCCGCATTGGAAAAATTATCCCCCGGAGACCGCGCCTATTTCCAACAGCGTTTTAACGACTTTGAAAAGCTTTTGCGATCCAAAATATCCGAATGGCAGCAGTGGATGGCGCCTTATAGAGGAACTAAGATCATCGTTTACCACGAGGATTGGAGGTATTTTGCGGAGGCTTTCGGATTGGAGCTCGCAGGTTATGTGGAACCCAAGCCCGGATTGGAACCAACGCCTTCGCACTTGTATAAGTTGACCAATCTAATAAGACATGAAGGTATCAAACTCATCGGCTTTCAGCCTTATTTCAGCGATCAGGCTCCCAATTCGCTCGCCGCCGAGACCGGCGCCAAAGCGCTGAAAATGGCTACTTCCGTCGGATGCATTGACGACGTGCAGTCGTATACGGATATCTTTGATTTTAATCTCAAAGCGATCATCAATACCATTAAATAGGATATGGTATGAATACATCTGAACGAATATGGCTTGAGTTCTCAGACGTTGCGCTGGGTTACGGCAATCACACCGTTCTTTCGGGCGTGACATTCCAGGTATTCGAGAATGATTTCATAGGACTTGTGGGACCTAACGGTTCCGGAAAAACCACCCTTCTTCGATCGATACTGGGAAACCTGAAGCCTCTTAAAGGCCGCATTGACAGACCGCGAAACGGAATGCCTATCCAGTTTGGATACGTTCCCCAAAAGGAGCATCTCGAAAGCATTTTTCCTTTCACGGCGTTTGAAGTCGTGCTTATGGGAACGTACAGTAAAGTCGGGCTTCTTAAATATCCCGGGAAAGCCGAGCGCGATAGGGCCATGAAATGCCTCGAACACGTGGGTATACTGCCACTCAAAGACAAACTCTTCAAGAACCTTTCGGGAGGGCAAAAGCAAAGAACACTGATCGCAAGGGCCCTTGCGACCCAACCCAATATTCTGGTTTTGGATGAACCCACCAACGGCATGGATCTGATATCTCAGAAGTCGATCCTTGATCTGATCACGGAGTTACATACGAGAGACAGGCTGACCATCCTGATGGTCAGCCATCTCCTGACGGAGGTCTCAAACTATGTAAAGAAGATCATTCTGGTTGAATCCGACCATTTCCAGGTCGGATTGGTCGACGATATCCTGACCACATCCAATCTGACCAAGATGTACGATACACCGATCTTTGTAGACAAGCTCAAGGGCACCAACGTCGTTATCGTAGGAGACAAACATGATTGAGCTCATGGAAATTTTCCAGATCGAATTCATGCAGCATGCGCTTTTTACAGGACTATTGGTCGGAACCATGTGTGCGTTCATTGGCGTATACATCGTTCTGCGCAGGATCGTTTTTGTCGGCGCTTCCCTCGCACAGATATCCTCGACAGGCTTTGCCGTCGGCATATTGCTTGAGTGGAATCCGGTAGCAACCGCGTTGGCGCTCACCATGGCCGGCGTCGTGTGGTTCGCCTTTAACCTTAATTCAAAAAGAATTCCTCAGGACAGTTCGCTGGCTTTGGGTTATACCATTGCGGCTGCCAGCGCCATTCTGATCCTTTCCAAGCATCCCAAAGGCGATGCGGACCTGATGGGATTGCTATTCGGTAACATACTGACCATCACTTCAGACCAGATCTATATTCTGCTGGCGGCCCTGATCGTGATCGGCAGCATCCATTTATTGTTCTACAAAGAATTCCTCTTTATTTCCTTTGATCCGGAAATGTCTGAAACGATGGGGCTGAAACCGCAGTTGTGGAATGTGATGTTCTACATTACCGTCGGAATACTGATATCCCTGGCTATCAAATCGGCAGGTATCCTGCTGGTATTCGGGCTGCTCGTCATTCCCCCTATAACTGCCATTCTTATCACAGAGAGGATGAACCGCATTTTTATCTGGTCCGTTGCGATCGCGATCGTGTCGGTTCCCGCAGGTTTGTATCTGTCCTTTACTCAGGACATACCATCGGGGCCAACCATTATTGCGCTCATGACCATTTGGCTTATCATCGGCTATGCGTTCAATAAATTCCGTTATAGAACGTCGTAGTGACCTTAGTCCCACCTGAAGATCCTGACATTGATCGCATATACGATCACGCCCCACACGGCCAGAGCCGCCATCTCGGCGCCAATATCCGTCAGACCGGCTCCTTCAAACGAGATCTTGCGCAAAGCATCATTGATGGGCGTTAGCGGCAAAAGCCGGCTCAGGTTCTGAAGCCAATCCGGGAAGACATTCGTACTGAAAAAAGTACCGGAAAGAAGCGCCTGGGGTAAGACAAACAGGTTGGAAATCGGCGGAACGGCATGTTCATTCTTCGCCAACTGCGATACGATCATACCAAAACCAAAAAAGATCAGCAGACCGAGTGCACATACTAATAACATCGGAAGCAGGGTGACAAAGCCGTGGATAAGGGTGAACCCAAAAAGCAACACGCCCAGAATAACGATCAGCGTGACCTGCATCAGCGAAAAGATCAGGCGGCTGATGGACTCGCCCAACAGGATCGTGATCGGCCTTACCGGCGTTACCAATAACCTCTTGATGATCAGCCGCTGTTTTAACGTGATCAATACGTAGGCGGCTCCGAAAACACCGCTGCTGATGATCACAAAACCGAGTTGTCCCGGCAATATAAAATCAATGGCCCGGTATGGGCGCCCTTCGATCCTTTCCAAAGAAATCTCTGCGGGGGAAACAGGATTGCCCGCCATGCGGCTTTCAGCCATCAGTCCTTTAAGCATGACCTCAAAAGTTGCGAAATGGGCAGCTGCGTCGGATGTCGTGACGTGTACCGTATACGGATGACCCAAGGCTTCGCTATTCTTTCGTATTTCGACGATTGCTTCCAACTCCCCTTTTTTTAGTTTATCTACCAGCATACGGTCATCCTGGTCCCGGATCAGACGTACAGAGCTCAGCCGTTCGAGCCTTTCTATCAATTCATTGTGCCGGTCGCTATTTGAAGTTACGCCGACGTCCATTGACACAGAGCGATCGCCCATGAGGCCGAAGATCACGATAAATATAATAGGAAAAAGAAATCCAAAGATCATGGTGGATAGATTGCGGCTGAGAGCGGTCAGACTTGCTTTGACGTAGGTCTTTAACGCGCGCAGGTGGCTGTATGGTCTGCCGGTCATACTACTCCTCCCTCAAGTCTTTACCGGTGAGCTCCAGGAAAACATCCTCAAGACTGGCTTCTTTCATGGCCTTGGGACGCCTGAATCCTGTGCGTACCAAATCGTGAATCAATTCGTCCGGCGAACCGATCTTTACGATCTTCCCTTCGTCCATGATCCCGACCCGGTCGCAGAGATATTCGGCTTCGTCGAGATAATGGGTCGTCATCAGAACGGTCGTCCCGTTTTTTCGTATCTCACGAATCAGCTCCCATAGATTTCGCCGAGCCTGAGGGTCCAGACCGACGGTCGGTTCATCCAGAAAAATGATCTTAGGATCATTGACCAGTGTTGTGGAAAGGGAGAATCGTTGTTTTTGTCCTCCGGATAATTTATCCACACGGGAATGGGCCTTATCTTCCAGTCCCATTTTTTTCAGAAGTTCGATCGGCCGAATGTTCGTTTGGTAAAGGCCTGCAAACAATTCAAGAATTTCGGTCAGTTTCAGGTTGGGATAATAACCGGATTCCTGCAATTGCACGCCGATCTGCTGTTTGATCCGATCGCGGTCTCCATCGAGGCTTATGCCGTTGATTATGACATCGCCGCCGTCCTTGGATCGAAGTGTTTCCATGATCTCGAGAGTCGTGGTTTTTCCGGCGCCGTTGGGACCCAGCAGCCCGAATATCTCTCCTTCGAATACATCGAAATGGATGCCACGCACCGCCTGAAGATCACCGTAGGATTTCTTCAGATCCCTGACTTGTATGATTTTATTTTCTTTTATCATTTTTGGCTATCGATCAGCATAGACCTCGGCCTGGGCATGCTTTCGCAAAGATTATCCAGCGTCTTCATGGTAAACAAACATGCAAATGAAAAACCCCATGAATGCATTCCATGGGGCCTTCTTTATTCTTTCGGTCTTGATACATCTATGAGTGCTTAGCGCGCCTGGATGCGATCTCCAAACGATTCTCCGCTCTCAGCAGTGCCTGATAAGCCTGATCCACGTCATAACTGGAACGGTCTTCCAAACGTTTGCGCGCGCGTTCGTGAGACAACTTGGCGCGGTTGATATCGATATCGGCGGCTTTTTCGCACGTTTCGGCGAGGACACGGACTTTGTTGTCTTCCACATCCAGAAAACCTCCGCCGACGGCATAATACTCTTCATAGCCGTCGGAATGAATGAGCCTCATTTCTCCGATCTTGATCGATGAGATGAAAGCGGTGTGGTTTTTCAGGATCTCAAAACCGCCGCTGATACCCGGCGCCGCGATCCCAATAACGTCCCCGTCAAAAACCACTCGCTGCGGCGTGATGACCTCTACATGAAAAGTTTTTTCCATAATAATCCTGTTTTAATCAGTTAACGGCACAAAGATCAACGGCGCATTTTTTCGGCTTTTTCTTCAGCCTCGTCGATCGTTCCGACCATGTAAAAAGCCTGCTCCGGCAGATCATCCATATGTCCGTCGGCGATAGCTTTGAAGCCCGCGATCGTGTCCTCTTTCTTCACATAACGGCCGGGGGTTCCTGTGAACTGTTCCGCCACGAAGAACGGCTGAGAGAGGAAGCGCTGAATCTTACGTGCGCGAGCTACCACGATCTTATCCTCGTCGGATAATTCGTCCATACCGAGAATAGCGATAATATCCTGCAGATCTTTGTACTTTTGCAGAATTTCCTGAACGCGTTTAGCCACATTATAATGTTCCTCTCCGACGATGTGCGGATCAAGGATACGGGACGTGGAATCCAACGGATCCACGGCCGGATAAATACCGAGTTCCGAAATGGCGCGGGAAAGTACGGTAGTGGCATCCAAGTGGGCGAAAGCGGTGGCCGGCGCCGGGTCGGTTAAGTCGTCGGCCGGAACGTAAATCGCCTGAATGGAGGTGATGGAACCTTTCTTGGTTGATGTAATGCGTTCCTGCAACTCACCCATTTCTGTTGACAAGGTTGGCTGGTAACCCACGGCGGAAGGCATACGGCCCAACAGAGCGGACACCTCGGACCCGGCCTGGGTAAATCGGAAAATATTGTCGATAAAGAGCAATACGTCGCGGCCTTCTTCGTCGCGGAAATATTCCGCCATCGTAAGACCGGTCAGACCAACACGCTGACGCGCACCCGGCGGTTCGTTCATCTGTCCGAATACCAACGCGGTTTTATTAATAACGCCGGACTCCGTCATTTCATGATAGAGATCGTTGCCTTCGCGGGTACGTTCACCTACTCCGGCAAACACGGAATAACCGCCATGCTGCTTGGCAATGTTATTGATCAATTCCTGGATAATAACGGTCTTGCCTACGCCGGCGCCTCCGAAAAGTCCGGTCTTGCCGCCGCGCATGTAAGGTTCGATCAGGTCGATGACCTTGATACCCGTTTCAAACATTTCACTGGAGGTCGCCAGTTCGCTGAGTTTGGGAGCCGGGCGGTGGATGGGATACCTTTTCTCCGTCTTAAGGGGCTCTTTCCCGTCGATCGTTTCTCCGGTGATATTGATCAGGCGTCCGAGAACTTCCGGACCAACGGGCACGCTGATCGGTGAACCGGTATCGATCACTTCCATACCGCGTACCAGACCGTCGGTAGTATCCATAGCTACGGTACGAACGCGGTTCTCTCCAAGGTGCTGTTGAACTTCGAGCACGAGCATAGAACCGTCCGGACGCTTGACCGTATTGGCATTCATGATTTTCGGCAGAATGCCGCCGTTGAATTCGATATCCACCACAGGTCCGATGATCTGAACAATCTTTCCTTTATTCATGTCAGTTATCCTTGTTATGTCTGCTATAAATTATGTTTAAAAATTTTTCCGTTATTTCGTACGTTAAGACTTACTTCTGCAAAGCCTCGGCGCCGCTCACCACTTCGAGAATTTCCTTCGTAATGGCCGCCTGGCGGGCGCGGTTGTAATTGAGAGACAATGTCTGGATCATCTCCCCGGCATTCTCCGTTGCGGAATCCATCGCGGTCATTCGAGCGCCCATTTCTGCCGCAAACGATTCAAGCAAAATTCGCCACATCTGAACGCTGAGGTGTTTGGGAATCAGCGTATTGATGATCTCATACTGTGACGGCTCATAGATATAGTCGGTCTCGATCTTATAACCGTGGTTCTCGCTTTCAACTTTTTCCGGTTCCACCGGCAGCAGTTTCTCCAGGATCAGATTCTGCTGGAGCGCGGATTTGAATTCGTTGTAGATAACGTATACTTCGTCCGCCTTCTCTTCGTTGTATTCTTTGACGCAGGCGTTAATAATGTCCGCCGCATTGGTGATACTCATATGATTGAAAAAATTATAAAAGCGTCCGGCCAGTTTGAATGACCGCTTGAAAAAATATTCATCGCCTTTTTTACCCACCGTGACCAGTTTCAGACGGCCCTGATCGTGGAAAGACTTGAATTCGTTGGCCAAAAGCGCATTGACCTTTCGAATGATATTGCTGTTAAACGCGCCGCAGAGCGAACGGTCCGCCGTGACAACCACCAGCAGTACGTTCTTGACATCGCGTTTGCTGATCAGGGGGTTCTGTTTGGCCACTTCGTTATTGGCCAGGTGTTTGATCAAAGCGCCCAATTTATACGCATAAGGCCGTGCGGAGATAATGTTATCCTGTGCGCGGCGCAACTTGGCGGCCGCAACCATCTTCATGGCCTTGGTGATCTTTTGAGTGCTCTTGACGCTGACGATGCGCCTTTTGATCTCGCGTAATGTCGCCATAATTCCTTATTGATTTTTTTCTGTTTCTTTTTCGTTCAGGCTTCTTAAGGTTTCCGTTTCGATCGCTTTTTTGAGCAGGCTGTCCAGGGACGCATGGGAGACCGGGTCTTTTTTCAGATGCATCAGCGCCTTCTTGAAATCGGCCGAAGTCGTTCCGAATTCCTTGAGGATACGATCCAGCGAAGTATCAGGAAAAGCCTCAGGACGTCCGTACGTTTTCATAAGTCCGTCTTCTTGCAGTGCCGCAATATACATGGTTACCACGGCGTCTACCGGCAGGGCTTTGGCCTCTTTGGATTTGGGCTGGCATCCAGACAATAAAAGAAAACCCAACCCGGCTATGATGGCTCCCTTGAACATCATGACTAAGGCGCAGCCTTTCTAACGCTGTCGGCGCCAGGTACTTTTTCACCTTCTTTTAAGGTTTTAGACGATTTATCGCTCAGATATTGCAGCGAACGGTCGTCGAATTTCTTCTTCAGATCCGGATCTTTGTTGATCAGATGATACGTGTGTTTGAAATCGTCCGGCGTAAATCCAAAAGGCTTAAGAAAAGGTTCAAGCTCTTCTTTGGTCGCTTCTGCCGGCGACTGATGTTTTTTCATAAAAGCATCATCGGCAAAGATAGTGAACCAGATGTTAACATAGGTCTCCATCGGTATTTCTTTTGGCGGTTTGCTGCATCCGGCTATAAAGATCAATACAGCCAACGGCATCCATATCCTTCTGAATTTCATAGCTGATCCTTTTTTGTGAAAAAATCCTATGATTATTTGGTTTCCGCCTTTTGTTCCATTTGTTTATCCAGCTCGCCCAGCATTTTACTTATCGATTCGGCATCGAGACCTTGCGCTTTCAGCTCTTCCTCCAGCATCACGCGGGTGAAAGCCTTACCCAGTTCAGGATCTTCCTTAACGATCTTGTTGATCGCATCACCTATGCCTTTTGCCTTTTCCATGTCTTTGTCGTACAATTCGGCGGTATACTTGAAATCTTCACCGGAAAAGCCCTCAGCTTTGGCAAACGGAGCTACCACTTCGACCGCCACATCTTTCGGGTTCTCCGAAGTATTGGTCTTTTTCTCGACAAGCATCTTCATCATGATCCTGGCCATTTTCTCTACGGGCACTTCTTTGGGTCCGCAGGCCAAGGTCCAGAAAGAAAGACCCGTGACGGCGGCGAGGGTGATTAATTGTTTCATTACGCTCCTTTGATTTTGAAGGCTTTTTTGAAATCGCCGATGACCGTATTAAGCTGATTGCGCAGATCGTCGGTGAGTTCCTTTTTATTCATGATTTCATCCATCAGGGACTTATGGCGAAGTTCCATATTCTCCAACAGTTCTTTTTCAAAGCGCTTGCATTCTTCTACCGGCACGTCATCGAGGAATCCGTTGGTGGCGGCGAAAATGATCACGATCTGTTTGTCGAAGGAGAACGGCTGGTATTGCCCTTGTTTGAGAATTTCAACCAACCGGGCGCCTCGGCGCAATTGCTGCTGAGTGGCTTTGTCAAGATCGGAACCGAATTTGGCAAAAGCTTCGAGTTCGCGGTACTGCGCCAGCTCCAGACGCAGGCGGCCGGCCACCTGTTTCATTGCCTTGATCTGAGCGCTTCCACCTACGCGGGAGACGGAGATACCAACGTTGATCGCCGGGCGAACGCCGGAATAGAATAAGTTGGATTCCAAAAAGATCTGGCCGTCGGTAATGGAGATTACGTTGGTCGGAATGTACGCCGACACGTCACCGGCCTGTGTTTCGATCACAGGCAATGCCGTGAGCGATCCGCCGCCAAGTTCCTTATTCAGCTTCGCGGCACGTTCCAGCAATCGTGAATGCAGATAGAAAACGTCGCCGGGATAAGCTTCGCGTCCGGGGGGACGGCGGAGCAGCAGCGACACCTGTCGGTAAGCCACCGCATGTTTCGAAAGATCGTCATAGACGCACAGAGCATGGCGTCCGCTGTCACGGAAATATTCGCCCATAGCCGCGCCGCTGTATGGCGCGATAAATTGCAGCGGAGCCGCTTCGGATGCGGAAGCCGAGACCACGATGGTATATTCCATCGCGCCGGCGTCTTCCAGGATCTTCACAACTTTGGCGATCGTCGATTCTTTCTGGCCGATACCGACGTAGATGCAGTAAACGTCTTTACCCTTTTGATTGATGATCGTGTCGATCGCAACAGCCGTTTTTCCGGTCTGGCGGTCGCCGATGATGAGTTCGCGCTGACCGCGTCCGATCGGGATCATCGCGTCGATCGCTTTGATGCCGGTGGCCAGTGGCTCTTTTACGGACTGGCGTTCGATCACACCAAGCGCTTTACGTTCGATCAGCGACGTGTGTTTGGTGT
Organism: uncultured Bacteroidota bacterium; assembly: GCA_964415295.1. Lineage (GTDB taxonomy): Bacteria > CLD3 > CLD3 > SB21 > SB21 > SB21. The sequence goes on from CAYPYN010000002.1 coordinate 254,175, forward strand.
TGATCGGACCTTTGCCGTCGATCGGCTGACCAAGCGCGTTGACCACACGGCCCAGCATTTCCTCGCCGACGGGAACTTCCGCGATCTTCCCGGTACGTTTAACAACGTCGCCTTCTTTGATCATTTCCGATTCGCCAAAAAGCACGGCGCCGACGTTATCCTCTTCCAGGTTAAGGATCATTCCCATGATCCCGTGGGGAAACTCCACAAGTTCGCTCGACATCGCGTTGGTCAAACCGTAAATGCGGGCGATACCGTCTCCAACCTGCAACACAACGCCGGTCTCGTAGGTGTCAATCTCTCTTTCAAATTGTGAAAGCTGTTGTTTCAATATGCTTGAAACTTCATCCGGTCTCACTGATACAGCCATAATACCTATCCTCTTAAAATGATGTATGTTTATTTATAAAAATTTCCACGGTTTTACTTAGTTCGAAAAACGTTCCCGCAATTTTTCAAGCTGACGGCGGACCGATCCGTCAATGACGGTATCCCCGATTCTCACCATGAATCCTCCCACCAGTGCGGGATCCTTGGTGAAACGTAACTGCGGCTTCTTGCCGGTTAAAGCTTCCAGTTTTCGGGTAAGGGTTTCGATCTGCTTGGAGTCCAGATCTACGACCGAAATCACGTCGGCCTGAACGAGTCCTAACTGTTCATTGCGCAAGGCAACAAATTCTTCGATGATCTCTTCCAGGATATCCTCGCGGTTCTTGGAACACAGCACGTCGATGAAGTCCAGTGTTTCCTTGGACAATTTATCTTTGAAGAGAGCAAGGAAAGTATTCTTCTTTTGCTGATGGTTGATAATAGGGTTTTTCAAGAATGTTCTCAGTTCACCGGATTGGCCGATGGCTTGATGGAGGTACAGCACATCCTCGTGTACCTTATCCAAAATTTTCTTGTCGTTGGCCATACCCAGTAGAGCATGCGCATAGCGGTGAGCGGTTTTCTTATTTTTCATGGATCCGAATTTCCTTCATGCCTCTTGTAAACGTGATTCAGGTCCGTTTCCTTAATTCTTTCCGGACGGAATTTCCTTAATAAAATCGTCAACCAGTTTCTTATGCTTGTCGGCATCCAGATTGGCTGCAATGATCTTACCGGCGGCCTGCACAGCCATACCGGCCACTTCGCCTTTTAAGTAAGCGAGAGCGGTGTTCTTTTCATTTTCAATTTCTTTTTTGGCGGTCGCAACCAGTTTTGCCGCTTCGATCTTGGCCTGTTCCGTAATCTCATTTTTTAGTTTATCGGCGGTCTCTTTGGCCTTGCGGGCGATGTCCTGAGCTTCACGCTCGGCCTGTGCCAGAACCTCATTATTCTTTGCGATCAGACCTTCCGCATCGCGGCGGGCTCTTTCCGCTTCTTCCAGCGAACTCTTGATCTTCTCTTCGCGTTCCTGCAGGGCTTTGATGATCGGTTTCCACGCAAAACGGCCCAGAAGGACCAACAACAATCCAAAAGTGATAAGGGTCCAGATAATCAGTCCCGGATCGATATCGAGCAAACCGCCTTTATGTTCGCCTTCACCTAAAAGAATAAAGGCCATAAACAGTGTTTTCATAGGTCTTTCGTTTAAAAGATTTAGATGATGATGTAAAATAACCAGCGCATTAAGCGATGGGAGGTATGAACGCTCCCACCGCCGCGCAATTGGTCACTAATTATTTCAACGCCATCAAGATACAGATAACTTCCGCAAAAAGGGCAACTCCCTCGATGAGAGCGGCCGCAATGATCATCGTCGTTCTCAGATCGCCCGCAGCTTCCGGCTGACGCGCAGCGCCTTCCAGAGCCGACGCGGCCAATTTACCGATACCGAGACCAGCACCCAACACGGCCAGACCAGCGCCGAGACCTGCACCCAAAAATCCTAATCCTGTAGCTTCCATTTGAAATTCCTCCGTTAAATGAAGTGATGAATGAGTTTAAATTAAGTTGTTTTGTTGATTTCCTAAAATTCTAATGATGACCCGCTTCCGCATGATGCTCTTCATGCCCGCTGTGAAGCGCCATACCGATGAAGATGGCGGACAGCAAGGTGAAAACGTAGGCCTGCAAAAACGCTACAAACAGTTCGAGCATATAGATGAACAACGACATCGGTATGGATACAAAGATCCCGACCAATACCGACTTCAGAACGAAGATCAACCCGATCAAGGAAAGGATCACGACGTGACCCGCGGTCATATTGGCAAAAAGTCGGATGCAGAGCGCGAAAGGTTTTGTGAAGAGCCCGATGAACTCCACCGGCACCATGATCACGATCAGAACCGCTTTCATCGCTATATTCATATCCATTTGATCAATACCGCCCATGAGATGTCTGAAATAGCCGATCACACCCTGGGACTTCATCGCCGCATACTGCGTCACGAAAAAGGTGCAAACCGCCAGTGTTGCCGTAACAGCAATATTGCCGGTGGCCGTGGAACCGTAGGGAATGAGGCCGAGAAGATTACAGAACAAAATGAAGAAAAAGACGGTAAGGAAATAATTAATGTAGGTATCGGTCTTCTCACCGAAGTTAGGCCGTACGATCTCTTCCCTGATGAAAACAATAATAGACTCGAAAAAGTTATACAAGCCTCTGGGAATGAGTTTGGGACGGGCCAGTACGGTAAAGACCAAAAGCAAAAGTACCGCCACCATCCACATCATGACGACATGTTTGGACGGCGAAAGATCGATCGTCATCCCGCCGATTTGAATGGGATCGAAATGAGGCAGTTTGACCACGCCAAAAAAAGGCAGTTCGAGTTCACGGGAATTGGTGATGTGATGGAGGATGGTTCCGCCGATGTCCACTTTCCCGGCTTCTTCGGCCGCCTTTCCGGCGGCTTTTGCCCCTTCGTGCTGGGCGTGGGGATCTTGCAGTAAATTCAGTAACATGCGTTTTATATTCCTGTTTTATTCCGCCGGTGGCGGGTGTCTGTAAAATTCGCTTATCGTAATAATCCCGGCCATTCTTTTTGGATCAGCTCTTGATCACCTTCTTCAATTGGAGCCCTCGATTGATAAAATAGAGCTCGACCATTTGAAACAGGAGATAATAAATGCCAAACGTGACAATGAACAATTTGATATCAATATCCACCAGTTTTACCAATATCACAATCAGGATCCCGATCAGCAGCATCCGCAGGCCCATGCCGCCCATCACAATGCCCAGAAAGAGTTTCATCGATTTCTTAAAGGCCCACAGTGTCATGTAAAAACCGGCCAGAACGTGCACGACGGCCAACCCGCAGGCGCTGAGAACAATCGTTACTTCGCTGTTTTCGGTCAGAAACGCATTGATGATGAAAAATACCACACACGTGATCAATCCAACCGTCAGTAAAAAATATTTCTGGCTCACAACTTCGGATCTTCTTTTTTTGATGAACCCGGTTTCGGCAACCGCGAAACCATGCGATACAAATTCACAAATCCGCCGATCAGACCTACGAAAACTCCGATAAGAACAAATACAAATTTCGTTTCAAACTTTTGATCCAGCCAGTGACCGAACCATGCCAAGAACCCCAGCGTAATGGCAAACTGCCACCCCCAAGTCATAAACGGTCCCAATTGACCCGCCGTATCGGCGAATTTCTTGAGGGGTTTTTGGTCTCCTTCTTTCAAGATCAGCCCTTTGCGATCTTCATCTCTCCCAAATTCGGATTATCCGTCAGTACCAGAGGCTTCTCTTTTGTTTCCTTCATGGAACATCGGCCTTCGAAGGTCGCGCCTTCGTCGACCACCAGCCGCCGGGCCCTGATATCGCCGGATACGCTCGACTTGGCCTCCATGACCAACTTATCCTGTGCAGACAAGTTGCCGTTTACCTTACCGCCGATCACAAGATTCTTCGCGTCGATATCTCCTTCCACGGCCCCGCTGGCGCCTATGGTCACAAGATCATGGCACACCACTTTTCCTTTGATCTCTCCTTCAATGCGAATACTCGAAGAAGCCGTGATCGTTCCAACAATCACTGTGCCGCGCCCGATCAGGTTGAGATTGGTACCGGATTGAATATCGTTGTCTTTAGCCATATTTTCACCGCCTAATGACTCGCTGTGGATACTTTTAAAACATCTTGTAATTGCGGTATGAATTCCGCCGGATCCTGCGGCATTCCGTCTTTCCAGATCTCGAAATGCAAATGCGTACCAGTGACCAACAGACCCGTTTTGCCGACCGTCGCTATCACATCTCCGCCTTTGACAAAAGAGCCCTCTCGGCACATCAGGTATTGGGCATGTTTGTAAACGGAGAAGTAACCGAATCCGTGATAGATGATCACCGTATTGCCAAAATCCGTAAGCCAATCGGCCAGCACAACCCAGCCGTCGGAAGCCGCTTTGATGGGCGCACCTTCCTCGGCGACAATATCGTAACCCCAATGTGTGCTGTTACCGAAAAGTTCATTCATTTGATTGCCTTTAGAAAATCCCTGCGTAATGAAGCGGCTGTTCACCGGCATGATCGATGGTATGATCTTGGAATACATCAGATAATCCGACGGCGCCATTCTTTCCTGATCCATACCAACCAGAGAACTCTTGCCCATATTTTCATCAGCCGCGGGATACGTTTCTTGACTCTTGTCGGCAAAAGCCGTGTTCTTGGTATTTCCCGCAAGCCCGGTATCCGAAATGTTGCCCAATAGCCCGAATACCATCCGGATCTTCTCATTTTCCTGTTTGATCTGCCGATACTGCCTCTCAATTTGTTTGATTCGGGCATTATCGGCTACCAACTGCTCGTACTTCCTTTGAAGATCGTCGTAATAGAATATCTTGTACAAGTAGGCATAATAATATATCAAAGAGCCGGCCAGAAACAGGAGAAGTATTGAAATGAAACCCACTAAGATCTTAAGGCGGCTGGTGCGGATACGGAAACTTTTTGGATCGGAACTCGCATCAAACATCACCAGCAATGTGATGTATTTATTAGAAGTTTTTTTTGCGCTCTGCAAAATATTTTTCTCACATTCACGGAACTCGACTTCCGCAAGCGACTGGTATTTCTAATAAAATCAATGGGTAAACAATAATTCCGACTTCTCACTTAAGGCCACGCAATATATTGAAAACATTATATATTGTCAACCCTTTTTTGTAAAAACAGGGTTTTGGAAATGCAATAAATACAGATAAATAAAAACCCATTCCCAGGCTGGGAATGGGTCAGCAAAAAGGCCAAAAGTCAAGTCCGGTCATGGTATCGGTTTAGTTACCGTTCCTTCTATGGAGACCGTTATTTTAGTTGAATCCGTGGTGGTGGAGCCCGTCAACGCATGAGTCCACGCCTGTACTTTTATGGATTTGGTGCCGTTCAATCCACTCACATCCCACGTAAAAGAGTAGTCACCGTTATTCACCACTTTCCCAATGAAACTCTGGTCGATATAGCACTTCATGCTGTCCACTAAAAGTTGGCTGACGTTGGTTACTTTCGCATGAATGCTGACACTACCGCGGCTAGCCGGAATATATTCTCCTTCGAGGGGACTGACGACCGAAACGATCGGATTCGTCACATTGGAGACCTGGATGTCCAATTCCTTCGTTGCACTTTCGCCCGATTCATTGATCACTTTGCAGCGTATGGTATAGAACCCTGGCAGAAGGTTTGGCTTCCATTCAATGTGATCGAGCCCATTCGGCGATACAAAAGTTCCTCCGTCCACGGCCGTCCAGACATAATCAAGTGCTTCATCATTAAGGTCTCTGGCTTCGGCGTAAATGGTTGCCGTGTCCGTCACCAGAATCGTCGTCCTGTCCGCGTAGATCCGGTCAATGATTGGCTTATCTCCCGAGTCCTTCCCAAGGTTGATATTGTCGCAACCCCAGCACGCCGCCGTCATCAGTATCGTAATAAATAATCGCATATGGTCCCCTTTTAATCAGCTAAAGCCGCCTGTAAAATTTTTTTCGATACGTTGTCTTTGATGATAATGACAACGGATAATTGGCCGGGATCATAACCCGATGGAATTTTCAATGAACGCGGCTCAAGATCCCAAACCGTTTTCGGCTCAATCATGGTGACGATTTGTGACAACAATTGGTCTCTTACGACATAATGCCGCAAATCGCCGCGATCTTCAATCACCAGCATCTCAACTAAGAGATTTGAAATTTCAGCATCACCGTATCGGGCAATCCGGCCGTTGACCGAAAGACTGTCGCCCAGGATTCTTGCCGTTCCTTCACAATACAGTCTTACTTTTTTCAAGGTAAGAGAATCGAGAATGATCTTATAGCGGTCCTTGGCCGTGGCCTGCGACGAGGCGCCCTGGATCCATGTTTGTTTGCCATTGAAAAATACGTGAGGAAACCCGCGGGCCGTACTGCCTCGGTATTCGTTATTATAACGCAGTTCGATATTCGCGGAGGAAAAGGTATCGCGGAAAGCGGGATTGGACGGGCTCATGTGATACTCGAGAATCAGGGAGGCCGAACCGTAGTCGCCTTTTAATTCATACAAAGCATTCTGTGAATTCTGAATCACGGCCGGAACCGAATCCACATTCGTATAATGCATGATGAAACTCTCAACCACCGCCGTCTGGGACGCTTCCGCGTCGGAATTCTTTGGATCTAGCGTATTGTCTCTTGCCAGATCTGTACATCCGAGTGAGAGAATCGTCAGCAATAGGAAAACATTGTAATATCGCATGGATGGGTTCCTCAAAATTGAATCGAAAGATTTATTCCTGCGCCCGAACCGCCCGACGTCGACGGCAGCATCGGCGACAAGGACCACCGGTAGGTATCCGAACCGTCATCGGCCAAAACCTCAAGTTGCGCATTACTGTTCTTGATCAACGCCACTACATAGGCGCCAAGAACGATCACCGTAGCTCCGGCTGCGGAGTAGGCCACTTTATTCCAGGTGTTGGCTTTGGTGTAACTGTCATCGATCTTCTTCAGGCTCGTTGCATCATGATACTCTCTGTAGAACTTCTTCTTATTGGCAAATGACGCGGCGGTCACTACGCCGAGCGCCGCCGTGCTGACCAGGAGAGGTCCCGTGGGCGCCCCCTTCAGTTTCACTCTCTCGATCCGGCGTCCTTCACCGGTCAGTTGGAATACGATATTCTGAGCCAGCATCTTCGCCATGATCCCGATGTTTTCTTTTGAAGGTGCACTGACCTTCTCACCCACAACCTGACCGCTGGCCGTCTTGGTAATCGCCACGTCGATGCGGATCTGTTTTCCGTTCTCAGAGATATCACCCGTAATTATGTAATCCGCACCGATCAGACTCCCGACCTTGGCCTGCTTGTCCTTATCGTCCACCAGGTCGCTCAGTACGAAATCCTGCTCTTTAAGAATATCCTCGATCTTCTGTCGTTCGACAATGAACAAAGATTTCTTCTGAGATAATTCCGTTTTAAGCAGCGCGGGAAAGGACCTCTGAAGTTCGTCTAGATAGAATTTCTTTGAGGTGTTCTTAAAATCAAGGACAGCGACCACGGGCTTGGATGGATCCGTTTGACCGAAAACCGGCGTCAGGCAGATACACAGATTAACAAGCATCAAAACCGGTAACATATTCTTCATTCCATTTGAATCCTTCTGTTAAACTCACTCCTAGCAAGACGTTTTTTAATTACAAAATATGAAAGAAGGTAAATTTCTCATCTGCCAGACTGTTCTGATATTTCAAATTACGTACCGCAGCGCTTACTGTAATATTTTTAGAGGCACATGGGCTTGGACAGCGTTAACATTAGTGAAAAAACAGAACAGTGCAAGAAATAATGGGCACCCTATTGGTTAGGATGGAAATAGTTTCATGGCATTCTCACGCAGAACCCTGATCTTTGTTTCATCCTTAAGCGGCAACGTAAGAAATTCTTCCGCATTCTTTCGCATATCTTCAACCTGAGGGCCCGGCCAGTCCGTACCGAACAATACGCGTTCAGCTATTTCCTCCAGCCGTGGAAAATAATCGCTGATCAATTTCTTGGGAGGAATGGATGAAATATCCATGTACATATTCTTATGACGCCGCATCAGATAAAAAGCCGTGTCCATCCAGATCGGACGTCCGCCGTGCGCCATGATGATCTTGAGTTTGGGAAAATCGACCGCCACATCATCAAGGCAGAGCGGGTCACCATACTTTATACGTGCGCCCGAAAAGAAGGAAGTGCCGGTATGTACCATGACAGGAATACCCCACTCTTCACATCGCCGGTAAACGATCTCCAGATTCTTCATGCCGTTCAAATAATCATTGGGATAATACAGCTGATGAGGAGGATGCACCTTGATCGCGCGTATCCCGAGATCATGGATCAAGCGATGAATATCCGCATCGGCATCTTTTGTAAAGCGGGGATGCACGGAACCAAAGGCGATGAAGCGGTCCGGGGCATAACGCTGGTAATTGGCAGAAAAATCATTGGAACTGTCGTCAAATCCCATCAGGTCGGGGCTGACATAGTTGATCAGCCCCACTTTGTCTATGCCGGCTTTGTCCATCAGGTCGATCAGTTTAGCCGGGTTTTTCATCAGGTCCATCAGGAACTCGAAATTCTCTTTTCCCTGCGCCATACGTTCTCTGATCGCCGGCTTCAGCTGCCACCACGGCTGAATGTGAATATGGATGTCAATGATCCTGATCATAAATTCCGTTCAGGCCTGAAAGCCAAATGGATTTTTCGGTTCACTTGCTTCTTCGATTTTGCCGAACTGTTCCTCATAATGACGCATATTTTGAACTAATGCGGCGATCACACGTTTGACATGCCCGGGACTCATGATCACGCGCGCATTCACGGTGCCGGTCGGCGGCGTGACGAGCATGAAGTCAAGTATAAATTCTTCCTTGGAATGGGCTACGACCATATTATTGGCATACGCGCCGCCCTGTTTGTCCTGCGGAAAATTGATTTGAATTTCCTGAATCTTTTTTTCTTCGGCCATATGGCGTTTTCCTTCCTGATTATGTGTTATGAATAATAACGAAGTCGCAATCTCTACCACAGACACCGGTTAATATATTCTTCCGGCTCCATACGCGGCCTGATAAGAACGGGTCTCTTGTCACGAACCATGACTTCGGCCGGCGTCGGATGGCTAAGGAAATACGGCATCGATTCGGTGAATCCGTATGCTCCTGCATTGAAGAAGGCCAGCACATCCCCGATCTCCACGTCTGGCAGCATGATATCCGCTCCTATACAATCCAGGCTGGTACACAAAGGACCTTCTATGCGATACGTATGCACCGGAGGCTCGTTAAACTTATTGGCAATGAGCACAGGGTGGTTTTGTTTGATGAGCGCGGGGCGAAGAAAATGATTGATGCCGGCATCGGTGATCACAAATCGGACTCCCCGCGACATCTTCACATCGATAACTTTGGTCAGCAAAACACCGCATTCTCCGGAAAGGTAGCGGCCGGGTTCCACAATCCAGGCGGCCGTCTGCAACTGCGGAAAATCATCAAAAAAAGCACGAAAGGCCTGACCCAACGACTCCACATCCAATTCCAATTCGTTGGCCGCATAAGGTATTCCCAGTCCTCCGCCAATATCGATGTATTCCAGTGCCAATCCCTTTTGCTTCGAGATTTCGGCAGCCAATTTCAATATATGGCTCGTATTGACGGCAAGTTCTCTATGATCGAGGACCTGCGCGGCATTGAAAACATGGATTCCCCTGATGTCCACATGGTCCAACGCTGCGGCACGATCGATCACGCCGAGTATCTCGTCTTCGTCGATACCGAACTTTTTGGACTCCGTGCCGCCGATCATTTTGACGGTTTCACGGATTGCATAGTCGGTATTGATCCGCAGACCGATACAGATCTTCTTTCCGTGTTGTTTGGCAATGGTATTTACACGGCGGATCTCATTTTCCGATTCGCAGTTAAACGCATGGATCCCCAGATCTATTGCAGCGCCGATCTCTTCGTCGGATTTTCCGGGTCCTGTAAAGACCACGCGCGATCCATCGATCCGGAGTTGCCTGACCACGGCCAATTCGCCGATCGAAGCTACGTCGAATCCGCAGCCTAGTTCGGCCAGTAATTTGACTACAGCCGGATTGGGATTGCTTTTCACGGCATAGAAGATACGCACATGCGACGGCATGGCTTCTCTCAGGCGGTCATACTTCTTTTGTATAATCGAGGCATCATAGACGTACAAAGGGGACCGAAACAGACTCAGGGCCTCTTCAAAATCCATTCCGCCAATTTTCAGCCGTGACGTATTTCGTTGGAAGTGCTCCAGCATGGTTAGCGGCCCTGCTCGCATATTTTTTTCAAGTTTTCCAGACTGGCCGCATTCAGCTTATTCATAGCCAATCGTACACTGAAGGCTTTGATCCCTCCCATTAGACCCCTGAATTCAAACGATTCGCGTATGGTCACTTTGGTGTTCTGCCCGTCCAATTCAAACAACAGGATCTCCGGATTCATGCCGTGGAGAGGACCGCCTTCAACTTCGTACATGATCCGGGAAGGAAATTCCGTCCGCAGCGGTTTGACTTTCATTTTAAGCGATTGTGCGGCGTCTTTGACTTCGGCAAAAAGCGAGTCGATGTTTACGCCCGGAACCGGTATCTGCGAATGAATATCTCTCGGAATTTCCATGGAATCAAATGAAACACCACCCAGCATAGCCGCCGTATGCCATCGCTTCAGGTCTTGCGCTTTGTCAAACACATCTTTCCGTGATAATCGGATATCGATACCTGTCTCCCCCTGATATTGCTTAGGCAGAAAAACAACCACGACGATCGCAAGAACGATCATAAAAACGACAAAAAGTATCAGATTTTTTATCCACCGAAAGATAAACATGAGCAAAAGCTCCTCTGAAGAAAAGCATGAAGGAAGTGTCCACTCAAAAATATTACTACCACCCCTGAAATACAAGCCATTTCTTCCTTGAAATGCACGGCCAAAATGGTTAGTTTTATCTATTACGACCGAGTCACGAATTTACCAGACCCACTTTGGAAAAACTTAAGTGATCGCTACAAAGACCACAGACGCGGTAGCCACCGATCTCGTTCTTGAAAAAACGGACGCAGAAAAAGAAAGCGGTTTGCCGAGTCCAAGGTCTTACGATAAGCCTGAGAACTTCGTAAACCGTGAACTGAGCTGGCTTGAGTTTAACCGTCGTGTGTTGGAGGAGGCCCAGGACCCGACCGTACCGCTGCTTGAGCGGATCAAGTTCCTCTCCATCTTTAGCACAAACCTCGACGAATTCTTCATGGTTCGCGTATCGGGAGTTCGCCGCCAGATCGATGCCAACGTTTTGAGCAAAGGTCCGGACGGCGCGTTGCCGAGAGAAGTGATGGACGCCATGTCGCGGCGGATTCACGAACTGACGGCGATACAGCATGACTATTTTTTCGATACGCTTTTACCGCTGCTCAATAAAGAGAATATTTTCATTCTGAAGCCGGATCAACTGAATAACGACCAGTTGATATTTGTCAACGACTATTTCCGGCACACCGTCATGTCCATCCTGACGCCGCTGGCCATCGATCCCAGCCATCCTTTTCCGCATCTGACAAACCGAACGCTTTGTCTGATCGCTGAAATGCGGCCATCGACGGAAAGCAAACTCCCGAAGACCAATTTAGCTATCATTCCCATTTCCGTATCGGTGATCCCCCGCTTCGTCCGACTGCCGTCGCCGGAGGGCAGCTATCAGTTTATCCTCCTCGAGGATCTCATCCGCGTTTGCATCCACGAGCTCTTTAAGGGTTATGAAATACTCAGCTGCTATGCGATCCGGGTCACCCGGGACTCCGACCTCCAATACGACGAAGACCCTTCGGAAGATCTCATCAAAACCATTTCCGAGACTCTGAGAAACCGCAGGAAAGGCGCTGCGGTGCGTTTGCAGTTCGAGAAAGAGATCTCCGAAACCGTTCTGAAAAGTCTGATCCAGGAATTGGATATCGAACACGAAGATCTTTATCCTACCCGCGGATTTATCAGCTTCTCCGACCTTATGGGTTTTTACCACCAAATCGAAATGCCTCATCTGCGCGACCAGATTTTTCTGCCGCGGCTGGTTGGAGAATTCGAGACCGGCACGGACATGTTCAGCGTCATTCGCAATAACGACGTACTGATCCATCACCCGTACCAGAGTTTTAATTATGTAACGCGGTTCCTCCAAGAAGCGGCCGAAGACCCCCATGTTCTGGCCATCAAGATGACGCTCTACCGCATCGCCGCCAATTCGGCGATTGCCCAAGCCTTACAGCTTGCCGCAGAACGTGGCAAACAGGTAGCCGTCCTCGTAGAACTCAAGGCGCGGTTTGACGAAGAAGCCAACATCCAATGGGCGCGCAAACTTGAAGATGCGGGCGCACATGTGATCTACGGGATGTCGGGACTCAAAACGCACTGCAAAGTATGTATGGTGGTTCGCCAGGAGAAGAACAAAATACGCCGTTATTGCCACCTCGGGACAGGGAATTATAACGACCGCACATCCCTGATCTACGGCGATCTCGGATTATTCACCGCCCATCCGCGCTTCGGCGAGGATCTTTCCAATCTCTTCAATGTCCTTACCGGATATTCGACCCCGCCTAAATTCCACCGCATAAAGATCGCGCCGACAGAATTGCGGGAGACTTTTATATCGCGGATCCGCAGGGAGATCGCTAATGCCCGCGAAGGTAAGCCGGCTCTGATCATTGCTAAAATGAACGCCCTGGTGGATAAACAGATCATACTGGAACTGTATCGTGCCAGTCAGGCCGGGGTAACAATCAAAGGTATCATTCGGGGGATATGTTGTCTGCGGCCGGGCGTTAAAGGATTGAGTGATAATATCGAAATCATCAGTATTATCGACCGATTTCTCGAGCATGCCAGGATTTTTTATTTCCAGAACAACGATCAACCGGAATATTTCCTCGCGAGTTCGGATTGGATGCCGCGAAACCTGGACCAACGGATTGAAGTGCTTTTTCCCATCAAAGAAAACAAATACCAGCAGTACCTTTGGAACGTTCTTCAGATCCAGTTATCGGACAATATGAAAGCCCGCAAGTTCCTGCCGGAAGGCACTACCGTGCGTGTGAAAAATGAGAAGAAGAAGATCCGTTCCCAGGTAGCTCTGTACGAAATGCACGGAAAGAAGACTTAAAGCCCTCCGATCGTAATATCGGCAATCCTGAGCGTCGGGCACGCAAGATGCCCTCGGAACTCAAGGTCATTACCTACCGAAACTATTCTCCCAAGCATATCCTTCATGTTCGCCGTAATCACTACTTCATGTACCGGAAAAACCATTTGCCCGCTCTCGACCCAAACACCCGATGCGCCGTATGAAAAGCGGCCGGTGTTCGAGTCAAAATCAAATCCCAATAATTTGAGAACATACAATCCTCGCCGGGTCTCTGAGATTATGTTATCAGGTGAAACGCTCCCATTCTCAATATAAAAATTATTGGGGCCAATCGTAATCTCCGAATCGTGACGGCGGTGGGCATGACCCGTTGAATCAGTACCTGCCGTCCGTGCCGCTTTGGTATCATATAAGAACCGCTTCAGTACTCCGTTTTCGACTACAGCGATCCTCTCGGAAGGCACGCCCTCGTCATCAAACGGACGCGATCCGGTCCGGCCTCTTAAGGTTCCATCGTCGGTGATGGAAAGGTATTCCGGAGCTATCGTCACTCCCAAATCGTTCTTCAGACAGGAGGATCCTCTGTTCACATGATCGCCATGGATCAGCGAAAAGAAGTCTGAAAGAAAAACCACGCCGCAAGAAGGATCCAGTATCAGATCAGCCCGGGTGGTTGCTATCTTTCTCGCTCCGAGTAAACGGACCGTACGTGTTACGGCCTCTTCGGCTAACCTCTCGGGTGAAGGCAGCCGGCTGAAAAAGCGGTCGTACGAATACCGGCTTAGAGAACTGCGAACCTCTTCCAACTCGCCGACCGGTGACACGTGCAGCCCGGCTATCGTTGCCGGATAAGCGCCGGAAAGACCTGTTGAATTGTATATTTCGGTAGTGATCGTTTTCGAAAAAAATACGGCTCCGTCGGATGACCGGATTCTCTCATCCAGTTCGAATAGTCTTTTTTCAGCCGATCGTGCGACGTCTATACCTTTCTCCGCCGACAACGACTCTGTCTGCGGATCAAAAATCTCCAATTCGGCCCGGTTAACCGATTGCAGATCGGGCAGTCGATTCCCGTCGTCCTTAGCTGTAATCTTCGCCATTCGGATAGCCGCGTCGATCAGCGTATCTAAAGAGGATACGGATAAATCAGTGCCGCTGGCCATACCCACGCGTGATCCAATAAAAGTACGCAATCCTATTCCGGTAAAATCAGAAAAGGATAGTCTTTCAATATTTTGGTTAAAGATATCAACTGAGAAAGTACGGCCGGACTGAAGAAAGACTTCGGCGTGCGAGGCGCCTTTACGCAGACAGCGCCGTAATGTCGTTTCGGCAAGGTAAGAATGGTCGTTCAAGACGGCAGATTTTCAATGATCCTGAGATAGTTCTGATAACGGTCTTCCGATATATCCCCTTCTTTGACCGCGTCGATGACTTTGCATCCGGACTCATCCACGTGACTGCAATCGAGCGATGCGCATTGGGAATTGTAATTTCTGAAATCACGGAAGTATTTCTTAAGATCCTTTGGCGCGATTCCGCCTATTTCGTAATCCCTTACGCCCGGCGTATCGATAAGATAGCCGCCGCCCTCCAGACGTGCACTTTGGATCTTACGGGTCTCAATATAATCGTCGGACCAGATGGCTTTGAAGTCCTCCGGCTCCAAGTGAGTGGTCGGCTTAGATGATTCGGTGAGAATGCGGAACAACGCGGATTTTCCGACGCCGGCATGGCCGGTAATAACGGTAGTTTTATTCTTTATCATCGAACGGATTTCCTGCATGGCCGAACTCAGCACAACGGATGTATAGATGACACGATATCCCATTCGTTTGTACGTATCTAATTGCTCGAGAAAAGAATTATCCTCCGCAAGATCGATTTTGGAACAACAGATCACAGGCTTGAAACCTCTTTTTTCGCAAACGGCCAAATGTACATCCAGCCAGTCGGTACGCATGACTGG
The DNA here is from genome assembly GCA_964415295.1 of uncultured Bacteroidota bacterium. Lineage (GTDB taxonomy): Bacteria > CLD3 > CLD3 > SB21 > SB21 > SB21. The sequence goes on from CAYPYN010000002.1 coordinate 269,270, forward strand.
TTCCTTAACGGAGACCATCAGCAATACCTGATTCACATTGGCCGCCTGGACAATCTCACGTCCTTTGGCCGATGGGCAAGCAAGGTAGTTCTGCCTCGGTTCATATTTGTCGATCAGCCCGCGTTCGGCGGATCGCAGCGTCATGCGGACGCGGTCGCCGATATAAATCGGCCCTTGACGCAAGATGGACTCCTGTACAGAACAGACGTACTCTTTATTCTCCGACGTCACAAAATAATCTTTATCGTCGATGGACGAGACAAATCCGTTCAGCGTCTTGACCTTGAAGGAAGCTTGAGGCTGCTTGACCTGCGGCGGCAAGGGTTTATGGCCTTGCTGCACTTTCCCGGCTTCAAAAGGCTTTTTGTTTTTTTGGTCCTGTGCGTGAGGCCGCTTGTCGGAGCCTTTGAACTTGTCTTTTTTTGACCTCTTGTCTTTGAACTTATCGCGGTTGGGTTGATTTTGCGGCTGGACGGACGGCTCCTTTTCTTTGGCCGTCCTTTCGGATTCAACCTTTTTCTGTTGACCGTTACTCTGCGAAATCTTCAATTTCTGATTCAGCTCGTCCAGATATTTCTGAGACCAATTGCTATCGGACATCACAGCTCCTATTTCAGTTTTTCAAATTCAGCAAACAGACGATCATACGTGTCTGCAATATACTCCGGCATGACCTTTACGTCGCCGATAACGGGCATAAAATTAGTATCCCCATTCCACCTCGGCACGATATGCATGTGTACGTGATCGTCGATGCCGGCCCCGGCCGTACGCCCCAAATTCACTCCCAGATTGAATCCATCGGGTTTCATACATTCCCGCAAAGCGGTGAGGCACTTCTGAGTCGTTTGCATAAAATCCAACAGCGTTTCCGGCGGCAACGCATTGATATCCCCCGCATGCTGAAACGGAACGACCATCAGATGACCGTTATTATACGGATACAAATTCATCATGACAAAATTGTGCGTAGAGCGAAAGAGAATCAGATTATCTTTATCGGTATCGTCCTGCGGTTTGAAGCAGAAGATGCATCCTTCGCCTTCGCTCTTATCCGCCGCTTTGATGTAACGCATGCGCCAGGGCGCCCATAATTGAGTCGGCACAATACTCTCCGTTGTTATAAATTAAAAATTACTGCGGTTCGTTCCACAGGCCCTTTGACTTAATCAAATCGATCAAACGCTGGTCGGCATCGGCCATATCGATATTCCGCTCCACTAGTTCTTTGCCCACATACAGATTGATCTTTCCGACGCCGGATCCGACGTAACCGAAGTCCGCATCCGCCATTTCACCGGGTCCATTAACAATGCATCCCATGATAGCTATCTTGACGCCCTTCAAGTGGCCCGTTTTGGACTTGATCCTCGCCGTCACTTCCTGCAGATCGAACAAAGTGCGGCCGCAGGAAGGACATGATATAAACTCCGTTTTTGAAATCCTGAGTCTTGCGGCCTGAAGGATATTGAAACTCAACCTCACCAGATCACCGGAATTCATATGGTGATCCCCGATATATATTGCATCGCCGATGCCGTCGCATAAAAGTGCCCCGATCTGAATAGAAGCTTCAAATAATGTGGGACGCTGTGCGATCGGTTGGTAGTTAAGACCGACGGCGGACGGCAATCCTTTCTGATGAAGTTTAGCGACCAGCACACGGTTGATATGAACCGGATCCTCGCCGTTCAAGGAAATAGAAACATTTTTGAAATCTTCACGGTAACAGACTTGAATCCATTGGGCGGCCAGTTCTGTTGCCGCATCCATGTCCACGCGATCCCATTCTGCAGACATTTCCAGATGCAATCCTTTTTTGTCATAACCCTTCATTGCGCGGACCAGGGTCGTTATTTCCTCTTTCCAGTTTTCCGAAGGCAAAAAATGAAGCCTGTCACAGAAGGGTACGGCTTGTTCGGCAAGACCTTTCTGACGCACCACGCACGCGGAAATCACCACGGGAAGCCGACCAGTTTGAACGGCCTCATATATTTTTTGAAGGGCGGAAACTTGGGAAACGTCCGTAATCTCGCATCGGATGATCTCCGCTTTGGCAATTTCTTCGGTTCCAGCTCGGCATAAAGACTTGATCTCGGAAAACGCATGGGGAGTATCGCCGATCGGTGTTTGCAGCGGAACTTCGACGCGCACGTGATGAACTCCGCCGTAATTAAATGCCGGCAATTCAACGGTCTGCGACCATCGCCTTGCGTAGTTGAACGGATCACGCGGCTCATGAAGGTCGGCCGCAGGTTCCGTGAAAATCTCATTCCGGCCGGCATCGTACCCGGCCGCAATGGCACGGGCCGCGGGGATTTCGTGCACCGAATCTTCTGTAAGAGAGACCCGGATCGTATCTCCGATACCGTCTTCAAGTAAAGATCCTATGCCGATCGCGGATTTGATGCGTCCGTCCTCACCGTCACCCGCCTCCGTCACACCTAAGTGAAACGGATAGTCCATACCGAGTTCATACATTCGGGCCGCCAATAAGCGGTAAGCCGCGATCATGACCTGAACATTGGAGGACTTCATCGACAAAACTATATTCCGGTAATCGTACCTTTCGCAGATCGAGACAAATTCCAAAGCCGACTCGACCATTCCCAGAGGCGTATCCCCATATCGGCTCATGATGCGGTCAGAAAGAGATCCATGGTTGGTACCGATGCGCATGGCAATCCCGTATTCTTTACATTTCAGGACCAGCGGGCGAAAAGCTTCTTCCAGCCGTTCCAGTTCCTTTTCATAAATACTGTCGGAATAGTCGATCACGGCAAATTTTTTCTTATCGGCATAATTGCCCGGATTGATTCTTACCTTCTCGACAAATTCCGCCGCCTTCATGGCCGCATTGGGCGTAAAGTGAATATCGGCAACCAACGGAATCTTAATTCCCTGACGGCGTAAGCCGTCGCGGATATTCCTAAGGTTTTCCGCATCTTTGATCGAAGGCGCCGTGATCCGCACGATCTCGCATCCGGCTTCATAAAGATCGATTACCTGCCGGACCGTAGCCTCCGTGTCCATGGTATCCGTGGTGGTCATCGATTGGACGCGAATCGGATTGTTCCCTCCGATGCCGACATCACCCACTTTGACTTCTCTTGTCTTCCGACGAACATACCTGAATGGATGCTCGCAGTATCGGATCTTACTTTTGGTGTGAATAATGTGAGGATGGGGAGCTAATACGTCCATGGGGTCATTAAAATTGATGCTTAATTTTGAGAAACCCCGATACGGAGTATGCCGCTTTCAATTTTTTTTATCACCTTTTGCAGATTTTCATGTTCTTCGGTTTCGGGCACCGTGAGCGCGAGTATGCAGGTTTCATTGTTTGAACCCTTGTCGATCACTTTTTTCGCGAAAACATTGAGACGCCCCTGACCGATAATGATAGGGCGCACCATAGGATCCGTCTCGTAATTCTGCGCCACGGCTACGTTCATGGCCTGGATGACATTACGGAGCGAATCCCCGTCCAAAACGCGTGAACCGACCGTGATCTTGGGTTTTCGGTCCACATTGTAGATACCTGCGGCGGCGTAATTATGGACATTAATATGGTACATCATCAGCATAAGCAGACCGTCCGCATCTTGCTCTGCGCGTTGTTTCCTCCGGTCAAAGAACTGCCGGATCACTTCAATTTGCCCCTTGAGTTTATTACCGGCGCATATTGGATGGGATACAAAACAGGAACGGCCCCGGCAGGTATCCAGCGGTTCTCCGCATAACTGACTGCGCCAGTAATCGGTGGTTGGCATCATTCTCTTAATGATCGCTTCGCGCGACAAAGGTTGCCCTTGTTCGTCACGGCCGATATACAAAGCGGCATCCCACAAAAATTCCTGAATATCGGAAAGTTCATAGGGATTGGCCTTGGCAATGATCTGATCGAATGTCTCCTTTTGATATACATTCTTAATCAGATCCACCTTAAATTCACGGCTTAGGTTTTCTTTCGGCATATTAAAACGTCCTCCTCTGCTTACGGCAGTCCGGAATGTTCGGATTTGGATTCACGGGTCATAAGGTCGTACACGGCCGTCTTCGGGGATTTGCCCTCAAAGACCACCAGGTATACTTGTTCAATGATCGGCATTTCTATACCATGTTTTTTTGATAAAGCGTAAGCCGCCTTCGCAGTCTTGACGCCTTCAGCAATCATCTTCATAGAAGATAATATTTCATCCAGCTTTTTGCCCTGTCCGAGCTGAATACCGACGCTGCGGTTACGGCTAAGATCTCCCGTACATGTCAATACAAGATCGCCCATGCCCGAGAGACCCAGGAACGTCATTTCCTTGGCGCCCATTTTTTTCCCAAGCCGGAGAATCTCCGCAACGCCTCGCGTAATGAGAGCGGCTCGCGTATTATGACCGAATCCCAAGCCGTCGCTGATACCGGCGGCTATCGCAATGACGTTTTTTAACGCACTGGCCAATTCGGATCCCACGATATCGTCCGACGTGTAGACGCGAAAACGCTCATTGGCAAATACCGATTGGCAGTACTTGGCCGCTTCCTGATTTCTTGAAGCAACTGTGACGGCGGTCGGCAGTCCCTGCGCAACCTCGCGGGCAAAACTCGGCCCTGAAAGAAATGCCAATTGATTATGGCTGGACGAAGGCAAAATTTCCAACAGAAGCTCCGACATGGTAAGCAGCGTGTCGTTCTCGATCCCTTTGGTACAATTTAAAATGATCGTATCATCATTAAGGTGCGGTATCGCCTGCTTCATAACCTGCCTTGTAGCGTGCGAAGGATTGACCTGCAGAACCAACTTTTTGCCAGAAACGGTCTCTTCAATGGAATCTGTGGCCACAATATTTTCAGGGAGTGAAATACCGGGCAGATATGTCACATTTTCATGGCTGGCGTTTACTGATTCCACTACGGCTTTTTCATAGGCCCACAAGGTAACCGGATGTCCGCTTTTTCCGAGATGAACAGCAAGGGCAGTACCAAAACTGCCCGCCCCGATGATTCCGATATTGTTCTTTGACATGGTCAACCAATATATAATTGTTACAAGTTTGGGAATATAGAGATTTAATCTTTTTTTAGCAAGTAAATATACCGCATCCACCATGCTACCGACTGAAGCTCTTTCGTGGACATTGGATGAACAACAGGAATTTCACTTGAATTTTATCACAAAGGTAATTATGTTGGCGGGCAAGAAAGGAGAATATGTATGAGAATTTTTCTCGAAGCCGGCAGTGGTTTTCAAAGTGGAGCGGATGCTTATGGCCGGGAGATCGTAGGTTCGGCAGACAGCGGGGCTATCGTCAATCAGTGCGCTGAATTTCTGTCCAAGCAGAAAGAAATCGTCGATCGATCCATACAGATTTTACCGACGCAGAACGCCGCAACGCAACTTGAAGAGATTTCCGATGAGGATATTCTTATCTCCGTTCATGTCAACCTGTACGGTAATCCGGACGGCGAAGGCCTCCGCGGATTTTACAGAAGCTCGCGCCAACACAATTCCGAAAAATGCAAAGCCCTTGCCATCACCGTCACCAAAGGGCTCCACGATCATGTAGACATGTATTACCACGGCGTATACAATGAACAAAAGTCTACTTACACGCAATTGACACCTATTGTAAAAAGCCGTAGCATTGCCGCTCTTGTAGAGATAGGCTTTTCGGATTCGCGCAAGGGTATTGTCGGTGATGCCGTGCTTGCCAAGAATTTAGGGAACGGACTTGGCAAAGGTATTTTGAGGCACCTCACCAGCCAGCATTAAGACGTCGGACAGTATCGATAAAATAACGACCGTCCGGTGGTCGTTCCAGTACAATATGATTGCAAGGTGTGAGCGATGGCCTTTTTGAAAGTTTCTAAAAAACGCCTTGACAAAGCATATCCAATTTGTTATTTTATTTAACATTAAGAAGAAACATTATTGACTCACACTTTGCTTTTGTTGTGGAGCCATCAACGCTCTTTAAGTCTTTGAGATTTTAATCGGAGGAATTATGGTCATGTCAAATTTACGAACGATTTCATTCAGATGTCTTTTCCTGACCGTGATGAGCGTGGCTGTATTCAGCTCCGCCACCGCTCAGATCGGTAACGGTTTAGGCACCGGCAAATACGGTACGTTTAATACGTATTCCGCTTTTGCGATGGAACAAGGATTCCTCAGCATGTACAATCAAGGACGCCTCTACGTGGTCGCCGGACAAAGCGGGGTCAGCACTATAAAGAATGTAAATTTGACCCATGCTTCAAATAATTTTACTTTTGTGTATGGCTTTCTTGAGAACTTTGACGCTTTGATTTCCATCGGAACATATCAAGATCTCAATATTAGGCAAATGAGAGGCAAACAAGCGACAACCCCGGGCGACATATACGTGATGGTTCGAGGCAGTGGTTTGGAATTGATGGATGGAAAAATGACAATGGGTGTTGCCGTATCTTCCCGAATCCCAACTGGCGGACAGAACAATATTCCATTTGAAGTATACAAAAGTCGCAATCCTGAATTTGGATTACTGGCAATGTCGTCCATTTTTGGTAATCCCTATTATAAGGATCAGTCCTACTCTATTAATTTGAACCTAGGTGCTTGGTATTATAATGATAATGGTACGATTGTCAGTCCTGTCAAAAGTGCCAATGGTGCAAATTTGACCGAAAGCGATGTGAATTCCATGAGTTTGCAGTACGGTTTAGGCGTTCTTTTCCCGATCAGTAAGGTTCAATTGATGTTGGATGCATACGGTCATTCCTTTCTGATCAAACCTGTCAAACATGCATACAGCAGAGAATCATTTTTGTATGTAACACCGGGGTTGCGCTATAACTTACGGTCTTGGCTCAATTTTGGAGTATATGCCGATATCCTTGCTGCCGGCAAAGCCGATAAAACGGCATATAGCCAAGCCACTGGCGTAACTAAACCTGGTGAAACCACTACTAGTAAAGGTGCTCCTAATTACAACACGTGGCGCTTCGGCTTCAATTTAGGTTTTAACATCTTGCCTATGGGTATTTCTTCCGCTCCGACCGAACAGCGTCGAAAGAAACTGCTGGACCGTCTGGTGGAAGAGGAACGCGGCGCTCAAAAAGCCTCCAACCAACTTGAAAAGCTCAAGAGCGTTCGCTTAAATGCTGAAAAGGAATTAGAGAAAATCAAATTGGAACTGGAAGGCGAGGGCGGACAATAGCCTTTCGCGGCCTAACGCCGACATGAAGAAAATCGAGGCGATCATTCGCCCATTCAAGTTGGATGATGTCAAGGAGGCGCTTTTACAGGCCGGCATTAAAGGGATGACCATTACGGAGGTTCGCGGTTTCGGAAGGCAAAAAGGCCATTCGGAGCTTTACAGAGGCAATGAATACCGCATCGAATTCCTCCCAAAGATCAAGATCGAAGTTGTTGTTGAAAATTCAAAGTTAGATCACATTATCGACATTATTCTCGACTCCGCCAAAACCGATCAGATCGGAGATGGGAAAATATTTGTCAGCTCGCTGGAGGATGTCATACGTATAAGAACAGGAGAATCGGGTGAAGAAGCGATTTGACTTTTCTATTCGCCGTAGAAAAGGTCGATCCAAACATAGTTCCGGCTTAAAAATTATCTAATAGGAATTTTAGCCCCTTTCCGAAAGCGGAAAGGGGTTTTTAATTTTCAATATAAATCAAACGTTACTATTTACTTAAAACAAAAGGAGAACCCCGCATGGCAAGTGAAGCGATCAAAAAAGTCCTTGATCTGGCGAAGAAGAAAGACGTCAAGGTGGTAGACTTGAAGTTCATGGATTTCATCGGCATCTGGCAGCATTTCTCGATTCCGTTGGATGAACTCACCGAAGAAGTTTTTGATGACGGATTGGGTTTCGACGGTTCAAGCATCCGCGGATGGAAAGCGATCAATGAGAGCGATATGATCATCATCCCTGACCCGAGCACGGCATTCATCGATCCCTTTCAGTCACCAACCACTCTGAGCCTTACCGGGGATATTCATGAACCTCTTACCAAAGAGCGTTTCGGGCGATGCCCGCGCGGTATTGCCACGGCGGCAGAGAATTTTCTGAAATCCACCGGTATTGCCGATACGGCGTACTTCGGTCCGGAAGCCGAATTCTTCATTTTCGACGACGCTCGTTTCGACCAGGGTCAGAATTACGGTTTCTTCTATCTGGACTCTGTCGAAGGCATTTGGAACCGCGGACGTGAAGAGGGGCCCAACCTGGCCTATAAGACGCGTAATAAAGAAGGCTATTTCCCCGTTCCTCCGACGGATCGCTTCCAGAACATTCGTAATGAAATGATGATGGTCATGGAAGAGTGCGGGATCAAGGTTGAACGTCAGCACCACGAAGTGGCGACGGGCGGGCAGGCCGAGATCGATTATCGTTTTGATTCTCTAAAGGCCAGCGGTGATAAACTGATGCTCTTCAAGTATATCATTAAGAACGTCGCTTTCAAACACGGCAAAACAGCTACATTCATGCCCAAACCTCTTTTTGGCGACAACGGAAGCGGAATGCACGTGCACATGAGTCTATGGAAAGGGGGCCAACCTTTGTTCGCAGGTAATCAGTACGCCGGCCTCAGCGAGATGGCTTTGTATTTCATCGGCGGCATCCTGAAACACACCAAAGCTTTGAATGCCCTCGCCAATCCGACCACCAATTCGTACAAACGTCTCACGCCCGGATTCGAAGCACCGGTCAATCTGGCTTACTCCCAAAGTAACCGCAGCGCCGCCGTTCGTATTCCGATGTATTCACCCAGCCCCAAAGCCAAACGCGTTGAATACCGCTGTCCGGATCCTTCATGCAATCCGTATCTGGCCTTTTCCGCAATGCTGATGGCCGGCATTGACGGCATACAAAACAAGATCCATCCCGGCGATCCGCTGGACAAGAATATTTACGATCTGGAGCCTGAAGAATTGGCCAAGGTCCCGTCCACGTGCGCATCCCTGGATGAAGCTTTGACGGCCCTTGAGAATGACCATGAATTCCTCCTCAAAGGCGAGGTCTTTTCAACGGACGTGATCGAGACGTGGATCCAGTACAAACGGGAGAACGAAGTGAACGCATTGCGTCTGCGTCCGCATCCTTATGAGTTTGCCCTCTATTTTGATATTTAGTCGGAATAGCCGGACCTCAAAGATTCAGCCGTTCTCTAAGACGGAAGGCCAGGGGCTATGCTCCTGGCCTTTTTATCTTTTGACTTTGGAAATATATTTTGATATTTTGACTCGCGCAAAAATCTATACTAAAACCATTCAGGAAAAATGATCGAGATCTCCGACATCACTGCCCGACTTGAACAAACCCGCGATAAACTCTCCGACCTGCGGAGGTTTCTTTGACCTCGCTCAAAGAGAACAAAAGATAGCCAATCTGGAAGCACAGACTACCGTCCCTGATTTTTGGAACAACAACCAGCGTGCCCAGCAGATCATGCAGGATATAGCCGCTGAAAAGACCTGGGTGGACGGATGGAAGAAACTCGATACACAATGCGAGGATCTCCATATGCTGCTGGAGATCGCCGAAGAGGAGAGCGATGAGGCAACGCTCAAATCCATCGATTCCGAATTGACCGAACTCAGCAGAGAATTGTCTAAATTGGAACTGCGTGCGTATTTTACGAACCCGGAAGATAACAAAACGGCCGTTCTGACGATACATCCGGGGGCCGGCGGAACCGAGTCGCAGGATTGGGCGGAGATGCTCATGCGCATGTATCAGCGGTGGGGAGCCAACCGCGGCATGGGTGTACAGATTCTGGATATTCTGGACGGTGACGGCGCAGGCATCAAGAGTGTGACGATGGAATTTTCGGGGGAATTTGCATACGGATTGCTCAAATGCGAAAGCGGTGTGCATCGATTGGTGCGCATCTCCCCTTTTGACTCCAATGCGCGGCGCCATACTTCTTTTGCGTCGGTTTTTGCGATGCCGGAAATGGACGAAGTGGACGCCAAGATCCAGATCAATCCTGCCGATTTGAAGATAGATACGTACCGCTCCGGCGGAAAAGGCGGTCAGAACGTAAACAAAGTTGAAACCGCCGTACGCTTTACACACATACCCACCGGCATCGTTGTAGCATGTCAGAGCGAGCGGTCCCAGTTCAAGAACCGCGAAATAGCTATGAAACTGCTTATTTCAAAATTATATCTATTACAGAAAAAAGCCGAACAGGAAAAGCTGGACAAAATCGAAGCGACCAAAACCGATATCGCCTGGGGCAATCAGATACGTTCGTACGTCCTCCATCCGTACAATCTTGTGAAAGACCACCGGACCGAAGTGGAAACCAGCAACACGCAGGCTGTCCTCGGCGGCGATATCGATATGTTTATCGAGGCCTGTTTAAAAAACAAGATCGTCTAGTTATCTTATGTAGGAGCATATCAAAGCGGCATGAAAGAATATTTATCACGGCAATTACTATCGGCTCTGCAGACGGTGAACATCTCTTATTCGGATGAAATAAGTTTTACGCGTCCAAAGGACGAAAAATTCGGCCACCTCGCGACCAACCTTCCGATGATACTGGCCAAAGAACAGAAAACCAACCCTCGCGATCTGGCTCAAAAGATCGCTTCGGCTCTCAGCCTTGATCCGGCCTTGGTTGTAAAAACCGAGGTTGCCGGCGGCGGATTCATCAATTTCTTTTTCAGCCCGAATTATCTTTATGCTCAACTACGGGACATACAGAACCATTTGTCTTCCTTTGGTTCTCATACGTTCGGCCGTTCCAAAAAGGTCAATGTAGAATTCGTCAGTGCCAATCCGACCGGACCCTTGAGCATCGGACACGGACGCCAGGCGGTTCTGGGTGATGTGATCGCAAGAATTTTATCCAATGCCGGTTACGACGTTACCCGTGAATACTATTTCAATAATGCCGGCGTTCAAATGAAGCGTCTCGGCGAATCGGTTCGTCTGCGTTATATGGAACTTCTGGGTGAATCGGTCACGTTTCCCGAAAAACATTACGAAGGCGAATACATCAGAGACATCGCAAAGAAGATCCTCGATGAACACGGAAAATCCTGGCGTTCATCGGATTATGTACCTTTCAAGAATGTGGCCGAAGAGATTCTGTTTGCCGAAATCAAGAAAGTCCTGAAGAGGCTTGACCTCGAATTTGATGTGTATTTCAATGAAGATACTCTCTATAAGAACGGCCAAATTGACCGTTTGGTCGCCGCTTTCAAAGAAAAGAATCTAACCTACGAAAAAGAAGGTGCGCTGTGGCTGAAAACTTCAACCTTCCATTACGGTCATGGCCCACAAGCGGAGAATGACAAAGTTATCATAAAATCCACAGGCGAACCCACCTACCGGCTGCCGGACATGGCCTACCATGTTACGAAGTTCGAACGCGGCTTCCACATGATCATCGATATTTTTGGCGCAGATCATATTGCCGAATACCCGGACGTCCTGGCCGGACTTAACGCATTGGGGTATGAAACGTCGCACGTGCAAGTCCTCATCCACCAATTTGTCACTTTGGTCAAAGAGGGCGAAGTCCTCAAAATGTCCAAGCGGAAGGCCAATTTCGTGACCATCGATGAATTGATTGACGCACTTGGTCCTGATGTTTTCAGATATTTCCTGATCATGCGCGGACACAATTCCCATCTCAATTTCGATCTCGAACTTGCGGTCAAATCCACCATGGAAAATCCCGTATATTACGTTCAAAACGCGCACGCCCGCATCTGTTCGATCGAATCAAAGGCCCAGTCCAGAGGTATTGATCTTTCTAAAACCCAAAAAGCCGACCTTTCTTTATTGCAGGCCGGGGAAGAAAAAGATATTATCCAGAAGCTGCTGGAGTTCCCTGAAATCACCGCTCGTCTGGCCAAGGTTCTGGAGGTCCATCCGATGACAACCTATTTGGAGGAACTCGCCGGACTCTATCACCGTTACCAGACGGCCGGAAAAAAGAATGAGGCTTTGCGGGTCATTACATCCCATAGCGAACTGACTCTGGCCCGTCTGGCCTTGTGTCAGGTCACGAAAGCCGTTCTGGCAAAAGGACTGAATTTGCTCGGCGTATCCGCTCCCACGTATATGGAACGCGATGCGGATAACGAAAACCCTTAAAAAAAGTTGACTTTTAGGGACGTGTTATGTTACATTGCACCCCGATTTTGATAACGGTTTCACGTATTTTTCCGGAGGTCATTTGTCTATATTAGTTGTTGGTTCGGTCGCGCTCGACTCGGTCGAGACCCCATACGGCAAAGTCAACGACGCCGTCGGTGGATCGGCTACCTACTTCAGCGCGTCGGCCAGTTATTTCTCGCCCGTCAATCTGGTGGCGGTTGTCGGAAACGACTATCCCATGCATGAGATCGAGTTCCTGAAGACGCGAAAAGTGGATTTTTCAGGCTTACAGATCGAGAATGGCGAGACTTTCCGGTGGGCCGGTAGGTATAACTACGATCTCAACCAACGCGATACGATTTATACGCACCTCAACGTTTTTCAGAACTTCAAGCCGGTCATACCGGATAAGTATAAGGATGCGCAATTTGTATTTCTGGGAAATATCGCTCCGGAACTGCAATTCAGCGTACTGGAACAGGTTCATTCACCAAAAATGGTTGCGTTGGATACGATGAATTTCTGGATCGAAGGGAGTCAAAAGGCCCTTCGCAAAGTTCTGGAACGGGTCGATATCTTCATACTCAACGACGCCGAAGCGCGTCAGTTGGCTCATCAAACCAACCTGATCAAAGCGGCCCGGATCATCTTTGAGATGGGACCGAAAGTGATTGTTATCAAAAAGGGCGAATACGGGGCCTCTTTGCTGACCAAGGATTCGCATTTTGTCGTCCCTGCATACCCGCTGGAGGAAGTATATGATCCGACGGGGGCCGGTGACACTTTTGCCGGAGGCTTTGTCGGTTATCTGGCCAAAACCAACGACCTGAGCGACGCTAATCTAAAGAGAGCGGTCGTTTACGGGAGCGCCATGGCTTCATTCTGCGTACAGGATTTCAGCCTCAATGCGCTGAAAGACCTCACGCACGAACAGATCCATGATCGCGTCCTTTCATTCAAATCCTTAAGTCATTTCGATGAACCATAAAGGACACTCGCATGAAACTCGGTGAAGTTCTTAACGAAAGCCTGATCAAGATACCTCTCCAAAAGTTCGATAAAAAAGAGATCATCACGGAAATGATCGATGTCCTGACCGCGTCGGGAAAGATCATGGATCGCAATAAAGTCCTTCAGTCTGTGCTGGAAAGAGAACAGATGATGAGTACCGGCATCGGTAACAGCGTAGCCATACCGCACGGAAAATCACAAGGCGTGCAGGAACTGGTCGTAGGGCTGGGTATCACGTCTCAGGATGTGAATTTTGATGCGTTGGACGGAAAACCGGTGCGGATCGTCTTCATGCTGGTCGGACCGGAGAAATCCTCCAGCGTGCATATTAAGATGCTTTCGAGGATCTCTCGGCTTCTTAATCAGGCCACTTTCCGGAAAAAACTCATTGATTCCAAATCGGGTCAGGAGATCATGGGAATCATTAACGACGAGGAAAAATCCCTGGAGGGGTGATCACGGAAGTTCTATTTTGGGGTCTTCTTTAAAAGGTTTGTACAATAACAGTGTCCGCCCGATGATCTGAACCAATACGGCTTTGGATCCATCCCTGATCTTTTGCGCTACATCTTCTTTCAATTCTTCGCATCCGTCCTGGATCTTGATCTTCACTAATTCGCGCGTGTTAAACGCATTGTTCACGGACACGAGCGTATTATCCGTCACTCCGGATTTCCCTACAGAAACAATGGGTTTTATACTTTGTCCTAAGGCCTGAAGATATCTTTTTTGTTTTCCGGTAAGTTCCGATACCATGTTTATGACTTGCGGCCCTTAATGATCGCAATCGTAACCAGTATAATTCCGGCCACAACAAATGTCAATGGCCAATATGACCGGATCCAATAGACCATTTCGTAGGGTAACATGAAATAAGTTCGAGAAATGTAAACACCTCCAAAGACCATCAGAAGCATACCGGAGACGAGCGAAAACCAACGCTTTACATCGACGAGGAAATTGGCTATGCCCATGATTCCCGCGATCAATAGATACATGGGCCAGAGCTCACGCATGCCGTATTCGGCTGAAAGATCCAGGTAGATATGAAAGCAGCCGATCAACAAGATCGTTCCGCCCCAGAACAAATGATATTTCTTCAACGCAACGGTCTTAACCAGCAGGATCGCTCCGAATAGGATAAAACCGTAGCGCTCGATCCAGGCCCAATTGACCACTCTCACATTCCACAAAAGCCAAATCGCACCCAATACAATCAACCAAATGCCAAGCATCAGATAACGGTAGGGATTTTTCGTTTTATGGCTGGAAGATGAAACATTCGCATCGTCTGTTTGAGAATAACTTGAATTGGCCTCCATGATTCATCCTTTACGGGTTAACGGTTTTAGATCCAATGACCTTATTATTCTCCTCGTCCGGCGTAAGAAGAGCAATGAGAATATAGGCGATGATCCCGACTGGAAAAACGAGAAATGTCAGAACGACCCACAGGATCCGCACGACAGATACATCCATATTGGCGTAGGCGGCCAGGCCGGAACATACGCCCCATATCTTTTTGTCGCGGGAACCTCGCCTGAATTCATTCGTCGCTCCGGCCTGTTTCATCTGATGTTCCAGACCATTCAATCTGGTACGGGACATTATCAGAAATAGCCCGATCAGTATGAGGCCGACGGGTATGGCAAAATCCCAATCAAAATATCTCCAGAAATGCCGGAAATGCCAGCCGTACATTTCATTTAAAAACAGAACAATCCCAAAGACGATCAGTACGATTCCCCAAAAGAGACTATAATTGATATGTCTCCGATTCCGTAACTCCTGATCTACCTCGGCTGACCATTCGGTTTTCTCGTGTTCCGGATTGACGGGCACCAGGATCATCGCCGTAATATACGCAATGAGGCCTGCGCAGCCGAAGAGCGTGAACAGAACGAACAGAATGCGGATGAGAGTTGAACTCATTCCGAAATAATCCGCGAGTCCTCCGCAAACACCGGCAAGCATCTTGTCGTGGCGCGAGCGGTAAAGTCTTTTTGGAGAAGTATTACTTTCCATGGGTTCCCTCCGTTTGGTTCTCCATATGGTAACGGCAAAAACCATAAATTGTTGCATATATATCTTTGAACGATAATACCCTTCACAAGAAAAATCCTTTGCCTGTTGGTCAATAACTCTTATATTGCGTTCGTTTCAAAATAAAAAGGAGAAAAAATATGTCAACGACCATCGTATTGGAAACCACGCAAGGTAATATCGAAGTGAAACTGATGCCGGAGATCGCTCCCAAGGCCTCCGAGAATTTTGAAAAACTGGTAGAAAAGGGTTATTACGACGGAATCATCTTCCACCGCGTCATCAAAAATTTTATGATCCAGGGCGGCGATCCGACGGGTACTGGCCGGGGCGGGCAGTCGGTCTGGGGAAAAACGTTTGAAGACGAATTCAGCCCATCCGTTACGTTCAACCGCAAAGGCTTGCTTGCGATGGCCAATGCCGGCCCAAGAACCAACGGCAGCCAATTCTTCATAACTACGGTTCCAACGACGTGGCTGAATAATAAACACACCATCTTCGGCGAGGTCGTCGCCGGGTACGATGTCGTACAGAAGATCGAAGGAACTAAAGTTGACGGCTCTGATCGCCCAGTGGAACAACAGAAGATCATCAAAGCTTACAAGAAATAATGGCCTCGCACCGAATTCTTCTTTTTTACAAATTTGTCCCCATCGAAACGCCGGATGGTTTTGCTCACCAACATCTGGCGTTTTGCCGTTCTTTGAACCTGCTGGGCCGTATCATTGTGGCCGGTGAGGGCATCAACGGTACACTGTCGGGACTCAAAGAAGAAGCCGAAGCTTACATGACGGCCATGCATGCTGATCCCCGTTTTGCCGATATGGAATTCAAGCAGGATGATTCGGACGCTCACGTTTTCAAAAGGTTATCGGTCAAAGCCCGAAAGGAGATCGTAACTTTCGGCCTTGAAGGCATCGACCCCAACCGGCTTACCGGAAAATACATGGAACCCGGAGAATTCTACCATGCGATGCAGGAAGAAGACGCGGTCTTAATCGATGCGCGAAACGATTATGAATACGATATGGGGCATTTCAGGAATGCGATCCGGCCGGACGTCGAGACTTTTAAAGAGTTCCCGGAATGGGTTCGCAGGAATTTATCGGACAAGAAGGACCAAAAGATCCTCACCTATTGTACGGGCGGCATTCGATGCGAAAAATTTTCCGGATTCCTCCTTCAGGAAGGCTTTAAGAATGTGTTCCAACTGCACGGCGGCATAGTCAATTATTCCAAACACCCCGACACCCGAGGCCGCTTTTTCGACGGGAAGTGTTATGTTTTTGACGAAAGAATCGGAGTTCGCGCCAATTTCACCGATGAAGACCGTATCATTTCGAACTGCTTCTATTGCCAGACGCCGACGGACCGTTTCGTCAATTGCGCCCATCTGGATTGCCACTCACGTTTTTTCTGCTGCGACATTTGTGAAAAAACACACCGCCGCTCCTGTTCCAAAGCCTGCGAAGAGGCTCATCATCACGAATTTACAGGCGCATGATATTTGCGGTAACTTAATCGGGTTTCAAACGTATTTAGCTCAGCACATAACCGAATCGTACATTGAGAACGTTTCTGTTTAATCTTTTGGCTCTGCTGATAGTAGGTAAGGTAGGCTGCCGTACGGATCACTCAAACGAGCGTGGCCCGGAATGGCAAACCGTACTGCAAACCACAAAAATATTCGCCGTCGCAGAACAAGCCGATTTCATTTGGATAGGAACGGATTACGGACTCATACGATTTGCAAAATCATCTGCCGATACTTTTCTTTTTGGCCCGGCCAACTCCGGATTGCCTGAAATGCACATTTCGGCTATTGCCATCTATGATCAACAATTGTGGCTGGGGACCTCTCACAGCGGGCTTGTAAGACTTGACGGAAATGCATGGACCATCTACGACACCTCCTCTTCCCATATTCCGGCCAATGGCATCTCAGATATTGTTTTTGATGATCATGGCCTTGTCTGGATCGCAACCGGAAAAGGCATCTCTTACTTTGATGATTCGTCTTTTGTTACGTACAACACACAGAATTCATGGTTTCCATCCAATGCCGTCACGGCGCTGGCATCGGCCAATGGAACCATTTGGGCGGGCACATGGGGCGGCGGGATCGCTATTCATAATAACGGTGAGTGGCAATTATACGATACCGGCAACAGCGTTCTGCGGAGCCCGTACATTTTTGACATAGCCACCGACGGAAACGGAACTGTCTGGATCGGAGAAGGCGGAGGACTCGACAAGGTACAGGGATCGGAGTGGAGCTATTATGACACCAATAATTCGGATCTGCCACAAAACGACGTAACCTGCATTGCATTTGACATATACGGAAAGGTGTGGCTGGGCACTTACGAAGGCGGAATCGCGCAATTTGACGGAACGAACTGGACGGTCTATAATACCGCTAACTCCATTTTACCGACCAATGAGATCACCGCACTCCATGTTGATGAGTTTAACAACAAATGGGTCGGAACCCGTTTTGGGCTTTTCTTGTTCAACGAGCGCGGAATAAATTATAAGTAAACATCAAAGCGAGCGCGCTTTCTTCACAAACCGCTCGATCACCGCACCGGCTGTTTCCACGGCATGAATGCCATGCACGCTCTTTCCCGCCTGATAATAATCCTTGGATGACATTTTCCCCTGAAGGGACGATTTTTTCAATTGCCGCAAAGAACGGAGCGCATAGAACAGGCGCATCATCTTTTTCAATTGCCGGTGCCGCAACATAGTCTTGGCAAACCAGCCGGCCCTGATGCCCACACGGTCCACGTATTCCGTTCGAATGACGGACAGAGGAACGCCGGTCACGCGTTCGGTATGAACGATATCCTTTTCTTCCGCATCTACGATCGCTTTTTTGTAATCGGCGTGCGCCGTACATTCCTCGGTCGCAATAAAACGCGTGGCCATCATCACGCCGGCATAACCCATCTGCATCGCTTCGACAAAATCGTTCTCATCTCCGATGCCGCCGCCGCAGATGACGGGTAAACCGAGGTCCGCGATCTCTTCCAGAAGTTTTCGCAGATCGCGGTTGCCCGCGTGTCCGCCCGCGCGATCATTGATGGCGATCAGGCCGTCCACTCCGGCTTCGATGGCTTTCAGCGCCCATTTTCGTTCAGTCACTTTGTGGTAAACCACTCCGCCGACCGCGTGCGCTTTTTCAACGATCCACTTTGGATTGCCGAGCGACGTGTCGAAAAAACGTATCCCCTCTTCGATACCGATATCGATCCACTGTTTCATGCGGTCTTCGTAGGTTTTGGAGGATTTTTCGACTGTCGCGTTCAGGCCAATGGGCTTGCTTGTTAAAGACTTGATGAATTTCAGGCCTTTGCGGTATTCGTGGCCATGAACATAGGTCAGGGACAGCGGTTGTATAATGCCCAGTCCGCCTGACTCGGAGACGGCGGCCACGAGTTCCGGATTACTGCACGGATACATCGCGCCGCAGATGATGGGATATTCGACGCCTGCATGTTGTGTAAATTTCGTTTCGAGTTTCATGAAGCTTTCAGGTTAAGAATAGAACACAGATATAACAGATGAGACGGGTTTTAACGGAATAATTTTTTTTGTGCTTTTTTGGGCAACTATTTCTTAGGTCCGACAACGGTCAGCAATTTTCCTTCTACAACCACATCGCCTTGCGCATCTTTGATAGTAACATCCACCGTGTATTCCCGTTTTTCATTGGTTTCCACTTTCGGCGCAAAGCATTCCCCGGTCAGGGTTCCGCGCGCTTTCTTGATATAATTGATGGAAATATTCTTCGGGATGAACCGCGCATCGTCCGGCATACCGCATACCAGTGCAAGATTGCCTGTGTATTCCACCAGATTGGCAAGAGCGATGGCATGAACGGAATTCAGATGATTCCTGACCTTTCTGCGATCATACAGACACACCCGCGCGTAAGCGGGTTTCAATTCCTGTACATGGGCCGACATGCTGCCGGTATAAGGAATGTACAGTTTTATCGCCAGATCAAACAATCGCCTGCCGAAGGGTAACTTCTGAAAACTTTCCCATCGGCGAAGCATATCGTTTTTGTTAGCAGTATTGGTCATTTATCGCTCCCATTAGTTACAAATTATTCTTAAACACAGTTATGGCTTGGGCAGTGCCAATCCAGACGTGATTTGAATCATCAACGCTAAGACATGTAATAAAATCATCAGGAATCGGTGAATTCCCCGTATTATAAATAGTCCAACCGCTTGGACCGAACTTAGCAAGACCTTTATCTGTACCTATCCAGAGATTATTGTTTTTATCAGAACAAAGCGCCGTAATGCTATTGGATGGTAAGGATGAGTTAGATATATCAGTTTTTGTCCAAATCGTCCCATCATACGAAAACAAACCGGCATCACACGTTCCAAACAAAATACGTCCCAACTTATCAATCGTTAATTTGTAAGAACAACTTGTTAATCCAATACTATCCAAAAGGCTCCATGTAACCCCATCATAGCGAAATGAGCCTCCATGTTCACTATTGCCCCAAAGAATTCCGTTAGCATCAAAAACAATTTTTCCTGGATGTTCAAAATAACGTGGTTGCGACAAGACCGTACTCCATGTATTAGTGTAATAAATGATCCGCCCCCTATGATCGGCAGCCCAAAGCGTATCATTTCGAAAAGCAATTGAATGAATATCCCAAAGGGTATCAGGCATCAAAATATGTGACCATTGGAGTCCATCATATTTTTTAATTCCGTTATTGGTCCAGTCACCAACGTAAATATTGTTGTTTTCATCATGCGCTATACACTGAATTTCATTGCTGATTAAACCGTCATCCTCATGCGTGAAAAAATACCATTGGCTATTCTTGTGTTGAATAAGCCCAGAACCCAGAGTTCCAATAAACATAGAATTTGCTTTGTCGTGTTCCATAACGTACACATATCTGGTAGGTACATCATATATAGTCCAGCTATTATTTGAAAAATGTAACCGTATGTATAAAGAATCAGTTACTAGAACTGTAACTTCATCAAAAGCTACTTTACTCCCTTTGTAAGCGTATCCGGCAATCTTATGCAAACCAGGCGTAGATAGAGACATCCACGTGGTCATGTACATGTCATGTTGAATAAACACACCGTCTAAATTAGAAACCCATTTTTCACTGTCTATTTGGGTCCATGCTCCTGATGAATCATAAGCCTCCAATCGAAATTGAATGAAATTAGTAACGTAATAAAATGAGGCGTCCTTCGGAGAAATGATCTTTACTGAAAAAGTAGATTGTTGATCCTGTTCACTTTTATTGTCACAGCTTATTACAATTAAAAGTAATACAAAAATGTAGATCTTATTGAGTGCTTTCATGATGCTATCTCCTAGTTATACTAGAAGAGTGTGCGAAGACAAGAAAAAATTACAATAAATAATAAAGAACTTATGTGCCTACTCATGCTACTTGTAATTTATCAAATCAAGTAAATCTACCCCAATTTCTTCCGCATATTCAAGGGAATTAAAAATCCTTTGCATTGCTAGACGATATGGTTTAAGTTAACCCGATTTTGACTTAATAAAACATGAGCGAAAATTTGATGAGATTTGCGATCCTTCTTGTTTTGCTGTTGTTGATAACAGCCTCAAACTATACAACCACCTGCCAGGAACAAAGCCAAAAAGCCACTATTCCTCAGGACAGCGCGGTCAAACCCTCTGAAAATACTTCCGGCGACAGTTCCAGTGGCGCCATTCAGAATATACTGCTCGAAACCCGCCGCACGATCCGCCGCGAAGTGCAGTTGCCCAATAAATTCATCAACGACAATTACGTGATCGTTCTCGACCCCGGACACGGCGGCACGAAATATATTGACAAAGGATTCTCGGCCACGCTGGACGGCGTGGAATATTTTGAGAAGGATATCGCGTGGGAATACGCCCAACTTATCAAACAAAAACTTACCGGTTCGGGCTATGAAGGCGTGCAACTGACCAAACCCGCCGCGAACGACTCCTCACTTTCCATTCATACCCGTGCGGCCCGTGCCAGAAAGTTCGGACTGGACGCCAATAAGAAAGTTCTATTCGTCAGCCTGCACTGGAATAATTACGAGGACCGTTCCGTTCACGGCACCGAGATCTATATCAAAGAAAGCCATAACTACCGGAGCCGGAAACTGGCGGAGTTCATACGCGGGACGCTGGGCCAGATCATGCAGATGCACGGACAAGGCGAGAATATCACGGGTATCATCGAACGCGATTATAAAGTTCTGCGCGAACTCGATACCGGCGTGCTGATCGAACTCGGCTATGCCAGCAACGATTCGGACCTCCGGAAAATGCTCACGCAGAAAGAAGAGATCGTGAACGCGATCGTTCAGGGCATTGATGCTTTTGCCTATTATCTGCAGAACCTTGATTCCAAGAATCAGAAAGAAGAAGACCCTGAAAAGGCGGCGTTGGAATGGAAGCTGGCTTCGCTTCCGAGTATTCCTTTCGGATGGTCATGGAGAAAACAGGACATTTCCCAGGATATCAGAAACCTGCTGCGTCAGTACCATGCGATCTATGAAGATGAAAGACCCGGTAAGAACATCTATCTGACGTTTGACTGCGGTTATGAGAACGGATACACGTCCGTCATTCTCGACGTCTTAAAAGCCAACAATGTCAAGGCTGCTTTCTTTATTACGGGGGGTTATCTGAAGCAGGCGCCCGACGTCGTACAGCGTATGATCGCCGACGGGCACATCATCGGCAATCATTCCGATCATCACCTCAGCATGCCGCAATTGAATGTGCGCGACGCCAAAAACGAGATACTCGGCCTTGAAAGGGATTTCTTCGATCTCTTCGAGAAAAAAATGGTGTATTTCAGACCGCCCAGCGGGGAATTCAGCCGCCGCGCTTTGGCGGTGACCGCATCGTTGGGTTATCGCACGATCTTCTGGAGCCTGGCCTACGATGATTGGGATACGAATAATCAGCGCGGTAAAGAATATGCGTACCAAAAGATCGTCAAAGGCGTCCGCGACGGGGTGATCATCCTGATGCATGCCGTTTCCAAAGACAATGCCGAAGCCATGGACTCCATTATCAAAGACGTTCGGAAAATGGGGTACGAATTCAAGACGCTGGACGATATACCTTAATCCGCTTGCCTCTCCACTTTTTCGTTGGCAAAAAAGTGATTTCTTTGCTACCTTGGGTTCCGACATCATGATCCATTCAAACGAATTCCATTGTGAGTAACGATCGATCGAACCCCGTCCTCCCAACGCCTGCCGAAAAGAAACAATACGTACAGCGCATGTTCGACGCCGTGGCGTCAAGGTATGACTTCCTAAACCATTTTTTGAGTCTGGGCATTGATTTCTACTGGCGTCACCAGGCTCTCAAATTCATTAATTTCGGTATGAATCCCCGCCTTCTCGACCTGGCTACGGGCACGGGCGACGTTGCCATCATGGCGGTCAAACGCGGCGCGCGCAAGGTCATCGGTGTGGATCTTTCTCAGAACATGCTTCGCTTCGGGAACAGGAAGATCGAAAAGAAGGACCTGGACGGTTCCATCTTCATGGTCTGCGGGGAGGGGGAACAGCTTCCTCTGCCCGACCAATCGGTGGATGCCGCTACGATCGCTTTTGGTATCCGCAATGTGGAGGATATTCAGAAAACTCTGGACGAAATGTCGCGCGTATTGACCGATTCCGGCATCGTCGTTGTCCTTGAATTTTCCAAACCGACCTGGCCGGTCATTCGGCAATTGTATCATTTTTATTTCTTGTACATCCTTCCGCGCATTGGTTCCCTCATCTCGTCCGACAAGAGAGCTTACCACTATCTGCCGCATTCGGTTCTGAATTTTCCTGAGCGGGAGGAGTTTAACAAAATGCTGGTTAAATCCGGCTTCAGCGATGTACGTTATATCGATATGACCTTTGGCATCGTCACCGCGTATTGCGGCATAAAATTGTGATCCCGAATTATCGGCCAACTAATCTGAGGAAATAGATTATGTCACTCGTTGAAAAAAGGGTCTCTGAGTTCCTTGACGAACTCGCAAGTTCCTCTCCGGCGCCGGGCGGAGGAAGCGTTTCAGCCCTCGCCGGCGCGATGGGCGCGGCGCTGGTTTCCATGGTAAGCCATCTGACCATCGGAAAAAAGAAATACGCCGAGGTCGAGAACGACATGAGGTCAACGCTCGACGCCTCTGAAAGACTGCGCACCAAGCTGGCCCAACTTATTGACCGGGACACCGATGCCTTCAATCTCGTCATGAACGCCTTCGGCATGCCCAAAGATACGGATGAACAAAAGAACGCACGCGCCGCCGCGATCGAGTCCGCAACGAAAGAAGCCACTATGATCCCGCTCGACGTCATGAATGTTTGCAAAGAAGCCCTGGTTCTGACCATGGTCGTTGCAAGGAAGGGAAATACGAATGCCCTGAGTGATGCCGGTGTTTCCGCGCTGCTCCTGCAGTCCGGATGCCGCGGCGCTTTTTACAATGTGAAGATCAACCTTTCATCCATCAAAGACACGGCTTTTACAGAGACGATCCGGCAGAATGCCTCCGGTATTATGGCATCGGTTGACCAGAGCGCGAAAGAGATCCTCACACATGTGGAATCGCAATTAGGCTGAAACTTGTTATGAATTCTGAAGTATTGAACATACTGCTTATCTTTATCGGCTTGGTATCCTTCACGTTCATGATCTATATCAGCCGGAAGCAGAGAAAAAGGATCGGCGACCGGAAGGACAGAATCAAAAATAACTGGAGAGACCGTTTGTGACCGACGACCCGGAAAAAAAAGATCTGGATAAACAGGCCCTGATCAAAGGCGAGGTGCAGGACGATGTGGACCGCAAACTCCTCGAATTATCCGCTCTTTTTGAGATCAGCCAGCTGCTGAATTCGTCGCTGAATCTGACCTCTATCGTGGACAATATCCTTCTGTCCCCGATGGGACGCATGATGATCAATAAAGGCCTCTTCCTTCTGCACCGCGGAGATTATCAGTTCGAGATCTTCACTTTGAAAGGCCTTTCCCGCGATCTAATCGGCAAAAGGATACCGCTCACCGACCTTCCATTAAAACCATTCCTGTTCGATGAAATAAAAGACGGCCAATATCCCTGGCTTACGTTTTTTGCCGAATTTGACATTAAACTCTTCGTCCCCATTATTCTCAGAAACGACGTGCTCGGGCTTGTAGCTTTTGGCAAAAAACTGGTGGGAAAAAACTACATTGAAAGCGAGATCGAGTTCCTCTCCTCGATCGCCAACATAGCGGCGACCAACATTCAAAACGGTATGGTCTTCGAGGAACTGCGCAATGTCAATGCCCGGCTTGACAAGAAAATTCAGGAGCTCAATACGCTTTTCGATATCGGCAAAGAGCTGAATGCGACACTGGAATCCGCCAAGATCGGCCGTCTGCTGTCCTATGGTCTGATGGGTGAAATGATGCTCAATAGATTCGTCATCCTCGTCCGAAGGAACGACACCGTTCAAATTCTTGAGAAGAGAGCTTTCCCCCACATGGACCTCACCCATCCTTCGATGGAACAGCTTTTTAATATTACCCAGCCATACACCATTGACGACGCCGAAAACAGCGATATCAATACGGAACTGGTCCGACAGGACGTGGTAGCCGTCGTACCTATGCGCTCGCAGGACCGCACCAAAGGCATGCTGCTTTTGGGCCAAAGGATATCCAAGAAAAATTACAGCAAAGAAGAACTGGATTTCCTTTATACGTTGGGAAACCAGGCGATGATCTCACTGGAGAATGCGTGGCTTTTCGAGGATTCGCTGGAAAGGAAGCGCTTGGAAGAAGAACTGCTGGTAGCGCGTAATATCCAGATCGGATTATTGCCGGACTGTTTCCCGGATCTGAAGAATTTCGAAGTTTACGGGGTCAATCTGTCTTCCAAACAAGTGGGCGGCGATTATTTCGATGTCATCAAGGTGGACGAGGATCGCTATATCGTCGCTATCGCGGATGTATCGGGCAAGGGCATCCCCGCCTCGCTTTTGATGAGCAACGTACAGGCCAGCCTGCTCGCCCTGAGTACCGAGGTCAAAGCCTTTGATCACCTTGTCGCCAAGGTCAACAACATCATTCACGCCAATACGACCGCCGACAAATTTATCACCTTTTTCGGAGGCATCCTGAACACGGCCGAACGATCATTTACCTATGTCAACGCCGGCCACAATCCGCCCTATCTGGTGCGGACCGACGGTACGCTTCAGACCCTTGAAAAAGGTGGTCTGCTTCTCGGACTCATGCCCGGCATGACTTATGAATATGAAACGATCCAGCTTCTGCCCGGTGAAAAGATCGTCATGTTCACCGACGGCGTCACGGAAGCTATGAATGAAAAAGAGGAACAGTTCGAAGAACACCGGCTGGAGAATTTACTTAGGGAGAATACCGGACTTTCTGCGCGCGCCTGCACGGAACTAATCGCTCAAACGGTCAAGACTTTTGAAGGAAACGCACCTCAATCAGATGACATTACGGTGGTGGTAATCAATGCCACCCCATAAAAAAAGGGAACATTCTGTTCCCTTTTAAATATGGTGCCGAAGAGGGGAGTTGAACCCCTACGCCCTTGCGGGCACTAGTACCTGAAACTAGCGTGTCTGCCATTTCACCACCTCGGCATGACTTTCAAAGAACTGTTGCAACATACAAAAAAAATAGTCAAGTTTCAATACCAATCTCGATAAAGTCCGATTATAATAATATCCGTTCCCAGAGATACTAACCCGTCTGATCAATGCCGTTCCAAGCTGAACCGAGACCTTTTGTTTACCGTTTGATCCGGATCGTGGGAAGGATCGTCATGGCGATCTTCTTCAGAAAGATCGAAGTGCGGCACGGCGAGTATATCCCGGATCGCGGCCCGGTCATCTTCGTCGCCAATCACCCCAACTCCATCATGGACGCCTTTGTCATCGGCGTAGCCATCAAACGTAAAGTCAATTACATCGGTCATTCCGGTCTATTCAAGCATCCATTGGCCAATAAATTTCTCCGGAGCTGCGGCGTGATTCCGATCGTGCGCAAAGGCGAGCAATCCGACAAGTACCAGGACAATACGGCCTCGTTTGAGGCCTGCTATCAGGCTTTGGAAGAAGGCCAAACGATCGGCATATTTCCGGAGGGCACCAGCGATATGCTGCGCCAGGTAAAAAAGGTAAAAACAGGTGCGGCACGGATCATTCTTGAGACCGAATCGAGAAACGACTATCGTTTGGGTATCAAGGTCATTCCCATCGGTCTGCATTTCTTTTCACGGAGCCGTTTTCGAAGCCGTGTCCTTGTGAATATCGGCAAGCCCATCGACCTTGCGCCGCACACCGCCCAGAACCGTGTAAATCCGACGGAAGCCGTACAGGGTTTGACAAAGGAGATCCAGACCCGGCTTGAGCAGATCACGGTCAATCTGATGCATCTGGAACTCGACGATCTGGTCAGAGATGTGGAGCTGATCTACCGCGAGGAATTGACGGGCGATACGTCTCTCATTCCGCCTCACCTTTCCAATAACGCCGAAGAATTCATACTTACGCAACGTATCGCCGAGTGTGTGGATTATTACTATGCCCGCGAACCCAAAAGAGTTCAGGACATGCAGGACCGGATCACCGCTTATAAACGTAAACTTCAGAGGCTGAACCTCCGGGACGCGATGCTGCAGGAAAGAACGGTCTTTTCAAAAGTATTGGCGTCGAGCGCTCGCAAATTTGTCCTGGCTCTTCTGGGACTGCCGATCGCGTTCTATGGCATCATCAATAATTTCATTCCGCACGGCATCGCCATCTATTCAGCGAAAAAATTTCTCCACGAAAGAACGAAGATCCTGACCGCTCTGCTGTTTGCAGGCGGACCCGCCTTCCTGTTTTTCTACACTATACAAACGTTTGCGGCATACTATTTCACCGGTTTGTGGTGGGCCCTCGCTTATTTTGCGACTTTGCCGACATCCGGGCTGTTTGCTCTCGCCTATACTCAGGATCTCAGAGAAGAACAGGAACTTATTTCATTTTCATTTGTCTTATTCACTAACCGCCGCCTGATTCACAAAATGCGGCGGGAGCGAAGGATGCTCATCAACGAAATGAATGCCGTTAAAACGGAATATCTGGCCATTTTGCAGAATCAGAAGAAACCATGAGATTGCGCGCCCGACTGGAAAATTTTTTTGACGGCAGTGTCATACAAACCGTCCTGAGCGACCTGAGTTACCATGCGTCCATTGAAAGGCTTGGCCGGCTGCTGATCAAACGCGTTGTCTGGAGGCGCCATTCCGGCGAACCCAGGATAGCCCTCACTTTTGACGACGGACCGCATCCCGTTTATACACCTCAGATCCTTGACATACTCAAAGAACATGGAGCGACCGGAACCTTTTTTCTAATAGGAAGGCATGTGGAACGATTTCCGGAAATCGCCCGCCGCATCGTTCGTGAAGGCCATGAGATCGCTAACCACACCTATTCCCATCCATTGCTCATGCGTTTATCGGACGATCAGGTCAAAACGGAGATCGCAAAGACACACCAATTATTGACCGGTCTTAACGGCCAAAGGCCGCGTTTCTTAAGACCCCCCATGGGATTATTCTCCAAACGCATACTTGATCTTATTGAAGGTCAGGGTTACAGAGCCCTGGTTGGCGACGTCTATCCGCGCGATTCCCATCGGCCGGGAAAAAGCAAGATTGTCCAAAGGATCCTGCAACGCGGTCAGGCGGGTTCCATTATCATCCTGCATGACGGGGGAAATACGGATGTGGTCGACCGGACGCAGACGGTCGAAGCTGTTAGAGAAGTTATTCCCAAGTTGAAACAAAGGGGGTTTGATCTCGTAACCCTCTCCGCGATGTTTGACCTGAACTAGATTAGTTTATATATCTACTGAATGGAGATGTCTATGCTTAAGAAATGCGGTTTTATTTTACTGGTTCTGGTGCTCCAGAGTCAGGTATTCGCACAGATGAAGATCTTTGAAAGGCCATTGAGCCCACGGATCGCCAATTACGACATGAAAGCGCGGCTATTCCCCGATACCAAGATCATCGAAGGTTCTTACGTACTCAACTGGTGGAATGCTTCTTCGGATACGGTCCGGGAACTGCAGTTCCATCTCTATCTCAATGCCTTTAAGAATGAAAAATCAACTTTCATACGTGAAAGCGGCGGCCGCCACCGTTCCGGTGAGATCAAGCTGGAGAAAGAAAACTGGGGTTTTGTGGATATTCTTTCCATGAAGATTGTGGAGGGCGAAGATCTCACGGAAAAGATCGAATTCATTCACCCCGATGACGATAATGCCGACGATCAGACGGTCATCCGCGTACCTTTATCCAGGCCCATTGCCCCAACCCAGAGCATACAAATCGCGTGCGATTTTCGTTCTAAATTGCCGCGGGTTTATGCACGAACGGGTTTCGCCGACGGGAATTTCTTCATGGTCGGTCAGTGGTTTCCCAAGATCGGCGTTTGGAGGAACGGCGCATGGAACTGCCACCAGTTCCACTCCAACACGGAATTTTTCGCCGATTTCGGGGTGTATGACATGGTTTTAACCGTTCCCAAGAAATTTGTGGTCGGCGCCAATGCGGTGCTCGTGGAAAAAAAGGAATCGGACAGTCTGACGGTCTATACATTCCACCAGGAAGATGTGATCGATGCGGTTTGGACGGCCTATCCGGATTTTAAAGAAGTGAAACAAAAAATCAAGATCGCCTCCAGCGGCCGAGAGATCGAAGTGACCTATTTATTGTCGCCGGGCCGTGAGGTGTATGAAAAACGGTACTTTGACTGTGTTTCCGCTTCGTTCAACTACTTCGACGAATGGTACGGCCCCTACCCTTACCACAACCTGACGATTGTCGACCCTCCGGTCGACGAAGAGATGACGGCGGGCGGTATGGAATATCCGACCCTGATCACGACAGGAAGCTTTTTCAGCAGCGCCTTTACCAATGACCTCATAGGACTAAACATACTTGAGATTGTAACCTTTCACGAGTTCGCGCACAATTATTTCCAAAGCCTTGTCGCGAGCAACGAATTTGAAGAGCCATGGCTTGACGAAGGCTTTACTTCTTACACCGAACACCGGGCGTTGGACCGATACGTCGCGGAAGGAAAGATCAAGGCCGGCTACGCCAACCTCTTCGGAATGAAAGTGCAGTCGATCGACTACCACCGGATGAGTTATATCCCAAGGCCGAAAAACGGCATCATTGGCGAAAAAGCCTGGAAGATACCTGACAACTTTTACCAGGCGGCCGCGTACAGTAAGCCGGTGCTGGTATTGGCCACGCTGCAGAATTTTCTTGGCGATGATATGATGAATAAAGTCATGCGGGCCTATTTTGAGCGGTGGAAGTTCAAACATCCGCAGACACAGGATTTCATGGCGGTGGTCAACGAAGTGTCCGGAAAGAACATGACTTGGTATTTCGATCAGTTCGTCTTTACCAATCAAACCATCGACCTTGAAGTTTCGGGTATACGCATCAATGAAGTCAGAGATAAAATGGGCTGGTTCGGCCGCGGCGATGAGAAGACGTTCGTGGAAGATACCAAAGACAGCACCGAAAAGAGATACCGTTCCGTCATCTTCGTTCGTAATAACGGGACGGCCGTATTCCCTACCACGGTGCTTATACGATTTGCCAATGGTGATTCCGTGATCGAGAATTGGGACGGCAGGGAAAGCCCGAAGCAGTTCATCTACGAGAAGGGAACCAAGGCCGTTTCAGCTACGGTGGATCCGCAAACGATCAACGTATTGGATCTGAGTATTTCCAACAATTCCAAAATAGTGGAAGCCGACTTAACGGGCTTTACGCGTTATACCGTTCGTTTCCTTTTCTGGATCCAATGTATGTTCCAGATGCTAACCATGCTTGTATAAACCGGAGATGACCATGATAAAGATTTTCATTCAATCGCTGAAGTTGACCTGGAACGAGAAAAGGATGGCCGCTCTTCTTTGGTCCGTCTCATTCCTGATTGCTTTACCGTCCTTTTGGACGGTTCAGAGGAGCCTAAATTCTTATTTCAGCGGCCGAACGGTCGCATCCGAATGGTTGCACGAAGGATTTGATTTCAACCATCTGCTGGAAATGATCAACGATTTTCCTTCTATTACGGTGACGTTCAATTCCGTCATCGCAGCTACACTTGTTCTTTTTGTTATCGCTTCGGTTTTCCTGGCGGGTGGAATCATCGGCAGGCTCAGGACTCTTACGGCAGATGCTCCGGTCACGCAGGGGTTCAGCGCATCTTTTTCCCATTATGGCGGGTCGTTTTTCTTTCGTTATCTGCGCGTTTTCCTGTGGACCGCTTTGCTTGGCTTCGTCTCGCTCGTCTTTATGATGATCGGAGGCTTTGCCAGTCTTCTCACGATAGCTTCGATCGCTCTATGGATCGTGGTGGCCGATGTCACCAAAGTAAGATTGATGACAGAGAATTCCAGTCAAGTCACAAAGACCTATTTCTCGTCTCTCGTATGGGTTCTGAAGAATTTCCTGCCCGCAGCCGGCCTGTACCTTTTGAACTTTCTCGTTCTCGCAGTTGGTTTTTTCATTTATAAACTGCTGGACAATGCCTTGACACCGGATTCGATATTTATGATTTTACTGATGTTCCTCTGGCAACAGGTATTTATCTTCTTCAGATCGGCTATGAAGATTCAATTCCTTTCTTGTACTCTATTGTTATGGAATTCGAGACCTGTAAAGCTCGAAACACCCGTTGCAGAGACTCCGACGGTTTCGGAAAACTCCGGACAAATACAACCGGCCTAAACAACAGAAGCCGATCGCAACTGTGATCGGCTTTTTCATTTGTTTAATCTTGATAAAAAAATACAGTTTAATCTTGACAATTAAGTAATGATTGATTATTTTGGCCCAGTTAGAAAATTAAAAATTTCACCCGCTCTCAAGGAGTTGCGATGAACACCGAAGTTAGCGCCATAGAAGAATTTGCTAACAAAGAATACAAGTACGGATTTACAACCGATATCGAGTCCGAGTCGGCCCCAAAGGGACTCAACGAGGACACTATCCGTTTCATTTCCGCCAAAAAACACGAACCGGAATTCCTGCTTGAGTGGCGTTTGAAGGCCTACCGACACTGGCTGAAGATGGTTGAGGAAGGCGAACCAACCTGGCAGAATCTCAAATTTCCCAAGATCGACTATCAGGAGATCATTTATTATTCCGCACCTAAAAAGAAGAAAGAACTGAAGAGCCTTGATGAGGTCGATCCTGAAATTCTGAAAATGTATGATAAACTCGGCATTCCTTTAAAAGAACAGGAGATCATGAGCGGCGTGGCTGTGGATGCCGTGTTTGACAGTGTTTCGGTTGCCACCACGTACAAGAGCAAGCTCAAAGAACTCGGCATTATTTTCTGTTCGTTCTCGGAAGCCGTGCAGGAGCATCCGGAATTGATCCAAAAATATCTCGGCTCCGTTGTGCCGGCCACGGATAATTTTTATGCGGCGCTCAACTCCGCTGTTTTCAGCGACGGTTCGTTCTGCTACATCCCCAAAGGTGTCCGGTGTCCGATGGAACTCTCGACTTACTTTCGCATTAATGCGGCCAATACGGGCCAGTTTGAACGCACACTGATCATAGCCGACGAAGGCGCGTATGTCAGTTACCTCGAAGGCTGCACGGCTCCGATGCGCGATGAGAATCAGCTGCACGCCGCCGTCGTAGAACTCGTTGCCCTCGAC
This sequence comes from uncultured Bacteroidota bacterium, assembly GCA_964415295.1. GTDB lineage: Bacteria > CLD3 > CLD3 > SB21 > SB21 > SB21. The sequence goes on from CAYPYN010000002.1 coordinate 301,228, forward strand.
AACGCTCAGATCAAATATTCGACCATACAGAACTGGTATCCCGGCGACAAAGAGGGCAAAGGCGGCATTTATAATTTCGTCACCAAGCGCGGTAAATGCGCCGGTGTCCATTCCAAAATATCGTGGACACAGGTCGAAACCGGCTCGTCCATCACCTGGAAATATCCCAGTTGCCTGCTTCAGGGAGATCATTCTGTCGGCGAGTTCTATTCCGTCGCGCTGACCAATCACTATCAGCAAGCCGATACAGGCACCAAGATGATCCACATCGGCAAGAACACCAAAAGCACGATCGTTTCCAAAGGCATTTCCGCCGGACGAGGTCAGAATACCTATCGCGGTTTGGTCAAGATCATGAAGGGCGCCGAAGGCGCGCGCAACTTCTCTCAGTGCGATTCCATGCTCCTGGGAGACAAATGCGGCGCTCACACGTTCCCCTATATCGAAGTCAAGAACGATACCTCGCAGGTAGAACACGAGGCCTCCACGTCCAAGATCGGAGAAGATCAGATCTTCTATTGCAATCAGCGCGGCATTTCTACTGAGGATGCCGTCAATATGATCGTCAATGGCTTTTGCAAAGAAGTGTTCAAGGAATTACCGATGGAATTTGCCGTGGAGGCTCAGAAACTGCTGGGCGTGAGTTTGGAAGGAAGCGTAGGATAAAGAATCATTTTCTCACAGCGTCATCAAAGAGGCCTTAAGTAGACAATAGAAAATCATAGTATAAAGGAATATTTCGATGTTAGAGATCAAGAATTTACATGCATCCGTAGATGGTAACGAGATCCTGCATGGTGTCGATCTGAAGGTCCATGCGGGGGAAGTTCATGCTATCATGGGGCCTAACGGTTCGGGCAAAAGCACTTTGGCTCAGATCCTGGCCGGACGCGAAGATTACGACATTACCGATGGCCAGGTTTTGTACAACGGTAAGAACCTTCTCGATCTGTCCCCCGAAGATCGCGCCGCTGAAGGCATTTTCCTTGCATTCCAGTATCCGGTCGAGATTCCAGGCGTTAACAACACCTATTTTCTGAAAACGGCGCTTAACGCTATCCGCAAATACCGAGGCGAAGAGCCGCTGGATGCGATGGACTTCCTCACTCTTGTTAAACAAAAAATGAAATTGGTTGAGATCGACGAGGACCTTCTCAAAAGACCTGTTAATGAGGGTTTCTCGGGCGGAGAAAAGAAACGCAACGAGATATTCCAGATGGCCGTTCTCAATCCCAAACTGGCCCTTCTGGATGAGACGGATTCTGGCCTCGATATCGATGCCCTTCGCATCGTTTCCAACGGCGTCAACAAGCTCCGCTCAAAAGATAATGCCGTGGTGGTTGTCACCCATTATCAACGATTGCTCAACTATATCGTTCCGGATTTCGTACACGTTCTGGTTGACGGCCGTATCGTGAAGTCGGGCGGCAAAGAACTGGCGCTGGAACTGGAAGAAAAAGGCTACGACTGGACGCGTGAAAAAGAAGGAGCCGCGGTCTAATGGCAGAGAATACACAGACGAAAAGCTGGTATCAGGAACAATTCAAACGATTTGAAAACGAACTCAACGGTCAGAAGTCCCGGCCTATTCATGCATTTCGCCGGGAGGCCCTTGAACAATTCCTTTCACTCGAATTCCCAACTGCAAAAAACGAGGATTGGAAATACACGAATATTGAGCCGATCGTCGGTGTACTTTTTGAACAGACAGCCGACTTACGTGTTACGGCCAAAGATATCGAAACCTTTGTCATTCCGGATACGGCGGCCCAATTGGTGTTTGTAAACGGTACCTTTTCGCCGGCCTTGTCGCATCGGCCAGATGCGGCAGGCATTTCGATAAGGAACCTATCGGCCGTTCTGGCGGAGAAGGACGAGCGTGTTGCGGAACAGATCAAGAATCACTTAAAAACCAATTCAGATGTTTTTTCGCATTTGAATGCCGCCTTTATTTCCGACGGCGTTTGTGTTGAAGTGGACGATCACGCCGGGATGGAACGGCCCGTTTATCTTCTGTATGTGACAACGGTCCACGACAAACCGGTTCTGCATCAGCCTTACAATCTCATCTCGGTCGGCCGCAACGCGCGTATTTCGATCGTCGAGAACTACGTCAGCCTGGGCAGCGGAAAGGCCTTTACCAACAGCCTCACGAATATCCGCCTCTCGCAGGACAGCTCCGTGCAGTATGTCAAGATCCAGCAGGAAAATACCGAGACGTTTCATATTGCATCCACCGTGATCGCGCAGGAAAGAGGAAGCCGCATGACGCATAGGGTCGTTACAACCGGAGGGGCGCTGGTAAGGAACCTGATCCGCATGGATCTCAACGGTGAAGGTATTGAGAGCACGCTCGACGGCGTCTATATCACCAACGGTTCGCAGCATGTGGATAACCGTACCGTCATCCATCACGCGAAACCCAACTGCGCCACGCATGAACTGTATAAAGGCATCCTGGACGGCAAGTCCACAGGCGTATTCAACGGCAAGATCATCGTTCATCCCGACGCCCAGAAAACCGACGCCAAACAATCCAACAAGAACCTGCTGTTGTCACCGGAAGCCACTATGAACACAAAGCCTCAGTTGGAGATATTTGCCGATGACGTCAAATGTACGCACGGCGCTACGATCGGCAAACTTGAAGACGAGTCGCTTTTCTATCTGCGTACCCGCGGGATCGGGAAAGATCAGGCCAAGAACATGCTGACGTATGCTTTCGCCGGCGAGATCGTGGAGCGCATCCGGCATGACGCCACTCGGGAATATCTGGATAACTTGCTTTTGAGCCTACTCGAACATTAGAGGTACCTTATGAGCGTTGCCGAAAAAATGAATGCCGGAAGATCCTCTGCACCGCTGGACGTGGAGAGAGTCCGACAGGATTTCCCTATCCTCCGAGAGCTCATTCACGGTAAGCCGCTCGTCTACCTGGACAATGCGGCCACGACCCAGAAGCCGCTTTTCGTCATCGATACGCTCCACCATTACTACCGCGCTCAGAATGCCAATATCCATCGCGGCACACACTATCTCAGCCAACTGGCCACCTTCGAATACGAAAAGGCCCGAGGCAAGGTCAAGCAATTCATCAACGCCCGTGACAACAAAGAGATCATCTTCGTTCGCGGAACCACCGAGGGTATTAACCTGGTCGTAAATTCGTACGGCCGTCAGCATATCGGTGCCGGCGACGAGGTCGTGATTTCCGCAATGGAACACCATTCCAATATCGTCCCGTGGCAGATGCTCTGTGAGCAGACCGGGGCGCGGTTGCGTGTAATCCCGATGAATCAGAGCGGGGAACTGATCATGGAGGAGTATATCAAACTTCTCAACGATCGAACCAAGTTTGTTTCCGTTGTTCATATTTCCAATGCGCTCGGCACGGTGAATCCGGTAAAGGAAATGATACAAAAAGCGCATGAGCGCGGCATCCCGGTGATGGTTGATGCGGCGCAGTCCATTCCGCACGTGCACGTAGATGTACGCGACCTCGATTGCGATTTTCTTGTTTTTTCAGGCCACAAGATCTACGGACCCACGGGCGTCGGCGTACTTTACGGCAAACAAAAGTTATTGGAATCCATGCCTCCATACCAGGGCGGCGGAGATATGATCCGTACGGTAAGCTTTGAAAAAACGACCTACGCCGACCTGCCCAACAAATTTGAAGCCGGCACACCCAACATTGCCGGCGGTATCGGGCTCGGCGCTGCGGTCGACTATATTCATCGTATCGGTATCGAGCGGATCGCGGCCTACGAGGCCGATTTGCTGGCGTATGCCACCGAGAGGCTTTCCGCCGTTCCGAAATTGAAAATCATAGGAACCGCAAGACATAAGGCCGGCGCGATCTCGTTCATCATGGAACATGTGCATCCGCACGACATCGGTACGTTGCTGGACCAGGAGGGCGTTGCCATACGAACGGGTCATCATTGCGCTCAGCCGGTTATGCAATTTTATAATGTACCCGCCACTTCCAGGGCCTCGATCGCATTTTACAACACAGAAAGCGATATCGACGCTCTGATTAAAGGCCTGCACAAGGTCATGGAGGTATTCAAGTAATGTCCAATATCAACGAACTGTATCAGGAGATCATTCTCGATCATAATAAGAATCCTCGTAATTTCAGGAAGATCGATCACCCGACCTGTTCGCAGGAAGGATTCAACCCTTTGTGCGGCGACCATCTTCATCTTTATTTGAGGCTCGAGGACGGGATTATCAAAGATATCAGTTTTGAAGGGAACGGCTGTGCCATTTCAAAATCATCGGCTTCTCTGATGACCACGGTACTCAAAGGTAAGACCGTCGCCGAGGCGGATGAACTTTTTGAAAAATTCCACAAGCTCGTCACGTCATCCATGGATGAGGAACAGCAGATCGAGGAACTCGGTAAATTAGCCGTATTTTCAGGTGTCAGAGAGTTCCCAGCCCGTGTCAAATGCGCGAGCCTTGCCTGGCACACCCTGCGCGCCGCTCTTGATAATGAACAGAAAACGGTTACCACGGAGTGAATATGGAAAATCCTGTTACACCTAACGGTATGGAGCTTCAGGTCATTGAAGTTCTGAAGACCTGCTACGATCCGGAGATCCCAGTGAATATTTATGACATGGGATTGATCTACGAAGTCAAGGTTGATCCCGACGGCATCGCGGCCGTTAAGATGACCCTTACTTCCCCAATGTGCCCGGTCGCAGAATCTTTGCCGCCCGAAGTGGAAAATAAGATACGCCGACTGCCCGGCATCACGGATGTTAAAGTTTCCGTGGTTTGGGAACCGGCCTGGAATCCCAGCATGATGTCCGATGCGGCAAGGCTGGAATTAGGAATGATGTAATCGTAGAAATTCTAAATTTCAAACAGAAGTTTTAATTATGAAATTCAGTACCCAGGAAGAATACGGATTGCGCTGTCTTATTCAGATCGCCCGCAACCACGCGTCAGGAGGGCTGACCATTCCGGAGATCAGCCAGGCGGAAGGACTTAGCGAGGCCAATGCCGCCAAATTACTGCGCATTCTGCGCATCGGCGGATTCCTGGAAAGTTCCCGGGGACACGAAGGCGGTTATACTTTGTCGCGTCCGGCCGACCAGATACGTGTCGGCGATGTGTTAGCCGTTCTCGGTGGCCGTCTGTACGAATCAGACTTTTGCGAAAAACATACGGGATTCGAAAAGATGTGCGCACACAACACCAGTTGTTCCGTGCGGTCCCTGTGGCAAACGGTTCAAATCGCGGTCGATCAGGTGCTGAATAAGATCACCGTCCAGGATATGTTGGGATCGGAACAAACGTTCCAGACCCAGATCAGCATTCCGATCATCCAGTCCCTTAATGCGTAACCTTATTGCGCTCCTGCCTGAGCAGTATCATGAAGCCGACAAAACCGGCTATGATCGATGCGCTTAAGATGGAAATCTTAGCGACGGCTTGAAATTCCCCGTGTTCGAAAGAGAGCAAAGAAATAAAAATTGACATCGTAAAACCGATGCCTGCGAGAAATCCCAGGCCCCACACATGTCTCCATGACATCTGATCCGGCAAACCTGAAATGCCGAGACGTACGGGCAGCCATGTAAAAAGCAGGATTCCTATTGGCTTACCCAATACCAGACCGCCTATCACGCCAAAAGATACCGGCGATAAGAAACTTTCCAATGCACGGCTCTCCAAAACGATACCCGTATTGGCTATCGCAAAAACAGGCATGATAAGATAGTTGACAGGCTTTTGTATCGCATGTTCGAGGATTTCCAGCATTGAATTTTCTTCTCCGTCGCCGTCCGAAGGGATCGTTATCGCCAGAAGAACGCCGGAAATAGTTGCATGAATCCCCGACTTGTACACAAAGTACCACATCAAAATGCCTGGAATAAGATAAACCGCCCATCTTCGCACACCCAGCTTATTCAAGATCAATAAAGCGACAAATATTCCTCCGGCGACTAGAAGGTTGGTAAGGTAAAGCTGTTTGGTATAGAAAACAGCGATCACGAGGATCGCGCCCAGATCGTCCGCAATGGCCAACGCGGCCAAGAAGATCCGCAAGGAGGCCGGCACGCGCTCACGCAACAACGACAAAATGCCCAGAGCGAATGCTATATCCGTAGCCATCGGAATCGCCCATCCTTTGGCGCTTTCCTGACCGGCGTTAAATGAAAAATAGATCATCGCCGGAAAGACCATACCACCTACCGCCGCTGACACCGGCAATAGGGCCTTTTGGAATGAGGCCAGTTCACCTTTTACCATTTCGCGCTTGATCTCGAGTCCGACGAGCAGGAAGAAGACCGCCATGAGACCGTCGTTGATCCAATGCTCGATCGATTTCTTCAGCACAAAATCATCCCAGACAACTCCGAGCCGGTGTCCCAAGAACCCGAAATATTCCTCACTAAGCGGTGAATTGGCTAAAAGGAGAGCGGCGATCACGCAGAAGATAAGAATAATGCCGCTATTTTTTTCCGACTCAAAGAATTCTTTGAATGCGTTCCGGGTTGTTCGATCCATATTTCCTCCTTTTTCAGTCGACGATGGACCTGAAAAAATCCATCATGCGGTGTTCCGACCAATAGGTTCCCCGGCGGCCGAGGCTCATAAAACCAACGTGACCGCCGGAACGCGGCATTTCCAAGAAAAAATTTGAATTCGCTTTTGCTTCCTCAACGGGATAACACGCTTCAGCAAAAAAAGGGTCGTTCCCGGCATTCACCAGCAAAGCCGGAATGGCGATGTTGGGTATCAGCGGTTTACAGCTCGATCTTTTCCAATAATCCTCGGCATCTCTGAAGCCGTTCATGGGCGCTGTATAACGGTCATCAAACTGGCGGAAATTACGGATCCGCTCGTAGCCGGCATCGTCGACCAGACCGGGAAATAATTCCATTTTTGCCCGGATCTTTTCGCGCAGCATTTTCAGAAACCGGGACATGTAAATCCTGCAATCGGGAGCTTCCATGCGGATCGCACCGGAACGAAGGTCGCACAGGACCGAAAAGCAGGCCGCGGCCTTTACGACCGATGGAACCGAATTTCCGCGGTCACCCAGGTATTTTAGAACCACATTGCCGCCGAGACTGAAACCAACAAGACCGATCGACCTGTAATTCCCTGTATTCATGACATGCCGTACGAGAGTCTCCACATCTTCCGACATCCCGCTGTGATAGGAACGTATCTGCCGGTTGGGTACGCCGCTGCAACTTCGAAAATTGACGGCCAGCGCGTCCCATCCGTTGTTATTGAGCATCTTTGCCATACCGAGAACGTAGTGCCGGCTCGTATTACCTTCCAAACCGTGAAAAATGATACCGAGCTTGTCGGAACCGGCATGAGACCAATCGATGTCCAGAAAGTCGTTGTCGGGAGTCTCGATGCGCTCCCGCCGGTAACTCACACCTTCCACTCTGCGTAATATGGATGGCAAAACCGTCTGCAGGTGGGCATTCCCAAAACCCCACGGAGCTTTATATGTGGATGGAAGAATCGGCATACTTGTCCGCTTATTAAAGATTCTTAATCCAGAAATCCAGCATCTTATTATACAAATGGATCAGCGCTTCTGAATCGGTGATACTGTGTTTACGCATAGGGTAGATCATCATGTCAAACTGAATATTCGCCTTGATCAACTCGTTCGCAAAAGTCCATGCATTTTGAGGATGTACATTATCGTCGTAAGTTCCGTGAACGATCAATAATCGCCCATGAAGATTCTTGGCATATTGATTCAGATTAGTCTTCGCATAACCATCCGGATTGGCCTCGGGAGTTTTCATGGTGGTCTCGGCATATTTCGTATCGTAATACCGCCAGTCCGTAAGAGCCGCCACGGCGATGCCTGCTTTGAATTCTTTGGAGCGACTCATACCCAGTAATGTGAATGTTCCTCCGCCGCTCCAGCCCCATATCCCAATCCGTCCGGGGTCGACGTACGGTTGCTTTTTTATCCACTGAACGGCATCGACCAGGTCATTGAGTTCGCCGTCGCTCGCTTGTTGCTTGACCACCGTATTTTCCAAAGCTTTACTGATCGCTGTGGCGCTTCGATTGTCCACTTTGACCACAAGAAAACCCCGGTCCGCCATAATCTGATAGAACCAGATGTCACGCCTCCATGAATGGGACACCACAGGAGCTGAAGGTCCGCCGTAAACAAAGAATATCACGGGATACTTCTTACTCGGATCAAAATCCTTTGGTTTTAACAAAGTAGCCGGCATCGGAAATCCATCTTTGGCAGGTATCGTGAGCAATTCCGGATATTGGAAATCGAACTTAGACAGAAGTTCAGGTCTTGGCGCTGCAATAGTCATAATGGATTTGCCGTCGTTCCGTTTCAAGTACAACCCCGGAAGCGTCCGAAGACTGGAATATTCATCCATGTAATATTGCCCGTCCGGGCTGAAGCTTATTTTATGAGTACCCTCCTCCTGCGTCAATCTTTGCCAGTGTTTGCCGTCCAGCTTAACACGATAAAGATGTTTTTCCACCGACGATTTCTCCAGAGCCGTGACATAGACCCATCCGTCTTTTTCGTTCAATCCGGCTGCTGCGGAATTATTACCCGTTGCCCTTAGAGCCCAATTTCCTTGAGTCACGGCATTGACCAGTTTCCCTTCCATGGTATAACGGTAGAGGTGATTGTATCCGCTTCGCTCTGAGACCCATAAGAAATACTTACCATCGCGTAGAAAATGAAGATCATAGTGAACATTGACCCATGCGGTATCGGTTTCTTTGAGGACCAAAGCGGACTTACCGGTTGAAGCGTCCGCAAAGAAAAGATTCAGTTCGGTCTGAGGCCTGTTCAACGTTTGAACGGCTATTCTTTTGTTATCAGGCAGCCAGTTGACGCGGACAATATATTCGTACGTTTGCCCGCTCAGATCTACCCAAGCCGTCTGAGCGGTCGCGACATCGGCAATACCCACTTTTACGGAAGGATTGATGCCGCCGGCTTTAGGATACCTCTGAAGAATTTCCCGAGGAACGGCCGGCTTGAAATCGATCCATCGCATCACACTGACGGCCGATTCGTCGCTCTGAAGAAATGCGATCTTCTTCGAATCCTCCGACCACCAGTAACCGATATCCTCCCTGTCAAAGATTTCTTCCCAATAGAGCCACGTCAAAGTGCCGTTGAGTTTTGTATCGGAACCATCCTGAGTAATTCTTTTTTCGAGTCCGCTGATCAGGTCGTACACGTACAGATCGTTTTGCCTAACAAACGCCACACGGTTTCCGTCCGGTGAAAAGCGTGGCGACTTCTCGGAATCCTCCGTTTGCGTCAGTCTTCGGAAGGACGCGGCCGGCAAGTCGAGCACAAACAGATCGTCGTCAAATTCATACAAGGCTCTGAGACCGCTTCGGTCAAATTCGGCCGGCCACGAAAGAACGGACGGAAAGTCATCGCCGCTGTAAAGCCTTCGCAAACTCGCGATAGCCTTGCTCATATCGAGAGCGGGACGCCGTTGCCCGAACTTCGGGTCTAACTTCTCATAAGTACGCTCTTCTCTGGGATTCAGCGAATCATAGAGCATGACGGTGCCGTCCCAAAGCCATACGAACTGAGGCACCGAAGCGATACGGGAGGGTTCGGCTGAATAGATCCATTCCACCGATATCTTCTCCTTTTCCTGCGCTGAGATATTCTTATGTGAAAATGCGGGATACCCTGTGAGGGAAATAAGCAATACAATGATGCCCTTCATACTTATTCCTTTATGCAATTGCAAGTACGTTATATGAGTTGTTTTTTTAGTTTTTCGAATTTTTTTCCCCTCCGCCAGCCATGAATAGCAAGCACGGGTCCTATCATTCCATACGTCATGCCGGACAAAAAGCCTCCAATAAAAGGATCGGACGATAATGCCAGCAACATGGATACGGCGGCAACTCCCATGAGCAGGACGCACGATTGCAGAGCGGACCGCGTAATGAATATCTCCACCGGATTGAGTTCCAGCTGATCCCGCAGCCGGTAGGCGTGCCCATGCAGGATGCCAAAGAGCATGAACACCAGAAAAAAGCCGGTTCCATAAATGAGCATCATCGCGCCGCTGTCCACTCCCCGCACAAAGGGTATATGGGCCGAACCCGGGAAGAAGAGTCCATTGATCACAAAGGAAAAGACGAACTTGAGCGGGAAAACATAAAACAAAACCACGAACAGCAGGATAGCCGTAAATACGATGGTAAAAGTATCCGTCAATCCGTACCGCCTGAAAAACTTGTAATGCGAATACCATATCCACATCAGCGTCATAAAGCAGGTACCGAAAGCAAGAAAACCCAACATGGTTTCTTTCAATTCATCAAACGTTTTGGGCACCTCCAGCGAAACAACGATCAGCGTCATGGCAAACGCAAATACCGCATCGCTGAAACTTTCGATACGTGTGACTTCATGGCCCCGCCACCGGAAATGCTCTTCAGACGCTATTCCTTTTGACGACATGGTCTCCCGGATCATACTCATGCTATTCTCCTTGATTTTCTTAACATGCGCAATATTGAAGGCTCTTTGGTGTATTCAGGAACCTGGTCTACGCGGATCCACTTCACCTCATGCGATTCGTCCGACACCTGCAGCGGATCGTTCCGATCGGCTTCGAAGAGAAACCGGACGTCGAAATGGAAATGCGCGGGAATATCCCTGTAGACCGGTATCTCGTGGATGTCCAGATCAAATATTTCATCCGAAAGAGGTTTGATCTTCGAAAGGCCTGATTCCTCACAGGCCTCGCGGAGTGCCACCCGAAGCAAGTCTCCCTCCCCGTCGGCATGCCCTCCGAGCTGAAGCCATTTGTTGAGCTTCCGATGATGGGTCAGAAGTACATAGGACCGCCGGGTATCCAGGACCCACGCGGCTCCCGTGATGTGGCCAATGGCAAGGGAGCGTTCAAAACAGTCGGCGTGGTTCGTCACAAAATGTCTGAACCGGTCGAGACGCTGACGTTCCTCGTCACCTTCCGCTTTGTAGACGGCCAGCTTGTTTAATAATGATTGGCGGTGCATGGAATAGAAAAATCAGAAAGGCCTGAGCAGACCCTTCATCATTTTTTGGTTGTCAGGGTCGGCTGCATGATGGGAAAATACAACTTGAACGACGATCCTTTGCCGACTTCGCTGTCTACGGCGATCTTACCGTTGTGTTTTTTCATGATCTCCTGCGCAATGGCAAGACCGAGCCCCGTTCCTTCTTGCTCGTCTTTGGTGGTATAACCCGATTCAAAGATCCTCTCCAGGTTCTCCTTGGGAATACCGACACCATTATCCGCAATATCTACCACCACATCGTCGCCATCGATGAAGGTGCGAACGACAACCCTGACGTCGGAGGGTTTGGACTGAGCGGCGTTGTTTATGATATTGATCATGACCTGCGAGATAGGTCCGGGAAGCCCCATGATGTTGGGAATAGTTCCGAATTCCTTAATGAATTCAGCATTATGCTTGAACTTGGATTTGAGTAATGCGAAGGCACGTTCGATCTGAGCATGCAGGTCGGTCTTGACGAATTCCGCGTCGTCGAGTCTTGAAAATCCGCGGAGATCTTCGATGATATCGGTGACCAGTTCGCACGAATGGTTAATGATGGTGACCGCCGACTCGAACTCTCTCATCAGTTCCTCGACATCCGATCTTTCTTTGAAGGATTTTCGCAGTTCTTCGACCGTACGTTGGCCGCTTACTACCTCTTGAACTTCCGTAAGGATCTCTTTCACATCATTCCACTCAAAGGTCAAAAGCTTGGTCGAATTACTGATATTATTGATCGGATTGCGGATCTCGTGAGCGATACTACCCATCAATTGTCCCAGCATGGACATTTTTTCAGAGCGGATCAGATGCTCCTGCGCGTCTTTCAGCGACTGATAAGCCTTCTTAAGTTCCGCATGGGCTTTTTCCAGCTCTTTGCCCTTCTGGTAAAAATCGGCGGCTCGACGGATGTGGATCCGCAAATCGTCAGGCTCGAACGGTTTAGTAATGTACTGGAAAACACGGCCTGCATTAATTGACTCAATCAGATCCTTGACATCCGTATATCCCGTCAATATCATGCGGATGCAGTCGGGTTTGATGCTGATGGACCGATTGAGGAATTCGGTACCAGACATGACGGGCATACGTTGATCGGAAACGATCAGGGAAATATTCATGTTGGCTTCAAGAATCTCGAGCGCGTCTTTACCGCTAGAAGCGGCGTAAACTTTATATTCGTCGCCCAGGATCCTGGTCAGGACCTTCAGGACATTCTCTTCGTCATCAACGACCAGTATTTCTACTTTGTCATTGGACGTTTGGTTTAAACCTTCAGGCAAGTCTTCCGTGTCCGTTTGTGGCAGCCGTTTGAGCATTAAGAATCGGAGTTATCGTTTAAGCATCACAAGATAGGAACCTTGTAAAAGTATATGGAATACAGCCATTTAAATCAAGCATGAACTTTCCAACGTTTATGGTGCCATAGCCATTGCGAAGGCCAGGATCTCACGATCTTTTCTATTTCGTTCGTGTATTGCTGAACCGCCGCCCGGGTTTCCCCGGCAAGGTCTATATCAAGGCGACGTATCTCAAAATGGTGAAAATACCGGTCTTTTCGCAAGGCAAAACAAAAAAATACCGGCAGGTGGAATTTCCTGGCAAAGAAGACAGGGCCTTCCTGCGACAAACCATCGCGACCTAGGAACCGCACGGGTATATCGTTGGTCCCGAAATCCTGGTCCGAAAGGAGTGCTATGCAATAGCGCTCCCCGATCAAACGTCTGATTCTTAGAAGATCGTGATCGTAAACGACAACCATCCCGGCACGCTCCCTTATTTGGCAGATCAACCGGTCCACTTGGTCGTTGTACTGACGTTTCACCACGACGGCGAGCCGGATCCCCTTTTCTGCCAGCACCTTTCCCATCAATTCCCAATTGCCCATGTGGGCGGAAACAAAGACCGCTCCCTGAGCCAGATCCTGTTCAAATTGGGGCGGCAGAAGCAATTCATAGTCCGTACCCTCTTTCAAGCGAATATGATCCAGAGCAAGAAGTTCGAAAAAAGTGCGGCCGAAGTGGCGGTAGCTCGCAGAAAGAGTAGATTTGGCGGCGTCCGGAGTAAGCTGCAGATCGCTTAATAACAGGTTTTCCAACCCCACTTTTTTTCTTATGCCGATCGCATCAAACAAACGGCCCGCCCAGGATCCGGTATCGGAAATCCTTCGATATGAAAGCCGTCCGAGCAGAGCACTCAGGAATTTCACCAGAAGATACTCGACGGATGTCTTAACGAACCACGCAGTCATGATCATTCCAGAGCAAGATTGGCCAACGTGTCGACACGCTCATTGTAATGCACCCCGGCGTGACCCTTTACTTTGGCAAAAGTTACTTTGTGGCGGCCGACGAGCGCGATCAACTCCTCCCATAAGTCGCGGTTCTTAACGGGTTCCTTCGAACTGTTCTTCCATCCGTTGCGTTGCCAATTGTCCACCCATCGCTGTTGAAAAGCATTGACAATATAGGCGCTGTCCGAATAAAGGGTCACGCGACAGGGGTGTTTGAGACACTTAAGGGCCTCGATCACGCCGGTCAGTTCCATCTGATTATTGGTCGTGTGCGAATGGACACCTGAGATCTCTTTCTCAGTTCGATGCCCGTCCTTTTCAAAAAGCAAAACGGCAGCCCAGGAACCCCGGCCGGGATTGCCTTTGCAGGCGCCGTCGGTATAGATCGTGACGTGCGGGAGGTCGTGTGCGGTCATGGCATGGTCGTTTATTAAGATCAATGGTAACACAACATAACCGATTGCGTACACAATTTCAACGAAGAAACTTTTATCCTTGTTAGCTAATACCGCTTTTGATATTTTTCATGCATGAGCAAATCCTTTTTAAGTCCGGAGATCCTTCTGGAAGACGGCGATTACGTCGTCATTAATAAACCGGCCGGCCTGCTGACCCTGCCGGACCGTTTTGATCCCGGCATTCCAAACCTGTATCACATACTTAAAGCGCTTTACGGCAATATTTTTGTCGTTCATCGTATCGATAAGCAGACGAGCGGCGTGATCGCCTTTGCCAAGAACGCCGACGCACATAAGGCTTTGAACGACCAATTCGAGGCGCACCGGGTTCACAAAAAATATCTGGCGTTGGTTCAGGGCCGCGTGCCGGATAATGAAGGACGGATCGACCTCCCCATCGGTGAAAATGCGGCGCGGGCGGGTTCCATGAGGATCGATACCTCACAGGGTAAACCGTCGTTAACAACTTATCGCGTGATCGAACGTTTTTTGTCTTATACGCTGGTGGAAGCGGTACCTTTGTCCGGGCGTACGCATCAGATCCGCATTCATTTCAAAGGCATCGGTCATCCGCTGGCTGTGGATGAGGTTTATGGAAGCGGCGAAGGGATAAAACTTTCTTCTCTTAAGAAAGGCTACAAAAATAAGCCGGGCAGAGAAGAAAAACCGATCATGTCACGCTTAACCCTGCATGCCTTATCCCTGACGTTCCGGAACTTTCGGAGCCTGGATCATGTCACGGTGGAAGCACCGCTGCCTAAGGATTTTGAAAGCCTGCTTAAACAACTTCGGAAATCAAATCCTGCTCTGGTTCCGTAAAAACAATCCCGAAATTGTTTTCAAAAGCCATTTTCAATGCCGCTTTGAGTTCGTCCGCCGTGACCGACCTGTACTGTTCGATCTCAATCGTTTTTTCCTCGAGAATCTTTTTCATACGGTCTTTTTCAACATCGTTAAGATTCAGGAACTCGGACAAGCGGCGGTGATGGGAACCGATCAGAATGGACCCGTGCTGAAGTACGGCTCCGGAAAAACGGCGCTGGGCGCTTCCCACAAGCTTTTTCCCCCGGATCTGGATCTCGTGTTTGGCGGAACTGGAGAAGCATGCCGCTGAGGAAGGTTGTTTGTATAAGGATCGGAAATCGGCCTGTACCGGCGTCATCTCCGCAGGAATTCCAAGCGTCTTAAGACCCTGGACCAATGCCACGCTGATCCGATGGTAGGTCTCGTCAATATTGCCGGAGATATCGTCTTTGAATATCACGCTGTACGTCAGTTCCTCCGCGTGCAATATCGCCCTTCCACCCGTGGGCCGATGTACGACGTCGATACCTTCGGACCGGCACTTGGCCGTATCGATTTCCTCTATTTTTTGGTATTTCCCGAGGGAAATGCAATACGGGTCCCATTGGTAAAATCGTAACAAGGGCCGGCATTCTCCGTCTGCAACTTTGCGCGCGATGTTTTCGTCTAACTGCATATTAAAAAGCCCGCTTCGGGCGCCGGTATCGAGATAGTACCAGTTCATAGGTAATCGTCTTTTTACACGAATTTAACAAGAAATAGCTTGCCTTGGGAGTAAAAAGGTTTTACATTCCCGCAGACGAATTTAGTCAGGCATTCTATTGTAAACAAGCTTTTTAACGGTCCGCGATCAGCCATGAGATTCTTACCCAATATTCTAACGATCATACGCATCCTCATGACGCCGCTTTTCGTTGTTTGTCTTCTGGAGGAAGGATGGCAATTGTATGCCGTGCTGATCTTCGGTATCGCTTCCCTGACCGATTGGTATGACGGTTACCTGGCTCGCCGCTACGGACTTTCCACGGATTGGGGTAAATTCATGGATCCTCTTGCCGACAAGATACTCGTTTTGTCCGCATTCTTTTCGTTTGTCTACCTGGGTATCGTAAAACTCTGGATGGTCATGGTTATTGTTCTAAGGGATTTTATCGTAACAGGACTTCGTTCATACGGCGCCCGCCGCGGAAAACCCATGATGACCAATCTCCTTGCAAAGACCAAAACGTTCACACAGATGATCATGATCGTTCTCATTCTGGTATTCATTGCTTTGCAGTCCCTGATCACGGAGTTGGCGTTGGATTTCGGCCGTTACATCGAAAAAGCCGTCACCATGGTCCTGCATTATAATATCATCTACGCGGGTATGATGCTCGTTACGGTTCTGACCGCCGTTTCCGGTCTGATCTATCTGTATCAGAACCGTGACAGTTTACGGCGACTGACCACCTTTATGTTCAGGAATTCCTAATTATCCTTTCTGAGCTCTCATCGCCTTTTAGTGCATGGATCTTCTTTCCAAAATATTGGCCACCGGGCTTGGAACGGGGTTTTCACCTAAAGCGCCCGGTACAGTCGGCAGTTTCCTCACGCTGATCCTCTATTATCTATTTTTCCCGGCCGAACCTTCCTTATTGATTCACTATATTTTTTTCCTTATAATAGTCGCGGTTTTTTTTATCGGTGTCTGGGCTTCTGCCAAAGCCGAATCGTTTTACGGACACGATCCGTCCTGCGTGGTCATTGACGAGATCGCCGGTATGGGACTTGCGATAGTCTTCTTACCGAAGATCTGGTATGTAATGCTTGCCGGATTCCTCTTATTCAGGCTCTTTGATATTACGAAATGGCTCGGCGGCGACCGCATGCAGCGGCTTTCTGGCGGGTGGGGCGTGATGATGGACGATGTGGTGGCCGGTATCTGGAGTAATGTTCTCCTGCAAATAATGGTAAGGATATTATGATCTCCAAAGTTGAGTTGATCAAACAGGTTACTTACAATACGCTTGAGAAAGTATTTAAGACGTTCGATAAAGGCGTTGCTCTTTTGCCCGATGATCAATTGGATTTCCGTCCAACACCGGTCAACATGTCCGCCAAAGAGATTTCATACCATGTATACCAGGTGGCTTTGCTTCTGGCCAGCGCCGCTAAGAAAGGGGAATATTCAGTGACCGACCTTGAGTTGATCCCTTTCGACACAGACAAGATCGCTTCGGCTAAGGAGATCGTGCAATACGGCCAGAAGGTGAAACGGTTCGTTGAAAACACGCTGATGACGATCACAGAAGAAGATTTGGAGCGAGGGATCCGCCAGAGAGAGAATTTCACCGGTTTTGATGCGATGAAGCTGATCACCGAGGAGGCCATTCATCACCGCGGGCAATTGATGTTGTATCTGCGCCTGATGCAGATACAACCTCCCAACATTTACGATTACAGTTAATAACCTATACCTATAGCATTCGGAGAAGATTATGAGCATACTTGTTGACAGAAAAACACGCCTTGTGGTGCAGGGTATCACCGGAAAAGAGGGGACCTTTCACACAAGCCAAATGACGGCCTATGGAAAATATGTTGTTGCAGGGGTCACGCCGGGTAAGGGCGGAATGAAATACAAAGGCAATGACAAGGACAAACTGAAATACGAAGTGCCGATTTACAATTCGGTGGCCGATGCGGTCAAATTCGCCCGCGCCAATACGTCGGTCATCTTCGTTCCTCCGGCCTTCGCCGCCGATGCAATTATTGAAGCGGCCGAGGCGGGAATTAAGGTCATCATCTGCATCACCGAAGGCATACCGGCGTCGGATATGGTTCGCGCCTACAACTATATCAAAGGAAAGAATGTTCATCTCGTCGGGCCCAATTGTCCGGGTGTGATCTCTCCGGGCAAATGCAAAGTGGGCATCATGCCGGCCTTCATTCACCGGCCCGGACGCGTCGGCGTGATCTCCCGATCAGGCACACTGACTTATGAGGCCGTCGGTCAATTGACCGCACTCAAGATCGGGCAATCTACCTGTATCGGCATCGGCGGTGACCCGGTGATCGGAACCCGTTTTGTGGACGCTTTCAAACTATTCGCCGAAGACCGTGATACCGACGGTATCGTCATGATCGGAGAGATCGGCGGTACCGCCGAAGAAGAGGCGGCCGCGTGGGTCAAAAAGAACTACAAGAAGCCCGTTGTGGCTTTCATTGCCGGTCAGACGGCGCCTCCGGGACGCCGCATGGGACATGCCGGCGCGATCATCAGCGGCGGTAAAGGCACAGCGGAAGAAAAAATGAAAGCTCTCAAAGCGGCCGGAATTACCGTGATCAAAAGTCCGGCGGATATCGGAATAACGATGGCTGCGGCCTTGGGAATCAAGGTGCATCCCAAGAAATCGTCGTCAAAGGATCTGAAGAAAACCGATAAAAAGGATTCGAAGAAGGCCAAGAAGGAACTGAAAAAAGACAAGAAGAAAGACAAACCAAAACACAAGAAAAAAGATAAGAAGAAACATAAAAAGAAATAACAAAAAGCCCCGGTTTCGAGCCGGGGCTTTTTTTTTATATCTCTTCGGAATTCGTTCGCACGAACAGCGAGATGGTCATTTCTTGTGGTCTAGATAGCGCAGTAAAGACATGATACCGAGCGCGTAACTGTGAGTTCCGAAACCCGATATCTGTCCTATACAAACAGGAGCAATCATGGAGTTCTTTCGAAAATCTTCTCTGGCATGTATGTTGGACAGGTGTACTTCAACGACGGGAATACCTATGGAAGCGACGGCATCGCGCAATGCAATGGAATAGTGCGTATAACCTCCCGGATTGAAAACAACCCCATCCTGCTTCTTGCGTGCGGCATGAAGCATATTTACCAATTCGCCTTCCACATTGGACTGACGGAACTCCAGTGGTATCTTAGGAAAAACCTTCTTCAACGACTTCTCAATTTCGGCCAATGATTCATGGCCGTATACCGAAGGTTCACGTTCTCCCAGCAAATTGAGGTTAGGACCGTTCAGAATGAGAATTTTGACTGCCATGATCTCAGTTTAATGCCTCGTTCCGTCTTAGTCAATATTTTTGTTGCGCTTCCCTTCCTCTGTCAACTTCTTGAAAAAGCATCACCTTTCTACAACAAGAGTCTTCCGGAATAACGACTTTCGAAAAAGGCTGCACCGCCCGTCGATACGGCTTGAATCTTGACCGTCGTCATCGTATCTTTTTCCTGTTCATACTCGGGAGTATCCGGTGGCCTGGTGGCGCCCGCGGTCTTCAAAACCGTTGTTCCGTCGAAAGGCGGTAGGTCGGGTTCGATTCCCACATACTCCCGCCATTGCTATCCTACAACAAAAGCGTTATCTGACTTCTTTACAGTTAATTCGAATTTCACTCTCCGTTATTCCAGCTTATTGTCCTGACTCTGTAAATTCGATTTATCCGATTCGCGCCGTACAATCAGCCCGTCTATTTCACCATTTACGCCCTTCTTCATTGGGTTTGATCCGGGAAGTGCTTTTGGGAATGTGAACGATGCCGTCCGAATGATCGTGTTGTCATTTTCATTGGACTCAGCAACCAGGTTCGACGGATCAACAATGGCTCCAAACCAGTAAGTCCCCGAGCTGACAGAGGCAAGATCCAGATCGATATTAAAGGATCTGCCTGAACTGCCTCCGGCAGGTACTGAAAACGTTGAACCCGTCAGCAATAAGATATCAGTGGTCGAGATAATGTTGTTTGTAGAAAGATAGTAATTCAGACTGGTATTTATCGCAGAGGCACCGCTGTTTGTCACATAAATGGTGCCGCTCAGAATGTGTGTGGAAACATCATAATTAGCCAAGCTGCTGGGATAATCAAATGTCAGATTGGTCGCATTTGCCAACGTGGTGAATGACCAGGTCGGGCTCCACGTTGTATCTTCACCATCTTCCGCGTAGACGATCCAATAATACGTTGTGCTGTAATTAAGAGGACTTGTAAAGTAGTCCGAGGGCGAAGTAAGACCAACATCGTAAACAAACGTCGCAAAGTTCGATGTGGTTGAAACAAAAACACCGTGAGACAGGACATCGTCATCCGGATCCGTGACTGTCCAGGACAAGGTTGGCGTCACAGATACATTCGTGGCTCCGTTGGCGGGGCTCGGATTGTATGGAATATCCGGCGGATTATTACTGTGACTGCCGCTCGATGTAGTACTGGTGCAACGCAGTGAAGTGACAATCAAAAAGATTATGAGTGGCATGAAATACCTGGTCATGATGACCCTCCTAATAAAAAACACGGTCTTGATCTCTTAGCAAACCAAAAGTGCATGTTTTTTACTCTTAAAAGTTGATAGATGCTGGTTTAAGTCATAACACCTCGTTATTAAAAGGAAAAATGGGATTCGATCAAAAAAAGACGTAAAGGATATTACTTAAAAATATAAACCCCCTCAACTCCTTAGCTGAGGGGGTTTGGCGTCCTGTCATTCAATTCGCCTGAAAAATATGTAATCAGATCCGAACATAATTAATCTCTGTCCGAAAACAGACCTGACTCGAGATAAGAGAACTAGAAATAAACGATCGCAGAGCCCGAAAAGATCAAGTACGTAAATTCCTTCTTATCTCCAAATGAATCGTCGTTTATTTCAAACGCTTTTCTGGTAGCGGCAATATCGATTGCAAAGCGTTTCAAAATGATACCTGATCCAACAGAAATGGCGGACCCGACAGCCTGGCTGCCAAAATCCCCATTACTTTTGACATCGGCAAATAACGTTGGTACGGTTTTATATCCGGCACGGATCGGAATAACCCAGTTATCCGTAATCAGCAAATACTCTGCTCCAACCCTTATTGGATTAAGGTCGTCTTTACCTGAACTTAGATTAAATGACTCTCCCGGATTGGATGGGTCATCGATTTGTTTTACCTTGCTGCCTCCGAACTTCCTCATTTCATAGTCGGCAGCTAAGGTCAGGTTCTCTCCCACGCGATACGATAATCCAAAACCGAACATCGCAGGAAGCTGCCACGCCCATTTATATTCTGTAGAACTTCCGCCGTATTTCCATTTGTCTGTCATCTCGAAAGGAGCGCGGTAGGACAAGCCAACACGCAAAGGAAGTTTGATTCCGGTTTGCTCTAAATCGGCAAGCACGCCGATTTGATAATTGAAACCCGAAAAATCGTCTTTGTATGAATAGGAATCATCTCCGTCACCTAAAACGTAATCCACATATTTATATTCTGAGCTGCCCATCCATAAATTGAACGAGGCACCAACGGACAACGCCGGCATGATCTGATAAGCTAATCCCGGTGAGATCGAGTTTATTCCTCCGGATTGATCCTCCTTGAATACATCATCTTGCTTCGTATATAAGAACAAATCAATTTGATTCTGATAGGCTAAAGCGGCCGTAAATTTGCTATCTCCGAACTTCATCGGATAGGCCACACTGCCGAAATTGAGAGACGGGTGACCAGCGGTACTGGAGAACTTATCGCTTGGTCCCGAATACGAATATTTGTCCTGAGACATTCTGAAGACAAACGATGCCTCCGGTCTCTCCAACTGCGTCAAACCGGCGGGATTCCAAGACAGAGCGGTGGCATCATCGGCCAACCCAATAAATGCTCCACCCATGCCTTCCGCACGTGCGCCGGAACCGATGATATCCATAAATTTGAGCTGCCCCCAAGCTACACTTACATGGACCGTGAACAGGACCATCAATACCATCACGTAGATTATTCTCTTCATCATAAGGCGCCTCCTGCAATTAGTGGTTTGACAATTGAACTTATTTAGCCTGCTATTTAACTACAACTCTGTCTCCGACTTTCAATTCACCTTCCGCTTTGCCGACTATCTTGCTGACGGCCAGTTTCTCCTGCACCTCGATGGCGACAAGTTCGGATAGTTTTGTCACGCGCTTACCCAGGATCTCTTTGGTGATCGGATGCTTGATCGGATCGCCTTCGCGGTAAGCCACACACTTGGAGCCTTTACGGACACCGGCCGCCGTTCCAAGGTCAATATAGATGAGTTCGCCTTCAACACTTATGACAAATCCTTCCACCAGAGGAAGATCGTTATAGATATTGATCGCCACTTTCTCCACAAGTCCTTCGACCATCGCCGTGGAAGTCACGTCTGTTTTTTCTTCCCGCGCTACAATGGTCTCACCGGTCTCCGTATCGATCAGCCTGGCGCTGACTTTGGCAAAACCGGCTTCGATATTAACGCTGCCGATAACAATAGCGTCGGCGCCGGCGATCTTACCTACCTTCACGGCCGCCTGTTCGTCCACCATATCGGACATGCCGAAATTCTGTTCCTTGATCACCTGGTCGATCGCACCCCGTTCGATCACGCGGAACCGGCGCATGTTGACCAGTTGCGTGATCATCTTTTCCGTCACCGACTCCCCGCCGTTGACCGCCTGGCCTTTGGTATTGAACGGCAGTACGGCCACGGACAATCGCGAGCCTACCTGAGTGACCTTTGTCGGATCGTAGGTAAGCGCACCTACCGGCAGCCCGCTTTCATTGGCCTTCGAACGTTTCTCCGCCAGCATGATCTTTTCTTTATTCAATCGTTCTCTTTCTTCTTCCAGCTTTCTCTGCTGAGCTTCCAAGCTGATCTGCTGACTGATCAGCGCCTTATCCTGTTCGGCTTTCTTTTGGGCCAGTATTTCTTTCTCTCTGTCCACTTTTTCTTTTTCAGCCTTCAGCCTCTTTTCCTCTTCCAGAAGCTTCTTTTTCTCCTCGTCGGAAACTTTGCGCAGCTTTTCTTCTTCCAGCTTCTTCATATCTTCGGCCAGCCTCTTCTCTTCGACCAGCTTTTTTTCTTCCTGCGTCTTCTTTTGTATCTCCAATGCCTTCTGCATTTCCTCCAGCATTGCTTTTTCTCGTTCTTTCTTCGCCAGTTCTTCGTTGATCAGATCTTCCTGCGCCTTGGTCTTCTTCTCTTCCTCCGCCTTGCGGGTCTGATAGTCGGCCAAGATCAAGTTGGTTCCCGTCAATTTACCGAGATATTCCTGGGCGCGTTTGGTCTTATCATAAGCAATGGAAAGCTCCAATTCCTTCTTGGCGTTCTCGGCATCACCCACATTAAAGAGAGCGATCCCCAGTTCGCGGTGCGGGTAATATTCTATGAATCGTGTTCCATAGGTGCGTTTGTTTTTCTTCTCTTCAAATTCTATGGATATGGCGGCGCGGAATTCCTCGATCGCACGATTCCAATCACCTTTTTCAACGTATTTAATACCGCGATCGTAATAATTATAGAATTTGTCCTGCGTCTGTGCCTGAAGACGCGCAACAAAACCAGCCGACACGAACAAAAAAGCAAAAAGCCATAAGCCGTTACGCTTCATAGTAAATTCCGATTAGGTTAATAAAGAACCTGAAAAACAAGTATTTGGAAAAGGGATTGACGGATAAATGTACTGGAAGAGGCCAAATATAGCAATAAATTTCTATAACAATCTTCGCTAATGACAGATCGTCACGATCGTAAGATCTCCACAACTGAATTAAAATCGGGTATCAGCACCTCCGGATCGAGCACGCCTCGGTGAAGCAGGGCGTTGCCTTCCGGCCAGTGAACTTGAAGATTTTTGGGCGTGATGGGAACAATTCTGACGCGGCCTTTAAAGGAGCCGCCCGTATTATTGAGGATCACAGGATCACCATCCACGAGATGGAGCGCGTGAGCGTCTTCGGCACTCATAAAAACCGCATCCCGATGAGCGCCCGTCAGCGGATCGCGGTTCTGCTGGATCATGCTGTTGAATTGTTTTCCGCGCCGCGTCGATACTAAAAATTGATTCGGCTGCAGCTTCAATTCCTTTGGTTTAACAACGGTAAAATTCGCCTTACCATTCGCGGTCGGGAATTGCCACCCCTCACAAAGCCTCAGGCCGCCCCATTGAACATGATCGCCGCTTTTTTTGAGATGTTGAATACCGTCGTAAAGAGGAATTATTTCAGCAATTTCATTTCTAATGTCCTGACCGGAATTAAAATGGATCCTATCTTTTTTCTCCGGATAGACACGTTTGGCCAATTCCATCAGAATTTCCCATTCGCTTTTCGTTTCCCCGATCTCGTGCCCCTCGATCTGAGGACTATAAATAATGCGGCGTTCGGTCGTCGTTTCCGTTCCTCCGCCGCGCTGTTCATACCGCGTCTTCGCAGGAAGCAGGATGACCGTTTCATTGGGATCCATCAGCATCTGATTGGTCACGATGATGTCCTGATGAATCCGAAGTGGAATATTCGCGACGGCATTTCTAACAAATTCCGGATCGGGCAGAACCTCGAGGAAGTTACCTCCAACCTGATACAAAATATCGATCTTGTTTTCGGCCGCCGCGTCGATCATTTCCACAGCGGTGAGTCCTCGTTGATCGGGAACGGTAAATCCGTATTGTTTTGATAGTTTTCCGGCGCTATCCGGATTAACGGGCGCGCCTCCCGGAAAAGCCGTAGCGTAGGCGCCCATTTCCGCGCCGCCCTGAACGCCGGAATGACCGCGGATCGGCATCAGACCGCAGCCTTCCCGTCCAACAAATCCCTTGGTCAACCCCAGATTGATGATCGCACGCACGCTCTCACTGCCGCACGAATGCTGAGTGATGCCCATACTCCACACCAGAACGCCCCGCTGAGCCTCGTGCATTAATCGTGCAAAATCTTTCATACGTTCACGCGAAAGGCCCGAATATTTCTCCAGATTCTCCCATGATTCATTTTCCAGATAGGTCTTCATGGTATCAAACCCGGCGGAATGATTTTTTATAAATTCATTGTCAATCCAATGCTCAGCGATCATCCATTTGATCACACCGTTGATAAAGGCTATGTCGCCGCCGGTGTGAACCAAAAAGAATTCATCCGTGATCTTGGTCCCGAAAAGCGCGCTCTCCGTCACCGAAGGAACCCAGTAGTGCTCCATTCCGGGTTCGCGATACGGGTTCACACATACCACTTTGGTTCCGCGCTTTTTGGCATAGTACAAATATTTCATCGTCACCGGCTGATCATTGGCCGCATTGGAACCGAAAAAGACGATCAGATCGGTCTTGAACCAATCGGTATAGCTGCACGTAGTGGCAGCGGCACCGATGGTCGACTTGAGCGCAACCGTGCTCGGCGAGTGACAGATGCGGGCGGAATTATCCACGTTGTTGGTGCCGAGGAACCGCGCGACTTTTTGCGCCACATAGTATACTTCATTGGTAATGCCTCGCGATGTCAGATAAAAGGCCAGCCTTTTCGGGTTTGTAGATCGTATCTTTTCGGAGATGATACGGTAAGCCTCTTCCCACGAAATTCTGGTAAATCCTTTATCGCCCTTTCTGCGGATCATCGGATACGGCAGGCGGCCCAGTTCCCGTAATTGCCGGTTATCCAGATGTTTCAGATTTTCTACATCCTCCAGCTTTTTGAAATCCAATGCCGGCGCCGTGTTGAGCCGAAGCAGTTTCAGGCGCACCAGGCACAAGTGCGTGCTTTCGATCGTCCAGTCATGAAAGCCGGCCACGCCCAGCGCGCATCCGTCACAGACACCCTTGGACAGAATGCGCCACGCATAACGCATGTTGCCTTTGTTCTCCCAAATGATCTTGACCATAT
Source organism: uncultured Bacteroidota bacterium (assembly GCA_964415295.1). GTDB lineage: Bacteria > CLD3 > CLD3 > SB21 > SB21 > SB21. Next base: position 326,484 of record CAYPYN010000002.1, read on the forward strand.
CCAAAAAATGATTGGGCTTGGTTCTGCCGATGCCATTGGGCGACAAACTCACCCACGTGCTGGGATGCCACAGTCTTTTGAGGCTGGAATTTTTGATGCGATGATCCATGAACGCCTTCGCGTAAAAGGTCAAAAAATACCGGATGTATTGAAACAGGATTAACTTAGCGAAGATAGAGAACGGCGATACGAATTGCTACTATTTTTTGTGAATAGCTACCGCAGATGTAGCGGGTTACTAATTCCTTTTCCAGGATAATTTAAAATCAGCAAAAATACTTTGCGCGCGTTGCGGCCTTTGCGGTTAGGGTTTTTACGATGCTATAAGCCACAATTTCTTCTGAGGACGCGAAATGAATTCCGCTCCATCGTCGCCAACCAGTACCATTTCCTCTACCGTGGCCACACCATAACCCTCAACCGTCAGACGCGGTTCGATCGTAAAAACCATTCCTTTTTCGATCGTCTGAAAAGGCTTTTCCGCATATTTTTCCCATGCCGGTCCAAGTAACGCCGTTCCGTCATGAGCAAAGCGGCCAACCTGATGCCCGAGCGCGTGGGGAAATTCACCGTAACCTTGTTTCACGATAAACTCACGCGCGATCTTGTCGATCTCGATCCCTTTAGCACCGGGCTTCATGGCTTTTCTGGCCGATTCGATCGATTGCACGATCGTATCAAACCCTTTTTGAACGGGTTCCGGCGGCGCTATTTCCCCTTCTTTTAAAATATAAAATGTTCTCTGCAGATCGGAACAGTAACTATTATACTTCACGCCAAAGTCGATATTCAGAACGTGCCCCGGCCTTACAACGCGTAAAGTCGGATTGTAATGCGCACCGGCATGTTCGGGTCCTGTAAAGACTGCGGGGCAAACCTTTTCATCCCAAGCCAATCCGAGGCCGTGTTGCCGCACTCTATCCTGCATAAAATCTGCTACATCTTTTTCTGTGACCCCGGGCTTGATGTATCGTCGGGCGTCGTCAAGGATCGCCTCGGCTTTGGCTACAGAATCTTTGATATGCCGTATCTCCGTTTCCGACTTTCTCTGACGCAGCGCGGAAACGATCTTTTCCGAAGATATTAACCTGTTTTCATAACCGATCTCAGTCAAATATCCGACCAGCGTCAGATACAATCCGTAGGTCAATCCGTCGCATATCTCACTGCCAACGGAGTAATTGATCGCGATCGATTTTGGGTTCAGTTTGGTAATGAATTCCAGAAAATGCTTTTTGATCCCCTCCACGTAGCCGATCACTTCGTCGTAGGAACCCAGATCTTCGATGGCTTTTTTGTCATAAAGTCCGACGATCGCACAAGTTTTACCGCTTGAAGTGACGATAAACATAGAATGCCAGGTCACATCGCCATTGGTCAGATAAGGCAGTGTGGGGTCGCCATTCAGCGCGCTCTCACGGGTGAATGTGATCCAGCAGTCGATCCCAAGTTCTTTAAGTATCCCCTTGGCCTGTTGTACTTTTTCTCGCACCAGCATGGGAGTATCCTTTCATTATAAATTAACCATCGTTCCGAGACCTTTTTTCTCTGCTTCTGCTATCACATGAGCCGCCACGGCCAGGTCCTGGGCCGCATTCCCTACAGATTTGAATACCGTGATCTCGCTATCGGAAGTTCTTCCGGGCTTCGACCCGGATACGATCTCTCCTAATTCAGCATAGATATGTTGCGTATACATTTTTCCTTCTTTGATCGGAATGGCGATATCTCCTGCTTCCTTCAAAGCCGTTTCCCTTTGATCGACAATGAGTTTACACATTACGATAGTCTCCTCGGGGATCTCGCGAGCATTGGGTTTGTAAGACCCGACGCCGTTGATATGAATGCCCTGTTTGAGATCGCGGTGGGAAAAGACGGGTTCACCGGAAGTGGTCGCCGTACAAATAATGTCGGCCAAATTCAAGTTGCGGTGATCGGATTGCAATTGGAATACCCGATCGTGCTTTTGGCTCATTTCGCTGCAAAATGATTGAGCCTGCTCTTCATCGGCGCCATAAACCAAAACCTTTTCAATATCTCGGACGGCCATTACGCCTTCCACCTGTGTCCTTGCCTGCGCTCCGGTTCCGAATATCGCGAGTATTTTAGCATCTATTCGTGCCAGGATATCGGTGGCCAATCCGGACGCCGCGCCGGTTCTTAACGCCGTCAGGTATTCCGCATCCATCACAGCCAACGGTTTCCCGTTCTGCGCATCCGTCACGAGCATCAGTCCCTGGATAAGCGGTAAGCCTTTGGCAGCGTTGTCGTTAAAGATAGAAACAACTTTGACGCCGCTGCTCCCGCTTTTTGGAAGGTGAACGGGCATGTAAAGCATACGCGCGTTTTGATAGGGAATTTCCATGTTGATTCTGAGGGGAACGACAGCCTCACCGGACGATAACTGGCTGAAAGCGTCCTTCATCAAGTCCAACGCCCTGTGCATGGAAATGCAATGCTGAACGTCGGATCGGGAGAGTATGCGTAACGAGTTCATAGGATCACCCGTTGCAGGAATGGTCTATTATCGGAAGAAAAATCCTTTTTTCAAAGGGTCATCGGGATCGATAAGAAATTCATTCTTACCGCAAATGTGTGCCGTCCCTTCAACTTCAGGTATGACCGCACGGTGCGGTCCAAAGGTCGTGACTTCTTTGACACGGCAGATGAACTTACTGCCGACGATACTTTCGATCACCATCGGCTGGCCGACAGCAAGTTCCCCGCGTTCGTAATGCAAAGCCATCCGCGCGCTCACACCCGTTCCAGTCGGACTGCGGTCCACTTCACCCTCGGCGAAGATACACACGTTGCGGCTGTCCGCGCCCTTCTCTAGGCCGGGACCTGTGAAGATCGTGCCGTAGAGAAAATTCAGGTCCTTCTCAAACGGATGTTCTATCTTGAAATTTTTCATTACAGCGCGTTTGATCGCCATTCCTTTTTCGATCAGCGGCCGGTAATCTTGACCCGTCATGCGAAGGCCGACGTCATCCGCCTTGACGTAGGCATAGAATGCGCCGCCGAACGCGATGTCAAAACGAACCCGTCCGATAGCCGGAACCTCCACCGTTTGATCGAGCGCCAGAACAAACGAAGGCACGTTATGAAAATAAACGCTTTTTACTTTTTTGTTTTTGATGCGCGCATACGCCGTAACAAGGCCCGCAGGCGTATCGATCCCGACCATGGTTTCAGGCGTGCGCATTTTTACCAACCCCGTTTCCACGGCAACTTTGGTCACAGCGATGATCCCGTGGCCGCACATCGTGCTGTAGCCTTCGTTGTGCATAAATAGCACACCGAAGTCTGCTTCCTTGGTAACGGGCGGGGTTATAATACAGCCATACATATCCGCATGCCCGCGCGGTTCCCACATGAGCGCTTTCCGCAAATGATCCAGATGTTCTTTCATATAACGCCGGCGCTCGAGGATCGTTCGTCCTTTTAAAGGCGGCAGTCCCGATGTGATTATCCGTAGCGGTTCACCGCCCGTATGCGCGTCAATGGCCGTGATCTTCATCCACGTTTTCGGCGGCGTCCACTTCTGCATTTTTTTGATTCGATCCGTAAAAGCTTTTTGAGTCATGACAGTACCTTAATCAAATCGGTTAGGATTCAGCGCCTCGGTATCCACGGTCGGTTTTTGTCCCGTCACGATCTCGGAAACAATTTTGCCGGTGACCGGTGACAACGTAATTCCAAGCATGGCGTGACCGGTTGCGGCGATCAGGTTTTCGATCTGACTGAATCGTCCGATAAAAGGAATGCCGTCGGGCGAACAAGGTCTCAGTCCTGCCCACGCCTGATGCGTATCTACCGTTTCAAGCCGCATGTCATCCAGATAGGCCGGAACGGCTTTCAGAATGGCTTTCACCCGGCGTTCATTGATCGTCAGATCAATGGGACTGAGTTCCAGCGTACCGCCGAAACGCATAGCGGATCCCATCGGCGTGATGGCAACGCGCGCCTCGGTCAGAATAAAGGGTATTTTCGACCGATGCGCCGGGTTTTGTACCGTAACGCTGTAACCTTTTCCGGGCTGAACCGGCAATTTAATGGAAAGTTTTTGCAATACTTTCGGCGACCATGATCCCGCCGCCAAGACGAAGTCCTTCGCACCGATCTTGTCGCCATGAATAATAACCGATGTTAAGCGACTGCCCGATCTCTCAAATCCTGTTACTTCGGTTTTTTCAAAGAACGCAACGCCGCTCTTTTTTGCAAGGTCAGTCATAGCGTTGACAAATTGATCCGGAATGAGGTGACCGTCGTTTGGAAAAAATAATCCGCCGCGGGAAAGGATCCTGACATTCGGTTCGAGTTCGTTGAGTTGCGCATTATTCAAGATCCTCGCTTCCACGCCCACCTCTTCCGCCAGATGCGCTTCGTGCCGGTTCGCTTTTTCGCCCGCCGCCGTATTGTACAACATCAGAAGTCCGCGATGTTCAAACCCGTATTCGATCTTCTCATCGGCGTTGATCTCTTGAAACAACCGCAGGCTCTCTTGTGTAAGATCTCTTAACACAGGCATACCCCGCCGCATTTGCTTCTCGCTGCTCGCGCGAAAATAACGCCACAGCCACAGCAGCAGATCCGCATCCATGCGCGGATGAATATAGAATGGACTTTCCGGGTTGAACATCCATTGGAGGCCTTTGGCAACCATCCCCGGCGCGGCGAGGGGAACAAAATGACTGGGGCTGATCAATCCTGCATTGCCCCAGGAACAGGAAGTTTCCTTCCCGATCTCGTTCTTTTCAATTACGGCAACACTCAACCCGCTCTTTGTCAAATAATATGCGGAGCATATCCCGATCGCCCCTCCGCCGATGATCACTACATCAAATTTCTGCTCCATCAATTCTCCGGTTCATTTTCAAACATATAATGTTGTTTTCAATTTCGGCCTTGAAAAAAAAGGCGCCGAAACTTGAGTTCGCTCCATAAATTCTGCGAAAAAAATGTTTGAGACCGCTGAAAGCGGTCGAGTTTTTTTTCGCAACCAACAAGCGAACGAAAGTTTAGACGTTTTTTTCACAGCCTTGATTTTTCTTTGCTTCTTTCTTTGCATCAAGGCAAAGAAAGAAGATTAAATAACCTGAAATCCATGCGCATACGGGTCTTCATCATCCACCAGAATCGTATTAAATCCCGTCACGCAAGCCCATCCTTCGATACTCGGTATGATCGCATCGTAGGAACCAACCTTCGTCGCCGCTTCCACGCGCCCGCGGAACAGGCTTCCGATAATACTTTCGTGAACGAAGCTATCTCCGACTTTCAATTTCCCTTTTGCGGCCCATTGCGCCATGCGCGCAGAAGTTCCCGTCCCGCACGGAGAACGGTCGATCGCTTTATCGCCGTAGAATACGGCATTTCGCGCATGCGCTTCCGGATGTCTGGGCGTTCCCGTCCATTCAACGTGTGAACAGCCTTTGATCGACGGGTTTTCCGGGTGCACGAAGGAATATTTTTCATTGATACGCTGCCGAATGATCGGACTCCACCATGTAATATCGGAGCCATGAATATGTTCCAACCCCTTGAAATTTTCTTGGGGATCGATGATCGCATAGAAATTTCCGCCATAGGCGACGTCAAACGCGAGTTCGCCCAGATCGGGACATTCAACCGTTAAACCCGAGGAGTGAAGGAAAGAAGGTACGTTGACAATCCGAACGGACTTAACTTTATCTCCTTTCATCTCGTAATGCGCTTCCACCAGGCCGGCGGGAACTTCCAGTCGAAGCATTCCGGGAGTTTTAGGAACGACCAGATTTTGTTCGATCATGACCGTTACGGTTCCAATGGTACCGTGTCCGCACATGGGCAGACAGCCGCTTGTTTCGATAAACAAAATGCCGATATCGTTATCCGGATGAAGTGCCGGATACAATAAACTGCCGGACATCATATCGTGTCCCCGAGGCTCGAACATCAGCGCCGTCCGTATCCAGTCGAACTCTTTCATGAAATAAAGACGACGCTCATTCATGTTATTCCCCTGCAATTCGGGCTTACCGCTTGTTACAACCCGTACGGGGTTCCCGCAAGTATGAGCGTCAATACATGTGAATGTGGTCTTGGACATGGCGGTTTCTTATTTATCTATCGCTTCGCGAGTCAATTTATCCAGATAATCCATCAAACGATCGGTTGCCTCGATCGCTTTGCTTTCATCATTCGCCGCAACGGCGCGCATGATTTCTGCATGAAGCCCTGCCGATTGCGTCAGATCCTCATCGTGATGAAAACGGTACCAAAAACGCCGGCAGTGCGCACGAAGAGGCGCACACGCCTCCGATGCAAACGGATTTCGGGCCGCTTCGGCTATAATTTGGTCAAATTCATGGTCAAAGTGAATAAAAGAATTCAGATCGCCTTTTTCTGATGCCGATTCTATCCGATCGGCGAGTTCCGACAATGTCTTCCTTTGTTCCGGAGTTGCGCGGCGCACGGCCTTAGCAACAAGTACTTTTTCCAGTGCCCGTCGGGTTTCCAAAAGCGCCAGATGATCGGAAATATGGATCTCGCTGACAATAATACCTTTGCGCGGCAGAGTCTCCACCAAATGTTCCTGCGCCAGACGCAGCAGCGCTTCACGAACCGGCGTCCGCCCGATGCCGGTCTTTTGCACCAACTCGCCTTCGGATATGACGCTGCCCGGCTTAAGTTCCAGCGTCACGATCATCTCCTCGATCCGATCGTAGGCTTGGTTGGATAGTGTGGCTGAGTTGTTCATGTATAGACTATTCTCATAGTATGCACCCTCACCCCTTATCCCTCCCCTTGGCAAAGAGGCTGTTGCAGAAAGAGATTATTCAATGTCAATTTTCCGTGATAAGAAAAATCATGTGAATTTTCGGGCCTTTGAAAAAATGCCGTTAAGAAATCGAAGCGAAAGCCCGTTAAAAACAAAACATGTCCGAGTGGCGCTTCAGGCGCCACGAGTTTGTTTTGTTTAGGGCTTGAGCGAAGATTGAGGCATTTTTTCAACAGCCAAGGCCCTTTTCTTTCTCTCTTTCTTTTGGGCCAGCAAAAGAAAGAGAAGTGATTGCATTCTATGACTTGGATCCACTTTCTTTTTAAAAAAGAAAGTGGCAAAGAAAACTTCGGCTGTGATAAAAACGCCTAAACCCTCGTTCGCAGATCGAGGTTGCGAAAAACGATTCTCTATCTTTACATAACATTAAATCAGAACGTTTAGGGAAGCCGTTTTTCGCATGAATTTTTTCTGCGAACTCGGGTTTCTTCGGCATTCTTATCAAGGCCGCGAATACCGAAAACGAATTCCGTGAATTATTCAACGATTATGTCATTTTGCAACAGCCTCAATGGCGAAGGCAGTTCCATTACGCCATCATGTACGTCGTCTTCACCGTCGTATAGAACTCCTTCGCATACGAACCCTGTTCCCTTGGACCGTAACTCGATCCTTTTCGCCCGCCGAAAGGCACATGATAATCGATCCCCGCGGTCGGCAAATTGATCATCACCATCCCGGCCTGAGCATGCTGTTTGAAATGCTGAGCTAATTTCAACGACTGCGTGCAAATGCCCGAGGTCAAACCATACGGCGTGTCGTTGGCAATGGCAAGCGCTTCTTCATAATTCTTCACACGGATCACACTTGCAACCGGTCCGAAGATCTCTTCACGATTGATCCGCATCGATGGATCGGTTTCCGCAAACAACGCCGGTTCAAAATAGAACCCTTTCTTGTTTCTTTGCAATCGTTCTCCGCCACAAAGCAGTTTGGCGCCTTCTTTTTTTCCGATGTCTATATATTCAAGGTCTTTGCTCATCTGCTCTTCATCCACCACCGGCCCGATGTCTGTTCCTGTGGCAAGCGCATCATCAACTTTCAATTTCTTCATCCGCTCGGTTAGGGCTTGAATGAATCGGTCGTGAATGCCTTCTGTTACAATAAGCCGGCTCGATGCCGTGCACCGCTGACCTGTTGAATAATACGATCCCTGGATAGCGGCATTGACCGCGACGTCGAGATCCGCGTCGTCGAGGATCACCAGGGGATTCTTACCGCCCATTTCGAGTTGGACCTTCGCCATGCGCGAAACACATTGAACGGCGATCTTCTTTCCAACTTCCACCGATCCCGTAAAACTGATTCCTGCAACTCCCGGGTGATTAACGAGCGCATGACCCACGACCTCTCCGCGACCCATGACCATATTAAAAACACCTTTGGGCAAACCCGAGCGCGAAATGATCTCCGCTAAGGCCCATGCGCTGGCTGGAACGAGTTCTGCCGGCTTGAACACGACGCAATTACCAAAAGCCAGCGCCGGCGCTATTTTCCATGCCGGAATCGCGATCGGAAAATTCCACGGCACGATCAGCCCGACAACGCCGATCGGTTCACGCACGGCATCCACGATCACACCGGGGCGAACGGACGCAATGAGATCGCCGGAATTCCTCAGCGCTTCGCCGGCAAAGAATTTAAAAATGTTCCCGGCGCGGTTCACTTCCCCGATCGCTTCGGGCAACGTCTTCCCTTCTTCGCGGGCGAGCAATTGTCCCAATTCATTTTGCCGGAAAAGGATCTCGCTTCCGATCATATCCAGAATATTGAATCGTATCTGTGGTGTACTGTAAGCCCAAGCCGGAAAAGCTTCTGTGGCGGCTTTTACGGCTTGATCAACTTGGGACGCATCGGCTTCCGCAAAGAGGCCTATTGTATCGATTACATCGGACGGATTGATATCCGGTGTCGCTGTCGCACCATCAATCCACTCACCATTGATAAAGAGTTTTTTTGTTTCCATGGTTGTTTTTCTATTAATTCTGAATCATTTGTTATTACTGAGATTGCTTTTGTTATTGTCGGCCTTGGAAAGTTCCAAAATAGAACCGATTTCCGCGCAACTCTATCCTGCTTCGCTTCCTTCAACAAGCATGCCGAGTCATATAGCGCCTCTATGAATTTGAATTGTGCATTGGTATTCCAGGCCTTGAAAAAAATGCCGGACAAACCCGAGTTCGCGCCTTAACATCGGCGAAAAACCAGTCAATACATCAGTGAATTTGCACGGCTTCATGAAATAGGACCTGTTTTTCGCCGCTATGATAGCGAACGAGGGTTTAGGCATTTTTTTCAAAGCCAAAGTTTTATTTGCAACTTTCTTTTCTAAAAAGAAAGTTGATATGAGGTATTTGTTAATCAAGAGTAATCAAACCTTCGGCAACACCGGTCTATTCGCCAGCGCGGTCTTCACAATTTGTTCCACCCTCGCCCGCTCCTCGCCAATCAGCGTCAACCGTGGCGGACGAACGAGCTCAGATCCTACGCCAACGAGTTGTTCGACGAGCTTAATGTTCTGAACGAATTTCGTTGATACATCCAGATGCAACAGCGGCATGAACCAACGGTAGATCGGCAGTGCTTCCTGGATCCGCCCGGCTTTGATCAATTGGTAAAGCACCACGGTCTCCTTCGGGAACGCGACAACCAATCCGGCCAGCCACCCGCTGGCTCCCAGGACCAGACTCTCCATCGCCAGATCATCCACGCCGCAAAATATTTGATAACGGTTGCCAACCAAATTTATTATGTCGGTCAGACGTCGAATATTATCCGACGATTCTTTGATCGCCACGAACCGCGGCTCGTCGGCCATCTCTGCAAACATCTCCGGCGTGATGTCAACTTTATAGGCCACCGGATTATTGTAGATCATGATCGGTCGGTCGGTTGCTTTGGCTACTGTGCGATAATGCTGGATCGTTTCGCGCCGGTCTGACGGATATGGAATTGCGGGTAAAACCATGAATCCATCCACGCCAAGTTTCGCCGCCTGTTCCGCATAGTCACAGGCTTTTGCTGTAGAGGTTTCCGCTACGCAAGATATGACTGGAACTATTCCCTTGGCCGCGCCTACCGTCATCTTTATGATGTCCAATTTCTCCTGTGGCGACAGAGTCATGTTTTCTCCGAGAGAACCAAGCACTACCAAACCATGAACGCCGGCATCCATCTGAAATTGTATGTGCTTTTCCATTGCGGAAAGATCCAGCGAAAGGTCATTCTTGAATTTGGTCGTGAGTGCAGGAAAAATCCCTTCCCATTTGTTAGACATTATTATCTCCTATAAAAACATAATGATAAATATCCATATATCTGTAATATATCACAAAAATCCAAATTAGCAATATGTTTTTTCCAGAAAATATTAGTCAGCTTGATGCAGCTTTACAAAGTAGAAAATAAGCAGAATGGTGATGAATGACGATAAGGCAAATGTCGCCATTGGATTCACAAAGTACCAGATCAGTCCGGCCAAAGTACTCGCAATCAAAGCAGTCACACTTTGAAAAGCCGCATACGTTCCGATCGCCGTTGCGGTATCTTTTTTGTCACAGATGTTACTAATCCACGCTTTGGAAATACCCTCCGTTCCTGCCGCATACAAACCATACAGAAAGAACAGGGCGTAAAAAATATACAGTTCGCGATTTATCGCAAAACCGGCGTAAACAACGGCAAACAAGATCAACCCACCGACAAATGTTTTCCGAAATCCTATACGATCTCCTAAAATACCCATCGGATAGGAAGCCAAAGCATACACTAGATTATAAAACACATAAGCCGAGATCACGTGCACGTCGTCAAATCCCCGGTGCTTGATCATGAGTAACAAGAAAATATCGGAACTGTTGATAATCGCGAAGATCAGAAGGCCGATCAAGAGCTGGCGGTACGCGAACGGACTTTCTTTCCAGTAGTTGATAAAAGAAAAAAATGAAACGGATGAATCGGGCTTTGGATCGGCATTCTTTTCTTTAACAAGCAGGGTTAGGAAAATGGCTAGAATTCCAGGAATAAAAGCGATAAAAAAGATCGTTCGGTATTCTCCCGGATACCATTGCAGAAAAGCCAGCGCCGTGAGCGGCCCCAGAACCGCGCCCAGCGTGTCAAAGCCGCGATGGAATCCGAATACTTTACCTTTGTGCTCCGCCGTGGTTTCGCCCGACAATATAGCATCCCGCGCGCCGGTCCGGATACCTTTTCCCAATCTATCGGTGGTTCGTGCGATCAGCACCCAAATCGGAAATGTGAACGCCGCCATCATTGGTTTAGAAACGGCGCTTAGGGCATAACCCAACTGTACAAATGGAACTCGGCGTCCCATGCTGTCGGACAACTTTCCAAAATAGCCCTTACTCATGCCCGCCGTTGCTTCGGCTATGCCTTCCAGTAAACCGATCCACACAGCTGTGAATCCGATGCTTTGCAGATACATCGGCATGATCGGATACAGCATTTCGCTGGCGAAATCGGTGAAAAGACTAACCAGCGAAAGGATCCAGATTGTACGGGTGATGAATTTCATTATTCTGTTTCTCTGTCAACCGCTTCCAACATCCTATTGACGACAAATCCTAGAAGTACCACCCCGCTTATTGACCGTCATAATTTGTCACATTTTCTTCAAATATTTTAATGAGTTCTCGCTTTGGTATTTCACGGCCTTGATAAAAATGCCGAAGAAACCCGAGTTCGCAGAATAATACTGCGAAAAACGGCTTTCATAAACGTTCTGATTTAGTGTCTCGTGATGATAGAGTATCGTTTTTCGGCGCCCGCTCTGCGAACGAGGGTTTAGGCATTTTTATCACAGCCGAAGTTTTCTTTCCCGCTTTCTTTTTTAAAAAGAAAGCGGATCCAATATATGACAGATCTTCATTAACTGCCCTTTGGAAACCCATCACATTGCGCGGTCTTCCTCGCCTGCACGAGATGCCTTTCCTGGTGGTTGACCAACACAGCAAAGCATTCACCCAAACTGAATTTAAAGAACGAATTCACCGGTGAGCGCAGTTTCACAGAATTAATGTCCCACCCGTCGCACTTCTTGATGAGGATCAGCAATTCCTGTTCATGGCGAACAAAATCCTCCAAAACCTTCTTCCCTTCAATGCGGACGGACGGCTGGAAGACTGGAAAAGTCTTGAATTTGAATAAGGATCCGGGTTTCATCATGCGGGCAAACCAGCGCCCGAAAAGGCTGGGCCGATAAGGTTTTTTCTCTACAAGTTGACTGGCGCTCGTGAGTTCAATAGCCTTTTTAATACCGGCAAAATACTGCTGGTCGGAAACAATGATGTGGTCGAGGCACTGCGCAATACTCCAGCTTTTTTCATCCGGTTTCCAGTTCAATTGCTGGGGATTGAACGCATTGGCAAAACCGCGAACTTCCTCGACATGTTTTTCAAGCCTCTCACTCAACGACCGTAAATGTGCGTTTTTCAATTCGGCCATCGCTACACCTTCTCAAAATCGCCGATCTTGTCCAAATGAAGGATCGTGGTCTTGCCGTCCTTCGATCGTTCGAACATGGTCTTGAATTTCGCATTCCACTCGATCTCATCGAACCTATACGAATGCCTGGCGCTCACAGTCTGCGCAAACGTGTCATCAAAAGCTTTCAGGGAAATCATAATCTCCGCATCGGCTTTCGCAAGATCTTCGGTAGAAATCCCGAACAGCGGACTTTTGTCATCGATGGGATGAACCACCGTCCAATTCATCGTAAGAAAATTGATCGTCTTAAGTTGCAGCGGGAGATCGAAGAAGCGGCGGATCGCATGTCCGTTATCCTCGATAACCATACTGATCAATACCTGTATTTCAGCGTCGACCAATGGATTGTTTTTTGCATTAGCCAGTCGGAACATGAGCGCCTTACCGTCGCGAAACGGGGCCATCAGCGCCTTCTCACTGAACAGGATATTCGCGACTGGCCTGGAAAATCGCCCGTATAAAAGGCCCGTAGCCAACGCAAAGCACAGAACGCCCGTCATGGCTTCGAGCGAGGCAACGATATTGGCCAGTAAACCCACAGGATTGACGCGGCCGTAGCCAACTGTGGTCAGCGTCTGTGCGCTGAAGAAGAATTCTTCCATAAATTGATCGGCCAAGGTCGCACCATTGGTTCCGGCAAAGTGTTCGATGCCGATCAAAAAATAGACACAGGCAAACAAAAGATTGAGCGTAAAATAAAAACATAAAATGATGGTCAGAAATTTCCACAGCGGCATTGTGATCATAGCATTGAAGAAGCTGAGCCTTTGAAGCAAAGGCACGCCCGTCTTGTGCACGTTGAAACTGCCGTCTTTATTGAGCAGCCGGCTCCCCTGATTGGCCACAAGGCTGCTCAGTCCCGAATCGTTGTAGTCTTTGAGAGATCTGTAGATTTTTCCGATCATCGAAATGGTTCCAAACTTTGATCATTAACTTTACTCGGTCGTTGAGCCTGTCGAAACGACCGGATAGGCTCCTGTTAGGTCGCCGAGTTGCAGAGTGAGCTTGTCGAACTCTTGTCGAAGCGACCAATTACAACAAATTACTCGCCAATTCCGCCAGCGCGCTGCGTTCGCCTTTGACCAGATTCACATGCGCAAAAAGTTCCTGCCCTTTCATCCGATCCACCAGATAAGTCAACCCGTTGGACTGGCTGTCGAGATACGGGGTATCGATCTGGTAGATATCGCCGACAAACACCATCTTTGCGCCTTCGCCCGCGCGCGTAATGATCGTCTTGATCTCATGCGGCGTCAGGTTTTGCGCTTCATCGACAATAAAGAAGATCTTGTCCAGACTGCGACCGCGGATATAGGCCAGAGGTGCGATCACAAGTTTTTCCTTCTCGATCATATCGGAGATGCGTGTATGTTCCGCGCTGTCGGTCGGATACTTATGTTTGATCACCGAAAGATTATCCCACAAAGGCTGCATATACGGATCGAGTTTTTCATGAATATCGCCCGGAAGATAACCGATGTCCCTGTTGCTCAGCGGTACCACCGGTCTTGCCAGATAGATCTGACTGTAATTCTGTCTTTGCTGCAGCGCGGCCGCCAGCGCCAATAAGGTCTTTCCCGTTCCCGCTTTCCCGGTGAGCGTCACTACCGAGACCTCCGGACGCATCAGGGCATCCAGCGCAAAAACCTGTTCCGCATTCCTCGGCTCGATCCCGTAAGCCGGCCTTTTGGAAACTTTCTCCAGGACACTGGCGCCGGGATTAAAATGCGTCAGAACGCTGGAACTGTGATTTTTTAAAATGTAATACTCATGCGCTAATGGTTTTCGCGGAAGCTGGATCTGATCCAAAGTCACACCCTGGGCTTGCTCATAGAATTTGCGTATCACCGTCGTATCAAAATCCTGGTGCATCTGGATACCGGTGTACAATTCGTCGATATTCCGGATCTTGCCCGTCTCATAATCCTCCGCCGGAATGCCGAGCGACTTGGCCTTCATGCGTAAATTGATATCTTTGGTGATGACAATGACCTCGCGGTCTTTGCGCTTCGCTCTCAACTGGTCGGCCAATGCAAGAATGCGATGATCGGGTTTGTTCACAGTGAAAGCCTGTGATACCATTTCTGAGAAAGGCTCTCCGACCTCGACAAAAAGGCGTCCGTGATTCTTACTGAGCGGTAATCCTTTTTTGAATAACTGATCTTTGGAAAGTTTGTCCATTTCTCGGATAAACTCCCGCGCCTGGAAATTGATAAGGTCGCTGCCTTTTTTGAAGGAATCGATCTCTTCCAGCACGACGATCGGGATAACGACGTCGTGCTCTTTGAAGTTATAGATACAAGTATAATCGTACAGGATCACATTCGTGTCCAGGATAAAAAGCTTCTTCTTTTCATCGTGATTACTTGTTGCCATTAGACCTTAGGGGTTGGTGGATGTTCAGTTGTTTAGAATCGCCACGAAAAAGCACAAAATAATATTAATAATTTTTGACGATAGGGTTTTGAGTTTTTGTGCCTTTTGTGCTTTTTTGTGGCTGTCAGATATTCTTCTCTGTGGTTGGTATTAATTCCTATTATATACCTCGATCGCCTTTTCCATTTTTCCCGACTGCATCAAACTTGGAATCCACGACAAATTGGCTACCACGCCGCCGGCAACCAGTAAGCCAACCGATGGCGGATGTTCCTTATCTGCACCAATGAAAGCCGAGCCGATCAAACCCAGCCCTCCCAGGATCAGAACTATTTTGGCGGTGCCGAGTGTCTTATGTTCTCTGAGCAGCTGAATACTTTTAGGGTTTGACGAAAGGGCGGCCATTAAATTATCGCGCGTGGCAGGGAGAATATCGCTCGTATCGCTGGTGGAGAAATAATCGAAACGTGCAAACGATGTGATGCCTGGCGTGTACTGCGTGATCCGGCCGCCTGGAGTGGATATCGTATTAAAAGAACCCGGCGAGGAATACATTTGATAGGCTGTATATAAATTTACTTTACCTGACCGGGTCCTTTTGACCAGTTTTGAATCCCCATAAAGACCGCCAATATGAGCCAGTGCAAAATAACCTTCTCCGTTCTGGAACGCCCTGATCTTAGAAAGAGGATACCTTACCGTATCCTCGAATATGAGATATTCCTGCCCAAAGAGAGGGGATTTGAGTTCAACTTTCCCATAGAGCTTTTCTTTGGTTCTCAGAACTATAAAACTCTGTTTTTCCAGTTCTTGATCCTGAGCCGAGAGATACCAAACCGGCACCAACCACACGCCGATCAAGGCAAAAGAAAAAAAGGCACAAAAGCCAGTGAATGCTGTACTTTTATGCCCTTTCGATGTCTTCGATTGAACTATCACTATGACAGACAACTTCCTTCGTTGTGCCGTTATAAAGTCCCGACCGTAAAGTTCATACCTTCAAAGAACAGGAACCGTGATTATGAGCAACCCATGCTGTTGCCGCAGTTCAAGCATTTATAGCAGGCGCCGTTGCGCACGGTCATGTGTCCGCACACATCGCAGGCCGGGGCATCGCCCATCATTTCGCTCAGTTGTTTTTCCATCAGGTTCATCGGGGCGTCTTTCGTCATATCCGATGCAACCGCCTCTGCGATCTCCGCCGGTTTGCTTTCTGTCGTGGCGGCCGGCTGGATCTGTCCATCCAGGGTCGGTGGAACGTGAACAAAGTCCATACGCCCGAGATATTCCATGCCGAGAACGCGGAAAATGAAATCGAGGATCGATGTTGCATTTTTGATATTCGGATGATCCGTGAAACCGCTCGGCTCGAAACGGGTAAAAGTGAATTTCTCGACGAATTTCTCCAGCGGCACGCCGTACTGCAGACCCATCGAGACCGCTACAGCGAAACAGTTGAGCAGACTCCGGTACGCGGCGCCTTCTTTGAACATATCGATGAAGATCTCGCCCAGCTGTCCGTCTTCGTATTCGCCGGTACGGAAATAGATCTTATGACCGCCGAGCGTAACTTCCTGTGTGAATCCGTGCCGTTTGTGCGGAATGGGTTTCTTCTGCCCGCGCTTGAGTTCCTTGCTCATTTTCTCCACGACATCTTTGACCGCTTTGTCGAGCTGCTCCTGTGTGATCGTCGCCGTCACGTCTTCCGAATCGCTGCTCAGCGATTTATTGCTCAGCGGCTGGGAGAATTTGGATCCGTCGCGATAAAGCGCTACGGCTTTGAGTCCGAGTTTCCATCCTTCAAAATAGATCTTTTCGATGTCTTTGACCGTCGCTTCGTTGGGAATATTGACGGTCTTGGAAATTGCGCCAGAGAGGAACGGCTGCACGGCGCCCATCATTTTAATGTGACCCATCGGATCGATGAAACGTTTCCCGATACCGCATTTATTGGCGCAGTCGAATACGGCCAGATGCTCTTCCTTCAGCAGATGCGTACCTTCCACGGTCTGCGCGCCGCCGATGTAAATCACCGCGCGGGAGATCTGCTCGCCGGAAAGGCCGCGGGCTTTCAGCGTTTTGATATTGATGTGCGGCGTCCATTCGTCGAGCGATTTATTCTTATTCACATACGCTTCGGCTTCTTCGATCTCCGCGTCTTTGAAACCCAATTGATTCAATTGCTCCGGATTCACATACGGCGCACCTTTGAATGTGCCGTGGCCGAGAATATACTTGATGATACCGTCGATCTCGTCCGGCGTATATCCGAGCTTACGAAGGGATTGAGGTATGGAACTGTTGACGATCTTGAAATAACCGCCGCCGGCCAGTTTTTTCCATTTGACCAGAGAGAATTCCGGTTCCACGCCCGTCGTATCGCAATCCATCAGAAGACCGATCGTACCCGTCGGCGCCAAAACCGTCGCCTGGGCATTGCGGTAGCCGTACTGCTCACCCATTTTCACGCAGGTGTCCCAGTCCTCGCGCGCCGCCTTGAGCAGTTCATCCGGACAATATTCCGGATCGATCTTGTAGGCCGCATCGCGGTGTTTATTCATCACACGCATCATCGGTTTTTCGTTCTTCTTGTATCCGGCAAAAGGCCCTTTGATAGAGGCGACTTCGGCCGAACCGCGATAGCCCCAAGCGTGCATGATCGCCGTAATGGCTCCGGCCCAGGCGCGGCCTTCTTCGCTGTCGTACGGAATGCCGTTGACCATGAGCAATGTGCCGAGATTGGCATAACCCAATCCGAGCGGCCGGTAATCGTGGCTGTTCTGCGCGATCTTGTGCGTCGGATACGACGACATGTCCACTAAAATTTCCTGCGCAATGATGAAAATGCGGCAGGCCTCGCGGAAACCTTCGATATCGAACTTCCCATTCTCATCGGCGAATTTCATCAGATTGATCGAAGCGAGGTTGCACGCCGTATCGTCGAGGAACATGTATTCGGAACACGGATTGGAGGCGTGGATTTTGTCCGTATTGGGGGACGTATGCCAGTCGTTGATCGTATCGTCGAACTGGATGCCGGGGTCGGCGCAGGCCCATGCGGCATTGGCGATCTGATCGAAAAGATCACGCGCTTTGTACGTATCCACTACCGCACCCGTCGTGCGGCCGATGGTGCTCCAGTTGCCGTCTTCGAGAACGGCGTTCATGAACTTATCCGAAACGCGAACCGAGTTATTCGAGTTCTGCCCGGCAACCGTCTGATACGCCTCGCCGTTGAAATCGGATTCGTAACCGGCATCGATCAGCGCCTTGACTTTTTTCTCTTCTTTCACTTTCCAATTGATGAAATCCACGATCTCCGGATGGTCCATATCGAGACAGACCATCTTCGCCGCACGGCGGGTGGTTCCTCCGGACTTCGTGGCGCCCGCTCCGCGGTCCAAGACCGACAGGAAAGACATAAGACCGGATGAAGTGCCTCCGCCGGAAAGTTTTTCCTGTTTTCCGCGCAATGCGGAAAAGTTACTTCCGGTGCCCGAACCGTATTTGAATAAACGGGCTTCGTTCTTGGCCAATTCAAAGATCCCCATCAGATCGTCCGAGACCGATTGAATGAAACAAGCGGAACATTGCGGATGGGAATACGAATCGTCGGTCGCTTCGATGTTGCCCGATTTGGGATTCCAATAATAGTTGCCACCCGTACCATTAATACCGTACTCATGATACAAACCGCAATTGAACCAGACGGGCGAATTGAAGGCACCCATTTGATTAATCAGCAAGTGCGTGAGTTCCATTTCAAAAATCTCCGCGTCGGCAGAGGAATTGAAATAGCCGAGATTTTCGCCTTCCGCACGGATCGTGTGGGCCACGCGGTGAACCAACTGTTTCGCGCTCGTTTCATGGCCGGTTCCAGGCACTCCCGCTTTACGGAAATACTTGGATGCGGCTATATCCGTAGCTAATTGCGACCAGCTTCTGGGAATTTCCAGATCTTTCATTTCAAATACGACCGAACCGTCGGGTTCGGTGATCACGCTCGAACGTTTTTCAAATTCGATCGTATCGAATGGATGAAGACCTTCCTGAGTAAAGTAACGGTCGAAACGTAATCCTTTGGCGCCTTCATACGAAATCCCGTTGATCTCATGTTTTGAAGCCTTGCTCGGAGATGATTTCTTTACGTCCTTCACTTGGGCATCAGGGTTTTGAACGGCCATGGTGAGAAATCCTTATGGGTTTAGAATTATATCAAAATAAAGTGTTCTTATTTTTTATCGAGAACCTGACAAAGCAGCGATTCAAAGAGAAAAATTCCCTCTTATGTTCCTTAGTATTTTTTCAAAAAAAGAAAAAAAGACCTTTTGAAAATACTGCGAACATGACTGTCTTCGGATGTAACGGACAGTTATTATTTCTTGAAATGCCTTCTCTCTCGGAAAGACCATTTCTAACAGGGGTAAAAACATTATAAAACACCTTGTTTTTAAACGCAAGAAGATTTTGATAATTAACATAATCCACAAATTATCAACATTCTTAATGTATTATAAACAATATGTAAATTCCACAAAAAAAAGTTATTAACATAAAATTGATGTTCACATTTTTTGAACAAAATACCATGCCAAAATCGGCTGTTTATCCATGATTTCAGTGTTATTTTTTTCACCCGAGTATAACATCAATAATATAAATATTTCTCAGACGGCTGAGATTGAATCACAACAAATTTTCTAATAACTTTTACACAGTCGGATAAAGTTCTTGCTTTTTTTTGGCAAAAAAAGTACTATTCACACCAGAAAAACAGCCCACTGAGACAATACCTTCACGGATTGCTCGCGCCTGTTCATACACAACCTGTTCATTCGAACAACTTTAAAGTGAAATAGCTAAATATAACTTCGGAGCTCGGCTTATGCTTCCCTTTTCAACGGTTATATGGTCATCGGTAGGAAAAAAGATCCTGACCGGAATCACCGGTATCCTGCTTTGCCTTTTTGTTATCGGTCATATGGGCGGAAATATCAATCTTTTCATAGGACCGGACGCATTCAATTCGTATACCAAAAAACTTGAGAGTCTCGGTGTACTTCTATATGTGATTGAGATCGGACTGGTCACCGTATTTGTGATCCACGCGATCATCGGCATCTCAATCTATCTTAAGAAACGAGAGGCACGACCGGAACCTTATATGAAAGTCGGCGATGCCGGAGGCAATAGCCAGAAGTCGGTTTCGTCGGAAACCATGATATGGACCGGCTTGATCATGTTCGTTTTTACGATCCTGCATCTGATCACTTTCAAATACGGTCCATATTACCGCACTTATGTCGACGGCGTGGAAATGAGGGATCTATACAGATTGGTCGTTGAGGTCTTCCAATCCCCGTCATACGCTTTCGGATATGTCATTATAATGCTCCTTCTGGGTTTTCATCTCCGTCACGGTTTCTGGAGTGCTTTCCAGTCCCTCGGATTGACCAACCCGCGAATGAAGGCGTTTGTCTACAGTCTCGGAATGTTCATTTCATTCGTTCTGGCCGTAGGATTTCTCTCCATGCCCTTATGTATTTATTTTGGATTGGTAAAATAGTATTAGCATCGGAAATTCATAAAATTCGATTATCGATTTTGATTCTTTATACGGAGGCTTCACATGAAACTGGACTCTAAACTCCCCGGCGGACCTCTTGCCGAAAAATGGAGCAAACATAAGTTTGACATGAAACTGGTTAACCCGGCCAATCGGCGCAAATACACCGTCTTGGTGGTCGGAACCGGATTGGCCGGCGCTTCCGCCGCGGCTTCGCTGGGCGAATTGGGATATAACGTAAAATCGTTCTGCATACAGGATTCCCCCCGCCGTGCCCACAGCATCGCCGCACAAGGTGGCATCAACGCCGCCAAGAATTATTCAAACGACGGTGACAGCGTGTGGCGATTATTCTATGATACCATCAAAGGCGGTGACTACCGCGCCCGCGAGGCCAACGTGTATCGGCTGGCGGAACTCAGCGTCAATATCATCGACCAATGCGTTGCACAGGGTGTACCTTTTGCCCGTGAGTACGGCGGACAACTGGATAACCGCTCTTTCGGCGGTGCGCAGGTCTCACGAACCTTTTACGCACGGGGACAGACAGGCCAACAGCTTCTGCTTGGCGCTTACGGCTCCATGATGCGGCAGGTCGAAGAGGGTCGCGTCATGATGTACGCACGCCGCGAAATGCTGGATCTTGTAGTCATCGACGGCAAGGCGCGAGGCATCGTCGTGCGCAATCTGACCAACGGACAGATAGAAACCTATGCGGGCGACGCGGTTCTGCTTTGCACGGGCGGCTATGGTAACGTCTTTTATCTCTCTACCAACGCCAAAAATTCCAATGCCACCGCGGCATGGCGCTGCTACAAAAAAGGCGCCGCATTCGGAAACCCTTGTTACACTCAGATCCACCCGACGTGCATTCCTCAAAGCGGCGACTATCAGGCCAAACTGACCCTTATGAGTGAGAGCTTACGCAACGACGGCCGCGTCTGGGTGCCAAAGAATAAAGGCGACAAACGTCCGCCGGAACAAATCCCCGAAGATGAACGCGATTATTATTTGGAACGTAAATACCCGAGTTTCGGCAATCTCGTTCCGCGCGACGTAGCATCCCGCAATGCCAAAGCCGTTTGCGACGAAGGGCGCGGCGTAGGTGAGACGGGACTGGCTGTCTATCTCGATTTCTCTGATGCGATCAACCGACTCGGTGAAGCCGATATAAAGGACAAATACGGAAATCTTTTTGATATGTATGAACGTATCACGGGCGACAACCCGTACAAAACTCCGATGCGGATCTACCCTGCGGTACATTATACAATGGGCGGGCTCTGGGTTGACTACAATCTCATGACCTCGATCCCGGGTTTATTTGCTCTGGGTGAAGCCAATTTCTCCGACCATGGCGCCAACAGACTGGGCGCCTCGGCGCTCATGCAGGGCCTGGCCGATGGCTATTTTGTGATTCCATACACACTGGCCAATTACCTCGCCACCAACTCCTTTTCAAAAGTTTCTCCGGATCAGGCTGAATTTGTGTCCGCAAAAGATGACGCTCAGTCCCAGATCAAGAAACTGATGGCCGTTGGCGGAAAAAAGACGGTGACCGAATTTCACAGGGAACTCGGCAAGATCATGTGGGATAACGTAGGCATGGCGCGAACCGAGAAAAGCCTGAAATACGCTTTGCAGGAAATACCCAAGCTAAGGGAGGAATTCTGGAAGAACGTGATGATCCCGCAGGATACCGATAATCTGAATAAGAACCTGGAATTTGCCGGCCGCGTAGCCGATTTCCTGGAACTGGGTGAGCTCATGGCCAAAGATGCTCTGCATCGCAACGAATCCTGCGGCGGCCATTTCCGCGAAGAATATCAAACGCCGGAAGGGGAAGCCCAGCGTGATGATGAAAAATTCACCTATGTTGCGGCTTGGGAATATGCCGGTCAGGATAAGGAACCCATTCTTAATAAAGAACCTCTCGAGTTTGAGAATGTCCACTTAAGTCAACGCAGCTATAAATAAACCTTTTCACCGCTAACAGGCGGTAAAAAATACGAGGAAATATGGAAACCAACAATAAATTGACCCTGCACCTGAAAGTCTGGCGCCAGAAGAACGGAAACTCCAAAGGCAAATTGGTCGACTACACACTGACCGACGTTTCCACGCACATGTCGTTTCTGGAAATGCTGGATGTACTCAACGAGCAGTTGATGAAAAAGGGCGAAGATCCGGTGGAATTCGACAACGATTGCCGCGAAGGGATCTGCGGTATGTGCAGCCTTGTGATCAACGGAGTAGCTCACGGTCAGGAAAAGAGCACGGCCACATGCCAATTGCATATGCGCAAATTCAACGACGGCGATACGATTACGATCGAGCCCTGGCGTTCCAAAGCCTTCCCGGTAATTAAAGACCTGGTCGTTGATCGTAGCGCTTTTGATCAGATCATTTCCGCCGGCGGATATACTTCATGCCGTGTCGGCGCCGCGGCCGACGGCAACAGTCTGCTGATTCCCAAAGACATGGCCGAAAAAGCCATGGACGCCGCCGCCTGCATCGGCTGCGGAGCCTGCGTCGCTGCCTGTCCCAACGGATCCGCTTCTCTTTTTGTGGCGGCCAAGATCGCCCAATTCTCCTATCTGCCACAAGGTCAGGCCGAACGTAAGCAACGCGTTCTAAATATGGTCAGCAAGATGGATGAACTGGGCTTCGGCGACTGCTCCAATCACGGCGAATGCGAAGCGGCCTGCCCCAAAGAGATCTCTATCACACACATCGCCATTATGCGTAAAGAATATTTGAAAGCCGCGTTAAGCTGAGAATATTTGTCTATTGCCGTATCACACTAAAAGGGTTGTTAAGAGCAACCCTTTTTTTGTTAATTTCCGGGAGCTAAAGACAAAATTTTTACATATTTCGTGAAACATTTTGTCGCCAGGGGCGTATCTTTTAACGGTCGCTTATACTAGCTTCTGAAGCCTTCATAAAACGGCAAGGTGGTTTATGCTCCATCATATTAAAACATTCTGGTTGACCGTCGTGATCATGGTTTCCTGTTCTACCACGATTATGGCTCAGTACGTGATCGCCGATCTCAAGAATTTTGAAATGGACAAGATTTACGTGAAAGGATTCACGGTAAAACGAACGGCCACAATCTCAGTAGATGCGGTGGGTGTTATGTCGCGGTCTGAAAAATGGAACCGCTGGAATCCCATGATTGCTTACGGCTGGATACTCAATACCGACACCAAAGAAGTCGTTTGGGAAATGAAGCCTTACAACGTTAATTCCGAATCCGGAACAAGCAATGTGGAATTTCACGGAACCGTGGCGCTTCAGCCGGGCAATTACGAAGCGTATTATTCCACTTATGGCCAGAAAATCATCCGTATATCCAAGTCCGACAGTTACATGGGCGAATTTTTCAAGAACCTCGCCAAAGTATTTGTTGACGATGAAGATTTGTATCATGATGCCGATCAATGGAAACTCAAGATTGTGTCCAATGCATCAAGCGACAACTTCGCCTCGTACGACGGATCCAAATCGAAAAAAGTTATTTGTGCTCTGTCCGGCGCGCGCGACAGCGATTATCTGGAAAAAGGCTTTACGCTTGAGAAAGATATGAAAGTGAGGATTTACGCCATTGGTGAGGGTCAGGATCGCCGCATGTATGATTTCGGATGGCTGTTAGACGACAAAACGTCCAAGACCGTTTGGGAAATGCGGTATGAAACCACTTCCCATGGTGGCGGTGCAGAAAAGAACCGTACGTATTCAGGAATTTTTAATCTGCGCGCCGGCAATTATGTCGCAACCTATGTGACTGACGACTCCCACTCTTTTACGGAATGGAATATGCAGCCGCCGTACGATCCGGCTAATTGGGGTCTGACCATCAGCGTACTGGACGAAGAGGACCTGGCGTACGTTCGTGACTACAAAAAGTCCAAGAAACAGGAGATCATCTCCCTGACCCGAATTGGCGACAGTGAATACAAGTCGGAAGGATTTTCGTTGACGAAAACCACGGACATCCTTATCTATTCGCTGGGCGAAGGCCGCGATCACCGCATGTATGACTACGGCTGGATCACCAATGCCGAAACCGGCCGTACGGTTTGGGAAATGCGGTACATGGACACAAAGTTCGCCGGGGGCTCGGACAAGAACCGTCTCTTCGAAGGCACAGTGACTCTGGAACCCGGGAACTATATGGTTTATTACAAGACCGACGGATCTCACTCGTACGACGATTGGAACGATGATCCCCCATACAACGGAAGTAAATGGGGTATCACGCTCAACTTGGTCAACAATGAGGATGCAAAGAACCTTTCGAAATACAGCGAAACAGAAGACCAGAGTCTCATTGCTCAGATCGTCAGGGTTGGTGATGATGAATACCGTACCAAAGAATTTACGCTAACCAAGGACGCCAAAGTGCGTGTCCTGTGCCTCGGCGAAGGAAAAAGCGGACGTATGTATGATTACGGGTGGATCAAAAATGAATCCACCGGCCAGACGGTTTGGGAAATGACCTACGGCATGAGTGAAAATGCCGGAGGCGCTCGTAAGAACAGACTGTTCGACGGAAACATCTACCTGGATGCCGGCAATTATCAAGTTGTATATATTACGGACGGTTCCCACTCGTTCGACGACTGGAACGACGATCCCCCGTATCAACCCGATAAATGGGGCATTACGATCAAACGGGTCAAATAAGAATCTCCCGCAAAAACTTAAAAGCGATTTCTTTAAGGAAATCGCTTTTTTTATTTTCAATAAATTCCGGGTTGTTATTGAAATAAAAAATTGTACATTGCTCATGCACGCCAACCCGGGGAGGTTCCACTATGTTTGACCGCATCAAATTCACCATCAAACCTAAATCCGTTCATATCAGCGTGGATCCGTTCTTTGCTAATGATTACGTATTATACCACGAGAGGAACGGTGAAATTCGCCTGCTGGAGAGGGATCTGGAAGGTTTCGAGACGGATGAAGATCTCTGCATCTATGATACTTCCAAAGGCGTCCAATACGATATCGACAAGAAGGACGACCATTTCACCGTTACCGTCGAAGAGATGGATCTGGATGCCCTTCTCTTCATCGGATTGCCGAGAGAAGCATTGGATCAGATCATCCTGCTCAAAAAACGCGTGATAAATCCCAGATGATATTGTTATTTCTTGTCAATCAGTATGACCGGTAATTCCTTTGCTTTGATAAATTCATTGAGTTTCGGAAGCTCTTTTTCGCAAAGCCATTGGCATTTTCTCACTTCAAGATCCACCAGCCCGGATAATTGTTCGAAAACCTCTATCGACTGCTTGGTAGGCCTCATGTCTGCGGACGAAACCGTGCTCGTCAGAGAAACCAATTTATTGCTCAACTTCATGGGATAATTCAGCACGTCCTGGGAACTTTTGATCTTGGTTTGTATCAATTCATTTTCAACCGCCGAAAGACTGTCCAGAAGAGGCTTTGCAAATTTCCTGATCTCCCGGACCAGCGAAGTGTCTTTGAATTTCCCGCAAAATTCGTTGAATTGTTTTTGAATTTCACGGATCGAATTGATCGTCTTGTGGGCTTCCGTGATCTTCCTATTGATTTTCAGTAACAGATCCAACTGATGCTTCAAATCCTCCTGCGAAAATTCAACGCGCGGATCCTTTCTTATTTCAAAACTCTGCTTTTGGATGAAGGCTCCTGACGTAAGACGAATCTGATAGATACCCGGCAATACCTTCGGACCAGCCGTTGATCCATCCCAGAAGATCGCTCCCGGAACTTCTTCAGCGTCCGGATGACGCATGTCCCAGACGAACCGGTTCATGCCCGTGTCCGCCGGCACCACGAACATCCGCGTCTCTTTGGGCTTTTCATAAAATTCAGCGGAAGGCCGGACTTCTTTTCCCTTCTTGTCCTTCTTGCTTGAATAACTGACTATTAAGTTCCCTTCAGCATCCAGAAAATCAAGCTTTACTTCTTCCGTCGGTCTATTCTTGAAAAAATAATTTACCAGCACTCCGTTCGGCGGGTTTTGACCCAATGCAAGACCGGGACGGTTGTACTGAAAACCTTCCATCCGATAGGCAAAACGGGGCTCCATCAGAAAAGCTTCCGCTTTGGCCAGACCGTCATTCATTTGATAGAGCGGCGTAAGATCGTCCAATATCCAGAATGACCGGCCGTGTGTTGCCACGACGAGATCCATGTCCCGTGCCTGGACAGCTATATCATGGATCGGAGTAAGCGGTAAGTTCAGCTGCAGCGATTGCCACGAGCCGCCGTCATCAAATGACACATATACGCCCGTTTCCGTGCCGGCATAAAGTAATCCCTTTCGATTGGGATCTTCGCGAATCACGCGGGTATAAGCGTCGGCCGGAATTCCATCCGCGATCTTTGTCCATGTTCGACCGAAATCGTTCGTTTTGAACAGATACGGTTTAAAATCGTTCAGTTTGTAACGGGTTGCCGCCACGTAAGCTGATCCGGCATCCCATGGCGAGGCTTCGACCATACTTACCAAGGACCATTCGGGAAGATCCTTTGGTGTCGCATTGATCCAGTTTGCGTCCTGTCCCCGCTTGATATAAATGAGACCGTCATCGGTTCCGGCCCAGAGCAATCCCTTTTCTTTGGGTGATTCCGCAAGGGTGAAAATCGTATTATAATATTCGACACCCGTATTATCTTTGGTGATGGGCCCACCGGAAGCCTTTTGTTTACCGGTATCGTTGCGGGTGAGGTCAGGACTGATATCTTCCCAACTCATTCCCTCATCCGTACTGCGATGAACTTTTTGAGACGTTACATAAAGCGTATTGGGGTCGTGCGGGGATAACAAGATCGGATAGGTCCATTGAAAACGGTATTTCAAACCTATTGTGCCGGCTCCGATCGGTGATTCCGGCCAAACCGAGATATTTTGCTCCTGTTTGGTCCGATAATTGTACTTGGTCAGGTAGCCGCCATAACTGCCGCCATACGTGATGTGGGGACGTTCCGGATGTGCAACAACGTATCCACTCTCTCCACCGGCAACCGGATGCCAGTCGGTAAAATCAATCCCCCAACTGCCGGTCCTGCTCACGATACCGATAGTGCTGTTGTCCTGCTGCGCGCCGTAAACGTGATAAGGAAACTGATTGTCCAGCGATACGTGGTAAAATTGAGCGGTGGGGATATCCTGATCGGTCCATGATTGGCCGCCGTTGTATGAAACAACTCCGCCGCCATCGTCTCCGATGATCATGCATTGCGGATCGTTCGGATTGATCCACAGATCGTGGTGATCACCGTGCTGAGTCGGCATATTTCTGAATGTTTTTCCGCCATCCATTGATTTGAAAAATTGTACATTCAATGCATATAAAGTCTCGGCATGTTTTGGATCCGCATAAATATGGCTGTAATACCAAGCACGCTGCCTCAGATTTCGATCATCGTTGGTCCGCTGCCAGGTGTCTCCTCCGTCGTCCGAGCGAAAGATGCCGCCGTTTTCGGATTCAATACTGACCCATATGCGTCCGGCCTGGGCGGGTGATACCGCTATACCAATCTTTCCGACGAGGCCCTTCGGCATACCGGGCTTTTTTGTAATCTCTGTCCACGTGTCGCCTCCATCGGTTGATTTATACAGTCCGCTACCTTCGCCTCCGCTGGACATACTCCATGGATTTCGATAAGCCTCCCACATCGCGGCATATAAAACGCGCGGATTATTCGGATCGATCTGGATATCCACTGCGCCCGTCTTATCATTCTTGAATAATACATTTTTCCACGAAATCCCGCCGTCAACAGAGCGATAGATACCGCGCTCTTTATTGACTCCAAAGATTTGCCCCATAGCGGCAACATAGACCAAATTCGGGTCTTTGGGATGAACGGCAATTCTCGCTATCGTCTGTGTTTCTTTTAGACCGGCGTGTTTCCACGTTTTACCGGCATCCGCCGATCTGTACATGCCATCCCCGGGCGAAATATTTCCACGAATGCACGACTCACCGGTACCGGCATAGATCACATTCGGGTCGGAGGGCGCCGTTTCGATCGCACCTACCGAACTGCTTTTCAGAAAGCCATCCGAAATATTCATCCATGATATACCTCCGTCAACGGACTTCCAGATACCGCCTCCGGTTGCTCCAAAATAGAAAGTCTGCGGCTGATCCGCATGGCCGGTCACGGCAATGGAACGGCCTCCACGGAATGGCCCTATATTGCGCCATTGCATGGACTTAAAAAAGTATTCGTCGTATTTCTTTCCGACGACCGTCTTATTCTTTTGTTGTGCGTCCGCCGGTGAAGAGTAAAAGACGCAGGCCAGCAACAGCCATAGAATAGGGGTTTTCAATGTATGTCTCCTTTGCTATGAGTTTGACTTTTAATCTTAACGTTTTATATTAGGCAGATCTAAAAAGGAAAAGCTTATGTGCCGATTAGTTGTATATAAAGGTCGAGCGGTGCCGATTTGCAAATTATTACTGGAACCGCCCCATTCCCTACTAAAGCAGAGTTATGAGGCACGGGAGATGTTATCAGGCCGGCTGAACGCCGATGGGTTTGGTATTGGTTGGTATCAGAAAGCCCTCGATCCGAGTCCCGCCATTTATACCAGCACTCTTCCAGCATGGAATGATGTCAATTTACCGCGCATGACAAACAAAATCGCCTCCGACCTTATATTCGGTCACGTCCGCGGCGCTTCGGATGGCATGCCGGTTACTTCCGCTAACACGCACCCTTTTTGTTATAAGAATTTCATGTTCATGCACAACGGTTCAGTGGACAGCTTCCGTTCAAAAATTTATCCTGAAGTAACCTCATTTATAGACAAGAATCTTTGGGAGCATATCAAAGGTAATACGGATTCGGAACATATCTTCGGATTGTGGCTGAGTTTCCTTGGTATTTCCGATGTCCGTCCGTTCACGGTCGAGGAACAATCGGAGGCGCTTCGAAAAACAATTTCTTTCCTCGAAACTCTGGCCGACCGAATGAAAATCGAGATGGTCTTAAATTTGGCCATTTCCGACGGTTCCAATATTCTTGCGACGCGCCATCATTTTGGCAGCAGGAAAGCTTCGTTGTACTTTGCCAAAAATCTTACCGCATTCCCGGACTCTATTATCATTGCTTCTGAAAAACTGAACGACGACAACGATTGGAAGCCGATTCCTGAAAGATCATTGGTCACAATTGAGGATGGCCATATTTTCCGGATTTCTACGCTGTGAAACCTGCGCCACGCGTATCTTTCCCCACAGCCAGTACTTACGGTTGAACACATTCATACCCTATGGATCCAAGAAATGGAACGGACTTCCAAGGTCGTCTCTACGGCTATAGTCTTGCATGAAAAGCCGCCATGGCGGCCATTCTTTGACTATGTGTTGAAAGGCTAATCCTTTTTGTTTTTATTCACTTCCCCCGCAATCACCATCGCGTCGCGGATCTGATCGGCGATCGATGTCAGACCTCCCGGGGAATGCGGCATAAGAATCGTATTGGTATGCGAATGCTCACCGATATTTTGCAGCGTATCAAAGTACTGCGTCATCAATACAAGGGTCATCACATCTTTGGCCGAAGATCCTTCGACGGCGGCCTGGAACTGTTCCACGGAATCCCTCAATCCTTCGATGATCGCTTTGCGCTGATCAGCAATACCTTTGCCCTGCAAGGCTTTGCTTTGCGCTTCCGCTTCTGCGGCTTTTACTTTGAGAATCCGGTCCGCCTCGCCTTTTTCCGAAGCCGCCATACGCAAACGCGTGGCCGCATTAATCTCGTTCATGGCCTCTTTGACTTTGGAATCCGGGTCGATATCTGTAACAAGGGCTTTCAAAATATCATAACCAAAAGCTTCCATGGTCTGATTCAGTTCCTGACGCACGGCATCGGCAATTTCATCCTTTTTTTCAAATAGATCGTCCAATTTGAGTTTAGGCACGCGCGCACGCACGAGATCGAATACAAATGAGGTCACCTGCTGATGCACGTTGGTCAGCTTGTAGTAGGCATCGTATACTTTTTCCGGGATAACGAAGTACTGAACAGAAACTTTGAGATGGACAAATACGTCGTCCGCGGTTTTCGTCTCGACCACCACGTCCAGCTGCTGTACGCGCATATTGATCCGCGTGACCAGCGCATCGACGATGGGAATTTTGAAACGGAGTCCGGGTTGTGCCAGACGAAGAAACTTACCAAACCTTTCGATGATCCCAACGGTCTGTTGTTTGATCACAAAAAAAGAGCCCAACAAAATGATAAAAAATATAAATGCGGCCAATCCGAAACATATCCATGCACCATCCATGACACACCTCCGATATTTTCTATTGAAGAATTGACGAGGAATGAAATTAAGTCTGCATCAAATTATAAAAAAGATTGGAAATTGGCCATACTTATTTATATATATGAAAAACTTTTTGAGTCGTTTGCTAAAGTAATAACCATTGATGCTCCACGAAATCGCAAAGGAGATCCATTCCCCGACCAATGCCGCTCTTTTGGCACGGGTCATAAGCCTCCTCAGGTGCACTTCCTGCGGCGCATCCCGTTTTGAGATACATCGGGACGAATCGACCCCTCTGGACATTCAGACGCATTGCGTCGTCGTTTGTGAAGAGTGCAAGACCTGTTTCAAATACGAGAACGGCATTCTCGAAATGCTGACCGAAAGACCATCCGGCCTGAGTCTTGCACAACGAAGCAACTTCACTGACATGGTCGCCGATTATTATCAGTCGGCCTGGCGCTCCTGGTGCATGCATCTGTTCTGCGGAAAAAAATTTGACAACGAGGCGGAATCGAAGCAGTTAATTGATTTATTACGTTTCAATGAGCTCCCTCAGAACCCTGTTTTCGTCGATGTAGGAACAAGTCACGGATATTATGCCATTTCCGTCGCCGGCAAATTAAAAGAGACGCATCCGGAAGGATATGTTATCGGAATTGATTTTTCCAAAAAGATGTTATACCGGGCGGTCGCGGCGGCAGAAAAAGCGGCCGTGAGCGACCGCATTTTATGGATCCTCGCCGACGCGGAAGATATGCCTTTTTCAGGTGGATGCGCTGACCGTGTAACGTGCGGCGGCGGCCTCAACGAATACGGGCATCCGCAGAAGGTCATTTCAGAATGCGCCAGAGTTGTGTCCGAGAATAGTTTGTATGTTACAATGAATCTTTTCTCCAAAGGTGCCTTTTCAAAATTCTTGTTTTTCATAACACGTCTTATATCCGGACTCTTGTTCCTGACCAGGGATTCGTGGAACCGAATGTTGGAAGAAGCAGGATTTCACCAAAGAGAGCAGCGCATCTGCGGTGTGGTTATGTTCACTGTTTCGCAGAAATGACCGGAAATATTCAAAGCGATTGGCGGAGCCGTATGGAGACTGAAATGAGTGCAGCCCGCCAAGCCTGGGATGAGAAGAACGACGGTCGCGCAAGAGCCTGCGTGCGAAGAGCGGTTGGAATTCTGCTAAAGGAAGTGGATAGGCGGGATGGAAAGCCGTTGAATTCTTCTTTTTCCGCTGTGGACCGTTTGCGCCACGTTGCCGCCGATCAGGAACTTCCGGAAAACATCAGGAAAGCGGCTCAAAGATTGGTGACGAATATCAATAACCGTCTTAGTACCGACTTCACACTTCATCCCATTCACGATGCCAATATCCTGATCGATTATTTCCAAAAAGACACCTGACTCTAGGTTTGCCTACCGACCACCGCAAGAAAAAACTTTCATCTGCAATTTTTTTGTTTCTAATATCCTTTAACATTTGGATAATACTGGAAATAATGTGCTCATAATCACATTGTAAACGTAATAAAAACAATAAAAAAAGTCAGTGGGTGTCGATACGTAAATTTGGCACGAAGCTTGTATGCAATATGGCCGCAACGATAAAGAAATTTAGGACCAGTTAAATAGATTTTGGAGAAGTTATGAAAGCGATCATTTTAGCGGCAGGACAAGGAAAAAGGTTACTCCCTCTGACCCAGGACACCCCTAAAACGTTATTGAATATTTCCGGCACCACGATTTTGGAATACCAGTTGGTCACTTTGGCCAGTTGCAATGTCAAAGAAGTGGTCTTAGTTGGCGGCTTCCGTGTGGACAAACTGAAAGACTATGCGGAACGCTATATTGCCCTGCACGGATTGGACCTCAAGTTAAAGGTCATCAACAACAAAGATTACGCGATCACGAACAATCTGTATTCTCTGTGGCTCGCTAAGGACGAAATGAATTCGGATTTTCTCGTTATCAATGGCGACAACGTTTTCGATCGCCGCGCGATCGTGAAAATGCTGCAGCAGAAAGACATTACAGCCGCCGTGGCCATACACAAGAACCCCAGCTACGACGATGAAGATATGAAAGTTCGTATTGTTGGTTCCAATGTGGTTGAAATCAGCAAAGGTATTGACAATCAGCTGGCCAGCGGCGAATCGATCGGACTCCGGTTATTCCGCGGCAAAGGCGTAGCCGCTTTCAAGTATGCGATGGATCTGGCTATGATAGAAGACGTCAAACGCAACGCCTTTTTCGTTCGCGCGATCCAGCACATGATCGACATGGGTCACAACGTCGGTTACGTCGAAGTGACGGAATACAAATACGGTGAACTCGACTTTTTCGAAGACCTGAAGAATCTCGAAATCGAAATGGCCGGTATGATGAAACAAACGATCATGATGCATACCAATCCGGCGAGCCTTTATGCGATCAGCTTACAGCCTTACCGCGCTTCCGGCATGAAAAAAGCGAGCTAATAGCTTGTAAATATTGATATCATTTGCAATTATATTAAATTCTTGATAGTTTAACTATCAAGAATTTTTTTTTGGCGTCAATATGAAAATAGCCTATATCACAACCATCAAGATTCCCAGCCCGCAGGCGATATCAGAACAGGTGCTGAATAATCTTTCCGCATTGAGTTCTCACTCCGACCTTACAATCACGCTGATTGCGCCAAAAAGAAAAGACGAGGAGCCTTCATCGGATACCATACGCCAATATTACGGGCTGAAGACTCCGGTGAAAATACAATTCATGATGTACGCACGTTGGATGGGGCCAAAGCTCCGACGGTTTCTGCACCCCTTTTTGGCACCTCTATATTGTTCACTAAAAGGATTTGATGTATTCTATACCCGACATCCGACCATTCTGTTTTTTTGTCTTCTGCTTCACAAAAAAACGGTTTTCGATACTTACCGAATGGATCTGAGTTACGATGGAAGATATCTATTATGGAGAAAGTTCTGTCTGAATCGACGGAAGCTCATCGGTATATTCAGCCATTCGGAATTGGCCCGTCAGTCCTATATCAAAGCGGGCTTTGATCCTGATAAGATAATCACCGTTTACAACGGCTGTAACGATCGCTTCGAGGAGAGTTGTACCCAAAGAGCCAAGGTTCGTACCGATCTGAACATACCGCACGACCAGATCGTAGTATGTTATGCCGGGCGCATCGAAAGCAAGAAAAAAAGGACCGATCTTCTTCTTCATATCGCCCATGAATTTCCCGATATCGTTTTTTTGATAGTTGGAGGGGCTACTCAACCGTCTGAAGACGCCGTTTTTGACGACTCCATCAAAGCGCTCGGTCTTAACAACGTAATCCGGACCGGAATGGTCAAACCGTGCGAAGTCATGAATTATTTATGTGCTTCGGATATACTCATCATACCGCCTTCGGAAGACCCGCTGCACAAATGCGGCAAAACGGTACTGCCTCTCAAAACTTTTCAATACTTGTCGGCCCGAAAAGCGATCCTGGCACCGAGACTCCCGGATATCGGTGAGGTATTAAATCACATGCAAAACGCGGTTCTGGTCACCCCCGGAGACCTAAGCGAGGCCAACCAGCAGTTGCAGGTGCTCATTGTGAACCACGACCTTCGCACAAAATTATCCAACCAGTGCGCTGAAGATATAAAGAAGTACACATGGGAATATCGGGCCAATCAAATTGCCGGTTTTCTGCATCAACATACCTCCGAAGGACGTTAATGATGAAGTTCAGTATCCCCCGAAAGATGCTATGGACTATGGCCATGGTTTTTGGTCTGTCCGCCGTGATCGGTTTTCTTCTCCTCGAAAACAGTATGCGGCCGGTTCTGATCCCTCTGATAGTTGGCATAGCAACACTGCTGTTTTTTAGTGCTTATGCATATATTGAGTTATCCAGCCGCTTAAGCTCCCATCATGACCTTGTTTACAGACAAACTGAAGCTTTATTCGGGATTCATTCCGTACTGCATCCAAGACTTCCTTTACCCTCGATGAGAGGCTGGACCATTCTTCCGGACGCCGCCGCCATTATTATTTCCAATATTCTTTCCCGAAAGCCTAACTTCATTCTCGAGTGCGGGTCCGGCGTCTCCACTATTCTGTGCGGATATTCTCTGGAGCGACTCAATAGTAAAGGCAAGATTCTGTCCATCGATCATGAAGCGTATTATGGTTCGTTAACCGCGAAGACCATGGAGAAACACGGTTTTTCATCGGATATGTTCAAAATTGTCCACGCACCGCTTATTACTCACAAGAATGATTCCAAGCCCTTCATTTGGTATGACACGTCGTTCTTGTCCTTATTGACAAATCCCGTGGATCTTCTTATCGTGGATGGACCTCCGCACAAGACGCAGTATAAAGCCCGTTATCCCGCCATGGCATTCCTTTTCGAAAAGCTGTCGGACAATGCCGTCATCATCCTGGACGATGGCAGCCGTCAGGATGAAAAAGCCATCGTCGAGCAATGGCTGTCAGAATATCCTTCTTTAAAATTAGAATTTCATGACACTGAAAAAGGTGTTGCTGTGTTAACCAAAACCTCTGGCGCATGACCCATGGAAACAACCATTAAGAAAATCGTATCGGAATCCATTTCAGCAAAGAACAAGCTTCTTGAAAACAAGGAACTGATTCGAACCATCGGCGTGGTGGTCAATCAAATAACAGACGCTTACCGAAATAACCGAAAAGTACTTTTCTGCGGCAATGGCGGCAGCGCTGCGGATGCTCAACACATCGCCGCCGAATTATCCGGAAGGTTTTATCTCAACCGGAAACCGCTTTATGCCGAAGCACTGCATACCAATTCGT
This sequence comes from uncultured Bacteroidota bacterium, assembly GCA_964415295.1. Taxonomy (GTDB): domain Bacteria; phylum CLD3; class CLD3; order SB21; family SB21; genus SB21. The sequence continues at coordinate 361,863 of CAYPYN010000002.1, forward strand.
CTCATGTAACGGCCGTGGCCAATGACTTCGGATACCACGAAGTATTTTCAAGACTGATAGAAGCCATGGCCAATAAAAACGACATTTTGGTCGCCATTTCAACTTCGGGAAATTCTCCCAATATTTTAAAAGCCATCGAGGCGGGCCGGAAAGCCGGCATGATTACAGTCGGCCTGACCGGAGAAAATGGCGGCAAAATGAGGAACTTGTGCGATCATCTACTCAACGTACCGTCCAACGATACACCGCGTATCCAGGAGTGTCATATCCTGATTGGACACATTATTTGTGAACTTGTCGAAAAGGCGCTTTTTGAACCGGATCGACCTTGATTGGAGTTTTTATGAAAGTCATCATTGATGCCCGTTCGCGCATGTCATTTGAGAAAGTCTACAGCATCCCGTTGTTTGAACGCATACTTAGACAACTCAATGAACTCAAAGCCGACGTGGAAGCTATCATACTTCTTCCGCCGGACTGCAATCCTGATCATGCACTCACAGGAGGTTTTTCAAAAAGATATAAGATCAGGAAGAAGTTCATTACCACAGTTGATCCATTGCAAAAAGTGATCTCGGCCGAATCAGCCGGCGACGGTGACATGATCCTTCTGGAAGGGGACGGAATATATGACGAAAGGATCATTTCGGCACTTATTTCCAGTCCTAAATCTATCCTGATTTGCGATGGTTCAAGTCCTTTGCCTTTGGCGGCCAGACTATCTCATGACCATATTGGGATCCTACTGTCGTCCCAAAGAGGTGTCATGGAGTCCATCAATAATCTGGTGGAAAGCGGTTCGGTTCATCGATTTGAGATTCGTTCGATGAACAATTATGTGCGATTTCTCCGCCGCAATGTCATACCGTTAATCACGAGAATTGTATCGAAAGATCAGATTCCTGAGATTGAAAATACGATGTACGCCAATACATTCAAAGGAACGTTGGAGCTGGTGGCCGTTTACGGATACCGAATTCCTGTAAGAGAACTCACCAAATTATTCGCCCGAACACCAATCACTCCAAATCATGTCACAGCGGCCGCATTGATTTGCTCTTTTGGCGCCATACCCTTCTTGGCTTTAGGTTGGCTCTGGACGGGTATTTTGATGGCCGCCGGTTTCATTATCTTTGATTCGCTTGACGGAAAATTGGCCCGGATGACCATCCGACTTAGCAAGGCCGCCGATCGCTTTGATCATTTGACGAGCACACCGACGCGATCGGCCTGGTATCTAGCTATGGGCTGGCATCTATCGAACGGAAATCTCCTAGACGGAACGGGGCTTTTTGCACTCGTCTACGCCGCCATGCCTTATGTGGATAAGCTGACCGGAGTTGCTTTTAATGCAAGATTCGGCCGGTCTCCGTTGGATTACACTCCGCTGGATGCGAAGGTCCATCTTTTTACAGTACGAAGAAATGATATCTTTTTGATGATTCTCGGGCTGAGTTTCGGATTTATTGAAACGGCCTATCGCATCGCGGCCATCTGGGCCTTGTTGACATGGCTTTGGCATCTGTATCGGTTCATCTGGTTCAACCTCTTCCCTCTCAAGAAGGAAGCCCAGTCATGAAAGTAATGATCCTGGCCATGAAATTCCTTCCTGCAAGCGGAGGAAGCGCCTCGTATGCATACAATATGGCGATCGGTCTGCATAGACTTGGACATGATATTACACTGATGGCGCCGACTTACTCGCACAGAACCATGGAAGATCATGTGTTTCCTTTCAAAGTCAGGCGATTATTTTGGTCGGGTCCCCATTTCGGAATGTTCAGGCTCTTGTTTGCGGCACTCCATATTATGGCTGTTTACATCCGGATCAAACCGGACGTTGTTTGGACCACAAGCTTTGCAGGTTGCCGTGTTCTCGGGCTTCTGACCTTCTTAAGTGCCCGCTTTGTCGGAACGATACACGGCGGGGGTATTCACCGGCGCTATCCCTCAAAAAAAATTTCCAACAAATTCGGTGATTACCTCGGAATGAGGTTCATGAAACGGGCGGATGCTATCGTTACCATCAGCGAAGAATCCAAAAAGATAATAAAGACCAAATTGCCTTTCGAGTTCATACATCGGAAGCTCCGTCTTATTTACAACAGTATAGACTTTGATAAGACGAAATTCCGATCCAGAGAAGACGCTCTGCAACTTCTGTCTGGTCTGAAAGACAAAAAGGTAATCCTCACGGTGGCGAGACTGGTGGCCGCAAAGGGTCAAGACGTTGTCATTCGCGCTATGTCTTTACTGGCCGATCGTCATCCGGATGCCGTCTATGTCATCGTAGGTGAAGGAGTGGAGAGACCGGCTCTGGAGGCTCTTGTCAAAGAGCTACGTTTGGAGGACCGTGTCCTATTCGCGGGATATGTCACCGACGAACAGCTTGAAATGTATTACGCCGTATGCGATCTGTTTGTGATGGCCGGGCGATGGACCCCTAATTTTGTGGAGGGTTTCGGCCTCGTATATCTCGAAGCAGGCATTCGAGGCAAAGTGGTCATTGGAACAAGAGTCGGAGGAATTCCAGAAGCCATTGTCGAAGGGCAGACGGGTTTTGTAATCGAGCCGGAAAACCCCGAATTGCTTTCGCAAAAGATCGCCGAAGTACTCTCCGACGAGAAACTCCGGTCAGAAATGGGAATTTTCGCCGCCCAATACATCGACCGTCACTACAGTAACGATGTCATGGCCGGCCACAACAACGATCTTCTCAAAGCACTGAAGGGATCGCAACAGAAAGTATGAATAGTCTCGTAAAACAATCCTTACGTATTCTGTTTGGAAAATCGAGCATTTCCGGCATCGGTGTGTTGTTCACCATATATTTTGCCTACGAACTGCCAAAGAATTTATTCGCACTGATCGCCCTTTACAGTACGGCCGCCAGTTTTACTCAGGTCATGATCGACCTTGGCCTGTCGGCAAAAATGGTCCGCGAAGCGCCGTCCCTTCTGAAAGACCAATCGACCCTTAAGGACGCCGTAGATCGCGTAATCATGCCCAGCGTGGTTCTTCGCTGGATGGCGGCCGGTATCGTTTGTTTGATCATGTTCGGTTTTCTCCAATGGATGCAGGTACCTTTGTCCGACGAATTCCCGGATCTCAATATTCAGTTCATGATCCTGATCGCTCCCGTGAGCATGATGTTTGAGAATGGCAATTCCACGCTCTCTTCCATTTTTCAGGTCAATCGCCGATTTGGTACGGATGCGATGCTGGCTTCTCTGGCGACCTTGCTTGAAATGGTTTTTGCCTTTATACTCTATCTTAATTTTGGCATGAGTCAGTATTTTACAGGCGTTCTGGCGGCACAAGCTTCCATTTTTCTTGTCAGGCTGTATCTTTGCCGGGAAACGATCCGACTCTTCAATTCGGCGGGATTGCCTTGGAAAAAGTACAGGGGTATTGTAAGAGAATATTGGCCCTATTACTTAAGGCGCTTTTTCCGTTTCGGGCTTCTGCAGGGAGAACAGCTGTTGGTAGCGATACTCCTTCCGCTTGCACAGCTGGCCGATTTTAATCTGGCAAAAAAATTGTCAAAGTATATGAAATTCTATATTGAGGCCTTTACGAACCCGCTCATCATGAAGCTCTCCAAGAATCGAGACATCGAACTTAGGCGCAGGCACGCACGTCAATTCCTGCTTTTTACGGTACCCCCGCCGATCATACTTTGCCTGTTGAGCCCGTGGATCATGCAGATCGCCGGAGGGGAAAAATATGCCGGGAGTTGGTTCATCCTCGCCATACTTTATGCTTCCTATGTATTCTATGCTTTTTCCAATCTCCAGATATCCGCAATAACTATATTCGGAAAAGGTACTGATGTCCTGATGAGAGATGCGATAGGCAGTGTGGTCGGTTTGTGTGCCACGTTTGTTTTGATTCTGCTGTTCGGGCAATACGGATTGGCATGGGGCCAGCTTCTCGCTTATTTCACACTTTTCATAACCGGATACCAGTTGTCAAAGAAGTACATTGACTCTGATACGTCTGTTGATAAAGAGAAAAATAAAAACAAAACTCCGGAACCATCGGCACTGACGATTCCGGACTGATTCTGGCAAAACCCAATTTGCGGAGTAATTATGAAGTTGCTAAACCTCGCCAATACCATCACCATGGTTCGTATCATCATCCTGTACATCACTGTTTACCTGATATACAATGGGGAAATAGTATTCCTGTTTATGGCAATCGGGCTGTCCATAGTCATAATCGGCTTAGATTGGCTGGATGGTTTTGTGGCCCGCCGTCGTAATGAGGTGACGCAATTCGGCGGTGTTTTGGATATCACCGGCGACCGTATTGTCGAAAATGTGTTCTGGATCGTCTTTGCCGACCTCGACATCATTCCGATGTGGATACCCATTATCGTTATGTCCCGCGGTTTCATGACTGATGCGATCCGCAGCCAGGCTTTGACCGAAGGTAAAACCGCCTTTGGAGAGAATACCATGATGACCAGTGATATCGGGAAATTTCTTGTATCCGGCCGGTTCATGCGCGGACTATACGGCATTATCAAAGGCGTGACATTCCCATACCTGATCCTGGTACTGATCGCGCAGGAGCGTCATTTGAGGGATGCCAATCTTCAGGACTATCTGTGGGTCTCTACTTACACGAAGAACGGCGGCGTCGCTTTGGCCATTACTACAACGGTTGTGAGCCTATTAAGAGGAATCCCTGTTCTGACCGAGGGACGTAAACTCTTTGTTAAGGATGAAAAGTGAAACTGGCTATTTTCGATATCGACGGAACCATTACTAATAAATCATCGGAACGATTTTTCATCAAGTATCTGTTGGAACGGAAGATCATCGGCTACGGCCATTTGGTGAAGACATTTTTTCTATTCGTAATGAAGCACCCTTTGCAGGCACGGACGGGTTTTAAACAGAATAAGATGTATCTGAGAGATCTAAGTGATAAAGCCCTGCGACTGGCTGCGGCCGAGTGTTTCAAAAGGAGCATCAAGCCCAATATTAAACAAACCATATTGGATGAAATAAATGAACGGAAGTCCCGAGGATACAAGATACTCCTACTAAGTGGGTCGCTTCCCTGTCTTGTGGAACCGATGCTAGATCATACCGGCGCCGATCATATGATCTGTTCCGATGTAGAAATTTCCAACGGTCTTTTCACTGGACATATGACAGATCTGCATCCATACGGACCAAGAAAAAGGATACTCGCAGAAAGATTTTGTCAGAGAAACGGCTACCGCATGGACCAATCGTGCGCCTATGCCAACGAATGGGCCGACCGGTTTCTTTTGGAATCAGTCGGAGAAGCAGTTGCTGTCGATCCGGATGAGAAGCTCAGGAAATTGGCTGACTCCAAGAAGTGGAAAATGATTAAAAGTTAATATGGCTAAAACATTTAAACTCAAGCAGGCCGCGTGGTTTAAGGATGAAGAGAGGGAATTTACAGTTCCCGATTCCTTCACTGTTGACTTGATCACTCCGAAGGATGCCCCCTCTTTGACACCCGACGAGATACTCGGCTCAATTCAAAAACCTTTCGGTCCATCATTAAGAGAAATGGCCATTGGAAAAAAGAAGGTTGTCGTTGTAACCGACGATCTCGGAAGACCCACACCTGCTTACCTGTTGATTCCAATTTTAATCGAAGAGTTGGAGACGGCCGGTATACTGAAAGAAAATATTTCCTTCGTTATCGCGACCGGTTCCCACCGTCAGTTGTCTTGCAGTGAGATTGAAAAAAAAATCGGCAAGACCATAGCCGATTCCTATCCCGTTCATTGTCACGATGCCTTCAATTCCCCCATGGTTCATCTTGGCCGTTTGGATAATGGATTCCCCTGTATAGCCAATAGACAAGTTGCCGAAGCCGATCTGATTCTTGGGATAGGGTGCGTGATCCCGCACGCTTGCCATGGTTTTGGAGGCGGCGCTAAGCTTTTCTGTCCCGGTATTGCCGGCATGGAAAGCATTGTTACCATGCACGGTTTTGTACCAAAACGCGGCCGCGTGATAACCGATCCTCCTCCTGGTGTGTGGGATATGCGTTCGGCATCCGAGGCCTTTGCCCGGCTATTGCCGCCGATCTTCCTGGTAAACGCCGTTGTCAATTCGCAAAGAGAAATTGCCGGATTATTTGCCGGAGAGACCGATCCGGTTTTTCGGGCGGCTCAAGAACGGGCGTTGGAAATTTATAAAACGGAAATCGACCCTGAAAAGGCCGCCTCGTACGACGTCATCTTGGTCAACATGTATCCTCTGGATTCAGATCCGGTCCAGTCGGGAAAAAGCCCGTGGATCCGTCAGTACTTCAAGCATGCTTTACCTATTCAGATCAACAGTTCTGCGGACGGTATCGACTACCACGGCTGGAAATTATTGAGAAAGAGCCGCTGGTCAACTTTCTTAATACTATTAACCGGAGAAGCCTTGAGCCTTAAATTCATGCCCGTTTTCCTAAGACGGCCGGCTTCGTGGAAAATCATTAAAACCCTGAGGTCCTATTGCCTTAAACGAATGTTGGATCACCCGGGTGTCGATTATGACACATTCATCAAAAACCAACATACGCTGACTCAACGTACGGAAGATTATACAGATGATTCTAAGATCCCAAGTCTATTTCGCAAACCCTGGATATTCTCTGAGAATTATCCTCCGTTACAATTCAAGAAGAAATATCCATTCGGGTCATTGCTGAGAAATTGGGATCACGTAATTCAGTCCATACAGAGCCATTTTCCCAAGCCAAAAATTGCCGTCGTAACATGCGCCGCGATGCAGATTCCCGTTTATAGCAACTCACAAAACGAACCAAATGCTTTATGACCATCCTTATTGATGCCAGATCGAAATACGCTTCGGAAAGACTATTCAACTTATCCTTAACCGAGAGAATTCTGAGGCAATTGCATGTATTGGAAGCCAGAAACGTATGCGTAATAATTTCTGAAGGCATGCGTCCTGACAATTTTGTTAAGACCGGATTTGAAAAACGTTTTCCTCTAGCGTTGCGCTGGATCTGCACAAACGAACCACTGGCTAGAATTGCCGGCGAAACCGCAGATAAGAGCGACTACCTCATTCTCGAAGGAGACGGCATTTACGACGATCGTATTTTAAAAGAACTGTTGGAATCGAAATCTTCGTTATGGGTAAGAAATGAGAAGAACCCGGAAGCGCCTCTAGCCCTCGCTCTCCGCGGATCCGACGTAAGGCATTTCACGGAATCCGGCAAATCACCAAAGGAATTCTTGGCAACCTTCTCCATTCCAACACTTGGCACGCACTCCATGCAGGCCTATATCCGCTTTTTGCGGAAACATATTGAACCCGTTTTGATTCGCTTGACGGATCCAAAGGATATTCGATCGATCGAAAACGATCTTTACGAAAAAACCTTTAAAGGCGGAATGGAAATCGTGGCGATCTACGGTTACCGGATCCCCGTTCGCGAACTCACTCGTTTTTTTGCCAAGACACCGATTACGCCCAATATGGTGACCGGCGTAGCTACCCTTTGTAAACTGGGAGCTATACCGTTCTTTTTCTACGGTCATCTCTTGACGGGTCTGCTGTTGGCTTTTTCTTTTATTATCCTTGATTCACTGGATGGAAAACTGGCCCGCATGACCTTCCGATTCAGCGATACGGCCGATAAAGTTGATCATATGACAAGCATGCCGGCGCGGGTTGGGTGGAACTTCGGCATGTGCTGGCATTTTTCCGGCGGAGACCTTACCAGCATACCCGGGATCGCCGGATTGATCGTAACGGTCCTGCCTTTTCTGGACGACATCAACTGGACCATTATCAAGCACAAATTCCATCGTTCTCTTTTCGATCTTACCCCTTTTGATGCAACCGTGCACCTGTTCAATGTCAAACGCAATGATACAGCCGTTATGATCATCGGCACCTTGGCCGGATTTCCTTTACAGGCTTTTTATTTCATAACTTTTTGGACCATGGTCGTTTGGATCTGGCACACGGTACGAACCGCCTATGTGATCCTGGTTCTTAGTAAACAACATCCGGAAATGCTGCAATAAAACCGATAAGGCGATTAATCCATGACCCCTTCTCCAGCTATAAGAAATGCGATACTGATCACGGTCAACTCACAACACCAGTCCATAGTTACCGATGTGCTCTACGGCGGCGAAACTCTGCTTAACCGTTCGCTCGTGGCTATGTCCAAATCCGGGATTACGAAGGCAACGATCGTCTCGGCACCGGGTTCATCCCAAAAGATTATGGAAATGATCAGTAAAGTCGATCATCGTCTTTCTCTCAAGTATGATATCACGGAACTGAGTCAAAATGAAATTTTATCGGTAAAGATCAAATCGATTACCGCCGGAAACAAAGAAAGCTTTTTGATTTTCGAGGCGGACAAGTTCATGCATCCAACCTTCCTTCAGCAGGTCGTGGCGTCGGAGCTTCCGGATAAAGCCGTACTCCCGGCTTATAAAGATGTGCTCACCAAAGACGGACAGGTTGTCTTTGCTCCCTCTTTTAAAGAAAAATTCAAGATCATTTTTGCAAATGCCGGGAGTTTCAACAAAATCAAAGTTGAGAACGCCGACTGGTCTTTATTCAACTCCAATCCCATGACACTTTCTGCGGCCAATGTCCGTACTGTTTTGACACAGAACGGGAGCGGTATTATATCCACTGACGTGATGGTTTGTTCAGGAAATATATTAAACCGCTTGACTGATTTTCGATCCCTGGATGAAGCAATAAATCAGGCGATCGGATCGGGCCTTGCATCAGTGGCATTTGTCAAAGATGCCTGGTGGCTGCGTGTCACGCCGTCCATATCGAAGTCGCACATCAAAGAGATGATATGGAAAATCGCTTTTAAAGAGATCAGCGGGGAATTTTCCAAGGCGGTTAACTCCAAGATGTCAAAACCGTTATCATTTTATTTTGCACGTAAAGGCGTAACTCCCAATACCCTCAGCAATGCGCAACTGGTCCTGTTTCTTTTGGCCTCCTGTTTCCTGCTATTCAATACACACTGGGCGATGATCGTATTTGCGGTAATCTGGCAGTTTTCCGCCGGCGTTTTGGACCGCTGCGACGGCGAGGTAGCCCGCATTCGCAATCACGAATCGGAATCCGGCGGTCGCTTTGACATGATCATCGACGACATGCGTTTTGGATTACCGTTCATCATATTGGGTGCGGTACTTTATCTGGAAAGTCAAGACTCATTGTATCTCTTCTCCTTTGGAGCGGCATTTGTCTGGTTCTTAGCCTTGACCCTGTACGAACAGAATTTCATGCGCAAAGCCGGGTATGTCAGCCGCCAGGTGATGTATGTCGATTATATGAAAATGATCGGTGAGGATAGCCAGACAACGTCGGCATTGAAGAAATACGCACCTATCGCCAAGGGCGATATCAGAACGTTTTATGTTTTTCTTTTATCTCTTTTTGGTCTAAAAGAGATTGTCTTTTGGGTACTTTTGGCTTATCTTACCTTAGTTCCTATCTCTTCCTTCGTGGGTGTCCTGCGCTTTAAGAAGGAATATTCCAAGAACCCGGGCCGGGTGTAGAAAAAAAATAACACTGTGATTGGATTCCGCTTTTTTGGTTTCTCTTATTTAAGAGTATTTTATCTTAAATATTAGAAACACTGATTTTACTTAAAGATCTGTACGGCTTTCTTTTTCGGCACAATTATTGTCTATTACTGGTGGGAATTTCTGAAGGTCACTTGATCCTTAAGCTGTCTTTCACTTTAATTTCTGAAAGGGATACACCATGCACAATCCCGCATTGCGACCCGTTTATGTCGGCATTGACGTTGGTTCTATCAGCGTCAAAATGGCCGCGCTGACCGCACCTGAGGACGAACTTGGTTCTTCTGATCACTTCGAACTTTTCAAGAACCAGCGCTTCACAATGGCTCTGTCCCGCTATCGCCGTTCGAACGGCGAAAGCCTGGCCGTGACCGTGCAGATGCTGCGTCAGTTAACAGAAATAATTCCTCTGAGCCGCATCGCCGGGATTCAGGTCATTGGATCCGGCGGACGACAGATCAGCGATCATTTACAGGCGCAATTCGAGAATGAATTTCGTGCCGTAGCCAAAGGCGTGGGTACCTTATATCCGGATGTTCAGACCGTATTCGAAATGGGCGGCGACAATTCCAAGTTCCTTCATATTCAAATCAACAAGCAGAGCGGCATGATCGGGATCGAAGATTATGAAAAGAACGGCGATTGCGCGGCGGGCACGGGGTCTTTTATGGATCAGCAGGCCAGCCGATTGAAATACAACATCGAAGAAGTAGGAGACATCGTACTGAAAGCCGGAAAAGCCAGTACCATTGCCGGCCGTTGCTCCGTTTTTGCAAAGAGCGACATGATCCACGCCCAGCAGAAAGGCGAACAGCCCCCTGAAATCCTCAAAGGTCTGTGCGAAGCGGTTGTCAGAAACTTTAAGAGTTCCATCGTTAAAGGACGTACGATCGCGCCCAAAGCCATTTTCATCGGCGGCGTCTCGGCCAATAAAGGTGTGGTTCAAGCCATGAAGAACTTATTTGAAATTCCGGACGAGGATTTCATCACGACGCCGTTTTATGCCTGGTGCGGAGCTATCGGCGCGGCGCTCTTGGCTAAGGAAGCGAAGGTTCTAAAAGATCACCGGTATCTCGAAAGCTTAATTTCAGAAGGAGAACTCAAATCAAATAATAGTTTTGCGTCGGGACAACCGCTTCACACACGCGATGTCATCTTTTTGCGTGACCGGGTGAAGCCGTATTCCTTTGAAGGAAAATCCATTCCCGTCAAAGCCTATTTGGGAATTGATATCGGTTCGGTCAGCACCAACCTGGTCGTGATCGACGACGATAATAATATCATAAAAGAGATCTACGTCTATACGCAGGCGAGGCCTATCGAGATCGTAAACCAGGGTCTTAAGGATATCCACCGGGAACTGGGCGGAAAAATATCCGTTGAAGGCGTTGGCACGACAGGTTCCGGGCGGGAATTGATCGGAGAGCTGATCGGCGCCGATGCGATTAAGGACGAGATCACGGCGCATAAGACGGGAGCCGTCTACATCAGCGACAAACTCATCCAAGCCAAAGTCGATACGATATTCGAAATCGGCGGGCAGGATTCCAAATTCATCAGCCTGCAGGATAATATCGTGGTTGATTTTGCGATGAACGAGGCCTGTGCGGCAGGAACCGGTTCCTTCCTGGAAGAACAGGCGGAAAAACTCGGCATCAGCATCAAAGGTGAGTTCTCAAAGCTGGCCTTGAGTTCCGCCAGTCCGATCAAGCTCGGCGAACGATGCACGGTCTTCATGGAAAAAGACATCAACGCCTTCATGCAGACGGGCGCGGCCAAAGAGGACATCGTAGCGGGACTTGCCTATTCCATTGTTCACAATTATCTCAACCGGGTCGTGCGTTCAAGGAAGATCGGCGACACAATCTATTTCCAGGGCGGCACCGCTTACAATGATTCCGTGGCCGCGGCCTTCTCGATGGTTCTGGGTAAGAAGATCATCGTGCCTCCGCACAACGGCGTTGTCGGCGCTATCGGCGCGGCTATTCTAGCCAAAGAAAAAGTTCTTGCCGGTCAGGATAAGACGAAATTCCGAGGCTACAGTCTTGATGCGATCAATTATACCGTTCGCCATTTTACCTGCCGCGCCTGCTCCAATTTCTGCGACATGCAGGAGGTCAAAGTGGATTCAGAAAAAACATTCTGGGGGGATAAATGCTCCGACAAATTCCGTAAGAAAGCCAAAGTGGATAAAAAGCCGGTCATACCCAACCTGGCCGATCTCCGGGAAAACATCCTCATGGAAACATTTGAACCGGGCCGTAATCAAGGGAACAAATCGATCGGGCTCCCGAGGAGCATGCATTTTTTTGAGAAACTTCCATTTTGGAATGCCTATTTCAATAGCGTGGGTTTTCAAGTGGTATTGTCGGAATCTACCAATAAAGAGATCATTAATGCCGGCGTCGAAGCGACCATCGCCGAACCGTGTTTCCCGATCAAGGTCGCTCACGGTCATTTTAAGAATCTAATAGACAAAGGCTGCGATTATATTTTCCAACCCAATGTCATCGACGGCGAGACGAAGTTCATGAACTACAACTCCCACCATTGCCCATGGACGCAGACTTTGCCGTTCGTTCTCAAAGGCTCCTCTCTCGGTGAAGGCCGCGAAGAAATGATCCTGTGTCCGACCCTTCATTTCCGCGAAGGTCAGAAAAAGATATCGGATGAACTTTTTGATTATCTGAAGAGGCCCCTGAATCTCAAACGGACATTGCACGATAAAGCCGTGCAAAGGGCTTATGATGCCCAGCACCGGTTCCAGCAAAAGCTCTATGAATTGGGCCGTGACGCGATCCGTGCTATCGACGACAGCGGCGAAATGGCCGTGATCCTGGTCGGCCGCGTGTATAACGTGAACGACCGCAGCATGAATCTCAATATCCCCAACAAATTGCGGGAGTATTACGGGATTAATGTCATCCCCATGGACATGCTCGATATTCATTCCATCGATATCACCGATATCAACAACAACATGTACTGGAATTCCGGCCGAAAGATCCTTCAGATTGCGAAGTTCATAAAGGACAGACCGCACCTGCATCTCATTTACATCACCAATTTCAAGTGCGGTCCGGATTCTTACATCAAACATTTCGTCGCCGAGGCATCAGGGAAACCTTTTCTAACCCTGCAACTGGACGGCCACGCCAACGACGCCGGTGTGGTTACCCGATGCGAGGCTTATCTGGACAGCAAGGGATTTTTCAGATCCCAAAATGCCTCCTACCGGTACGAAATGGAAAAATGCGACGTCTGTTAATGCCGGATTGAAACCAATATTATGACAAACGGAGACAATTATATGAATACTCATCAGCCTTCCTTGAAAGACCGAACCGTGTATATTCCCCGAATGAGTTACGAAGGGGCGAGAGCGATGGCCGCGGCACTGAAAGCCATAGGGATTCAGGCACAGCCCGTGCCTCCGTCCGACCACAACACGTTGGCCTTAGGAAAAAAATTCTCTTCCGGAGATGAATGCCATCCGCAAACAGTTACCCTCGGAGGCTTTCTGAAAATTTTAGAAATGCCGGGATTTGACCCACAAAAGACCGCCTTTCTTATGCCGATGGCCGGTGGCCCTTGCCGATTCGGTCAATATTCCGTGTATGTGCGGAAAGTTCTGGATCAACTCGGTCATTCCGACATTTTGGTGTTCTCCCCCACCGGAGAGAATAGTTATGACGGATTCGGCGAACAAGGAAAGGGGTTTGCGCGGATCGCCTGGCGCGCGGTGGTGGCTTCGGATATTCTGCGCAAACTGCTTCTTAAAACACGTCCTTATGAGATCACACGCGGTTCATCCGATGCTGTATTCGAACAGTCGCTGGACCATATTTGCGAGGCGATTGCTGCATGGAACGGAAACTCCAAGGAACATATGGAAGGTCTTCTGCATGCCTTAACGGTTTGTCGTGAACGTTTTCGGCAAATCAGCTGCAACTACGACCCGGACAGGCCTCTTATAGGTGTGGTCGGCGAAATCTACTGCCGTCTCGATGATTTTGCCAATGAGCAGATCCTCCGCGTCATCGAGGCTCAGGGCGGTGAAGCCTGGATGGCCGATATTTCCGAATGGATCTGGTATACCAATTACCGTCAGATCGGAACGATCCGCGATAAGGGACAGCGGTTTTCCAAAGCCATGCTGGCCGCCAAGATCAAGAACTTCGTTCAGCGGCGTGATGAGCATGCTCTGCTGGAACTATTCCGAGAAGATTTCAAAGGCTACGAAGAACCGCATCACGTCACACAGGTCCTTCAAAAAAGCCTTCCCTATCTGCCGCATTACGGCGCTCTTGGTGAAATGACCGTCAGTTCCGGCAAAGCTATGTATCTTTATGAAAAAGGCGTGGACGGGATCGTGGATGTGAGCCCCTTTACTTGTATGAACGGAATAGTATGCGAAGCGCTTTATCCGAAGATCAGCCGCGCTCATGATAATATTCCAATGAAGGTATTCTATTTTGACGGAACCCGTTCCGATTGGGACAGGGACATCGGAATCTTTATTGAATTGGCGAGGAATTACAGACAGAAGAAAACCCGTAAGCGGATATATCCAAATTATTTTTTGACTAAGGACGGAAATTCTGCTAACTTCCTTCGCGTGTAATTGCATTCATTAAGCGGAGTCACGTCATGAAAATGTTTCCAAAGATACCTCTGGCATTGACCTTGGCCGCCGTTCTGGTCTTTGTTTTCCGCATGGACGAAGCCTCATCCGGCGTAGATCGGGTCGTTGTTGAGGATTTCTCAACCTCCATCACAGGTCAATTCCCAAAGAACTGGGGCTGGTTGGATGGTACGTCGGTTAAGAAGATCAGTGAAGCGTCGCCCGGAGAAGTGCCTTACGTTGTCCTTGAAGAAAACGGAAATAAATACCTCCACGCCGATGATGCGGGGCAAGCCGTTACGATCGTAAGCGACAAAAAATGGAACGTCAAGAAATATCCCTGTCTCAGTTGGCGCTGGAGAGTAAAGCAATTCCCGACCGGCGCGAATGAAAAAAGGGCCGGCAAAAAGGACAGCCCGGCCGCATTGTACATCACGTATTATGTCAATTTCCTGGGCATTCCCAAAAGTATAAAATACATCTGGAGCAATGAACTCGGACCCTGCGATATTTTTAAGAATGAAGGTACTGGAAAAGCCATGCAGACGGTTGTGGAATCGGGTGCAATAAAGAAAGATGTCTGGGTCACCGAGACCATCAATATTTACGAGCACTATAAAAAAGTCTTTGGTGATTATCCTCCCGATGAGATCGCGGGCATTGCTATCCGTACTGACGCCGACCACACCAAGAGCCGGGCAACAGCCGATTACGATGACATTGTTGCGTTGGCGGATTGCGATGGGAAGTGTAAATAGCAGTACACACGATTAACCCTCAATGCTGAAAACACGATGACGCCAATTGCTGGATCCAGACACGCAACCAAAAAGCTCGCGCTTTGTTTCTTTTTGTTTTTCACCATACCGGCCTTTATGGTCAAGGGTCAGGAAGAAAAACCGCCCGTTAACGCGCTGCGCTTTTCCAGTCAGATCGTCATCGGCACCGTCGGGGGCGTCATGGCCTCTCTCGCAGGAAATTATGTCGGTAATATTATTTTCTCGAGCGGCAAGACGAGTTCTGCCGTATGCTGGACCATCGGTGTAACCGCGGGCGTCGTAGGAATTGGAGAATTAGGCGGTCCGACCGGATCTTATAACCTGGCTTTCCTGGGCAGCGCCGTTGGCGCGATCCCATTCGGCGTTTGGGGTTATCGGGCGCTCGGTATGCATGAAGGTGTGATCTTTAAAAAGCGCGGACCAAAAAACTTAAAAGACTGGACAGGCATCCTGGCTTCGCCCGTGTTGTCAGCAACCGCATTTACACTGACCCGGAAGCACAAGAACCTGAGCGTTATTCCCGGGTACGATCCTGAGAGTAAAATGGCGACCCTGAGCCTGAATATCAGGTTCCGGTAAATATCATTTTGTTGCGATGGATACACGGCCTCTACCGATGACGCCGTGGAGGGTCTTGAAGAATTCGTTATTGGGTACAATGCGGAATTTGTTGACCTTGTATCGTGCTACTGCATTCTTGTCGGGTATGTCCACGTTCAACTGGATCTCGCAAGTATTCGCATTCTTATCGCGGCCGGTCTTCATGCTGTTCCTGAAAATTTCAGCCAATTTATCCAGCACCCCGTTCTGCAATTGTTCTGAAGAAAGCTGGATCACTACCTTATTAGTGAAACGCTCCAGCACGTCATCCATCGCCAACACCGTGTCGGCAATAATACTCATGGACTCGTTCCGGTGCGAAGCCTTTCCGGAGATCATTACCACGTTTTCTTTGCGCAATTTGTCCGCACAGTCCTTCATGACGCTGGCAAAAACGACTGCCTCCATCGTTCCTCCAAACCCTTCCAGCTTAACAAAGGCCATCGGATTCCCTTTCTTGTCGAAGATCTGGCGCACATCGGCAATCATGCCGCCCACGCGCATTTCCGCTCCGTCCCTCACGGAAGTCTCTTCTCCGATACGGTAAGTGGAGAACGCCTCAAGTTCGAAGCGGTATTTATCCAGCGGATGCCCGGATGCATAGAATCCAAGGAGTTCTTTCTCTTTGGCCAATTCCTCGGCATGCGTCCATCGCGGCACGTCCGGTAGAACAAAGATCCCTGAGTCCACGGGTTTTTCCGATGGAGCGAGATTTCCGAAAATATCCGTCTGATCGGAATTGGCCTGCACCTGTTTTTTGGACCCATAATTCAGCGCTTTTTCAATGGAAGCAAATAGCTGTGACCGGTGGCCGTGAAGCGAATCGCACGCGCCCGACATCACCAGGCTTTCCATGACCTTCTTGTTGGCGAGACGCAGATCGACGAATTCGCAAAGATCAAAAATCGTCTTGAACTTACCGTGCGTTTCGCGTGCCTGAATGATCGATTCGATCGCTCCTAAGCCGACATTCTTTACGGCTCCAAGGCCAAAGCGTATCGTGTTATTTTTGACGGAAAACTCCGCGACGCTTTCGTTGACATCGGGCGGCAACACTTCAATGCCCATGTCGCGGCAGGCATTGATGAGAACCGAGATGCGGTCCGTATTGGCCATTTCGCTCGATAGAACGGCGGCCATGAATTCCGCCGTATAATGCGCTTTCAGGTAAGCCGTTTGATACGCCAGGATCGAATAAGCGGCAGAGTGGGATTTATTGAACGCGTAATTGGAAAACGGCACCAGAATGTCAAATATCTGCTCCGCGAGGACTTTTGTGTAGCCGCGGGCTACGGCCCCATCCACCCATTCCGGCCGGATCTTTTCGAGTTCTTCCGGTTTCTTTTTGGACATAATTCGACGCACAACATCGGCTTTGCCGAGAGAAAAGCCGGCCAGAACCTGTGCAACCTGCATCACCTGCTCCTGGTAAACGATCACACCGTACGTGCTCATCAAAATGGGTTCGAGATTGGGATGAAAACAATCGATCGGAAGTTTCCCGTTCTTACGCGCGATAAAGGTCTCGATAAATTCCATAGGGCCGGGACGGTACAACGCATTCATCGCGATCAGATCGTCGATGCAGGTCGGCTTGAGTTTCTTCATGTATTCCGTCATGCCCTGCGATTCGAACTGGAAAATGCCTACCGTTTCGCCGCGCCAGAAAAGCTGGAACGCCTTGTCGTCATCGAGAGGAATGGTATTGAGGTCAATATCCACCCCATGATTCATTTTGATATGCCGGCGGGCATCGTCGAGGATACTCAGCGTCGTAAGGCCCAGAAAATCCATTTTGAGCAGACCGATCTTCTCGACCCAATCTTTGTCGAATTGCGTGGAAATTTCGTCCTTGGCCGATTTGTACACCGGAACAAACTTCTTGATCTGGTCCGGTGTGATCACGACGCCGGCGGCATGAATACCGGGCTGCCGGACGAGACCTTCCAGGGTCTGAGAATATTCAAGAAGATTCCGCATGCGGTCGTCGTCGCTGTCGGACAGTTTCTTCAGATCCGGGACTTCGTCGATAGCCTCCTTCAAGGTGATGTCCAAACGGCGAGGGATCATCTTGGCGATCCGGTCGGCGTCTGCCAGCGTAATATTGAGCGCCCGAGCAACATCACGGATCACCGCACGCGCCTTCATCGCGCCAAACGTGATGATCTGCGCTACGTTATCCTTGCCGTATTTATTGATTACATATTCAATGACTTTACCCCGATTCTTATCGTCAAAATCGATATCAATATCCGGCATGGAAATGCGGTCGGGATTAAGAAAACGCTCGAAGAGAAGGCTATACTTGAGCGGATCCACATCCGTAATGCCTATCGCATAGGATACCAGACTTCCTGCGGCCGAGCCGCGGCCCGGACCGACCGACACACCCATTTGCTTTGCCGAGTTGATGAAATCCTGCACGACAAGGAAATATCCCGGGAAACCCATCTTCGCGATCATTTCCAGTTCGTAATCGAGACGCGCGGTCATTTCCGGTGTGACCTGTCCGCCCATTTTCTTCTTCAGGCCTTCCTGCGCAAGGAATTTCAGATACTCATTCTCACCGCCAAACGGCTCGGGCAGAGTGAATTTGGGCAATTGCGATTTTCCGAATTCCATCTCGAACGTACATTTTTCAGCCAGAGCCAGTGTATTCTCGATCGCGGACGGAACATCTTTGAACAATTGTTTCATTTCGTCCGAAGAGCGGAAATAAAACGTATCGCCGGGATATTTAGGCCGGGTCACATCGGTCATGGTTTTCCCGGACTGGATGCACAAAAGAACCTCGTGCGCGCCGGCATGCGAAGGCTCCATGTAGTGGATATCATTGGTTGCGATCAGAGGAATATGCAGCTCTTTCGACAACCTCATCAAACCGTCATTGACCACGGCGTCCACCGAAAGCCCGTGACGCTGCATTTCGAGATAGAAATCGCCGTTGAATATTTCCAGATATTCCGAAGCCAGGGCTCTGGCTTCCTCATATTTGCCGTGCATCAGGCGTTGAGGGATCTCTCCTTTAAGGCACGCGGAAGTTCCGATCAATCCGGCGGCATATTGCCTGATGAATGCCTTATCGATGCGGGGCTTGTAATAAAATCCGTCGAGATATCCCTGCGACGCCAACAGCATCAGGTTGTGATAGCCCTCCTGATCCTTCGCGATCAAAACGAGGTGATAGATCAACTTGCTCTTTTCAAGGCGGTTGGGCGCGATATACGCCTCCATGCCGATGATGGGTTTGACGCCGGCCTTCTTGGCTTTACTGTAAAATTCCGCTGCGCCGAACATGTTACCGTAATCCGTGATCCCCAGGCCCGGCATCTTGTGATTGACAGCGGCTTCGACCAGATCATCGACCTTGCAGATGCTGTCGAGAAGGCTGTAATCGGTGTGATTGTGGAGATGTATGAAATCGGACATAGCTTTAGTAAAGAAACTTTTAACCACAAAGTGCACAAAATAATACTAACAAAGAGCGCAAGGAATAGAAAGTATTATACTTAGTGATCTTGTGATTTTCTCTCAGTGAACTTTGTGGTTAGCAAAAATTAACAATACAAACTTAGAATGTTTTTGAACTTTATCAAATATTATTTCGGCTCCAGCAAGACCATCGTTTCTATATGTTCCGTTGCAGGAAACATGTCGAGCGGAACGACACGGCTTACCCGATATCCGTTTTGCGTCCAGTGCTTTAATTCAGCCGAGATTAAATCGGCCTCGCAAAAGATATGGAGAGCTTTCTTCAGTTTTTGTTCGGCTAAAAACTCTATAACACCGTTATCCGTACCGTTGCGCGGCGGATCAAGTATCACGGATGATGGAACCGATCCTTGGCTCATAAATTTACCCAGAGACTCCGCCGTGATTTTTTCTTTATAGAATCGCACATTGCTGATCTTGTTCCGCACCGCATTTGATTTAGCTGACGCAACCGCTGAAGGCGATGATTCGATCCCTGTTACATGCGTGACCCGTTTAGCCGCGCTCAGCCCAAAAAGACCAAAACCGGAGTAAAGATCGTAGAGAACATCTTCTTTCTTCAGATTCATCATGTTCAACGCGGTCTCAGCCATAGTTCCAATGATCGAGGCGTTCGTCTGCGAAAAAGCTAAAGGCGAGAAAAGCAAAGACAGGTCACGGATCTTCAGGAAGACCTCATTTTTTCCATAGACCTTCCTGAAATTCTCATGAGCCCGGTCGGATAGATAATATTTGGACCGTTCCTCGACCACAAAAAACAGACCGGAAATCTCTTTAATTTCTTTGGTCAGATTTTTTGACAACCGCGTCAGGGAAGCGCCGATCTCTTTGGATGAATCCTGAAGATTGAAGATGATCCAGAATTCATCATAGCTTCCTTTGAGGATCACGTGGCTCAATACACGGGCCAGAGCCCTTCCATCACGGGAGGCGATGAATTGCTGAATATGCTGATAGATATGATTATGACCGGCAGGTTCTATGGCGCAGTGCATCACATCGATCGGGCGGACGCGGCCGGATTCTGAGATATCGGTCAGGCCAAGAAGTGTCTGGCCATTGGCGTCGCGAAACGCCCGGCGCTTACTTACCGTTCGGTATCCTCTTCCCTGCGGCGAAACGACCAGAGGCTCCGCTGTTCCGGGCAGCTTGTTCACCCGCCAAAATTCCGCGAAGGACTTTTCTTTTACAGTGGTTTCATCCTTATAGCCGAGGTCAATGGCCGGACAAATGGTACAAATTTCGCCGCGGTAGGTTTCACAATATTTATCCTTAGGCTTGACGCGCGAAAAAGTGGAAGACCGGTTGGTTCGAAGAAATATTTCGGAAAATGAGGTCATGGAGTTGAAATATCAAATCACAAAAAACAAATTACAAACAAATCTCAAGTTCTAATTCCAGAAAACACATCTTCTTGATTATCGTTTGCTATTTGGTTCTTGGAATATATCTGGAATTTGGCGCTTGTTATTTGTGATTTAATACTATTCCCATTCAATAGTGGCCGGCGGCTTGGAGCTGATGTCGTACGTCACGCGGTTAATGCCACGGACTTCGTTGATGATCCTGTTGGATACTTTGCCGAGCAATTCGTACGGCACATGCGCCCAATCGGCGGTCATACCGTCCTGACTGGTAACGGCGCGGAGCGCCACGGCGTTCTGATACGTTCTCTCATCCCCCATCACACCGACCGACTTAACCGGAAGAAGGACCGTGAACGCCTGCCAAATATTCTTGTATTCGCCGGATGCTTTCAACTCGTCAATGAAAATCGCATCCGCTTCGCGTAAAAGATCGCAACGTTCTTTGTTGACTTCGCCCAAAATACGTACCGCTAATCCCGGACCCGGGAACGGATGGCGCATCAGCAATTCATCGGATAATCCCAACTGACGTCCCACCGATCGTACTTCATCCTTAAAGAGTTCCCGCAGCGGCTCGATCAGTTTTAATCGCATTTTTTCCGGCAGACCGCCGACGTTGTGATGCGTTTTTATCGTAGCCGAGGGACCTTTGACGGAAACACTCTCGATCACATCCGGATATAAAGTGCCCTGGGCAAGGAAATCAATATGACCGACGGTCGTACGCAGTTTTTCTACTTCCGTTTCAAACACATCGATGAACGTATTACCGATGATCTTGCGTTTCTTTTCCGGATCTTCCACGCCTTTGAGCCGTGAGAGAAAAAGCTGCGAGGCATCGGCCACGATCAGATGGTTCTTAAAGAACTTCTTAAATGTGGATTCCACCTGCTCGCGTTCGTTCTTCCGGAGCAAACCGTTGTCCACAAAAATGGCCGAAAACCGGTCCGGTATGGATTCATGAAGCAGCATCGCCGCCACGGAAGAATCCACGCCGCCGGACAAGGCGCAGATCACGTATCCGTCACCGACCGTATCCCGGATATTCTTTACGGATTCTTTTACAAAAGAAGAAGCGGTCCAGGAACCGGAACAACCGCAAATGCTTTTTGTGAAGTTCTCAAGGAGGTTTTTACCCAAAACCGTGTGAGCCACTTCGGGGTGGAATTGTACGCCCCAGAATTTCTTATTCGTTTGCCTCATGGCCGTGATCGGAGCATTATCCGTTCCGGCGATGATCTCAAATTCCGCCGGAGCCTTTTCAAGACGGTCGCCGTGACTTTGCCATACGGTGGTCGCCGCCGGGAAACCTTTGAACAAATCGTCGTGGTTGGCAATACGAATTTCCGCACGGCCGTATTCGCGGTGCGCCGCTTTGTCTACTTTGCCGCCGAGATAATGCGCCATGACCTGCATGCCATAGCAAATTCCAAGTACCGGCACGCCGAGATCAAATACGGTTCGATCCGGCAAGGGAGCTTTTTCGTCGTATACGCTTGACGGTCCACCGGATAGAATGATCCCTACCGGCTTAAGTGAGCGGATCTTTTCAGGCGATGTATTAAACGGATGGATCTCACAATAGATATTCATCTCGCGTATGCGGCGGGCGATGAGTTGGGTAAATTGCGAGCCGAAATCAAGAATGAGAATGGTTTCAGAATGGTGCACGGACTTGAACCTTTATTGTTAATGCTTTTGGTTGAATAGAAATTGAATCATTGATTCATTTAGTCATTGAGTCATTTGAAATCGGTTTTATTTTATTTTTTGATAGATATTCCAGGCTTTTTCGAAGTCTTTCAGCAGAAAACTTGTTTTTGTTTCACCTAATTTTGGATGGTGATTACGCAGATCCTCAATCGTAGACCAGCGAAATTCAGAATGTTCCTTGGACAATTGAACCTCTCCAGAGCTGGTCGTTGCTAGATAATCGATGGAAGTAAGCAGACCATTTTGGTAATTTCCATGCCAAACATACACCGGCATGAGCAGTTCCACCTCTAATCCCGTCTCCTCTCTTACTTCCCGCATAACGCCCTTGTTCGGATCCTCATCCGGTTCAAGCCGGCCGCCGGGCGGACCCCAGACCGCGGGCTCATGGTTGCGTTTCAACAGGAGAAATTTATTGCCGCGAACGATATAAGCAATCACGGCTAATTGATGCGTGTGTGCCATTAGCATTATTTCTTGAGTGACAGGTATTTTTCCCGGCCCATACGAATAGCCGCATGCGCAAAGGCCATAGGCTCCCAGCCAAAACTGCGCACATCCTTTCCTTCCAAATGTTTATAAGTGGAAAAGAAATGTTCGATCTCGACCAACAAATGATGCGGTAATTGTTCCACACGCAACACATCTTTGTAGTGTTCGTCAC
Organism: uncultured Bacteroidota bacterium; assembly: GCA_964415295.1. Taxonomy (GTDB): domain Bacteria; phylum CLD3; class CLD3; order SB21; family SB21; genus SB21. Next base: position 384,691 of record CAYPYN010000002.1, read on the forward strand.
GCACCGCAACAGAAATGATCTTATCGTCCGGACCTTTATCGTCGCGCATGCGCAACACGCCCAGCGAACGCGCTTCTACAAGAATACCGATCGACAGCGGCTGGCTGGTCAATACCAGAATATCGAGCGGATCGCCGTCGTCATAGTACGTTCCCGGGATGAACCCATACGCCGTCGGGTAATGCACGGCGGAATACAGCACGCGGTCGAGTTTGAATATGTTCAACTCCGGATCATACTCGTATTTGTTACGGCTGCCTTCCGGGATTTCAATGATCGCATTGACGATCTCGGGAAACTGATCACCTATGGGATAATCTTTTAAATTCATAAAGCCTCTGGTTTGGTGGCGCAATATGCAGAAAAAAGAGGTAAGAAACAAAAAAAAGATATTCAGGAAATCTTTTTCAGGCTTTTATTGGCGGCAATAAGAATGGGATCCCACACGGGAGAAAAAGGCGGTGAATAAAGCAGGTCCAGTCCGGCCAAATCGCGAATGGTCATTTTATTTTGAATGGCCACCGAAAGAATATTCGCACGCATCGCGGCGCCTTCTTCGGCGATCAGGTTGGCGCCGATCAGACGTTTGCGGAATTTATCGATGATGAATTTTATAAAAACAGGTCTTGAACCCGGATACGATTTGGAGCGTGAACTGGATGTAATGGATTCCGTGATCACCTGAAATCCGTGATAGGCCGCTTCATCTGAACTCAATCCGACCGAAGCCACTTCAAGTTCGAATACCTTGACGGCGGTCGTTCGGACCACGCCGGGGAATTCCGATCTCGATCCGGCCAGATTCTCACCGGCGATCCATCCGGTTTTGTTGGCTATATTTCCAAGCGGCAGATAAATGGATTTATTGGAAATAATATTCTTGATCTCCGTACAGGCGCCGGCGGCATAAATATTATCGAAATTGGTCTTCATACGCGGATCAACAAGGATACCACCCGATACGGCCGTTCGAATACCGGCTTTCTTAGCTATTTCGGTGTTGGGTTCAAACCCCAATGCCATGAGTATCAGATCAGCCTCAAAATCGCCGGCCGTCGTTTTCACTTTTGACGCCAGACCGTCTTTCATTTCCATGCCGGTTACCACCGCATTTCCGATGAATTTTACACCATGCCTTTTTAGTTCATCCGCGACGATCGCTTGCGATTCGGGCTCCAACGTATTCATCGGCTGTACGGCACGGTGTATAACCGTGATCTCCAAACCGTGTTTTGCGAACGCCTCGGCCATTTCCATGCCAATAAATCCGCCGCCGATGATCAGCGCTTTTCGCGGCTTGCGCGTTTCGATGAATTTCTTAAGATCGATACTATCCTGCAGGTGTTTGATCGTAAAAACATTTTTTCCCTGAAGCCAGCCCCCATCTGGAATTCGCGCGCGTGCGCCGGTGGCGATGAGGAGTTTATCGTAGGCGTATTCGACACGCTTTCGGTTTTTTAAATCCATTACAACAATCTGGTTCTGTTTTGGGAGAATCTCTTCTACGCGATGGAACGTTCTGACCGAACAACCCTTTTCTTTTTCGAATTCCGACGGAGAAAATGTGATTATGTTATGATAATCCGGGATCACGCCGCCGACATAATACGGCATGGAACATGTTCCGTAAGAAATGAACTCCCCTTGTTCGAAAATAGTAATATTGAGATCCGGATCGATACGTTTGGCCTTTGCCGCCGCCGCAGGCCCGGCCGCCGTACCGCCTATGATGAGGATAGTCTTCTGAATTTTCTTCATGACACCACTCAGGTTTTCTGCGGTTTTTTTCTTGCTGCCGGGAAAAGGATATTATTCAGGATCAGACGGTAACCGGGCGAATTCTTATGCAGAGCGAGATCTGTCGGCGGATCACCAACCTGATGGGCATAATCCTCGGGATCGTGCCCGCCGTAAAAAGTGAACATACCTTTACCGAAGTTGCCGTGAATATATTTGGCGGTACCGATTGAAGCGTCTTCACCCATGATGACCAGGTTGTCTTTGACGAGCGAGCGGCGGTAGCCGGTGGTCTGACCCATAAATCCTTTGACCGTCGAGACATGGTTTTGAGTCAGCATCGTCGGAACGGGATCGTATTTTGCAGAAAAATCGAACAGGGTAAAATAATCCTCTTCGGGCGTCTTCAAACGCGCCGTCAGATTGGACGGATGATCGATATCGGAAAACTCATACGCGTACGGATTCATCTCAACCTTAAATCCGGTGAAGGCCAGTGTTTGGGAGTAATTCAAACGGCTGTTGGCGGACGGATCGGCCGGATCGCCGTCGTACATGATGTCGCAGATATCCGTATTCTGCGCGGCAAGTGCAATGTCAAAACTGTCGGTGGCCCCGCACATGGCAAAAAGGAAACCTCCGTTGGCCACATACTCCTTCATCAGCTTCACAACCGCCAATTTTTCCCTGGAAACCTTGGCAAAGCCCATCTGGCGGGCAAATGACTCATAGTCCTTTTGCTGTTGTATATACCAGGGCGCGGTGGCATAAAGCGCATAGAATTTGCCGTATTGTCCCGTGAAATCCTCATGGTGCAGATGCAGCCAGTCGTACTCGGAGAGTTTTCCCTGCAAGACCTCAAGGTCGAAGATCTTGTCGTAGCGGATCTCGGCATATTCCAACGCCATGGTAACCGCATCGTCCCAAGGTTTCTTGTCCGGCGGCGTGTACACGGCGATACGCGGCGCTTTTTCCAGCAGAATCGATTCCATATTCTCATCCGCAATGGTCTGATATACCTGTACGATTTCGGACGCACTCAACGTCTGCATCGTAACGCCGCGAACGAGGCATTCGTTCTCAACCCCGGCCGAATAATCCATCATAAAAGAACCGCCGCGATAGTTCAGCAGCCATTCCACATTATTTCCTCCCTCGAGCGTTTTGAAAGCCACGCCGTACGCTTTGAGGTGATCGTTTTGCCTGAGATCCATGGGAATCAATATTTTCTGGGCAAACAAAGGTAGTGAAAGGCTCAGCAAGATGGTCCAACAATGGAGAGCGTAACGGAAGAGTTGAGTCATTAATCGTTTCGCATTACGTTTTTTGGTTTGTTTCGTTGATTCAATCGAACAAAACAATGAGTGAGAATTCATTCTGCAGAAAATATCTTATGGACTTCTTCCGCAGTCCTGGCGTTCAGCAGTTTCTCTTTATTACGGCCGCTGCGCAAAAAGCGGGCAATCTGAGCCAGCGCTTTCACGTGAGGCCCTGTAACGGAAGGAGGGGAAGCCAGCATAAAAAACAACTTCACCGGCTGGCCGTCGGCCGCGTCAAAGTGGATGCCTTCGCGCTTGATGCCGAACGCCGCCACCAGCTTTTCGACTCCGGATGTTTTACCGTGAGGAACGGCCACTTCTTCACCAAGCCCTGTGCTCAGTTTGGCTTCACGTTCGATAATGGCCTGACGGACCGCAGACTTATCCAGAAGAGCGCCGGTCCGGTCCAGCGTTTCAATAAGCTCATCGATGATCTCTTGTTTGGTCAAACCCCGGAGTTCCAGATTAATCGCCGCCGGCTTCAGAAGTTCCGATAGAGTCTGTTTCTGTTTCGATTCCGATTTCAATAACATAGTCTCCATGATAATAACGCGGTAAAAGTAGTGAATACGTCCCTTTAATTCAACGATATTTACCGGGAAAACGGCGAAAAGTTTCAATTCATTTCTTTCGGCGGCACGATCACCACTTCCTCTCTTTCTATCACTACTTGACCCGGGCGTGAGCCTTTAGGCTTTCGTACATATTTTTTCAATGTGTACGCCACCGGCACCAGGGAAGAGGTCCTGGCTTTGCTGAAAAACGCCGCGATCGACGCCGCCGACTCTATGGCTTGTTTGCCGGGATTGTCCTTACGTCCGTCGCGCTTGAGGATGACATGAGAACCGGGCACACCGCGGGCGTGGAACCAATAATCGTCGCTTTTCGCGAATTTGAATGTCAGTTGGTCGTTCTTCGTATCGTTTTGCCCGACAAATACCCGCCAGTTTCCCGGGATCATGAATTCCCGGAATGAAGGGACTTCCTTTTCCGGTTTTGCGCGGACATCTTCTTTTCTCCTTTTGATCCATCCAAGACGGACCCATTCGTCGTATGTTTTCTCTATCTTCTTCCAGTCTCTCCGTTCCTCGTCTTCGTTTTCCTCATGGAGAGCCCTTAGGCGCGCTATCTCTGATTCCAGTGTTCGGATCCTTCCGGCCACTTTATCCACGGACTGGCGCATCTTTTTGGCCCGGGCAAAATATTCTTCGATATTCTTTTTTGGTGTCCATTCGGGATTCAGCGGGATCTCAACCATGCCTCCCTTCTCATCATACGCGTCTTCCACGACCGCCCTATCCATACCCCGTACCAATTTGGAGATGTGGAGATTCAGCAAATGCCCCTGCCGTTCGACCAATTCAAACGAACCGGCTTTTTCAAGATCGTCCCGTAACGCCAGAATCAGCGATTCGTTTTTCTTAAGGCGCAGCCGTAAGGCACGCCGCATGTCCTGAAGCTTTTCTTTTCTACGTCCAAATGCAGCCCGATCGCCAAGATAAGCGAGCAACGCTTCATTTACCGATCGGAATATCTCCTCTTTTACGGACGGATGCCGCAAGCAGTAGTGCTTAAGATCAATAAGCGAGAAAAGCACCGGTTCGCCATAGAGTCTGTACACGCGGGGCTCTTCCCGGTATAGTCTGGACAAGAGTGCGGTCATGTTTTGAAAACATTCTTCCAGAACTTCTGACTGATGCAGGCATTCCAAGGCCAGATATTTGTTGAAATGCCATAGGCCTTCGGAGAGTTTCATTTTGAAAGTGACCATGTCCGGGATAGTCTCTTCTAATTGACGTATATTCCCGAGATCATAAGACGGCCGGGTCTCACTTCCTGATCGAACTTGCCCGACATGGTCCTTGGAATCTTTAAAGGCATCCAAGATCTTTCCGTTTTCGTCCGTCAGATAAATATTGACCGAAGCGAACATTTCTAATTCAAAAACGAGCCCGCCGGAAAGTCTGATACGAACGATCCTGTCCACCGGGTCCATGGCCGACTCCGTTATCTTCCGACCAACAGCTTCCGGAAAGAGATCGGCCGAATTCTTGCTTTTCCGACGATAGTCCTTGCGGAGAACCACATACGCCGCCCCCTTTTCAGCCGCCATCTCCAACGCCGCCGTACGGCGGTCCGTCGTCACCAATCCAATATGCAAGACACTGCGGCTTTGAGAAAAGACCTCTATGATCTTCGCACCCACGAGTTCATGAGCCGTTTCCTTGGACCAGCGGCAAAGGGTATGATAGTTAAGTATCATGGTTTGTTCCGGCCATCAGTATCAGGCCGGAAATTAGTGTTGCGTTTAAGGTATGGTTTAGTAAATTTTTAGCCGAAGTTACCTATAATAACCCTTCAAGACAACAGGTTTATGTTTAAACAAAGCCTCACCCGACATACGCTTTGGATCCTGCTGGCGTTGGGTGCGGTGATGGAAGTCTTCCTTTTCGGCCTCTCGAGGATATCCGATCTCCAAACTCAATCCGCGGGTCTCTTCTTCTATTTCACATGCGCCTTTGCCGTCTACCTTGTGACGGTCGTTTATCTGCATTTTTTCTGGGCTAAGACGTTTTTCTCACCGGAGCTGATACTGCTTTTTGCCGTCGTATTTCGATTGAATTTTCTTTTTAACGAGCCGGTACTCTCCGACGATCTTTACCGATATGTCTGGGACGGCAAAGTATCAGTTCATGGGCTCAATCCGTACCGGTATGCACCGGAATCGGATAATCTGAAGGGAATACGGGACGACGCCATTTATCCGCATGTGAACCATAAGACCATTCATACGATCTATCCTCCTCTTCAGCAGTACGTTTTTCAGGTTGTAGCATTTGTATCGCCAACGGTATGGGCGATGAAATTTGTTCTTTTCCTTTTTGATCTGGGGATCCTGGCCTTATTATTCCTCATCCTTCGGTTCCTTGATCGATCGCTTGGATGGATTGCTGTATATGCATGGAATCCGCTGGTCATCGTGGAATTCTCAGGCAGCGGGCATTCGGATGGGATCGCCATTTTCTTTTTGTTGCTGAGTCTTTATCTGGCCATTCAGGCCCGATCCATTTGGGCCGGCGCCGCTTTGGCTTTGTCCTTCCTATCCAAGTTTGTTGCCGTTATAGCCTTGCCCTTCTTTGAGGACCCGCGCTCGCGAATTAAGACCATTGGCCTGATGCTGGCTCTGGTTTTGCTGATCGTAACGGCCGGTTACGCGCCGTTTCTTGACGCCGGTCCTTATCTTAACAAAGGATTGAAGGATTACGTGACTCATTGGGAATTCAATTCGTCCTGGTATTCACTCGTCTATCATTACGTGCAGGATTTTTTTAATATTCCTGCTTCCGGTGAAACATTCCTGGGAATCGAAACGAATAACCAGGCGCGCACCGCCGCGAAATTGATTCTGGGCATTTCCGGATTACTTATTTCGGCGGGCGTCCTTATTTACCACATTAGGAAAAGTTACGAAGGACAAAAAGCGAACATCATAAAAGCGGTTTTTATTGTCATGGGCGTCTGGACGCTCTTGACACCGACGCTTCACCCCTGGTATGTGATCTGGATCGTTCCATTCCTTTGCATCTTTCCAAATGCGGCTTGGATACTTTTTACGGGCCTGGTGTTCATCTCTTATGACGTGCTGCAGGCCTATCATTCCCAAGGTATCTGGCAAGAAAGGCTTGAGATAAGATTGTGGGAATACATACCCTTCTATGTATTATTATTCGGCCGGTTTGTATGGCTGGCTGTTAAGAAATTACGAGCCCATCCTCCGGAGAAACTCTCATGAAAACTTTTTTCCGACGATCGGATATTGTTCTGCTTTTTGCCGGCATAGCCGCTTTCTATTATTTTGCGGCCACGTATGACAGCACGTATCCCGAAGCGGCCATTAGAGGCATGGTCACGAAGGACGAAGCCCAGAAGTATGCGGAACAGTTCATGCGCTCCGGTCAATTACTGACACCGGTCTCCATGGATTCTTTTCGCATGCATATGCGCCTTCGCGCGGATCAGAAACAGATCCAATACCTCCAGGAGAGTCTGGGCCTTGAAGAGGCCAACCGCATCATGGCAGGCGGCATGAACGCCTACGTTTGGCAAATCACGTGGGAAAAAATAAGCGAAGAAAATATCCGCTTACGCAACGGCGGCGACGACGATAAAGGACCTCCCGATCGAAGCAATAGAGAAATAGTGGAGATGTCGTTGGACCATACCGGCCGTCCCGTACGTTATTCTTGCCAACTGAAGAGCTCGGACAGTGTGGTGGTCATTCAGAGCGACAAAACGGACCTCCCGCCCATACCGCCGCCGCCAACCGCTCCTGTTCTTGGCGCCGCCGACTCGGCCCAAAAGATCGCCGATGAATTCCTGAAAAGTACGGCCGGTCTGCTTCTCGACGACTTTCACAGGAACCCTTTCCAGACCAGTATCAAAAACAACAGGACCTCATTTGATTTTTCTTATTTGTCTCTGATCAAGAAGCACGAGCAGGTTCAGCAGATCCGCATCCGTGTCGAAGAAGGAAAGATCAGTTACTTTGAAACATCCTACCAGTTTCCGTCGGAGTTCATTCCGCACAAGGATCGCTGGCTGGCCAGCCTGCTGGATACGATCGACGTTTTTGTCATCCTGCTCTTCGCGATCGTCACCGCCGTTTATTTTTTCATACGTTTCAAAAAAGGCGCATTTGATTTCAAACTGGGTCTTTTTTTCGGTTCCATCGTGGGCCTTACCTTCGCCGTTATGATGGCGGTGAGCATGGACCTTGAACGTTGGGCCATCATGGCTCTGATCCTCGTGTTTGCGGGCGGATGGTATTTCCTGATCTCCACCATCATCGTATCCGTTTCCGCTTCCGTTTCGCACCAGGCCTGGCCGGCAAAATATCAAACGTTTGAGGCGCTTCGGCGCGGCCGGGTATGGAATCAGAATTTCGGATTCAGCCTTTTGCGCGGAATCCTCTGGAGCGGTATCCTCCTTGGCGTAAGTTCCATATTATTGCAGCAGCTGCCCGGTACAGCGTTCCTGCTCAATCAGCAAAGTTTCCAGAAATTCGGTCAACACACATCCCTTTTCCTGATCTGTGCATCCGTCTGGTCTGCGATCATTTACTTCCATTGTTTCTACCTCCTGACTCTGTCGGCGATCCGCATGAGGATCAAAGCCACTTGGTTCATTTTTGCGGCGGGCATACTGATAGGATTTATTTATCCGTACATTTTCACCGTGGTTTCGCCGCCGCTCACGCGTGTTCTGATAGGCGCGGGCATAGGTATGTTCTTCACATTTCTGCTCTTCAGGTATGATTTCCTGACGCTGATCATAACGGGAGCGTTGACCTATCTGATCCAGGAGAGTTTTTATCTTTTCGGCTTCGGAGACATGACCCAAGTTTCGATCCTCCTCTTCTTCCTGGTACTGCTCGTGATCGTTGCCCTGATCGGAATATTCAGCCGCGAGACCGGAGAAGACCTGCTTGAATTCGTACCCGAATACGTCAAGGAACTCGAAAACAAACAGCGGATGAACCGCGAGTTTGAGATTGCACGGCAGATACAAAGCACCTTACTATGCCGAAATACACCTGAGACTGAGGGATTTGAAATCGCGAGCTTATGCAATCCGGCCTTCGAAGCCGGCGGCGATTATTACGATTTTATCCAGTTTCCCGGTCACAGCAGGAAAGTCGGCGTGATCATCGGCGATGTATCCGGGAAAGGCGTGTCGGCGGCGTTCTACATGACCCTCGCCAAAGGGATCATGCAGACCCAGGCCTCGATCACACCCCATTCCACCAAAGATACGTTGTGCCGTGCCAATGATATATTTTACGATCAGATCGACCGCGGGAAATTCATAAGTATGATCTATGCGATCTTTGATCACGATAAACAAACCATGATCATGTCCCGAGCCGGACACAATCCGGTACTGATCAAAAAGAGCGGAACAGGCCCTGAAACACTGACGCCATCCGGAATAGCGATCGGCCTGACCAAAGGGAAGGCTTTTTCCGACTCGCTTGAAGAGATCGAGGTCCCATTCAAGCCGGGCGATACCTTTGTATTTTACACCGACGGTTTTTCAGAGGCCATGAACAAACACAATACCGAATTCGGGGAGCAGCGCCTGTCGGATATTATCCATCGCGAAAGCGGCTCCGACGCACAGCGCATTCTTGAGGCGGTCACTCGTGACATATCCTCGTTTGTGGGCTCTGTTCCGCAGCACGACGATATGACGATGATCGTGGTGAAGATCCGATAACACGAAAGCCGATCCATGCTGGGATATCCCGTAAGAACCGACAGGAGTCTGATCCTGGCCATCATCGTGTTCAGTTTCTTCTACTCCCTCTTTTCTGCCGCCAGCGTCTCCATTCTGATGCCTTTTGTGAATGTCATCTTCGCCGGATATGACCTTCAAGCCTTCTTCGCATGGCCCCAAGTCATGCTTTCGGATAAATACACCGCTCTTATCACACTCTGCATCGTCACCTGGACTTTTTTCCTTCTGAAAAACGTATTCTTCGTGGCCGCGCAGAACCGATTATCGGTTTTCAGGAATGATCTGCTGCAGAGACTTCGTGAGGATCAGTTGGACCGCACGCTCGGACAGGATTTAGCCTATTTTCATTCCATCCCGTCGGGGCTCGTGGTCACGCGCATGTTCGAAACGGCGCGCATCTTTGCGGAAAAATCTTCTCTGGGTCTTTATGATATCGCGAGAACCGTTCCGCTGATCCTCATGTACGCCGCCATCCTGTTTGCGATCAGTTGGAAACTGATGCTTCTGAGTCTGTGTTTTGTTCCATTGATCAGTCTCGCTGGAAATCTCTATCACAAACGATTGAGCCGCTCTCTGGCTGAGGAAGAGGAAGCTATGGGCCGGCTGATCCATCAACTTCAGCAAAAAATATATGGGATCAAGCTCGTTAAACTTTTTCATGCGCAGGAGTATGAAAGAAAAGATTTTCATCAGCGGAACGGCCGGCTTAACGGGCTCGTAAGTTCCCGCGAGAGGTTGGAATCGGCCGGGCTCGCACTGATAGAAATGATCGGCGTGAGCGCGGGCGTTGCGCTGCTGTATGTGATCGGGATAGAAACCCTCGATGGACTTTTTGTCTGGGGCCCCGGCGGTTTTGTACTTTTCATCGCCGCGGTATTCTCGCTGATAGATCCCGTCCGAAGCCTGATCCGTTCGTTCCATTTGCTGCGCGAAGCAAGGATGCTGCACGAAAGCCTGCAAGAGCCGCCCCGTGTCAAGCCGCGGCCTTTTCTCCACTCGGCCGACCGCTTCCATGAGCGAATCGAATTCGTGGATGTGACCTTTGGATTCCCGGGTCATGCCGAACCGGTTTTTCAGGGTCTCCGTTGGACCATCCGCAAAGGAGAACGTATCGCGCTCACAGGACACAGCGGAATCGGAAAAAGTACGCTGATCGATCTATTGCTTGGTCTGTACCAACCCGACAGCGGCTGGGTCCGGATGGACGGCAAGCCGGTTTCCGAGATCGATCCGAACGATCTGGCCCGCATTTTCGGAGTAGCTACACAGGAAGCTTTTGTCTTTCAGGATACTATAAGAAATAACCTGATCTATAACAGTCCGGATTTGACCGACGATGTTGTCCGGCGCGCTTTGGAACAGGTCGGCCTTGCGGAGTGGTTGCGACGCGGGTCGCAAGGCCTTGATACGGTTATCGGTGAGCGGGGCCAGACCATGTCGGGCGGCGAAAAACAAAGACTCGTTCTGGCGAGAATGATCCTGCGCGATCCCGACATCCTCATTTTTGACGAAGCCACTTCCGCTCTCGATCTGCCGTCTGAAAAGGAAATCTTCGAGCTCATTCTCAAACTCTTTCCTGAAAAAACACTTATTCTCATTTCACACCGCCCGACCCTTCAGACCTTGGCGAAGAGGATCGTCGAGGTGGGCTACGGAAATGTACACGAAAGATCCGTTCCCTCAACTTTCTCTTGATGAACTTTGGTTTTTTGTTTATTATGGACAGCCGTCAGGCTATCAATTATGCACGAGGAGTAAAAATATGCCACGTATGGTTCACTGCGCCAAACTGAACGCCGAACTGGAAGGCCTCGACAGACCGCCGATCCCTGGAGCCTTGGGGAAAAGGGTTTTTGAGAATGTTTCCAAACAAGCCTGGAAAATGTTCGAGGATCACTTCAAAATGGTCATGAACGAATACCGTCTCAATCTGATGGATCCGAGAACGGACGAGATATTCAAGCAGCAGGTGGTGGAGTTTCTATTCAGCGGACAGTCGCGCGCGCCGGAAGGATTTACGGAACAAAAATAACGTTTTAGTCGACAGGGGTCTTCTTTATCTTGATCCCTTTGAACATCAGGAAAAGTCCGGCCAAACCGGCCAGCATGCCCAGCCAAAACAGCAGGATAGCGGTTGTACGATAATCGCTGATATTATTAAAGGCGGTCAAAATACCTACGAACTCCAGCATTCCGCCCAGAACAAATTTCTTTGTGAATCGCATGCCGATGATCTCCCTCATTCCAAGATACCGCTTTTTTCCTTTCAGTCCAAAGCCTTTTTGAGCACATTTACGCGTTTCCGTATAAACACGTATTGTCCTATCCCATCGTTTTTTTTACTATATTTAAAAGCCGGGTACCTTTGGGTATTAAGCAACCCTCGGTCAAGTCGGCTCAGGAGGATTTATGGCGATCGCATTATTCATTGTCGGACACTGGTATCTGTCTCTTTTTTCGCAGAGCTTCTTTCTGCACCGGTATTCGGCGCACAAGATGTTCCAACTGTCGGCCTTTTGGGAAAAGTTCTTTTACATACTGACTTTCATAAGCCAGGGATCTTCTTTCCTCAACCCCAGGGCCTACGCGATCATGCACCGCATGCACCACGCGTTCAGCGATACCGAGAAGGATCCGCACTCGCCACATTTCTTCAAGGATATCTTCCGAATGATGTGGCATACAAAAAGGATCTACGTGGCATTCCTGACCGGCCTGCGGTCGCCGGAGAAGGAGTTTGACGGGGATTGCCCGCAGTGGGGGCTCCTGGACAGAGTCTCGGACTCCTGGCTCATTCGCATCGGATGGGGAATCTTGTATTTCGTATTTTACTATTTGTTTGTTCCTCCCGGTTACGAATGGCTATATCTGCTCTTGCCGGTGCATTTTCTGATGGGGCCGATCCACGGCGCGATCGTCAATTGGTGCGGACATAAATACGGTTATGTGAACTACGATAATCACGATCATTCAAAGAATACGCTGGTGTGGGACCTTCTGATGCTTGGAGAACTTTTTCAGAATAATCATCACAAATACCCGAACAGCGCCAATTTTGCGCAGAAGTGGTTCGAACTTGATCCGACGTATCCGATCATGAGGATACTTGACAAAATCAGGGTAATCAAATTAAGAGGCAGAAACGCATCATAAAACACAGGGAGTGTATGAATTTTCTAAAATTATTATTCGGTGCGGTCTTGATCGGCATGATCTATGTCGTGATCTCGACCAGTTATCAAAGCAATTTATTCGAATTGATGAAAACCTGGGATTCGGCCAATGTCATGGCTCCATGGTTTTCGGCCACTCTGTGGGATTTTTACGCCAATGTCCTTTTCATTGCCGTGTGGGTTGTTTATAAGGAAAATTCGATCGTACGGAGCGCCGTCTGGATACTCCTGCTCGCAGGACTTGGAAGTATTGCCACGGCCGCATATGTGCTTCTTCAGCTTTTCCGCCTGAAACCCGGAGAAGGTCTTGAGGCCGTTTTCGTCCGCAGAACATCAAATACATAACGAGGAACCATGACGGAAACATTTTTGAATCTCACTTTTGTTGGTTTAGCCTCGATGGTCGGAATGATGATCGTCGTCTGGCTCATACACTTTCCGTTAAAAAACGCGGGAATCGTAGACATCGCCTGGGCTTTCGGACTGGCCTTGCTGGCCATGCTTTATGCCGCTCTCGGGGACGGCGATCCTATCAGAAAATGGCTCATGGCCGGAATGGCGGCCGTTTGGGGTCTGAGGCTTTCCGTGCATTTATTGGTTCGTACGATCGGCCGGGAAGAAGATGGCCGATACCGCCAAATGAGAAAGGATTGGGGCGGCAATATCGGTCTCAAATTCCTCCTCTTCTTTCAGTTCCAGGCGCTTCTTAACGTGGTCCTGGCGATGCCGTTCCTCATTACGTCCGTCAACACGGAAAAAGGATTATCTTTTTTCGAGATCGCCGGATTGACCATTTGGGCGGTCGCGATCATCGGGGAATCTGTGGCCGATCATCAGCTGAAGCGATTCAAGAACGATCCTAACAATAATGGAAAGACCTGCCGCTACGGTCTGTGGAATTATTCGCGCCATCCGAACTATTTTTTTGAATGGCTCATCTGGGTTGCGTTCTTCGTATTCGCACTCGGTTCGCCTTTTGGATGGATAGCCATACTTGGGCCGGTATTGATGTTATATTTTCTTTTCAAAGTGACCGGTATCCCGGCTACCGAAGCCCAGGCGCTGAGAACCAAGGGCGACGATTATCGCGATTACCAACGCACCACCAGCGCGTTTGTGCCCTGGTTCAAAAAAGCCTCTTAATTGGTTCATAAGGAAATAAAGGTATGATGACAAGATTACTTGAAAAAAATATTCTGCCCGACTTCCTGATCCGCATCGGCATCCGTCGGCTGCTCCGACAAAGGCTGAGGGATGAGCGTATGAATGATCCCGAAGCGCAGCAGCATCGTCTGATGAGCTTTGTGAACGAACTCAGAAACAGCCCGATCGCGGTAGATACCCAGGCGGCCAATGAACAGCATTACGAAGTGCCGACGCGGTTTTATCAATTGGTACTTGGAAAACGTCTGAAATACAGTAGCGGATACTGGCAAAGAGACGTACGGGATATCGATCGTTCCGAAGAAGATATGCTTCGATTGACCTGCGAACGCGCGCAGCTCAAAGACGGACAGTCGGTACTGGAACTTGGGTGCGGCTGGGGTTCCCTCTCCCTGTATATGGCCGAGCACTATCCGCGAAGCCGCTTCACAGCGGTTTCCAATTCCCGCACCCAGAAGACGTTCATCGACGAAGAAGCGCGCCGAAGAGGCCTGAACAATCTGACGGTGATCACTTCCGATATGAATGAGTTCTCAATTTCCGACAGGTTCGATCGGATCGTTTCGGTGGAAATGTTCGAACATATGCGCAATTATGAAAGGCTGCTGGAAAAAGTATCGGGGTTTCTGAAGCCGCAAGGTCTTCTTTTCGTGCATATCTTCACGCACCGAGAGTTCGCGTATCCCTTCGAGGTCAAGGATGAGACCGATTGGATGGCCAAATATTTCTTCACCGGCGGTATCATGCCGAGCGATCACCTGCTGTTGTATTTTCCGGACCACTTCAAGATAAGAAACCATTGGCGGGTTTGCGGTACGCACTATGCCAAAACGTCCGAAGCATGGCTGAAGAATATGGATATGAACAAAAATGAGATCATGCCGCTCTTCCGATCCACCTACGGCGACTCACAGGCTCTCAAGTGGTGGAGTTATTGGCGTATCTTCTTCATGGCTTGTGCTGAATTATGGGGTTTTAGGAATGGATCCGAATGGTTTGTCAGTCATTACCTTTTTGAGAGGCGTTGAGTATGTACCGATCCTTAGTCATCACTGCACTTTCTGTTCTGTTTACAACCGGCTTTTCCCTCAATCGGAAAGAGAAAGTCTCGCGGCTCGAAACGAAAGCCTTTGACCGGAAGACCGGAGCATGGCTGTATACGGAAGAACGCCTCCAAACGGACAAAGGGAACCGCCCGGGCGTATGGCATTTCACTTATACCGACGAAAAGGGACGCCCCATCGTAAAACGTTCCGTGAATTTTGAGAAAGATATCCTGAAACCGGATTTCCGTCTGGAAGACCTGCGCAACGGTTACCGCGAAGGAGCGGAATTCATGGGGAGCACTATCCGGGTCTTCAGCGGCGGATCACCGGATGATCCGTTTGAAGAAAAACTGCTGGCCGTGCCCGAACCTGCGGTCATTGATGCCGGATTCAACTTCTTTGTGGAAAAGAACTGGGACCGGATTATGTCGGGCGAAGTATTGGCTTTCAATTTTATAGCGCCCAGCCAGCTGGACTATTTCTCCCTTCGGGTCTACAAGACAGGTGAGACCGTTATCCAGGGACGACCGGCCGTCCTGCTGAATATGGATGTGGACAATTTTTTCGTGCGATTATTCGTCGAAGCCATCCACATGACCTACGACAAGGATACACGGCGGCTTATGGTGTACGACGGCATTTCCAATATTTATAATAACGACGGAAAGAGCCATAAAGTTAAAATGGAATTCAAATACTAGTTTATCGGAATGGAAGCATGAAAAGTTTAGCGATCATCGGTTCGGGCATCTCAGGCATGGGTTGCGCCTATTTCCTTCATAAGGAATACGGGATCACGATGTATGAACAAAACGACTACATCGGCGGACATACCAACACTGTAACTGTCGACGAAAACGGGCGTACGGTCTTCATCGACACCGGTTTCATGGTGTACAACGATGTGACCTATCCCAATCTGATCCGCCTGTTCAATGAACTTGGCGTCGAGCAGATGAATACTTCGATGTCCTTCAGCGTACAGCATAAACCGAGCGGGCTGGAATATTGCGGGTCCGGATTTAACGGCCTTTTTGCTCAGAGAAAAAATATCCTGAACCCCAGATTTATCAGAATGCTCGCCAATATCCACCGATTCAATAGTACCTGCATCGAAGTTCTTGATGACGATCGTTATGCCGGCGTCACCGTAGAGGAATATGTGAACAAAAAGGGATTCGGAGAGGATTTCCTTTATCAATACCTTATTCCCATGAGTTCAGCCGTGTGGTCCACGCCGCCCGACCGCATGCTCTCGTTCCCGGCCGCCGCGCTGATCCGCTTTTTTTATAATCACGGCTTCCTGGGGCTTCATTCGCAGCATCAGTGGAAAACGCTGGTACGGGGAAGTCAGTCTTACCGGGAAAAACTGGTCGCACCTTTTAGAGACAGGATCTTCATTAATCGGGGCGCCGTGGAAGTATCCCGAAATGCTCAAGGCAAGGCCGTCGTTACGGACATTCACGGCGTCAAGACCGAATACGACAAGGTCATCATAGCGGGCCATGCCGACCAGGCCTTGAAACTACTGAAGGAGCCGACGAACGACGAATCCCGACTTCTGAAAGAATTCCACTATCAAAGGAATATCGCTACGCTTCATACCGATGCATCCCTGATGCCGAAAATCCGACGCGCCTGGTCTTCCTGGAATTATCGAATCGGCAAGGACGGCCAACCCTCGACGATTTATTACATGAACAGCCTCCAAAAAGTATCCGATCGCACCGATTATTTCATTTCAATCAACGGAGCCGACGATATGGCACCGGAACGAATCATACGTCGGATAAACTATGACCATCCGCTGTTTTCCGTTGCAGCCGTCAAGGCGCAAAAGGAACTGCCGGCATTGAACGTTCAGGGACCGATATATTTTTGCGGAAGCTATTTTAAGTACGGGTTCCATGAAGATGCGTTTACCTCAGGACTGGAACTGAGCCGGCAACTCAGCAACGGGAGAATATGGGAATGAACTCCTGTCTGTACGAATGCTCCGTCATGCATCACCGTCTGGAGCCTGTCCGCCATCGCTTTGCCTATAAGCTTTTCCTTTTCTACCTCGATCTCGATGAGATCGACGGGCTGTCGGAAAGGATGTACTTGCTGAGCCGAAATCGATTCAATCTATTCACTTTCCGTGACCGCGATCACTGGCCCTTGTCCGGCGGACATCCGAAAGAACGCCTGCTTTCTTTTCTGAAAGCCAATGGCGTGGACGGCTCCGTTCTGAGCATACGCCTCTTGACCCACGCGGCCGTCTTCGGATACGCATTCAATCCGGTTTCTTTTTATTTCTGTTTCGACCGGGATGAACGCCCGGTATGCGCCGTGGCCGAGGTCGGTAATACATTTGGGGAGCAGAAGTTATTCTATTTCGGACCTGAAGATTTTCAAGGAGGAGCGTTTTTGGCCCGGGCAACCAAATATTTTTATGTATCGCCTTTTATCGACATGGATGCGGATTTTGAGTTTGATCTTGCCATTCCACGGGAAGACATGATGATCCGGATCAACGATCTTCGGGATGGACGCACATTTTTCCTTAGTTCTCTGATCGGTAAACGAAAATCCTTGAACGACCGTACGTTGTTCTGGTATTCGATCCGGTTTCCGCTGATAACTCTGATGGTCATCTTCCGGATTCATTGGCAGGCGCTTCGTCTGTTTTTGAAAAAACTGCCTTATCATAAAAAAGAACATTTTCAGGAATTACAACGCGAGGTACTCTATGGAAAGCACGCTTAGCGCTGTCGGTTTGCGCGCACGTACAAACCAAAATACATACCGATGGCAGAGGGCTCTGGTCATGCGTCTTCTCGGTCAAATGGAAAAAGGGACTATGACCGTGACGATGCCGGACGGTGAGCGGATGGTTCTGGGAGATCCGTCGGCCGATTTGAAAGCCGACATGAGGATCCTTAATCCGGTCTTTTTCAAGAAGTGCATGGTTTACGGGGACATCGGATTCGGAGAGTCTTACGTCGATGGGGATTGGGATACGCAAAGTATTACCAATGTGATCCGGTGGTTCATACTCAATATTGAGAATAGTCCGGCCATCTCCGGATCCCGGCGCCGCTTCGCGCCCGTCAATTGGCTCAAAACATTGAACCGCTTCTACCACCGTTCGCGGGAGAACACCCTGCGCATTGCGCGGCGGAACATTTCCGAACATTACGACCTGAGTAACGATTTCTTCAAGCTATTCCTCGATCCGAGTATGACCTATTCGTCCGCCTATTTTTCAGGACCCGATCTCACACTGGAGCAGGCTCAGACAGAGAAATACGACCGCCTGTGCCGCCAATTGAATATCAAGCCGTCCGATCATGTTTTGGAGATCGGCAGCGGCTGGGGCGGCTTTGCCGTTCACGCGGCCAGGCATTACGGATGCAAAGTGACCACCGTGACGATTTCAGAAGAACAATTCCGATACGCCAAAGATCGATTTGAAAAAGAAAATTTGTCGGATCGGATCAACATCCTGCTGACGGACTACCGTCATCTCAGCGGACAATTCGATAAAATCGTTTCCATCGAGATGCTCGAGGCGGTCGGCCACCGGTATCTTAAAACCTATTTTTCAAAATGCCATGCGCTTCTGAAAAAGGACGGCCTGTTGGGTTTGCAGGTGATCACCTGCCCCGATTCGCGTTATGAAAGCCTCAGAAAAAACGTGGACTGGATACAAAAACATATATTTCCGGGCTCCCTGCTCCCGTCCCTCGGGGCCATGCATCGGGCCATCAACAAAACCGGCGAGCTGTCTCTGATCGATCTGAAAGACCTCGGCGCCCATTACGCCAAAACCCTGGCTCTCTGGCGCGGGAATTTCAACCGGAACGAGAAGCAAATCCTTGAATTGGGATTTGACCGGCGATTTATGCGAAAATGGAATTACTATTTGAGTTATTGCGAAGCCGCCTTCTTTATGCGTAATATTAGCGTCGTACAACTGATTTACAGCCGACCCAATAATCTGTCTTATTAAACTATGTTCGTTACCGATTTCTTCCGACGCACTGTCGCACAACCGCTCATGAACCTATTGAAACAGGGTATCACGCCGGATAAACTGGCCCTGAGCGTAGGTTTGGGCGTCAGTCTTGGGATATTTCCGGTGATCGGTGCGACTACAATTTTGTGCACGCTTTTCGGCTTTGCCTTCCGCGTCAATCAGGCGGCGATCCAATTGATCAACTATTTTATCTACCCTCTTCAACTGGCCTTATTTATTCCATTTTTTGAACTCGGCGCCTGGCTTTTCGGCACGGAACCGCTTCCCTTCTCTATCGAACAGATATTCTCGATGCTGCAATCGGATACGCTTATGACCATTCAGGCTTTGTGGTGGGCCAATTTGAGGGCCGTTGCCGCGTGGATGCTCGTCGGTCCGGCTTTGACCTACATTATTTACCGCATACTGACGCCTGTTTTTGCGAGGTGGGCGCCGGATACCTCTTCTTGACTTTATTGGCGGGCGCTTCTATATTGAAATAATTTCATCGGGCCTTTATCAGCACAGCGAAGAAAAAGCTTCTTCGCTTTTTGCGTTTTATCGGAATATATGCAAACCGGACAAATCATCATTACGATCTGCTGTCTTTGCCTGCTCGTTCCGGAAGCGCAGGCACACGACGGCGCCGGTTCACCGGCCGACCCGACTAATACCACGATCGATTCCCTCGGCAAGGTACCGACCTCCTCTCCATATTACGCTATAGCCCAGCAGCGCATGGCAGAACTGTATCTGTCAAAAAATACCGTTAAAGACAGGAAAAAGGCCGTGGAGTTGATCCAGAAAGCGCTTACCCTCCAGCCCAAGAATCCTGATTTCCAACTGACCCACATTCGGATCCTCTACGAGCAAGGCTTCTATCGGACGGCCAATGAGCACTGCGACCGCCTGCTGGCAATACCGCAGCGACCCAAGCAATCCTATCCGTCGCAGTTTGCCGAAGCTTATTTTTATAAAGGACTGGTTGCGGAACGATCCGCAATGAAATACAAGGATATGATCAGCGTGATCGATGAGGACAATTTTGTCTCCCTGGCCAATTACGGAGAGGAAGACCTTAAAACGGCCGCGCAGTGGTACGAGAAAGCGATCCAGCTCAACGCTTCGCACCGCGATGCCTTGTTCCATCTCGGACTTCTGTATTACGAGATCCGCAGTTATGACAAGATGCAGAGACTGTTTGAACACATACTCTCCCACAATCCTCAGGACAAGGATGCCTACGCCTTTGCCGCTTTGGCGTGTTTCTATGGAGGAAATTACGAACTGGCGCAGAATTATTACCAGATGGCAATGAATTTTATGCCGGAAGATGAGCTTACGGAGTTCAACTACATCGGATACATCGTAGCACCATCGGACCAGGAGCGTTACCAATCGGGCGCCTCCGCTCCGTCCAAAGCCGCCGAGTTTCAAAACAGTTTCTGGAAACGGAAGGACCCGATGTATCTCACGAGTTACAACGAGAGACTGCTGGAACACTACAACCGCATGACCTACGCTCAGCTGCGGTTCAGCGTTCCGCGGATGCATATCGCAGGATGGAAGACGGACCGCGGGATGATCTATATCCGTTACGGGAAGCCCGTGCTGCAGTACAAGACCCAGCCGGACGAAAGAAAACTGGGCGGCAGCGAAACATGGGTATATCCGCAATTCTCGTTCACGTTTGACGACGAATACGCCAGCGGGAATTTCCTCATGGATCAATCCTCGTACATCGCTTCGCGTTCCGCCTATCAGACCCGGGAAGAGGCCTTTGAACTCCCGCCGGAAAGGACATTTGAGATGCAGGCGCACATTTATCAGTTCAAAGGCTCCGGTGGAAGTACGCGCGTGCGCGCGTATTTTCAGGCATTCGTTAACGGCATCGAGCCGCAGCAGGATATCATGCCGATGGACGCGGAAGCGGACTGCGGCCTCTTTTTCCTGGACGACAAAGCCAATATCGTGCATGAATCACGGAAACGGATCGCGTTGAACCAACGGCATATTTTCGATAAGAAATTTGTCAGCTATGTCGATCTGGACCGCCTGCCGACGCGCGCAGCCGGCGCCCGCCGTTATTCATTTGAACTCATGACCGTGGGAGATCACCGCATGGCCGTTTCACGCGACTCGGTCCGGCTTCGTGACTTTTCCGCAGACCGGCTGATGCTCAGCGATGTGATCGTAGCCTCCTCCATCACCGAAACGTCTGATCTCAGGATCGTTCCGAATTTTACGAATACGTTTTCCCGCACAGAGAATCTGTTCCTATATTTTGAGTTGTATAATCTTCTGCTGGATAATGAGTCCCGTGGCCATTACAAGGTCAGCGCAAACATCAGGCGCCGCGGCGGGCGGGGGTTGTCGGGGGTTGTCGTGAGTCTTTTCAAAGACGACAAACGCAGCCAGATCGGTTCCGCATTTGAAATTACAAGCTATTCACGGGACGACCGTTATTACTTCGGGCTCGATCTCTCAGATATCCCGGCCGGAGAATACGAACTTCAATTACAGATCAAGGACATCATCGCTAATATTTCTGTAGAACAAATCCTGCCGGTCAGAGTTGTGGAAAATTCCAAATGATACGTATATGATACGGAACACGATCCTTATCGAAATATTTTCCAAACCCGATTGCCATCTGTGCGAAGTGGCCAAAGAGGTGATTAAGGATATGAAAGGCGAGTTCGAAATGGATATTCGTGAAACGAATATTGAAGAGAATGAGGAATTGTTACAAAAACACCGCTACGATATCCCTGTGGTTATGATCAACGGGCGCAAGGCATTCAAACACCGTGTGGATCCGGATCAATTGCGGAAACGCCTGACAAGGGAAAGCCGTTCTTAAACCTGTTTACTCGTACCGCAAGGCTTCAATCGGGTTGAGTGAAGCGGCTTTTCGCGCAGGATAAAATCCGAAGAATATCCCTATCGCGGCGGCAAATCCCATAGATACAAATATCGATGAAGCGCTGATCGACACCGACCAACTCGTAAACGTTTCCACCATTTGGCCGGTTACCACACCCAGGATCAATCCGATCAACCCTCCCATTAAGCTCAGCACGATCGCCTCAACGAGGAACTGAAGAAGAATATCCTGTTCCGTGGCGCCGATGGCCATACGGATACCGATCTCGCGCGTGCGTTCCGTTACGGATACGAGCATGATATTCATGATGCCGATGCCTCCGACCACCAGCGAGATCGACGCCACAATGATCATAAGAAGCGATACGGTTTTTGAAATCGATTTGGCAATTTCGTTGACCTGCTCCTGCGTACGGATCGTAAAATCATCATCCCCCCATTGAGGAATGCGGTGCTGGGTTCGTATGATCTGGCGGATCTCTTCGATGGCCGCCGGCATATCCTGACTGGTGCGGATCGATACGTAGATATAATCGATGCTCTGATTGGCAATGATCCTTTTCTTGAAAGTCGTGAATGGGATAATGATGATGTCGTCCTGATCCTGTCCGGAGGCCAGTTGCCCTTTGGACTCCAGTACGCCTGCGATCCGGAAGGGAATATTCTGTATGCGGACGATCTCGCCCGTGGGATCAGAGGAACCAAAAAGGTTAAAGGCCACCGTTGAACCTAACACGCAGATCTTATTTCCGGAGCGGTAATCCTGATCCGTAAACATAGTACCGTATCTGAACCCCCAGTTGCGGATCGTAGGAAAGCTCGTATTAACGCCAAAGACCTGGCTGCCCCAGTTGCGTTCCGCGGTAACAACGCTGGTGACCACGCGAATGACAGGCGTCTGGGCCGTAACCAGATCGCATTCCTTCAGGATCGCCTCGCCGTCTTCCGCCTCCAATTCCGTCAATGATCGAATGCGAATACCGCCGGCCGTCACACCGCCCGGACGGATGGTGATCATATTAGTGCCGAAGGCTGCCGTCTGATTGTCGATCTCCTGCTGGGCGCCGGCGCCGACACCGGTCATGGCAATGATCGATCCAACACCGATGACGATGCCCAGCATCGTCAATGCCGAACGCATCTTGTTTCGTTTCAGCGCATTATACGCGACTTTGAGAATATTCATGTAGTTCATGACCAAAACCTATTTTTGAGCGTCACCATTTTCCTCGCTTCATGCATTGTCAACAATGGAGGTAGCCAGCACCCTTTTCATTTCTTCTTCCGGATTAAGGCGGGTTTCAACCATAAAATCCTTGATGATCCTTCCGTCGCGGAAGACTACGTTCCGCCGGGCGTACTGGGCAATATCGTTTTCATGCGTGACCAGTACGATCGTAATGCCTTCGTTA
This sequence comes from uncultured Bacteroidota bacterium, assembly GCA_964415295.1. Taxonomy (GTDB): domain Bacteria; phylum CLD3; class CLD3; order SB21; family SB21; genus SB21. The sequence continues at coordinate 407,725 of CAYPYN010000002.1, forward strand.
TTCAGACGTTGAAAAATAGCCATGATCTCGATGCTTGTTTTGCTGTCGAGATTACCGGTAGGTTCGTCCGCAAGGATCATAGACGGTTTGGTAGCCAGGGCGCGGGCGATAGCCACGCGCTGCTGCTGCCCGCCGGATAATTCGTTGGGTTTATGATCAAATCTTTTTTCGAGACCCACGGCCTTCAGCGCCTCCAGGGCCATCTCGCGCCTCTCTTTTGCATGCACACCCTGATACAAAAGCGGAAGTTCCACATTCTCCAAAGCACTTGTGCGGGACAACAAATTGAATCCCTGAAATACGAATCCGATCTTGCGGCTGCGGATATGCGCTTGATCTTTTTTGGTCATATGCGCCACGGAGATGCCGTCCAGCCAGTATTCCCCGGATGTCGGCGTGTCCAGACATCCGAGAACATTCATAAAAGTGGATTTACCGGAACCGGAAGCGCCCATGATCGCCACAAATTCGCTTGTTCGTATGTCGAGTGAGACGCCTCGCAACGCCTGCACATCGACATCGCCCATACGATACGTCTTTTTCAGATTTTTGACCGAGATCAGCGGTGCATCCGTAAGCTTCGGCTGAACATCGGCGGTAGTTTGAATCTCTGCGGACATAATTCCCTTTCGTTGCCTGTGGTCTTATTTAGCCGGCGTAAAACGTTTCGCCGCGCTGGATGTTGTGGCGTTACTGCTCACACCGACGATCACAGGCGTATTTGGGCTGAGATTATCGCTTTTGATCTCCGTGAAAAGACCGTCCGTAATGCCCGGCGAAACGATGATCGGTTTTAATTCCTGCTCATTCTCCAGCACCCATACCATGGAGTTATTCTTCAGGTCAAACTTATCCCCGTACATCGCAGAAAACTTCTTGTATTGGTCCTGCGACAGCGCCGGCTGAAAACGTAAAGCCATGTTGGGTACCTTGATTACATCACGTTTATTGTCAACGATGATGGACAAATTGGCCGTCATACCGGGCAGGAGTTTATTATCCTCGTTGGTCACGTCCACGATTACTTCGTAGCTCACGAGATTCTGGCTTACGATCGGCTGAAGGCGGACCTGCGTCACTTTGCCCTGGAACTTTTCGTCCGGATAAGCATCGACAAAGAAGGCGGCTTCCTGACCGACTTTGACCTTCCCGATATCGACCTCGTCGATGGTCGCCTCGATATGGATCTTGGACAGATCATTGGCGATCAGGAAAAGGATGGGCGCCTGTAAACTCGCGGCCACGGTCTGGCCCACGTCCACGTTACGAGAGATCACGACGCCGTCGATCGGAGAAACGATATTGGTGTATTCCAACGACACTTCCGCACGGTGATACGCAGCGCTGGCCTGCTTGAGCTGGGCAACCGCCAGTTCGTAATTCGTCGTCGCTTCGTCTTTTTCGGCCTGTGAGATCAATTTGCGGTCAAAAAGTTCCGATGCGCGCTCCAGTGTCTTTTTCATCTGATCCACCTGAGCTTTGGCCCTTTCCATATTGGCCTCGGCTTCGAGCAGCTGCGCTTTGAGGAAAGTCGGATCGATCTGGGCGATCACCTGCCCTTTGCTTACTTTTTGATTGAAATCTGCGTTGATCTTCGAGATCGTGCCGGTGACCTGCGTGCCGACCTGAACCCGCGTGACCGGGTTCACTTTGCCGGTGGACGTGATGATGACCGAAATGTCGCCTTTTTGAACGGTCTCGGTCTTGTAAGCGGTACCGGATTTCGAACTGCCGAAATATACCGCACCGATCAAAATAAGAACGACGGCCGCGGCAAGCAGAACAATGGTCCATTTCTTCTTCATGTACGACTCCTGATATTCATATCGATTTATTTTTTGATTCCGTTTTGGATGGTCCCGGTCGAGCGTCTAAAGCGCGACAGCTCTATCATATAATTGTAAAGCGCCGTCGTTCGGTCGATCTTAGCGTTGGCAAGCGAAAAATTGGCGTCCGTCACTTCGATAGCGGAACCGACCCCTGTCTCAAACCGTCCTTCTGCCAGCTTCAGGTTTCGTTCGTTTTGTACTATTATTTTTTCACTGGCCTTATAACGCTCCTCGGCAACTTTCACGCTGAAATATTTCTCCTGAACATCTTGGACGATCCTCTGTTTGGTCACGTTGGATTGCGACGTAGCAATGCGAATCCCGCCCATGGCCTCCGCAATATCGGCACGAACCGAAAGTCCCTGAAAAATAGGAAATGAAAAATTGAGCCCCACATTCCAACCTAACTTGAATTTGTCTGTCGTAAACCCGTTTTCGTCGACGGTCTGAATGATGTATGGGGCCGTTCCGCCCGAAGCGCTAATGATCGGAAAATATTGACTCTTGGCAGAACTTAACGCGGAGCGCCAGGCCTGGATCTTAAGCTCGGACGCTTTCACTTCTTTGCGGCTGGCCAAAGCGCCGTTGATCGCATCCTGAAGGTTGGCATTAAACGGCTCATACGCCACGTCCTTCGCTGTGGAATAGTCCGTTGGATCATCGCTGATCTCCGTAATACCCATCGCGCTGTTCAGAGATACCTTGGCCATTCTGGACTTGCCTTTGGCATCGATGAGCTGCAATTCCGAATTGGCCACTTCGAGCTCGGCTTTGGAGACTTCCGACTCAGGCAATTTCCCAACGGCAAAAAAACCTTTGGCCCGTTCCAGATGCTTGTTGGATTGCGCCACCCTTTCTTCGTTGATTCGGACAATTTGCTGTGCGAGAACATAATTGTAATACGCGGAATGGACATTTAATATGACGTCTTCTTGCGTGGATTCCAATGATAATTCCGAAGCCTTGATCAGCTTTCTTTTTGAATCCAGCGCCTTGTCCGTTCGCCCAAAATCATAGATCGGTTGTTTCATGGTCATGCGCACGCTCGGAATAAAGTTATAATCCTTTGTCGTTTCAAGCGTCTGATCCGGTCCAAAGACATTTCCCGACTGCAGAGGTGAGTTTGTCAAATGGGCGCCCGCTTCCAACTGGATCTGCGGAAATCGCGAGGACAAAACCTGCGTATATTCCGACTCCGCCGTAATAATGGCTCCTTGCGAGGCTCCGATCGCCGGCTGATTCTCCAGCGCGATACGGACGCATTCCTCCAAGGTGAGTACTTCCGTCGGGCTGATCGAAATAGTCTTTTCGACACCCTCCTGCGCCTTTATCTGTAATGGCCACATGATCAAGACCACTACTAGTATAAATTTCTTCATAACATTCCTTTCTGATAGAAAATTTAATGCTCCTGTATAAGCATTATCCATGCCATCCGGCTTTGCCTGAATGTGATGTTCTAAATCATTGATTACCAAAGTACCTTTCTTTTCGGAAAATGGATCCGTTGACTTCTTTTTTCACACCGGCTTTCACACTAAACCAAAAACGGCTCTTGCGTTATGGGCCGTCTGGCGTCCTATGGTTGCGGGATCTTTGCCCAATAGCGAAGCGATTTTCTCTGCGGTATGGCGAACATGGGCCGGTTCGTTCCTTTGACCCCGAAAAGGCACCGGCGTCAGATACGGCGCATCCGTCTCAATGAGCAGGCGGTCTTCCGGAACCAGAGGCACAATATCGGCCAGTTTTGATTTCTTGTAGGTCACGTTCCCGGCAAAAGAAATATAGAAATGCAACGCCAGCGATTCTTTCATTATTGCTTCATCACCTGAGAAACAGTGCATGATGCCGCGTAAATTGTTCAATTGGTGAGACGCTTTTTCTTCTTTCAGTATCCGCAGAATATCCGCATCCGCTTCCCGATTATGAATCACGATCGGCTTATCGAGTTCGCAGGCAAGCCGTATCATTTTACGGAACACCTTCTGCTGAATATCGGGAGGAGAATCTTTCCAATAATAATCCAGACCGATCTCTCCGATTCCGACCACCTTTGCGTGTTGGGCCATGACCCGCAGTTGATCGATCATTTTGTCCTCAAATGAAACACTGTCCGTCGGGTGGAGTCCGATTACGGCATAAACGCCGTCATATTTTTCTGCAAGCGCAATGGCCCGCAAACACGAATCCATATCCGTTCCGATCGTGACGATCCTCTCGATACCCTGCTCGAAGGCGCGGCCGATCATCGCCTCACGGTCGCTGTCAAACAGATCGTTGTCCAGATGCGCATGCGTGTCAATGAACATCAATATTCCTTCTTGAAGTAAAAGAAGATATTGAACACATCCTGCTTATTCGTCTCCGTCTGAGCCGGCTGTTTGTATTCAAATTCCACCGTCTTTTTCCATGACTTGCCGACCCGATTGATGTACTTCAGACTGTCGATCCAGCTGTCGACCGACATTTCAAGCGTAAGGCTCGTTCCCGTGGTCGGATCGTTGCCGCCGGCGAATGTAACAGAAATATTCTCGTTGATTCGTTTGCCTACTTCGATCGTTGCGCCTTGTCCCGTAGCGGAGGGCGTGTACTCCAGTTTGGAGAGTCCCGCCTGATTGGCGACGACGTTGAGCACCTGATTGATAGCCACCTGTTTGGCGAAATCACCGGCCTGACTCGCGTCGAGTTTGCCGAGATCTTTGGTTTTGACTCCCAGTACAAGATAAGACAGGATATCGGCCGGTTCCGTCAGATCCGGTAATGGATTATCCGTTCCTCTTTCCACAGCCGTCACGGCGATCTCGGGCTTCATCAGTTTGCCCGTAACTTTGATCTGAGCTTCCGCCTGAATTTCCTCCTGGTCAAGCTTGTACGTAAACCTCTTCACGGCCAGGATATCCAGGTCCGGATTAACGCCCGGCGCTCCACTAAAGACGATATCGCCGCGTTCGATATTAAATGCGATGCTCAGATAAGCGTACTTGCCTCCTTTTTTGGTGCTCACGTTGCCGCTGATGAAAAAATCCTCCGATTCGGGCGGCTTGGTTACGATGATATCCCCGAAAAGGCCCAGGAGCATTTCATTGCTGCGGATACCGTTCTCGGAATTTTCCGGCAAACTGATCGAAATATCCAGATCGAGATTCTTGTAATAATTCACTTCTTTAACCGCCTCTCCTTTGGCCGGTTTGGATGACACACTGGCCACCGAACGCGCCTTGGCGGGATCGACCACCCAGATCTCGGAATTGCGTATCTGAATATCTCCCTTCACCACCGTATAAGCCAGCGTCGGGGCGGATACTTTCATGGCCCCGGTGATCTTGGCGGTATGGAGATACGACGTCTCCGATTTCGTGTTGATGGGAACGAAATTATTGAACTGAAGATCGAACGCATAACTGATTTTGTCGACATTAGCGAAATCGAAATTTCTCAGAATGGCAGAGAGGTCCACCTCGCCTTTCGCAAAAAGATTGGATTCCGCATCCTTCCCGGACTGCAACGACAGCGTATCAAGAAATATTTTTTCCGGCGTCAGACGTACGAACATGCGCCCGTTTCGGAACGACTGACCGAGCGAAGTTCGCGGAAACGTGACCGTGGCATCCTCGACCTTCATTTCGCCTTCAAGACTCGGCTTTTCTTTGTTGCCGGTGACTTTCAGATCGATCATGAGTTCGCCCTTATTGAGCCTCAACGCTTTCCCGAAGAAGGCCTGGAGAAAACGCAGATCGATGCCTTCGGAGTGGATCTTGAAATTCATCGGCCGGTTGGTAAACCGGGTCGGCACATCCTTAAAGGAAAGATCGATAGGCAGAAAACCGCCTACGGTCAGAGTTTTGTCTTTATTCTGATTGAGCGTCATATTGACCTGAATCTTTCTGTTCAGGTACTGCATGTTACCCAAAAAATTACTGTAGACGAATTCCGAGGCTTTCCCGTCGGAGATATTCCAATCGGCCAGCAGGATCGGTTTCTCAAAACTTCCCTTCAGGCTCCCGTTCAGATTGAGGATGCCTTCCACGACGGATTCTTTGGAGCCGATCAGAGCATTCGCCCTCGAAAGATCCAGGTCTTTGACCTTGACATCCAGGTTCTGATCACCGGTGATATCGAGCGTGCCGTACACGGATATCGATCCGCGGCCGATGTCCATATTGAAAGAGCGGAAATCGTAGATGTTCTTCTCCACATCGAATACAAGATCGATCGGTTTGCTGTTTCTCCAGTTCTCATTCCATTTTTCAAAGGTTGTGTCGATCACCGGGTCGCCGCCCAGAGCCACACGGGTCTCCTTGGTGCGCAGGGTCTTGCCCGCCACCGTCAGAAAAAGATCGTCGAGATACACGCGGCCTTTCTTCTCATTCTCCAGTTCGATATTCCCCTTCACGTGCGCATACGCGCCCGACAGATCCTCGGAGCCGGAGACATCGAAAAACGTCTTCCCCTTTTCTTTCGTGATCGAAGTCGAAAAGTCCCGAACCGATGTTCCCGCCACGTTAAGCCGGTGCGTATAAAGAAGAAGATCTCCCAAAACGGTCGTGTCCGTTCGTTTGAAATCGAAGGCCGTCATAAAATCGGAAGGAATGATGTTGCTGATGAAATAAACGAATTTGAGCGAGTCCATGCGGATATCCGCAAACGTCAGATTGGTGAGCGTGATGTCGCCGCTGGTCTCGAACTTCTTGATCCCGCCGTTGGTGCGTCCTTTGAATACGAGATCGAGATCGATGGAGTCTTTGAGCAGCGAGTCGTTGCCGATGTATTTCTTCAGCAGAGAGAAATCGCGCGTTTTGAATTCGTAACTCAGATCGAACGTGGAATCGAGGCCAACGCTCCCGCTCGCGCCGATATCGGCCAGCGGCGTCCGGATATTCAATCCTTCCAGATAGATCCGGTTCCCGTCCTGCGAACCCTTGACGGACAATTTTTCCAGATCGCGCCCCAAAATGCGCGACGAGTCGGAGACCACAGTCAATTTGCTTGTGGATGTCTTTGGATTGAGTCCTTTGCCGTCATACGACAAGGCGAGATTGATGGAACTCTGCATGGAAGTGTCACCTAAAACGTCGGCGATATTGATCCCGCGCAGTTTGGTCTCAAGGTGATAGGATTCATCCAGCAGACTGTAAAATCCTTCGCAGTTGAAATTGCCCGCGCTGGTCACGCCTTCAAATTTTTTCAGCTTGGCCACACCGTCGTGCACTTCGGAGGATATCTCGAATGTTTCGATGTCCACACCGAAGAACTGCGACTTCTTCAGCTTCAATTCCAGCACGCTCATCAGGGTCTTGGGATCGGTGCCTACCCCGTCGGCGTGAATGCTTCCGTTGATATTGGCGTAGAGGTCCTTATTATCCGCAAAGGCACCGGCGTTGATGCCGTTGAAATTCAGATCCGCGCGATAGCCCAAAACGTCCCCGCCGTAGTCCAGATTGGCTGAACCTCTGAGCGCGCCGGCCGGCGTGATGATGCTGAGATTCGAAAGATTTACTTCATTGTCGTTGCCCTGCGCGTGCGCTTCGATCTCGACCTTATCGATATCCTTCATTCCGATATCCTGAAACGTCCGTACATCGGCCAGATGAAAAGGGTATGCCCGGGCATCAACGTCGAAGAACATGCCGATCGCGTCCGCGCTGTCGGGTAGTACAAACATTCCTTTAACGAAAAAATCCGTCCGGTCGGTCAGGAGACGGAATTCGTCGATCCGGACCCAGTTGGAGTCTTTTTCTTCCGGATGCTTTGCCTGATGATTCAATGATGGCTTCAGCATGTTGGCTTCGGCTATCAAGGTCAGATTCTTCAGCCAAAGACTGTCGGTGTGCGGTTTCTTATTCACCCGGCTTGTGCGGGAAGCGAGGAAGCCAAAACGGCTGATGTTGATCTTCTGTGCCTTGGCGCCGGCACGCAACTGGACATTGAGATTCAGCTTGGATAGTTGAGCGGCTAGAGCATCCGTGGCGTAGGTCACGTCCCCGTCTTCGATAACCAACGCGTCCACCCGGATATCCAATCCGCCGAGCGGTTTGGCGGCCGAATCGACGGGCTCCGGCAGTTTGGGTTCACCCGGCTTGGCGATACGCATGAGATTGAGATTGCCGGCGGAATCGCTTTGCACAAAGATACGAGGCCGGACCAGACGTATTTCGCTGACAAGGACCTGGTCGTCAAGTATGGCCAGCGCGTCGTAACTGAGGCTCAATTCGTCAAAGGCCACGACCGCTGTATCGCCGAGAGTCAGCTTGACGTTTTTCAGCGACAGGCTAGAAAAAAAATTACCGCTCAGTTCGTCAATGCTGAGAACGGCATTCAATTGTTCGTTGGCGGTCGAAACCACCTGGCCTTTGACAAAGCTCCGGAAGATACCGGTTTGTGAAAAGCCCAAAGTCACGATTATCAGAGCCAAAATGCCGACCAGCCCGAACAATAGGGACTTAAGAAAAACACGAAGAATTTTAGCCAGGATCAGGGTCATGAGAAAATTTCAAGCGCTTATTTAGTAAAGCTAAATATAAACGAATTCCGGTGTGATTTTCAATCAAATACTGCCTAATGTGCAAGGTGTAAGACTGTAGTCCTGTCAAAAAAACGTTTTGGAAATCGCCGTATAATTCTTATTTTTTCAGACTTTTGGGAATATTTTATGTACAAGCAAATCATCCGGCCGCTGCTCTTCCGATACGATTCCGAATTCATTCATGAAATGGTCATGGACCGCCTCTCCAGGCATTATCAACTCCTGATTCCGATTCAACGCTTGTTTCAGACCGCCGATCCTGCTTTGAAACAGACGCTTTTCAACAAAACCTTTCCGAACCCCGTGGGCCTTGCCGCCGGTTTTGATAAATGGGCTAAAGGTATTCCGGCGTGGAATTATCTGGGATTCGGATTCGCTGAGATCGGCACGATCACCGGATTGGAACAGCCGGGCAATGACCGCCCGCGTCTGTTCCGTTTGCCTCTGGACGAAGCTTTGATCAACCGATTCGGGTTCAATAATTCCGGCGCTGAAAAAACGGCTCAGACCTTGTCACAGTGGGAAAAGGAGGGCCTCCTGCACCGGATCCCGGTCGGGATCAATATCGGCAAATCCAAAGCAGTCGAGCTCGCGAACGCCAAGAATGATTACCTTTCATCGTTTGAAAGACTGTGGCCTTACGCGGATTATTTTGTCGTGAATGTAAGTTCCCCCAACACACCACATCTGCGGGAGCTCCAGGACCGTTCGTGGTTGACCGACATTCTGACCGTCCTCTCGGAGAAAAACAGCCGTTTGAGCCGCATAGCGAAAATCCCTCCAAAAGCGATCCTCGTGAAGATAGCGCCGGACCTGAGCCTTAGCCAGATCGACGACGTCCTCTCGGTGATCGAGATCACCGCGATCGACGGGATCGTGGCAACCAATACAACGGTGGAGCGTCAGGGATTGAGGTCGGAAAAGAGATGGACCGGTGAAGCCGGGGGGTTGAGCGGAAAACCTTTGCGCCGAATGTCTACGGAGATCATCCGGCACATTTACCGTTCGACCCAGGGCCGTATCGCAATCGTCGGAGTGGGAGGAATCTTTACGGGTGATGACGCGTATGAAAAGATCCGGGCCGGCGCTTCGCTCGTTCAGATCTATACGGGATTCGTTTATGAAGGTCCGCGGGTCTGCAAAAACATCAATGGGAGACTGATCCAACTCCTGAGAAGGGATGGGTTCCGCACCGTTTCTGAAGCCGTTGGGAAGAGCTGAGGCATTTGTTCCGCTGAGTCCTTTGTTCATTGAATCATGGATATCTCCACATTGATTTTTTACTTCTGATTCTGAAATAAAAAAGAGGCCTTATGAAAAACATCATCTCAAAATTGCCGGCGCTTGTGGCTGTGGTCCTTGCGTTGTTGATGAATCCGTCTTTGATCGCCGACGAGGGCATGTGGACGTTTGACAATCTGCCGCTCAAACTGCTCAAGGAAAAATACGGCTTTGAACCTTCGCAGGAATGGATCGATCATCTGCGGCTCTCCTGCGTGCGCATCAACGACGGAGGCTCCGGTGCCTTCGTCAGCCCCCAAGGGCTGGTGCTGACCAATCAGCACGTGATGCGCGGGCAATTGCAAAAACTTTCCACGCCGCAGAACGACTATGTCAAGAACGGATTCCTTGCTCTGAACTCCGCCGATGAGATCCGATGTCCGGATGTGGAACTCAACGTACTCATCGACATGCTCAATGTCACCGAGCGTGTTCAAAATGCCGCAAGAGGACTGAACGACCAGGAGGGGCTCCGGGCACGCGCGGCGGAGATCGCCCGGATACAAAAAGAAAGCTTCGATTCTACCGGCTTGCGGTCCGATGTGGTAACGCTTTACCGCGGCGGCGAATACTGGCTCTACCGTTACAGGAAATATACCGACGTGCGCCTCGTATTTGCGGCGGAGCAGCAGATCGCGTTCTATGGCGGTTATCTGGACAATTTTACCTATCCCCGGTACGAACTCGATATGGCGCTGGTGCGCGTGTATGAAAACGGCAAACCGCTTGAGAGCAAACATTATCTGAAGTGGAATTCACGGGGCGTTACCGACGGCGAACTGGTCTTTGTGGTCGGCCATCCGGGTTCGACAGACCGCCTCATGACCATGGCACAGCTCGAGACCCAGCGCGACGTTGTTCTGCCGATGCTTTTGCAGTCGCTGAACCGCCGGTTGAACACGTTAAAGAATTACGCCACCGCGGGCAGCGAACAGGCGCGGCAGGTGGTTGCCGCCATCAGCGGAACTGAGAATTCCATCAAAGCCATCACCGGCGAATACAACGGTTTGCTCGATCAGAGCCTGATGAAGCAGAAACAATTGGACGAAGACAAATTCCGAAACGCCGTTAACGGGAAACCGGAATGGAAAAAAGGGTACGGAAGCGCCTGGAGCGACCTTGCCAAAGTACAGAAAAAATACACCGGACTTTATAAAACCATGCGGTTCCGCTCCTTGCCCAACAACTCCATGGCCAATACGGCCCTTCGAATGGTTCGGTATGCGTCTGAAGCAAAAAGACCCGATGCGGAACGTATGGGCGGATACCGGGACGCGCAGCTGGAAGGACTCAAGATGTCCTTCCTATCAACCGTTCCGGTCTATACGGAACTCGAAGAAAAGCTGCTTGCCAACAGCCTCGCGGAAGCGCTGGATCAATTAGGATCCGACGATGCTTTTGTCAAGGCTTGTTTGAACGGCCGAACGGCCGAAGCAGTTGCAGCGGAACTCATCAAGGGATCCAGGCTTAACGATCCCGCTTTCCGCAAATCGCTGATCGACGGCGGTTTCGCGGCCATCGATGCGTCCAATGATCCTTTACTTGCACTGGCACGCAGGATCGATCCGCTGATGCGCGAGGCCTGGCGCAACTTCCAGGAGCAGGTCTCGAGCGTTGAAGAGGCCGCGGCAGAAAAAATTGGCAAGGCGCGTTTTGACGTGTACGGCAAATCGTTGTATCCCGATGCCACTTTCACCTTGCGGTTTGCGTACGGCACTGTGAAAGGTTATCCGAGCAACGGCACGCTCGCGCAACCCGTCACCACATACTACGGCCTTTACGACCGGGCACTCGGGTTCGGATTGAAAGAACCGTTCCATCTTCCGGCCAGGTACATGGACAGAAAAGACAAGATCGATCTCTCGACGCCGTCCAATTTTGCTTCCACATGCGATATCATCGGCGGGAATTCCGGTTCCCCGGTAATCAATAAAAACGGAGAGGTCGTGGGATTGATACACGACGGAAACATGGAAGGACTTGTCGGTAATTTCTTCTACAACGACGCAACAGGCCGGGCGGTCAGTGATCACAGCGCCGGCATGATCATGGCCTTGCGCAAGTTATACGACGCCGATAAGATCGCGGACGAATTGGAAGGAAAGTAAACAATAAAAACCCGAACTCAAGTTCGGGTTTTTGTTTTTATCTCAAGTCAAAATCGAGGCGAATACCAAGAACCGAATCCAGAACTTCTTCGAGATCGTCATCAACAGGTACTCGCATATAAACCCCGGGCCGAATGTTTTTGATTTTGCCGAAGAAGTTGAAATCCAATTGGTGGATCGTTTTTTCTGCCAGATCGGAACCTTCACCCATGGTCACCCACATACGGCCGTTCAACCCAAGCCCCATTCCAAATGTTTCCGTTTCAAGTCCGCCGTGAAAGCTGTAAAGGAGGAACATTTCAAACCGATCCTCGGAGTCTTTATTGGTAATATACCATATCTCCGGCCCGATACGGACGCGTGTTACGAACCCAGACTCGCGGCGAACGAGACTGTTGACCTTGACAGTGAAAGGCACAATATCATCAACAAAAGCATCCAGACGATCCCAATCCGCTAACATACCTACGCTTTGAGCGCCATATTTGTCATCCGAAACCGTCGGCAGACGAACCCCGACTTCTGTGAAGACAGGATCGTTCGGTTGGCCAAACTCTGCACCCAAATACACATTTCCAATGGTACTTTCCTTTCTGGAATAGTCGATGCCGTAATATTCATCTTTGTATTCGTACCCGTATTTTCCATAGGGAATTTCTACAACCATTGTATTTCGGTCATTCATCGGCAGTCGGGCAGAAACATTAAATACAGATGTGAAAAAGGTCAGGTTACGATCTTCCGAGAAACTCGGTTTCAGCCATTCGATAGATACGATCTTCTTATTTCGGTCAAGCATCCAATTGGACTGGGCCCTAACCGGCCCGACCAGGGATAAGAATATCCCAATAATTATAATCAGAACCCCGCATTTACTTATCATAAATCAACCCCCATATTTTATTTCACTCAAAATTAAGGGAATCGATCATTACAAGCAACGTCGAATTTCCAGCACTCGCTAAATAGCCTTGAGACTCACGATGCTTATAAGTAGATTAGCGCATCACTTTGAGAGGAGAACCTATGGAACCTGACAGAGAAACAAATCAGTTGAATACGTCCGAGCCGGATATGCCTTTCTCCCCCGGTGCGTCGGTTGGCGTGCTGGCGGTCAGCGTGATATTCGGTTTTGTCGTCACACTGGTATTTGCTTTTGCCGGAATGATGAGTGCTACCGCAGATACCGGTAAATCCGTGGGGGAAATGGTCATGAAACTGGGCCTGCTGATCGGCACGGTCTGCTTCGTTGTTCCGGCGTATATCTACGCACGGATGGAAAAAAAATCCCTGGCGGTGGTTTTTAGATTTAAAGCGGTATCCCGGATGACCATCGTTTATACGATCGTGCTGGCCGCCGGTCTGATCGTCGTAACGGACACGATCGACAAATGGATCGCGCCAATGATCAACGCGTATCTCGACAGCACCCTCGGCGCGCTGTCGCCGGAACTCATGTCCGATAAGATCCTTGCAAAAATGAAAGAGGAGTTCAAGATCACCGGATTTTTGAACGGTACTCTCTTGATACTGGCGGCCGTTTTTGCCGCCGGTTTTTGCGAAGAAATGCTGATACGCGGCATGTTCCAGGGAGCTCTGGAAAAGCGGCTCAGCGCTGTCTACGCGATCGTGATATCAAGTCTGGTCTTCTCCTTCATTCATATCAATCCCTGGGGCGGCATCCAGATATTCGTCATTGCCGTTTTTCTCGGATGGATCGCCTGGAGAACGGGAAGCATCTATCCAACGATCCTCCTGCACGCGTTGAATAATTTCATCGTCATCCTTTTTAATAATCTGGATCCGCAATCTTTGGCTTGGTATGGCGATGAACAGCATGTCGAGCCGGGCGTGATGGTGGCCGGAGTATTATTGCTTCTGCTTGGTTTATACGGATTATGGAAATCATCAGGCCGAAAGGAATCCGTTACATAAAATCATACGGTTTTATGACTTTTGTCATAGAATTCCGTTATAAAGTTCACTAATTTAAATACGTAAAAAACAAAAGGGATCCATGCCTGTTTTCGAATACCGCTGCAAAAAGTGTGATGAGAAATTCGAGCAACTGGTCTTCTCTTCCGGAGAAAAGGTGGAGTGCCCCAAATGCGGGAATACCGATAATCAAAAACTGATCTCCGCTTTCTCCGCATCGCATGCTCACGGCTCGGCCGCTTCGCCATCCTCGTGCAGTTCCAGCGGACGTTTCACTTGAGTGTAGTGATTCCGGCCGATAGGTTATCGGCCTTCGGATGGCTCTCCCGTTGATGAATCTCAAGGAGATCCAATGATCTCAGTTTTAGCCGGTTTTGCTGCCGGCGCCATACATGTACTCACCGGTCCGGATCATCTGGCCGCGATCTCGCCTCTGGCCCTGGATCAGAAAAAATCTTCGTGGAATGTCGGATTCCGTTGGGGACTCGGCCACACGGCGGGCGTTGGACTGGTAGGCCTTCTGGCTCTGGCCGGCCGGGAACTCATTCCCGTCCAGCTTATATCATCTTACAGCGAGCGCGTCGTCGGTCTCGTCCTGATCGCGATCGGCATCTGGGGCATTCAGAAAGCACTATCCAGAAATATCCATTCCCATCACCACATCCACGACGGGCGCGAACACGTGCACATGCATATGCATACGGCCGCGGCGCATGATTCGGACAATGCTCATCGTCATACCCACGCCGCTCTGGCCGTCGGTATCATTCACGGGTTTGCGGGCAGCTCTCACTTTCTGGGCATTTTGCCGGCGCTGGCACTTCCCACGCGAACGGACGCCGTATTGTATCTTCTGGCCTTCGGCGCCGGAACGATCCTGGCCATGATGGCTTTCGCATCATTCATGGGCGCTATGGCCGCAACGCTGGCCCACACAGGTATGCAACTCTACAAACGACTGCTCGTCGGCTTCAGCGCTGCTTCGATCGTTATCGGCGGCGTCTGGCTGTTCATCTGATTGGGAAATGACCTATGCACGAATTATCTATTGCGCAGGAGATCATCAGCATCGTTCAGGAAAATCTGCCGGAGGGCAACGGACATCCCGTCAAGTCGGTCAAACTGAGGATCGGAAAATTGACCAACATTTTGCCGGACTCGCTGGAATTTTGTTTTGACGCGCTGATCAAATCCACACCGCTGGACGGGGCTAAGCTGGATATACAGCACATTCCCGTCTCAGTGAAGTGCCGCCAATGCGGCCTCACGCATGAAATAGAGGGCGTTGCGTTTTTGTGTCCGTCGTGCGCAAGTTCGGATATTCAGATGGTTGCCGGAAATGAATTGCAGGTATCGGAGATCGAAATCTCAGATTAAGGAGTTTCCATGAGCCTGATCACGCTGGAAAGAAAAGTACTGGAAAAGAACGACGTCATAGCTCAGTCGATACGAAAGCGATTGGCCGAACATAAGGTCTTTGCATTTAACATGGTCAGCTCCCCCGGTTCCGGCAAGACCAGTCTGGTCGAAAGGACCATCCATCATATGAAAAGCAGGATCCGGATGGCCGTCATCGAAGGCGATGTACAAACCGATCTGGACGCGCAGCGCGTCCACGCCCTCGGCATACCCGTCGTACAGATCGTGACCAATGGCGCCTGCCATCTCGAAGCGGGACTCGTACGCGACGCTTTCGATCAGCTCGATATGAAAGGGCTTCACATGCTGATCATCGAGAATGTCGGAAACCTGGTATGTCCGGCCGGTTACGATCTCGGGGAAGCGATGAAGGTCGTGGTTCTGAGTACTACCGAAGGGGACGATAAACCGCTCAAATATCCCGCGATGTTCCGTAACGCTTCCGTGCTCATCATCAACAAGATCGACCTTGTGCCCTATCTCCCGTGTAACATTGAAACCATGAAGGCAAACGCGCGATCGATCAATCCGAACCTTAGAATCTTTGAAACCTCCTGCACCACCGACCAGGGGATCCCCGAGTGGTGCGGCTGGCTTGAATCGCAGCGGCATGCATGATACGACGCATTCACATAACCGTCCGCGGCGCCGTGCAGGGCGTTGGATTCCGGCCATTTATCTATCGTCTCGCGACGCAGCTGGGACTCAACGGATGGGTCAATAATTCTCCTCTTGGTGTTTTTATCGAAGCCGAGGGCGAAAAAGAAATATTGGACGTTCTCGTTCGCCGCATCCAAAATGAAAGACCGGCGCCGGCGATCATTGAAAGTATGGAATTTTCCTTTCTTGATGCCGGGGGTTACCATTCTTTTGAGATCCGCGAAAGCGACTCCGGTGGACCGAAGGCCGCTTTCATTATGCCCGATATAGCGCTGTGTGATAAATGCCTGGAGGAACTTTTTGACCCCAAGAACCGGCGTTATAGGTACCCTCTCATTAATTGTACGCACTGCGGGCCGCGTTTTTCGATTATCCAATCGCTTCCGTACGACCGACCAAATACTTCGATGAAAACTTTTGACATGTGCGAAGCTTGCCGGAAGGAATACGACGACCCATCCGACAGACGATTTCATGCACAGCCCATCGCCTGCCCGGAATGCGGACCGCATATCGAGGCGTGGGACCGGAACAAACATCGGCTCGCTTCACACGATGAAGCCATTACGTTCATCGCCCGGGCTATCCGCGACGGAAAAATCATTGCCCTGAAAGGGCTCGGCGGATACCAGTTGATCGGCCGCGCGGATGACGAAGGAACCGTTTCGATGCTTCGGCAAAGAAAACACCGTGAAGAAAAACCATTTGCGCTGATGTTCCCGGATATGAATTCCATTAAGTCCGTATGCGACGTTTCCCCGTTGGAAGAAAGATTGCTGATGTCGCCGGAATCGCCGATCGTACTACTGCAGATGAAGGATACTCACGGAGACCGGATTTACAGCGGTGTGGCGCCGGGTAATCCGTACCTCGGCGTTATGCGGCCATACACGCCGCTTCATCACCTGTTGATGCGGGAACTCCATTTTCCGATCATGGCCACGAGCGGGAATTTGTCGGAAGAACCCATGGCGATCGACGAAGAAAGCGCCATAAGTAAGCTCGGCGGTATCGCCGATTATTTTCTGATCCACAACCGTCCGATCGTCCGGCATGTGGATGATTCTATCGTGCGCGTGATCCTGGGCCGGGAAATGGTGATGCGCCGCGCCCGCGGATATGCGCCGCTGCCGATACCTTTGGTGTCGGCGAGCGGGGATTCCACACCGGTACTTGCCGTTGGCGGTCATCTGAAAAATACGGTTGCTCTGGCCGTTGGTCGTCACATTTTCACAAGCCAGCATATCGGGGATCTGTCAACTCAGGAAGCCTATACGGCCTTTACAAAAGTCATAGACGATCTCAGGCGGCTGTATGATGTTCGAGATCATGCCACCGTTTGCGACTTGCATCCGGAGTATTTATCGACAAAATATGCCACCGAGTTGGACCATGAGCCGATCGCGGTACAACATCACGAAGCGCATGTCGCTGCCTGCCGGCTTGAGAATCGGTTAAAGGGTCCGGCGCTCGGCGTATCATGGGACGGTACGGGTTACGGTTTTGACGGAACGATCTGGGGCGGCGAATTTTTCCTTTCAGACGATCACGGGTCAAAGCACGTCGGACAGTTCTTTCCTTTTCCCCTCCCTGGCGGTGAAAAGGCCGTCAGAGAACCCCGACGCTGCGCCCTCGGTGTGCTGTTTGCCTTGTATGGCGAACGTTTGTTTTCTGATCACGCCGGCTATCTCAGCCCGTTCTCCGACGAGGAGATAACATGGCTGCGCCGGATGTTGTCCAGGAATATCAATTGTCCGGTCACGTCCAGCGCGGGCCGCCTGTTTGACGCCGTCGCATCGCTGATCGGCATACGTCAGCAGACGAATTACGAAGGACAATCGGCTATGATGCTGGAATTCGCCACCGATTCCGCGATCGAGGGAACTCTGGATTTCGATATCCTTGATGGAGATAAACTTATTTTCGATTGGAGACCGACGATCGAAGAGATTCTAACGGAAATGCGCCGTCATGTCCCTGCGCCTGTGCTCGCGGCGAAATTCCACAATACGTTGGCGGAAGCGGTCCTCAGGATCGCCCGAATGGTCGGCGAGGAAAAAGTGGTACTGAGCGGCGGATGTTTCCAGAATGCCTTCCTGCTTGAGAGAACGGTTCGCCGGCTTGAATCGGAACATTTCAAACCCTACTGGCACCAGCGGATACCGACCAACGACGGCGGCATCGCGGTCGGACAGATTGCCGTGGCAATGCAAAGAAGCAGGACATCCAGCCGTATGCGGGACCCGCGATGGTTTGACTTTGTGGTTTAGATCAGAATTAAATATCAGGAGTTGGAATTCAAAAATACTTTTCAAAGTAAGATTCATAGAACAGCTCCGTCACTCAGCCATTTTTGCTTCTTAATGCTTGATATTTGATCTTGGAAAAACAAGTCCAAAATATAAAAGGAGTTCCCCATGTGTCTTGCCGTTCCCGGAAAAATAGTTTCCATTGATGAATCCGCGGCCCTGAAGATGGCCAAGGTTAATTTTGGCGGCGTAGGCAAAGACGTGTGTCTTGAATGGCTGCCCGATGCCCAGATCGGCGACTATGTACTCGTTCACGTCGGTTTTGCCTTGAGCAAAGTGGACGAAAAGGAAGCCGAGGAGACCATTCGTATGCTGCATGAGATGGGCGAGCTCATAGAAGAAGATGAAGCATTGAGAAAATTCAATGCCGATCATCCGGCCAAATCGGTTTGAGGTGAGTTGTGCGATATATCGATGAATACCGCGACGCCAAAGCCGCGAAACAATTTGCCGATCTGATCGACAGAACGGCTACACAGCCATGGACCATCATGGAGATCTGCGGGGGACAAACGCATACGATCCTCAAGTACGGGATCGAAGATCTTCTTCCGGATCGCATTACCCTGGTTCACGGTCCCGGCTGCCCGGTATGTGTTACACCGCTGGAAATGATCGACAAAGCCGTCGCGATCGCATCGCGGGAGGATGTGATCTTCACGTCCTTCGGAGATATGCTCAGGGTTCCGGGCTCGAACCACGACCTGCTGACCGTCAAAGCCAACGGCCATCAGGTCAAAATGGTTTACTCCCCTCTCGATGCGGTCACCATAGCGGAAAAAAATCCTGACAAGAAAGTTGTATTCTTTGCCGTCGGTTTTGAAACCACGGCGCCGCCGAACGCGATGGCTGTGGTGGAAGCAAAACGGAGGAATATCAGGAATTTTTCCATCCTTTGTTCGCACGTGCTCGTGCCTCCCGCCATCGAAGCCCTCTTGTCCTCGCCTAATGCCAGGATACAGGGATTTCTCGCCGCCGGACACGTATGCACAGTGATGGGATACGAGGAATATTTACCGTTATCGGAAAGGTTCAAGATACCGATCGTGGTAACAGGCTTTGAGCCCGTGGATATCCTCCACGGCGTCTATCTGGCGGTGCGCCAATTAGAACAGAAGAAATACGAAGTGGAAAACCAATACAGCCGCGTAGTGCAAAAAGAGGGAAACCTGCCGGCGAAAAAACTTTTGTCCGATGTTTTCGATACCGTCGATCGCAAATGGCGTGGTATCGGCACGATCACGAAAAGCGGTTACCGTTTGAAGGATTCGTTTGCGGCCTTTGATGCGGAGAAGATATTTGATGTCGAAAATATCACACGTCAGGAATCTTCCATCTGCATCGCCGGCGAGGTATTGCAGGGATTGAAAAAACCTGTCGCCTGTTCCGCGTTCGGAAAAGAATGCACACCGGAACATCCGCTCGGCGCGCCGATGGTTTCGTCCGAAGGGGCCTGCGCGGCTTATTTTCACTATGGAAAAATCAATAAAAAGTCACTGTCAGAAGCGTAGGACACAAATAGTACTTTATGAATGAACTTACAGACATTTCCTCCGGCCTTTCCTGCCCCATCCCAAAGTCCGAATATGACAAAGTGCTGCTTGCTCACGGCGGCGGCGGAACGCTTTCGCATAAGCTCATTCAAAAAATGTTCCTCTCCCAGTTCAGCAATCCCCTGCTCAATGCGGAACACGACGGCGCGGTTTTTGAGATCGACGGAAAACGGTTGGCCATGTCCACGGATTCCTACGTTGTCCAGCCGATCTTTTTTCCGGGCGGTGATATTGGGGAACTCGCCGTCAACGGTACCGTGAACGATCTCTGCATGTGCGGAGCCAAACCTCTCTACATTTCAGCCGGATTCATCCTCGAAGAAGGATTTCCATTGGATGATCTCTGGAAAGTCGTCCTTTCCATGCAGCGCGCGGCGCTGAAAGCCGGCGTTCAGATCGTGACCGGCGACACCAAAGTGGTGGACAAAGGGAAAGGCGACAAGATCTTCATCAATACGTCCGGCATCGGCGTGATCGACAACGGCATTGATATCTCGCCCAAAAATGCGAAGATCGGCGACGCGATCCTGATCAACGGCCGAATCGCCGATCACGGAATCGCCATCATGTCCGCGCGGGAAGGACTCACGTTTGACACCACGGTGGAGAGCGATACCGCGGCGCTTAATGGGCTGACGGAATCCATGTTCGCGGCAACAAAGAATATTCATGTCCTGCGCGATCCGACGCGGGGCGGGATTGCCAGCGCTCTCAATGAGATCGCCATGTCGGCCGGCATCGGCATTCACATCGAAGAAGATCATATCCCGATCACCGAAGAGGTCAAAGGCGCTTGCGAAATTCTGGGGCTCGATCCGCTTTACATCGCCAATGAAGGAAAATTGCTTGCGTTTGTTCCGCAAGAAGAGGCCGGGAAATTACTCAAGGCTATGCGCGAACATCCGCTGGGCAAAGAGTCGCAGATCATCGGAAAAGTTGTAGCGGAACATTCCGGAAGCGTGGTCATGCGCACCTCCATCGGAAGTAACCGTGTGGTTGACATGCTTTCGGGTGAACAGTTACCGAGAATTTGTTAGAAGAATTTAGTCATTGAGTCATTTAGCCATTGTGTCATTGGAATGCGGCTTTAACGATTCACCACTATTTTTTCTTATATGACTCAATGACAAAATGACCCAATAGGTCAATGAATCAATTTTAAATCAAAGCAAAACATGGTAAATAAGTCCCTTACACTTATCACGCAAAACGAGACGATGCGTTCGATCCTGTCGAACCTCGATAAGACGATCGAGTCGGACAGCTCCATTCTACTCATCGGCGAAACCGGCGTCGGGAAAGAGCTTGTTGCCGAATATATTCATCGCACGAGCCCGCGCGCCACAAGACCGTTTGTCAAAGTCGGTCTGTCGGCCTTACCGGCGGAACTGCTGGAGAGCGAACTTTTCGGCCACGAAAAAGGGGCTTTTACGAGCGCATCGGCGGAAAAAAAAGGGTTATTTGAACTGGCCGATACCGGCAGTATTTTTCTCGATGATATCGATGATTTCCCGCTTAATCTTCAATCCAAACTGCTTCGCGTATTGGAGTCCAGAGAATTAATGAAGATCGGCGGACACACGTCCATACCCGTTGATGTGCGTCTGATCACCGCATCTAAGATCGACCTTAAAGAACTGGTGGAACGCGGCTTGTTTCGTGCCGATCTTTACTACCGGATCAACGTGGTACCCGTTACCATCCCTCCTCTCCGCGACCGGCGCGAGGATGTTCCGCTGCTGATCGAACACTATCTCCAAAAATTTGCTCCCGACAAAACGATAAGCGTCTCCCAGGATGCTATACGCACACTGATCAATTATCACTGGCCTGGTAATATCCGTGAATTGCGCAATACGATCCAGCGTATCTCGCTTTTCGTTACCAAAGAGATCGGTCTGCAGGACCTTCCGAAAGAGATCAGGGAGGAAAATCCCGTGGACTATCTGCTCAAGGCATGCAACCGCTGTTTCATCGACGGTAACATGACCTTCGATCAGATCACAGCCTGCCTTGAGATCAATCTCATCCGTCAGGCACTCCGTCAGGCCGAAGGCAATCGTTCCGTTGCTGCCAAGGCACTCGGCATGAATCTCTCGACTTTCCGTGACAAAATGAAGAAATACGAAATAGAATAATCCCTCAGCAATCCTCAGCGGTTTTCCATCAATCCTTCGACGGAATTCCGTGCATTCCATTCTTTTTCCTTTTGTAACTTGTGTGTTTACAGTTAAATGGTACCGGCACAATCGTTGCATGTTCTCCATGCCCAGCCTAATGAAGTTCCCTAAACTATCTATTAAACTATCAAGCAGGAGGTTCTCATGTTTACGATGCTCCGAAAAACTTTGTTAAACAAAGGATTTGCGGCTTTGACCTTTTTTTCATTATTCCTTATCGCCGTCCTTGTGGTTTCCTGTAAATCGGATTCAGGATGTTCCAACGGATCGGATTGCGACATACTGGCCGGAAACACTTATTCTCACTCTATTACACTGGGTGACATTACAACAACTACGACCATCACATTTGACGACAACGGTAAGTTTGATCTTTCAAATACTTATTCAGGTTCCGGCGCGCCGGCTAATTGCTCCTCATCCGGCACGTGGAGCCTCGTCGGACAAACTTTGGAAATGACCACAAACAGCAGCGATTGTGAAGGCGATGAACTCTATTCGGCCTTCGTTTATGAGTTTGAAAAGATGTACGATGATTTCAAACTGACCGGCCGCTGGCTTACGGGCGGTCTTGGTAATACCTATTATAAACAGAACGCCGTTTCAGGGTGGGCCGGAACTTATCGTTTTAAGAATTACGCTCAGCCGAGCACATTGACCCTCACGGCCAGCGCGAATCCGGACAGCGGCACGTTCCAATTCAGCGGAGATTATACGCAAAGCGGTACGTGGGTGGCATCATCCAGTACGGCCGACTTTACGGGAACCGCCGGCACGGGCTGGAATTCAACTTTTACACTGAACATGAATTTCTCGACAACCTACTACACAAGAGAGTAGCGGCAGCAAATCATCTTCAGACCAGAGAAGAACCTGAGGCTTCCAATGTTAACATTTGCCTTACGGATAGACCTCAAATTCATGGCAATAATGAGAACCTTGTTGTTATCAATCTTTCTGGCCGGACTTTTTGCGTTCATTCGTGCTCCGGCCGTTATTGCCAAAGAGCCGGAAAGAACATTACTTTCGGCCGATTCCGCTGAAATCATTGCTTTTGTAAACCGTTTCAGCGGCATAGAATTCCTTTTCGTATTCGACAACGATCCGGAGAAAATGGCCGCAAATCTCCGGACGCTATTGGAATTCAAGCAAGACGGCATTCCGTCATTTCTGGAAAATTATCGGATCGAGTACCGCATCACCGGGCTCCGTTTGGAAGAACGCATAATGACTTCCGAATGTACAACCTGCGAATCATCGCAGGTGATGAGTTACTGGGATACCGAGGACGGCGGCGCGCTGATGGCCGTTGTAACGAAGGGATGCGGACCCATGTGTTCTTACGAGACCCGTTTCTACAAATACAAAGACGGTAAGAAAGAACGAATAGATCGCGAACTCATTTTACCATCCGTGATCCTGGCCGATTTCCTCAAGGATCCGATGGATGCTGACGCGGTCCAATCCGGCACGGCGTATGAGATGCCTGTCTGGTTACGCCAGAGCGGCTATGATATTTCGATCGGCCTTTGGCTGGAAGACGCAAGCTATAACGATAAACTGAAAGGCGATCTGATTCCTTTTATGTGGAATGGTTTGAACTTTTTTCAAGGCGAACTAACCAATTCAAAGTAATGACTGACACCCCAACTAAGCTAAACGAATTTCTCAGAATATCGTCGAAGCTGGTCGCTATGTACCTCACGCTTCTTTTCATAAAGATCGTTTTGAATATTGATTACACCGGAGAGAATCTGGTATCCAATATTTTCGGAACCGTGTTCCTCGCGGCGACTATGGGTGGTGTGATCTTTCTTTTGTTCTTTGTAACCAAAGAGCCATCGCCATCCGCATCGTATCGCCAAATGAAAGTTCTGTCAAGAGTGCTGGCCGTCCTTTTGATCATGACGTCGGTTCTTTTACTTCTTTACGGATCGTCGTTGGTATTCCTTCTGCAAAAGGACTTTCTTTGGGGTTTTCTGACTATCGGAGCAGGCCTTCTCACATTGTTGTTTTCTGTCCTGCTGTTATTCTCGAGAAGATTTTGATAGCTAATGAGTGCAAAATACTCAGATAATCGTACCGAATCCATAATGAAGATGAGGACAAAAAAGCGGCCTTCTTCAACTGTCATTATGGTGCTGACATTCCTCTCATCGATCCGACTCAACCCTCAGGATCCGTTAGCCGGGCGATTTATAGTCACAATTTTATCGGAATTCATTTCCCCCAAAAAGGTTCATCCAAGCCATTGAATACTGACGCTTTCCCGCCACCGGTTTAGCGAATTTCCGCCCCATAACGTACTCGCCATCTCTCTATCTCCACATTTTCCAGCACTTATCAAATGGCATATAAATTGTCACTCATAATTACCAGCCAATGTTAATCACAGAAAGATCAGGAATAAACTGCAAAGGCATGACGGGGAAATTATGAACAGGGACAAAAATGGAAAACAAATCTTTGGATAAGAAAATACAGATCATCGGTGAGGTTGTCGAGATTTTTGATGAACAGGGAAAAAGGGCCGTCAAGATTCACGTGGAACCGCACTTTGTAGATGTTCTTCTTCAGAATGGCGACGAAGTATATCTTGGTGACAAAGTGGTCATCGATGCGGAGATCGCCGTCAATAAAGTCAGTCCGTCCGTTCCCGTCAATCGGGGCGAACCGGCCTGAAAGTCTTTGGCGGATTTTCGCTATTTGGATAGCGGATTTTCGCTTATTTCACTTTTCTTCTTTTCGTAGGCTCTTTTTTTTCAAGCTGTTATTCAGCGGCATGCCGATTGCAAAACTATTAAACACCTGAGCGGAACCTTCTCCATTCTGTTCCGCAAATTTGTCTGACATCATTTCCGGGTTTCACCTATAAACTTAAACGACGAGGGTACTATGAATGACAACTCTCTCACCATTTACGAGCAAATGCAGAAACAGGGATATTCACGGCGTGACTTCCTTCAGTTCTGCAGTTGGATGGCCGCTTTCATCGGCGTAGAAGCCACAGGGCTAAGCAAGATAGTTCATGCCCTGGAAACCAAGACACGCATTCCCGTGGTTTGGTTCCATTTCCAGGAATGCACCTGCTGCAGCGAATCGTTCATCCGTTCTTCTCACCCGATTGTGGCAGACATCGTGCTCGACAAGATCTCGCTCGACTATACCTTGACGCTTCAGGCAGCCGCCGGACATCAGGCGGAAGCCGCCCTTCAGGAAACCATGAAGAAATACAAAGGCGAATACCTGATGCTGGTCGAAGGCTCCATTCCAACCGAAGAGAACGGCGTCTATTGTTGTATAGCAGGTCGTACCGCTCTGGATATTGTCAAGGAAGCCGCCGAGGGTGCCAAAGCGCTCGTGGCTTGGGGCAGCTGCGCATCCAACGGATGCATACAGGCCGCTAATCCCAATCCTACCGGCGCGACGCCTCTGCATAAGGTCGTCAGCGGCAAGCCGATCATCAATGTTCCCGGTTGTCCGCCCATCGCCGAAGTGATGGCTGGAACGATCGTTCACCTTTTGGCCTTCGATCGCATCCCGCAGCTCGACGGGCTCGGACGCCCGAAAGCGTTCTATTCCCGCCGTGTCCACGATACCTGCTACCGCCGGCCGAATTACGACGCCGGTCTTTTCGTGGAATCCTTTGATGACGAAAATGCCAAACGCGGATACTGCCTTTACAAAGTCGGTTGCCGCGGACCCGTCACATACAACGCTTGCGGCGTGATGCGGTGGAATAACGGCGTCAGTTATCCGATCCAGTCCGGCCACGGCTGCATCGGGTGCAGCGAGGCCAATTTCTGGGACAACGGTCCGTTCTATCAGCATCTGGCATCCTTCCCGGGCTTCGGTATCGAAACGACCGCCGACAAGATCGGCGTGGCCGTCGGGGCGGCTACTCTGGCCGGCATGGCAGCCCATGCGCTGACCACCAATATCAAAAAACGCAAAGAAATCAAAGAACATATTGCGGAATCGCATAATGAGAAAGAAGGAGGTGCCTAATGGCCAACCGAATTGTCATAGATCCCATCACCCGCATTGAGGGACACCTTCGAATAGAAGTCGAGGTGAAGGACGGAAAGGTCGTGGATGCCTACAGTTCAGGCACCATGGTGCGGGGATTCGAACTCATTCTCAAGGGCCGCGATCCGCGTGACGCGTGGGCTTTTACCGAACGTGCCTGCGGGGTTTGCACCACCGTGCATGCGCTTGCATCCGTGAGAACCGTGGAAGATGCGCTGAAGATCACGGTGCCGCCGAATGCCGAAATCATTCGCAATCTGATGTTCTGCGCACAATACATGCAGGACCATGTGGTACATTTCTATCACCTCCACGCTCTGGACTGGGTGGACGTGGTCAGCGCGCTCAAAGCGGATCCGAAGAAAACCTCCGAGATCGCACAAAGCATTTCCAACTGGCCGAAGAGTTCCCCGGCCTATTTCTCCGATCTCCAAAAACGCCTTGCCGCGTTCGTCGCCAGCGGACAGCTCGGCATTTTCGCTAACGGCTATTGGGGTCATCAGGCCTACAAACTTCCTCCGGAAGTGAATCTCATCGGCGTAGCCCATTATCTCGAAGCCCTCGAGTGGCAAAAGGAAATGGTCAAAGTTCATACCATCTTCGGCGGTAAGAACCCGCATCCTAATTATCTCGTCGGCGGCGTACCTTGTTCGATCAATATCGATGAATCCAACGCTTTGAACGCCGAACGTTTGGCAATGGTCGGCAAACTTTTTGAAGACGGAAAAGCGTTCATCGAACAGGTCTATATACCCGACCTGCTCGCCGTGGCCTCGTTCTACAAGGATTGGGGCGCGATCGGCGGCGGATTGTCTAATTACCTTTGCTACGGCGACCTGCCGACCAACGGGTATGCCGATATATCGAAGTTTAAGTTCCCCAGAGGCGCCATACTCAACCGCGATCTGGGCAAAATTCACGAGGTCGACGGCAGCGACGCGGAACAGGTCAAGGAATTTATTTCGCATTCATGGTACGACTATTCCGACGGCAAAGATGTCGGCAAACATCCGTGGGTCGGCGAAACCAAATTCAATTACACCGGTCCCAAACCGCCGTATGAATTCCTCAACGTCGAAGGCAAATACAGCTGGCTGAAAACACCGCGCTGGAAAGGCAACGCGATGGAAGTGGGGCCTCTGGCGCGCTGTCTGGTAGCCTATGCGTCCGGCAGCAAGGAAGTGCAGGAATTGGTCGGCGCCGTACTGAAAAAGCTCGACGTACCGGTGGCGGCTTTGTTCTCAACACTCGGACGAACGGCGGCCCGCGGTATCGAAACGCAATTGATCGCAAATTGGGCGCAGGAGTTTTACGGACAACTGCTCGCCAATATCAAGAACGGCGACACGCGCACCTTCAATAACGAAAAATGGGAGCCTGCAACTTGGCCGAAAGAGGCCAAAGGCGTGGGTATGACCGAAGCGCCGCGCGGCGCCCTGGCGCACTGGATCGTGATCAAAGACCAGAAGATCGATAACTATCAGTTGGTCGTCCCGAGCACATGGAACGCATCCCCGCGCGATCCGGAAGGCAAGATGTCGGCCTACGAGTCCTCGCTGATCGGAACTCCGGTCAAGAATCCGGAACAGCCGCTGGAGATCCTGCGTACGATCCATTCATTCGACCCGTGTATCGCATGCGCCGTGCATCTTTACGACGAAAAGGGCACGTACGTTCATCAAATCCAAACCTTCTAGGAGGCGCAATATGCATACCGCAATATTAAACAGGGTGTATGTATGGCAGATCCCCGTGCGCTTCTACCATTGGCTCAACGGCGCCTGCGTAACGGTTCTTGCCATCACCGGGTATCTCATAGGCAGCCCGTTGGCCATACAAAGCGGCTCGGAGGCTTCCTTCGGCTATTGGTTCGGAACCGTCCGCTTTATTCATTTTCTGGCCGCTTTCCTGTTCTTTTTCAATTTCATATACAGGATCTATTGGGGCTTTGTAGGTAATAAATACGCCCAATGGAAGAATTTCATCCTGCACAGAAAAGAACAGTTCCAGGAGGTCGTGGAGGTCCTCAAAGTGGATATTCTCCAGGCCAAGAGCAAACCGATCGACTCGATCGGACATAATGCGCTCGCTAGTTTCACCTACTTCATAACGTTCCTCGCCTTCCTCTTCCAATGCCTCACGGGCTTTGGGATGTACGCGGCGATGAGCGATGCCTTCCTCCCCAATCTCTTTGCGTGGATCGTTCCGCTGATGGGCGGTGACTTTGCCGTTCGCCAGTGGCACCATTTGACGATGTGGTTCTTCATCATATTCTCAATGGTCCACGTCTACCTGGTGTTTTATCATGACTACGTCGAAGGCCGCGGAGTTCTCTCATCGATGGCCGGTGGTTGGAAATTCATCGAAAAGAAGTAGTCATCCCGCCGATTATAAAAGGGGCGAACATTAGTTCGCCCTTTTTTGTTAATATGAATGAATCGTGGATACGACCATATACTCGCAAGGAATTGAGCATGGACTTCATCATGACAGGCTTTATACATAGAACAATCCCGAAGTATGACCACTTTGGACGGTTATTTGACATCGGAAATAAAACCGTATTGGGAGAATTGACTTACTTTGGATATTAAACAAAAACTTTGGAGATGATGCAATGAAGCTACTCCTGTTTTTGGCTGTGTGGTGTGCCATGACGCTCAGGGCGCAAGAACTAAAAGACAGCGTAAATCAGAACATGGGCGCCCGCCGCTCGCTTGGCAGCGGCCTCATGACCAAGACTTTGTCGGGAGGAGCTGCGGGAATTGGATCCGCTGTGGTTATTGGACTTCCGGCGGCCATTATTCTTACTGAAAAGAACCGTTCCGCCCTGAAGATGGTTGCCGTCAGTTACGTCATCGGAACAGCCTGGGGCGTTGTTAATGCCGGCAAGCCTGATAACGGCGACTTTATTTTGACTATAGCCGGTGCAACGGCCGGCTTGTACACCGGCCTATATCTATCCCGGACAGTCGGTGCGGACAAACATAAGAAGTGGGTACTTTTCGATTTTTCGCCGCCCAGATTAATTCCGTATTTGACGACTCCGCTTTTTGCGGCACTATGCTACAACTTAAGCCGAAAGCCGGATTCAGCCACCGTCAGTCCTTTGGTTGATCCACATTCGAAAACCATTGGCATTGCGGTGAGTAATAGGTTTTAAGATATGGCCCGCATAGGCGGGCCCTTTTGTTTGTCACGTAATAGAGTCCTTTGAACGGATATCAAATGAAGTTCTTTCTCTCATGCTGCGGTTCGTTCTTTTTATCATGTGCGTTTAAACGTTCGACCGACGTTAGTAATACCAAAGACACTGACAATGGTCCGTTCAATCAATATCAGTCCACGAATATTGCAGGTGAGAAAAATTAAGGTTACATTATCATGGATATTCAATCTTATGCCTGGTTCACTTCAGAAACTAAGGATAGCCTCCTTTAACGTTTGTTTTCTTTTTTTTTCAATAGTATTCGCATGTTCAACTTCAGAAAAAGATACCGCACAGAAAGTTGTTTTTATCACCAATAGGATCACAGACACCGATAATTATAAAATTGTCGCTATCGAAACCGACAGCAAAACCGAACGCATTCTGACAGATGACAGTATGAATTGTTTCTTCCCCCGGTTTTCTCCCGATGGATCACATATTCTATTCTTTACGTTCCTTCCCGGTAATTCGGAGATATATCTTATGAAGAGCGACGGCGGGCACTTGCGAAACCTGACCCACAGCGAAGGAGAAGACAACCTTGCCCAGTTCTCTCCGGATGGATCAAAGATAGTTTTTGTCTCACAACGCGATGGAAACCGAGAAATTTATATTATGAATTCAGATGGCAGCGGCCAGACGCGTTTAACGAACAACGATTATATCGATTACTCTCCGATGTTCTCTCCCGACGGCCGTCAGCTGGTCTTCTATTCCATGATACAGCGCGATTCTTTGTCTTACGATATTTTCATCATGAATACGGACGGTACCGGACAAAAAAGATTGACCCAACCGGGCACACTTTTCCGGCCCTATCAGATAAAAGACAACACCGAAAATACATTTGATTTCACGCCGCGATTTTCTCCGAATGGAAGCCAAATAGTGTTTTCTGCTCTCCCGACATCCGCTTCCGCACCGCAGATTTTTCTTATCGATACAAGCGGATGGCCGTTACATACATTGACTTTCGGATTGGGCGAATACAACGTTGCCCCGTATTTTACCCCGGATGGAACTCATATTCTTTTCAGAACACACCGTGACGACCGGTACCAGATCTATTCGATTAACCCGGACGGTTCTGATCCGACGAATGTGTCGGAAGATATGGGACATACTTATTTCGGCGACTTCTCAGAAGACGGGGAATGCATGGTGTATTATTCCAATGCGGATGCCTACTACGATATTTATTGGATGAACCTGATTACCGGAGAAAAGACCAAATTGACTGAAAATTCCGATCAGCATGACAATCTTATGCCCGTGTTTCAAAAGAGTAAATAGGTTTTGTAACTTCAACTTTCCGGATGGAGCCACTTATGAAAATCCTTGTTCTCGGTATCGGTAATGTACTCATGGGTGACGAAGGTGTCGGTGTTCATTCGATCAAAGAATTGGAAAAAAGCAGCTGGCCGGAAAACGTCCATTTTCTCGACGGCGGAACGGGCGGTTTTCATTTACTGGAGTATCTGCAGCATTACAAAACCATCATCATGATCGATGCTACGATGGACGGGCGGCCGCCGGGAACTTTGCGGCTAATCAAGCCAAAATTCTCAAGCGATTTCCCTAAGGCCCTCAGCGCACACGATATAGGTTTGAAGGATCTTGTGGAATCGGCATCGCTGTTGGGTCATTTGCCGGAAGTATATCTCATCACCGTTTCCATCAATACGGTTCAGCCGATGCAGATGGAGATGTCACCGGATGTTTCCGGGGCGATACCTTCTGTGGTAAAACAAGTAGAAGAAATTTTGAAGACCCTATGAAGCTGAGTTGTCAATGTCCCGTCAGCCATAGAGTTTATCACTGATTCCTCACATCCTCTCCCCAATGCAGTTTGTTTCTCAAAACCTCAAAGAAATTATGTTCCCCGAATCGGATCAGATGGATCTTGTGTTTGGCCTGCCTGATAGTGACCGATTCCCCGTGACCAATCTGCGCCTCTTCGTGCCCGTCGGCCGTCAACAATACCGTGTCGTGCGACTCGAGCGTGAGTCTTACCGCGCGGTCGGAATTGATCACAAGCGGTCTTGCCGTCAGCGTATGCGGACAGATCGGATTGACAATCACAGCCTCCAGTGTCGGGGAAAGAATGGGTCCATTGGCTGACAGTGAATAGGCCGTGGAACCCGTCGGAGTCGCCACGATGAGACCGTCCGCGATATACGTATTTAGATATTCATCGTCCACGTCGGTGCGGATCTTGATGAAGCGGACGGTTTCCCCGCGCACCAGCACAAAATCGTTCAGCGCATAGGCCGTGTGCGAATTCCAGCGGGCTTCCAGCACCATACGTTGCTCGATGTGGTAGTGCTTCGTACTTATGCGTTCAAACGCATGTTCGAGTTCTTTCGTCTCGACCTCCGTCAGAAATCCCAGCTTCCCGACGTTCACGCCGAGTATCGGTTTGCCGGAATCGCCGGCCAGCCGTGCCGTCATGAGTAAGGTCCCGTCTCCGCCAAAGGAGATCAGCACGTCCGACTTTTCCGCAAGAATCGATTCTTCCTCAAAACAAACCAGCTTGAGCAAGTTCTGGTCTTTGCATATTTTCTGCGCATCCCGGTCAACGATAAAGTCGAATTTCTTATCGATAAGCCAGGTCAGGAACTTTGGCAGGATCGGCACAACGTTCTCTTTTTGAATATTGATGATGATTCCGAATGTCATAGTATTAACGGTTTAACAGGGAACCGGACTTTCCTGTGGCATTGATTGACGTCCCGGTCCGGCGGGATCATGCATCTTTGGTTGATCGGTATTGAACCAAATTATAAGCTTCATTTAGTACTTCGATACATTCTTCGTTGGACGGCTTGTATTTGGCAAACTTTACCAGATCGCAAACCTCCAGGAATCGCCGTAGGAGACTGATGTAATTCTCCTCGATCGGTCGCTTTTGTCTGAACTCGCGGATCAGATCCGAGGTTGTGGATTCCAGAGCGGGAATCCGGAATTTGCCTTCTATATAGAAACGGATGATATCCGATACTTCGACATGAAACGACTTAAAATCCCCTTTCCCCACGAGACCTTTTTCTTTCAGTTTTGACAGGCTTTCCAGCGCGATCTCCTCAGGCGTTCGGACGATCACCGGCTCAGCCGGAACGGGCGGATGGCGTTGACGTTCTTTAAAACGTCGGTACGCTTTCATGATCAGCCAGGTGACCAGAACCGCTGCGGCCAGGATCAGCGTAACATACAACGCTAATAGCCACCAATTCACTGCCCCTTCCATGATGGGTTTCTCGGGCCGGATATCCTTAAATGAAGTATCAATGGTACTCGTTACGACGATCAATTTGGAAACCCCTTCTGCCGTCAAGGTGTCCTTATTCATCACAAACAGAACCTTGGGCGCCGGTATCAGGAACGTATCAATATTAAACGTCGTGAGAAGGAAATCGATCTTTTGAACCTGTTTTCCGTTCTCTTCAAACGGTTCGTACTTCTTGATCTGCGTCAGCTCGAAATCGCTGAAATCTACCAGCGGTTCACCGAGCAATCCGGATGCAGAACTATGCTGTATAGCCAACGTATAGACAAGCGTCTCCCCTATGGCCAGACTGTCGCGGTTGGTTGTAACAGTAACCCGGACGTCCTGCGCCCCAACCGGAGTGGTCAACAAAAGAACGACCGCTGCTATGTGACATAATAACATCATCGGCAACTCATTTTCTGCGGCTAATCTATTGAAAAAATCCGTTCCTTGCAACACAAGCTTTACGGGCACCGGCGCGGGATACTTCGAAAACAAAAAAAAATTACCTTGTAATTTTTTTTCCTTTTACGTACGATTTTTGGTCGAACGTAACTCGCGGTATCATGTTACATCTTTTCGCACCCTTCAAATTTGTGTGGGACCTGTATCAGAAGCATAAAGGCATCATCGGTCCCTTTTATTTTGCGGTCGGATTCATTCTGAATAATATGAATCCGAAACGTATTGACGTAAAACAGGATAATTACATACTTCTGGCCTACGTCTTGTTGGCAGGACTGCTGATCGTCTTGTCCCACCTTCTGGAAAGCGGCCGCCTCCGCATCGGATTTTTTGAGAATAGGACCAACTGGATTACGGCCGGTATCCAATTCTTCATGGGCGGTTTATTTAGCAAACACGTGCAATTTTATTTCCAAAGTTCCGCCGGGATCAAATCATTCGTATTCATTGCCGCCCTTCTGGCGCTTCTGCTGATCAACGAGTTTTATAGGAACAAATTCAATCATCTGTACCTGCAGTTCGCCATGTATTTTATGGCGTCCGTGTCCTTTTTTATTTTTTTCTTTCCGTTGGTGACCAGGGAAATGGGACAGCGGACCTTTCTGACAGGGGGTGCCTTCGGATTGGGGTTTACATTGGTCATTCTGGCGATCGTTTGTTTTGGCACATCGACGGTCACCAAAAAACCGTTTTGGCGATCCCTGCTGGTAATTTTGACTCTGTACGCCGGTCTTAATCTCTTTTATTTCATGCGCTGGATCCCGCCCGTTCCGATGGCTCTGAAACATTACGGCATCTACCATCACCTGAGCAAAAGCGATTATATGTACACCCTGCAGTTCGAAAAGCCGGAGTGGTACGAATTCTGGAAGAAATCCAACAGCGTATACAAGTACCGCCAGGGCGACACCGTATTCTGTTTCACGTCCATATTCGCGCCGACCGAAATGCGAAAAACAATCTACTATAACTGGCAGCAGTACAGTCCCGACAAGAAGATCTGGATCTCTCAGGAAAAATTGAGTTACACCCTGCAGGGCGGACGGGAAGGAGGCTATCGCGGGTACTCCTATAAATCGACCGTCTGGCCGGGCGACTGGCGCATCGAGATCACGACCGAAGAGGACATTCTTCTGGGTGAACTGGATTTTAGAGTGGTCTGGGCCCAGGCGGAGAGGGAGAGAGAGATGGTGACGATACAAAGATAAATACCAAAAACTCAAAAAAATCCTTGCTTTAGACAACATCACCCCCTATATTTGCACCCTAATTTAAGATACTCTAATCCAAAAGAATTTTGGAGGAAAAAGTGTACGCCGTAGTTGATATCAAAGGTTTTCAGTACAAATGCGAGCCCGGGAAGAAAGTCGTAATCCCGCGCATGGCTGAAGCGGAGATCGGCGATAAGGTCGTTTTTGATAACGTCCTTTTGATCTCCGAAAATGGCGATGTCCGTATCGGAACGCCTACCGTAAAAGGTGCAAAAGTAGAATCGACCGTCGTAAGCCACGGTCAAAGCGACAAAGTGATCCATTTCCGTAAATACCGCCGCAAAGGCTTCCAGAAGAAAAAAGGCCATCGCCAGCCTTTTACGGAAATCGAAATTAACGCGATCTCAAAGTAAGGAGCAAACCATGGCACATAAGAAAGGTTTAGGAAGTACCAAGAACGGCCGCGACAGCCACGGCCAGCGCCTCGGCGTCAAACGCTTCAGCGGTGAATACGTTCTCGCCGGCAACGTACTCGTGCGTCAGCGCGGAACGAAATTCCACCTCGGCAAGAATGTCGGTATCGGCAGCGATGATACCATCTTCTCGCTGATCAACGGCGTCGTTAAGTTCGAAACCAAAGACAAGACCCGTAAGAAAGTCAGCGTCTATCCGGTTCCGGAGAATAAAGCATAATCTTCCGAATCGTAAGAATTCGAACGGACTCAGATCTTCTGGGTCCGTTTTTTTTTGCCTTCTTGCCAACCCGCATAAGAAATAATCCTATTCTTTCCATTCTATTGTGATTGTTTTTTAAAAAAATTAAGGGTATATTGCTCCGACTTGAACGCAAAGACACCGGACGTTGATTCAGCGTTCCCTATCGTCTTCGTGGAAGATAATTTAACCATACTTTCCAAATTGTCACAGGAGATATTCCCATGAAAATCACAGTGGTTGGCGGCGGTAATGTCGGCGCAACGGCCGCCCAGCGGATCGCCGAAAAAGAATTGGCCAATGAGGTTGTATTAGTAGATGTGGTAGCAGGAATGCCGCAAGGCAAATCGCTCGATATGTACGAATCCGCACCGGTCGAGCGTTTCGACGTTCGCATGGTGGGTTCCCAGGGTTACGATGAAACGGCCGGTTCCGATATCGTCTTGATCACCGCCGGTTTGGCCCGCAAACCCGGTATGAGCCGCGACGATCTGCTTTTAAAAAACACTGAAATCGTACAAGGCATTACTCAGGAAATCGCCAAACGCTCTCCCAACTCCATTATCGTAATGGTCACCAATCCTCTCGACGTCATGACTTACGTGTCATGGAAGGTCAGCGGATTCCCTAAACACCGCGTTCTGGGAATGGCGGGCGTGCTTGATTCGGCCCGGTTCCGCTCGTTTATCGCGATGGAACTGAACGTGTCTGTCAAAGACGTATCAGCTTTTGTGCTCGGCGGACATGGTGATACGATGGTGCCTCTTCCACGGTATTCGACCGTGGCCGGCATTCCTCTTCCGGACTTGATGGACAAAGCCACGATCGATCGTCTCGTCGACCGTACGCGTAACGGCGGCGCTGAGATCGTAAAGCTGCTGGGAACCGGTTCGGCATACTATGCCCCGTCGGCTTCCGCCGTAGAGATGATCGAATCCATCGTCAAAGATCAGAAACGTATCCTGCCCTGCGCCGTATGGCTCGAAGGCGAATACGGACAGAAGAACGTTTTCTGCGGTGTGCCTGTCAAGATCGGCAAGGGCGGCTGGGAAGAGATCATCCAGATCAAACTGACGCCTGAAGAACAGAAGGAACTTGACAAATCCGCGCAGGACGTCCGGGACAATATCGCTAAACTTAAACTATAATTCTGTCCAGTAATGGTAATTCAAGAAGCATCTGCGCTATGCGCAGATGCTTTTTTTATCTTTGAAAAAGTCATCTCTTAGTGAATCGCATGTCATTTAATGCGTTAAACCTAACGGCTTCAAAAACGTCTATAGAAGGCTTCCGGTTATTCGGATTAATTGAATCAAACCTCTTGAATTAATGAAGAAGAAATTATTATTCACTCTGCTGGCCATAACGGCTCTGGTGACGGCTTATTTCCTGGTTTTTGCCGGAAAAAGTTCGGACGGCCAGAATGATAAAACTGAGAAATCTATCGTGGTGCGCGCTATGGATCTCCGGCGCGGCGATCTGCATGTCACGGTCTCTGCTACAGGAACTGTTACTCCGATCAACGTCATCGAGATCAAATCGAAAGCCAGCGGGATCGTGGAAACCATACCTGTGGAAGCAAGCGACGAGGTTCGAACAGGACAGTTGATCGCCCGCCTCGATCAGACCGACACACGCAATGCGTTTGAACAGGCCCTGGCGGATTCGCAGGTGGCCTCTGCGGTATTGACGCAGCAGGAAAATAACTGGAAACGCGCGCAGGACCTCTACCATAAGAATCTCGTCTCGCAGCAGGAATACGATCAGATCTTCGTGGAATACGTCCGTTCCAAAGCTTCGCTGGTAAAAGCGCAATCCAATCTTGTTCTCGCCAGGCAAAAACTCGCAGAAACGATCGTGCTTTCGCCTATTCAGGGCATCGTACTCTCGCGCAATGTGTCGGCCGGCCAGATCGTGTCGTCGGCCGTTTCCAATGTCGGTGGAGGCACCACCATCGCCCGCGTGGCCAATATGAATGAAGTGTACGTGATCGCATCGGTGGACGAGGTGGATATCGGCAGCGTGCGGATAGGACAACCCGCAGCTATCGTGGCCGATGCCTACCCGGGTGAGGCATTCGTCGGTCGCGTCATTCGTATCGCGGCGCAATCGACCGTCGTTCAGAACGTAACCACGTTCGATGTGGTCATACTGGTGCCCAACAAGGCGAACAAACTGAAAGCGGGCATGAATACCACCATCACTATCGATATCGCCACGCGCGAAAATGCTCTGCTGATCCCCAATGAATTACTTCGAAGCAAGACCGACCTGGAAAATGATATGAAAACGCTGAGGTCGGCAGGAGTAATGATGGACAGAAGGCAAGACTCCGCAGCGGTAGGCCCGGAAAACCGCGAGAGGAAAAAGAATCGATCGGCCGATTCCATCCAGGCTTTGCCTAAATTCGTCGTTATAAATAAGGGCGGCGCCCTGCATTTGACCAAAGTAATGGTGGGATTGAGCAATTTCGATGAGGCGGAGGTTTTGAGCGGGCTGACGGATTCTACCAAGGTCATGCTCGTGCAGGTTTCTCAGGCGCGCCAGGAGAGCGAGCGATTCAAAGAACGTCTCAAGGAACGCTCCGGCGGGCTCGGGCGATGAAGGCGATCGTATGAACTTCTGGGAAAGCATCATAACCGCAACGGCCGCCCTCAGGTCCAACCGTCTGCGGAGCCTGCTCACCATGCTCGGCATTATCATCGGTGTCGGAGCCGTTATCGCCATGGTCGCGATCGGTGAAGGTTCCCGCCGGCGGATCAACGAAAGGCTTAAAGGACTCGGCACCAACCTGCTCATAGTCCGGCCGGGATCGCAGAGCATGGGCCGCGCGGTTCTTGCGGCGGGAAGCTCGATCAATCTCAAAGAGGAGGATGCCGAGGCTATCAGGAAGAATTCACCGTGGGTCGAGGATTATTCGGCAGAACTCTCACGCAACGCCCAGATCAAATTTTCCAACAAGAACATCAATACCTCCGTGATCGGAAGTACGGAGAGCTATTCCCGCGTCCGGAATTTTACGATTGCCCGGGGCCGTTTCTTCACCGCAGAAGAATTGAAAGCGCGCGCCAAAGTGGCCATCCTCGGCCAAACGGCGGCCGATCAGCTTTTTGGAACCGCTTCACCCATCGGCCAGAATATCAAGATCAATGGACAAAATTTTCACGTGATCGGCCTTTTTGAGAAGAAAGGTTCGAGCGGCATGCAAGATCAGGACGACAACATCGTCATCCCGTTGTCTACGGCCCAGATGCGTTTGTTCGGCCTCGATTTTATCAATTCCATCGCCTTGCTGATCAAAGACCAGGCGCCGATGGACGAGGCCGTGTTTGATGTGGAACGTACGTTGAGAAAACTGCACCGCCTGCGCTCCGATCAGGAAAACGATTTCAGCATCCGCAATATGTCGGATATCGTGACGACCGCACAGGAAACCAGCGCCACTTTGTCTCTTCTATTGGCGTCCATTGCGGCAATCTCTCTCATCGTCGGCGGGATCGGCATTATGAATATTATGGTGGTCTCGGTTACAGAAAGAACCAAAGAGATCGGCATCCGGAAAGCCATCGGCGCCAAACGGCGCGACATCATGGCCCAGTTCCTCGTCGAAGCTTTGATGATCTGTCTGTTGGGCGGTTTCCTCGGTATCCTCTGCGGGGTCGGATCGTCCTATTTCTTACGCTACAACGCCGGCTGGGCTGTGGTTATTACACCGGACTCGATCCTGCTCAGTTTCGGCCTTTCGGTCGCGATCGGTATCTTTTTTGGTTTTTATCCCGCCTGGAAAGCCGCCAACGCCAACGTAATCGACGCCCTTCGCTACGAATAAGCAGATTTTTTCTTTTGGAATTATTTTCTCCAAATGGCTACATTGCACCAGATCAAACGCTCCATCGTGAACCGCCATGCTGGTCAGAATACTTCTTTCTATTATTCTTTCGCAATTAGGGGTCGCGGCGGCTGTAGCCGCTGAACGCGATTCTACGCAGAGACCCCGGATCGGCCTCGTACTCGGAGGAGGAGGCGCGCGCGGCATCGCGCATATCGGCGTTCTTAAGGTCCTCAAAGAACTTCGTATCCCCGTCGACTGCATTTCCGGCACAAGTATGGGCGCCATAGTAGGCGGGCTGTATGCTTCCGGGATGTCCATCGAAGAAATAGAACATCTGACCAAACATATGGACTGGCGCGATGCGCTCAACGACCGTCCTTCAAGAAATTTCCGCTCCTTCCGCCGTAAGGAAGAGGATAATCTCAATCTCATGGCTTTTGAAATGGGTTTCAACGGCGGCCAAGTCGCATTTCCAAGAGGTATCATTGCCGGCCAGAAATTGAGTTTTGTTCTTAAAACGCGCACGCTCGCGGTGGCAGGCATCGACAACTTTGATGAACTGCCGGTCCCGTTCCGCGCCGTCGCTTCCGATATCGTCAGCGGCGAAAAAGTAGTGTTGAAACGCGGCAATCTTCCCGAAGCCATGCGCGCCAGTATGTCCGTTCCTACTATCTTCTCCCCTGTGGAAATAGAAGGCCGTACCCTCGTGGACGGCGCCCTGGTCGACAATGTTCCCATCGACATCGTACGTCAAATGAACGCCGATATCATCATTGCCGTCGATGTGGGCCTGCCGTTGATGAATAAGGACGAACTTAACACATTAATGGGCATTTCTGTC
Organism: uncultured Bacteroidota bacterium; assembly: GCA_964415295.1. GTDB lineage: Bacteria > CLD3 > CLD3 > SB21 > SB21 > SB21. The sequence goes on from CAYPYN010000002.1 coordinate 447,093, forward strand.
CAGGTCTTTAACGTCCTCACGCAGAAGCAGGTGGACGAACAAGTGGCGACGCTGACGGATTCGGACGTACTCATTCGGCCCGAGCTCGAAGGGATAGGAGCTGACGATTTTGTGCGCGCGAGAGAGATCATAGCTATTGGTGAAAATGCCGCAAGGAAGGCCGAAGACAGACTGAAACGGTATTCGGTGTCGGGCGAAGACTACGCGGTTTTTCTCAGCAGGAAAAATGCGAAAACGATTAGGAATATGCAGATCGATTATATTCAGCTCGGCGGGGATCTGAGAAAGGATCAACGCGTATACAGCCGGCTGAGTACCAGTCTTGGAAAACCGCTCGATCTTGATCAACTGCAAAAGGATCTTACCGAGATCTACGAACTGGGGGACTACGAGCAGGTGGATTTCAATTTACTTGAACAGGAGGGCCACTATGCCCTTCAGATCAAAGGACGATCAAAATCATGGGGTCCGAATTATCTCCGTTTCGGTATGACCACTTCCGTAAATCTTAACGGGGAGGGTTATGTCAATGTCATGGCCAATTATAAAATGACACGGCTCAATGCACTCGGCGCGGAGTGGCGCCACACCATCCGCATCGGCGACTATCCGAAATATGAGACCGAATTTTATCAACCCCTCGCCTATTCCGGATTGTTTTTTCTGGCCCCCAGTGTTTCAGCCGAGAGGTTTCAGACCAACATTTTTGTCCCCGGATCACCCAATGCCTACGGCACGTATTCCGCCTATCAGTTCCGATACATATCCGATTTGGGCGTGGCCATCGGCAATGCCTCAGAGATACGAGCCGGCTTATCGCAAAGCTACGGGAAGGCCGAAGGAAAAGTAGGAACGCAGCTGCCGGATTTTAAGATTCACGGCGGAGGGTATTTACTGAGGTTTCGCATCGATGCTCTGGATCACCCCAATTTTCCGAAGAGAGGCGTCGGATTCATAAGCCAGTACTACTTATCTGAAAGAAGATTGGGTGCCGACTCGGCTTATCAGGGATTAAAGATCGCATGGATGAATGCACTCACGCATTCCAAACACACGGTCATGATATCTGCGGAAGGAGGCACGGATTTCGGTTCCCATCTGCCGGTTTATGACAAGTGGATCCTGGGAGGGTTCCTCCGCATGTCGGCCTATAATCTGCGCCAGATCACGGGCAATCACTACGGCTTCGGACAATTGATTTACATGTATCACATCACGGCCAATCAGTCCTCTTACTCCGACGGGTTTTATACGGGCGTCGTTTTTGAAGCGGGTAATGCATGGAACGAAAAGGACCGGATAGGATTCAGCGAACTGCGTTATTCCTATTCCCTTATGGCCGGCATGGATACTTTTATCGGACCTCTGTATGTAGGCTGTTCTTTTTCGGAAAAATGGAACAGAAAATATTATTTGAATATCGGCAGAACCTTTTGATATTTTAGGCCGAACTGTATAAATTCCGAACCGGTATTTTAAACAGGAGTTCCTCATATGATAAGAATCATTGGGTTCATTTTTTTGATCTTCACGAACAGATCGGCGCAGGCTCAACATGATCTGCTCCAATCGGGGCCAATGCTGGGGTATTCTGAGAAGCGTGAAGTCATGGTATGGGTACAAACAAAGAAAGCCGCCAAAGTTCAGATCAGATACTGGGACAAAACTCAGGTTTCATCCGAACGCCCTGTCTCCAAGATCGCCAAAACGACCGATGCGGTGACGACCGCTAGGGAGAATGATTTTATCGCCCATATTCCCATCGGTGATCTCGAACCGGGCACGAAATACGATTACGAAGTTCTGATCAACAAAAGCGCGGTCGAACACAACTACCCTTTCACGTTTCAGACCCAGCGCTTGTGGGAATGGCGTACCGATCCGCAGGATTTTTACGCGGCCTTTGGTTCATGCGCCTACGTCAACGATCCAGCTTACGACAGACCCGGAACGCCGTACGGAAGTCATTACGAGATCTTTGAAGCGATTGCGGACAAGAATCCCGATATCATGTTGTGGCTTGGTGACAATACGTACCTTCGCGAAGTGGACTGGAACAGTTGGAGCGGCATTCTGCACCGCAACCGGCATACGCGGGCGCTCCCTGAATTGAGGCGCCTGTTATCGTCTACGCATCACTATGCGATCTGGGACGACCACGACTACGGATACAACGATTGCGATCGTACGTATCCGCACAAATACAAAACGCTCGAAGCGTTCAAACTGTACTGGGGCAATCCTAATTACGGACTGCCCGAGGCGCCGGGGTGTTTCTTCCAGTTCCGCTGGAGCGATGCCGACTTTTTTATGCTTGACGACCGCTTCCACCGTTCTCCCGACAAAGCGGAGGACGACGGAACGAAAACCATGCTCGGCAAGGAACAACTGCAGTGGCTGAAAGATTGTTTACTCTCGAGCGAAGCCACGTTCAAGATCATCGTCTGCGGCAACCAGGTTCTCAACGAGAATACGAAGTTCGAATCATACCATTTCTACAAAAAGGAGCGCGCCGAGATCCTTGAATTTATCAGGAAGAACAACATCGCCGGTGTCCTTTTTCTGAGCGGAGATGTGCATCATACCGAATTGCTCAAGACGGAATTGCCTGATTTTTATACGCTGTATGATTTCACTTCTTCTCCGTTTACCAGCGGTCTCCATGCGCCCAATAATACGATTAACCCCCAACTGGTTCCTAATACGCTGGTCACGGAATTCCATAATTTCGGCATGCTTCGTTTTTCCGGGCAAAGAAAGGACCGAAAACTGACTATGGAGACTTTTGATGCCAACGGCAAACTCATCTGGACCTACACGATCCACGAAAATGACCTGAAACCAAAGAGTAAATAAGACGTTTAAGAACGGGACATGTGAAAAAAAGGAGTTACCTATGAAAAAAATTACCGCCGTATTGATCGCTTTTTGCGTAATGAACGGCTTTGCCGCGGCCGGTGAACAGATCCCCGGCTTTCATTACGGAGACGTCCGATCCGCATTGGATGCGGCCAAGCAGAAGAAACAGATCCTGATGATCGATTTTTTTACCACATGGTGCGGGCCTTGCAAACAACTGGATAAGAACATTTATCAGAATGCCGCTTTCCGCCCGTATACCGACAAAATGGTCTGTTACAAGATTGACGCGGAAAAAGGCGAGGGTATAGACATGGCCAATAAGTACAACATCCGCGTTTACCCAAGCGTCGTATTTGTGGATGCCGACGGCAACGAGATCGAGCGAAAGATCGGATACGATCCCGATCTGAATCATTATCTTGGAGAAATGGACCGTATCATCGGCGGGAAAGACATCCTTCCAAAATGGATTGAAAGTTACGATAAGGAAAAATCGTTTGAAGCGGCCGTTAAGATAGCCCGTTATTATCTGGATTATGATCTCGCCAAAGCCGAAGGGTATTATCTTTTTGTAACGGGTTCCGATCCTAATGCCGAAAAAAACGAAACAAAAAACCTGATGTCCAATTACGCCCTGAATCAACTGTTCTACGGTACGGCCAAAGATCGCGCTAAATATGCGGAGGAATTCATTCGCCGCTTTCCGGCCACAGAGCCTGCGCTGGGTCTCATGGTCGATCTGGCGTTTTACTACGGACGGCGCGGTGAGAAAGAAAAAGCGTGGACCATTTTTAATGCGCGTTATGATCTGGCCGACGAAAAAACCAAGCAAGCTTTGTCCTCGTCGCTGGAACAGATCAAGCTGCTGACCGACCATGCCACGAAGGAAGAAACTTACAAAGCGATCGCGGCGCTTGATCTCAACGATCCTTCCCAGGCCAGCAAGGCCGCCGGGTGGTACGATAAATGGAACGACCGCACGCTTGCCGAAAACGTTCTGCGCGACTGGCTGATGAATAATCCGGAGGCCAATCTGGACGACCTGAATAATGTGGGCTGGACGGCATTTGAACTGAAGATTATGCCCACGGAGTTTGCCAGGACCATGATCCAATGCTGGGATCGCACTCCTTCCGGTGAACAGGATTCTTATAAAGCCGATACCATTGCCAACTTATGCGAGTTGTCGGGAGATAAGAAGAACGCCATCCGTTTTGGGGAACTGGCCGTCAAACTGGTACCGGAAAAATCCAGGATGCGGAAAGAGTTTGAAAAAAACCTGGAACGGTACAAAGCCATGAACTAAGTTAAGTCCATTAGGGATGCGGTGAAAATCTTCCCAAAGTTTAGCGAAGTCGCCGCATCCCATTTGTTTAGTGAATTTACCGCTCCTGATTCCGTAAACTCCGCTTTACACCCCTGTTTATAACTTGTTGATAGACTCAAAAATACTTGACTTTGTAACGATTCCTTTTTAGGTTATGTTATTGTAAATCTTATATCTAATCACATCCCAGAATTGTTGTCCGGAGGTTAAATGACTTCGCCCGCTGATGTTAAGACTTTTGAGATCAGGAATACTAAACTATTTATTAACAACGTTTTTGTAGACAGTGTTTCCGGTCAAAAATTTAACACCATCAACCCGGCCAACGGTAAGATATTGTCGCAAATTGCAGAAGGCAATGCTGAGGATGTTAACCTTGCTGTCGCCGCGGCGCGAAAAGCTTTTGCCGATGGTTCCAAATGGTCCAAAACAAGCGGCGGAAGGCGTGGAAAATATCTCTGGAAGATCAGCGAATTGATATCCAAATGCGCCGATGAACTCGCCTACCTGGAAACCATCGACTGCGGCAAGCCGATTTCCGAAACTAAGGCTATCGAAATACCGGTCACGGCGGATATCTTCGCGTATTATGCCGGTGCGGCTTCCAAGATCGAAGGCGAGACCATTCCTGTTAATGGTAATTATTTCAATTATACGCTGCGTGAACCCCTCGGTGTGATCGGTCTGATCATCCCGTGGAATTTCCCTCTGATCACAGCGGCCCGCAAGATTGCGGCGGCTCTCGCCGCAGGAAATACGGTGGTAGTCAAGCCTTCGGAATTTACGCCGCTGAGCACTTTAAAATTGGCGGAACTGATCGCCGAGTCGGGATTACCGGAGGGTGTTTTCAATGTGGTCCCTGGTTACGGTAAAACGGCCGGCGCGGCGCTGGTCGATCATCCCGATGTGGATGGGATCGCTTTTACCGGTTCCACCGGCGTCGGTCAGGAAATCATGCGCAAAGCATCGCTGACGATGAAACGTCTGTCGTTGGAACTTGGAGGCAAGTCGCCCAATATCGTATTTGCGGATACGGACATCGACACGACCGTAAAAATGGCGGCCGCGGCGATCTTCTATAACAAAGGAGAGGTGTGCACGGCCGGATCACGCCTTCTGATCGAAGAAAAGATTCATGATGAATTCCTGGAGAAACTGGCCGCGCGCGCGTCGAAAATGGTTCCCGGGGATCCTCTCCATCCGGATACAAAACTGGGACCATTGACCTCGGAAGCCCAGCTAACGAAGGTCCTGCAATATGTAGAATCGGGAAAGTCCGAAGGCGCGGCTTTGCTTGCCGGAGGTCAACGCATTGGACAGGAAGGTTTTTTCTTCCAGCCCACGGTCTTCGGCCAGGTTGAGTCCTCCATGAAGATCGCTACGGATGAGATTTTCGGACCCGTACTTTCCGCCATGCGTTTTAAAGATTTTGATGATGCCGTGCAGATGGCCAACCGGACGTATTACGGCCTGGCCGCCGGTATCTGGACACGGGACATCAAGAAGGCTCACACGCTTGCAAAAAAGATCAAAGCCGGTACGGTTTGGATCAATACGTACAACATGTATGACGCCGCCATGCCATACGGCGGATACAAGATGTCCGGATTCACCCGCGAATGCGGTATGGAGGCTATTTACGAATTTTACACTCAGGTCAAGTCGGTCTGGGTCGATTTGAATTAAGAACGATTACCCAAACATAAAGGCAAACGGAATGCTCCGACAATCTCTTTTTATCATGTTCATCTTCTCCGCACCGCTTCTGGCCCAGCGCCAGCTTGTTGACAAGGTCGCCGCCGTCGTTGACGACGAAGTGATACTTGCTTCGGAAGTGCAGCAGTACGCGTATTTCGAAGCGGCCAATCAGAAAATCAATCCGCAATCCAATCCGGAAGAATATACCAGGATCGAGAAGAAAGTTCTGGAAGCCCTGATCAACCAGAAGATCCTCCTGGCACAGGCCAAGCTGGATAGTATCATCATCGATGAAGCCCAGGTGGATCAAACCCTGGAACAGCAAATCCAGGAGCGCGTGCAACAAGCCGGCGGGGAACAGGAACTTGAAAAATATCTCGGCAAGTCCATTAAGGAAATACGAAAGCTGTACCGCCCTAACATCAAGAAACAGCTTCTGACACAAAAGATTCAATCCTCGCGATTCAGCGATATCAAGATTTCCCGCTCGGAAATTGAGAATTTTTTCGAGACCAATAAGGACAGCTTACCGGAGGTTGGCTCCTCGATCAATATCAGCCAGATCCTGGTGGAGATCAAACCGGGTGAAGCCGCTTTTGAGGAATCAAAGAAAACGGCCGTACAGCTTCTGGATTCCATAAAGAAAGGAGCGGACTTCGCCCAACTCGCCAAGATCTTTTCCAACGATCCAAGCTCCGGAAAGAAAGGCGGCGATCTGGGATGGTATAACCGTACGGACTTTGTGAAGGAATTTGCCGAGGCCGCTTCCCGGCTTGAGCCCGGTGAGATATCGGATGTTGTTCGTACGGAATTCGGCTATCACATCATACAGATGATCGAAAAGAACATGGATAAGATTCATGTGCGCCATATCCTGATTGGCGTGCCGACCACGCCGCATGACAAAACGGCCGCGAAAGAAAAACTCGAAAAGATTCGGCAGGATATACTCGATGGTACGATCACGTTCGAAAAAGCGGCCCTGCAGTATTCGGACGACCCGGCCAAAAAAGGGAATCTGGGTAACCTCGGATGGATCGAGATCGCCACGTTTCAGGACAAGAGTTTCCTCAAAGTAAGCCAGTCCCTCAAGGTCGGCGAGATTTCGGCGCCGTTTGAGACGAACTTCGGATTCCATATCCTGAGGCTCAACGATAAACGCGATCAGAGGAAACTCAATCTCAAAGAAGACTGGCAGAATATAGAGAGCATGGCGCTCCGGCAGAAACAGTTCAAAGAAATGGAAAAATGGATCGCTCAGATCCGGACCAAATTCTATGTGGATGTCCGCATGTAAGGGTCCCGTATGTTGAATCGGATCGGAAAAAAACTCTTCACCAAATTTCTCATTTGGTCGTCTCGATTTGAAAAACCCGCTGAGGTCATCCATTACCGCTCCATTGTCGGTCAGGCCAAGCGGATCCTGATCTACATACCGGCATCGGCCGACCAACGTAGGCTTGATTATATCAACCAAAGGCTAGTCACCTGTTTTTCTGACGCCTATGCGGAATTTATGCTGGTGGACACAGTACCTCCGGGCAACCAGGACTTAATACGGTCATCGGTACCAACAGAACGGATTCAAACCGTAAAAGAAGAGGATATCGGTTTTTGGGGTTTACTCAAAAAGCCGATCCTGGAGAATCTTAAAGACAAGCAGTTTGATATCGTACTGGACTTCAGTTCGGTATTTGACGTTTCGCTGGCACACGCCTTCCGGGCCAGCGGCGCACCGGTCATCGCAGGTCTTTTTCTTGGAAAAGAATCGGAACTTTTCCACAATCTGCTTATCAAGACCGACGCTCAGGAGTCCTTTGACTCGGTCCTTTTCGATTGCCTTTCTCAATTGCGCATGTGATCTGTAATTAAAAGATAGATTCCTAACCAACGGCGGCGGCGTATGAGCTTAAAAAGACTCAGCTACCAATTCGCCTTTCTTTTGTCGGCGGTCCTTCTTTTCTTGATATTCAATCTGTTGGTCTGCCACCCGGTGCAGTACGTTTTGCCCGAGTCGAAACCGATGGCCTGGACCACGTATTCCAATGTGAAGTACGGTTTTACCGCCGACATACCTGCTAACTGGGAAACCAAACAGGACGCCTTTGGCGTGGAATGTTACGATCCTTCCTCGCACCGTTTTATTTCCATCAAAGCCCTGCCGGAAGCCTCCTCCATGGCTTCCATGCCGGAAGACGAGTACGCCATAGAATACTTTCATGATCGACATCCTTATCTCAAAGAAAGCCCCCCGGCACTGATGCCGGTTCAATCGCAGGCCGGCCTGAAAGGTTACCAGATCGTACCTGAGGTCAACATGCAGTACGATATGGCAACGATCAAAGAAAGCTGGGCCGGAAAGATCCTCGATCGTCAGGCCACCCTTACGTATTTCCCAGCCGCTTTTGGAGGCGATGAGTTTGTTTCTTACATCGAGATACTGACCATTGGCCAGGCCGACAGTACGTACCTCCGCATCTTGAATTCTTTCGCCCATAAATTCCGCGTCGTCCGTCAGAGGGAGCTTCTTACGATGGGGCTGATAGACTCCATTGATACGCCTCATCGGTCCCTGGCCTATGTGGGCGAAGATCTGGGATATTATATTGATCTCAACGGCGACCATGAAGACGAACTCGTGACCATATGCCTCAGGAGGGCGATCCTTGAGGAAAGAGAAAAGGCCATCCTCCGTGTCTTCCAGAAATCCGGCGAACGGTACTCGACCGTCATGACCAAAATATTATCTGAAAATTCTTTTCACGAATCCGATATCAAGATCGTAAACGTAGACGACCGGCCGGGCTATGACGTCTTCCTCCGCTTCTTCGAGTACGGCAACGAATGGGGTAAGAACAGCACCGTCCTCCTTTTCCACGACGGTCAGAGATTCCGGGCCGCGGAATTCGGGGCTTTCGCCGACGCGAGGGACGTTAATGGCGACGGCATCGACGAGATCATCACGTCGATCAATACGTATTTCAGCCTGGGTGCCGTTTCCTCATGGTACGACATCTACAGTTACAGCAACGGGGACTTTAAGGAAAACAACCTGGCTTACAAGAAATATTTTTCCGATGTGATCCTGCCGGGCTACCAGAAGCAAGTGGAATCCGTTAATAACGAAATGTCCATTTCCAAAGTACAGAGCTTTCGCACGGCCGCATTCCGTCTGACCTACCGGCTCAATAAATACATCGGCTGGGCCAAAATGATCTCCGAAGGTAAAGATATACCCTACCGATAACTCAGCCCCAATTGATTCCAAACCTTTCACGACGAGCTGGATATTGAATGCTCAATATATTATCTTGAGCGGGAAAGGCAAATCCCTGTGCAAAACGAAAAACAGAAATATCTCAAGCCTGAAGTGGTGGCCAAACTCTCCAATATGGAGATCAAGGCCAGACTGGTGGTCGAAGGGTTTATTACGGGACTCCACAAGAGTCCGTATCACGGATTTAGTGTGGAATTTGCAGAACACCGCCAATATATGCCCGGAGATGAGATCCGCAATATTGATTGGAAGGTGTACGGCCGTACGTCGCGGTATTATGTCAAGCGTTACGAAGAAGAAACCAACCTGAAGACCACTCTTTTGCTGGATACGAGCGGTTCCATGCGTTTTGGATCAAACGGGATAAGTAAGTTGGAATACGGTTCTTATCTAGCCGCATCCCTGGCCTATCTCATGATCCACCAGAAGGATGCCACCGGCCTGGTCCTTTTCGATCAAAAGATCAGAAAATACCTGCCCCCGCGCGCGACCATGGGGTATCTGAAAACGCTGGAGGAGAATTTACAGAACGCCGAAGGCCATGAAAAGACCGACATTGCGCCGACGCTGCACGAGATCGCTGAAAGGATCAAGCGTCGCGGATTGCTCGTGCTCATCAGCGACCTGTTCGACGATCCTCAAAAGGTCATGGCCGGCCTTAAACATTTTCGTCACCGGCGCCACGAAGTCATTGTGTTCCACATCCTGGATCCGCAGGAAAGGGAACTCGCTTACAGCGGAGACATCCTCTTTGAGGATATGGAAACGAAGGAGCGACTCAGCACGCAGCCCTGGCATATCCGTGCGGATTATCAAGAAGAAATGCTGGCATTCGTGGAGCATTACCGAAAAGAATGCAGAGAAAATAACATCGATTACGTACTCATCGATACACGCACTTCATTCGACGTGGCCCTGATGGAATACATCACCCAGAGGGCAAAAATAGGCGGATAAACAAAAAGCCGTGCTACCCGAAAGTAACACGGCTTTCCTAATAGACAGAGAACCGTTTAGCTGATCGTACCGGTCAATAGATTGATCGTGTACGTAAATCCACCGAATTCCAGCGTTGCCGTTGTGCCACCATTAAATGTTATTTTTCCGGCCACATTGTAATTGTTGACTCCCGGTGTCGTCGGCGTCAATGAAAATTTACTCGTGAAAGTAATGACGCCGGCTACGGGGTACGATGTACCGTTGTCGAACTCCACATTGTCGTACGTCGTACTATATTCATACACATAGCTGTAGTTGGTCGATGCATATGAAAAATCAAAATGGTAATCGATAGAGCTCGTACCGTTAACGGAAAGATTGCTTGTGGAGGCGCGATAGCCGGTCAAATTATCACAATCGACGTCGGATAGATAACTAAGATCGTAGACATAGCCCGAAGTCGAACCGTTATAAGTATAATCGTATTGGTATTCCATCAGATCCGTTGACTCCGTAGCGTATCCGTTGGCATCATGGGGCGTGAAACGATGCCTGTAGTCATAATTGTATGTATAGCCGCCGCTGGAGCTGGAATACACATTAGACCACCAGCCTGTTGCGGCGTCGTATGTGTAGGACATAGGTTTGGCAAGACCAAAGGAAGCCGCTATGTTCGCAACATTCTTTACGTCATTGACCGCCAAATTGATTTGAGCCGTACTTTGGGCCAAAGCCGCATCCGCCTCGGTCTTACTTGAAAAATTCTTTGTTCCGCCCCCACCGCCTCCGCCGCAGCCGACATACACAAGCACGGCAACAGTCATGGACGATAAGGCGATTAATTTGATGAACCTCTTCATAGGACCCCTCCTTGTTTTTATTACCGAATGACCCGTGTCATGGTATAGTGAGTATGCCAAGAATTATTACAATTCACATGCCACACGTAAGAACGGATAACTATGGACATATATGTAATAAAAACAAATTGCGTGATTGGAAGGATGGGCTGAATAGTCGCAAAAAAGTCACTTATTTCAACTTTCTGTTGGTCGCACAGGTAAGACAGCCAAAAAAAAAGCCGCCTGGTGGTAACCAAGCGGCTTGAATGGAAAAAAACTATTTCAAGCACTTAAGAACTCTACAATGTATGGTCCGTCCAAATCGATGTGGAACGTGAACCCACCAAATTCCAAAACAGCAATATTGGTTCCGTCAAAGACAATACTGCACTGGACGTAGAAATCCTGTCCGTAACCAGACACATTCAATGACCGTTTGATCGTGAAATCCAGGCGCCCGCTTTGGGGATACGAAGAAGTCGGCGACACCACAATATTATCGATGGTGTAATGATGTTTGTATTCTCCAAAGAGGTGTTCAGTATCTAACGTAACATCGAGTGAAAAATCTACTTCCTCCGAACCGCTGACCGTGGCATTTCCGGTCGTATCACGATAAGAAGCGATGCCATCAACAAGCAAATCGGTCAGATACTTCAGATCGATATAAGCTTCCGCGTCTTGACCACGCATGCTTGCCGTCATGTCGAACTCCATAGTATTGGTCGACTCGTTGGGCAAGCCAGTCAGAAGATCACGAGGCGTGAATCTGATCTTGCCGTTTGAACTAAGGGTCAGACCTTCGACGGACGCGGTCGTGTCAAATGTCCAATATCCCGTCTGGGCATTATAACCAAAGGAATTCGGCGCCAATCTTTTCTTCACACCATTCATCCTCTTGGTCTTAAACGTGAAGTCAGCCGGATAACTGCCGTCAAAATTCATGGCCAGGTCGGTTGCGGAGTGCAATTGTTCCAACATGGTAAATATGTCGTCCTCTGTCTCAAATAGCGCGGTTTCAGCGGCTTCCTGTGTTTTGAAATTCTCTGGCTTAGCTTCATCTTCGGCGCAGCCGATCCAGAAAACGACCGCTATCGCCGAAAACACGCTCAGAATAGTTTTGAAAATTCGTTCCATACATGGACCTTTCTATTTATTCATGTTCAAGGTTTTTGATTTGGGAATGGTTGTATTCAAATGTACCACAAACACCTTATCAAGGCAAGTTAACTATTTCGCCGCGTCTTCCGCGTACGACGCCGATGAATACCCCGCAACGCAAAAAGTAAACGGCTTATTTTCGAATCTCAATGCCCACCGATATCTGAAAACCGGACAAAGTAATGTTCTGCTGCAGAAGTTCGTTGCGAGAATAAGCCGCCTTGAAATAATATTCATAACCGGAGTCGGCCAGATAAGCCAATTTGGCGTGTACACGGTTCTCATACGAGGCCTGCGCATGGAGGGGATCCCCCGAAGTAGAATCGGTGCCGGCAATATAATAATAGTCCGCCAGGACGAAAAGAGACCAATGCGGTGAGAGATTCTTTCCGGCTATCACATGCGCTTCCTGTTCGATCCTATGCTTGTCCGAGTGTTCGTATGTACGATCGGCCGCCAGATATTGCAGATTGATCAGTCCGTATCGCGTGTATTCAAAACTCCACTGGGAACCCCATCGCCATCCACGGGCCGATCGCGAAGTGATGAAGCTGTTGTCCGTGCGGGTTTCAAACGACTCGAGTAAGCCGGCGCAAGAAAGGTTACCGTAGCGTGAAAATGAGAATTTCACACCCGGTAAAAGCGACCGGGTAAAGATCTTGTAGTCGGGTTCTCCGGAGGCATTGGCCTGTGCGTAACGTCCCTCAAGTTCCGCGGAAGTGCGGGCCGTGGCCGACCATGTCGCCAGTCCGAAAATCTGAGTGGTATTCACGCTGAGACGGCCTGAGTGCAGATGGTAATCCTTATTTCTCAGCTGCAAGCCTGCATCCAAAACCAGTCTTCTGAAAGTCCGTCGGTACTGAATCCCGGCCGACGCATTGATGATATAATTGTCTGATTGCGGGCCGTACCATTCCGGTCTGACTCGGCCGTTGAAATTGAGAAAGTGGGGACCTTTTGTCCAGTCGGACTTGGCCGATGCCGACAAAGCCGTTGCATAGCGAATCCGCCGTGCATCGTAATCACCCTGAGCATTGAAATACCCTCCTTCCGCACCCAATTTCCACTCCCATCCGCCTGCTCTGACTTCGCCGGAGCAGACAAGTACCAAAATGAGTATAATAATTCCGAACATATGAATAGGATTTTGAGACGGATAAGCAGGAGAATTTAGAGCGGGAAATATTGCGATTCAAATCATTTCAGTTTTTTCTGAACCAGATCGCGGTAGTTTTTGAGTTGCTTTTCCGCCTGTTTCAGCAGATCGATGTACTCTTCTTCCGACACGTTCGACTTGGAGGACAGTGTTGCGAATGGCAGAGGCGTCATCCGAACGCCGGCATTGATCTGCTGGATAAGACCTACTACCGATCGCGCCTGAAATGTCGTGTACTCGCCGGTGAGAGGTCCTCCCGAAAGTTGACCGGCCGGGACCGTGACACTCTGGGAACGAATGGCTGTACCCAATCGCCCCTGCTCATACGACTCCGCAACAAATTCCATGGTACGTTTCCTCAACGAAGCTATGGACTCATACTCTTGCCGGAAGGAAGAAACGCGCTCCAATCGGGCATCGATCTCTACAAGGGCTTTTTTCAAATAATCGGTCATCATGGCCTTTTCCAGGGGATCGGCGGCTTTGGAAAGCTCCATCTGCTTTACCTGCTGAGGATCGAAAGCCAGTGTTTTGACGGCCGGAGAAACGAGCAGTCGTTTCTCCGTCAACTGCATGATCTTGTCGCCAAGATCCGGCCGCTCAGCGGAAGAGGCCAGACGGCGCAGGGAGTCCAGATTACGTACGTAATACGCTTCCAGATTCCGGCGCAGTTCCTCCGCCGTATTCTCCTTTTCCGACAGTCTCTTCTGCTTCTCTTTAATCTGATTGGACATGATGACCCCATGCGCCATCCATTGTACGATACGGGCCTGATCCGGGTAAGTCTTTTTCTTCTCCTTCTCAATGCTCTGCACCGTAGTTTGCATTAGGGCATTAAGGGAATCCAGCGCGGACTGTTCCGCGGCCGCCATACGCTCCGCTGCGCGGTAACGAGCCTCGAGTTCAACACCATCCTGAGCATAAACAGCGGCCACACGGGCCGCCATAAGCATGAATAGGAATATCAATATTTTCATAATAAACCGTACTTTTCCATCTTATAGTACAAAGAGCTTGTCCGGATACCCAGCATTTTCGCCGCCCGGTTTTTAACGTTGTTGCTCTTTTTCAGCGCATGGAGGATAAGATTCTTCTCAAAACTTTCAAGCGCCTCCTCCAGCGGAAGATTCTCAAATCCTGAAACATGGTTACCAACGGCGCCGCTGAGGTGCTGCGCGATCAGGGACGTTTCAATAGTTTCTGCCGAAGATATGACGCACAGACGTTCAATCAGGTTTTGCAGTTCACGAATATTGCCTGGCCAGCTGTACTGGGTTAGCAGTTCCATCCCTGCCGGATCGATGGTTTTGGGCTTGTCGCGTTTTGACTCTGAAAATTTGCGCAAAAAATGATCCGTCAGCGCCGGAATATCTTCTTTGCGTTCCCGCAGGGCCGGCAAAGCGATCGGTATCACCCGTAAACGATAATACAAATCCTCCCGGAATTTCTCTTCCTGTATGAGCCTTGATAACGGCCGGTGGGTGGCCGAGATCACGCGCACGTTTACGGAAATGGTTTCCTCGCCGCCTACCCGTTCAAATTCCCTTTCCTGCAAGACGCGAAGCAATTTGACCTGCATCGGATTGGATATATCTCCGATCTCATCCAGGAAGATCGTGCCACCGTCAGCCAGCTCGAACCGCCCTTTTTTTCTTTTGATCGCTCCGGTGAAAGCGCCTTTTTCGTGACCGAATAATTCGCTCTCCAGCAGACCGTCGCTCAGCGCGCCGCAGTTGACCTTTATGAATGGCTTATCCCGGCGGCGGCTTCGCGTGTGCAAAGCTCTCGCGATCAGTTCTTTCCCGGTACCGCTCTCCCCTTCGATCAGCACGGTACTGTCCTCCTGAGCGACGCGGTCGATCCATTCGAATATCTTTTTCATCACGGAACTGCGGCCCACGATCTCCGCATAATTACGGAAGATCTCATCCTGCAGCAATAGATTTTCCTCTTCGAGACGGGCGAGCGTCTGCTCCTGCTGAATTTTCTCCATGATCCGCCGCACACGAACCCGCAATTCCTCCGATGAAAAGGGTTTGGTCATGAAGTCGGCGGCGCCCATCTGCATGGCTTCTACGGCCGTGTTGACCGTACCGAAAGCCGAGACCACCATGACCGGCACGGCCGGTCTCAGGTCTTTGACTCTCTTCAGAATTTCAATACCGTCGATCGGTTCCATTTTCAGATCGGTGATCACCAGTGCAACCGGCTGCTGCTGCAGATGGTCGAGCGCCTCTGCGCCCTGCGAAAATTCGCTCACGCGGAAACCATCGCGGCGAAGGCTTTCGGACATGCCCAGCCTCATCGAAGCATTGTCTTCTATGATCACAATTTCTTCATTCATCGCCGATGATTCCTATGCGTTGTTACTGTAAACGTGCATCCTGTGCTTTCATTATTGCGCACCGAAATCTCCGCGCCGTTTTCCCCGCAGAGCTTACGGCAAATGGCCAAACCCAGCCCGGTGCCGTTACTGTGCGTGGTGAAGAACGGCTCAAATATGGTTCGCCGCATCTCATCCGCAATCCCGGGACCGTTATCAGATATTTCTAGTAGATTGCTTTCGCCGTCCACTTTCGTGCGGATCACGATCTGTCCTTTCTCAGGAACGGCCTCGATCGCGTTGGTCATCAGATTGATCAGGATATGACGCAGATGATTCCTGTCGAACCGGACACTCCCGCTCTCGGCAACGGTCACCTCTATATTTTTTTCTTTGAGCCGGGTCTGCAAAAGGTTGGTGACCTCTGCCGCAATTTCGGACACCTCGATATCCTCCGGATGAGCCACCGAAGCTCGGCCGAAATTGAGGTAATTATTTACAAGCGACTTCATTCCGCCGATCTCGTTCAGGATTTTTTGCGCATATTCGCTGTTCTTATGTTCTTTTTCCAGATCTTCTTTTATAAGACCGGTAAGCAGTTCGATCCCGCCCAAGGGGTTTCTTATTTCGTGCGCAATATGAGCCAGAATCGTTTCTTTCTCTTTTTGCCTTGCCAATAGGTCTTCGCGCATCAGGTGCATGGCCTGCGCCAATGACGCCAACTCCCCTTTGACATCCTGCGGAACGGGCGCTTCCCAATTCCCTTTGCCAAGCTCACGGCTGAAACGCGTCAACCGATCGATCGGCCTGGCCAGAGTGCGTACGAGGAGAATGCCTCCCCCCAGCGTAACCAGGATCCCTGCCAATCCGATACCCCAGAAGACCAGTGATAATTGTTCCACGCGCGCCAGCCGGTCGGCATTCTCGCGGATACTGAGCCAGTGTCCGTCGTCGATCCGGCAGAATCCCCATAAATACCAACGTCCATCCTCTCCTTTGAAGGGAAGAGAGGTGACCGATTCACCATTCCCAAGAGACTGAATTTCGGTTCGGCTGAACAACAATGCAGGCTCCACAAAACCAACGGCGTTGCCGGAATCCGTGCTGGCCAGCGTCTGGAGATCTTCGTTGAAAATCGAAAGATCCTCCAGTTTCAGTGTTCGCTTTTGTTCGGCCAAGTACGCCGTATAATAAGCTCCCGCCATGGTGCGTTCGTCTTTTGCATTCAGATACCGTACATGTTGCGTATTGAAGCGGGTCATGACCACTCGCGTTGTCAGCAGAACCTGGTCGGTCAGCTGATTAAGATAGATCTCCTTGACCGTGTAATAGCTTACGCGCGACATCACGATCACCAATGCCGTTGTAATAATACTGAATAGGAGAATGGTCCGTGTTCTGAACGATAACTGCATCGTCATTCGGGGTCAGTTGCCGGCTCTTGAGTCTTCGCTAATGTAACTCCTGTTAGTATTGATATTCAACGATAATATATCCCGGCTGTTTACAGCCAAATGGTTTCACCCGTCAGGAATTCGCGCTCGATCCGCGAACTCCACGGACAATACGAACCAACGGAAGATAACCATTCATCAAGATGCTCTTCCACGTAGGATGGCGTTCCGTCGCACAACTCTATCGCATTTTCCGCAAATATCCACTCGTTCGTCTTAAAGTGCCAGCTCCACGGGCGGTTGTAACCTTCGTCTCCCTTTTCAATCGGTCCGATCACCAACATGTTTCTTTCGGATAGAGGCAAAGCGAGTAAACTGTCTGCGACATGCCATGTCTGAGGATCGGCAGTTCGAAGCACAAAGGCTTCGCCGCCTGCCGTCACTCTAAAATAGCGGTAAGTGTCGTCAGGAACCACAAAGCCTGCTGCGGACCCATCGCAACCCGCAAACCACAGGCTACTCAGGAGCGCTAAGCGGTTCAGTAAATGCCATCTCATGATCTATAAGCTGATTATTTTACCGATAAAAAGCACGGATTGAGATCGGGTTTCCCTGATCAGAAAAACAAAAGGCCGATCCGCACGGAAATGAAATCCGCCTCCGCCAACGGATGTCACTCCGACACTCACAGAGGTCACGGCGGCAGCTTCCGTACCTTCTTCATCCACATGCACGAACGTTTTGTGGTTCACTTCGCTGATGAATAATTCTTTTCCGTTCATGGAATCGATGCCGGTAAAATCGGCCACACCGGGGACAAAGGCCGGTTCCATTCCAAGCGCCATCAGAATTTCGTTGAGAGAGTACTTCAATTCGAGTTTGAGCTTCGGGACTTCAATAGTGCCCGAACTTGGCTGAAAGCGTCCGATGATCAATTGAAGAGCTTCTTCATCCAGAGTCCCAATAAATCGGTCGATATCTGTGCGTTCGTGCGGCAAAAGTAGCGTCATACTAAAGTCCCCGTCTCCATACGGCAGTTCAATGGCTTGAAAATGGTCGGTGTGTAAGTAACTGAATTCACCCGACTGCAACATCATGCGGCAAGCAGAAGGCTTCCCGTCCTTATCCACAAAAACATCATCGTGAGTGTCCTCTTTCCCGAATTCGTAAGTCCAGGTGCCCTTGAAATAGATGGCGTTGATCAGCAGCATCACAAGGTTCGGATCCAGGCGATCGACGATATTCTTTATCTTGTCATGTGTTTTGTCGGCAACCCATCGATTAATACGTTCGATCGATACCGGATCGTCAAAATCCATCGCGGTGATCTCAGCGTCAAAATAGGTTTGATTGTCCTGAATGAATGTTTGTTGAACGCTTAAGGAATTCCTGTACCAGATAGAATTGGCGATCTCAAAGATCACTTTTCGGTCCAAACCGCTCAATAGCTGCAGCAAACCTCGGTAGTTGCCGTTGATCTCTTCCTGAGTGAGTCCGTCCAGATCAAGCGCTGTCCGTATGGCCTCGTAGGTCTCATTACGTGCTCCTTGGAGCGTCATACCCAGAGCAAAGGATACGCTGAGCGGTGAAACGAAGATATTTTGATCCGAATGAGATTCGTTTATTTTTGAGAAGAGTCTGAATCCGAAACGGTTAGACGATTGGACCAATTTCTTCTCCACCATGTTCAAGTCGCGCCACGTTGCCGCTTCCTCTTTGTCCTGGCACTGAAGCAAGACAAGAGGACAGCACATGATCATTAAAAGGCTTCTTATCCGTTTCATACAGCTTTCTCCTTACCAAAGTTTCCTGAGTATCAGGTCGGCTTTGTATGCCGTTGGATCACGTTCTTCTTCAATGGAAGGATACGGCGTCACGCCAACCAATTGCAGAGAATAGTTGAGGAACAAAACCGAGTCTCGGTCGCCGCCGTACGTCGAGAGTGCCAGCGTTACAGGAGCCTGATCTTTTTGTTGGGCCTTTAATTGGATCTCCACGTAACCCTCCCAGATGCAAACGGCTCCGTCGGGACAACGGCAATCCACCGGAACGGATTCAAATTGAACCGTCAATTCTTCTTTGTAGAAATGAACCGTCTTTCCAACCTGGATGACAAAGCGTTCTCCTTCCGTGGGAAACGATGCTTTACTGTCGCTTTGGGAATCAAATGAGTCCACAAAAATGTTGTTGCAGCCTACGCCGAACAACAACAACCCTGTCCACAAAACGGTTTTCATAATGCCTCTTCTAGTTTTCATTCGGAATTTATTCTTTTTGATATGAAAGTGCCGATGACGGTTTCCGGCGCCCCGCCCGAAATGCCCCAGAAGCGATCACCTTCCAATTTATCATCGTGATAACGACCGCGTATAAACATGTATGGTCCCTGTCCTTCAAGGAGATGTATCACTACGGTACCGTCTTCTGTAATCGCGCCTCCGATCAGCGCTGCGCCCGCATCGGTAACGTTGCCTACGTTTTGGCCTACGATCTCTATATTCTTGATCCCCACTATCACCGAGTCTTCAATGCTGATCTCGAAAGTGCCTTCCGTTACCTTCTGACCTTCCAGATCAATCCCTGAGTAGTTGTAAGTGCCTGATTCAAACGGCCGAGAATCATCATGGTCGCAGCCACTTGGCGCAGAAGCGAATACGGTCATCGTGAACAAAACTAACAGAAATCGTTTCATGGAATTACCTAAGCTTGAGTTTTGCCGATCGCCCAAGTGTCACATACCCGCTGTCGCATTGAACCTCGTAGAAATATTCTTCACCGTCGATAATATAACGCACTCCATCTTCCGTAAAAATTGTCTGCCCTGTATAAGTGAAATCTTTGTAGGGCATTTCAAAGGCGGTACTGTCATCGTAACGATATATAAAGACAAAGCTGTCCGGTACCGCATCCTGGATCATGGTAAAATTCATGGCACCGGAACTCGGACTGCATCCGTCTTCCTTCATAGTAACACGGTCGATGATTTCATCGTAAGAAAAACTCACGCTGGTATCCTCAGCAAATTGTTGGGTGAACTGCGACCCTGAAGTCCCGTTGAAAACGATCGTGCCGATCTTGGACGAATCGGCCCAGTCCTTCATGCCCGAAATCTGGTAGTTTGACTGTCCCGAGTAGCTGTACGATGCGCCCCAGTACGGATCATCAAACTGACCGGAGTAACTGGCGTCAAAAACATACTGATCCGTTTCTGCCGTAGGATAACCTTCGTTGTCATGGGGAAGGAATTTATAACGCCATTGCCACTGGAAGGTTGAATCACCGTATTGATACACCCAGTATCCGGTCTCTGGGTCGTAGTACGAGGTATCGGTGTACGTGACGGTGGCGTCCGCCGAACCTGCGGCACCGCCGCTTACGCCATAATACATCCATGGCGGATAGAACCAAAAACCCATGGGACCTCCTTGAGAGATGGCCGAAGAATTTCCACCGGCGATGAACATACCCAGTTCATTCTGCAAAATCGCCTGTACCTCATTCCGCATCAAAAGGTCAAGATCAGGCCGTGCGGTCCTTTGACGGCCATCGGAATCGCACGATGCCGCTGACAGCAATCCGACCATCATTACGAATGATACGAACGTCTTTGATTTCATGATTTTGAATCTCCATCTTCTTAGTGAATGTTTATGGATCAACCCCAAAACCGCTGATCACGATAGTTAACTCGTCGTCGACGGCCTGCCTGGAAAAATCTATGTCGATTTTCTTGGGATAATGAAATACGTCGTCCCAGTGCACTTTGAGGACATCGGCATGCTGTGAACGGGCCTGATCGATCAGATCGAATAATGCATCGACCGTATACAAATTCAAATTCTCTGCATCGACCGGCTCGTTGGTGAAATTGTTGACCGCGGAAAAAAGCGTATCATCTTTGATCACTACGAAATACGGGCCATCATTAATACAAAAACAAGATACCGATTGTATCATATGATAGGAAGAGATATTCTTCGATTCCCAGATCTCCCGATCCGATTGGCCGTCTCCGCAAGCCAGCGAACCGGCCACCAAAAAAGTCAGTAGAAACGTCTTTATTTTCCTCATCCGAGCACTCCTTGTCCTTTTACGAACATCTAATAACCAAAAAACGGGCCAATTTTCGATGAAGAATGAAATGCTTTCTTGTATTTGTTTTATATATATTTAACTCATTGATAATCTGAAAACATACTGATATTCTTATCTGAAATCGGATAGAGTATCGGTTTTCAGATAATGAAAAAAATAGCAGGAAAATATTGAAATAACAGAAACTAATTCCCATTTTACCGTATAATGATGGCCACTCTATTTTTCATTCAATCTTAATGAGGAGTTAATTGTATGACAACCCGATTTTTAAAACAAAGCCTGGCTTTGATTCTCCTGCTTACCAGCGTCGATTTTTTGGAGGCGCAGGATTATCAGAATGAATTCAAATTCATTCAGGAATCCGGAGGAATCAAAGAATATCAATTGACCAAGAACGACCTGCAAGTTCTGTTGATGGAAGATCATTCCGCGCCGGTACTGACATTTATGGTCACGTATAAAGTCGGCTCCCGTAACGAAGTGATCGGAAATACCGGCGCCACGCATATCCTGGAACATCTGATGTTCAAAGGTACTCCCACCTACAACAAAGCCAAAGGCACGCAGATCTCCGCTACACTCCAGAATATCGGCGCGGTGATGAATGCTACGACCTGGCTCGACCGGACCAACTATTTCGAGATGATACCGAGCGAACATCTGGAGCTCGCCGTCAAAATTGAAGCGGACCGGATGCGGAACTTGTTGCTCGACGATAAGGACAGGGCCAGTGAAATGACGGTGGTACGCAATGAATTTGAGATCGGCGAGAACGATCCCGAAGAAGCGCTTGATAAGAATATCTGGGCCACGGCCTATCAGGCGCATCCTTACCATCACTCGACCATCGGATGGCGATCGGATATTGAAAACGTTCCCATCACCAAATTGCGTGAATTCTATGAAACGTTCTATTGGCCGAATAACGCCACGGTAACCGTCATCGGGGACTTCGATTCCAAAAATGCGCTGAACCTGATCTACAAATATTACGGCGCTATTCCGAAGTCACCCAATCCGATTCCGAAAGTGTACACCGAGGAACCCAAGCAGGAAGGCCCCCGCCGGGTGATCGTCAAGCGCAACGGTCAGAACGGCGTGGTCGGCGTAGCGCACAAGAACTGCAAAGCGTTGAACAAGGACTATTACAGTTTTGCGTTGCTCACACGGATCCTGAGTTCCGGCAAGAACAGCCGCTTTTACAAAGCCCTGATAGAAAAGGCGATCGCCACCAGCGTCTCCATTCCATTAGTGCCATTCCAGGATGAAAATCTTTTTGTCACCTACGCCAATCTGACGCCGACCTCCAAGCACGAAGACGTTGAAAAGATCATTCTTGACGAGTATAAGAAGATCCAGGATGAAGGCGTAACGGAAGACGAAGTCAATGCCGCCAAAGCGCAGATCCGTGCGCAGGAGGCGTTCAATCGCGACGGGTCCTTCTCGGTCGCCAGCCAGATCAATACGGCGATCGCTGCCGGTGACTGGAAATTTTTCACCACTTATCTCGACGAGATAAACAAAGTGACCGCGGCGGATATCCAGGCCGTCGCTAAGAAATATTTCGTGGACGATCAGATGACCGTCGGATACTTCATCCCGAAAAAAGACGAAGACAAGAAAACGGGTTCCGTTGAATCTACTTCGCCTAACCATCCCAGAAGTTTTCGCGATCCCCATTACCTTTTTGAAGGACAGATCCCCAACGATCAGGAATCGTTTGGATCCATCGACGCCGCGGCCGGATCATCCACTAAACTGGCCAAGAATGTGGTCGATCAGAAAGTGGCAGGTGTTCGTGTGGTGTCCATGAAAACGGGTGCCAAAGATGTGGTCACGATCCGCGGCAGTCTGATGGGAGGCAACTATTTCAGCCCTGCAGCCAACAAAGCGGTGGCGGATATGACCGTGGCGATGCTGGATCAGGGAACGACCAAACGCGATAAATTCGCAATCTCCGCGGCTTTGGAACAATTAGGAGCTTCGCTGACATTCTCTACGTCCAATGAAACGATCAATTTCTCCGGACGATGTCTTCGTTCCGATGTCGGAACCGTGATCAATATTCTGGCGGAAGAGTTGCGTTATCCTCTTTTCGATGAGAAATCGTTTGAGAGTGTCAAAAAACGCCGCATGGCGCGATACAAGGACAATATGGAGAATACGGACGTGCGCGCCGCTGAAGCCTTCTCTCAGATCGTCTATCCGTCCGACCATTCCAACTACTTTGTCTCAACAGAACAATTGCTGAAAGATATCGAGAAGACCACGATCGCCGACGTACGCGAGTATTACAAAAAGACCTACGGACCGGCATCTATGATCCTGGTGGCCGTTGGCGATGTGGACAGCAAAGAACTGCAGAAACACGTCCAGACCAATTTCTCGGGTTGGAACGGCGGCGTTCAGTTCAAAGCACCGAAAAAGGCCGAGACCAAAGTCGCCGATAAACAGCCAGTGGTGATCCCTATCAAAGAAAAAACCAGCGTGACGCTCTTTGTGGGAACCGGCATCGGGCTTCAACAAGACGAAAAGGATTATCTGCCCCTGAACGTGGGCAATTATATTCTTGGCGGCAATTTTTCCGCACGCCTCATGTCCACCGTGCGAGACAACGAAGGGCTGACCTACGGTATCGGCTCGCTGATCACCGGGCAAACGTATGCGGACGGAGCCTGGTATACGCGCGCCTATTTCAATCCCGATCTGTGCAAACGCGGGCTGGAATCGACTCAGAAACAGATCGCTCTCTGGCTTGATAAAGGCGTCAGTGAGGAAGAGTTAAAAGCCAAGAAGACGACCATGACCGGCGTCTATAAGGTCGCTCTTTCCACCACCGGCGGTATGGCGGGTCAATTACTCTCCATTGCGCAGCGCGGTATCAAAATGAATTTTCTGGATGAATACCCCGACAAGATCAACGCATTGACTTTGGATGAGGTCAACGGCGCGATCAAGAAATACATCAAGCCGGAAAACCTTCATGTCGTCGTGGCCGGCAGCGTTGACAATAACCTTGAGAAAATGAAACCGTAGAAGACATACTCACAACAAAAAAAGGCAATCCTGAATTTTCGGGATTGCCTTTTTTTATTTGATCGCTGATGATCGCTATTGCGGGACGGCGGGCGATAATTTATCAATAACCATCTTCCACATTTGCTTACTGTCTTTTTTCCATATCCGAAAATAAAAACCTTCTTCACTTACCGCAGCATCTTTGATCTGATACGATCCGTAGGTATAACCCAGATCACCGGAAGTCGCCATGCCACCGCCCATAGGTTTCCAAGACATATTCAGGTTTTTTGCCAGTATGGACTTGACCGAATCCGCATCGGACGCCGGAAATCGCCCATCCCTGTAAAACCTTACGTTCACCGCCGCGTAATTGAGATAAGTTTCAACCTTACGAGCTTTCTCAAGTTCTGAACTGAAGAACTCATCCCATTGGATCAACGCGTTTTTTTCCTTTTCCGCATTTACGGGAGCATAGGTTTTTTTCTTATCCGCACCTTGCGGGAAATGGATCTTTACTTCGCGATTATCCGCAGGGGGGATATCAGATCCAACATCAAAGGCTACCTTCCATTTTCCATCGGGCTGTTTGGTCCAGATCGAAATGAAATAGCCAAATCCGACCGGCGCACTCAAAGGCTTTACGCCAAAATAGTCCGCCGGACCTGTCGAATAGCCGAAATCACCCGAAGCCGCAATGTCGACATATTCCGGTTCCCACCTTATCATGTACGGAAACGATTTCCTCTGCTGCCAGACCGGACGGCCTTTGACAGGTCCCGGCCTGAAAATGATCGCATCGTCAGAAAAATATTCCACAAAAGCATCGCGAACACCGTTCGTCACCGCCATTTTTGCAAAAGCTCTCTCGGCTTCGACAAGAGATCTTAGATCGGATGCGCTGTCGGGTTCCTGAGCTTGGATCATGGACGCTGAAGTGAATAATACACACAAAACAAAAACCAACCGTATTCTTCTCATAAAATTCTCCGAAATATTTTTTATGAGTAAAGTTACGCAAAAACTTAAACTTAGTTGCCAAGAAATCAATTTTTTTTTGATCAAAAACCATGCGTTTCGAAAAAATTTCTTGACAAACGCCGGTTCGGACATTATCTTGTTGAGTAAATTTTTCAAGGAAAATTAAAAAGAATGTCTTTTACAGAACAAAAAAACCTTTCGACAATGATGTCCTTCATGATGTCCATGTGTATGTGCATGCGCAGCGGGGAGGGCTTTGTTCTGTAAGATAATTTCATCATAAAATCTTAATCAAGCCCTTCCCGTTAATCGAGAAGGGCTTTTTTATTGGCATGTTATGACATAAAACAAATACCAGAATAGCTCTTATCGAGAAAGGCAGAGGGATCAGGCCCTGTGAAGCCTTAGCAACCGTGGCGCTTGGAGCGCCAGTCAGGTGCTACATCCTGCCCCGGCGAAAGCCGAGGGAAAGATAAGATCCAAGACTAACCTCTTCGGGTCACTTTCCCGGAGAGGTTTTTTAGTTTAAAGGATAAACCAAAGAAAACTCTGAGGAAATTTTTTTATAGTTCAACCGAGCATAACGAAGAAACAAAAAACCAAACGAAAGGAAAAAGCCATGAGCAACGAAAAACCTAATTACCGATTTGAAACACTGCAACTGCATGCCGGACAAAAGCCGGATCCCGCCACTAACGCGCGTGCTGTTCCGATCTATCAAACCACTTCGTACACTTTCAATGGCACGGATCACGCGGCGGCGCTATTTGGATTAAAAGAATTCGGCAACATCTATACGCGCATCATGAATCCGACAACGGCCGTGTTTGAAGAACGCATTGCGGCGCTTGAAGGAGGTGTCGCCGCTCTGGCCACATCGTCCGGCCAAGCCGCGGAATTTCTGGCGATCTCTACGATCGCACAAGCCGGCGAGAATATCGTTTCAACCAGCCTTCTTTACGGCGGAACGTACAATCTGTTTAAGGTCACATTGCCGCGGCTTGGAATTCAGGTCAAATTCGTTGACGGCGATGATCCGCAGGACTTTGAAAGACTGATCGACGATAAGACCAAAGCCTTGTACATCGAAACGATCGGTAATCCTAAACTGAACATTCCGGATTTCGAAGCGATCGCCGAAACTGCACACCGGCACGGCATTCCCCTGATCGTAGATAATACCTTCGGCGCGGGTGGATACATCGCTCAGCCCATCAGGCACGGAGCGGACATTGTGGTTCATTCGGCAACCAAATGGATCGGCGGCCACGGCACTTCTATTGGCGGCGTGATCGTGGATTCGGGAAAATTCAACTGGGGCAACGGTAAATTCCCGATCTTCACCGAACCCAGTCCCGGATATCATGGATTGAAATTCTGGGAGATCTTCGGAGACAAGGGCCCGTTTGGCAACATTGCTTTCATCATCCGCGCGCGAGTAGAACAGCTTCGTGATATCGGCGCTTCGCAGAGTCCCTTCAATTCGTTTTTGTTTCTGCAAGGACTGGAAACATTATCCCTTCGGGTTGAAAGGCATTGCGCGAACGCGCTGCAATTAGCCCAATGGCTGCAGCGGCACCCGCAGGTCAGCTGGGTCAGTTATCCGGGATTGGAAGATCATTCCAGCCACGCCAAGGCAAAAAAATATCTGCGTAAGAATTCCTTCGGCGGTGTGTTGGTATTCGGGGTCAAAGGAGGCATCGAAGCAGGCCGCACATTGATAAACAATCTCCAACTCGCCAGTTTACTCGCTAATGTGGGCGATACGAAAACGCTGGTCATTCACCCTGCTTCCACCACGCATCAACAGTTGTCCGAACAGGAACAGCGTGAATCAGGCGTTACACCCGATATGGTCCGTGTGTCCGTCGGAATCGAACATATCGAGGACATCATCGCTGATTTCGATCAGGGACTTAAGGCTGTTGAAGCATTACAAAAAAACACCCAAGCGGCCTAAAGGAGTTATCATGATCGCAGAAACTTTCAGAAACCATAACGGCATCCGTTCGATCTTTGGGCATCACCTGGTCACCCTGTTCACCGATGAACCTTTGGCTCTGGAGTGCGGTAAGGAACTTTTTGCCGTTACCGTTGCTTACGAAACGTACGGCACTCTGAACGCTGAAAGAACCAACGCGATATTGCTTTGCCACGCCCTGACCGGCAGTGCGCACGCCTCGAGTTACGGACAGGAATGGACCACGCCGGAGGGTTGGTGGGAAAGCGCCGTCGGACCGGACAAAGCCTTTGATCCCGAAAAACATTTCATGGTCTGCTCCAATTTCCTCGGCGGATGTTACGGCACCACCGGGCCGACGAGCATTCATCCGCTGACCGGAAAACCTTACGGACCGTCTTTTCCTCAAATGACGGTACGCGATATGGTACGCGTGCAGTATGAATTGATACGTTATCTCGGGATCGAACGGTTGTATGCCGTCGCCGGAGGTTCCCTCGGCGGCATGCAGGTTCTGGAATGGGCGCTAATGTATCCGGAGACGGTGGAACGGATCATACCTATCGCGACTTCGGCGCGGCACTCCGCATGGAGCATCGGATGGAATGAGACGGCCCGTCAGGCGATCACAAACGATCCCGCATGGAACGGCGGCCACTATAAAGAACAGCCAAAAAATGGCCTGGCGCTGGCGCGCGCGATCGCGATGATCTCTTACCGGTCGGCCGCGTCGTTTCATGAGAAATTCTCCAGAGAACGCACGACGGATCCCGAGGGTTTCCAGGTGGAAAGTTACCTCCGGCATCAGGGCCATAAGCTCGTCGAACGATTTGATGCCAATACGTATCTGTACATCATTCGCGCCATGGATCTGCATGACATCACTCAGGGCCGCGGTTCCCTGAGATCCGTACTGGAAAGTATTCATTGTCCGGCCTTATGTATCGGTATTGACTCCGACGTGCTGTATCCCGCTGAGGAACAAAAAGAGATCGCGGCTCATATTCCCGATTCCGATTACAGAGAAATACGATCCGTTCACGGGCATGATGCTTTCCTGATCGAATTCGATCAGCTTAATCAATTCATCAAACAATTCTTTGAAGGAGGATCATGATATCCCTGCAAAATAAAGTAAGCGTGATCACCGGAGGTTCGCGCGGCATCGGCGCCGCGACGGCCATCCTGTTGGCTAAAGCGGGCTCCGATGTGGTCATCAATTATATAAACAATGATAAAGAAGCAGAAACGATCGCCAATCAAGCCCGTGGGTTTGGCCGTGGCGCCGAACTTCATCGCGGTAATGTCGGTTGTGCCGCTACCGCCAAGGACCTGATCGAGACGGCCGTTCAGCGTTTCGGGAAGGTCGACATCGTGGTCAATAATGCCGGTATTTGGACGTTTGGAGAAGTGGGTAATATGGATCCTTCCGTTTGGGACGAGACCGTAGAGGTTAATCTGCGCGGCGTATTCAATGTGTGCAATGCCGCCGTTCCCTATCTCAAGATCCGGCAATCCGGGCGGATCATAAATATATCCTCCACGGCCGGGCAGCGTGGCGAAGCCTTTCATTCGCATTATGCGGCTTCCAAAGGCGGCATCCTTGCATTCACCAAATCGCTGGCCGTCGAACTCGCCCCTTACGGCATTCTGGTCAACGCCGTCGCCCCCGGATGGGTTGATACGGACATGAACGCCGAAGTGTTTTCTGATACAGAATTCAGACAGCGCGCGATTGACAATATCCCTTTAAAAAAGATCGCCACTTCTGATGACGTCGCAGGCTCGGTGCTTTTTCTCGCGTCGCAATTCTCCGAACACATCACAGGCACCACGATCAATGTCAACGGCGGCGCGGTATTAACTTAGAAACAGGAAAAATTCTTATGATCGTCATGAAATTTGGAGGGACCTCCGTAGAAGATGCGAACGCGATGCGTCATGCCGGAAAAGTCATACAACATCAATCGGCCCGAGGGCTCGTAGTGGTCGTTTCGGCCTGCGCCGGAGTAACGAATACATTGTTAGAAATATCTGAGACGGCCGGAAGCCGTGATGTGAACAACGCCATGATCAAGATCGCTCAGCTTTACAGGCGGCATTTGAGCATCGCACAGGACCTTCTGCCGGATCCCGCCGACACGTCCCGGTTTCTTCAAACCCATTTTGACGAACTGTCGGGTATCGTCAGGAGTGTTGCGATCTTGGGAGAACTGTCATCGCGCACGCTGGATCGGATCCTGGGTTTTGGCGAAGCATGGTCGTCGCACCTTTTGACCGCTTACTTAGAACAGATCGGTATATCTTCAGCCTTGATTCCTGCCGGTTCTTTCTTTATTACCAACGGTCAACATCAGACGGCCGAACCCCTGACGGACGTGATCCGGATAAAGGCGAAGGAATTGATAGAACCGGTCATCAGAAGCGGCCATGTTGTGATAACGCAAGGATTCGTTGGCGCTACATACGATGGCGTACCGGCAACTTTGGGAAGAGGCGGATCGGATTATTCCGCATCGGTCATCGGAGCCGCTCTCGATGCGGATGAGATTCAGATCTGGACAGACACCAACGGCGTATTGACGGCCGATCCGAGAGTGGTCCATGAGGCGCTTACTCTGCCCGACATCAGTTATCAGGAAGCCGAAGCGCTGGCATCTTTGGGCGCTAAAGTTCTGCACCCAAAAACTATCGCACCGGCTGTCAGGAAAAGAATTCCCGTCCGGGTTTTGAATTCACGCAATCCGGACCATCCCGGCACAACCATCGTGGGCGAACATCCTTCACATCCCGTATTCACCGGAATTACATACCGAAGACACTTGATTAAAATCACGTTACCATCTTCGGCGGAGTGCTTTCAACGGTGTCTGGAACACCAAGTAAAAACGGACGGTTTTACGCTCAGCGGCGGGCATTTTATTTTCTTTGCTGAGAACACCGAGGGTCTCGCGTCTTTTTTGGAAACCGATAGGAGCGGGACGGCTGTTATCGAAGATCATTTTGCCTCAGTGAGTCTGGTCGGATGGCAAATCAGAGAGAAAGAAGATATGCTCGTTCGAACCACTGGCCTGTTCAGGGAAATTGCCGTGCAGCCCGTTCAGTTCTACTACGATCCTTCGGGAAATCAATGGACCTGTATTATAAGGAAAGGCGATGTGGATACGGTTGTACGCTCCATGCATGATAATTTCTTCGGTACTTCATGGGCCAAACGGGCGGCCGCGGCGTCGTGATCATGAAGCTTTGACCCAGCCGTCGAGAAGTTCCACTACACGTGAACCGTAGGACGCATTCTTCTCGGAGTGTGTGACCTGGACGATCGTGGTTCCTTCGGCGTTCAGCTTCTTGAATAATTGCATGATCTCTTCGCCCTGAGCGGAATTAAGATTACCCGTCGGCTCGTCTGCGAGGATCAGTTTTGGCTTACCGATGATGGCACGGGCAATACCGACGATCTGCTGCTGCCCTCCGGAAAGCTGATTGGGAAAAAGGTCCTTTTTTCCGACGATATTAAAGCGGTCCAAAATATCTGCGACCATGCTCTTTCGTTCGGAGGCACTGATCTTCTTGTACAACAGCGGCGTTTCGATATTTTCGTAGACGGTCAGTTCGTCGATGAGGTGATAACTTTGAAAAACAAAGCCGACATATTCCTTATGGATCTCGGTCTTTTGCTTTTCGGATAGCTTATGTACGGCTTGATCGAGAAAATGATATTCGCCGTTGGTGGGTTCGTCCAACATGCCCATGATGTGTAACAAGGTCGATTTACCGGAACCCGACGGTCCCATGATCGATACGAATTCACCCTGTTTAATTTCCATAGT
The DNA here is from genome assembly GCA_964415295.1 of uncultured Bacteroidota bacterium. Taxonomy (GTDB): domain Bacteria; phylum CLD3; class CLD3; order SB21; family SB21; genus SB21. The sequence goes on from CAYPYN010000002.1 coordinate 477,959, forward strand.
GATCCCGCGGAGCACGTATGTTTTCATAAACCCGCTGGAATAGTATTTTTCGATCTTATTCAGCCGCAGCATTTCTGATCCTCATATTGATTATGGTTTAACTTGTCTCATTCGTGTTTAAAGATCACCTGAACGGATTTGTCCGTTGCAGCGCCGATCTGTGACAGTTTCCAATCGGGGTCGTAATGGGACAAGTGTTCTTTCAGGCATAACGCACGGTCGGAATAATGGGGCTTACAATCCTCCCAGGCGAACATTTCCACCCGGTAGTGATAAACTTTCTTTTCGCCATTCACGCGTGCTTCGATCTCGATCAGATCGTGCGGCTGCACATCGGGAACATTGATGACTATTTCTGCCATGGTGACCTCCTAAGACAGTTAAATGATATAAAGATACGAATCATTCATTCTATTTTCAGACATAGTATTCCAATTTGCTTGGTCCGCCGGCATCGTGCGCCAAACTACTTTTTCAGGATGGCTTTGCCGCTCCCCGTATGAACACTGATCTTCGGTTCATTGCTTCCTTTTACGAAACTCTTCTTTAAATAGATCTCCCGGTTTTCGGTATACTCTTCTTCCTTATCAAAAGCAAACGGACACACGATTTCACCGTGTTTCTTCATAGCCACCATCTCAAAGTAACCGTTGACGGCATGGCCATTGAGCTCCAGTACGGCATCACCGGAAGCCGAGCCGAGTTCCATGTCGTATTTAGGGCTTTCACTGAGTATCACGAACACGTCGCCTGAAGCCGAAAAAAAGGAGCTGCTGCGATCGATACTCAGCCGCTCTGCTTCGACGTCACCACTGGCGCTTCGCAGATCCAGCGTACCTTTGGCATCTTTCACTCTAACGGTACCGGAAGCGGCTTTCAAATTAATTTCTCCTTTCACGCCCATTGCAGTAATATCGCCGCTAGCGCTTGACACTTCCATCTTGCCGCCCGCATTCTCAATGCGAATATTTCCGGATGCGGATGACAGCTCCAATAGGCCTTCATTCCTATCAATGGTCATTTTGCCGGACGCGCTTGAGGCCTTGATGCTCTTTGATAGCCCGGTAGCTGTGACATTTCCGGAAGCCGATGAAAACTCGATCTCAGTTTCGGGCAGCACCGTAAGCGTCCACAGGACATCACCGGAAGAGTTTCGCCCGCTCCATTTTTCCTTTAAAACCAGTTGGTCGCCGTCTTCCCTGATCACCGGATTGAAAGCGTTTTCAGGAACTACTTTATATACGAGGTCGAGCAGAACTTCTCCTCTGGTACCGGTTTTAATTATACAATCGCCGCTGATGGTTTCAATATCGATGGACTTCACATCTTTAAAGCTTTTGTGAACTTCCTTTGTTTCCTGGGCACGACTGCTTGCCGACAAAACAAAGACATGCAAGAGCGTAAGGACTAAGGTATTTAGAGTTTTCATATGATATCTCCTTTTGTATTATTCGAGCGGATTCGTTTTCAGATACATCTCATACGCAACAGCTGCTGCCATGTTGCGGCAACTTATCAGCAGAATTCGACACCCGGGCATACTACTCATACTTCAATGCGTCAACAGGATTTGCCGTAGCCGCTTTGATCGTCTGAATACCTGTGGCGGCCAGCGCGATGGTTAGGGAAACGGCAAAAGCCAACGCAAAGATCCACACTCCGATGTTCGTCCGATAAGCATAATTTTCCAAAATACCTTTCATGGCAATATACGCACAGGGCCATGCAATAAAGTTAGCTATAACTACCCATTGGATGAATTCTCTCGACAGCATGAATGATATTTCCGAGATCGTTGCGCCCAGCACTTTCCTTATTCCGATCTCCCGTGTACGGGACTCCGCAATAAAGGATGCCAACCCAAAAAGACCGAGGCATGCGACCATGATCGCAAAGAGCGCCGCATAGCCGAAGAGAGACATCATGCGTTCATCGGATTGAAACATTCGGGCAAATTCTTCATCGAAAAACATGTATTCGAACGGGAATCCGGGCTGGGTTTTCTGCCAAATCTGTTTTACATGTTCTAACGACTCTGTTATGTTTCCGGATTTGAGTCTGACCACCGCATAATTGATATCATTGAGCTCCAGGTATAACACGATAGGTTCAATCGTGGTTTGTATTCTTTTATAATGGAAATTCTTTACAACACCAATGATTATTCTGTTATCTCCCCAGGAAAACCTCTTGCCGACCACCGATTGAGATCCCATTAATCTTGCAACCTCTTCATTCACCAATACGGCTTTTGCCGTATCGGTCGCAAATTCCTGCGAAAAAGACCTCCCTTCCATCAGCGTCATCCCCATGGTCTTAGTGTAGTTGTAGTCAACGGCGCCAAAGCCGATCATCGGTTTGAAATTGGGATCCTTTCCATCCCAATCCGCCCCGCCGCCGTTCGCGCTCATGTTTAACGGTTCCTGAAATGTCCCGGTCACACCCAAAACCATCGGGTCTTTCTGCAATTCTTCCCGCAGGAGAGAATATTGCTTCTTCGTTTCGGCATTCAGCGGTAGATAGATCAATTGTTCTTTATCGTATCCCAGATCTTTTTGTCTCATGTATTCCAGTTGTCTATACATCACGATGGTTCCGACCATGAGAATAACGGAAAGAGCAAACTGAAATACCACGAGCGTTTTTCTCAACACGGTACCTCTGGCGCCGAAATGAAAAGTGCCTTTGAGCATCTGCACTGGTTGAAATGAAGACAGAAAAATCGCCGGATAGGTTCCCGACAACAAACCGGTTACCAAGGCCACCGCAAGCCCGGTCAACAAAAAAGAAGGTCCCAATGCCATGTCGTAGGTGAACTCCTTACCCGACAGATCATTAAATGCCGGAAGCATGAGTTCAATTAGGAACAAAGCCAGAACAAATGCCAACAGGGTGAGCAGCACCGATTCGCCGTAGAATTGACGGATGATATCGGGACGCTGCGCTCCGACTACTTTTCGCAGGCCTATCTCTCTGAAGCGCTTTGCGGAGCGGGCCGTAGAAAGATTCACGTAGTTGATACAGGCTATCAAAAGAATAAAACAGGCCATGATCGAGATGATATACATACTTTGGATCGCTCCTCCGGATTCACCGTATCCGAAGCGGCCGTAAAGCCGTATGTCCGTAAGCGGCATTAATTGAAACTGAACATCTTTCACCCTGCTGGGATCCTGAATTTGCGACAGAGCGTGCCGTTTTCGTAATTCACCAATCTTCTTGTTTACAACTTCAATTTCTGCATCGGGGTTCAACTGTACCCACGTAATAATCTCATTGCTTCGCCAGCTATCCGTATCGAAGCCGATCGTTTTCATTAATTCAAAAGAGATCAATATATCAAATCGTACGCTGGTATTTTTCGGATTATTTTGCACAACGGCTCTAACCGTATACGGATGACTATTATTGATCAGAATAGTTTTTCCGACCGGGCTTAGATTGCCAAAATATTTCTTAGCCACATCCTCCGTGATCACGAGAGAGCGCGGTTCTTGAAGCGCGGTTTTGAGGTTCCCATATACTGAAAAACTAGTGAACATTTCCAGAAAGGCAGCATCGACACATCGCGTATTGTTTTCGTAAAACACTTTATCGTCATACTTCATTAGTATCTGTTCGGGAAATGCGAACCTTGATACATTGACAATTTCAGGAACTTCCGCTTTCAACGCAGGACCCATAGCATAGGGGGTCACGTTCACATGAAACAAACCCTCCGCTGTCGGCTGATCCTGTTCAACACGGTAAATGGTATCTGCATTGGTGTGGAATGTGTCCCAACTGAGTTCATCTTTCACCCACAGCAGGATCAATAACGTTGTGGCCATCGCCACGGCAAGGCCGCAAATATTGATGAAAGAATATCCTTTTTGACGGATAATGTTTCTAAGAGCGATCTTCAAATAATATTTTGACATGTCTGTCTCCTTTCAGCCTAAAAACGCAGACGGAGAACATAGTCATATCACGCACAACTCGTCTCGTCCGCTACTCATATTTCAAAGCCTCCACCGGATTGGCCGTCGCCGCTTTGAAAGCATGATAACTAACCGTAACCACCCCTAGTAAGATCGCTGAAACAGCGGCGGTCACAAAGGGCCACCAATCAACCGAGATACGATAGGCAAAATTCTGCAACCATCGATCAAGCAAAACATAACCCAGCGGCCATGCGATCACATTGGATAAAGCGATCAATTGGATATATTCAGACGTTAACATAGTTATAATGCGGGACACGCGGGCCCCGAGGATCTTACGTATGCCGATCTCCTTCGTTCTTCGTTCCGCCGAATAGGCCGATAATCCAAACAGACCCAATAAAGCAATGACCGCCGCCAACAGCGCAAATAGGCCGATCACGCCGGACAATTTCTGCTCGGACCGGTAAATCTTTTCCAAGCGTGAATCGAGAAAACTGTATTCGATCGGCCTCTCCGGCGACAGCTTTATCCATACGCTCTCTATGTATGACAGGACCGTTAATGCGTCTCCCGTGCCTAATCTCACGGCGTAATAAGCCGGGTCATTATCCATGGCAATCACCAATGGACGCATCGGCCTGTGGAGGGATTCAAAATGGTAATCTTTAATGACTCCGACGATCTTACCCGACTTGGCAATCGTATTGGTGCCGGGTCCGAACAGCTCCATAGTTTTCCCGAGCGCATTTCCTTGCCAACCTAACCGCATCGCCGCCGTTTCGTTGATAATAAAACCTTCTCTGATGTCGGTTGGGCTTTCCTTTGAAAACCAGCGGCCGTCCTGCATTTGAATTCCCAGCGCTTCCGGTAAATCATCATCGGTCAGCAAAAGAGGCAGGGCTTCGGGTTTTTCACGAGATCCACCTTCCGGAACAAAACGCCAAACAGAAACTCCCTCTCCCGGTACGTCCGATAAACCGCAGACGGCCTTTATGCCGGGATGTTTCATCAGCTCCGAACGAAACACATCATAACGGCTATTGACGCTCCCGTGACCTTTGACAATGACCGTTCGGTCTTTGACAAAACCAAGATTCATTTCACGAATGAAGGTCAGTTGTCTGCCGATCACACCCAAGGCAATAATCAACACGATGGAGATAACAAATTGGGAGATCACAAGTATCCTTCGTGTGCTCTCTTTTCTTTTCCACGGTTTCGCAACAACCGCATTTCCGGTCTTAAATTTTGAGAAGACCAAGGCCGGGTAGAAGCCGGACAATAATCCGATTGCGATCGATGCGCCTACCAGTATCAGAACGCCTTCGAGAGTGTGGAGCCGTTCCAGCGACAGCGATTGACCGGAAACCGTGTTAAAATATGGCAAAAACAGTTCGGCCGCGGCGACGGCAACCACCATTGCAACCAATCCGGCCGCAACGAATTCGCAGAGAACCTGCAGCATTAATTCGGAAGTCTGCGCTCCTACGATCTTGCGAACACTCATTTCTTTCAGGCGATCCAACGACTGAGCCGTCGTCAAATTGACAAAATTGATCGCGGCAATCAATAACGTCAGAACAGCAACCGTTCCAAACACGTAAACGTAGAATATGTCTCCATTAGGCTCCAGCTCATTATCCAATTGCGAATGTAAATGTATATCTGTAACACGCTGCAAGTCCATTCTTACTCCGGCCTTGATCCGATCCGGATAGTATTTCTGAACAAAAGCAGGCATTTTCGACCGGATATTTACGGCCGAACTCTGATCACTGAGCAACAGATAGGTCCACGCACCGGTCCAAAACCACTTGTTCTCCCTGCCCTCGGTTCCCGTCTGACTTTTCCAGGCATTCAACTGAAAGGACAACGGCACCAGAGCATCAAATTTAATATGGGATTGATCCGGAAATCGGGAGACCACAGCAGTTACTTTGAGATCCGCCTGATTCTGATAGCGAAGGACTTTCCCGACGGGGTCGTCGGTTCCGAAATATTTTTGCGCTGTTTCTTCGGTTAGGATGATCGACGACGGATCTTTCAGGGCGGTCAGCCCATCTCCGCGCAGGAACTCAACATCAAACATCTCATAAAAGGATGGATCGACAAACAGGAGACGATCTTCCATAAATTTCTTTTCGCCGACCGTAACCAGAACGGATTGATCCTCTCGGTACAGCCTGACGGATTTTATCACTTCGGGAAAGTCGTTTTCAAAAGCCTGAGCCGCCGGAAAAGGAACCGACGCCTCGTTGTATACGTTACCGTTCAGTTCCAGGGAAAAATTAACACGGAATATTCTACCGCTTTTGCTGTGAAAACGGTCATACTGACTTTCCTGAAATACATAAAGGCTGATCAGGATACAACACGAAAGACCCAGAGCCAAACCACCGATATTGATCGCCGAACGAACACGGTGCTTGGTCAGATTACGTATGGCTGACTTAACGTAATTCCGTAACACGCTTCTTCCTTTCCGGAATTGTTCCGGTTTAATACATTATGATGCCTTTGACACGTGAATATGGACAATTTTCCAGCTGCCGTTTTCATGAACTAAAACGTTTGTTTCTTTTAAATAATATACCTGTTCGTTCCCGTCGGGACCGAATGCCCCGCGAGAATGATACGTGACAACTGCCGTATTTCCGTAAACCTGCACTACTGGCTGAAGTTCCTGAAAAAAGTGTACTTTAGTTCGAGATTTGCCTAACGACCAGTTGAATTCTTCTTTATCCTGCTTCATGCCGTCAATCCGATACGGACAAGAGGGAATGAACAAGGTCAGGTTATCGTGTATATGAGTAAAGTAATCGACACTATTATTGTTTCTAAAACAGTTGTTCCAGTCCTGAACTGCTTCAAGAACGTCCTTTTCTGACTGATTCATATTTCTGCAACTCCTATATTGATTTACTCATATTTCAAAGCCTCGACCGGATTGGCCGTTGCCGCCTTCACGGCCTGATATCCCACCGTGACCAGGGCAATGACCAATGCGACCACCGATGACAGGACTAATGTCCCCGTCTCAACCTCGGTATGGTAGGCGAATACGCTTAACCACTGATTCATACTATAATATGACACCAACCACGCAATGGCGCTGGCTACTAAGACAAATTTGACAAACTCACGGGAGACCATTGCCACGATATTCCACACCGACGCTCCGAGCACTTTGCGGATGCCGATCTCCTTGGTCCGCTGTTCTGTCATGAATGATGCCAGACCCAATAAACCCAAACAGGCGATGAAAATCGACAAAGCGGCAAAAAAACCGAATACCGTCCCAAGCTTTTCTTCGCTTCGGTAAAGCTGCTCCATTCGTTCGTCAACGAAGCTATATTCAAACGGATAATCCGGACGGTATTCCTGCCATATCGATTGAAGATAAGCCAAAGTGGCCGGTATGTTATCCGATCGGATCCGCACTGTTATTTTATGGAGCGACGAAGTGGATATTCGCATCATAATAGGCGCGATCTCCTGATGCAAAGATTCAAAGTGGAAGTCCTTCAGAACACCGACGATAAAACCGTTCCTATCACCATATTTAAAAGGCTGACCGATGGCTTCATCGGCGGACTTCCATCCGAGCATGTGAACGGCCTTTTCATTGATGATGAAGGCTTTGGTCGAATCGCTTGCCAAGGATTTTTGAAAGTTCCTCCCGGCGGCAAGAGGCATGGCAAATGTGGGGATATAATCATGATCTATGTTCAGACTTCCGATGCGAAAAGTCACATTCTCCGCTATACCGTTTCTGATAATCTGAGCACTCCCTGCATCCAATAATCGGTCGGACGGTATGCGTTTAGCTGCCGATACGTTTACGATATTTGAATTCGAGAGTAGTTTGCTTTTGAATGTTTCCAGGTTCTTAATCATTTCCGGACTGCTGGGTAAAACCAACAGATGCTCTTTGTCGAATCCGAGATCTTTTTTACGGATGAATTCCAATTGATTATACACAACACCCATCGAGATCATGAGTATGATGGATACCGAGAATTGAAGAACGACCAGAGAAGCCCGCAGGCGGCTCTTGGTGCCGGAACGGGTCTTGGAGTTTTGCACAATCGTAATCGGCCGAAATCGGGTAAGATAGAAAGCAGGATAACTTCCGGTCAGCAGACCTATGATGAACGTCATCAGCAATACAAGAGGAATGCTCCACACGTTGATAAAAGACTCCAGCTCCAAACTGCGTCCGACAAATGAATTAAAGAACGGTAATGTTAATTCGACGAGAACAACCGCAATGGCCATGGCTATAAAAGTAACCAGCAGCGATTCGCCGATGAATTGGCGGATCAATTGGTTCCTTTCAGCGCCCAGAATTTTACGCATGCCAACCTCTTTGGCTCGCCGCGAAGACCGAGCCGTTGCCAGATTGACATAATTAATACATGCGATGATCAATACAAATAACGCTACTGCGGACAACACATAGATATAAGCTATATCACTGTTCTCCCCGATCTCTGAATTCAGATGCGAATACAGGTGGATCGATGCGATCGGCTGCATATGGAGCTTGGTATATTGACGCGGCTTCATCCCTTCTTTTTCGGGCATATGCCTGTCCAGGAAATTCGGAAACTTTTTTTCGATAGCTTCCGGCGTCTCACCTTCTTTGAGAAGGACGTAGGTCGAATAATTGTTGCTCCCCCAACTGTCCAAAAGACCGGAACCTTCCAAAGTGACAAAGGAACCCAGCAAATCAAAATGAAAATGAGAATTGGGCGGTGAATCTTCAATCAGTCCGGTGACTTTCAGATTCCTTTCACGCTCATAGGTCAACGAGAGTCCTACCGGATCCTTGTCTCCGAAGTATTTCTGCGCCGTCGACCGCGTCAGAACCACTGAGTTCGGCTCAGACAAAGCCGTGCGGGCATCACCTGAAATCCACCGGGTCGTAAAAACGTCAAAAAAATGTTTATCCGCCCACAAAAATCTATCTTCATTAAAGAAACGGTTGTTGCTGCCGATCAGCGCCCCGTTATCGGAATAAAATCGAGTCACATGTTCAAATTCAGGAAAGTCCTCCCTAAATAACGGCGCAAATTTCGACGAGATCGGCCCGAGTCTTAAATTGGTCGTTCCATCCGGGTTGTTAAACTCCCTCCAGACACGGTAGATACGGTCCGAATTAACATGATAGCGGTCATAGCTGAGTTCGAATAGAATGTACATCGTGATGAGCAGACAGCTGGCCAGGCCGATGGAAAGACCCATGACATTGATGGCGGAGTACATCTTCTGCTTGGACAAGCTTCGGAAAGCAATCTTCAGGTAGTTTCTTAACATAATTTATCCGTTGGTTTATACCATTTGAATATTACATCACTCGTACTTCAGCGCTTCCACAGGGTTAGCCGTCGCCGCTTTGACGGCCTGGAGGCTTACCGTCAAGAGGGCTATCAGAATCGCCGCAATACCGGATGCGGCGAATATGCTCAAATTCAAATCGATGCGGTAAGCAAAATTCTGCAACCATGAATTCATAAAATAGTACGCCAGCGGCCAGGCGATCGCATTAGATATCAAGACCCATTTCAAGAATTCTTTGGACAAAAGCATGACAATGCCGCCGACCGAAGCGCCTAATACCTTACGAATGCCGATCTCTTTAGTACGCTGTTCCGCAGTATAGGCGGCCAAACCGAGAAGGCCAAGACAGGCTACGAGGATCGCCAATACGGCAAAGATTCCGACGATCTTTGAAACACGCTGTTCTGCGCGGTAGAGCGCGTCGAATTGCTCATCTAGAAACTTGTAAACAAAAGGCTGGCCGGCCTGGAACTGGTTCCACACTTTTTCGATAGACGCGATGGTCGCGGGGATATTATTGGCGCTAATCCGAACAGCCGCAATAGAACCTCTGTTTTCCGGAAGTATGATCAGCGGCTGTATGGCCTGGTGAAGCGATTGGAAATTGAAATCCTTGACTACGCCAATGACCCTAAGGGGTTTATCCTCGCTGAAACGATAGACCGCTTGACTCGTTGGATTGGTCAATCCGAGGATCTTTACAGCGGCTTCGTTGAGGATGACCGCCGTCGAGTCCGTGGCAAAGGCATTGGAAAAATCTCTTCCATCCGACATTTCTACTTTCAGCGTTTTAACAAAATCATAATCGGAACGGATCGTCCACAGCAGTCTCGGATCGTTCTGTTGTCCTTCGGTATAGAACGCCGTATTACCGATATCCTGGCCCGGCACGCCGTTGGCCACGGTCGCATGCTCCACACCGTCCACCGTCAGCAGCGATTGTTTGAAACTTTGCCTTTGATCACGCATCAGCCAGATGTTTTCTACGATCAGTACATGTTCCTTCTCAAATCCCATGCGCTTACTTTGGACATAATCGATCTGCCCGCGAATGACCAGCGTTCCTATGATCAGAGCCACGGATACGGAGAATTGGCCAACCACCAGTATGCTGCGCAAAATGCGTCCTTTAGCGCCGCCTGCCAGTTTGCCCTTGAGCACCATGATAGGATCGAACGCCGAAAGATAGAACGCAGGATAACTCCCGGCTAATAGTCCGACCAACAAAGACAATATCAGAAGCGCGATCAGCACCAAAGGATTGGTCAATAAATTGATCTCCAGCGTTTTCCCAGACAGATCGTTAAAAGCGGGCAGAAAGAGTTCGGATAGTCCGACGGCGATCATCATGGCCAGCAATGTGATCAGGACCGATTCGGTAAGGAACATGTGGATCAGCTGGGTTTTCATGGAACCCAAAGCCTTACGAACGCCTACCTCTTTGGCGCGATTTGCGGAGCGCGCCGTAGCCAGATTCATGAAATTGATGCAGGCGATCACCAATATAAAAAAGGCAATGACGGAAAAGATGTACACATAAAGGATGTTTCCGTTAGGCTCGATCTCTCCTTCCAGCCCGGAATACAGGTGAATACTGGTTACCGGCTGAAAAACATAATTGTAAGCGCCGCCGTTCTTGAACCACTCTTCCATGGTGATACCGACAATTTTTTTAAGCTGCGGGCCGGCGTATTTTAAGACCAGACCTTGAATTTTGGATTGAAAGGATTCAAAACTGTTTGCGTCTTTGAGTTTGACGTAGGTCCAGTTATTGTTGGACAGCCATTCATCATCCCGGCTTTCTTCCCGCGAATTGAAAGAAGCTAGAAAATCGTAGTGGATATGAGATTGGGGCGGTACGTTCTTGAACACGCCCGTGATCTTGTAATCCACCCGTCCATCCGTGTTGAGTACTTTGCCCATCGGGTCATCTTTACCAAAATATTTTTCCGCCATTTTTTCGCTGATAATGACCGAGAATGGCTCGGTCAGAGCCTTCTCGGAATTCCCTTGGATCAAGGGAATCGTAAATACGCGAAATACGGAAGAGTCCGCGTGTAAGAATTTTTCTTCGTTGAAAATCTTATCGCCGAGACGGATCGTGAAGTTACCGGCATGATGAAAGCGTGTACTGGCCTCTACTTCGGGTATCTCCCTCGCCAACGTGGCGGCCAGTGGCGTACACGTATTTGTAGCATTGAGTTCTTTCCCGTTAATCCTCGCCGCTATAGTCGCACGGTAAATACGATCCGCATCCGTATGATATTTATCGTACTGAAGTTCGTCCAAAACGTATATCACGATTAAAAGACAGGCGGCCAAACCAACGGAAAGTCCGAGAATATTGATCAGTGAATACGTTTTGTGTTTAAGAAGATTTCTTATCGCTATTTTGATATAGTTGCGAAGCATGTCTTTTCTTCCTTATTCAATCTATTTTAGAATTCTTATTACGGATCCTTATTCGTAGCGAAGAGATTGTACAGGATTCGCCCAGGCCACTTTCCATACCCGCATTCCGATCGTCATTATGCCGAGAATGAAGACAGCCATATTCGCCGCAACCAGCGCAACCACGGTAACTTCAACATGGTAACGATAAATACTGTCGAGCAACGCATGCGTTGCGAAATATCCTGCAACATCAGCGATGAAGGAGGCGATCACCAGGAGAAGGACAAAATCCGTATTCATCATCCTGAATATCTGAAGTTCCGTGGCTCCTAACACTTTACGAATTCCGATCTCTTTGGTTCTCCGCACAATATTGAGAGATACGAGTGCGGACAGACCCATCCCGGAAATTACGACCGCCATCAAAGCAACGCATAAAAAGACCATCTTAATACCGCTGCTGATATTGGCCGGCTCTTCGGTTCGCGTCTGATGGTATACCGCTTCGAAAGGCAATTCAGGAAATAGTTTTTTCCATGTTGTTTCGATCGAGCCCATGGCCTCCATAAGACGGTCAGCATTCGCCCGAACTACAGCAAATTGGTAATTGGTTTCCGGAGTGGCGATTAATATGGTCGGCAGTATCGGGAAAAAAGGTCCGCGAATATAAATGTCTTCAATCACTCCAATGACCCGGCAAGTGACGGAATCGATCGTCAGGGTTTTTCCAATGGGATTATCCCAACCTCGTTCGACAGCCATGGTTCGGTTGATCACGACGGACTCCGAGAGGTCCGTCTTCAAGTTACGGTCATGGAATCTTCCTTCTGCCAATCGCAGTCCAAGAACTTCGGGATAACCCGGTCCGACATAAAGGAATTCCGCTTCAAAATTCTTATCAGGCATTTTGATCTCACGCCTCCGTACGGAAAACGACAGGTGATTGCGGGAACCGGCCACATTCTCGATCAGTGGATTTTGGCGAAATTCGTTCTCCAGCGTGGGAAACATGGAACCGGTAGGCAACGGCACGACTATCAGACGATCTTCATCATACCCGAGATCAAGATTCTTTTGATACTCCGCATTCTGTGAGAACACTATACTGCCAACAACCCCTATCATGGAAATTGAGAATTGTATGGTAAGCATGACCCGAATGATCCAATTGGCTTTCATTCTGGCCTGATGCCCCTGAAGAATGCTCGCGGGATTGTAGGAACTGATCACATAAGCCGGATATAATCCTCCGCCCAGTGCCGTTAGTCCGAGAAGAACACCAAGGAATACGATCAAGCGGATATTCCAAGCATCCTCAATTGAAAAACGAATATGGATAAACAAGGCATTCCAGCCGGAAACTAATAACTCCGCTACACCAAATGCGGCCACGAGCGCAAGAAAACACAGAATCAGGTTTTCAACCAGAAACTGAGCAATAAGCTGCCCGCGGGCACTTCCTAATACTTTTCTAATACCGATCTCTTTGAGTCTTCCGGCCGCAATGGCGAGTGACGTATTCATATAATTGAAGCAGGCCATTACCAAGAGGAGGATCGAAATAATGAATATCGAAATCCGCGCAGAAACCGGAGGTGGGTACTGCATATTATAACCGCGAAATTCCTCAGCCGCCAAGGCAATATCCTTAAGTGGAGTAAACACCAGGTGCGTAATGGCAAACCTTGGATTAGCCGATCGAACTCGGCCAACATATTCTGATTCACGGTTCTTTATAGCCTCAATCACACCAGGATCATCCACTTCAATGAATGTCGAAGCCGTGACATGAGCCCAATTGTTCGGTTCGTCGATCCCCATATCCACAAGAACTTCAGAGGAAATCAGAAAGCCAAAGTACAAACTGGAGTTTCTCGGAATAGGTTTCAGAATGGCGGCAACCACGAAATCCCTTTTTCGGCCTTGATCATAAGTCAGAGTCAGCCGTTGGCCGACCGGATCATCATCGCCGAAGTATTTGACGGCCATTTCATGGGTCAGAAGAACGCTGTTCTTGTCCTTCAGAAAAGAAGCGTTGCCTTTTTCAAAACCAAAGCTGAACATGTCAAAGAAACCGTCGTCGGCATAGTGGACCGTTTCATTGAATACTTTATCCTTGTATCGAACGATAGAATTATTACCGGCATAACGAACCGCACGGCGTATTCCGTGAATGTCCGACACAAGCGCCGGGCCGAGAGGCAGCGGCGAAGCGGCAAATATCTGATCCCGCCCGGTCACTTCGCGCGTCGTCGCGACGTGATAGATCCGATCCACCTTTTCGTGGAATTGATCGAAATGATATCCGAATTCCCACGCAAGATATCCCATAATGCAGGCGCCAAGGGAAACACTGAGGCCGAACAAATTAACGAGCGTATAGGTTTTTTTTCGAAATAAGTTTCGGAAAGCAACGATAAAAAAGTTCTTTATCATAAATCACCGTTTAACTGTTTAATACATCCAGTAAGTATTATTCATACTTCAATGCCTCGATCGGATTGGCCGTCGCCGCTTTGATGGCGCGATAACTGACTGTGATTACGGCTATAAGAACGGACACCACACCCGCCACCACAAAAACATCCGCCCCCAGTTCAACCCGATACGCAAAATCATTCAGCCAGCTCTGTAAAGCAAAAAAAGCTACCGGCGCCGCGATCATATTGGCTATCAGCACCAGAAGAACAAAATCTTTGGTTAAAAGCATGACGATCCCGCTGACCGATGCGCCCATGACCTTGCGGATCCCGATCTCTTTGGAACGCTGCTCCGCGTTGAACGATGCGAGCCCCAGTAATCCCAGGCACGAGATCAGCACGGCTACGGCCGCAAAGAAATTCGCCAGAACGCCGGTCACTCTTTCGCTGTTGTACATCCTTTCAAAATTCTCATCCAGGAATTTGTATTCCAGCGGGTACGCGGGGTTGTATTGGCGGAGCGCCTTTTCGATCACTTCGACCGCTTCGCGCGAGCGGCCGTTGGCCGTCTTAATGAAGAGCGTACCGTAATCAAAATTATAATCGTAACGTACTACCAGCGGCTCAATGCCCAAATGCATGGTCACATTATGAAAATCTCCCACTACGCCGATCACAGGGCCTTCGGTTCCCTGCGATTTGATCACCCGGCCGATCGGATTATCGAGACGCATGCGCCGGACCGCTTCTTCATTTAGAACGAATCCGGAAGTGTCCGAAGGAAATTCCGGAGAAAATTCCCGACCCTCTTTCATCACCGCACCCATCGTTTTAAAAAAATCGTACTGCACCGATAGGATCTGAAAAAGGATCTTATCTTCTTCAGGAATTCCGGGCCAACTGACGCTGGATGTGGAGTTCCCAATGGATAACGGATTCTGGCTTCCGGCTGTCACAGACATAATGGAGGATGACGACATCAAGGTGCGTTTGATCGGCTCGTAGTTCTTGACCATATCACCCTCTAAATTAATGCAAACGACATTCTCACGATCCATACCGAGATTCTTGTTAAGAATGAACTGGATCTGCCGGTAAACCATGATCGTGGATAGGATCAGCACCGTGGCCACAAAGAACTGGAATACCACGAGGCCTTTGCGAAGCGACACCGTAGACGAATGAAGGCGGAACGTTCCCTTCAATACGCTGATGGTGTCAAATGAAGAAAGGAAGAAAGCCGGATAACTTCCCGCAATAAACCCCGTTAAGAGAACCAAAACCAGCATTCCACCCCACAACAAGGGATCTGAAAACTGTAAAGAGATATTCTTTTCCGTGATCTGATTGAATGTCGGCAGCAACAGTTCGACCACACCGACCGCCATCGCCGCCGCTAAAAAGGCCATCAGAATGGATTCTCCTAAAAATTGCCTGATTAAGGATAACCTGGGAGCGCCGATGGCTTTACGCACGCCGACTTCTTTGGCCCGGCGTGCGGATTGTGCCGTGGCCAGGTTCATAAAATTCACGCACGCGATGATGAGAATAAAACCGGCCACGATAGTAAATAGCCACACATACTGAATTCTTCCTTCACCGCGTTTACCGTTGCTGAAATCCGAATGAAGATACATTTCGGTATACGGTTGAAGGAATAAAGTGGTGACCGCTTTGGGTTCGTGCGACTTGATTACTCCCTCGATCTTCGATTCCACAACAGACTGGGTGGCGCCTTCGTCCAGCAGAATATAGGTGCGGGGCGCGTTATTTCCCCACTCTCTCAACCAGGTGTTGTTGGCCACCAGATCCTCAAACGGCATGACAAAATCAAATGTCAGAGAGGAGTTTTTCGGAATATCTTTCATAACGCCGGTCACAAGGTAATCGGTCTTTGCATCGATACGGATCTGTTTCCCCAAAGCCGACTCATGGTTAAAATACTTTTTTGCCAGCGTCGCAGAAATGACCACAGAGTGGGGTTCGTTAAGCACCGTCCGTGGGTCCCCTTCGATGAGCGGGAAGGAGAATATCTGAAAGAGTTCCGTATCGACGTATTTACCATTTTCTTTAAAGGATTTATCGCCTACCTGGAATAACTTGGATTCACCCCACGAAACCCGCGCCGCTTTTTTGATCTCCGGGAATTTTTCAACAAGATCTTTCGCCAAAGGGCCCGGCGTAGCTGAGGTTGTGAATACCGTTCCGTCGGCATAATGCTGATCCTCCAAAATGCGATACAGACGATCACCATTTTCATGGAACCCATCGAACATGATCTCGTCGCGGACATACAATAGGATAAACAGACACACGACCAATCCGACCATAAGCCCGGAGACGTTGACCAGCGTGTAGCCTTTTTGCCTCACCAGATTGCGAATGGCGATCTTGAAGTAATTTTTTAACATGTAACACTCCCGTCCATTTTTTCAATTATTCGTATTTCAATGAATCGACCGGATTTGTATTAGCGGCTCTTATGGCGCGGTGGCTGATCGTCAATAAGGTGAGAAATACCATCGCGCCCAGTGCCGCCACGAAAGGTTCCACTCCAACGGATACTCGGTAAGCGAATCCTTCCAGCCAGCGAACTATCAAAGCGTACGTTCCGGGCACCGCCAATAGCGTCGCAATCGCGGCCATGCCGACGAACTCTTTGGCAAACATCAGAAGGATAGAGCCCGTGGAAGCGCCCAGGATCTTACGGATGCCGATCTCCTTCGTTCTTTTCTCCGCCACCGCCGCTATGAGACCAAACAGCCCGAGGCATCCGATGCCGATAGACAATAATGCGAAAATGGTCGTAACCTCCGACAACTGACTCTCAAAACGATAGACATTGTCCAGGCGGGTATCGAGAAATGAATAGTCCATCGGCTTTTCTTGATCCATGCTGTTCCACACTTTTTCAATGGCCGCCATGGTTTCCAACGAATGTCCGGCGCTGAGGCGAACCGTAATATAAGGCATGGCAAAGCTGTACAGTCCGATGACCACGGGCTCGATCGGCTGATGCAAACTCGCATAGTGGAAATCTTTGACGACACCAACGATAGGACCGCGCACCGGGCCGCTGTCCCCGCTGGTGATGATGCGGCCGATCGGATGCTCGAGTCCGTACGCGCGAACGGCGGATTCATTCACGATATAAGCTCCCGTAGAATCGGAAATGTAGGCTTCGGAAAAATCGCGTCCTTCAACCAATTCAAGACCATAGGTTTTTAAATAATCATGCCCGACAAAAATATGCTGCACCGCCCGGACTTTATCTTCGGATACGGCGTCGAAATAAATGGACCGGATCCGGTAACCTTCTCCGGCAACCGAAGAATGGCGCGTGACCGATGCCACACCCGGGATCCGTTCCGTCAGATATTTGAAGCGTTTATAGTTATTGTTAAGCGCCACGTTACTCCCTAACGCCCGAATGAGAACCGTCTGTTCTTTATCGAAACCGAGTGTCTTCGTTTGAACAAATTCCACCTGGCTGTGAATGACCCACACCGCACTGATGAGGCCGGCTGTGACCGCCAATTGGATCACGACCAGGATCTGCCGGAGACTGAATGCGGCCCTAAACGCTTTCGTTCGCAGATTTCTTACCGGTGAAAATCCCGACAACACCAAGGCCGGATAGAATCCCGCTCCGATCCCAACGGCAATGACCAATCCGATGCCAAAAACAAAAAACACGGGGTCGCTGTAGCTCAGGCTCAAATGCAGGTTTGTACCGTAATTGAGCGCCACGACAAGCAGTTCGGCCAGTCCTAAACCGATCATGAATGCGAACGTGCTTTGAGCCATGGACTCGACGAGGAATTGAACAACGAGGTTCCTGCGTCCGGCGCCAAGAACTTTCCGCACACCCACTTCTTTGGATCGCCGCTCGGACTGCGCCGTAGATAAGTTCACGTAGTTAATGCCCGCCACGATCAGCACCAACAGACCTATGACGGAAAAAGTGTAAACATAAAAAGCGTCACTGTTGGGACGGAACTCGCTGTCGGTGGCTGAATACAAGTGTATATCACGGACCGGCTGCAACTCCATGCGCGAGCCTTTGCGTGTCTCCGGGAAGAACCGGCTAACCAATGAAGCCAGCTGCTCGTTCCCATGCTGCGTCGTTCCCGTCTCTTTGAGACGGAGATAGGTCCAGAACTGATAGTTGAACCAGCTCACAACGAATTCTGAGTTACCGTTGAATTTTCTGAAGTCCTCGAAATACGCCAGCGCCTGGAAAGTGAAATGCGAATTCTCAGGATAATTCTCCGCGATTCCGGTTATCTTGTAATCGACATAGTTCGTATTGATCCTCACACGAACCGTCTGCCCGATCGCCGATTGGCCTTCGAAGAGTTTCGAAGCCATGTTTTCTGTGATCACCAGTGAATTTGGAGCCGAAAGGGCTTGCCTTGCATCGCCTTGAACGAGAGTCACGGACAACAGATCCAGCACATCCGGTTCCGTAAAGATCAGATTCGGCTCGCCGATGATCTTTTCTCCGGCCAGGATGACGGCGTCCTGGTTGAACCGGAACATTCTTCCGACTTTTTCAATCTCCGGAAATTCCGCTTTCATGATATCGGCCACACCGTAAGAGACCGTCGCGCTTGGTTGAGGCGAACCAGCCGAATTTCGATGCAGCAGAACACGGTACAACCGATCCCCATCACTCAAAAAATTATCGTACGATAATTCGCGACGCACATAAAGGGCGATCACAATAAAACATGCCAGCCCCATGCCCAACCCGATCATATTCAGAAGCGCATACGCCTTTTGGCGAACGATCGTCCGGATAGCAACGGTGATGTAGTTTTTGAACATAGGAACCCTTTAGTTAATTGGTATGTTTATCATTCATACTTCAGCGCTTCCACCGGATTAGCGGTAGCCGCTTTGATCGCTTGTAAGCTTACGGTAAATAGCGCAATTGTGATCGTAGCCAGTCCGGAAATGGCAAACATCCACCATTGGATATCGGTCCGATAGACGAAACCATTTAACCATTGAGCCATAACGATCCAGGCTATTGGCAGGGAGATCAATAATGCGATCAAAACCAGTTTTATGAATTGCTCTGAAATCAGAACGGCGATGTCCATCACGGTTGCTCCTATCACTTTTCTTATGCCGATTTCTTTTGTACGTTGCTGAATGGCAAAAGCACATAAACCAAACAAGCCCAGTGAAGCCATCCATACGGCGGCGGCGGCAAAGATATCGACCACTTTTCCTAACTTTATTTCGGAATTGTAAAGAAGATCATAATCTTCATCCAAAAAGCGATACTCGAAGGGACGATACGGTACAAGGCTTTTCCATTTCGACTCTAAGAAAGAGAGAGTTTCTTGCATATTTCTTCCGGAAAGTTTCACCAGCAGGATTCCGCCCCATCGCTCATTGAAAAGAACCAGCGGTTTGATGGGGTTGTGCAGGGAGGAGAAATGAAAATCTTTCACGACGGCCTTTACCATACCCGGTCGATGCTCACCTAAAAACATCTTCTTCCCTACGGCATCGACGGGATCCCAACCCAGGGCTTTGGCTGCAGACTCGTTGATAATGTAATGGTATATCTTCTTCTCCTGCGATTCATTCATGGCATCTTTCACATCCTGGGCTGTAAAATCCGTACCGGTCAGGATCTGCGCGCCGATCGTTTTTATGAAATCTTCGTCGACAACATTGGCGTTCACGGTTATTCCGCTTTTCTCGGCCATTTCCGCCGATCGCATGCTGTATCCGCTAACTATGTTGACGGGTTTGTTACTGACCTTGGACAGAGATATTACATCAGGGTTTGTTTTAAACTCCGATTTAATGGTGTTGAGCTGATCCATCATTTTCTGATCCAACGGCAAGACCAGCATGTGCTCCTTTTCGAAACCGAGTTTTTTGTTTTGTATATACTGAAGCTGACCGCGAATAACGAACGTGGATACGACGAGAAACGTGGAGATCACAAACTGAAAAACAATGAGTGATTCGCGTAGCCATAACCCTGATCCGGTATTCCTAAATACTCCTTTCAACACACTGACCGCTTCAAGCCTTGAAAGCACCAAGGCAGGATAGCTTCCCGCAAAAAAACTGATGCTGACAAGAATAAATAGCATACACCCAATAATAAGCGGAGAAAATATCGATGACACATCCAACTGACGCTCGGCAAGTGAACCGAAAGCCGGTAGTATTTCAATAGCTACGGCTATGCTCAAAGTTAACGCCATGAGCGATAATAGCGCCGATTCACCGATAAATTGCCAGAATATCTGTCGCTTCTGAGCCCCTGATGCCTTCCTGACACCCACTTCCTTAGCCCGTCCCAGGGATCTCGCCGTGCTGAGATTAATGAAAGTAAAACAAGCAATGGCAAGCACCAAAATAGCAAGAGCACCGGTGATATAGACGTAAATGATACTGCTGTTAGGTACAAACCCATCAAATTCCGAATAGAGGTGTACGTCTTTAAGAGGCTCCAGATCGAAGGTTACATAATCATTTCCGGATAGTTCAGAAGCCATTTCCTTTTTCATAAATCCGGGAATTTTTTCCTGCAAGGCCGTTATGGAAGACGGGTTTTTCAATAGAAAATAGGTTATGTAATTCGCATTCCAGTATGTTTCTTCCTGCCACACATCGAGTGAAGCAAAAGAACCCAAGAAATCGAATTTGATCTGTGAATTGGATGGGCAATCGTGCATCACGCCGGTGACACGGTATTCCGTTTCCGAACTGCCGACTTTTATCGTTTTCCCCACAGGTTCTTCATCTTCGAAATATTTTTTAGCGGCCGATTCGGTAAATATGACGGCGTTCGGGCCGGACAGGGCCAACTCCGGGTTTCCCTTTATTAATTCGAAAGAGAACATCCTGAAAAAACCGGAATCTGCATAAGCGAAGGACTTCTCGTTGAATAATTTATCCTTATAGCGAATGACTCTGCTGGTATTTGCCATGGTTACGGTTTCTTCTATCTCATGGAAATTTCTTTTGAAAGCGGGAGCAACCTTGGTGCTGGTGAAATTTCCTTTTATCACCGAACCGCCAAGACTGTATTCCATGATCACCCGAACCAGTCGGTCTCCCTTTGTATGAAACTCATCATAGCTCAGATCATGCTGAATGTAGAGAGCCATTAGAAGACATCCCGTTAATCCCGTCGTGAGGCCGATGATGTTTATGGCCGTAAACTTGAAGTCTTTTCTAAGGTTTCTTAATGCTACAAGCAAATAATGCTTAATCATAAGTTCCCCGGGCTTTGAATTTTCAAAAAATCAATTCTGTCATATAGGCAACTCTTTTCACTCATACTTCAGCGCCTCCACCGGATTAGCGGTAGCCGCTTTGAAGGCCTGATGGCTTACAGTAAATAAAGCTATGAGCAACGCCACGGCGGCCGATAACAGGAAACTTGAGATTCCAATATTGACACGGTATGCAAAATTCTCCAGCCATCGGTTCATCGCCCAATAAGCCAACGGCCAGGCAATAACGTTGGCTATAAGCACCAGCTTAATAAACTCTCTTGAAAGCAGCGTAACGATACCTCCGATCGTAGCGCCCATGACCTTCCGGATACCGATCTCTTTGGTGCGTTGCTCGGTGGTAAATGCCACAAGTGCATACAAACCCAAACAAGCAATGAAGATGGCCAGCGCTGCAAAAATACCGAATACCTTACCAAGTCTTTCTTCCGGCTCGTATTGACGGCTAACGTTATCGTCAACGAATTGATATTCGAACGGGTGCGCGGGATCCAATGAAGTCCATAACTTCTTCATTGAGGTCATGGTCTCCGACGTACTGTGCGGCCGGATACGAAGGGCCAGCAATTCGTACGAATCGGACGGCATGACATGGAACACGGCCGGAGAGATCTTTTCACGCAGGGCTTTAAAATGAAAATCCTGAACGACCCCAATGACAGCTCCTGTTTTCGGATGATCCGGACCATGGCCCAGCCATTTGAGTTGTTTTCCTATCGCTTCTTCAGGGGACTTCCAGCCAAAATCCTTAACGGCCGCCTCATTGATAATAAACATATTGCTGTCCGTCAGAAAGCGGGTCGAAAAATCTCTGCCGGCCACAATGGTTGCTCCGAGCGTTTTGAAAAAATCAAAATCCGTCTGGAAGGAATACACCCTCTTCCTGCTCTCGATATTCTCTGTCCCTTCCGGTAATACGCCGGTAATCCACCAGTTCTCTCCGGCCGGGTATGTGAACGCGAGGCTCGCGTGCAGAACGTTGGGATTGCGCAGGGCCTCATTTTTGAGCGTTTCTGACGACGGCTTGATAGCCCTCGTCAGCGGAATGATAACCGTATGCTCCTGATCAAAACCCAATTTTGCATTTTTAACGAACTGCAATTGCGAGTAAACGATGACCGTACCGAAAATGATGACCGTAGATATCGCAAACTGAGTGATGACAAGTATCTTACGAAACCGGGAACCGGCCAACCCCTTGGTCCATGTTCCTTTCAAAACTTCGATCGGCTGAAACCGCGAATGGAACAAGGCCGGATAACTGCCGGCCGCCAGCCCTACGATCAGTGCAAGAATGATAAAGCTTAAGATCGTCAAATGATCTTCGGACAAATTCAATGTTATATTCTTATGGTAGACCGCATTGAAAGCCGGGGTTACCAATTCGATCAAACCCACGGCAACAACCAGCGCGACCAATGACATGACCAGGGATTCACACAAAAATTGTCCGATCAATTGATTACGTTTGGCGCCGACGACCTTCCGCACTCCCACTTCCCGCGCCCTCCCTTGGGATCGTGCCGTCGCCAAATTCATGAAATTGATACAAGCGATCGCTATGATGAAAAGGGCGAGAGCCGAAAAAAGATAAACATAGGTAAGGGGACCGAAATCGCCTTCTCCAATTTCAAAATCCGAATAAAGATGAATATCCGCCAGCGGTTGTAAAAACAACTTCGGTAACGATTCATTCGAATTCGACACGGGCATGCGGTCTTTTATGAATCGATAGAACTTCTCTTCCAGGGCGCCGGGAACGACGGATTCGGGCAATAAAACAAACGTGTGAAAACCGAAATCCCACCATTCTTCCAACCGCCCTTTGCTCAAATTATTGAAATTGATAATAAAATCCGGGCGAATATGGGAATTGAAGGGGATCTTATTGAGAACACCGGTCACTTGGAAATCCTTCATTTTTCCGCGCAATTCCACACTCAGGACCTTACCCAGCGGTGACGCATTTCCAAAATATTTGCGTGCCATTGGCTCACTCAGCACGACAGAGGTCACATCCTTAAGTGCGGTCTCCGAATTTCCTTCATGCAAACTAAAGCTGAAAACACGAAACAGGTTTTCATCGGCGTAATAGAATTGGTTTTCGTAAAAACTGTTTTCTCCCAACGTGATCAGGATCTTATCATTCGGATAACTGACCCGGACGACCGCCTCGATTTCAGGAAAATTTTGTTGCAAGGCGGGACCAATGGGAGGCGACGTCTGAGAATATCGCTGCGTCTGACCTTTCTCCACAAATTCAGAATTAACACGATAGATCCTGTCGGCCTTTTCATGGAAACGGTCGTAGGACAGTTCATCTTTTACAAAAAGCAATATGAGCATGCCGCAGGCCATCCCGATGGCCAATCCGGTAATATTGATGAATGAAGCGCCTTTATGTTTGATCAGATTACGAAGACTGATTTTCAGATAGTTTTTGAACACGCTGATTCTCCTTAATTTTATCTGTTCTTACTTACCTTTTACCGATGACTACTCATACTTCAGTGCTTCCACCGGATTGGCCGTTGCGGCTCGAATAGCCTGATAGCTGACAGTCAGCAAGGCGATGATAAACGCAATAGAACCGGCCAATAGGAACATCCCTATATTAATATCGATTCGGTAAGCAAATTCCTGGAGCCATCGGTGAATGACGAAGTAGGCAATGGGCGCGGCAATTATATTGGCTACCAAAACCAAAAACACGAATTCTTTTGTTAATAAGCCCGTGAGTTGAACTAGGCTGGCTCCAAGAATTTTTCGTACACCGATTTCCTTAGTACGCTTTTCCGTACTAAAGGATGCCAGACCCAGAAGTCCGAGACAGGCGGTACAAACCGCTAAAATGGAAAACACACTGATCAATTCACGTTGTTTAATCTCACTGCGATAAAGCAAAGCAAAACTTTGGTCAAGAAATTTATATTCAAAAGGAAATTTGGAAGCAACGGACGACCAAACACGCTCTATCTGTGCAATCGCAGCTGGAACGTCTTGTCCTTTGATTTTCACCGCAACAACACGGTGATCGGAGTAAATCGAAAGCGCAAGCGGATCGATATCCTGTTTGAGTGATGTGAAGTTGTAATCGGCAATGACCCCGATCACGGTTCGCCACGCCGAGTCGAGCAGGTTAATCTGAAATTGCCTGCCGATGGCCTCCTCCGGCTTCCAACCAAAAGCTTTGACGGCTTTTTCGTTGAGCAGCATACCCGAAGCATCCGTTCCGTATAATTGGGAAAAGTCGCGCCCGGCGATTATTTTTAATCCAAAGGTTTTAGCATAGTCGACATCTGTATAGACCGTGCGAAGCCTGGTAAAATCGCCCGGCTGATCTTTGAGTTGAAACGCCATGTTATCATGAAAACCTCCGGGCTCACCGGACATCAGGGAAACTCTTTGTACGAACGGTGACTGAAGCAATTGTTTTTTGAAGCTTTCACGATGTTCATAAATATCCCGGTTATTTATCGGCACGATCACCACTTGTTCATTATCGAAACCCAGATCCTTAGCCGTTACAAAATCCATTTGCTGGTTCATTGCAATAGTCGCGATGATAAGAAATATGGAAATACTGAATTGAAATACAACGAGCGCCTTCCAGACAGTGCTCTTTCGTACCGCCGTTGCTCCCTTCAGGACGGCCGCAGGCTGAAATGCAGACAGGAAGAATGCAGGATAACTTCCCGCTGCCAGGCCAATGATCCCCATTAACGCAATACCCACGAGTAGGGTCGTACCGACGTCTATGTGACCCCATGATAAATCCTTTTCAAGAAAAGTATTGAGATAGGGGAGCGCGATTTCTGCCAAACAAAAAGCAATTACCATGGCGATGAGAGACAACATGGCCGATTCACCCAGGAATTGAAAAATAAGATTCTGTCTGTAAGCGCCCATGACTTTTCGTAATCCGACCTCTTTGGCGCGCCCGGTGGAACGGGCGGTGGAGAGATTCATGAAATTCATGCAGGCAATCAAGAGTAACAACAGAGATACGCCTGCAAAAATATAGAGCGCCATCCGGTCGCCGTGAGGCACCAGGTCAAAAGATGTTTCTTTGTTGAGATAAATAGACGTAAGCGGCTCCAAATCCAAATCTATACGCCGGCCGGTTTTTTGAAAATTGTCTCCAAAATATTTATCCATGAACGCCGGAAATTTGCCGATCAGTGATGGTATATCTGTTGATGGATTTACGCGTACGTAAGTGAAAAGGGAATTATTCCACCATTGATTAAACCACGGGCGCTCCTTAAAAACGTCAATCGAAGCAACCCAGTCAAAATCCAAATGCGATGTAGCCCTAGGCCGCCCGAAAACGCCGGTGACTCGGAAATCGAAACGGTCGTCAACACGTATCACTTTTCCAATCGGATTGTCCTGCCCACAATATTTAAGAGCCATAGCCTCCGAAATCACGACAGACGAAGGATCTTTAAGCACTGAGGAGGGATCGCCTTGTTTCAATGGAAATGAAAAAAAGCTGAAGAAGTTCGCGTCGGCGAAATAAAATTTTTTTTCAGAAAACTTCTTATCGCCGTAGGCAACCAATGCATCATTGACCATTACACGTGTCGCTTCCTCGACATCAGCAGGAAAATCAGTCTCCAATGCCCCCTTATAAGGTCCGGATGTGACGCCGATCTTCCGAATTTGGTTATTATCATAAGCGAGTCGTAAAACACGGTAAATCCGATCGCCGTCGGCGTGAAAAGAATCCACCGAAGTTTCATGATGCAGATAAAGAAAAATAAGCATAACACAGGCCATGCCGAGTGAGAGCCCGAAAATATTGATAAACGAATATGCTTTATGCTTAAATAAATTGCGCACCGCGATCTTGAAATAATTTTTTACCATATAGTTACTCCAAATGAATAACGGGTTTGGTCACATGAAACTCTGATCTATTCATACTTCAGTGCTTCCACCGGATTGGCCGTGGCCGCTTTGAAGGCCTGATAGCTCACCGTCAAAAATGCTATGATCAGTGCAAGCAGCGCCGACACAATAAAGAGACTTGCTCCCAGTTCTATCCTGTAAGCGAAAGCCGTCAGCCACTGATCCATGGCCCAATACGCCGCCGGCGTGGCGACCACTATCGCGAATAGAACCAATTTCAGAAAATCTTTGGATAACAGGATCACGATACGTTGAACCGATGCGCCGAGGACTTTACGGATGCCGATCTCCTTCGTCCGCTGCTCAGCAGTGAATGAAGCCAGCCCGAATAGCCCCAGACAGGCAATGGCAATGGCCATACCGGCAAAATAACTGATCAATTGACCGAATCGTTCCTGAGCGATGTACAGGCCCTGGATGCGCTGATCAAGGAATTCGGTCTCAAACGGCTGATTGGCCGCATAATTTCTCCACACGGACTGTAATTGCGAAATAGTTTCCTGCATGTTCGCTGAATGGATCTTTACGAGGAACCGTCCGCTCCAGTTCGGCGAAATGTAATACACCACCGGAATGATCTTGCGATTAAGCGGCTCAAAATGGAAATCCTTCACCACACCGATGATATGCCCGCTCTTTGGCGACCATGTCCCCTTTTCGTTGAGCGTATTGGTCTCATAACGTTTTCCGGCCGCCGACGTCCAGCCGAATGTTTTCACAGCCGTCTCGTTGAGAATAAAACCTTCTTCCGCGTCCGTCGGAAACGTTTTTGAAAAGTCGCGGCCTTCGACGATCGGAACATTGATCGTCTTGAAAAAATCGTGATCAACGACCACGGTCTGAATGCCGGTAATGCCCTCAGGAATATTCTCAGATTTAAACCAAAGATTACTGCTCAGCCGGCCTCCCAGCAGTTTGGAGCTCTTGCTGACGGAAACCACACCTGGAATTTTCAGAAAATCCTCTTTAATGGATTCGTATTTTCGTAAGATGTTATCCGTCGGCATATCCACCACTACGATCTGTTCAGGCGAATAACCTAATGACCGCGACTTAAGATATTGCAGTTGACTGAAAACGACCGCCGTGGCTGCGATCAGACCGACGGAAACGGTAAATTGCGACGTAACAAAGAATTTTCTTAAGAGTCCGCCTTTGGCTCCGCGTGAAAAGGTTCCTTTGAGAACGGTGATCGGCTGGAAAGACGAAAGAAAAAAGGCCGGATAAAGTCCTGCCAGAACGCTCAGAAAGGTTACGATCAGAATAAGGCCGCCAAGGAATCCGGCATCCATCACGTCAGTCAAAGAAAGCGTACGGTTCGCGACGGAGTTAAAGGCCGGCAGCAGAAGTTCGGCGAACAAAATGCCCAAACCCAGCGCGATAAAAGCAAAAAGGAACGCTTCCCCCAGGAACTGACGTATTAGATGGCTTCTTTCAGCTCCGACCGTCTTCCGGATGCCGACTTCCCTGGCCCTGAGTGAAGAACGCGCCGTTGAAAGGTTCGTGTAATTGATGCCCGCGATCAGAAGCGTGGCGATCGCTATCGCCGTAAAAATGATGATGTTATTCCGGTCGCCATTCACTTCCATTTCCGCCAGATGGTTTTCCAAATGGATGGAAGACAGCGGCTGCAGTTTATATTCGATGTGTTTAGCATCTTCCGCGCTGAAGTGTTTGCCGATAAAGCTTTTCAGGCGTTCGTTGATGTGATCTTCGGTGACTCCGGGCGGCAGCAATAGATAGGTATACATGGACAATTCGCCCCAGTTCTGGAAAACGATATCGCTGTAAATCGCGCGGTCTGTGCTCATGGAACAAATGAAATCGGCGTGAAAATGCGATTGGCGCGGCATATCTTTCATCACCGCGCTTACGACCAGTTGAACCGTATCCAGTATCGTAATGGTTTTTCCGATCGGATCGTCATTCCCAAAATATTTTTTGGCCGCCGATTCGCTGAAAACGACCCTGAACGGATCTTTCAATGCCGTTTCGGGATTACCGGAAACCAAAGGCAGCGTAAAGACTTTGAAAATGTTGGGATCCGCGATGTAGAAATTATTTTCCTGAAAGACTTTTTCACCGTATTGCACACTGGGCCCGACCTGTCCGATACGGGTCACTTCCTCCACTTCCGGCAGATCGGTTCTCAATAAGGGACCACGCTTGTGTTCTCCGAGAGCAAACACCTGCGTTTGCGTCGACCCGGTATACTGGGCGATCACGCGGAAGATGCGGTCTTTCTTTTCGTGGTAAGCATCGAAGGACAACTCATCCTTGACGAAAAGCATGATCAGGATCACACAAGTAAGCCCCAAAGCCAGGCCGAAAATATTGATCGAGGAATAGGCTTTGTGCCTCAGCATGTTTCTGAGGGCGATCTTCAGGTAACTTTTTAACATCGGCTGATTCTCCGAACTAATATTCTATTCGTACTTTAATGCGTCCACAGGATTCGCTGTGGCGGCTTTGATCGAGCGGTACCCAACCGTTGCGCCGGCTATGACAATCGTTAGCATGACAGCCGTTAAGAAAACTTCGGTGCCGATAGAAATGCGGTATGCAAAATCCTGCAGCCAGCTATTCATTACAAAATAAGCGGCCGGCGCCGCGACCGCGAATGCGACCAGGATCAGAACGGCAAATTCTTTGGTGAACATCATTAAGATATCCGATACAGTGGCTCCGAGAACTTTGCGCACACCGATCTCCTTGGTTCTCTGCACGGCCATAAATGAGACCAATCCGAACAACCCGAGACAACCTATTCCGATAGCGATCAAAGAAAAAATGGTAAACAATCGGGACATCTTCTGCTCGTCCTCGTAAAATTCGGCTATGGAATCGTCGAGGAATTGTGACCAATAAACGAATTCGGGGTACGTGGCCGTCCAGGCCGCTTCGATCTTTGGAAGCAGTTCTTTAACGCGCTTCATATCGATCCTGACACCCATGATTCGGTAATCCTTGCTGCGCGGTGTCAGTATGGTCGGAAAAATACTTGCATGAAGCGACCCGGTGCTAAAATCCCTCACCACACCTACTACCGGTTTAGGCGCAGTACCTAAATACAAGATCTTTCCGACGGCATCCGCCGGGTTTGTGAATCCCATTTTCTGGGCCAATGTCTCGTTGATCACCAACTCATGAATGCTGTCGCTGGCGGTGAAGTTCCGGCCGGCAAGCATTTGAATACCATACGTAGGAATATAATTCTCATCGCCACAACGGACATCGGCTACCGTCTCTATGGTCTTTCCGGACGGATCACGATAGGTCAGAAGCGAGGTCCAGCGTATCCCTGATGCCGCTGCCGCAAAGCCAAAAGTTACATTCTCAATTCCCGTTTCGTTCATGAGCGTATTGCGGAGCGTTTGCATTTTCGACTTATCGTTCACCGGTATGTTGGTCGTAATGTTGGCTTCTTTGACAAAACCCATATCCGTGGTCTGAAAGAGGTCCATCTGTCTGAATACCACAATAGTTCCGATGACCAGGGATTGGGCGATCATGAATTGCATTATGACGAGCCCTTTACGAATCCACAAACCACCGATCTTTGAAGACCCTCCGCCTTTTAGTACAACCGCAGGGCTGTACCCGGCCATGATCAGTGCGGGATAAAATCCCGAGCCGATCGTGATCACGAGCGCCAGAGCGACCAGGAACAGCGGAATGAAAGGATCCTGAAATAATTCAAATCGAATATGGAACCTGAAAGAGTCGTTAACAAATGGGAGTATAAGTTCAGTCAGACCAACCGATAGAATAACCGATAACACAGTAATGACCAGCGTCTCGCCGAGAAATTGACCGAGGAGTTGTGTTCGAAAGGCGCCCAGAACTTTTCTGACGCCAACTTCTTTGGAACGAGTGATCGCCTGGGCCGTAGCGAGATTAATAAAATTAATGCAAGCCGTCACGATCAGAAAAAATGCAATGATCGAGAGCGCCCACATACTTGTTCGGCTGGTCACGTGGGTGTAATTTCCCGTATCCGGATTGAAATGAACATCGGACAATGGCTGTACTTCATACGATCTTTCCCGGCGGCGGCGCTCGTCCAGAAACGTCTTGGCGACGGTGGTCAGACGCTCGCTAAAGGACGATGCACTCCACACCTCTGGAACCAGAATGTATGTATTGACAAAGCTCATGGTCGCATTCCAGCTCTCCAAATTGGAATTTTTCCCAAACGCCTTCTGCGTTGCGTAGGAGACCATGACGGTAAAAGGAAAATCCGTATTGATCGGCGCGTCCTTGGTAATCCCGACCACCTTCAGGTCCAATTCCGTGTCCACCTTGATCGTTTTTCCGACAGCGTTTTCGTTGGAAAAGAGTTTCTTGGCCATGCTTTCGGACAGTGCAACCGTGTAGGGTTCTTTTAACAGTGAAGGATCACCCTGGATCCAAGCGCGGTCGAAGATCTCGAAGAAATCAGGTTCGACATAAGCAATGCCCTCGTCTTCCTGGAATTTTAAAGGCGCACCGGATACTCCGGTAATCGATATCAGGGCTTGCTGTACGTAATTGATCGTCGTCGCTTTTACATCGCTGAATTGTGAACGGATTGTGGTACCCACCGGGAATTGCGAAGCCCCGCTCCGGTCCACTTCCCCGTCGCGCGTCCAGACGGTCACCACGCGGTGGATGCGGTCTTTTTGCGAATGAAAATTATCAAAGCTCAGTTCATGCCTGACCAGCAGGAAAATGATCAGCGAGCAGGTGATGCCCAGCGATAATCCCGCCACATTGATCAGAGCAAAACCCCTATTCCGCTCCAGCCTTCGAAAAGCTGTTTTAAGGTAATTCTTGATCATGGATTATACCTTCATCGCTTCTTTGAAATTCTCGCTGACGATATGGCCGTCGAAAAGATGGATCATGCGGCTGGCGTACTCGGCATGCGAAGGCGAGTGCGTGACCATTACGATGGTCGTACCGGCTTTGTTAAGATCGGTCAGGATCTTCATGACCTCTTCGCCGTGTGCCGAATCGAGATTTCCCGTAGGTTCGTCCGCCAAAATGAGCTTGGGATTGGCTACAACAGCGCGGGAGACGGCGACGCGTTGCTGCTGACCGCCGGATAATTGCTGCGGAAAATGGTTGCGCCGATGTGCGATCTGCATGCGTTCCAACGATTCATCCACTTTTTTCTTTCGTTCCGACTCCGTCATGCCCAGATATAAGAGCGGTAATTCCACGTTCTCAAAAACGGTCAGTTCGTCGATCAGGTTAAAACTCTGGAAGACAAAACCGATGTTCGCCTTGCGCAGATTGGAGCGCTGGCGTTCGCTGTACTTGGAAACCTCGTGCCCCAAAAAATGGTATTCGCCGCTCGTCGGATTGTCGAGCAGGCCGATCACATTCAGCAGCGTGGACTTGCCGCATCCGGACGGGCCCATGATAGCGGTAAATTCACCTTCGGCAATTTCAAAATTGACGTTATTGAGCGCGGTGGTCTCCACTTCGTCGGTCGTGTAAACTTTTACGAGATTTTTTGATTTGATCATGATAGCCTCTCTATGATTTGGTTAATATTTATTTCTGCAATATCAGTTTGTCGACATCCCCATAATTATCGTACGACGACGTGATCACTTCTTCGCCCGGATACAGTCCGTCCAGAACTTCAAACACCTGAGGATTCTGCCGGCCGAGTTTGATGGAACGTTTGACCGCAAAGTCTCCCGACGGATCGACCACAAACGCCCACTGCCCCCCGGTCTTCTGATAGAATCCTCCGCGCGGCAGAAGGAGAGCTTCAGCTAAGTCGCCGAGTTCCAGTCTCACCTGCAGGGTCTGTCCGCGGCGGATATCCTTCGGCTCTTCGCCTTCAAATTCCATATCTACGTCAAATTTCCCGGCATTCACTTCGGGATAAACTTTCTTAACAACGAGTTTGTAAGTTTTTCCGGCAAAATCGAATTCGCCCGTCTGTCCGATCTGGATGCGGGAGATGTAGTGTTCATCAATGCCGGCGCGGACTTTGAAGCCGTCGAGCACGTCGATCTGGCCGAGCCGGTCGCCCGCGCGCTTGGATTCGCCGAGTTCCGCATTGCGCGACGTGAGCTGTCCAGATACCGGTGCACGTAAGGTCAGATTGGCCATATTCTCTTTAATGATGTTCAGATTATTCTGCATATGGGAAACAGACAATTCAAGCTGTTCCATCTGGCTTGTGCGAAGAATCGAATCTTGCACTTGCGTGTCGATCAGCAGTTCACGACGCTTGAGCGCATATTGGTATGCATCCCTGGACTGTTCGTACTCCTGCGGAGACACCAGGTTTTGTTTCATTAACCCTTCATTGATTTCGTGGGCGCGCTTGAGTTTAGTTATCTCGTATTCAAGATCGATCAGGTCTCCGCGTACCCGTAATTTATTCTGCTCGAACGCGAGACGCGTATTGCGCAGGTTATTGATCTGTTCGAAAAGCTGCGCTTCACGGAACATCACGTCCATCTGCAGATTGGTGTTGGTGAGTTTGAGGATCTCATCACCCTGCTTCACCATCGCGCCTTGTTCGAGAAACAGCTTGTCCACGCGTCCGCCTTCCATCGCGTCCAGATAAATGGTTTTGATCGGCATGATCGTTCCGGTGACCGGGATGAATTCCTGGAACGCACCGCGCTGAACTTTGGAGATCGTGATCTTCTCGGACTTAACATTCAGTTTTGCGGAACGGTCCGCGAAAAGGAAATTATAAATTACCAATACAACCAGAATAGCTCCCCCCGCTATATACGTGATCTTCTTTGGCGTCCACTTCTTTTTTTCAATGATTCGGTCCATATCCTGTTCTGATGGTCATATTAAAGGGCCTAAATTCCACTATTTATATATAATTGATATAAACAAGCTTCGTGCCTGAATTTTAATCGTTGATTTTTATGTGTTTATAGGCGACATTGGAACTAATTCTTGTTCGTTTCCGTTCAATGAGTGTCCGATTCCGAACACCTACATAAAGAAAGAAATGATATGAAAGACATAGCCGAACTTCTGAATGAAGCTGATGTAACTATCGCGATCGTTGGCGCTAATAATAATCCGTCAAAATACGGTAATGTGATATACCGTGATCTCAAGCGAAAAGGTTACAAGATTTTTCCGGTTAATCCGGGCTCACCGGAGATCGACGGCGATAAAGCTTACGCGAGTTTGAGCCAATTGCCGCTGAAACCGACCATTGTCAATTTCGTTACGCCTCCGGCGGCCACAAGAAAAGTTCTGGAAGAATGCATCCAACTCGGTCTCAAAAATGTCTGGCTTCAGCCCGGTTCCGAAAGCCCCGAAGTGATGGAGTTCATCCAACAAAATGATTTTAATTATCTGGCCAATGCATGTATCATGATAGAATCAAGGCTTAAACATTGAAACATTCTTTCATTGCGTCATTGAGTCATTGGGTCATTTAGAAGTCAGTTTTTTTTATGAATCAGATCGAACTAAAGAATAGAACAAAGAGTTTTGCGATAAGAATTGTCAATTTGTTTCGAAGTTTGCCGAAAAACGATGAATCGAGGATCATTGGAAAGCAAATTTTGAGATCCGGAACCTCGGTCGCTGCTAATTATCGTGCTGTGTGCCGAGCCCGTTCACACGCGGATTTTGTTTCAAAAATGTCAATAGTTGTTGAAGAAATGGATGAGACTATTTTTTGGATGGAAATTCTTATCGATGCTAAGATTATTTCACAAACCAAGTTGACAAGTCTCCAGAAAGAAGCCGACGAACTGATGGCGATTTTCGCTTCCTCACTTCAAACCGCCAAGCAAAACTCAAAAAAATTCAAATGACTATGGGTTCCAATGAATAAATGACTCAATGACAAAATGACTCAATTTTAATATGCTCCCAAAGAACACAAAACTGCTCATCATAGACGACGACACGGACGTCTTGCTTGCGGCGAAACTATTCCTCAAGCAGCATGTAGACGTCATTCACACAGAGACGAATCCGGAAGCGATCCCGTCGCTCTTAAAGAACGAATCGTATGATGTGATCCTTCTCGACATGAATTTCACCCGCGACGTCAGCAGCGGATCCGAAGGCTTTCACTGGCTCAATAAGATCCTGACGATCGATCCCAAAGTGGTCGTGATCCTCATTACGGCCTACGGCGACGTCGAAATGGCCGTCCGCGCGATCAAAGAAGGCGCCACCGATTTCGTCGTCAAACCCTGGCAAAATGAAAAATTGCTGGCCACCTTGTCTTCCGCCGTTAACCTCAGGCAGTCGCGTCTCGAAATTTCCCAACTCCGTGAACGGCAGCTCGCGCTGAATGAAGAGCTGAATCATCCTTTCACCGAGATCATCGGCCGTTCCCAGGCCATGCTGGGCGTATTTTCGATGATCCAGAAAGTCTCCAAGACCGACGCTAATGTGCTCATCCTCGGTGAAAATGGTACCGGAAAAGAATTGGTGGCGCGCGCGCTGCACCGCGATTCATTGCGTGCAAAAGAGTCTTTTATCAGTGTGGATATGGGGGTGATCAGCGAAACGCTTTTCGAGAGCGAACTTTTCGGACATGTGAAAGGATCGTTCACCGATGCGAAAGAAGACCGTGCGGGACGCTTTGAAATCGCTTCGGGCGGAACCTTGTTCCTTGACGAGATCGGCAATCTGTCGCTTCCGCTGCAGGCCAAACTCCTGACCGCGATCCAGCAAAGACAGATCACCCGCGTCGGATCCAATAAACCGTTCACGGTGGACATAAGGCTTGTCTGCGCGACCAATATGCCCATTCACGACATGGCCGCACAAAAAACCTTCCGGCAGGACCTGTTATACCGCATCAATACCGTTGAAATACATCTGCCGCCCTTGAGGGAGCGTGCCGAAGATATCGCGCTGCTCGCCGAACATTTTCTCGTCGTTTATGCCAATAAATACCAAAAGCCCCTGCAGCGTTTTCAGCCGGGAGCCTTGAAGAAACTGGAACGCTATCACTGGCCGGGCAATGTGCGTGAACTCCAGCATACGATCGAACGCGCCGTGATCATGTCCGAAGGAACTTCTCTGGAAGCCGAAGACCTGCTTCTCACCTCGGGGCCCATCAAGGCCGACGGCCTCGTGATCGATGATTATAATCTCGAGGAGATCGAAAAAGCACTCATCCGGAAAGTTCTGAGCAAACATGCCGGCAATATCAGTCAGGCCGCCAAAGAACTCGGCCTCACCCGCACTTCGCTCTACCGGCGACTGGAGAAATATGGTTTTTAAGAACTTCCGACTGCAGATCGCTTCGCGCATCCTGATCCTCGGGGTCAGCATGTACATTCTTTTCTATGTGATCACACAGACGCATCTCTACGTTACGTCCATCATTTTGGCAACGGTGACGGTACTTCAGATCATAGCTTTGATCCGATACGTGGAAAAAACCAACCGGGACCTTTCGCGTTTTCTGGAATCGGTGCGGCATGCGGATTTTTCGCAGAGTTTCAGCCCGCAGGGGTTGGGCTCCAGTTTTGACGAACTGAAAAAGATATTCCGCGAGATCACCGAAAAATTCCACCAGATCCGATTCGAAAAGGAAGAGCATTACAATTACCTCCAGACGGTAGTACAGCACATCGGTATCGGCCTTGTGGTTTTCCGATCGGACGGAAGCGTAGATCTCATCAACTCATCGGCCAAACGGCTGCTCAAGATCGGGCCTCCGCATGATTTGAATGAGCTCAAGAATATTCAACAGATCGAGACACTTTATCCCGAACTATACAACCGTCTTACGCAATCGAAACCCGGACAATTGTCTTTGGTGAAACTGCAGCAGGATCGTGAATTATTGCAGCTGGCTGTTAATGTGGCCGAGTTTCGTATGCGCGATCAGAAATTCACTCTCGCCTCCCTGCAGAACATTCAGAATGAGTTGGAAGAAAAGGAAATGGAGGCCTGGCAGAAACTGATACGCGTACTCACGCATGAGATCATGAATTCCATGACACCCGTGACCTCTTTGGCTTCCACGGCCAATTCCCTGCTGGATCAGATCGACGCAAGGAACTCACCGGCTGAAACGGTCAACGATATCCGAAGCGCCCTGCAGACTATTCAGAGCCGGAGCCAGGGCCTGATGCATTTTGTGGAAGCGTACCGTAATCTGACACGCATTCCGACGCCGCATTTCAAAATATTGCCGATCAAAGAACTATTCGGCCGTATCGAAAAGCTCATGCGCCAGCAAACCTTGTCCAAAGGGATCCATTTCAGTGTAACGATAGAACCCGAATCTCTGGAAGTGACGGCCGATCCGGAACTGATCGAACAGGTCCTGATCAATCTCCTGCTCAATGCGATTCAGGCGTTAGAGAACAAAACGATGGCGAGGATAGAATTGACCGCGGGGCTGGATGAAAACGGACGTGTGGTGATGAAAGTAATGGACAATGGTCCGGGTATCTCGAATGAAGCCATCGATAAGATTTTTATTCCCTTCTTTACTACCAAACCGGAAGGCACGGGGATTGGTCTCAGCCTTTCCCGCCAAATCATGCGCCTGCATAAGGGCAGCCTTACCGTTAGTTCGAAGCCGAAAACCGAAACGGTATTTACGCTTAAGTTCTGATGATCAGATAAGGCCCGATGACGCGAGTTGACCGTCCGGAGTAACGGCGATGTAGGACATATCGTTTTTGTTTTCAGGTAACCCTTTAACAAAATATCCTGTGGAATAAACATCGGCTTCAACCGATGTACGGCATAGCGATGTAAAACTTAGAAGTGTGTTACCTGGAAATCCTGCGGCCGGATCGATGATATGACCGAATTCTTTCTTATCATAGATAACCTTTTTTTCGTAATTCCCCGAAGTTGAAACAGCCTGGTCGCGGATGGTGAATCCCGCGATCATACGGGACGTGTTTGCCGGATCGGGCACCTCGATGAGCCACCCGTCCGAATCCGGAGGGGCGCCGATAGCACGGATATCCCCGCTGTGGTTGATCAATGCCTGCCCGATTCCTTCCGACTGCAGGATCCGAGCCGCACTATCCACGGCATAACCCACTGCGATCCCGCCGAGGTCGATCGCCGCTCCTTCTCTCCATAAGCCCGCCGTCTGATCTTTTTCATTTATCATCAAATTAGAAAAAGAAGCCGATTCCACGGCGCGGTATATTTCTTTATCCGTTGGCGGCGCATAGCGGCGGACGCTCTCACGAAACCCCCAGATTCTCATCAACGGTTCTACACAAATATTGAAGGCCCCGCCCGTCTTTTTATGACCATCCCCGGCAAAACGCAGAGCTTCGATCACCGTAGGGTCTACGGCAACCATCCGTCTACCCGCCGCGTTATTGATCTTCGTTATATCACTGCGGGAATCATAAACGCTCATGAGCGATTCAAGATGCATGAATTCGCTCTGAATTTTGCTGATCGCGTGGTGCAGGTGCTCCGCAGACTCTCCGTAAGCCGTCACCGTCACCAGCGTTCCCATACTATAAAAGCGGCGACGGACACATAGCAGCCCTGTTTTTGCAAAGACCGACGGAGCCCGGCTGACAAGGATACCTCCAACCGCCCATCGGGTTGCGTGTTTCAGAAAATGTCGTCTTGAGATGGGCATAAGTTGTGATCAACGTTTATGAATTTTTCAATTAAAACTATTTATAAGGACCCGCCGTTTGTTCCTCAGGCAGGTTCGGTTCTGGATCGAATGAGAAACCATGTCAATGCGCTTAACAGAAAGATCAGGCTGGCCTGCAGGGCTAGAAAGGCGATGATCTTAAGCCAAGCAAATTCCGGACGAACGAACCGAACCAGCCAGCCGGAACCTTCATCCAGAAGAGCGGAAAGAAAGCTGACAGAGATCAAAGACACCTTTTGCCGTTTGGTGAAAGGAGCAAAGATCACCAGATGCGTCAGCATAAGCATGAGCATCGCCATGACCGGCAAATGGCCGTGCGTCACTTCGATCATAGAACCGAAGGTTCGTGCCGGACGAAAATCTTCTTCAGAACCGTTATAGTAGGCGATCACAGAATCCGGGGTTACGTTCATTTTAGAAAAATAGATCAGAAAATTGCTGATCACGAATCCGGCCAGCAGAAGTACTGTGAACCCCAGGGTCAGACGCATGAATGGATTGGATTGGAAACCGCCTTTTTGCATGTATTGCATGTCATTTTTCCTTAGTAAAGAACATTTCAAAGATGATGAGGTACTTGCGCACGCTTTCTGTAATAGTCTGAGCCGATAAGGTAGCGCCGGCTACGTTTGGAATACCGCGTTTTATGTGAATATCGTCCTTCAGAGTCTTGCGGCCGAACTGATCGAACCATCTTTTCGGAGGTAAATAATCCTCCGGCTCCGAAAACGCCAGCATCTCGACGGCTTTGACGGATCCGTCCGAATTCAGCACGATCATATACGTGGCCGGGTGGGTTCGCACGGTCTGTGTTTCAAAAAATGCGATACTTTGAAGCCGACCTCCCTGAACATACTCGTAGTAGGTCAATAGTTTGGAATCCACTTTTGCGCGTGCGCGGCTTTGAATGGTCTGGACCTGATCGTCGCTTAGAAAAAGCGTTTTACGTTTTATGTTATTTTTATCCGCAAAATATAAGTGCAGCGCTTCTTCTTTGGACAGGTACACCTGAGCCTGGATCGAAGTGAAAGCCAAACCGAAGAGCAGATAAATTGATCTATGCATACAGAGGCGACTCTTTCTCTTTTTTGTCGGCCGCCGCCACATAAGCCCCGACCTCTTTCCGTTTGAGATTGTACCCCGCTGTCCGGAGTTTCAGTAATACCGGACAATCTTTACAAGCCTTTTTCTTTTCGAATTTTTTGCAGCAACCGTCTTTCAAAGTACCGCCTCAATAAAAATTAGAAAATATAATTAACGGCTAAATTCCACTGATCCAGGCCGGTTTTGTTCTTATCGGCATTATTACGGAAATCCCATTTAAAGGCCACATTCGGATGGGGTTTGTACGTGATACCCGCCGTCAAGGTCGAACGGTCGAATGATTTGTCTTTTGAGAGACCTTTGGAAACCGCGGCATGGGTATTGAGCGTTTCGTATTGTATGAAAGGCGCCAGATAATGCGTGGACGTTGTGGAGATCAAAGGCATAAGATCGTATCCGGCCACAACGTACCAGCCGTTCTGCTTTTTCCCGATCGTTTCGCCGTTAAGTACGCTGAGACTGTCGGTATCGCCGATCGTGGCTTGTGCAAAGAGCGCCCGCGCTTCCAATCCTTTCCATGCGTATTCCCCATGAACGGCAACGATACGGGTTGCAACGTCCAGTGAACCGGAGGCATCGCGGGTGGTCTGACCCGATTGGCCGGTGTAAAAACTGGCGCCAATAACCGCGCCGCTCAATACCTCGTATTCAAGTTTCCC
This sequence comes from uncultured Bacteroidota bacterium, assembly GCA_964415295.1. GTDB lineage: Bacteria > CLD3 > CLD3 > SB21 > SB21 > SB21. Next base: position 517,595 of record CAYPYN010000002.1, read on the forward strand.
CGTCAGCGCCAGTTTCTCGGCAACGGCTTCTGAGCCGCCCTGGCGTCCCTCACGTAGACCGTCCTTTCCATTGAATCCGTCGGCATTCAGTCCTTCCATCAGGTAGAACCGGTAATTCAGCGACGTGAATAGTTCGCCGTAAACCCCAACTCCGTTTGCACGCCATGTGGCAGGAATGATCGTGCGTTCCACCTGCGGGCGCAACGTACCGAAGAAAGTTGTTGGCTCGTGTTTTTCATTAATGATACCAACCGGTGATAAGACCAGTCCGGCCCGTAGGTTGAATTTTTTGGAAAACATCAGATCGATATAACCGAACTCAACCGATGCTTCGCCCTTTTCTTCGTCGCCTTCGCCGGTTGTCGCATGTTCAAATTCGATCTCCGAATTGAACAGGATCCAGTCGTTGAATCTGTATCCGACATAAAAGATGTTTCTGAGATAATCGACTTTATCGCTCTTGGTCGAACGGGTTTTGTCGTCTAATTTTCTGGCATAATTTTCATAAACGATCTCTCCGTAACCGGCTATCGAAACGCCAGATTTTTTCATTTGATAGACCTTGGACGCCGCGGGGCCCAGGCCGCCCGACGATTCGTATCTGGCTTCGGCCGCCTCGCCCAATTTGAGCCTTTCGATCTCATCGATGAGAATATCCATCTTCCGGTTTATCTCTCTCAGGCTATCCTGCAAGGATTGCGCTTTCAGAGACGATACCGCCAGCAAGCAAAGAATAACAAGGATGATGTAACGCATCAAAACTCTCCGGACTTACAATTGAGATTTGTTCTCAATTAATGATTTAAAAATTATGCTTAGTTTTTCTAAGCACTTATTTAGCGGCTTATCAATTGAGACTAATTCTCAGAGCTTAACACAAATATATGCTCATCAAAAAACGATGAGCATATACATTGAGATTTATTCTCAATTAAAAGACGGCACCATTATAGACAGAATTATACGGATTGTCAAGTCCTTTTTATGGAATAGTGATTTTCCAGACGGATAAGACGCAGTTTTATCAACCCTAAGGCCGCTGAAATAACCGGAGCCATTTTAATTTTCCCGCAAACGGCGGATATTTGATGGGAATATCCAGCCAGGTTCCGCTCCGAATGATGCTCTTCCGATGAGAAAAAGCCTCAAACCCGCTTTTGCCGTGATACGCTCCGATACCGCTGTATTCGATCCCGCCGAACGGCAATTCGGGATTGGCATAATGGATCATGGTATTGTTGACGGCGCCGTTTCCAAACGGAAGTTCGCTCAGGATCCGCTTTTCAAATTTCCTATCTTTGGTGAAAACGTACAGCGACAACGGGTACGGATGTTGTCTTACGAAGTCTATCGCGTCATCCGCCGTATCATAACCGACCACAGGCAAAATGGGGCCAAAAATCTCTTCCTCCATCAGTGGGGTCTTTATTCCGTCAACTTCCATAAGCGTAGGCTGGATAAAACGTTTTTCACGGTCGGTCTTACCCCCAAAAAGTATACGGCCGCTCGACAGGAGTTTCTCCAGACGGACAAAATGGCGATCGTCGATGATCTTTGACATGTCTATTTCGTTGCCCGGATCCTCACCGTACATTTCGCGAATGGTCTTGAGTAACAGTTCCGTAAATTCCTTTTTGATCCTGCGATCCGCGAGAACGTAATCCGGAGAAATGCAGGTTTGCCCTGCGTTGAAAAATTTTCCCCAGACGATCCTGCGGGCCGCCACTTTGAGATCGCCGGAGGCATCCACAATGCACGGGGATTTTCCTCCGAGTTCAAGGGTCACCGGAATGAGATCCTTGGCCGCTTCAGCGGCAATCTTCCTGGCCACTCCCACGCTTCCGGTATAAAGAATATGATCAAAGCGGAAAAAGGACATCATCATCGGAACGATCTCGTGTCCTTCGCCCTGCGCTACGGCCACGTGCTCCGGAGGAAATACGGCACGTATGATCTTTTCAACAACCAGCGCGCTGGCGGGCGCGAATTCCGAAGGCTTTACCACCACGCAATTGCCCGCCGCCACGGCGGCAAACAGGGGATTCAGAATCAGTTGAACCGGATAGTTCCACGCGGCGATGATCAACACGACACCTTTGGGTTCGTACTGCATGTAACTGGTGGACGGAAAATGGACGATGGGCGTGGGTACACGTTGCGGCCTGGCCCAGGCTCGAAGATGCTTCAATGCATGATTGACCTCGTCATACAGAAGGCCGATCTCGCTGGCGTAGCTTTCAAACGCAGGTTTCCCAAGATCTTTCTTCAACGCATCAAAGATATCGGCTTCATGTCTACGTATCGAATGCTTGAGTTCCTTGAGTTTCTCAATGCGGTGGCTTAAATCGCGCGTTCTTCCGTTTAGAAAATAAGTTTTTTGCTGAGCGGAAATTGAAAGGAATGTTTTCTGATCCATAGAAATAACTGAAGTGTGTGTTTAAGATAAAATAATAATATCAGTAATCACGAACTGTCATTCTGCTTGGCTCAAATCCCCTCTTCCGCCAACACATAACTCATTACCGCCATCGCGATCGCGCCGGCTTCGAGTTCCCGTTCATTCACATTGTCAATAGTGTCAAGATCGGAATGGTGATAATCGAAATAACGATGCCAATCGGGACGCAGACCGATGGTCGGAACGCCTTGCTTTTTCAGTTCTGAAATATCCGCACCGCCATGTCCTTTGACTATCTTATCCGCCTCCAACGGCGCCAGCGCATATGCCCATTGCGCTATTTTTGGCAAGGCCATCGAGTCGGCATCCACCGTAAAGGCTCTCGGAGAGAACCCTCCGGCATCCGTCTCTATGGCAGCCATATGCTTTTCGCCGGGACGGTCCGCTTTGGCATAGGCTTTACCTCCGCGCAGACCGTTCTCCTCATTCATAAATAGAACAACGCGGATGGTTCGTTTCGGGCGGAGTCCCTGCGCTTTGATAAGCCGGATCGCCTCAAGGCACTGCACCACACCGGCGCCGTCATCATGCGCGCCCTGACCTTTGTCCCAACTATCGAGATGGCCGCCGATCAAGATCACTTCGTTAGGCAAGGAACTTCCGCGGAGATCGCCTACCACATTAGCGGATTCTACGTCGGGCAGGGTTTCGCAATCCAGTTTGATCCGGACTTTCAGCCCCTGTTCCTTCTTAAGCCTATCGCTCAGCGTTTCCGCGCCGACCGTAGAAATCGCAGCCGCAGGGATCTTCGGAATAGTGTCAGCATAATTCATCGCACCGGTATGCGGCACGTCGTCGAGCCGCGTGGTCATGGAACGTACCAGCACCGCCACAGCGCCCATTTTCCCGGCTTCCATCGCACCTTTGGATCGCTGATCCACCGCGCCGCCGTAGGCTTCCCCGGGAAAAAACTTCGTGCGGTCCATCGGCCGGTTGTAAAAAACGATCTTCCCTTTCACCTTATCTCCCAAAGCGTACAGTTGATCAAATGACAGAACTTCAATGACTTCAGCGGTAATCCCTTCTTTTGGCGTGGCCACGCTGCCGCCGAGCGCACATATCTTCAAAGACGAACTCGTGTAATTGGTATGAATAATCGCTGCTTCTTCGGTTTCCCCCCTCACCCAGTGCGGAACGGTAACGGGTTCCAGCCGTACATTCTCAAAACCAAGCTCTTCCATCTTCTTCTTTCCCCATTCCACAGCGCGAGCGGCGCCTTCGGAACCGCTCAGACGATGTCCGATGCGGACCGAAAGATCATACAGCATGGAATAAGCCGGGTAAGTTTTCATCCCTTCCACGATCATTTTCTGCGCCAAGGAATCATACGGCGGTCTTTCCGACCTGGACGTGATGCTTTTCTGACACGATGCTAACGAAACCAAGGCCATGAACCCGGCCCACACGAGCAATCGCATAATTCGGTTTCCTTTACTTTTTTAATAAAAATACATTCTTTCAGAGGACATCGCGATCAACTTAATTGTCGTAAATTGAGCTGTTGTATCACGGTTCTACAGGCGTCTTTGGATTAAAAACGGATCGCCACCCGTTGAATTTTTTTGGTAACGTAATAATAACCACGGAAGATATGATAACCGCGGACGCCAGAAGCGTTCTTGCCGAAAGTTCCTCTCCGGCCAGGGCCCACCCGAAAAAAACCGCCACAACCGGATTGACATACGCATACGTTGTGACTTTGGACGGTGTGCTCACTTTCAGCAGCCAGATGTAGGCGGAAAATCCTACGAGTGACCCGAAAACGGCCAAATAACCCCATGACAGAAACGACCGCCATGTGATCTGCGCGATATCCAGCCGGTTCCATTCTCCCGAAGCAAAGCCCAGGATAAAAAGCAAAACGCCTCCGGCGATCATCTGCATGGCCGTATTCAGAAATGGAGAATCGGTCAACGGCGCCTGGCGCGAATATAACGATCCGATCGCCCATGACAGCGCCGCCATGAATAATACGGCCGCACCCATTTCATCCACTCGTTCCCCGCCCGCCAATTCCTCCGGACCAACCAGGATCCCTAACCCGAAAAAACCCAGTATCACGCCTGCCCATTCACGCATGCCGGGTTTCGATACATCCTTCTGCAGCCAGCTCATGATCATGACCCAGAGTGGAACCGTGGCCACCAGAAGTGCGGCCAAACCCGAAGGAACACGCTGTTCCGCCCAGGTCACGCCGCCGTTGCCACCCACGAGCATCAAAGCGCCGAGGATCCAAGCCGAGCGCCATTGCTTTGGCGTGACCGCTGCGTTTAGACGCCTCCGCATGATAAAGTATAAGAACAGGCCCGCGGACAAATGACGGGCTCCGGCCATAAGGAATGGAGGTATAGTCTCCACACCCCAGCGGATCGCCAGATAGGTGGATCCCCATAGAATATAAAGCGAAGCGAAAGCGATGATCAGCTTAATGCGAAAGGTCAGAAGACGTTCCATACTTTCTCCAAGAGGTTTGAACCTCCTTCCCTGCAGACCGATGAACATAATCCCATAATTTCAATGAGTCAAGTTCGAATTTGGTCCGTGAAAGGCGGTTGACAATGTTCATGGTTTTGATTAAATAAACAGAAACCTCATGCTGCTTTCAACCCGGAACTTGCTGAAATTTCTTGAGACCAATCCATTAGGAGGTCGTTGTGAAAACACTTCTTAAACTTGTAGCTCTCACTTTGGTTCTCAACGTGGTTCGTTACACGGTCGGATTCCCGCTTGAACAATGGCTGATCTTTGATGGCATGGCGGGTGTCATGCAAAATGATGTATCGTATTTTAATTCCGGGTTTACGACGACCGACTGGATCACCAGTTATTTTTATAATTTTACGATGTGGTTTGTAAGCGTAGTCCTCTTTCATCTTCTTCGTCCGGTTCTCAGCGGCCATGATGTCGTGCGAAGCCTGAAGGTCTTTGGTCTGTGTTTTTTGTTCTTTGCCAGCGTCAGCGCGATCTATATGAATCATTACAGCCACAGCAGACTATTTTACGCATACAGTATCGCGGACGCCTTGGTTGTGTATACGCTCGTTGGCACAGCCAACGGTCTTTGTTACCGTTATTTTTTCAAATTTGAAGTTTGAGTTTTTGGATTTATCTCGTATATTATTTTACAGGTCTAAAGTACTGTGTCCTACAATTGCTTTGTCTTAACTCGATACCCAACCGATGAAAGATGAACGCATGAAAAATTCCTCCAAGAGTAACCATAATAAAACCGGCGGCATGACGCGCCGAAAATTCCTCAAAGGTTTCGGTATCACATCCATCGGGATTGCGGCCGGAAGTGAAGGTTTGCTTGGTACCATGCAGGCTTCCTGTTCACCCGCCGAAGGAACCATGCTCGGTCCGGATGCCCGCGAGATCGCGCTGCATGTCAACGGTAAAAAGTTCGTTGCACGAGCCGAACCGCGAACCACCCTGGTCGAAGTCCTGCGCGATCAGCTTCACCTGACCGGAACCAAAACGGGCTGCGAGCGCGGAGCTTGCGGCGCCTGCACGGTGATCATCGACGGCCATACGGCCGTATCCTGCATGACGCTCGCCGTGGACGCGGAGGGGCGCGAGATCCAGACCATAGAAGGGTTGGAACAGAACGGACAGCTCCACCCTTTACAGAAGGCTTTTATTAAACACGACGCCATGCAGTGCGGATTTTGTACGTCCGGCATGATCATGAGCTGTAAGAATTTGCTGGATAAGAATCCGAATCCTTCCACGGAGGATATTAAGCTGGCCACGAGCGGAAATCTTTGCCGGTGCGGAACATACAATCATGTCGCCCACGCCGTGATGAGTGCAAACAGAAAGGATTCATGAACCCGCACTTCCAAAAGATCCTTCTGGCCATGATGATACTGATCCTGCCGGGCTGTTCAAGTTCCAAGACGGTATACCGGCAAAATGAATTGACCATGGCGGTCATCGAGAAGGAATTTATAAAGAAGAAAAGATACGTGAAAATGCGGTTTTACGTAAGAAAAGATCTTATGTATGAGGAAACGGGGAACCTTTCCGTGGCTTCCAAGGAAAATTATGTGGTATTCCAGTATTACGACAACGAGCAAAGAAAATTCGTAGATATCGAGGTGCCTATTAAGAATATCAGTGAGATTTCCTACAAAAGCGGCGCCTTTGAATTTGACCGAAGCACCAAAATCGCAGGGATCGTCGCGATATTCGTTGCGGCTTTTATTGCAGTCGGAATCTGGATCTAACGCTATCAACTATGAGGATGATATGACGAAGATTATCTTTTTTCTGTCCGCCTTTATTTTTTCGGCCGTTTCTCTGTTCGCCCAGGAACCGCCGGTTTACGATCTGGCTTTTATAAAACGGGAATACATCGGCAAGAACGACATATACACAGTGGTTTTCAGGAACGCATCCGGAAAAACAGTGACCAAGGATGGTTACATCAGGGCTTCGGCCGCCGAAAACAAGATCAGCCTGTATTCGTACAATACGATTCATCGGAATTACGATATCATGGAGATCGCCGTTCCCGATATCCGGTCCATTGAAAAAGCCAAAGACCAAACGATCATCAAAGAAGAGAAGCCGCCCGCTGTTACTAGCCGCGGAATTCTTAAAGCGGTTGGTATTGCCGCGGTTCTTGCCGGATTGGCTTTGCTGATTTTCTACGAGGAATTGTAACCTTTCAATTCTAAAGGAGCGCCATGCCAAAATCCGTAAAACTCAAAGTCGGCGTAGAGAAGAATCTCAAAGAAATATCGGCCGAGATCCCGGACAATACGCCTAAACCCTGGGACGGCGGCGATTTGCTGAGATTCATCGGAGGGCGCCAGACGCGCATCGAAGGTAAAGATAAGGTTACGGGCCGCGCCAAATACACGTTTGATATCCAACTCCCGGGCATGCTTCACGCGTGTTTCCTTCGCTCCCAATTCCCGGCCGGTGTTATCAGGAAGATCGACATCTCCAAAGCCGAAAAATATCCGGGAGTTCGATCAGTGACTCTTGTTCAGGATAAACTCCCGATGATCATCCGCTTTCAGGGACAAGAGATCTGCGCGATCGCGGCCGACACGCCGCATCAGGCCGAAGAAGCGGCCAAACTGATCGCCATCGAATACGACGTGAGGAAATTCGTTCTCTCCGCCCGGGAGGCCATGGCATCCAAAGCACCGGTCGTATTTGACACCGGCGTAGAAAGCAAACGTACGGAAGGCGATGCGCCGGAAGAAAGCGGAGGCGTTTCACAACAAGGCAACGTTCGCGGTCCCAAGACCAGCGGCCATTTATCGGCGGTGGAATCTGTATTACGTCAATCCGAGGCTGTCATCGAAGCCTCCTACCGCACGCAAGTGCAGACACATTCGGCCATGGAAACGCATGGCGTCGTGGCAAAATGGGAAGGCGACCAACTCACGGTGTGGGCTTCCACGCAAGGTGTTTTCAGCGTGCAGAACGAACTCGCCGGCGTTTTTGACCTTCCAAAGAATAAAGTTCGTGTGATCACGGAACACATGGGCGGCGGATTCGGCGCCAAGTTCGGCGCCGGCGTGTACGGAATCATGGCGGCAAAGCTGGCCAAAAAGACCGGTGCACCTGTGCGGCTCATGCTTGACAGGAAATCGGAACATCTGGCCGTCGGCAACCGCCCGGATTCCACCCAGACTATCAAACTCGGCGCAAGTAGAGACGGAGTATTAAAAGCGATCAAACACGAATCATACGGAACGGCGGGTGTCGGAACCGGCGCGGGAACCTCCGGTCCGGTGAAAAATATTTACTACAAGACGGAAAACATCTACACATCGGAATCCGACGTATTCACCAATGCCGGGCCCGGCGCAGCTTTCCGTGCACCGGGACATCCGCAAGGAACGTTTGCGATGGAACAGGCCATTGACGAACTGGCGTACCGGCTGAACATGGATCCGCTCGAATTCCGCAGGAAGAACACGATGTACGACGAAGTTCGCCAGGTTGAGTACGAGATCGGCGCTGAAAAATCCGGCTGGAAGAATCGCAATCCTAAGCCGGGAGCGGACCAAGGCCCGATCAAGCGAGGGCTCGGAATGGCCAATTCCGTCTGGTATCATATTTACGGCACCGGATTTCAGGCTACGATACAAGTGACGAGCGACGGCGCGGTTGAATTGACCAACGGGGTACAGGACATTGGCGGCGGGATACGGACGGCTATGGCTATGGTGGCTGCGGAAGAGCTCGGACTTAAACCTGAAGATATAAACGTGAAGATCGGCGATTCCAATTTCGGTCTCGGTCCGGCCAGCGGCGGCAGCCAGACGACCGCGGGTATCACGCCGGCCGTTCGCAATGCGGCTTATCTTGCCAAGATGAAAATGCTGGACATCGCCGCGCCGTTGCACGGCGTGAAGCCCGAGCAACTCCTTTGCTCTGACGGAAAAATAATCGTCGCGTCCGACCCCGCCAAGAGCTTCACATGGAAACAGGTCGCTTCTAAGATCGCCGGCGAAAAATTTACCGTGACCGGTGAACGTTTCAAAGACCATTTGCAGGCGGGTCCTTTTATTGCGGGCGTGCAGTTTGCTGAGGTAGAAGTGGACACCGGCACCGGCGTGATCCGCGTCAATCGCGTGGTAGCCGTTCACGACTGCGGGCGACCGATGAATCGGCTCACTGCAGAAAATCAGATTCACGGCGGCGTCATTCAGGGCGTTAGTTACGCCTTATTCGAAAATCGCCTGCTCGACCGGAACACCGGGATCATGGTAAACGCCAACCTGGAACACTACAAGATCGCGGGTTCCATGGACGTACCCGAGATCGAGTCGGTGATCATTGACGTGAACCGCGGCCAATCCAGCACGGGGGCGATGGGTATCGGGGAACCGGCGACCATTCCTACCGCCGCCGCCATTGCTAACGCCTTTTTTCATGCGACGGGCGTACGCGTGCGGGAATTGCCGATGACCCCGGCGGTTGTCTTGAAAGCGCTGAAGGGAGCCTGAGCGTGATCGAAAAAGTAAATATATGTGAAAAGCTGTCTTTGTTCCGCGATCACTGGAACCCGAAGATTGTGGGCGAGATCAACGACATGCATGTAAAACTGGTCAAACTCCAGGGTGAATTCGTCTGGCACCATCACGATCACGAAGATGAAATGTTTCTGGTTATCAAAGGCCGGCTGCTCATGAAATTGAGGGACCGCGATATTGACATTCATGAGGGCGAATTTGTCATCATTCCGAAGGCTACAGAACATTGTCCTGTTGCCGAAGAAGAAGTTCACATCATGCTCTTCGAACCGGCCACAACGTTAAATACAGGCCACATTAAGAACGAGAGAACGGTTGAGAAATTATCCAGACTGTGATCCTTAAAAAGGAAATCCATGAATAACTTTGAATACGCCAATCCTAAGAAGATCGAAGAGGTCTTCGCATTCCTGAAAGAACCCGGTTCGCAACTCAAGGCCGGCGGTATTGATCAATTGGATCTCATGAAAGAGGGCATCGCCCAACCAAAGAGACTGATCAATCTTGCCGGACTGGAAGATCTGCGTTTTGTCAGAGAAGACGGACGCCGCGGAACCGTGATCGGACCAAATGTCACGCTTGGCGAGATCGCTTCGCATGAAGAATTCCGCGACCAATACCGCGCTTTGTCGCAAGCCGCGCTCGGCGCGGCGACGCCGCAGATACGGAACATGGCTACTCTTGGCGGTAATTTGTGTCAACGGCCACGATGCTGGTACTTCCGCAGCGCCGATTTTCACTGCACGCGTAAAGGCGGTACGCAGTGCTTTGCTTACGATGGAGAAAATCAATACCATGCCATTTTCGGGAACGACGAAGGCTGCGTGATCGTTCAGCCGTCGGGAACGGCCGTGGCACTGACGGCGCTGGATGCGAGACTCAAGGTCGTATCGGAAAAATCGAGCCGCGAAATCCCGATCGCCGAATTCTATATAAGGCCCTCCAAAGATGTTACCCGGGAACATGTTTTGGAGGCGGGCGAGCTGATCACCGAGATCGTCCTGCCTCCGATGCCGTCCGGATGGGTGAGTTATTATTATAAACAGAAAGAGAAACAGAGTTTCGATTGGCCGATCGCCGAAGCGGCCGTGGTCATGCATGTAAACGAAAAGCTATGTACGGATGCACGTATTGTACTGGGAGCAGCGGCGCCGATACCGTGGCGGATAAAAAAAGCGGAAGCGCTCTTGAAAGGCAACATCGTTACCAGGGAACTTGCTCAAACAGCCGCCGAAACGGCAATGAAAGACGCGACACCGCTTTCAGGAAACGAATACAAAGTTCAGGTTTTCAAAACCGTGATCGCGAGAACCATCTGTTGGGCGGCGGGGATCGATCCGTTCAAGGATTGAGCCATTAATTCATTTGTTCAATGAGTCATTGTTCACGGCCGGATAACATGGCCCGAAAAGAAGTTTTGAGGAAATAGAAATGGAAAATCCATCTCAATGCAAACACCTGCGGACGAAACACGCGTACATGCCTGAACCGGATAAGCCGGAAGCATGGCGGTCGGGTGAGTCATCTACGGCCCAATACTGGTGCCTGTGCACGATGACCACCGCAGGCCCGGATAACGTTTTCGCGGCGCCGGAATCGTGTACGGCCGAACGGTCTTGTTTTGTATCGATAGAGTTACCGCAATAGATCAAAGCGGTACGATTTCCCCTATTTCCGGCACGATCAGTTTCCCGCCGATCCTATTCTCCGATTCCAGTCTTTTGAGCCACCGTATCGGTTCCCCGCGCGGTTCATCCGCCAGATCGAATGTCCCGTAATGCATAGGCAGAAAATATTTTCCTTTGAGTTCGTGGAAAGCGCGCACCGCTTCCTCCGGATCGGTGTGATTAGTCTTCATCACGTAATCCGGCTTATACGCCCCTATCGGCATCAAACAGTAATCGATGGAAGGAAATAAGGAAGCGATCTCCGAAAAATGATCGGCGTAAGCGGTATCCCCTGCGAAATAAATATATTTCCCCTTGTATTCGATCATAAAACTGCCCCACAGGATCTTATTCCTGTCCCACGGCACCCGCAGATACCAGTGTTGCGCAGGCAAAAAGAAAATGCGGAAAGCCTCATGCAGCGGGTACTCCTGGTACCATCCCGCTTCGATCGGCTCGATATTCTTATTCATGGAACGAATCGTGTCCCCCATTCTCAGCGGAACCAGCGATCGGGTGTTATGGGACGGCAACTCCGAAAGCGTGGTCGAATCAAGATGATCGTAATGCCCGTGAGACAAGAGTATGTAATCCACTTGAAGTTGATCTATAGGAAGAGGCAGCATGCTAAACCGTTTCTGAAAAGGAGGCGCCGTCAGGCAGGGATCGGTCAGAATACGTTTTCCGCCGAGCTGAATCAAAAATGAGGCGTGTCCGAGCCAGACCAGGCTGTCTCCTTTGATCGCGTCGAGGTTTTCCAGTCTTCGGACCGGTACGGAAAATTCTTCTTTTTCCTTTTCTTCCCGCTGCGGATTGGCCGACGACCACCATTTCCATATCCGGCTGAAAGGCGCGCCGGACGATGTGAGGTTCGCATTCACGAAGCGTCCTTCGATCATCGGATTACCTTTGTAGCTTTCACGGATCACGGTCAGCGCATCGTTCCGGACAAATTCGATCGCCGTTTCCGGATCGGGGGAAGCCAGCACGGACTTCCCGGCAGAACCGATCAGCAGGCTTTCGAGACCGAGGAACTGAAGGAATTTTCTTCTTGAGATCGGCATAATTATTTTTTAGGTGTCATCATTTTCTTAATGGTCGAAAGGATCAGGTAATTGGCTGCGGCTATAATGAACGCGCAAAAGCATAAAAAAAGTCCCGCCAATCCCATCACGGAGAAGCCGCCTTTCCAAAGACCGCTATTCTTGATGAAATGAAAGTAAAGCTCCCCGACATAGACATAGTCAAAGACCGTAAACACGGCAAAGAACAAATAGGCATACATGAAATACCGCATACGATCCGTCAGCATGAATATCATACTGGCCGGTACCAGAAGCAGCAAGAAGGCCAGCGGAACGGCGTAGGTCAGTACCGTGCTGATTTCGTGATAAGCGCTCTGCGTACCCTCGATACTTTCAAACGCATGAAGGGCATCATACAGAAGATAGCTTCCGACCCCTGCGCCGACCGAGAAAATCGCGACCGCGACATAAAAGACTTTTTCTGTTTTTGTCATAATTATATTCCTTCGCCTGGCTGAAAAAAGTACAGACCATCCGTATTCGTTGTGTTCGACGTCATGAATCGGATACTAACGAAAACACCGGAAATATGTTACGGTAAATTACTTGATCAGTTCCAGTTTCTTCATGCATTTTCTGATGCGCTCGTAACTGCGGTGGATATCGTTGTCCAGACCCACCGACACTCGAACCAATCCCTTGCTTAGGCCCATCTCTTGCTGTTCTTCCAGGGGAATTTCCGAAGAAGTGCTGCTGCCCGGTGCGCTGAAAAGGGTCTTGAAATATCCGAGACTGACCGCGAGATAGCCCACTTTTTCCTCCTGCATCATCGCCATCAGCTTATTCGCATTCTCTTCGGTCACGGCATCGATCGCCAGCATGCCGCCGAATCCGTAAACCGTATTCATGATCCTTTTCATCACGGTATGCTGTTTATGAGACGGCAGACCGGGATAGAATATCCGGATCCCGTGTTTTTCGAGATGTTCGGCCAGATACTGGGCGTTCACGCTATGCTTTTGCATACGGATATGCAGGCTGTGAAGATTCTTGAGAATGCTTGCCGCGCGGTAACTGTCGAGGACCGGTCCCAGAAGCATGCAGGCGCCGGAATTGATATCCGTCAGTTGGTGGATGAATTCCGATGTGGAACAGATACAGCCGGCCACACAGTCGCTGGTGCCGTTGATAAACTTGGTGAGGCTGTGGACGACCACGTGCGCGCCGTGCCGGATCGGGGAAATATTCATCGGGCTGAATGTATTATCCACGACCAATTTGATATTATGCGAATTCGCGATCCTGGCCAATTCCGGCAGATCGGCCACTTCGAGAAGCGGATTGCTTACCGCTTCGGTATAAATGATCTTCGTCTTGGGATGGATCGCTTTTTTGACGGCCTCGTGGTCCTGCATATTCACAAAATGCACTTTGATGCCGTAGCGCGGAAGTATGTTCTTAAACAGGGCATACGTTCCTCCGTACACCGTCCTGCTGGACACAATCTCGTCGCCGGATTGGCACAATTGGAGAACCGTGCAACTGATCGCGGCCATGCCGGAGGCGGTCACCTGCGCCGCTTCGGAATCTTCGATGAAGGACAGCGCACGGGCCAGATCTTTATTGATAGGATTCCAGTGACGCGAATACAAAAAACATCCTTCGATCTCGTGATCGAAAACTTCTTTCATTTTTTCCGGCGTCATAAACGTGAATGTCGATGAATCCGTGATGGACGGGTTGACATCGCCGAATTCGCCGAAAACGAGATAATCCTGTAATTTACTGCTGGGATCGAATGTCATGGGAGTCGCTCCTTAAAACGGTTTTTTAGAAATCGTAAAAGCCCCGGTGCTTTTAGAAGTCAGAATAAGGATCTTTGAAATGACGGTAAGTCGAAAATCGTTGATCCTTAGGCACCTTCCAGTTCTGAACCGGTATAAAATTACGGGTAATATTTTTGATTGGCAACATATTACTAAAATGTGGTTTTTTTCACGATTTGCTGATCGAATCAGGCATAGTTCTTGACAAGAAACAGTATGCGGACTATATTTCATTAGTTAATCCCATAGGTCTTCAAACATTATTTTTCTATCTCGCTTCCTCAGACGAGCTCTTAATGTAACCGTACTGGCGCACCGATGTAGCCGAACGCGCCTACCAAGAAATTTACGAACAAATCCGAATAAATGTTTTTCACTTAACCAGTGAGGTATGTATGGTCACAGTGAGATTCTTATTACTTTTCTTGATGACGACGGCAGCTGCTTTTGCGCAAGATAGCGCATTAACCAGGAAAAAAAATGTGGCGGTATGGGAATTCCAAAGTTCCGGAGATTTGAAAGCCAGTCAGGTAAAAATCTTGACCACGAGGTTCCAGACTTCACTGGTTAATACGCAAGTGTTTGACGTCCTTGAGAGGGAAAAAATGTCCGAGATATTGAAAGAACAGAATTTCAACCTTGCTGATGCATGTAATTCATCCGAATGCGCCGTACAGGTTGGTCAATTGCTGGGAGTTGAATTCATGATCGCCGGGGATATCGGTCTACTTGGAGAAACTTATACGATCGACCTGCGAATGGTCGACGTAACCACAGGCAAGATCATCAAAAACATTCCAGAAAACCACGAAGGAAAGATTGATGGGCTTCTTCTCAAATTGGAAAAAATGGCTTCTTTACTGGCAGGCATCGAATTCAAACCAGCCGTGACCACGGCAACTATCGAAGTCATTTCCAATCCCATCGGAGGCGAGATCTTGTTCGATGGAAAAAAGACCGGCGTGGTAACGCCAGGCAAGATCGATAACGTCATTCCCGGTAAACATAATATCGAAATCCGAAAAGAATTCTCAGTAGGAAAACAGGAGATCACGACAGTTGCAGGAAAAACGGAAAAATTAATGGTGGTGCTTTCTATCCCGACCGTAACCGTCTCTTTCACATCCGAGCCGGCAGGCGCTGAAGTCATGATCGATGACAAAAAGATCGGTACCACACCCTTTCAGCATACCATGAAAGCGGGAAGATACAAATTGACCATGAATAAGTCAGGATATGAAACGTACGGTCAGATGGCCGACATTGCCGAGTGGAGCAAATCGGTCACGGGCTCACTGAAAGTCAAGCCGATCAGTACACAGAGCAAAAAGAAAAAGAGTAATACGATGTGGTATCTTATCGGCGGCGCGGCGGTGGCCGGAGGCGCGGCCGTAGTGCTTCTCGGTGGAAAGAAGAGCGGAAGCGGTGGAACAGGTTACGATGTGCTGCCTGTTCCGAGCTGGCCGAATTAAAACCATTAAGCGGAGAATACGATCATGAAAAAACATATACGATATATTGTTGCGTTGTTTTTTCTTACAGTTTCACAAACGAACATTGCTCAGGAATCAACACAGAGACCGATCTCAGAAATCCTAAATCTCGATGGAACACTTAATTTGAGCTCCGGCATCAGCGGTTCGTTTGATCCAACGGGGTATCAGATGACAACTGATGTTGATGGACAGCCGATGTTTGCGCCGGGGGATTCAAATTGGCGTGGAACCACTCAATATGGAGCATTCAATGGTGCAGTAAATGCCATTGTGATCGAAGGTCTTGATATTTATGTTGGGGGAAACTTTACCCAAGTGGCCGGAACTGCTGCCAACTATATTGCTAAGTGGAATGGTTCATCGTGGTCAGCTATTGGTACCGGTCTTAACAACCAAGTTACATCTATGGCTTTAGGACCGTTGGGAATTTATGTTGGCGGCATGTTCTCAACGGCCGGTGGAATTTCTGCAAGTTTCATTGCGGTGACAAATGGAACCACATGGTCAGCATTGGGTGCTGGTGTAAATAGCAATGTAAATGCCATTGCAGTTTCAGGATCCAATGTATATGTTGGTGGGGGATTCACAACTGCCGGCGGAGTTTCAGCAAACGGAATTGCCAGACTAAATAATGGTATCTGGTCTTCACTGGGATCTGGCGTAAATGGATCTGTTTACGCATTGGTTATTTCAGGGTCGGATGTTTATGTTGGTGGGGGATTCACAACTGCCGGCGGAACAGCAGCAAACAACATAGCAAAATGGAACGGATCAACTTGGTCTGCGCTGGGTTCCGGAGTGAACAACACTGTGTTTGCCCTCAAGGCAGTCGGTTCTGATGTTTATGCAGGTGGAATATTTTCTACAGCTGGGGGAGTTTCACTTGGTCAATGTGTGAAGTGGAATGGGAGTAGCTGGGTTGGTTTAGGTAGCGGCATTGCAGGGGCTGTATACGCTATTCATAGCGATGGAACTAACGTTTATGTTGGAGGAAATTTCACGACGGCGGGTGGCATCAGTGTAAACCGTATCGCTAAATGGGATGGTTCCAATTGGTCTGCTATGGGGAGTGGATTGGATTTATCAGTAAAAGTAATCACTGGTCAACATCTCGGCAGCCCATACAATTTAAAAGTTTTTGTCGCAGGAGATTTTACAACGGCTGGTGGTTCTGCTGCCGGACGATTTGTTGAGTATTACAACCGTCCACTTTATCAGCCTTCAAACCTCATTTCTTCCAACATTTCTCACTCTTCTGCAACTCTCACATGGACAACAGCTTCTGGAAATCCGGCAGGTTATCTGGTATTAAGAAGGCTCGGATCTTCCCCAACCGGCAAACCTATCGATGATAGTTTCTATAGTATCGCAGGAACAATTGGTGACGCAAACGTAGCATACATTGGCAATTTGAACACATTTGACGAAACAACATTGGCGCCTCAATCAACGTACCATTACGACATTTTTTCATTTAACATGGCTGGTGACAGAATCGCTTATTTGACAACTTTGCCACTTGAAAACAGCCTTACTACGCTGTTAGCTCCACCAAGTTCTCAACCAACAAATCTGGCCTTTTCAAATATTACGACATCTGCAATGACATTGACGTGGACTGCTTCACAAGGCGGAGCATCGGGGTATCTAGTCATTCGCCGCAGCGGAGCTTCACCGACAGGTTTACCAACTAGTGGTGTTACATATACAGCGGGTCAAACCATTGGCGACGGAATTGTTGCTTATGCTGGCACTAATACAACGTTTACTGCATCCAGCTTATCACAAGGAATTGATTACTTCTTTGATATATTTGCCTACAACGGATCGGGGGCTTCGATAAATTACTTAACTTCGTCACCTTTGGAAGGCCATCAAGCAATATCCGCAGCGGAGCCATCTTCTCAGCCATCCAATTTATCATTTTCAAATATTGCGGGCACATCAATGACTCTATCCTGGACAGCGGCCACAGGAAGTCCTGCCGGATATTTAGTTTTACGAAGGACCGGCGCATCACCGACAGGTGCGCCTTCCGATGGCGTTGCATATACCGCTGGTCAAACGATCGGTGATGGAACCGTAGCTTATTCCGGCAGCGCGGCTACGGCTAATCTCTCCGGTCTGACATCAGCTACAACTTATTTCTTCGACATTCTTTCATACAACGGTTCCGGGGCGGCAACCAACTATCTTACCACATCGCCTCTCGAAGGAAGTCAGGCAACCGTCACTTCAGTGGCCATTTCATCGGTGACAACTAACCCAACTTCAGCCACAGCCGGCACCGATCTGACGGTCACAGCCAACGTCACAGGATCATCCCCTACCGTTGTTCTTTATTACGGTAACTGGAACCAATCCGTTGGAGATTCCTTGACGGATGCCAGCAGTCCTTTCCAATTCACCATTCCCGCTTCAAAAGTAAATTCAGCAGGATTGTGGATTCGAGTGAAAGCCTCCAACACGGGCGGCATTGTTTTCAATCCTTCTTCAACAGGACGAACCAATCTACCGGTCACCTCGAGCGCCGCTTCGGTCACAACACTGATATCGAATGGAACATTCCCATCGGGCGTACCGCTCTCCAATTACGTTTCGATCTCTCTGCCGCTCAATAAACCGCTCAACCTGACCAGTCTGCTCGGCAGCCAAGAACCCAAAGGCGGCGTGCCTACCAAATGGCGCCTGATGGCGTGGGACCCTGTGCAGAGTGTTTTCATTGACAAGACCACGATGGAGAACGGAAAAGGTTATTTTCTCATCATGCGCGAAGCCTCGACATTTCTTAGCAATGTTTCCGGCGGAACGACCAACGACCGGACTCTGTTTGATTCACAGGTACTGACGCCCGGATGGAATATTATCGGATGGCCTTTGGGTTTCACGGGTAATCTCACCGTAACCAATTCTTCAAGCATCGATCCGGTGTGGCAGTTAAAGGGAGGCGCGTGGTCGCAGGATGCACAGGTCAAACCTTTTGGAGCTATAGCCGTGAAAAATAAAACGGCGGGAAATCTCACGGTGAGCAATGTGCTGAGTTTTACGCAGAGCGCGAAGGCGGCTGCCGAATCAGGATGGAGTTTGCGCATGAAAGCGTATGCCGGAGAACGCATGGATGAAGATAATTTTGTCGGAGTTCGTTCGGCCTCCATCGACGGATACGACGAAACGGATGCGAGCAATCCCCTGAATATCGGCGAATATGTGAATGCGTATTTCAAGACGAACGACCCGCAGGCGGAAATCCTCGCGTTTGATATGCGCGACGCTCAGAATGACGGCCACGTATGGGATATGCAGGTCGAGCACAACACCAAGGAGTCTCACATCACGCTGCGCTGGGAGGATCTGGGGCTTCCCTCCGGATTCGAAGCCATCCTGGTGGATATCCATCAGAACAAGATCATCAATTTGAAAGAGCAATCGGAATATACCTTCCGATCACGCGAACAAAATCCGTTCAAGATCATTGTCGGCAGCCCATCCCATATTCAGGCGCAGAAGTCCGCGCTTGAGAATATCCTGCCGAAGGCATACGCCTTGTCCCAGAACTATCCCAATCCTTTCAACCCGCAGACCAAGATCCAATTTGCCATGGCACGAACCGGACGTGTGACCTTACGCGTGTATAACATTCTTGGCCAGGAAGTTCGTACCCTGGTGGCCGGCGTTAAGGAGACGGGAATTCACGAGGTAACCTGGGACGGGAAAAACAACTATGGGCAAAACGTCGCTTCCGGAATGTACGTTTATCACCTGGCGACAGAATCCTTTTCGCAGGCGAAAAAACTGATGTATGTGAAGTGAAATTTCCTTGGATCGGATCAAAAAAAAAGCTGCGCGACATACCGTGCAGCTTTTTTTATGTTCTTTGCTCGGTTGGCTTGGTCGGCAGTCTAATGATGAACACGCTCCCATTCTTTCCGTCACTTTCCGCGTGAATCCGGCCGTTATGAAGTTCGATGATCTTTTTGCACAAGGTCAAGCCTAAACCTGTCCCGTGCTCCGTCTCCCCTTCCACCTGGCGGAATTCCTCGAACACCGATTCCAATTCAGCGGGAGGTATCCCTTTCCCGTTGTCGCTCACGCGGATCTCGATCTCTTCGTAAGCCGAACCGTTTATGACTGCGGCTTCCACGCCGATCCGGCCGCCTTCGGGGGTGAACTTATTGGCATTGCTCAGAAGATTGAACAATACCTGCCTGAACTTCATCTCATCCGCCCAAAGTTCGATCGACGGATCGATGGCAATACGAAGTTCCTGCTTCTTCTTCTGAAGCAGTGACAGGATCAGATTCCTGACCGATAAAACCGTTTCTTCAAGATAGATCATCTTCGGATGAAGCGTCAACTTGCCCGCTTCGATCTTGGAAAGGTCCAGTATATCATTGATCAGCTGAAGCAGGTTGGTCCCGCTTTCGGTAATGGCCTGCAAGGCCTTCTCCTGATCCTTATTGATCTCGCCCAGCATCCCCTGTTTAAGAAGATCCGTAAAACCGAGGATGGCGTTCATCGGTGTGCGGAGTTCATGGCTCATATCGGCCATAAATTTGGATTTCATCTCGCTGGCTCTGAGGATCTGTCTGTTCATGACCTGCAGATCTTCAAGCATACGGGCTTTGATAAAGGCCGAGGTGATGTGCTCCTTCAGGTTTTTAAGAAGCAGGATATCCTGATCCTCAAAGGCATTTTCATAATGCATATTGTCATAAATAAAATAGCCTTCCACGACACCTTCGATCCGGATACGGGTGACCAGCATGGACTTGGGAATGCCGAGGTGCCTGATCTTTGCTTCGGCGGAACGCCCGCCCACATTTCTTACGATGTAGACATCCTCGAATATTTCGAACGCGTTCTGAACGTATCGGGCCTCGGCTTCCTGCAGGGTCAGTTCGATACTCTCCAGTTCCTTCATTTCCCACCCTTTGGCCGCTTTAAAACAGAAGACCTCGCGGTTCCGGTCAAAGACCAGCGCGGATCCTTTTTCGACCCCGTGGATCACACTGATCTCATGAAGGATGGAATTGAGAAGATCGGAAAAGATCACCTCCGAATTGATCGAATTCACGATCGCGTTGATGGTCTCCAATTCGGTCGTCTTCTGTTCCAATTTCTCTTTCTGGCGTACTACTTCGATCGTACGCTGCTCCACGATCTTTTCCAGCCGGACTTTTTCTTTTTCCAACGATTGGGCGCGCCACTTCACCGCATAATAGAATACCATGAAAAATACGATGCCGTATAACCCGTAGGCCCAAACAGTCCTGTACCAGGGAACGGAAACGGTAAAACGAAAGTTGTCTTCCAAACCTACGTGTCCGTATACATTCTTCGCACGTACGTGAAATGTGTAAGAGCCTTCGGGAATATTGGTATAATCCTTAATGGTCTCTGCTGTCCAATCCGACCACGAGTCATCGAATCCTTCGAGCCGGTACTGGAACAGGTTAGCCGACTCGTTGTCATAACTGGCGGCCGAAAATTCAAAACGCAGAGAATTATTGCGGTAGTCGATGACGGCGGACGTCCTCCGATCCGCAGCATACCGGCCTCCGAAGATCACCGAATCGCGATCGATGGAAACCTTTCTTACAAGGGCCTGGAATTCCTCCCGGTAATTTTTGACAATCTTAGAATCGTATCGGATAAGCCCGTTGGGACCGCCGAGCCAAACCACGCCGTTCTTTTCGCAATACAATGCCAACACCGCAAAATCGGCAAGGCGCAGGAATGGAGTGGCCTCCAGCGCATACGTACCGTCCGGCTGAGGATGCGCCACGTACGTTTCAGCACGGTTACCCGCTTCGGCATTCATCCACACCCGTCCGTCGTCGCTCACAACCAGACGGGAGACCAGGCGCGGAACGGCGGTCAGCGATCTTCCAAATACAGGATCGGGAACAAAGTTATTGTTCATGGGATCAAATCGATAGATGCCGTTGAACGTACCGAAAATCGTACGGCCGCCCACCGCATAAGAATAGACCGACCCGTTCGGCAATCCGTGCGACGTACCGAACTTTTCTATGATCCAGTCGTTCTTTCCGCCAGCCCCTGAACGCGGCGGCGTGACCCGCACAACACCCTGGTACATCGTTCCCAGCCACAATCGTCCTTCGTTGTCCTCGTTTATCGTCCGGACCTCTTCGGTGATCCCATTGATCCGCCCACGATCCTGCCACCGGCCGTCTGCCCATTCCAGATAGGACATGCCGTCGCGAATTCCGACATAGATACGCATCGTATCGAATTTTGAACGGTACAAGAATAATGTGGAAACCTGCTTTTGCACAAGACTCACGGACGAATGTCGGATACTGAAAACCCCGTCCTGCGTGGCCGCCAGAAGATAAGGCCCAGCTGGAAGCAGGAAATAGCACTGCGCCGCAATTTCCTTCACATTGCTGAAG
This sequence comes from uncultured Bacteroidota bacterium, assembly GCA_964415295.1. Lineage (GTDB taxonomy): Bacteria > CLD3 > CLD3 > SB21 > SB21 > SB21. Next base: position 539,484 of record CAYPYN010000002.1, read on the forward strand.
TGCGGATCGACGCGGTGATCCTGTCTGAGATAGTACAGTCCGCGAAAAGTCCCGACAAAAAGAGTGCCTTCGTGGCGAGCGATGGATAGTACGGCGCCGGCCAGTTCGGACGACTCCCCGTACGCCGTGAGAGGCGATTCGATCTCCGCGCGCGCGATGCCGTTATTGAGCCCCAGCCAAAGCCCTCCTTCACGGTCCGTCAGCGCCGTGTAAATATTATTATCCTGTAAACCGGTCGATTTGTCCAGAATCTGCTTGATCTTGCCATGGCGGTCCATGATGACCGCGCCGCCCCGCAGAGTATAGAGCGTGAAGTCGCCGTGCGGCAAAACGATCCCGCCGTAAAGCTGATTTTCGAGTAAAAAAGCATCGGCTTCAGTTTTGAAAGGAATCACGCGGGGACTGTTCTTATCGCCGGTCTTTGAATACAGGAACAACCCCTTTTCTCGCGAACCGATCAGCAAATGCGTACTGTCGTATGGCAAGACCGCATACAATCGGATATCGGCAAATACTTCGCTGCCCGGCAGTAAACGGAGGGAATCGCCTTCGACGCGCATCAGTCCGACCTGACGTTGGGTGATATAGAGTTCGTCATCGACCAGATAGGACTGATGAAAACCCGTGGACGGTTTCCACGTGCGTATCCTCCCGTCGGTGAAGAGGAACAGTTTGTCAAAGGACTGAAAGTAGATCCCTTTGGAGCTGGCAAAACACTTCCACACGTCCGCAAAAGCTCGATGTTCGGCCGGAACGATATCGACCAGTGAAACAAACTTAAGATTGCCGACGGAGTCGGGAGCCAGATAACCGAATTCCCCCACGGATCCCAGAAAGACCGTTCCCCGATTATCCATGGTCATCGAGCGTACGATGGCCTTTTTATCGGTGAATATCTTCCTCCACGTAGACCCGTCATACTCGAGTACGCAATCGCCATTCCCGAAATACATAACGCCGCGCCGGTCCTGAACGATGGACCAATTCTGTATGCCGGCCTTGTATTCTTTCGGGGAATAGTTTCGTATGAAGAAATTGCCGCTATTCTCCTGCGCTTCCGCTCGGAAGCCGAAGAACAGCAGAAACCACAACATCGGACGAATAGATCGGATCATAGCCTCATCGGGTTTGAGCAGAGATCAAAAGAAATCGATCCTCAAAGATATATGTAGATGGGTGTTATAACTTACAAAGTTTTTGAGCGGCTTTCAATAGAAAGCTTGGGCGGAAACAGAAAAATTCACTTTGATTTTCATTGGAAAAATATCAACATTTGACCCCACGCGCCTAACCAACAATATCCAATCATTCTTTTTGTAAACAGGAGATCGCTTATGAGTGATCCTACCAAGTACTCGGCCATGAATTCCGATCTGTATCATCCTTCTCCGGAAGTGATCGATGCGGCCCATATCAAAGATTATGAAAGTTTATATCGGCGTTCCGTCGCCGATCGCGAAGGATTCTGGGCCGAAGAAGCGGCGAAGCTGGAATGGTACAAACCCTGGGACAAAGTACTGGATGATTCGAATAAGCCGTTCTATAAATGGTTCACCGGCGGCAAGATCAATATCATTCAGAATGCGATCGACCGCCATCTGAAGACCTGGCGCCGCAACAAACTCGCGGTCATCTGGGAAGGCGAACCGGGTGATCTGCGAACCTATTCGTATCATGCACTGAATCGTGAGGTCTCCAAGTTCGCCAACGTTTTGAAAAGCATGGGCGTTAAGAAGGGCGAGATCGTAACGATCTATATGCCGCAGATACCGGAGCTTCTTTTTGCCATGCTGGCCTGCGTCAAGATCGGTGCGGCGCACAGCGTCGTGTACGGCGGATTCAGCGTGGAAGCGCTCGCGGCCCGTATCGAAGACGCCCGCAGCCGCGTGGTTGTCACCGCCGACGGCGGATGGCGGCGAGGTAAGATCAACGACCTCAAGGCCATCGCCAACGAAGCGATCAAACGTTCCCCGACGGTCGAAGTATGCATCTGCGTCAAAAGAACGGAACACGACGTTTATATGGAAAACGACCGCGATTTCTGGTACCACGATCTGATGGGCCTACCCATTGCCAATCCCATCTGCCCGACGGAAGTCATGGACTCCGAAGACATGCTGTTCATCCTCTACACCTCTGGCACGACCGGAAAGCCCAAAGGACTTCTGCACACGCATGGCGGTTATGCCGTTTATACATCGACCACACACCGTTATGTTTTCGATATCAAAGATGAGGACCGCTGGTGGTGCGCAGCCGATCCGGGCTGGATCACTGGTCACAGCTATATGGTCTATTCTCCGCTGATCAACGGCGCCACACTCATGATGTATGAAGGCGCGCCCAATCATCCTTATCCCAACCGGTGGTGGCAGATCGTCGAGAAGTACGGCATTAATATATTGTACACGTCCCCTACAGCCATTCGCGGACTGATGCGTTTCGGCGAGGCCTGGCCGAAGCGGCACGACCTTAGCAGTCTGAGGCTTCTGGGTTCGGTCGGCGAACCGATCAACCCCGAAGCCTGGCGCTGGTACTACAGAGTCATAGGGCAGGAACGTTGTCCCATCATGGATACGTGGTGGCAGACGGAAACGGGCGGTTTTATGGTCACGCCGCTGCCGGTCACACCTCTGAAGCCGGGATCGGCAACCAAACCGTTCTTCGGGAACGAGATCGCGGTTGTGGACGAACACGGCAACGAAGCAAAAAAAGGTGAAGAAGGCAAGCTGGTCATCAAAGCGCCTTGGCCGGGCATGGCGCGAACGATCTTCGGCGATCCGGAGCGCTATGTGGAAACGTATTGGAAAGAATACGCCAAACAAGGATGGTACAAGGCCGGCGACTCGGCGCGGATCGACGAGGATGGTTATCTCTGGGTGATCGGACGCATCGACGATGTGATCAAGGTCAGCGGTTACCGCCTGGGTACCGCCGAGATCGAGAGCGCGCTGATCACGCACCCGGCTGTCTCGGAGGCCGCGGCCATCGGACTTCCGCATGAGGTCAAAGGCAACGCGATCCATGCCTACGTAACGCTGCGCGCCAAATACGCTCCGAGCAAAGAACTGGAAGAGGAACTCAAGGATCAGGTGGTCAAAGAGATCGGACCGATCGCCCGACCGGAAGAGATCAAATTTATGGACGTACTCCCCAAAACGCGCAGCGGCAAGATTATGCGCCGCGTTCTCAAAGCCCGGGCACAAGGCATGAGCGAAGGGGATATCTCGACTTTGGAGGAATAGAGTTCAAGGTTTCTGAAATTGCCATAAATATAAAAACGACCAATCAAAAATTATGAATGGAATGATTCAAAATCCTTTTTATATTTGATTTGTCCTTTTGCTTTTTGGTACCTAATTTTTACTGTCTATATGCTTTAACGAAAGGAATCTATGAGATTTTTTCCAAGTATGATGATGGGTCTTCTGTTAATAACGATCGGCTGTGCGCCGCAGCGCGTTTCCCTTTCTAAAGGGCCGTCTTCGCCTGAGTTCTTCCAATTCAAACAATTCGCGTTCGATCACGAACTTACGATCGTCACGAAAGACAGTCTGACTCTCGAAGTGAGCGGCGCGGACATCACGTTCGAAAATATTACCTGGTTCGATAAAAAGCTAAAAGAGACAAAATCCATACCATTGAACACCGTCAGGCAGATCAAGGTGGTCAACCGAAGCGAGGGCTCTTTCCGAGGCATGGCGCTCGGGGCCGCCGGCGGATTCGGGACCGGCATCGGCCTGGCCTTTCAGGACGGCAGTACGCCTTATATTCCGCTGTCCGGGTTCTGGGAATATATTGCCGGACCTGTTCTCGGAGCCGGCGCGGGAGCCGGAGTGGGAACCGGTATTGGATTTCTTATAGGTGTTCGACGCACTTTCGATTTTGTGGAATGATATTTATGAAGATGGCGCACATCCCTTTCGAAACGATCGAGTGGCAGAAAGTCAACCCCGAGAGGCACGAAGGCGAGACGGGGTTTGCCGAATGGAAAGTCAGGCAGTGCGGGGATATTCGCGTGCGCGTCGTGACCTATTCTCCGGGATACAAGGCCGACCACTGGTGCGCCAAGGGCCACATTATCTATTGCCTGGAAGGCTCCATCATGACAGAACTGAGGGACGGCCGGTCTTTCGAATTGAAAAAAGGAATGTCCTACCATGTTGAGGACGATAATTATCCGCATCGTTCCTACACGCAATCCGGCGCGACATTATTTATCGTAGATTAGTCGGCTTAATATTTTTTGTCATAACACACCGGAGGTATCTTCATGCCTTCCAAGATCCCATCAGTATTGGAGACCGTCAACCAATTCAACGAAGCCTTCAACCGGCATGATGTTGAATCCGTTATGGCGCTCATGACCGATGACTGTGTTTTTGAGAGTACCGCGCCGGCTCCCGATGGAAAGCGATTCTCAGGCTCGGCCGCGGTAAAGGAATACTGGAAAGAATTTTTCGCACGCTCGACGGACGCTTTTTTTGAAGTGGAAGAAATCTTTACGGCCGGGGACCGCTGTGTTGTTCGATGGCTCTACCGCAAATCCAAAGACGGCGTTCCGTGGCACTTACGGGGGATCGATGTGTTCCGGGTTCGTGACGGCCAGGTGTCGGAAAAGCTTTCGTATGTGAAGGGATAAAAAAACCGCAGAAGCGCTTGGCCCCTGCGGTCTGTAATTGACTGTCAGAAGAATCCTTCAGACGGCCTTGGGTCTCAGACTGATCATCAGGCCTCCCGCGCCGATCACCAGCATGATCAAAGCCTGCACCATGGTTTTGTAAACCACTTCTTCATGCGCAAAAACGGAATTGTAAAAGAACCAGGCGCCTACCACTACGAGGAACCCATAGATACCGATCATGATAAGACGGGCTTTGCGGTTGGTATCGGGCGTGTCGGCAGCAAAATATTTATTGTACCACAAAAGTCCTGCCATGGCCAGTAAACCCAATCCGGCAAAGATCAGCCAGAAATTCCTCAGTTCATTTTCGATCCCGGTCTGACCAACCAGCGGCTTAAGGGCGCTTTCATAGAGAGCGCCGCCCAGATTGGAACCGATCAGGCTTCCCACCACGCCATACAGAAAAGCATAGCCCATGTATACGGCTTTACTTTCCGCCGGCGCCACGAGACCGACGTAGCTGTAATACTTCGGATGCGCGGTCATCTCGCCGATGGAAAAAACCGATATCCCAAGCACGAAGATCCAGACATTGGTCGCGTACGACAGGCATACAAAGCCGAGCACGCCGAGGACGATACCTCCTACCATGGTCAGGAGCGGCGGCGCATTTTTCACAATGCGGCTCACGAGAACCTGAAGCAGGATGATCGTTCCGGCATTGACGACCGTGACGTGTTCCGCATCAAACTTGAGCGGGATACCTATGGACGCAAACGCGCGGTCGATCGGTTCTGTGTTCACAAAATCGCGCAGGAACCAGAGCACCGATCCGAAATTCTGGAAATAGAGGATCCAGAAACAGGAATAGATGAAGATCATCAGCATGAACCTTGCATCGCCGAGAACCATGGCCGCACCGCTCATGACTTCCCTGAATGTCTTTGTGTTCTCAGGTTTGGCAGGGTCTTTGTACATGAATACGGTAGGGATCAGCATCAGCGCGCAGTACAGGGACGAGGCGGTAAATACATAACTCCATTCAAATCCTTTTAAAACGCTCACAACCAGCGGGGCGAGGAACGCACCTAAATTGATCATCCAATAGTATACGCCAAAACCGAATCCGGAATTCTCTTCATTGGTCGTGCGCGCGATCGTGCCGCTGATGATGGGCTTGAACAGGCCGGAACCGGTGGCCATGATCAGCAGGGCGGAAAACACGGCGCCGTAAGCGCTCATGTGGCCACTGATGAAATACCCGGCCGCAAGAAATGAAAATGCGACCATCAGCATCCGGCGGTATCCGTAACGATCAGCCAGCGCGCCTCCCAGGATCGGGATGATATACGTGCAGGCATAGATCAGGCCCTGCAGAAAGCCTACGGACTGTTCCGAAAAACCCAATCCGCCTTCGGCGATGGAATTGGTCAGATAAATAGCCAGTACCGAATTCAGTCCGTAATAGGCGGCGCGTTCGAAGAGCTCCATGACATTGGCCACCCAAAAGACGCCCGGAAACGAGCTCAGCAAACTTTTTGATTTTGTATCAGACATATGGTTTATTCCCGATAATTTGATGAAATACTTGACGGAACATTATGAAATTTTTTCATGACTCGAAAGGAAAAAAGGATTCCCGCTAAAAAAGAAAACCCTGCCGGACAGGGCAGGGTTTCACGCATCATCGTTCCATGATTACGGCCGCGTTCTAGTTACATTTTTGATAATAAGTAAAATGATGTTCAATGTAAGGAGCGCCGTAAGCTCCGCCGCCGGCATAATCTTCGCGGTAGTACGCCGGCACGAAGCGGCAGCGGCCTTTCGAATCCCTAAAGAGCACGCCGACCTTTTTGTAGCGGTACAGAGGAATGCCCAGATTATTCTTTTCAATAACCTGTCCGCCGATGACGCCGATTTTCAGAATCGTCGAACCGGCATAGGTTTTTTGTATATAAGTGCGAGCCGTCCCTTCGGCCGCGGCATCGTGCGCGGTCGGATTGAATCCGGAAGGCAGCAGCGATGCATCGAATTTGCTTTTGACATCCGCCGAGAGCTTCTTAAGAAATGCACGGAATTCGGCGATTTCATTCTGTCCAAGATTGGCCGCCTGCGCCGCCTTTATCGCTTCAGCGACCTTTTCTTCTTCTTTTTTCATGAATTCCACGCCGTTGTTGTCAAGTATGTCCTGGAGGTCGGTGAATACGCCGATCCCTTTCCCGGCCTCGAAACCTTGAATTTCATGGTTTTTCAAATACTCAAAATTGCCGAGAATTCTCGTTGCTTCGCTCAGCTTGTCCTTGAGCATATCCGCGACAACGCTTTGCGCCAGTTCTTGACGCTCTTCTGCAATAACACGCCAGTGGCCCGGATTTTTCGATAACTCACTGGTCCATGTCTGTTCTGTATTCTGAATATTGGGATATTTGCTCTTAATGAGTGCATCGAGTTCATCCATCTGCTTCAGCATCGGTGCCACGTCCGATGGACGCGGCGAACTGAGGCCCTGATTGTACAACACAAAACGGGTGTCATGTTTTTTGTTGTAAAGGTAACCGAAGATGCGTATGGCATCTGAGTATTTGTTGACATCCTCAAAGAACCGATCCTGCATGGCTCTGGCGGACGCGATTGCGGCCGAGCGGGCATCGTTGCGGACCTTTGGATCGTCAAAGGCAAACCAGGTAGCGCCGTAACCGCCGTAGTTGATCAAAAACTTTCCGTCTTTGATATCCACGATCGGGCCGTCCAGAGAATCATTGCCGCTGTACCAGACGCGGACGTATTGGCCAGTTTTAAAATCCAAGCCGCTAAAATTATAGACTGCGATATTCCGGAGTTTATCCTGTGCAAATTCTTTAGATCCGCCGTTATCAAAGGCGACCGTAAACATGAGATTTCCGCTATTGGTCTTCCTTATACTCTGAATGGTGCCTTTATTCCACCGGCCGAAATCGACGGCCTCGATCTTATCGCCGACCTTGAATCCCTCCGGCTCGTTCGATGCACCGGCAACTTTGACACGAAGATTGGCCTCTTTGACCCAGAAACCGCTGTAACCTTCAATTTTAACAAAATACTCACGGGTCTGACCGTCGTTCACTTTTTGAATTTCCGCCTCATACCATTTTCCGTCCCGATCCAGGACTTCCGCGTACTCGCCCACTTTGAAGCCTCCAACACCAGTCCCGTACACTTTGGATTGTGCTCCGGCATTTCCAGATGCGGCAGAAGAAGCCGTTACCCCGGACGTGGATGCAGAAGCCGATGATTTGGATCCAACCGCACGAACTTTGTCAGCCTCGATCCACCGGTCGTACTGCGATTTGAAACCTTGCCAGTGGATGAAATATTTTCCGGGCTCTGCTTTCAGGATATCGACCTTGTACCATTTACCGTCCGTCTCGAGGCCTTCCGCCACATCGCCGACCTTAAACGCCCCCGTTGCCATTGCGTCGTTCTTGTTCTCTTTTTTGTCCTCTTTCTTCTCTTTGGTTCCGCCTGTTTTGATTTTGATCTTCTGGCCCCACGCGTTCGACGTACCAACGACGCCGATCAACATGATCAGCAGACATAAAACGATCCTTCTCATAGATCCTCCTTCACGGATTATGTTATACATTCACGGACACGCGATGATACAAAGCGGTGATAATCTCGGAATAAGGTAGGTCTTTTTGCTTACGGCGGCAATCCCATGATAATGGGAATAAAAAAACTCCGCCGGGTTGGCGGAGTTTTATGATAAACGCAGGTTACTCTTTTTTGAAATCAAGCGAAACGGAGTTGATGCAATATCTCAATCCGGTCGGCTTAGGACCGTCGTCGAATACATGGCCCAAGTGCCCGCCGCATCGCGCACAATGCACCTCCGTGCGCGTCATGCCGTAGCTATTGTCGGTGTCGGATTCGATACCTCCGGGTATCGGCTCGTAAAAACTCGGCCAGCCGCTTCCGGATTCGAACTTGGTTTTTGAGGTAAACAGCGGGTTGTCGCATGCGGCGCAACAATAGGTGCCGTCTTCATGGTTCTGATAATACTTACCGGTGAAGGCGCGTTCGGTGCCCTTTTCGCGCAGGACACGATACTGTTCCGGGGTCAATTGTTCTTTCCACTCTTCTTCGCTTTTCATGATCTTGTCCTTACGGGTTTGGTCTTTGGGTTGGGAATTTTGGGATTCGCTTTTACCGACGCACGATAGAAAAAGAATACCCAGAACAAAAACGGCCATCCGGTACCGCATAAACATCCTTCCTTGAATATTGTACTTTTGTGAAAGGTTTTAACGCGGCTGGCGCCTCCTTTATTCCATAGCCTGAAGCGCGGCTTCGATGGCGTACTTGATATCCTTGTTAGTCGTTTTGGCAAGAAGCGCTTTAAGCGAAGGTTTTGCGGCCGCGGCATCCTTTCCGATACGGCCCAGGATCACCGCGATCTGATACTGCAGCCCGCCGTTGTGGATCGTGAGCGCATTCAGTTTGGCGATCAGCGCCGGTACGGCGTCCTTGCCGATCATGACCAGCGCGTCCACCGCTTTGTCCGGTACCATATATTCACGGCTCTCCAGACTGGCGATCATGTAACCGATAGCTTTCGGATCGCTGCTGCGGATATTTCCGAGTACAACCAGCGTCATTTCCTGTATCTCGGAGAGTTCATCCTTGTGGTCGAGGCTTCGTTTATCCAGAATCCTGACCAGCGTTTTTTCGATCGGCTTGGGGCGATCCTTCATCTGCACGAGAAGCTTCATTACGCGGACCTGCTCCTCCCATTGGTCTCCTTCGAGAATCCTGGCCGCTTCGTCCATGGTCGGGATCATACCCGGAACGGGAATGTCGTTCTTCACGCAGAAATTGATCCGGTCCTCAAGCTGGCTGTTGTACTTGGTCATTAAAGCGTATTCGGAAAATTTGGCTCGGCACATCGCCACAAGTTGCTCCAGGTCCTTTTGCGGGAATTCCCGCATGATCTGTTTATTGGCTTCCTTGTTGTAAGGATTCGGTTCAAACGAACGCGCGAAATCGTAGAGTTGATCCGCGGATTTTTCGCCGGGCTCGGAACGATTGAATTCCTCCGCCAGCCATTTCAGCGTTTTTAATTTAGCGGCCGGATCGGTCTCCGTTTTGTAAATCGATGTCAGCAGAGAAAAAAGACTCTTGGCCGATTTGGCGTCGTACGTCAGGCGGTCGGCATATCTTTCATAACAATACATCTGCAGCCGGTTATCGCCGTTCATTTTGACCCCTTCGGTCATTTCAAAGAAGGCCGTATTATAATCGACGGGCGTGGGTAAGCCGATCCGGCGGGCCTGAGCTAATTCGAAATATTCGTCGATGCGTCCGTAAATTTCGTCCAGATGCTCCGCGACGTCCGTTCGCGTGAGTAGCTGGCTGATGTAGCTGGACAGCCAGTAATTACCGATCTTGCGAAGGGTTTTTAATCCCAATTTCCATTCTTCCGCATCGATCACGCTGTCTTTGACCAGGTAGCGGACGATCTCGAGCGCACGCTCGTCGTTGGCGGGATAAGGGATCGAATCGAGCGTGGCCATGAGGAATTTTTTGTAGGCATCGTTCTCGATGCGGTAGCGCTTGAACGCGTACATTACGTCAAAATGAAAAACGCCGCATCCGACGTCAAAGGGGATCTTCACGGCCTCGCCTACCAACGACGCGATCTTGTCCTCACGGCTGAGATCGTTGAGCCTCGATTTGACCGACTTGGCTTTTTCTTTACAAAGATCGAGGGCCGACCGTTTATTCTCTGTTACGGTTTGAGCGCTTTCATCGGGAAACAGGCTCAAAAGGTCGTCGGTCAGTTTGATCCGTCCCGAAACGCTGACGATGATCTCGCCCGTGACCACATCGATCATGCGCCCGTTAATGTCGATATAGTTCTTCAACTTAGTATATGTACCGGAAAACAGCGCATCGATGGGAACGAGTTCGCCCACTTTCATCGCCGCTTCTTTCTGCATCAGGTCGGTGAGCATCAGGTCGTTTTCTTTGAGTACGGCGTCCAGTCGCTTGCGCTCAAACAATTTGAATATCGATTTATTGGAGCTGAGCGCGCTGATCAGCGATTCGGTCAGGTATTCTCCGAATTCATTCGCGGCATTCTCTTTGCGGTCTTTGCTCGGAACGAAAACGACCACGGCCAGCCGTTTCGGCTTCTGGCTGGTGTTGGAAGCCTGAAGATCCTTTGCCAGAGCGGCGACGGCAGGATTGAAGTCCTTCGCCTCTTGCGCGAAGGCCGGGCGGGCGAAGGTACATACGAGTACGAGAGCCCATGACAAACGGTGTATCATTTCTTCTCCAGGGTTTTCAGGATCTCGATCGCATTCGTATTCTTCGGATCGAGATCTACGGCTTTCTTATAGTTGATCCGCGCCTGGTCCTTTTGCCCGTTGAGGAGATACGCTTCGCCGAGGCTGTCGTAACAATTGCCCGACTGCGGATACGCCTCGGCATTCAGCTTGAATATCTCGATCGCATCGGCGGTTCGCCCGACCTGCATCAGTTGATAACCCAGCATATTCAGCTGGCTTTCTTTAAAGTTGTACGCGTCCGGTTCTTCTTTTTTCAGACGATGGTATTCCCCCACTGCCGACTGAATACCTTTTTCAAATAATACTCCCATAAGCACATCCGAGATCGACATCCTGGGCTCGCCAACACCCATCAGCTCCACATCAAAGATGAGCGTTGCGTTGGGAGGAATGACCGCACCGGCGCCTCGTTCGCCGTAAGCCAATTCCGGCGGGATGATCAGTCTCAGCTGATCCCCGACGGCCATCAGCGCGATGCCTTCTTCCCAGCCCTTGATCACGAGCCCCTGACCGAGAACGAATTCGAACGGTTCGTTGCGATCACGTGAGGAATCGAATTTCTTTCCGCTAAGGAGGTATCCGGAATAATGCACTTCCACGGCTTTTCCGGGCTGCGCCGCCGCCCCGCCCGTCCTCTTGATCACGACGTATTTCAAACCGCTGGGCGTCGAAACGGTATCGCCGGGTTTCTGTTTTCCGGCCTGCAAACTGGCGGCCAGTTTCTTGGTATCCATCATCGGGTTGGATGGAATCTTGGCGGTCACGATCGTCGCGTCGCTCACCGAGAGCAATTCGACATCGAACAGCAAGGTGGCGTTGGGCGGTATGACGCCGGGTATGCCGCGTTTGCCGTAAGCCAGCGGCGAAGGAATGATGAGCCGCAGCACATCGCCGACGGACATCAGGGCGACCCCTTCATCCCAGCCCTTGATCACTTTGCCCGCGCCAAGAACAAAGCCGAACGGGTTCGCGCGGTCCTGCGCCTGATCGAAAATTTTACCGTCCTCGAAAAATCCCTTGTAGAGAACTTCCGCTTTTAATCCGTTTCTGGCGGGTTCGCCGGAACCTTTTTTCAGGACAAGATAGCGCAGGCCGCTGGCCGTGGTCACTGTATCCTGAGCCTGAGCTGTCATAGTGAACAGTACACATACTATCCAGGTTTTAAATACTTTTTTCATGTGCCTTCCTTTATGGATTCTTCGATTCGATGAGTGTTTTCAATTTATCAAAATCTTTTTGATTTCTTTCCTTGATGCGGCTGCGGGAAAGCGCCAGCAGGCTCCGGAATACGGCATTCTTGCCCGCGGTATCATTGAGATACGTGACCTCCGTTGCGCCGTTCTTTTCGACAAAACGGAATTCCCCGGTACCGTCGAGAAACTCGTTGTCCATCGAAAAAGCGAACACTTCGTTCTCTTTCATTTGGATCACTTCTTCATCCACGAACATGTCCTTGCCGTCCTCGTTAAAGACGAACCGGTATCTACTGCCTATCTCACCCGGCCGGCCGCTCAGCGTCTCCATTTTTTTGAAACCCGTCATCCATTCGCCCATTAACCCGGCGTCCATGAAAGTTCTGAAGGTCAGGTCAACGGGCTTTTTCACTTCAAAAACGATCTTGTATGTCAGCCTGGGCATAAAAACGCCGACGAGCAGGAAGGCGACCAGGCAAGCGCCCAGCAAGATACCGGCAACGGATAATGTTTTTTTCATAGCTTATTCCCCGTATGTACTTCAGATCTTTTCATCAACAGTCAAGAATCCTATAAATAATACCGCATGATCGGTCTTGTTTTCGATCTTCTCGCCGCTTCTTCAAATCCCGCTTTCAAAAAGGCGGACGGAATGCCCGTCCACGCGAAAGCGGCCGGAATATTGGCCGCGTACGGCTCGGCCGGATACGCTTCCAGAATTTTTGCCTTTTTCCGCCGGGCAAATTGAATAACGGCCTTCAGCAACTGGGTTGAAAGTCCGCGGCGGCGGAATTCTTTGGCGATGAAGAAACACGTGACCGACCAGACGGGTTGATCGTCCACCGGCGCGAGTACACGGGAATCTTCGAGGCGAATAAAGGCCTCTCTCGGCGCCACGGCGCACCATCCGACGGGTTCCCCTTCGCAATACGCGAGCAGGCCCGGCTCATGACCGGAGGAAACGATCTTTTTCATGGCTTTCTTATTTCCCGCCCCTTTTTGTTTATCAAAGACCGCCTTTTTAACGCGCCAGGTCATGCACCAGCAGCCTCCGCATGCACCGCGTTCCCCGAAGAGCGTTTCAAAATCCTTCCACCGCGCCGGCGTCAGCGGGCGGAAGACATAAGTCTTCTCGGTTTTATGGGATCGGGTATGCATGCGATGGTCTTTCGGGTTGAATAAAAAAACATAATCATTTTCGATCCGAAGAGCAAAAAGATTTTAGCGAATAGCCTGTGGCAATGCGCCGGCCGATATTGTATATTGGTTAAAACCAAACGAGAGGTCCTTATGCGATCGTATGTCATCCTCTTATTTCTCATCGCGCTTGATCAAGCGCAGTCGCAGGAATCATTGTATCCGATTCAGGTCAACGGTAAGTGGGGATTTATCGACCGGGAGGGAACAGTTGTCATCCGGCCTCAATTTGACTGGAACAGGGTATCGATGCCGGAAGATGGTATTATGATCATTGATCTCGGTGAAAGGTTCGGTATTCTGAATCAGAAGGGCGAGATCCTGTTCGAGCCTCAGTTCGACCGGATACCTGTGTTTCAGGGAAATGTCTGCTGGGTGCAGAAGAATGAAAAATGGGGACTGATCGACCGGAGCGGCACTTGGATTATTGAACCCCGCTTTGACATCGCCTATGACTTTATCGGAGTTTATGCGAAGGTCGAACAGAACGGCCTTTACGGTCTGGTGGATTCCTCAGGCACGATCGTGCTCGAACCGCGTTTTTCGGATTTGAGCCAGCCCTCCGAAGATCTGATAGCGGCGAACGACGGCAGCGGCTGGGGTTACATCGATATGTCCGGAAAATATGTTTTCTCAAAGCGTTTCAGCCGATGCTACGATTTTTACAACGGATATGCGTTGGTCAATGTCAATTACAACCGATGGAAGATCATTGATAAGACCGGAGGATTTACGACCGATACAGATTTTGATTACCTGGGTGAAAGCGGCGGGGGCTTGTTTTATGCGCAACTGGGCGACACAAAAGGATTGGTCGATCATCTGGGTAATTTTGTTCTGAAAAGCGAAAGCTGCCGCTATTACAGCCGGAACTTTATCCAATACGAAGAAAATGCCAAGATCGGATTCAGAACAGCGGACGGACGGGTACTTGTGAGACCTCAGTTCGTTGCAGCCGACGACATGGGCGAAGGCTGGATCGTGGTCGTCGACGAAAAAAACCGCATGGGATTTATCGATACCCTCGGCCAGATCGGACTAAAACCCCAGTCCGAATTCTTCATCGACCTGACCTCGGAGACGAGGTTTCGCGAAGGACGTCTGATCGTGCGGACTAAGAAGAAATATGGCGTCATAGACCGGGATCTGAAATGGGTCGTGCGGCCACGATACGATTTGATCTCTTCGTACCGGCACGGTTGGGCCGTATTCAATATCGGCGGCAAAATGGTCGGAGAGTTGCCCGTCATCACCGGCGGTAAATGCGGATTCATCGATCCCGACGGAAAGGAGATCGTTCCTGTGCTGTTCGACAGGGTGGAATATTTTGACGATAATCTCGCGCAGGTCATGATCGGGTCGGCCATGGCCTACGTGAATAAAGCCGGCAAGATCGTGTGGAAAGCGGGTCCGTAAGGCTTGCAAAGCCGACCCTACCGTCGTTTAGTTCCTCGCTTTTTGTCTTTTGGCTGCACCGTTTTCTTTAATTGGGATGAAAAGGACTGAAGCCGTTTTTCTACCAGGTGGTAAATCGTTTTTTTCGGGAAGGTCCCGTTCTTGTTTTTTACGCCCGCCGGTTTTCCGGTCAGAACTTCAATACCTTCCGCGATCGTGGCCACTGGCCAGATATGGAATTTCCCGTCTTTCACCGCCGTCACCACATCTTCGCGAAGCATCAGATGCTGCACATTGCTTTTAGGAATCATCACGCCCTGCTTGCCCGTCAAACCGAGCGCAGTACAAATATCAAAATATCCTTCGATCTTCTCATTGACCCCGCCGATCGCCTGGATCTCGCCTTTCTGGTTGACCGAGCCGGTAACCGCTATCCCCTGCCTGATGGGCACCTGGGACAAAGCGGACAGGATCGCATAGAGTTCGGTCGAAGATGCGCTGTCCCCATCGACGCCTTCATAACTCTGTTCGAATACCAGACGGCAGGACAACGTCATGGGTTTTTCCGAGGCAAAAGTTTCCGACATAAAACCGCTGAGAATCAGAACGCCTTTGCTGTGGATCGGTCCGCCGAGTTGCACTTGCCTCTCAATATCGACGATGCCCTCCGTTCCGGGGCCGGCGCTGGCGGTGATCCGGTTGGGGCGTCCGAATTCGTAATCCCCCATACGGATAACGGCCAGACCATTGACCTGACCGGCGACCGAAGATTCCGTGTCGATCAGAAATACCTTTTGCGTGATGAGTTCCTGTATCCGTTTCTGCACCAGGTTGGATCGGTATACTTTTTCGTCAATGGCTTTTTGCACATGGATCTCGCGGATCTGCGCCGCCTGATCCTGCACGGCCCAGTAATGCGCTTCGCGGATCACGTCGGCCATCGCGCCGAAATGCGTGGACAATTTCTCCTGGTCATCGGCCAGGCGTGAGGCATACTCCAGCACGCGGGCCGCCGCGGGGCTGTTGAGATGTTTCAGATTCTCTTTATTGCACAGCGTAGAAATGAACGTCAGGAAATCCTGCGTGTTCTTATCGTCCCGGTCCATGCTGGTGTCAAAATCCGCTTTGACCTTGAAGAGTTCCGGGAAATCATCGTCGTAATGATGGAGCATATAGTACATCATGCTGCGGCCGACAAGAATGATCTTGACTTCCAGAGGAATCGGCTGGGGGCGCGTCGTTCGAGTGGTGGTCAGGCCCATGCTTTCTCCGAGTTCCTCGATCTGGATGGATCCCGATCTTAAGGCGCGTTTAAGTCCGTCCCAGCTCATGAGATGTTTCAGCACGTCCTCCACCTGCAGCACGATATAGCCTCCGTTGGCGCGATGGAGAGCGCCGGGTTTGATCATCGTAAAGTCGCTGTACAACGTGCCCTGGTAAACTTCCTTTTCGATGCGGCCAAACAGATTATTGTACGTCGGATTTAATTCCAGCACGACCGGCACGCCCTGTTGTTTGCTGTTATCCACGAAAAGATTGACCTCGTACGTATTCGCCGGAACGTCCTCGGATTTTTCTTTATCCTCGGAAGTCTGCTTGAACGATTCGATATTCTCCAGAATGTCGTTTTCAATATCGCCGAACCAGCCCATCACCTCTTCCAGGTTCTTGTATTTCTCTTTCAGATCCTCCAGAACACCGCCGACCAGGTAGCGAACGGCTTGCTGGTCCAGTTCCTTGAGAGAATGCTGAGCGGCGCGTTCAAGCAGGCGAACCTCTTTGAGAACCGCTTTGAGCCTCTCTTCCAAAGCTTTTCGCTTTTCGATCAATTTGTCTTGTTCCGCCTGCGGAATGGCTTTCCATTCTTCCTCCGCCATGGCACGCCCATCCTTGGTGGGCAGGAGTATGACCCCCAATTGCGTCGCCTGAAGAGAAAAGCCTTCTCCGGCGGCGGAGTTACTGAATTCCCGCATCAGCCCGTCGCGCTGGGTCTGCATGGCGCCGATGATCTCGTCGCGTTTCGTAGTATAATCGTCGCTTTCAAAGAGCTTACGTATCTCGCGGTGAATGAATTCCACGAACTTACGTACGTCCTGCTGAAATTCTTTTCCGCGCCCTGCGGGAAGCCGAAGGGCTTTGGGCTGATCGCCGTCGTTGAAATCGTTGACGTAACACCAGTCCGACGGCGTGGGTTTGCTCTTAGCCAGTTCTTCGAGGAACGACTTCACGGCGGTCATCTTGCCCATGCCGCGCGGGCCGGAAACAAATACATTAAAACCGACCTCCTGTATACCCAGACCGAACCTCAGCGACGAGACCGCCCGGGGCTGTCCGATAATACCGTCCAGGGGCGAGAGATGTTCGGTGGATTCCAGGTTCAGTGATTCCGGATCGGTGATTTTTCTCAGATGTTTGTAGGTTAATTCTTTGACCATGAGATCCTCCTTCCGTGAGCGGGATGATGGGTCGAGAGGCACAGCGAGTTGTTTTAAATGTATGATTCACGGCCATTAATTTCAAAACAAATTCACAACTTTCCCGTAGAAGTTCCGGTCATGATTTTCACAAAAAAAGAGATTCTTTTTTCTTGTATTGCCATTAATTCCGGCTTACCTTTATTCGGTTTCCGGGATTCTTACATTGTTTTCAATCCTTTTATTTTTATAACAAAACTACTTTTTAAAAAGAAAGGAAAAGTATGAGAACGTATTTTTCTTTGTTCATCACCGCCGTGTGGTTATTCAGCGCAGGCTGCGGCGACAGTACAACCGACCAGGCGGCGGAATTTATCGCCTCAGGCTGGGAAAAATTTGAAGCGCACGATTACACGGGCGCGGCGGAGGATTTTGCCAACGCCATTGACGCCGATTCCTCAAAGGCCGAGGCCTATGTAGGGCTTGGCTGGACGGCCTTGAAAATGGACCAACTGATCATAGCCGATCTGGCTTTCGCGTATGCGATCGAACTGGAACCGAGCGACGACGCCTATGCCGGCAAGGCCTTCGCGGATTTTAATCTGGAAAATCATGTTGCAGCCGCGGCCGACGTTGATGAAGTGGTCACGATCGCTGAAAACGCCGCCAACGCATACACCTTCTCCCATGACCCGTCGATCACACAAACCGACCTTCTCTGGATCAAGGCCAGAGCCCATTTTCTTATGGGCCAATACGCCGGAGCCCAGACGGTTCTCAATGTACTTTCCCCATCCAACGGTTTGAACCCGGAAAGTTCGTCGTACATCCAGGACCTGGCGGATGCGATCGAGAATCTCAGACTGACGGTTTAACGCTAACCATTTAGAGGAAATAATAATTTTTAAATAAGGATACTATTTTATGTTGAGAAAACTCGTCATGCCCATCGCTTTTATGATGATACTTGCCGTATTATCGTCAAACGCATTTGGACAGCAGATCTCGGTTCTACCGGACAGTCTTATGGCTGTGGCGGGAACCGGCGATACGACCTTCCGGTCGTTGGTTGTCAAGAATACCGGCACGGATACTCTGAGGTGGGAGATCAAGATCCAATCCGGTTCCGTCGGCGCTCAACCGACAGGTGCTGTGATGAAGTCCTCTCCTCTTTTGAGAAGTTCAACAGCGCAATCCTACCAGAAAAAAAGCGGACGAGGATCGGACGGACCTACGCTGTTCAAATCGCCGATAACGAGTAAAAGCACCATAAGCAGCCCGTTACGTTTGGCCATGCCGGCCCAAACGCCACCTAAAGTTGCAGTGCTGATCGGTGCGTGCGACAATGCCACGGACGCGATCAATACACTTGTGTCAACCGGCATGTTCACAGCCGGGGATTTCACGGTATTTGCCGATCCATCCGCGCTGCAATTATCCGATCTCACGCCGTACGAAGCCGTACTGGCCTGGACCAATTGCGCTTTCACCAATTCCCAAATGGTCGGCGACGTACTGAAGCAATACGTCGACGCGGGAGGCGGAGTTGTGATGGCCACGTATGCGTTTTCCAATTCATGGAGCATGACCGGTGGTATTCTCGACCCCTATTATGCTCCGTTTCTTCCGGCGGCGGAACAAAACGTCACCGGTACGATGGACATGAACAGCATCACGGAACCCGGACATCCGATCTTCAACAATATTCTGTCTGCGCCGGTCTATACCTTCAATAGTAATTATTCCAACCCTCCGCTGAATACCGGCGGCATACTCCTCGCTAAGGATACGGGAGGTAATAATCTCGTTGCCGTCAATGAAAGCGGAAAATGCGTAGGTCTGGTTATTTTTCCGGAGAATCTGTCCAGCAGTAATGCTGAAACCAGTTTGCTTTTTGCCAACGCCTTGTATTTTGTCGCAAGCCCGTCCTGGGTGGTCGCGTCTTCCAAGGAGGGCGCTATAGCTCCCGGGGACAGCACCGCTTTGACGATCACGCTCAATGCCGCCAATCTGTCCGCCGGTACTTATTACGCTGAGATCCACATTTCCAGCAACGACATTTTGGATACGCTGGTGGTGGTGCCGGTTCAACTCCATGTTACGCCGGCCACGATCGATATGTCGGTATCGGAATTATCTCTGGATGTGAAAGCGGTAGACTCGGTCCTTACCGCCGTTTCTATTGGAAACACCGGAACAGGATACCTCAAATGGTCCGCATCGGTTTCAGTATCCGAAGGCGAAGCGCCGGAAATAAAATTGGTCAACGACAAAGGATCGGTAAAAGCAGGATCATCCCAGAACCTCGCGATAAAGGCCCTCGCAGGAAATTTGTCTTTCGGGACATACTACTACACGATCACGATTTCAAGCAACGATACGGCCACTCCCGCAAAATACATTTCACTGGATGTTACGGTATTGCCGCCGGTCTTCAGCGCGTCGCCGGATACATTTACGTCTACGATCGGCGCGGGCGATTCGATCAAACATACGCTTAACATACAAAATACCGGCGACGGTAACCTGAAATGGAATATTACAGTCAGTAAAACGCCGCCGCTTCGTGGTCAGAAAACGTTTGTGAATCCGGTTCTTAAAGAAAGAACGTTGTCAACACAAGTAACGGCCGGTTCCAAAGCCCCGCACGCAAGAAACATAATATCGGCCAATCCGGCTATCGCCAGACTGTCCGAACAGATCGCCGCAAGCCCGGACCAGAGCATCCTGATCATTCAGAATGCTTCGGCCTGGGGTATCATCATCTCGGATTTCATTCAGCAGAATTTCGGTAATATACCGGTTGTGATCAATTCAAGCGCGATCGCCAATACCGATTTCACGCCCTTCGACCTCATCATCACGGCGGGCGACCAGGACGATGGCGTTTATTATAATGCGATCTCCGCGAATGTCGCCAAGTTTGAAGATTATGTCAGCGGCGGCGGCGTGGTGCAGTATCAACTGGCCACTCAAGGCGAGAACGTGGATATCGTCGGCGGAGTCACAGTAACATATGGTAACTCCGACAGCTGGAACCGAATCCTTTTGCCGGATCATCCGATCGTCGCAGGATTGACCTCGCCTCTGGAGGGCAGTTCGGCAAATCACTGTTATCTGACCAATCTCCCGCAGGATGCCGAAATTATTACAGAAACATGGAACAGCCTGAGTCCGACCACGGCGGAATACACTTACGGCGCCGGCCGCGTGATCGCCACGGGAATGACCTGGGAATATCTGTATTACAATGCGTTCAATTCGGGCCCGATGATGGGCAAAGCGGTCGAATATTCTCTCTCGGTAAGCACAGGTAACTGGCTTTCATCCAATCCGAAGAACGGGATCGTGACGCCTGCATCCAACCAGAACGTGAGCGTCAAAATGGACGCTTCCAAATTACTTCCCGGCGATTACGAGGCCTATCTGCTTGTTCACTCCAATGATCCGGAGAACTCACTCAAAGTGGTTACCGCCCAGCTTTCCGTTCTCCCGGCCGTTTTGAGTCTGTCCACCGACAGCCTTTCGATGACCATAGCCTCTGTGGACAGCGCCGTAACGAGTTTTAATATCGGTAATACGGGCGCGGGATTCATTCGGTGGAGCGCGGTTGCCAAGGGCGAACTCGCTCCGTACGTCCGCTTCTCCCCCGGCAAAGGCTCTGCGGGAACGGGAACTCCTCAGACGGTCGAAGTTAAAGTGCTGCCGGTCGACGTGCCGGGTGACTATTCCTTTGCCATCGAGTTATCTACCAACGACACCTCCCGTCGTAAGGTAACAATCCCTGTAAGCGTGAAGATCCTGGCCCCTCAAGTCAGTGTCGCTCCCGACAGTTTCGAGGTCACGGTTGAGACGGGCGATTCGACTTCACGCACTCTCACGATCAATAACACCGGTAACGGTAATTTGAAATGGGACATCTATATCCAGGACGTAACTGAAAATCTGTCAAAGATCGGTACAGGAGACGCATCCTCGCAGACAACAGGAAGCGCCGTGACCCGTGAACAAACCGCGTTGCGTCGCCCGAACAGACCGTCCAAAAATATGATGCTCAACAAAGCGGCCATGTTTGAAGAATTGCGTCGCGCACAGGCGGCGGCCATTCCCGGCGATTTTACTTTCAAAGCCTCGTCCCCCGTTCCCGTCACTTGCGTGACCGTGGATCCGAGAACGAATATAATCTACGCCCAGGAAAACAGCGGATACGGATTCTATAAATACGATCCCAAGACCGACCAGTGGACCGATCTGACATCCTGCCCGCTTTACAGCGGAAACAACGGCGGAGCCGTCTATTGGGATGGAAAGATCTACACAACGTACACGGGCGAAGACAGCCTCGGCATTTACGACATAGCGGGCAACTCGTGGTCAACCGCGTGGAATAATGTACCCACCGGTAATATCGAAGCAGTCGGAGGATACCTCTATCTCGCAGGCGATTTTGACTTCCAACGCTTCAACACCTCAACGGCAGCGTGGGATACGCTGCAATCGCCGGGTGAACTCTTTGGCAACTTTGACGGCGAAAATACCTGGGGCGGATTGAAATATTACAACGGTTACCTGTACAATCTCAATGGCAACGGCGACACCGCTTTTGCTAAATACAATCTTAATTCCAAAGAATGGACCCTTCTGCCCGGTCTTCCGGACGGCGCCGTGCTCGGAAGCGCGATCGACCCGGTCACCCACAAGCTCTTTGCTTACGGTGATTACGACGGCACCAACTGGTACGCCTTCGATCTTATCAATGAGACGTGGAGTGTTACGACCCTGGATATGTTCACGATCGGCGGCGGCGGTGACCGTGCCATGAGCGAAGAGTGGGGCTATCTCGATGACGGCGGCATGGCGTATGTAGCTTCCGGGCCGACGGTGGGTGTGTATTTCACGGAAGGTGAAGGCGGAACCGGCCTTGCTGTTTTCGAGACCCCTCGTGCGCTGTCATGGCTGCGTCCGGAAACGACCTCCGGAGTCGTCCAGCACGGCGGCAGCCAGTCCCTCAATCTGAAGATCTACGCCGACACTCTGTCCGTCGGCGACTACCGCGCTATCATCTCCCTATCCAGTAACGATACGGGCAAGATGGTCGTGGATATCCCTGTCACTCTCAAGGTCCGGAGCGACGCCAAAGGACCGCGTATCAGTCTTCATTTCTTCCAGGATAATTATCTTACGCAATATTTGGACGTGGTCGCTACGATGAACGAACCGCTAGGTTCGGCGGCCGTGATCGAAGTGACCAAGCCGGACAATTCCACGGAGGATCTTACGATCGATACGGTGGATCTGGCCAATAACGTATATTACAGCCATTTCAGACTGGATCAGGCCGGAACCTTTACGTTTAAGACCACCGCTACCGATACGGCCGGCAACACGGCCGATACGTCGCGGTCTCTCAGCGCCGCTCTCGGCAAGGCCAACGCCATGCTGAAACTTACCAGCTCCGATGCTTCCGCTACCTTGTCCATCGGGGAGAACAACCTCAAGACGGATGCGGTCATTACCGTCGCACAAACGAACGCTCCGGTCGTTCTGAGCGAAGAGGCGCGAAGCGTGTCCGACCGATATACGTTCGGACCGGATCGTGTCGAACTGGCTTCGGCCGTAACGGTCACGTTTGACTACAGCAAGATGCGCAACGCCGACGACGAACATCTGGTGATCTACAGTAAGACCAAGGACGGTTTTGTCCCTCTCAAGTCGACGATCAACCGCAACGCCCGCACCGTAAGCGCGAGCGTGGATAAATTGGGTGAATTCCAGCTCTTCCACAATTCGGCGATCCGGTCGGATGAAGAAACTCTGATACCCAAACAGTTCAGTCTGTATCAGAATTATCCCAACCCGTTCAATCCGAGTACGACGATCCGCTTCGATCTGCCCGCCGGCGGTAAGGTCACGATAGCGGTTTACAATATCCTCGGACAAAAAGTACGCACGTTGGCCGACCGCAGTTATGAGGCCGGCAGTTACACCGTGGTTTGGGACGGCAAGAACGAGCGCGGACGCGTCGCCGCCAGCGGTATCTATATCTACCAGATTACTACGGAAAAGTTCACGCAAGCCCGTAAGATGCTCTTCCTGAAATAAAACAAGTCTTCTGCCGTAACAAAAGACCTCTTTGAATCTCAAAGAGGTCTTTTTTTTTGCCAACCATACGTGAGCGGGATCACCGATTCCTGTGACGTCCGCCGCACGCCGCTGCCATAAAATCATTGCATTGTGATTTAATACCACACGCTTTTTCAAACATACACGAACGCAATTCAATAAAAACCAACGCGCTTCCAATTGGCAAGGTTCTTGGATAATAACGATCCGGGATGACAAACAAAAAGGATGGTGGCTTTATGACTCACTCTCAGATCAACGACCGATGGCTGATCTACGTTTACTGCCTCATCAAATTGAGTGTGCTGTTTCTTTTTAGTCTCAAATAAGAAAACAATCCGACTCCTCCTTCTTCAGGCAAGTGCAGAACGTGTGCGTGACCGTTCTGCACTTTGCTTTTTCTGACCAATCGGTTCTTATTCATCATATACGTCCAAATACCAACAACAATGTCTTGTACAAATACGATGTGTTAGAAATTCACATAATCCCCAACACTTAATTGAATTTATTGAGTTTACCGATTGGCACCCCAATTGCAGTGATCTATGTCACGAACTTGAAACCAATCAAACAGATTTAAGAGGAGTTACTAAAATGAAAAAGCTAATGTTGACCATAGCCGCGGCGGTGATGAGTTTAAACACGCTTGTCGCCCAGGAAAACAGCCTTGAGAACAAGGTGGATAGTCTTTTGGTCTATCAGAAGCAACTGATGGACTATCAGCAGAGGATGTATACGGAAGTGAAATATGAAGATCCCCTCGAAGGTAAGAGGGCGGGTATCGAGTTCAATCCGGTCTACACGCTGGTAGCCAGCACCAGCAAAAAGGCCTTTGCTCTGAGCGGATCGTATTCCCGGTTTGATCTTGACCGCAAAGCCGAAGTGGCCTTCCCGTTCTTTTATGGAAAGCTGGACGATAACCGCTTATTCACTTTGGATATGCATTACCGGAAATTCCTTGGAAAACATCAGAACGGTTTTTATCTCAGCGGCGGTCTGCGGTTTGCGCATGTCGAAGGAACGGAAGAGGATTACGATTATTACTATAATAGCACGTATGGGTATTATGACTACTATTATAATGAACGCAAGGTCAAAACCAATAAGATCGGTATAATGTTCGGTATCGGATACCGTTACTTTACGAAAAGCGGTTTTTATTGGGGCACCAGTCTGAGCGCGGGAAGGTATTTGACCGGAAATAACAATATTGAATCGGGTTTCCTGGATGGAACTAAACTGATCATTGATTTTGAGATCCTGAAATTCGGCGTGACTTTCTGATAACTTCTTTTTGTGGCGAAAAAGTCCCGGCAATCGTCGGGGCTTTTTTTTTGCCGGAAAATGAAAAAGCCCCGGAAAATCCGGGGCCTTAGGGTTACTTCTGACTATTTGTCCAAAATGATGAGTGCCCCCGCGGCTATGGCCACAATGCCGAGGATCGTGTGGAGCGCGGGCGTTCCCAATCCCAGCAGCGGCAATAAGCCGATTAAGATCAGGTATGCGCCCAGCAGAATATGACCGAGTTTTTTCGTGATCATGATCTCCTCCTGTTTTTAAAAAGATAATTGGTTAAACACAAGTTAAGCCACGATGCGCGCATAAGCAAGCCGTCCGGCAAAAAAATATTCCATTTGTTGATACGATTCTCTATGTTTCGGTCGTAAAATCAACCCCGGAAATCATGAACCGTACCGACCGTCTCATAGGAATTGTCTTGCTTCTTCACAGCCGCCGGATCGTCCGAGCCAAAGACATCGCGCGCCACTTCGGGATCACCATCCGGACCGTGTACCGGGATATGAAAGCCTTGAACGAAGCCGGTGTGCCCATTGCGGCGGAATCGGGCGAAGGGTATTCACTCGTTGAAGGTTATCATCTGCCTCCGGTCATGTTCACACAGGAAGAAGCGGCCGCTTTGTATACGGGCGGAGAACTCACGCGCCGCTTCACAGACCGTTCCATGCAGCCCCATGTCGAATCCGCTTTGACGAAGATCCTGGCCGTGCTGCCCGCGGAAAAAAAGGAATTTCTTGAGAAGCTGGGCGATTCCACCGCTATTCATACACCCCCGTCACGATTCAAAGAAGGATTCCGAGACGACGTGATCGCACTGATTCAGGATGCGGTCGTTCATCGTCGCATACTCTCGCTGGAATACCTCACCAACAGCCGCGGCGACCTGACGAACCGCAAGGTAGAACCGCTGGGCGTGGTCTATTATTCCAACTACTGGCACCTGATCGGTTACTGCCGGCTTCGCAAAGATTTCCGTGACTTCAGAACCGACCGCATCAAAAATCTCACTGTACTCGACGAATGCTTCCCGCCCAGGAAGGATTTTTCTCTTGAAGCTTACCTGAAAAGGCAGGATGAAACGGAAGGTCTGACGGAAGTACGGCTCAAATTCCATAACTCCGTCGCATCGTATATCAAGGAGCGCTATTACTTCGGCCTCGTCAACCAGGAATCCGTTCAGGACGGCGTGATCATGACCTTCATGGTTCCGTCGATCGAACTCATGACCGGATGGATATTGTCATACGGAGATCTCGTGGAAGTGCTGGCGCCGGCGGAAATGAAAGGCCTCCTACTGGAACAGGCGAAGAAATTGGTTAGGCTGTACACCTGACTCGCAATGCTTGCGTTGTTGTTCAAATTACTCATACCATTATTTACAGACCCTCCGTGCCGAACAAATGCGCCCGGTAGGAAAGACTTGACTTCACAAAAAAAAAAGTTACATTATTACAGTTCCACTATAATAACCCACTTAAATATTGGAGGTCCTATGAAACCGATCAAAAGGATCGTTGTATCATGCCTAATTCTTAGTTTTATTTTTTTCAGCTGCGGTACGGATGAGAATGGGAATGTGGTCATTATTCCGGACCTGACCAACATATTGGTGATTTCGAATGCAACTTATGACAACGAATGGATCCAAACGAATTTTCCGACGCATATGAGCGGATTTGATTTCGAAACCTGGAATTTTGCCGACAGCGTACCCACCGTAGAACAACTAAATCAGTACGACGCCGTTTTGCTGTTTGAAAACGGCACCGAAGGCGCCATATGCGACTCCGTCGGAGACCGGATGTACGATTTTGTCATGAACGGAGGCAACCTTGTTCTGGGCACTTTTTATTGGCAAGACCGCTCGGACGGAGGTTATGAGGAAAACGGCTGGGGAAATCTGGAAAGCATCGATCCGATCATCGCCAATGAAGGTGATGCCTACTACGATGATACGCTCGGGACGTGGATCAACCATCCTTTGACGCGCGGCCTGGACACCATCACATGCGAATACGGCGCCGGGTATGATTCATTGCGCTCCGATGCCAAGGCGGTAGCTTGGTGGAACAACGGGGAGGTATTCATGGCTTATAACAAACCGGGTGGTCGGATTGTAGCGCTGACCCTCTGGCCGGCCGAACCCGAACAGAACCCGGATTATATTTATAACGGTTTCTTCCGCGCCTGGGAAAACGCCCTGTTGTATGCCGCATGGGGAGGAACCAGAGAAAAGGCAAATAGTACGAGCTATCCTTTGTTCAAACCCGGTATGGATGTGGTCAAAAAGAACAGCGAGAAGAGCCGCCCTGCAAAAGGTGGAAGCCGATAAATAGTCTCTGATAAGATTTTTGTTAAAAGCTGTCCGGTTTCGGGCAGCTTTTTTTATTTCGCTGCTGACATAAGGCTGTCACAACACCACCCTATCTTCTGGAAAACAGAATATGAAAACAAAAGATCCCCAGTCCCTTGGAATAGGACCCAAAAGCACGGCGAGGCTCAATCGTGTCGGCATCTTCACACGCGACGATCTTGAAAGAATAGGATCTGTCGAGGCTTATCTCAGGGTCAAACGCGTTTTCCCGAACGCTACGCTGAATCTCCTTTACGGCCTCGAATCCGTACTGATGGACATCCACTGGACGAAACTGCCGAAAGACGTAAAAGCCCGCCTGAAAGAAGAAGCGGGAATTATTTGACCCTGCTGACATAAGGTTGTCACCGGTTGTAATTACATTAATTCTATAACAAATCCACAATCCAACAGGTAGTTGCTATGAAAAGAAAGTGGCTTTATATTCTTTTAACCGTTTTGACGTCCTGTTCGGCGGGACCGCAAAGGAATGAAGGCGTGGTCGAGGTCGTTGTTGCCAGGGTCAAGCCCGAATACGTGAGCCCCATGCCGCAATGGGCAGCCTATGCGCGGAAGATCATCGAGACCTGACATACGATTCCGTACTGATCAACTCCATAAACGAAAAGAACTATGAAAAAGACCAACAAAACGCTGAAGAATTTCGAAAAAATCTGTTCCGTCTGGATCGAAGCTCTGGACCGTTACGACGAATCATCCTTCGCCCGAAAACCCGATCAGGACAGCTGGTCCATCGGCCAGGTGTACAATCATCTCGTAACCGGGACCAACCGCTTCCACCTTCAGATGATCGCGGCATGCCTCGAAAACCGCGGAAAGGAGATCAAAGGCGGTAAAAAATTTCCGGGCAAATTTGTTTTCTTCACAGGCAGTTTCCCCAATACGCGGATCAAAGTTCCGCCCTCGGACGCCTACACACCCAAACAGCCCGCAAGCCGGGAAGAGATGCGCGAAGGCTTGAAACAACTCATTCAGTCGATGCGCGGTTTGACGGAAAGAATCGATGCGGCCTCGGACACCATGAAAGCCGAACATCCGGCTTTCGGTTACCTTAACGCGAAGGAATGGTTCCGCCTGATCGAAATGCATTTCCGCCATCACCTGAGGCAGAAACAAAGACTGGACCAATTTATCGGCATTAAATAAAATGAAAGAAACCCCAATGAAGAATAAAAAATCTCCATTCCTCGGCCTGCGTACTCTGGTTTACTACGTTCCGGATCTCGATGCCGGGAAAAAATGGTACAGCGAGGTTCTCGGATTGGATCCTTATTTCGATCAACCCTTCTACGTCGGTTACAATGTCGGCGGCTTCGAAGTTGGCCTGGTCCCGATCGAAGAGGGTGTCGTATTCGGAAGCAGCACGTTGACGTATCTGGGCGTGGAAGATGCGTCGGCAGCGCTTCAGCGGCTATTGTCGCTCGGTGCGGCGCCCTATCACGGCATACAGGATGTGGGCGACGGCATTCTGGTCGGCGCCGTACGCGATCCCTTCGGCAATATTTTCGGAGTGATACAAAATCCGCATTTTAAGATCGAATCTTAAGGAAACCGTATGGCCGAAGCGCTCAAACACCTTTACGGCAAAGATTATATCGATCTTTTGTCCGTGGAGATCGTCAAAGAATTTCCGGATTTCCCGGCCGACCGGTTCCGCAAAACGGTCTTTGATCATAACTGGCCCGAGCTGGAACTCAAACAGCGCATGCGCCGCATCAGCGAGTGCCTGCGTACGGCCCTGCCTGAAGATTACGTGACGGCCGTGGAAACCCTGATGCGGGTTCGTCCCCGCATGACCGGCCTCAAGTACATCGGCTTTGCCAACATCTGTTTCGCCGATTTTGTGTCTTGTTTCGGATTGGAGCATTTTGCGGTTTCCATTCCGGCGCTGGAACTTTTTACTATCGACAGCAGTTCGGAATTTGCCGTTCGTCCTTTCATCCTGCGTTATCCCGAAGCGATGATGAAACAGATGCTGATGTGGGCGCATCATCCGCATGAACACGTGCGCCGGCTGGCCAGCGAAGGCTGCCGTCCGCGTCTCCCGTGGGCGATGGGATTGCCTGCGTTCAAGAAAGATCCGTCGCCGATCCTTCCGATCCTTGAGAAACTGAAGAACGATCCGTCGGAATTCGTCCGCCGCAGCGTTGCCAATAACCTCAACGACATCGCGAAAGATCATCCGGATCTGGTGATCCGGCTTGCGCGTCGGTGGAGCGGCCATAGCGGCGCCACCGACCGACTGATACGGCACGCGTGCCGAACTCTGCTCAAACGCGGCCATTCCGGGACATTGGCCCACTTCGGATTCAATGACCGCACGCCCGTAAAAGCGGAAAGACTGAAATTGTCCTCCGCGGCCGTGACCATCGGCGGACGGCTCGGTTTTTCATTCATCGTACGTTCGCCTAAAAAGCAAAAAGTGCGCATGGAATACGCGATCGGTTTTGTGACATCCTCAGGCAAACGCTCCAGAAAGATATTCAAGATCGGCGAGACCATTCTTACAAAGGATACACCGCTTGCCGTGTCGCGAACGCACAGTTTCCGCGACCTCACGATCCGCAAACACTTCCCGGGCCTACACACGCTCGCCGTCGTGATCAATGGCAAAGAACGCGCACGCCGGGAGTTCCGTCTGAAATCCAAAAAGTGAATGCGCACCGTACGTTCTACGTGTTTTGTCGTAATTTGATCAGCCTCCGCTTAATGCTTGCATGATGACGCGTCGCGAGCGTAGATTGCAGAAAAAAATCAGGAATAATCCCGACGATCGTGTGTTAGAGATTGTTAATCACCATGACTTTTACATAGGAGGACTGTTATGTCCGTTTCGCTGATGTCCAAGAACCTGATCAACGAGTTCACCTCGGAGGCCGTTCATGATTTCTTGCCGGATTCCGTCGAGATCGACATTCTCAAGAATAACTACCGGCAGTTAATCGCTTCGACCGGCGAGGATCTTTCCCGCGACGGGCTTCTCAAAACGCCCGAACGCGCGGCCAAAGCCTGGAAAGCGCTGACCTCGGGTTATGAGACCGATCCGGCCATGATCCTCCGTTCCGCCGTTTTTGAAGAGGACTACCGCGACATGGTGATGGTGCACGATATCGAATTTTACTCCCTGTGCGAACATCACCTGCTTCCCTTCTTCGGGAAGGCGCATATCGCTTATATACCCACCGGCCGCATCGTCGGTTTGAGCAAACTACCGAGAATGGTGGACGCGTTGGCCCGCCGACTGCAGGTGCAGGAGCGATTGACCAAACAGATCGCCGATCTGATGGAAGAAACGCTGAAGCCGGCCGGCGTGGCCGTGCTGATCGAGGCTTCCCACATGTGCATGATGATGCGCGGCGTGGAAAAACAGCATTCGGCGACAACGACTTCCGCCTTGAGAGGCGTTTTTCTCTCCGATCCCGCCATGAGGGAGACCTTTTTGAAAAAGACGGGATCGCATTAGAGCGCCGTCACGGACCGGCAGATTGGAATTGACTCTTAACTGCAACGCTTATAACTTGCACTCGTCGGTCCGGCCAAAGGCCCGGACGGCATACGGACTATCGGAACCGGAACATGATCATCGATTTCTGCGGCGACGCCGATCTTGAACGTCTGCGGAATGCAGACCTGTCGATCCTTTTCAAACACAGTACCGCTTGCCCGGTCTCCTTCCGCGCATTCCGGGAAGTGCAGCTTTTTGCGGAACTCCATTCGGAGATCCCGGTCTTTCTGATCAAAGTGATCGAGCAGAGAACCTGGTCCGATCGTCTGGCCGAATTTTTCAATATCCGTCACGAATCACCCCAAGTGATCGTGATCCGGCGCGGCCGGGCGGCCGAACATGCCTCGCACGGACGTGTCACCCGGGAGGTCATAGAAAAAGCCATACAGCAAGTTCCCGTATAAATAACCGATCCCTAAAACCAACTTCAGGAGGAGTGTCATGATGAAAAAAGTATTGATTTCCACGGTAACTGTTTTTGTAGCATGGCAGGTTCTGGATTTTGTTCTTCACAATTTGCTATTGATGAAGGCGTATGAGGCGTCCGCTTCGATGTGGCGACCTATGGAAGAAATGAAAATGGGATTGATGTTTTTTGTCAGCGCCGTTACTGCGTTCATTTTTGTCTGGGTCTACGCCAAATTCGTATCGCCCAAGAGCCTGATTATCGGTCTTCAATACGGGGTGATCCTCGGTGTCAGTTACGGGATCGGTATGGGCTACGGCACTTACGCCGTCCAACCATTACCTTACAACATTGCCTTGAGCTGGTTCCTGGGAACCATAGTGAGTATGGGTGTGGCTGGCCTATTGACCGGACTGATCGTAAAAGAATAGATCTTTTTCAAATCTTTTGATGAGCTCCGGAAACATCCGTTTTCGGAGCTTTTTTGTTTTCCCGCGCCTTGCTGATCCCCGTGCCGGTTTTCAGCCATAGACGTCGGGAGGTTCGCATCACATCATTTCATCGGGAGATACCGCATGCCGGATAACAGAAAAGAAGCAGGCATCGTTCATAGCGAATTGGAAGTATTGATCCATGCTTCTCACAAAACTGTGTGGAAAGCGCTGACCAGGGACATCCATCGCTGGTGGCCGAATGAGTTTTTTGCCATGCCACGGTCAAAGAAATTCGTTCTGGAAGCAAAGCTCGGCGGACGCATGTATGAAACGGCCGGAACCAGAGGCGGGGTGATCTGGGGAACGGTCATCGCGATCGAGCCGTTTCGTTTCATAAACATCGCCGGCTATCTTGCGCCGCCCTTCGCAGGCCCGGGAACGACTTTGTTCAGGCTGAGTCTGGAAAACAAAGGAGCCGGCGAAACGCTCCTCCGCGTTTCCGATTCCATTATCGGCCTTGTAACGGATCAGACGCAAAACGCCGCGGAAGAGGGCTGGAAAGTGCTTTTTTCTGAAAAGCTGAAGACATTCGTCGAAAAGAAGAGAACCCGTAAAAAACGGCGTACATAGTCATGAGTTACTGCAAAGGTCTTTTCAGATGGACCGCATGACGGCAAGACGTCCTCTCCATTCATAATCATGATTCTCAGAGGCAACATATGCATCCGATGGTGACGTATCTGCGGGAGGAATTGATGAGATCCGCCGATCCCCAAAAAGCGGCGCCGATGAAGTCCTATATGAAAGGTCTGCAGGATTTTTACGGCGTACCGATGCCCGTCCGCAAAAGGATCCTCATGCAGGCGAGAAAAAAATTCACGCTCGCCTCGTTTGAGGATTACGAAAGCGTTCTGACGGAATTATGGCAGGGACTGCGCCGTGAAGAATTGTATCTGGCGATCGACATCGGGATATACTACAGGAAGTTCCGCACAGACCGCGCCATGCCTTTGTATGAAAGGATGCTCAAAACGGCGGACAATTGGGATACCGTGGACCTTGTGGCCTCGCGTCTTGTCGGTGAACTGGTTATGGCCAATCGGAAGCACGAACGAACGCTGGAACGGTGGATACGTTCGAAGAATCTGTGGCTTCGGCGTACGGCCCTCCTGGCCCATCTGAATCACAAGAAGGAAACCAACAAAGCCTTACTGGAAAAGACCATACTTTACATGATCGATGAAAAAGAATTCTTCATTCAAAAAGCCATCGGCTGGGTCCTGCGTCAGTATGCGCGAACGGACGCGGCATGGGTTCGGCGATTCGTCAAGACGCATGAAAAGCGGATGTCCGGACTCAGCCGGCGCGAAGCCATGAAGCATTTATGAACGGCGGAAGCTACAGCAGATTGGTATGATGGCTGAAAATGGAAACAAATTCCTCCAGCCCTTTCTGGTCTTCGGGGCCGAATCTTTCAGGAACAGGACTGTCGATATCGAGCACGCCGATGAGCCGGTTGAACTTAACGATCGGCACGACGATCTCGGAATGGGATGCGCTGTCGCAGGCGATGTGGCCCGGAAAAGCATGGACATCTTTGACCACGACCGTTTCCTTCTTTTGCGCGGCCGTACCGCATACCCCGCGGCCTAAGGCAATTCGCACGCACGCCGGCTTTCCCTGGAAAGGTCCGAGTACCAGTTCGTTGTGCTTAAGAAAATAAAATCCCGCCCAATTGACCTCCGGCAACAAATGATACAGCAGGGCCGCCGCGTTGGACGCATTGGCGATCAGGTCCTTTTCGCCCTCCAGCAGGTGCTCAAGCTGGGAGTTGATGTGGCGGTACAATTCCGCCTTGGTCTTGAATGTTTGTGACGTGAGGCTGTACAATTTTTATCCTTATATTTTAATCCGTTAGTCCAGTTCTCGTTCGCGCCTTTGGCGCTTACTCGAACTGACATTGCAAGCTAAATAAAATTATCTTTGTTTTGGTTTCAGGGATAGCTTTCGAATACTTTCCCAGTCATTTTTGAACAAAGCTTCTTTCTTTTTTCTTGACCAATTTTTTAATCTCTTCTCAAAGGTAATGGCATCAATCGGGTTATTGAATGTTTCGCAAAACTTCAAAACCAAAGGACGTCTGGAACGTCAACATTATTGGTTACACCTGTCTAATAAGTTTTGTCGGCACATGGAACAACATATACAAAGTAACTCTTCATTGGAAAGCCAGTATCATTTCCTGTCACTTCGAGTGAACACAGTGAACGAGAAGTGTCAATATCCTACGCCTTTCTTCTTCTTACCCGGCTTCACACCGCTGTGAAGCAAGCACGGATCGGTCGGCTGGAATTTGGCGTTGAAGACTTCTTTGATCTTCTCCGGGCAGGACGGATTGGCCAATTGCCCCGATTCTTTGCAGACCTCCAGCCTCACCACGCCCGGCGGCATTTCAAAATCCTCTACGGGCAGATCCATATCCTTGAGCGCGCGGGCCATGAACCGGCCCCATACCGGCGCCGCGGTCACTTCGCCCGGATTCTTACTTCCGAGATTGAATTCATACGTATCAAAACCGACCCACACACCCGTAACGATCTGCGGTGTGAATCCGATGTACCACCCATCCGACCATTTCTGCGTCGTACCGGTCTTGACGCCGGCGGGACGATCGAAACCGTACAAGCGCGCGAATTTCCCCGTACCGTAATCAATACTCGATTTCATCATATCCGCCATAATGTAGGCGGTCTCTTCGCTCAAAACCTCTTTGTATTTCGGGATATGCTGGTACACGATGTTGCCGTCGCGGTCTTCGATCCGGAGGATGGAGACCGGTTCCACCCGGATACCTTTGTTGGCGAATACGCCATAAGACGAAACGATCTGCAGGGGCACGACATCCGAAACGCCGAGGGCGAGCGCGTCGACCGGCATGAGCGGCGTCTGAATGCCCATTTTCTGCGCGTAGGCCACAACCTGCTGCGGCGGGACGATCTCCTGCATCAGCCGGATCGCGACGAGATTGAGCGAACGCGCGAGCGCGTCTCGAAGCGTGGTCGGGCCGCCGCGTTTACCATCGTAATTCTGCGGCGTCCACCGCTTGCCGTCCTCCATGATGAGCACGACGTCCTGATTGAGTAATTTGAATGCGGGCGAGTACCCGTTATCGATGGCGACGGTATAGAGGAACGGCTTGAACGTCGATCCCGGCTGGCGCGCGATCTGCGTGACGTGGTTGAGTTTGAACCGGTTGAAATCGCGTCCGCCGATCATGGCGAGGATATGGCCGTTGCTCGGATCGATCGCAACGAGGCTGGCCTGCACGGTACCGTAGAATTTGCACAGCGAATCCACGCTTCGCGGGTTCTTCAGAAGCGACGCGATCGTTTCGCGGTCCACGCCGTCCCGTTGCAGGTATCTCGTTAAATAAGCGTTCGCGTTGGCTTTGACCACGCTCGCACCGAATCGGTCCAGACCGAGGAATTTCTCCTTAGCCGTCTCTTCATACGCCGTTTCCGCGGCGCGCTGGGCGCGCGTGTCCAGCGTCGTATAAACGCTGAGTCCGTCTTCGTAGATATTGAATTTCAAACTGTCCTGCAGGGCCTCGAGTTCCTGCCGCACGTGTTCCGAGAAATACGGCGCCGTACCGACGATCTCCTCTTCGCGCCGGTTGGTCATTACGACCCTTTCCTTCTTCGTCGCTTCGTATTGCGGCGGCGTGATATACCCGCAGTCCAGCATGCGCTTCAGAACGATGATCTTACGCCGGTCGGCCGCTTCGGGGTTCTTCACATAATAGGACGGCGCCTGCAGATGGCCGATCAGGTATGCCGATTCCGCCAGCGTCAGTTCCTGCGCGTCCTTACCGAAGAAATTCTTCGCGGCGGACTGTATCCCGAACGCATCCAGTCCGAAATACATGTGCGTGAGATACATTTCGATGATCTCGTTCTTGGAGTAAGTCTTTTCGATCTGGATGGCCGTCAGGATCTCTTTGATCTTGCGCGACAATTTTTTTTCTGGATCGAAGTACAGATTGCGGGCCAGCTGCTGCGTGAGGGAACTGAATCCTTCTTTGGAGCTGAGACTGGCGGTATTGACCATAGCGGCTTTGACGAAGCGGATCATATCCACGCCCCAATGATTGTAGAAGCGGTGGTCCTCGGTGGCGAGCAGGGCGTTGATCACGTCTTTCGGGATCTGATTGAACGGCACGCGCGTGCGGCGTTCCTTGTAAAATTCTTTGATCACTTTGCCGTCGACGGAATAGACCTTGGTGGACAGCTTCGGTTCGTACACTTCCAATTGCGCAATCGACGGCAGGTCGCGGCTGAAATAAACGGCAAAGAACCCTATAATAAAAACGGTAGCGACCACGGCGACGCCGAACAGGTGAACGGCGCGCCAGTAAGGATGGACCGAAGGCGGGCGCGGATCTTTGATCCGTTCGGCGTGTTTGGGACGAACGGGATATTTACCGGTTTGATTCAATGCCGTATCCTGCGATGCTTCGTTCTTTTCGGAGACCGTTACTTCCGGCCGAGGATCTTCGGGGATCTCGTCCTTCTTTTCAGGGATCGGTTCAACTTCCCCGTCGCGTTTTTTTCTTAACATAATGCTGTCACTTCAAAATTAACGATCCGACACGGTCAGACCGTCGGTCGCCTCCACCAGATCTTATCATCAACGGTCTTGAAGGGTTTGAAATCGTTTTTGATCAGGGTCGCATGCGACGGCCGATTGGCCGCGTCGGTCTGCGCGATGATCGCGCGTATCTCTTTCTGCGTTTGGGCCCACCCGATGATCCCGCCGATCGCTTCCGTCATATAACCTTTATTCCGGTGCGGCGGTTCGGTGCCGTAGCCGATCTCCGTTTCCCCATCCGCCCCAGGTTCCCCCGTAAAAAGCAGGCCCGCCACGATCGTATTCTCGGCTTTTGAAACGACGGCCCACAGAGTATAGTACAAACAGTTCTTGTCCGGATCGGCCACATTGGGCAAAACAGAAGTTTCAAAAGCTTCCGCAAGATCCGGCGATATCTCACGCGGAGACGGGTTCAGACGCAGTTCGGATTCCAGGGTCTGATCCGGCCGGAGGTATTTTTTCAGCTGATCCAGGTTAAGCGGAAGGATGCGCAGTCTTTCCGTTTCGATCATCGTCAGCTTCCCCAGTCCCGGAACAGCCCGTGTTCTTCGACGCCGAGCAGATTCAGCACGCGGCCGGCGATGAAATCCGCCAGATCGTCGAGCGACCGCGGCTGCTGGTAAAAGGCCGGCATCGCCGGAACGATCATCGCGCCGGCTTCGGACAATTTGAGCATGTTCGCGATCTGAATCGAATTCATCGGCGTCTCGCGCGGCACCACGACCAACGGGAAACGTTCTTTCAGCGCCACATCGGCGGCGCGTTCGATCAGGTTGGCCGAAGCTCCGTGGGCGACGGCGGAGAGCGTTTTCATGGAGCAAGGTACGATCACCATACCGAGCCGGCGGCCGGAACCGCTGGCCATGGGCGCGGAAATGGATTCATTGGGCCACGTTCGGATGCGGCCTTTCATGATCGCGGCGCCGAAACGTTTTTTCAAAAAGGCTCCGATATCGGTCTTATCGAGATCGGCGCCCAACTCCACTTTGAACGTGATCTTGCCGGCGTCCGAGATGATAAAATCCACGTCGTATCCGTGCATCATCAGGTAGCGCAGCAGCCGCACGGCATACAAGGCGCCGCTCGCACCGGTGACGGCTACCGTGAGCCGTTTATTTGATTTTGTTTTCATCGGAAAAAATATAGTTGAATTAATGTACTTAGTCAATCGGCCTTGCCGTAATACTAACCACTAAGCCCACAAAGACTTTCACAGAGGACACAAAAGCATGCTTTTTTGCTGCACTTTTTTAGTCCGTGCGTACCGTGGAATTCAATTCCGCGATACAAGTGTCTCGCCTATTTCAAAAAACCAAAAAACTCGGCGTCCTTTGCGTGAATTCCTTTGTGCTCTTTGTGGTTATAGCTTTTTACAAATCTGTTCTGCGCGCATTGCGGAATTTACGGAAATTATCCATCGCCTGCCCGACCGACTTAGGCCTCACCGCCAGATAACGCTGCGTGTAACATGTGGTCCAGCAGCCTTCGCAGCGGCTGTACTCGTCGAGCCGTTTCTGATATTCGTAGCTGGAAAAAATATCTTTGAGGCTCTGCCGGAAAACATTGCCGATGGGATTGCCTTTGCACAAATGTACGTCGCCGTTCTCCATGATCGTCGTGCGCGTGGACAGGTATTTCGACTCCACAAACGGGCACCAGTTGAGATTCGGATTCTCAATATACGGCGCGATGCCTTCGATGAAAGTGTCGAGATTCATGATATCCGGATTGCCTTTGAGGAAGGCGATCAGTTTATTGAGCCTTTCGCCGGACCGAACGACCATATCGTCGTTGTACCGCGTGGAGAAGGTCAGCGTATGATACAATCCGATCGTGGATTTCCATCCGAGGCTTTTGACGTGCGCGATGATGTCGGGGATCTGCTCCATATTCTTGTTGCTGATCACCGTATTGGCGTAGAGAACGGACCGCTTCTTCGATTTTTTCTGGATGCTCCGGCGCATATCCGATATCATCCGCATCCGTTCCGTGACGGTCTTGTCGTAATCTTTGCACCCGCGCAGATCGTCGCCGATCTCGCCGAAGCCGTCGAACGACGTCTGAATATGCATCCCGTTCTCCAGGCATACTTTAGCGGACGGCTCGATCTTTTCCGGTTTATTATAAAGACCGGTCACCAGCGTCGTTGCGTATTGGAAGGTGCGATCGGCCTCGAGCATCATTTCGGGGAGTTCCTCCACCACGGTCGTCTCTCCCCCGGAGATAAAACCGACATAAGCGCCATAGTCGCGCAGATGGGCCATGACGCGGCGGAATTCCTCCAGCGTCATCGTGTGCGTGTTTTTAAAAGGGATCACGCACTGCAGGCAACGCTGCGTGCAGATGTAAGTGATGCGCACTTCCGTGCTGGAGTTGAACGGCCGTCCGTTCGCGAGGTTATTGAGTATTTTGAACAATCGTCTGCCTTTTTTTGTTTAACCGCAGAGAGCGCTGAGAAAATCTATTAAACGATGACATCGCTTCGGACACTTATTGCGTCCTTTGCGCGCCTGGCGGTTAATGCTCTTCATTCAATAAAAAGCCCCGCTCGGGTATACAAAACGGGGCTGTATGGAAATTATTTCACACCGGATCAGAAATAGAACAGCAGGCCGCCGCTGAAATACGAGGCGTCCTGGTCATTGATATTGGCGCCGATCTCGCCGACAAACGCCATCTTCTGTTGAACCGGGATATGGATGCCTCCGAATAGGTTGTACACATCATCCGAATCGGACGGATCGAGGATCAGTTTCATATTGAGTCCGCCGTACAACGAGAAAGTGCTGAAGCGGTTGCCCACCGTACCGGCCAGATCGAGTCCGCCGACGGCATCGTTGGAAAAGGCTCCGGCGCGCAAGGTCAGTCCGACACCGCCCGGGCTGTCGTAGAATATCTGGTATGTGAGGCCTGCGCCGACATACGTTTCACCGCGGTTCAGGCCTACGTCCCCGTCGAGTTCAAATCGCGGCGCGAGTCCGTAACGCGCATGACCCAGTAATCCGAGCTTCTTAGGTCCTTTCAGATAATACTGACCTTCGGCGCCGAGCACGAACGCGCGTTGCTTGATCACGGATGCCGGGCCGATGTAGCCGCCCTGGCTTCCCTGTCCGCCGTCACCGGCTTTCAGGTTTGTATGAAATACTGCCAATGCAAAAAGTGTTAAAATGACCGATCTCATGACCGCTCCTTTTTTTCTGAATGGATGTTCGGATAAAAAATCGCCTCCAAATTAACGAAATCACGGTCATAATGCAACTATATTAGCGCGGAAAAACCATTTTCGGGCCGGCTCGATCGCGCGTCAGAAAAGATTCTTACGGGAATGACTTTCCGTGGTTTGTGGAGCGGCGTATCCTCAGCCGGGTCGGATTTGCGGTCTCAGCGGTTTCATGGATTCTGCTTTCCGAAAAAGGCCTTGAAAATAAGGCACCCTATGGCGTACCTTTTCCGACACAAAACAAGACGGGAGTGGTGTGATCCG
Organism: uncultured Bacteroidota bacterium; assembly: GCA_964415295.1. GTDB lineage: Bacteria > CLD3 > CLD3 > SB21 > SB21 > SB21. The sequence continues at coordinate 578,911 of CAYPYN010000002.1, forward strand.
TTTTCTATTACCTGCGCTTTTCGTGTGGTGCGGATGTGCCTCCGAAGACATACGTCGGTCCGATTTTATCGCCGAAGGATTCCGCTACACGATGATCCAGCAGAGCGCCGTTCCCAACGTTATCCATATCTTTGAGATAGATCTGAATAATCCGGGTCTGGAAGTGGATGCCTACAAGGCCGGGCATGATCTGCGAACGACGAGGATATTATCCGAGATGCTCCGCGAGCCCGGTCAGGAGAACGTCGTGGGCGCGGTCAACGGCGATTTTTTTTCCAAAGAAGGCGTCCCATCCGGCGCGATGGTTCATGACGGACAGATCCTGAAGAATCCGGCCGACGCGTGGTATGGCATGGGGCTCACCCGCGACCGACGCGTATTCATCGAACAGCTCTCATTCACCGGTACGGTGATCATCAATTCCTTCACGAACCTGACCATCGACGGATTCAATAAATCCCGGCAGGCCAACGAGGCCGTTTTGTACAACACGTTCTACGGAAGCGTGACCAACACCAACACGTACGGCGCAGAGGTCACTATCAAGGCCCGGTTCGCCGGCAAAAGCATCGGCGATACGGTTCGCGGCATCGTGCTGGCCGTGGACAGCGTCTCGGGCAATAATCCGCTGACCGACTCCACGGTCGTGGTCTCCGTTCACGGCGAAGAAAAGATCAGACTGGTCCGGCGCATGTTCGTCGGCCAGATCCTCGAGATCGTGATCAAGGCGGATACGCGGGAAGATAAGCTGAAGACCGTGATCGGCGGTTTCCCATTTCTGGTGAATAACCGCAAGAACCTGATCGCGGGCGATCCGGAAGCGGCTTCGGATTTCTATACGAAAAGGACCGCGCGCACGGCCGTCGGCGTTTCGGACACCACCGGGAAATTATATGTCGTATGCGTGGACGGCAATCAGACCAACTACAGTTCCGGTATGACCCTGCAGGAACTGGCCGACTGGATGATCGGACTGGGCTGCGACCGCGCGCTGAATCTGGACGGCGGAGGTTCTACGGCCATGATGATACGCGACCGGCTGGTCAACCGTCCCTCGGACGGCGCCGAACGGCCGATCTCCAACGCGCTTCTGATCCGGCAAGTAAAGGCTAAATGATATGTGAATTCCAATGACGCAATGGCTCAATGATCCAATGATTCAATCTTCTTCATGTCCGAACCAACAAAAAAAATAAAGACCGTTCGACACTCCTACCAGTTGATGGTCAATTTCAAAAGCGCGCTCTTTGTCGTGGCTTTGATCATCGTTTTCGGCGTACTGGCGTACACACAGTACATCGTCGAACGTCTGCGCGACGACTCCCGGCACATCGTCCGTATCTACACGCAGATCATCGCGCGTATCGGGCAGGACGATCCCGAGGGCGAATACAGCTTCATCTTCGATGAGATCATCAAGCGTATCGATTTTCCCATCATCAATACCGGCCCCGACAGCACGATCCTTTCGTGGAGGAATATCCCGGACGTCGCCGGCGACACATTGACCGCGGAATCGGAAGAGCGTCTCAAGAAATTCATGGCCGAAATGGACCTCGATAATCCGCCGCTCCCGATCATGTATGAGAATACGATCCTCGGCTATATCCATTACGACACGGACAGTCAATTGATCCGCCAGCTGGCGTGGCTGCCGATCATCGAGATCGGGGTCGTCGGCGCGTTCATTCTCATCGGTTACATCGGTTTCAGCAATATCAAGCGGAGCGAACAGCGCTCCATCTGGGTTGGGATGGCCAAAGAGACGGCGCACCAGCTGGGCACGCCCTTGTCGTCGCTCATGGGCTGGACGGAACTCCTCCGCGGCGAGGCGGAAGGACGGGACTCGACCCTGCGCATCATCAACGAGATGGATATCGATATTAAGCGCCTTGACCGCATCGTTTCGCGTTTTTCCCAGATCGGTTCCTCTTCGGATCTTAAACCGCACGACCTGGTTCCCCTGCTGACGGAACTCGCGCAATATTTCCGCAGCCGCATGCCGCAGCTGGGCAAGACCGTCACGATCGAAGAGGCGTACGAGACCACCGCGGCGCCTTATATCAACGCCCAGCTCTTTAGTTGGGTCGTGGAGAACGTCGTCAAGAATGCCGTGGACGCGATCGACCGCAACGACGGTAAGATCCGGCTTCATCTGACCCAGCAGAACGGCGTTATTTGTCTCGACGTCACGGACAACGGCCGCGGGATCGAGATGAAGAATTTCTATAATATCTTCCGGCCGGGGTACAGTACCAAAAAACGCGGCTGGGGTCTCGGTTTGAGCCTCGCCAAACGCATCGTCGAGGATTACCACAAGGGCAAGATCTTCGTCAAAGACAGCCGGATCAACGAAGGAACGACGATCCGGATCCAGCTGAAAGCGGGGTAGAATCACCGCCGTCTGTCATTCTGTAAGAATCTTTTTTGAATAAAGTGTCTCATTAGGCTTGAAAAAGATTCTTACAGAATGACACAAAGGTTCTCACAAGTTTTTAAGTTCGTCATGGTAAGTTGTGCGAGCGAACGAGAACTTTACTCTTTGAATTTTGACTTTTGATCTTTATTATTCAGCTAAATTTCCACAGGAGAAAAGCATGCCTATCACCGAAGATAAGATACGCCAGATCGTGGAAGAGGCGAAAAAACAATTGGGTCCTGGCGCCAGCGACGACGCCGTGAAAAAAGTTGTCATGGAAGCCGTTCGCCGTCTCGATACCGGTGAATCCAAATACGTCACAGAGCATCACAGCACGTTCCAATACCTCAACCGGACGGAAGGCCGCATCATCGTCACGGCGTTCGGCAAGAATCAGCCCGGCGTCATCTCGAGCATCTCGCAGGAACTGACCAATTGCAATTGCGACATACTGGACGTTAGCCAGAAGATCATGCAGGACTTTTTCACGCTCATCATGCTCGTGGATATCAAAAATGCCGTCTGTCCTTTCGGCGTGATCAAGGAGAACATGGCGCGCATCAGCGAAAAGCTCGGTATCCGCATTCTCGCCCAGCACGAAGACGTTTTTAAGACCATGCATCGTGTGTAATGAGTAATGGGTAATGGGTAATGAATAATGAAGACCATTGTCATTTGAAATTATCGTACTTGTAACACCACTCGTTCTCATTACTCATTACTCATTATTCATTATTCATTGTCAAACAGGAAATCCTTTGAATTACAAACTCCTCACATATAAGAACGACAACGGCATCATCACGGCCGGACTCAACCGCCCTAAAGTGAATGCGCTCAACGGCGAATTGTTGGGCGAATTATCTGCGCTTTGCGACCACATCAAAGAGGACCGTTCCGCGCGGGTGCTGATCCTGCGTTCTGAGCTGGAGAATTTCTGCGCCGGAGCCGATCTGAAAGAACGGCAGGGCATGAGCGAAGCCGATGTGCGGAAATTTGTCAAACACGTCATCGGCGGCACGATACACAAGATCGGCGAGATCGCGATCCCGACCATCGCCGCTGTCAACGGTATCGCGTACGGCGGCGGATGCGAACTGGCGCTCGCGTGCGATTTCAGGATATTCTCCGACGACGTGAAGGTCAGTCTGAAAGAGACCTCGCTCGGCATCATTCCCGGCGCCGGCGGTACCCAGCGTCTTCCGCGTCTCATCGGCTATTCCAACGCCCTTTTGTGGATCCTGACGGCGCGAACCTTCTCAGCCGCAGAAGCTCTGCAACACAACGTTTGCAACGCGGTGGTTCCCGGAGCTGAACTGACCCAAGAAGCGCAGAAACTTGCCGAAGAGATCCTGGCCAATGCGCCCATTGCCGTTCGATTGGCCAAAGCGGCCGTACGCCGCGGCCTCGATGTGACCTTGAAAGAAGGCCTCGAGATCGAGAACGAATGTTACAACGACGTCATCCCGACCCGCGACCGCGTCGAAGCGCTCAAAGCCTTCAACGAAAAACGAAAACCAAAGTGGAATAATCATTGAATCATTGGGTCATTTTGTCATTGAGTCATTTGAAACCGGTATTTGGTATTCTAATGACCCAATGACTCAATGAATAAATGACACAATCAAACTATAAACTTAATCTAACATTGCACACGTTCCTCTCTCCCTCCCCTCACGTCGTACTCTCCAAGTCCTTCTCCACGCCATTTCAGAATGCGATCGCGACCGCGCGTACATGCTATTCCTCCAAAGGCATCGTGAGGGACGAACAGATCACCGACAAACATTTTCCGCTCGCGCAGAGCGTGTACCAGGCGGGGCATCATACGGTATTTTCGCACGCCTATTTTCAGTTCGAACTCGCCAATATCTCGCGCCAGTTCATCTGGAGTTTCCTCCACAGTCATCCGTATTACAATTCGGAACAGGTCAGCCAGCGTTACGTTGAGATCAAAGAAGGTAATTTCCTCATTCCGCCGCTGGAAGGCGAAGCGCTGAGCATTTACCGCGAATGCGTGGATTACCAGATGGCGGCGTACCGGAAGATGAACGAACTTCTGCGGCCGGTGACCGAGGCGGCCTATTTCAAACGATTCCCCTCCCGTGTCAAGGTGAAAGAAAAGTACGACGGCGAGATCAAGAAAAAATGCCAGGAGATCGCGCGCTATGTCATTCCGGTGGCGGCCTTCGCTTACATGTACCACACGATCAGCGGCATCACGCTGCTGCGCTACTACCGGCTGACCAACCAGTTCGACACGCCGCTGGAACAGAAGATCGTGATCGAGAAAATGGTTGGCGAGCTCATCAAAGTGGACCCGATGTACAAGGTCATCCTGCAGGACGAATTGCCGCTCGAGGATACGCCGGAGTTCCATTTTTTCAGCGACCATCAGAATTATTATAAAGAGCGCGGACAAAAAGCGTTCCTCGCCGAATTCGACCGCAGTCTTGACGGCCGCATGTCGAAGCTGGTGGACTACAAGAACGGCAACGAGACCATACTCGCGCAGAGCGTGCGGGAAGTGGTCGGCGCAACGAAGGACATGCTCTCCGACGAAGATGCGATCCGGCTGGTGCTCGATCCATCCAAGAATTCTCTTTTCGGCGAATCGCTGAACCTGACGACGCTGTCCAAATTGTCGCGGACGCTGTATCATCCGCATTACACATTCCGCAAAAAGCTCAGCCACGCGGCGGATTCGCAGGACCAGCGACACCGCATGACGCCGGCTTCGCGCCCGCTGCTGCTCGCGCACGCCACGGACGGACCCGATTACATCACGCCGATACTGGTGGAACAGGACAGCGGCGTCAAAAAATATTACGACGAAGTGATGTCGAAGACCTGGGATTATATGACGCGCCTGCGCGCGCTCGGAGCGTCCGAAGAGTTCGTCCTCTATCTCCTCCCCAACGCCGTCTCGGTGCGTTTCACCGAGTCCTCCGACCTGCTCAATTTGCATCACAAAATGTCGATGCGGCTGTGTTATCTGGCGCAGGAAGAGATCTGGCGCGCGTCGGTGGACGAGACGGAACAGATCCAGGCCGTGAATCCTCAGATCGGAAAATTCCTTCTGCCGCCGTGCGGCATCCGCCATCTTGCCGATATCCGCCCTTATTGTCCGGAAGGCGCCCGTTTCTGCGGGGAACGCGTCTGGACGATGCCCATCAAGGATTATCAGAGAAGCATTTGAAGAATTGAGTCATTAGGCCAGTGAATCTTTGGTTTGATCTTTGGATCGGGTGTGTTCATTTACAAATTAGTTTACCGGATCCGCTTTCTTTTTAAAAAGAAAGCGGGAAAGAAAACTTCGGCTATGATAAAAATGCCTGACCCTCGTTCGCAGAGCGGGTTGCGAAAAACGATCCTCACTCTTCACGATACTCCAAGTTTGAATATTAATAGAAGCCCTTTTTCGCATTAATTATTCTGCGAACTCGGGTTTACCGGCATTTTTATCAAGGCCGGGAATACCAAACTCCCTAAAGCGAATACAAAGGGTCTTTATTTCCTCAATTTCTTGTGGCATTTTTCACAATCAAGTCTTAACTTAATTCACACGCATCAGACTGGAAAATTCGCAGATCCATTGCACGATAATACGGCAGTAGGATCCCGGCCGATCTATCCGCACTTCCTTACTGCCGCTTCAACTAACCGTTCCCGCTAACCGAATCCAAAATATTTTTCAAGGAGCGTACCATGAGGATCTTAATTCTGATTCTTCTGACGGCATTCACATGGAATACCGCCAACGCCCAGCTGGACAAATTGATCAAAGACAAAAAGAAAAAAGAAACGCAGACGCAGAAACCGGCCGAGAAAAAGGAAACGGCCAAGAAAGAGACCAAAAAAGAAGAACAGGCTGAAACCAAATACAAGGTTGGTCAGGCCGTGGAGGTTCAGTATTCCAAACGCTGGTATCCCGGCAAGATCACGTCCATCCGCGGCACATCCTACCGCGTGGACATCGGCATCGAATCGGTGAAATACAACGATTTCCCGGAGGCTTCCATCCGACTCCCGGGTTCCGCCGTGATGGAATTTAAGGTGGGCGATCTCGTGGACTACGGGACCAAACTCGAATGGCATCAGAGCGGCACGGTCAAGGAGATCAAGGACGGCAAGTACCTGATCACCGCCAAGGACGGCACGGAAGCGGGCTGGTACGTTCCTGAAGATGTGAAAAAGGGCGAGATCATTGTATTCAATCTGACGGGCCAGAATTTCGAGGTGGGCCAGCGCGTGAAGGTCAAGATCATGAATCAGTGGGTGGACTGCAAGATCACCAAGGTCGATGCCGCCAACCGCACGCTGGAAGTTCGCCACGGCTACACGGATGAATTTGTCGGATTCAACGACGAAAAGCTTTACGTCGAATCGCGTGAAGCCGCTAAAGAGGTCAAGCAGGCTTTTTCGAAAGATGTAGCCACTCCGTATTTCGCCGTCGCGTCGGCGATCAACTGGGCTTCCGGCGACGAGCGTTTGAAAGACCGTATGCCGTCGTATTACGAGAGCTATTTCGGATACAGGCCGGACGAGCGGCTCGCCAATTTACCGAAGATCAAAAAAGAACTGGAAGGCATGACGGCCGCGATCGCCAAATATAAGGACGCGCCGGAGCCCGATCCCAACGATCGCTGGTTCAGTCTCTCCGGCGAGACGGACAAGGAAATGAAATACTCGCCGGCCTTTTACCGCCGCGCGGCGGAACATGCCAAAGACGGCATGGCGCTCTTTCTCGGAAGAATGCTCGAGGGCGACCTGAAAACGCAGTTCGATGCACTCGCCAAGATAGGTGAAGCGACCGACCTCGGCGCCGAGGGTAAATTTATCTGGTTCTACGAAGGCAAGACCGATCTGGCCAATCCGGGTTCCGAGAAATTTGAAGCCGGCACGTACGACGTGGTGTACAACGGCGGCAAGGATTTTCTCGCCTCGGTGAAGAATTATCTCTGGCCGACGTATCAGGCGGCGGGCATGACGGAAGCGGACATCGCGCCGGTTCTCCAAAAAGCGCAGGCGCAGATCGCCGAAGTGAAGAACGCGTATTACAGGAACCTCACCGTCATGAAGGCCAGTTTCCCCTATCGCGATGCGGGACTGGAAGAGACGTGCAAGAAATTCATCCGCGACAACGTGCCCGGCGCGCAGATCATCTCGGTCGGCATCACCGACGCCAATTGGGACATCTCGTATACGGATTACGATATTCCGGAATGCCGGCTGAAATGGGGCGGCGTGTTATTCAAAGAACCGAAGACCGGATTGTGCGCATACGCGGCGCTGCTTTTGGCGCAGGATTACGCGGGCTCCGGTAAATACAACACGAAGAGTTACGTCTCCAGTTTGCGCGGGTTTTACTTCGGTTATTATATCGGCAAGTGCCAGTGAGAAAGAATTGATTCATTGGGTCATTTTGTGATTGAGTCATTGTTTCAATGACGACGATCCCATGGTATACTCATATTGAGGAAAGCAGAGTTTTTTGTTTCTTCTTTAAGGGAGATTCGATATATTTTTTTTAAGTTAGCCCCAACTTATTAACCCAAAAAAACGGAGAGATCGTATGAAAAAACTATTTTTGCCTGTGCTATTGATCTTATTCGTTTCTTTCGCCGGCTGCGACAATAAAGCCAAACAGGCGGAAGAGATGGACAAGAAAGAAGCGGCGAAGGTTGATTCCGTCAACGCGGACCTGACCAAATCCAGCGATGAACTGACGAAGGAAGGCGACCAGGTTGAAAAAGAAGTTAATGATCTTCTGAAAGACTAAACATTAACCCAAACCGAGGGAATACCATGAAAAATCTTATCAGCATTATTTTATTGGCTCTGGTCTTCGCCTTCAGCCGGAGCGCTTTCGCCCAGAATCCAAATGCCGAAAAGGGCAAGAGCCAGAAGGAAGAGCGTAAGAAGGCCATGGAGGAAGAGAAGAAAGTGGAAGCCAAGGACGAGAGCGATCAGAAAGGCAATAAGCCGGAAGACGCCAAAGGCAAAGGACCCGATGAAAAGAAGGGAAAAGGATACGGCAAAGATAAAGGAGGCATGAGCGGAAAAGAATTCGGCATGCAGCGTTCCAAAGAAGCCCGTATGCGTTTGCATAAGAACGCCATGGAAGCCGAAGGTAAGATCGGAACTCAGGAGAACCGTCTTGCCGCTCTACAGGAAAAACTGGCCAAAGCCAAAGAAGCCCTGGAAAAGGACAAGAAGTCCGGCAAGCTTAAAGGCGACGCTTTGAAGCAGAAAGAGGACAAGATCAAGATGGCGGAAGAGAAGATCAAACAATTTGAATCCTCCATCATCAAGAATATCGAAAAAGTGGACAAAGGCAAAGGCGAAGCGCCGGCCATGATGGAAGAATGATCCGGTAATATGAATCGTAATAAAAGAACCCGCGGATGATCTCTGCGGGTTTTTTTATTGGAAATGCGTATCAGGGCATGGAGTCGGGGCAGATCGGCTTTTTAAATATTGACATTCGATAATAAAATATCTAAGTTTTTGCGGGGATATCGAGCCATTTACCGACACCATTTCAATAAACATCCGCTATGGATGAGATCATTAAATTACTGAGACTGCGCCGTTACAGTCATCATACCGTCAAGGCTTACAAGAGCCACCTCAAACTTTTTTTTGAGCATTTTGCGCCGCGCGATCCCGCTACGCTTACGAACGCGAACGTGCAAGCCTATCTTGAGTATCTGATCACAAAGAAGAAGATATCCACCTCCTTTCAAAACCAGGCGATCAACGCGATAAAATTTTATTTCGAGACCGTACTCGAGAGGCCGCGCCATATCTACCGTGTGGAGCGCCCGAAACGCGAGGACCGTCTGCCTTCCGTTCTCAGTCAGGAAGAGGTGAAGAAGATCTTTTCCAAGATCGATAACCTGAAGCATCGCTGTATCATCTATCTGATCTATTCCGCCGGGCTGCGTCTCAGCGAGGTGATCAATCTGAAGATCGGCGATGTGGATTCCAAGCGCATGTTGCTTCACATTCGCGGAGCCAAGGGGAAAAAGGACCGATATACTATTTTATCTCAGGGCGTTCTGGAAATGCTGAGGGAATATTATAAGCAGTACGTTCCTGCCGAATGGCTGTTTGAAGGCCTCAAAGGCGACCGATACAGTCCGAGGAGCGTTCAGAATATTTTTGTCAAAGCTCTGGAAGCATCCGGCATACGTAAGTACGCGACCGTCCATACGCTGCGTCACAGTTTTGCAACGCATTTACTGGAAAGCGGTGTGGATCTGCGCTACATTCAGGAATTACTCGGTCACGAGAGCACGCGGACCACGGAAATTTATACGCATGTAAGTAATCGTAATCTATCGCAGATCGAAAGTCCCATTGAGAAATTGCTCAAGGCACAGGAGCCTATAGAGGAATACATATTAACCAACAAAAAGCGCTCAAAAACACGGACATAATGTTTTTAAACGCAATTTCGCACACCGCCCACTAATAGCATACACACGCAATTACGTATGGACGGTCGTTGTGCGTCAGCTTAAAAGACAAGACCCCGATAATGGAAATACCACCTTAATATAAAAGAAGTGATTATGAAGGGTGGAACTTTTCAGGGACAACTTTCAGCATTTCAATAAAACAATCTTCCCATTGACTTGGAGATAGATTCACGATTTTTAAGTTCAAATTAATTCCAAATTTTTCGGAAATCTCATTAACCTGACTTTTTCTGAATATTAATTTTAAAGCCGTTCTGACAGGTAAATTAGGTTTTTGTAACAGAAAGGATAGAAAATTTAAATATTTGACTTTCTGATTAAAATCAATATGTAAAGGTTTTCGTTCAATTTTAAGAAAAGCAGACTTAACAGTTGGAGGAGGTATAAAACTATTAGGATTTATTTCGTAAACTATCTTCAAACTATAAAATGTATGATATAGGATAGTGTAAGGATTAAAGATTTTGTCTACAAATAACTTTTTAGCAGGTTCTAATTGCAGGAAAATTGAACCGCCCTGAAAACTTTCCATATTTTCAAACATCAATATTTTTAAAATTTCTGATGTTATACCAAATGGTATGTTAGAAACAACCTTAAACGAAAAATCAGGAATTTTATAATTTCTGAAATCACATCCAAAAACTTGAATGTTTTGAGTTTGTTTAAATTTGTGTTTTAGATGCGTTATTAACTCAAAATCATTCTCAATCGCAATGACTAATTTTGCCTTTTGTAGTAGATGTACAGTTAGAAATCCTTTTCCTGCACCAATATCTAAGACCGTATCGTTTTGATTAATTCTTGATTGTTTTATTGCATCTTCAATTAGCACTTTGTCAATTGTAAAGTGCTGACCTGTAAATCTTACAGGCAATTTATTTTTATTCATTATGACTTCTTACAGGTGAATACTTGAATTCAAATCGTAGCGATAATTGAATGCAAAATTAGTAACTTTGCTTAAATTTACAATAAGAAAATGAAATAAATAAAAGCCGAACGCACAACACGCGGTATAGTTAATTGCCGGTGCAGTGCGTATTCGAGCGGCACAGCCCGTATCAAAAGTAGTTGTAACTTGACAGGAAAGTGCTTCGAAATCGGCAACTAACCATACCGCCAACCGTTATCCAGCATAGGGCGAGCTGGGGCATTAAAAGTTCTTTGAAAAATAGAGAG